>NZ_AUFZ01000013.1 GCF_000426765.1 Vibrio litoralis DSM 17657 | reverse complement strand
GGGGTCGCGGGTTCGAGTCCCGTCCACTCCGCCACTTATTTTAAGAAACCTGATTCGAAAGAGTCAGGTTTTTTTTTCGTTTGTCGAAAGTGAAAATTGATTCTCTTATAGAAGATTCTTACTCACTCTTATGGAACGCTAATCAACACGTTAAAATGACTGTATTGTGAATAAAAAGGATATGGCTAAGGGGAGTCTCGAGTGAGGTAGTGTTTATCTGATCATGAAAAAAGCCCAAGTAGATAACTTGGGCTAGATAGGTAAGTCTATAGGATTTGCTTTAAGATTCGGTCTGCTTTGACTCTTTTAATTTTACGTATGAGCTTTTGTACATCTTCAGGGTAATCTTCAAGAGTGTCTAATTGCTTATAGCTGCCGATTAAATTGGTATGTTCGAGAATAGATGAGAGTTCATTCTCAAACTGTTCGGTAAGTAATTGCTCGGTATCTTTAATCAGCAAGCCATTCTCTAAATCTAATTTCCAGGCTCTAGGGTTAAAGTTATTGCCTGTGATTAGCATGTATTTTTTATCAATCCACATTCCCTTTAGATGGAAGCTATTATTATCATGCTTCCAAAGGTGAATCGATAGTTGGCGACTCGCGATATAGCCTTCATTGATACGGGCAAAATGACGTAAGTTGAGCTCGTATAAGTAAGGTAGGCCAGCGATGGTCTTAAAATCTTCTTCTGGCGGAATATAAAAATCGTTGGCGGTTTTATCTCCGACAATGATGGTCACCTTAACGCCTCGTTTTATCGCTCTTTTTACTTCTTTAGCGATACTTTTAGGAAAGTTGAAATACGGTGTCAGGATCGTGATTTCTTTTTCGGCGCAAGCTAGAAGATTATTAATATGTAGATTTAGTTTATTGCGACGCTTACCAACTCCTACTAATGGTGTGATACCCACTTCGCCTTGTTTAATTATCTCTGGAGTGAACTCATATCGAGATTGAGTAAGCAGAGCGCGAAATTGTTTGATCACTGGCTTTAACGTTTTAGTTGCAGGCCTCGCTACTTGTGATAAACAATTGACCGCTGGACTGTTGCTAATATTTTGCTGAATATATTGCACCATACAATTAGCTAGCGCTGGATTTGCCATGACATGGTAGCGGTCAAAACGGTATTTATCACTATGGTGTAGGTAGATATTATTTAGGCTCGCACCGCTGTATATAACGGTATCATCAATGATAAAGCCTTTGAGATGTAATACACCAAAAACTTCTTTCCCGCGAACAGGCACGCCTAAAATAGAAATTGGATGCTGGTACTTTTGTGCAAATTCTTTATATAAAGCCGCATTACCTTCGCTTTGAGCGGCACCAATTAATCCGCGTTGCGCTCGGTGCCAGTCAACACACACCGTAACATCAAGCTCAGGGTTGCGTTGTTTTGCCTCATAGAGTTCGGTCAGAATTTGACGGCCAGCGTCGTCATCTTCGAGATATAAGGCGACAAGGTAAATGCGTTGTGTTGCTTGTTTGATTTCAGACAATAGCCGATCACGGAATTGTTGTGCTGAAAAGAGCACTTCAAAAGCGTTTGGATCTTGAGCTATGGTTGGTAGCTGTTCGAGTAATTCCTTACTAGCTATCATATTTTTATGAACCTTATATGCTGCTAATGTCTTGGCTTATTATTTTACCAAATTAATCGTCATTATTCCTACATATGAACAAGAAGTTATGTCAGAACTGTAGGTAGATATCGCATTGGTAGAAGTTTTTTGCCGGTACTGGTGTAACGTATGAATAATTGTTGCAGTGAATTGGGAAGCTGTTCGACTTCCACTACAGAGAACCCCGCCGATTGATATAGCGATTCAAGGTGCTGGTAGGCGAAGCAGAAACTATTCTCGGATAAATAATGAGCCTGACAAAATGCTAATAATTGGCTAGCGATACCTTGTTGTCGGTAGTCTGGGATAACTAACATACCAGTGAGAAGCGTAAAGTTTTCAATGGGGCGAAACCGGACAATACAAATAATTTTCTGTTGATGGTAACCAACGACGATTTGTTCATTTTTTTTCGGTTTGGCCGAAGGGTAGAAAGCTTTATAGATAGGCTTAATGAGCGGTATTTTAATACTTTCAAGCGGTTGAAAATTAACTTCAATCATACAGGCACTGTGTTTATTAAATGTATAAGGTAGAATAGTACGACACGCGCTTAGGTAATCAAACGTATGAATGTAAATAATAATGTAAACCTCAAACCTTTCCATACTTTTGGCATTGATGTGCCTTGTGATGCTCTTGTGGAAGCGACAACGGTAGATGACTTAATTTCCGCTTACCGCAGCCCTGAGTGGCAAGACTTACCTAAGTTGATCTTGGGCAAAGGCAGTAATGTGCTATTCACCGAACCTTTTCATGGTGTGGTCGTCATTAATAAACTACTGGGAAAAACTGTTACTACCCGTGATGATTCTATTTATTTAACTATCGCGGGCGGTGAAGATTGGCCGAGTTTAGTGAAATGGACATTAGAACAAGGCATCCCTGGCTTAGAAAATTTAGCCTTAATTCCAGGTTGTGCCGGTAGTGCTCCTATACAGAACATTGGCGCTTATGGCGTTGAATTTAAAGATATATGTGATTATGTTGAATACTTAGATCTCGAGTCATTCGATATTATTCGCTTAAGTGCTCAAGAGTGTTTGTTTGGTTATCGAGACTCGATATTTAAAAATGACTTATTGGGTAAAGTTATCATCACCTCTATTGGGTTAAAGCTCCCTTTGAAGTGGCAACCTAATTTTACCTACGGCCCATTAAAATCAGAAAAAGATTTGCTTACCACGCCTCATGCAGTATTTGAGCATGTGTGTGATATTCGCCGCTCTAAACTGCCAGATCCTAATGTCACGGGTAATGCCGGCAGCTTTTTCAAAAACCCAGTGATTAGCCATGAGAATTACTTAGAATTACAAGCGCTTTACCCTGATCTGAACGGGTTTGAAGTTGAAGGTGGAGTTAAAATTGCGGCAGGTTGGCTGATTGATCGTTGCGGCTTGAAAGGTCACCAGATAGGTGGTGCGCAAGTACATCCGCAACAAGCTCTGGTTATTGTAAATGTCGATAATGCGACCTCTAATGATGTTCTTGAACTTGCTTGGTATGTTAAACATGCTGTGCTGGATAAATATGGCGTGGAATTGGAGCATGAAGTGCGATTCTTTAATGCTACCCAAGAGACGCGTTTAGAAATTACCTTTGCAGATCGCTTTCAATAATTAAATTGGTACACCATGACAGATAGCAAACCGAAATTACACGACGTTAAGCTACGTATTATCAAACAATTGTCGGATGGTGAGTTTCATTCAGGCGAAGATTTAGGTGAGCTGTTTGGTATCTCACGGGCGGCAATTAGTAAACATATCAAAGGGATCCAAGAGTGGGGGATTGATATCTATCGAGTTCAAGGAAAAGGCTATCAGCTTTCTTCATCTATAGACTTATTAGATTACGACATTATCCAGTCTGCCTCATCGGTTCCCGTTGAGCTATTTCCAGTTATTGACTCAACCAATCAGTACCTTCTCGACAGTATCGATTCTTTACCGAGTGGTGCGGTTTGCGTGGCGGAGTATCAGGCTAAAGGTAGAGGAAGAAGAGGGCGTCAGTGGGCATCTCCCTTTGGTTCTAACCTATACTTTTCAATGTATTGGCAGTTGGAGTCGGGAGTCGCCGCAGCAATGGGGTTAAGCCTTGCTATCGGTGTTGCGATTGTTGATGCATTAGAAGCTTTAGGCGCGACAGGCCTGAAATTAAAATGGCCCAATGATCTCTATTTCGAAGATAAAAAACTAGCCGGTATTTTGGTCGAAATGTCTGCACAAACAGGTGGTGTTGCTCATCTGGTAGTAGGGATGGGTCTGAACATTAATATGAAGGCAGATACCGATGCTATCGATCAGCCGTGGGCCAATTTAAATCAAGTGTTCAATGATAATATGCCATCAAGAAATCAACTGGTAATAGAGTTGATCAGAGCTTGGCAACAGGTGCTTGAACAATATGAGGAGCAAGGCATGGCCTCGTTTGTGAAGCGCTGGAATGAATTGGATAATTTTAAAAATAAGCCCATCAAGTTATTAATGGGTAACAAAGAAGTTTACGGTATCGGTAAAGGTATCAACCAGCAAGGCGGTATTTTACTGGAAACCGAACAAGGGTTAGAAACTTATGTTGGTGGTGAGATTTCATTAAGAAAAGCAGACTAATCGACGCAACCAACTAGTGCTATTTTCTTAGGTGAACCTCTTCTACCATATGATCAGCACCTTTGCGTAATATTAGCTGTGCTCGATCTTTGGTCGGTAGAATATTTTGCTGTAAGTTGATGCCATTAATAGAGTTCCAAATACTCTTAGCTTTATCGATCGATTCTTGCTCAGTGAGTTTGGTGTAATGACTAAAGTACGAGCCGGGCTTGGTGAATGCCCCTTTACGCAACTTCATAAACCGAGAAACATACCATTCTTCTATCTGTTGAGTATCCGCATCAACATAAATAGAAAAATCCAAAAAGTCAGAGATAAATACTTTGAAAGGGCTTTCTGGGTAATCACTACCACTTTGTAGAACATTTAACCCCTCAATAATCAACACGTCCGGTTGATCTACCACCTTAACTTCATCAGTAATATCGTAAGTAATGTGTGAATAAAGAGGTACTTGAATGTTTCGCTTACAAGCTTTGACATCACTTAAAAACTCAACCAGTGACTTAGTATCGTAAGACTCAGGGAAGCCCTTTTTAGTCATCAAATTATTATTCAGCAAGGTTTCATTAGGGTGTAAAAAACCGTCCGTTGTAATCAGTTCGACTTTAGGGTGGTTTTCCCAGCGAGATAACAAGGCGGTTAATAATCTTGCAGTGGTGCTTTTGCCAACCGCGACACTTCCTGCAATACCAATAATAAAGGGAGGCGATTTTTCTTGTTTATTAAAGAATTGATGCAGTACTTGATTGCGGCTTTGGCGAGCTTCGACATATAAATTGAGTAGACGAGATAGTGGTAAATAAATTTTTGTCACTTCTTCCATCGACAGGCTTTCATTGATCCCTTGTAGTTCTTCCAAGTCTTCAGGGGTCAGTGTCATTGGTACAGAATTACGTAATTCAGACCACTGACTTCGATTGTATGAAAGGTACGGATTCATAGAAAGACTCGAAAATAACCAAAAAGGATGAGCGAAGATACACCAAGCGCCGTTGATTTCAAATAAGCGTTAAGTGACTTTAGTAATAAATTAGCAAGTTTTTGCCTTATTTATACCCAATTTCTTATTCCATTAATGAAAATAATGGTTTTTTGCATTTTACCCTTGCAAGCTTTTGGAACATTCAATAGAATTCGCTCCACTTGCGCCGACTTAGCTCAGTAGGTAGAGCAACTGACTTGTAATCAGTAGGTCACCAGTTCGATTCCGGTAGTCGGCACCATCTCTTTTTATTTAGATAAAGAGGCGGCAAGCAATAAAAAATTTGGAGGGGTTCCCGAGTGGCCAAAGGGAGCAGACTGTAAATCTGCCGGCTCCGCCTTCGATGGTTCGAATCCGTCCCCCTCCACCATATTTACATTTATTTTATAATCAAAATGAATGTAAATAAATTGCGAAAATAGCGCTCAGAGTTACACGTGTGCGTGCGTCGTATAATGGCTATTACCTCAGCCTTCCAAGCTGATGATGCGGGTTCGATTCCCGCCGCACGCTCCAAATTTTGTACTTTATAAAACAATATAGTGCTGATATAGCTCAGCCCGGTAGAGCGCACCCTTGGTAAGGGTGAGGTCCCCAGTTCGAGTCTGGGTATCAGCACCAGTTTTAAGCAATATTTTCCGATTGAGATACACTTACTTTACTAAAAAGTACTATTATTTTTTGGTTACGTGGTCATTCAAGCCACCTAAATCCGTACCTAGAGGGACTATCCATGTCTAAAGAAAAATTTGAACGTACGAAACCGCACGTAAACGTTGGTACTATCGGCCACGTTGACCACGGTAAAACAACTCTTACTGCTGCTATCTGTACTACACTTGCAAAAGTGTACGGTGGTGTAGCTAAAGACTTCGCATCTATCGATAACGCTCCAGAAGAGCGCGAGCGTGGTATCACAATCGCTACTTCTCACGTAGAGTACGATACTCCATCACGTCACTACGCACACGTAGACTGCCCAGGACACGCCGATTATGTTAAAAACATGATCACTGGTGCTGCGCAAATGGACGGCGGTATCCTAGTTGTTGCTGCAACTGACGGCCCAATGCCACAAACACGTGAGCACATCCTACTTGGTCGCCAGGTTGGTATTCCTTACATCATCGTATTCATGAACAAATGTGACATGGTTGATGATGAAGAGCTTCTTGAGCTAGTTGAAATGGAAGTTCGTGAACTTCTTTCTGAATATGATTACCCAGGTGATGATTTACCAGTAATCCAAGGTTCAGCTCTAGGCGCTCTAAACGGCGAAAAACAATGGGAAGATAAAATTGTTGAGCTTGCAGAAGCACTAGACAACTACATCCCAGAACCAGAGCGTGCTGTAGACCAACCGTTCCTACTACCAATTGAAGATGTATTCTCAATCCAAGGTCGTGGTACTGTTGTAACAGGTCGTATCGAGCGCGGTATCCTACGCGTAGGTGACGAAGTAGAAATCGTTGGTATCAAAGATACTACTCTTACTACTTGTACTGGTGTTGAAATGTTCCGTAAGCTGCTTGACGAAGGTCGTGCGGGTGAGAACGTTGGTGCACTTCTACGTGGTACTAAGCGTGATGACGTTGAACGTGGTCAAGTATTGGCAGCGAAAGGTTCAATCAACCCACACACAACTTTCGAATCAGAAGTATACGTACTTTCGAAAGATGAAGGTGGTCGTCATACTCCATTCTTCAAAGGTTACCGTCCACAGTTCTACTTCCGTACAACTGACGTAACTGGCGACATTCAACT
>NZ_AUFZ01000010.1 GCF_000426765.1 Vibrio litoralis DSM 17657 | reverse complement strand
CCAGCGTTCAATCTGAGCCATGATCAAACTCTTCAATTTAAGATTTTGTGACTCAACGAATACTGACTTCAAAACTATTCTTCTTAAAAGAAGAAGTAACTTTAAAGCTATTACCATTCCAACAGAATGGTAATGAATTGACTGTGCCAATTATTAGTAAACTAATAATCGATTTGGTCACTCAGTTCATTGAAATCATTGTTGCTTCCTCTCTTCGTTAAAAGAGACGAGCTGTATTGATTATCATCAACGAGTGCCCACACAGATTGATAGGTTTAAATTGTTAAAGAGCGTTGTTCTTATTGAAATCGCTTAGTGCGCCTCATTGAACAGGGCGGCCATTTTAGCGATTTAAAAGTTCGTGTCAAACACTTTTTTAAAACTTTTTTCGCAAACCTTTTTGAGAAGGTTTTGACCTCTGACTCGCTGCTGCCGTTAGGCTGTGTGCTCCGTGTCAGTGAGGGCGCATTATAGAGACCTGGCTCACATTGGCAAGGGCTTTTTTCACTTTTCTTTGATTTTTTTCTATTTCGAAGAAAAAAGCACCGAAAGCCGTGTTTTCTGTCTATTTTGTCTGCTATTCAGTAACCTTTTTGGCAAATAGAGCAACTTTTTCCCAGTCGGTATACTCAACTTCTTTGCTTGTATCCGTCTCACCATCTGTCATAGACATAATAAAACGAATCATCACTCGATCGAGCCATGAGTATCGTGGGTAATACAGTCCACCAGCGAACACACCAATATGTTTAGGTTGCCATGGTGAGCGCTTTAAAAACTTCTGGATATAGACACTCCCCTCTGGCGTATCCTTACCCGGTTTGCGAGCGGTTAAGTTAACACTATAGAAAGATGCACCCTCTGAGGTTAAATGCTCTTTATGCTGCTCGATAAATTGGTACAGCTTCTTATTAAAGTGACCATAACGAATAGATGCGCCAATAATGATGTTGCTATATAAACTCAGATCTAAATCATCAGCTTGGTGCAGATCAACCAATTCACAGCTATCGTTACCAATCTGTTCTGCCATAAACTGCGCAATTTTATGGGTTTGCCCTTCTCGGGTTGAATACAAAATAATAGTACTTTTCACGAAAACCTAACTTCTCCAAAATGTCGGTGTAAATAAGATAAGAAGTGTGAACACCTCTAGTCGACCAAATAGCATTGAAACAATAAGTACCCACTTGGCAGCATCATTAACATTAGCAAAATGTACAGATACCTCACCGAGCCCTGGCCCTAAGTTATTAAGCGTTGCTGCCACAGCGGAGAAAGCACTTAATTCATCCATACCTGAGGCGATGAGCCCCAACATACACAATACAAACACTAATGCATACGCGGAGAAAAATCCCCATACCGCATCGACCACCCGTTGCGACAGCGCTTTACCGCCTACTTTAATGGGGAAGACTGCCTTAGGATGGACAAGACGTTTTAGTTCGCGCCCTCCTTGCAGTGTGAGTAACAACACTCGAATCACTTTTAGGCCGCCCCCCGTAGAACCAGCACAACCGCCAATAAAAGAAGAAAACAGCAATAACACAGGAAGAAACAGCGGCCATTGTGAAAAACCTGTCGTAGTAAAGCCTGCTGTCGTAGAAATAGACACCGTCTGAAACAGCACCTGATCAAAGGTTTCAAATGTCGTTAAGTCATTACTATGTAAAAGCAAAATGACAAAACATAATAGGAACAACAAAATTTGGATCGTGATAAAGGCGCGAAACTCAGGATCTCGCCAGTAATATTTAGGGTGTACGCCCCCCGAAGCAAAAGCCGCAAAGTGCAGTGAGAAGTTACATGCTGAAATGAGTAGAAAGACTACCGTGATCATATTAATCACTGGGCTATTAAAGTACCCCATACTGGCATCATGGGTAGAAAAACCACCAATAGCAATCGTTGAAAAGCTATGAGAAATTGCATCAAACAAGCTCATACCCGCCAACCAAAATGCTCCAGCACAAGCAATAGTAAGACTTAAATAAATATACCAAAGCACTTTCGCCGTTTCAGCGATTCGTGGCGTCATCTTATTGTCTTTTACCGGCCCAGGGATTTCCGCTCGATATAACTGCATGCCACCAATGCCAAGGATCGGCAAAATGGCTACTGCAAGAACAATGATCCCCATGCCACCGAACCACTGTAAAAACTGTCGGTAGAATAATATCGCTTTAGGTAAGGCATCTAGGCCAACAATCGTAGTAGCCCCGGTGGTCGTTAATGCAGAAAAAGACTCAAAAAAAGAATCAGTCACTGAAATATTAGGATCATGAGACAACCAAAATGGCAACGCCCCTGCACTACCGATAACCACCCAAAATAAAACCACAATGAGGAAGCCATCTCGGGCTTTTAACTCTGATTTTTTATAGCGGTTGGGAAACCAACATAAGCCACCACAAAAGAACAACACAAAAAAGGTAGTCACAAAAGGCACACCGGCCCCATCCCGATAGAATAAAGCCACCAGCGCAGGTGCCAACATAGTGAGACTAAATAGCGCCAGCAATAAACCGACGATTCGAATAATTGAACGAAATTGCATATAGAGTAGAGAAGCTAAGCTTCCAAAGTCCTTTTAAAGTGGGGATCACATGTGTTTCGGTTTAATCTCAACCTTAGCGCCAGTTTTATTAACTAGAGTCAGTGTAAACACATCTTCATCCCTTATATCGATCTCAACCAGTAAGTCAATGCTCTGTTCAAACTTTGCATCAAGTTGAACCACTTGATACTGAGCCATAATAGATTGCACCAAAGACATTAACGAATAGTCTAACCCCAGCAGCAATTGGGTGGTGATCTTTTTCTCAATAGTTTGAACTTGCTTGAGAGCTTGCTGCACACCACCGCCATAAGCTTTCACTAATCCGCCAGTACCCAGCTTAATTCCGCCAGAATAACGGGTGACAACCGCCGTCATCTCACCAATTCCAGAACCAGATAATTGAGCTAATATCGGTTTCCCCGCTGTTCCGGACGGTTCACCATCATCACTAAATCCCCACAGTAACGAATCTTCTGGCCTACCGGCAACAAAGCCCCAGCAATTATGTCGAGCAGAAGCATGCTGAGTTTTTATCTCATCAACAAAGGCTTTCGCGCTTTCTATAGTCGGAGTGTGCGCAATATGAGTAATGAAAAGACTCTTCTTGATTTCCTCTTCAAATATCACCCTATCGATAGGGATTAAATATGGCTGCTCATTCATAACACACGACCTCAAAAATAAAGTGCCTTAGTCTAACACGTCATTTAACTGTTAATGGCCCACAAAATGACCTTGCGCACAAATTTCAAACAATTGTTTGAATTGTTATTGAAGTTAACAATTACACGATCAAGACTGTAACAACCTGGTCAAACCAGAGAAAAACGATAATAAGTTGCTCTACAACAATACCGTTTGTTCGTCATGGAGATAGACAATGATTTACCAACATACGTCCCTACACGTAAAAGAATTACAAGATGGTATCGCTCAGCTTACTTTCAGTACTGAAGGGTCCGTCAACACTCTCAATTCAAAAACACTCACCGCTTTAGATGAAGCGATTGATGCCATAAAAGCACAACCAAGCATCACCGGATTAATTCTAAACTCAGATAAAAGCGCCTTCATTGTAGGTGCAGATATAAAAGAATTCCTCGGCCTATTCGCTAAACCGGCAGAAGAACTCGATCACTGGGTGAAATACGCCAATGATATTTTCTGCAAGCTAGAAGACCTCCCCTTCCCGACCCTATCGGTTATCCGCGGCTTTGCGTTGGGCGGTGGTTGTGAACTGATTCTTTCTTCTGACTTACGCATTGGTGATAACACTGCTGTTATCGGTCTACCAGAAACTAAGCTTGGTATAATCCCAGGGTTCGGCGGTACGGTTCGTCTACCTCGCGTTATCGGAGCTGATAATGCCATGGAAATGATCGCCACCGCTAAACAACAAAAAGCCAATGAAGCAATCAAGCTTGGTCTACTCGATGCAATCGTAGATAGCGATCAACTAGAAGTTTCTGCTGTCACAACATTAAAGCAAGCTATCGACGGAAAAGTTGATTGGCAAGCGCGCCGCCAACAAAAAACCTCGGCGCTGTCTTTAAGTAAAATAGAAGCTTTGATGAGCTTTACCATGGCTAAGGGCATGATTTCAGCCAAAGCAGGCCCACACTACCCTGCACCGATTGCTTCAGTAAAAGCAATAGAAGAAGCATCAACCTCAAGCCGTGATGAAGCTTTAGATATTGAACGTAAATACTTCGTCAAAATGGCGAAAACGGAAGTGGCTCAATCCCTGATTGGATTATTCCTTAACGACCAATACATCAAAGGCATCGCCAAAAAAGCGGGCAAAAACTCACAAAAGACTGAACGTGCTGCGGTACTCGGTGCTGGCATCATGGGTGGCGGCATTGCTTATCAATCCGCATCGAAAGGTGTGCCTGTCTTAATGAAAGATATCGCACAAGCCTCTCTTGATCTAGGTATGACCGAAGCTTCCAAATTACTCAACAAACAACTGGAACGCGGAAAAATTGATGGCTTCAAACTATCAAAAATTCTCGGTTCGATTACGCCAAGCCTACACTACGCAGGTATTGAACAAGCTGATGTTGTAGTAGAAGCTGTGGTTGAAAATCCAAAAGTAAAAGCGGCGGTATTAGCGGAAGTGGAGCAACACGCGAAAGAAGACGCCATCATTGCCTCTAATACCTCGACCATTCCGATTAACCAGCTTGCGAAAGCAGTAAAACGCCCAGAAAACTTCTGTGGCATGCACTTCTTTAACCCTGTACATCGCATGCCTTTGGTTGAAATTATTCGTGGTGAGCACACGTCTGAAGACACCATCAATAAAGTTGTCGCCTACGCTGCGCAAATGGGTAAATCACCGATTGTAGTTAATGATTGCCCAGGGTTCTTCGTTAACCGCGTTCTGTTCCCTTACTTTGGTGGTTTTAGCCTACTAATGCGTGACGGCGCGGATTTCACACAAATCGATAAAGTGATGGAACGTAAATTCGGTTGGCCGATGGGCCCTGCTTATTTGCTTGATGTCGTGGGTATCGATACGGCACACCACGCACAAGCGGTAATGGCAGAAGGTTTCCCTGAGCGAATGGGCAAACAAGGACGTGATGCGATTGATGCACTATTTGAAGCCGATAAATATGGCCAGAAAAATGGCAGCGGCTTTTATACTTATAGCATTGACCGTAAAGGCAAGCCGAAGAAAACCTTTGAGCAAGATGTCTTAGCGCTATTTGAAGGCATCACAGCTAATAAGCAAGATTTCTCTGATGAAGAGATCATCAACCGCACTATGATTCCAATGATCAATGAAGTCGTACTCTGTCTGGAAGAAGGCATTATCGCCTCACCACAAGAAGCGGATATGGCTCTAATTTATGGTTTAGGCTTCCCTCCATTCCGTGGTGGGGTATTCCGCTACCTAGATAGTGTTGGACTACAAAATTATATCCAAGCAGCGTCTCAATATTCTGACTTAAGCCCAATGTATCGCGTACCGCAATTACTATTGGATATGGCAGAAAAAGGCGACACTTTTTACGCAAGTCAAACGGCTGCTGTTTAACGACTTTGGATAAGGAAAATCAAAATGAATAATGTAGTTATTGTCGATTGTATTCGTACTCCGATGGGTCGCTCAAAAGCCGGTGCATTCCGTCATGTTCGTGCTGAAGATCTATCGGCTCACCTGATGAAAGGGATCTTAAAACGTAACCCTCAGGTAGACCCAACTCAAATTGAAGATGTCTATTGGGGTTGTGTGCAACAAACTTTAGAGCAAGGCTTTAATATTGCACGTAATGCAGCGTTACTTGCTGGTGTACCTAAAAATGTCGGTGCGGTAACGGTCAACCGACTATGTGGTTCGTCAATGCAAGCCCTGCACGATGCTTCGCGCTCAATCATGGTCGGTGATGCCGAGATTTGTTTAATTGGTGGTGTGGAACACATGGGCCACGTACCAATGAACCATGGCGTGGATTTCCACCCAGGCTTGGCAAAAAATGTCGCCAAAGCTGCCGGTATGATGGGTTTAACCGCTGAAATGCTAGGTAAAGTTCATGGTATCAGCCGTGAAGCACAAGATGAATTTGGCGCTCGCTCTCACCGCCGTGCACACGCTGCAACGTTAGAGGGTCGTTTTAAAAATGAAATCCTGCCAACCGAAGGTCATACGGAAGATGGGACGTTAAAGCTATACGACTATGATGAAGTGATTCGTCCAGAAACTACCGTCGAAACACTATCTCAACTGCGCCCTGTGTTTGATCCTGCCAATGGAACAGTAACCGCGGGTACGTCTTCCGCTCTATCCGATGGTGCATCAGCTATGCTAGTGATGAGCGAAAGCAAAGCGAAGGAGCTAGGTTTACCGATCCGCGCACGCATTCGCTCAATGGCGGTAGCGGGTTGCGATCCATCGACCATGGGTTATGGCCCAGTTCCTGCTACGCAAAAAGCCTTGAAGCGTGCCGGTTTATCGATTGAAGATATGGGTATGATCGAGCTCAATGAAGCGTTTGCCGCACAAGCACTACCCTGTGCCAAAGATCTTGGTTTGCTTGATGTGATGGAAGAAAAAGTAAACTTAAATGGTGGTGCGATTGCATTGGGTCACCCACTCGGTTGCTCGGGCTCTCGTATTTCAACTACCTTGATTAACTTGATGGAAGCCAAAGATGTTCAATTTGGTTTAGCCACCATGTGTATCGGGCTTGGCCAAGGTATTGCCACCGTCTTCGAACGTGTCGATAACTAGATCACCCTAGTATCAACGAAAACAACAAGGGCCACTCAAGTCGAGTGGCCCTTGCCTTTTTATACACTTTAGAGCGAAAACACTATTTCACATACATTTCGCTGCTAGAGCAATTGGTTGTAGTACTACGATATGGCACCACATAACTATCACCACTATCAGGGTGAATAATCTGATAATACTGAGGTAGGTTGAAATTACACTTCGATTCCGATTCAAGCCCTTGGGTATTATTGGTATAAAAACGATTAACTGTTCTCACCATATCATCACGATTACCATCAAACTGTCGATACACTTCAACCCGGTTACTTTCATCTAATACATAGATATTAAAACCGTCATCATCGCCCTCAAAGAAAAACTGAATTAATCCTTCACTGGCGTAGGCATCAACCACATCTGGTGGTGGCAATTCCTGGCTTTTACCCACTTTAAGTAATGGTGAACCTTGCAGCTTATTAGTCGAAATACTGCTATAGAAATCAATCGAGTTTTCTAACTTCATCACCGATACACCGCGACGTTCAAAGAACAAGCCGTACATTTGGTCTGCCACTTTTAATACTTTAAAGCGGCGGCGTTTTTCATTTTCGACCGGTTTTAAACGTAACTCGATACATTCTGCCAGCAGTTGATACACCATATTACGCATAACACCACGCAGGTTTTCGCTATAACAGAAAACATCAACCGATTCCGGCGGCAGTGCGTCTTGGTGCATTTTTCCTAGAATGGTTTTTAACGCATCAATAATCGCGGTTTCACCAGAAAAATGCAGAGTACGGACTTCATGCCAAGAGTTGCGATAAACCAAATCAACACTAGAAACTAAGCATTGCTGCTCCGCTGAAAAACTAAATACATCGACATGATTTTTTAATTCATTCTTGAGCTGATTAGGCTTTAATTTAGCCGTAGGATCGCTTTCTAAATTGATAAAAATCGATAACTGACTCACTTCACAAGGACTGGCTAAAGCTTGCATCGTTGGCTGACGCTTACGCAACGAAAAAGTATTACGCAAATCACTGACCATTTGGTAGAGCTTATCGATATCAATATCCGCGTGGCGAACGACCTTTTCAAGGTGAGTGCCTTCGGTAATTAAGCCATTGAAAAATGCCCAAGCCACCAATTTACTTAAATATTGGTTATGCTCCAGCGGCGCTCTCCCTAAAATTTGATAAGGATCGAGTGATTGTTTATATAAATACCAACCGGCTTTATTCACTCGATCTTCAGGAACTTGAATAAAGGTTAAATTTGGCTCATGCAGATCGGGGGAAATTTGAGTATTGAGTAGAGTCACTTTCCCCGGCAGTGTTTCAAAAGCTGCATAAAGCTTTCTCGCTAAGATGCTGATATCTTGCGGGCTGATCGCAGACGTGATGTCATGGCGACGAGCAAATTGAATCAGGTTGCGGTAGCTCAACATTAATGCATCAAGCAATTCATGATGCACTTTTTTCACTTGTTCAACTTTCCAATGACGACGGTTATCAAGTTCTTCGATTAACTCATCACTCCAACCCCACTTCGCCACGAGATCTTGCAAGGCAGAATGACGCCAAGCAACAAAATTCGCTCCCGGTTCACGGGATAGTTTTTCATGGGTTTTAAGATAAAAACAACGTCTTACCAATTCTAAACGGCGCTTATCACCAATTCTTTCTAGGTACTGAGTCACTTTTTCCAGCATCAGATAATAGCTATCCATGCCGTACTCTTTCTGCTCATGAGCAAAAAAACGACGCTTGGTATCAACACTTAATAGCTGAGGATGTGGATATTCCCATGAATACGACTCAAGCAAGATCGCTTTTAGAACCGATTTATATGGAGAGTCGATACTTTTATACAACTGCCATAGGTTAGAGCCAAAGTACTCTTCTGCTGGAATATGATGCAGTTGACCAAAATCCATCCACTGCGAGCAATCAATATGACCACTGCTACAAATCTTTGCTACGTATTCGTCATAGCACTCTTCCATCTCTGGAGGCACTATTTGCCATAACAAACGCTGTCCAGCGATACGCACCGCTGAACGATAGAATTCATCAAGTAATAATAAATGCTGAGAAGAACCACAGTTATCACCGGTCATTTCTTCTGACTGGTTGGTACGAAAACGAGTCTCATCCATTAAGAAAAAGTTCGCTTCCACTCCTAGGCTTTGTGCCCATTCAGTCACTAATAAGCATTTATTGATTAATTTAGTTCGCTCATCCAACCCCATGGTCGGTGAAATACAAACCCATATATCCAAGTCACTCGATGAGCTTTGTCCAACAGAGGAAGTACTACCCATAGTATAAAGGGCGAGAATATCGGCAGAATTTGAAGAAGGCTGTACTAGGGTGGATAAATCGAGATTTTCATCAAAATCAAATTCTTGCAGAGCTTGAAGCTGAGCATGGCTGAGAGAGAAGTCACACACACCACAAGGGGTAAGTTCTGAACTAAAGCCAGGAAGACCAGGGTGATTAAAATGCAATAAAACGGGAATAAGATGAAAAACTTGCTGGCTTTGCTTATCCATAATAGACAGTGCCCGCTCAACCCTTTGCTGGTTCAGCTTATCTAATCTATCTATTAATATAGTGGTATATGCTTGCAAGATAACATCCTAACGACACAGAAATAAACGATGACACTTAAATCAATATAAGTCTAAAAACGTGATCAATTTAACACTTTTTTAGCGATGGGTAAACATTATACAATTTGATGACACATACCACTTTAGTCCTGTATCAGCTAATTCAAATTATTATCTCATTTCCTAAAAATAACAGCCATCAAAGTAAGTTTTTAATACAATGAATGGTAGGATTAGAGATAAATATTAAGAAATAAAAGGTCACTTTATGTCAACCACACCCATTCGTATCGCTACTCGTAAAAGCCCTTTAGCACTTTGGCAAGCCTATTTCGTGAAAGACGCCTTGCAACAAGCGCACCCAGGACTAGAAGTCGAGCTTGTTACCATGGTGACCAAAGGCGATATTATTTTAGATACACCGCTAGCAAAAGTGGGTGGTAAAGGGCTTTTTGTTAAAGAACTAGAAGTTGCCATGCTAGAAGGACGTGCAGACCTTGCGGTTCACTCAATGAAAGATGTGCCGGTTGATTTCCCAGAAGGCTTGGGTCTAGTGACGATTTGTGAACGTGGCGATCCACGCGATGCCTTTGTTTCTAATCACTATCAAAATATTGATGGCCTACCACAAGGCTCAGTAGTCGGCACTTGTAGTTTGCGTCGTCAGTGTCAGATCAAAGAGTGTCGCCCTGATATTATCATTAAAGATCTACGCGGTAATGTAGGTACACGTTTAGGTAAATTAGACGCTGGTGAATTCGATGCCATCGTTCTAGCGGCAGCTGGTCTAAAGCGTTTAAACCTTGAAGAACGTATTCGTAGCTTTATTGAACCTGAAGAATCACTACCTGCGGTAGGCCAAGGTGCGGTAGGCATTGAATGTCGACTCAATGATGATCGCTTAATCGAGTTACTTGCTCCGCTTAACGATGTAGATACGACTGATCGCGTGTTGTGTGAACGAGCAATGAACCTAACACTACAAGGTGGCTGCCAAGTTCCTATCGGCAGTTACTCGTTGTTAGATGGTGACCAGATTTGGCTTCGAGGCTTGGTCGGTGAGCCAGATGGTAGCTTAATCGTACGTGGAGAGATCAAAGGCCATAGACAAGATGCAGAAAAACTAGGAATTCAACTGGCAAACCAACTGTTAAATGATGGAGCCAAAGAGATCCTAGAAAAACTCTACTCTGATCACGATTAATGAGTACGGTTTTAGTCACTCGTCCAGGGCAGGATGGTGAGGCGCTATGTTTAAGTTTGCAACAACGGCAAATTAACAGCCTTCACCACCCCCTAATCAAACTGACACAAGGCCGAGACTGCACATCACTAATCGATGATCTTTCTCGGTCAGATATCGTGATTGCTGTTAGCCAATATGCTGTGCTTTGGGCGCAACACACTCTTCAACTCACTCAACAAAAATTTCCCACCACGCCACTCTATTTTGCTATCGGCAATAAAACGGCAGAATGTCTGCAACAATATACTCAATCACCCGTCATTTCCCCTCAAATAAGTGACAGCGAACACTTACTGGACTTACCAGCTTTGAAGTTAGTGAAAAACAAGCGTATTTTGATACTACGAGGCAATGGCGGTAGAGAGTTAATACAACAAACATTACAACAACGTGGCGCAGAGGTTTATTACAATGAAATATATCGTAGAGAGTCATTGCCCATAGACGCTGTAAACCAATGGAAGCAATGGAAAATGCAAGCTGTTTCTCACTTAGTTATCACCAGTGGTGAGCAACTTGCATTTTTTATGTCACAAGTACCAAAGCAATATTTACCTTGGGTAATCCAATTGAAGCTTTACGTTCCTAGCTTACGAATTCAACAACAAGCAAAAGAACTCGGTTTTTCACATATAATCAATACAGGAAGCGCTGCTAACCCTGTTTTATTGGATAGCCTCAGTAAGACATTTACCACAGGACAGAAATATGACAGATAATCATAATAATACCAATGACACCATGGCTGAGGTAAGTGCTTCGACTCAAGCTAAGCCGAACAAAAATAAAGGCCAAAAGCGCGCGACCGCTGCCATTATCCTTGCGGTATTACTTACTGGCTCAGTGATCGCTTTCGAAGCCTATCAATACACCCAAAGCCAACAAACCATTAATCAACTAAAAGTCCAAGTTAATCAGTTAAATAGCCATCTCAATCAACAACTAGAAACTAATCAAGCAACCATTAAAAAACAAGCGACAACTTTGCAGCACAAACTTGAAACTCAAGCCGAACAACAAGGCAAAAGTATCAAAAGTCTGCAGCTAGCCATCACGGATATCAAAGGCCGCAGCCCTAACGATTGGCTACTCGCAGAGGCGGACTATTTAGTCAAAATGGCTGGGCGTAAGTTATTTTTAGAGCATGATGTTGAGTCAGCAACCCAATTAATGATTTCAGCCGACCAAAGAATTGCGGCGCTCAATGACCCTAGTCTGGTTACTTTACGAGAAGCAATGACCGATGATATTACCCAATTAAAATCGTTACCGGTTATCGATAAAGAAGGATTAATCCTCAAGCTGATCAGCCTACAAAAAGAAATCGATCAACTACCTTTAGCGAACGCTTTACTACCTAAAGAGGAAAAGCAGCAGCAAGAAGTCGTATCTGAGGATATTAATGATTGGCAAACCAATTTAATGACATCATTAAAAGACTTTGCCGGTCACTTTATTACCTTTAGAACTCGAGAAGGTAACACCACACCACTCCTATCTCCCACTCAACATTTTTACTTAAAAGAAAATGTAAAAGCGAAATTAGAAACCGCAATTAAAGGAGTGTACGCGGAAAATAACGATATTTATCAAACATCGCTCAATGTTGCTCAAGAGTGGTCGAGTAAATTTTTCAATCAACAGTCCATCAAAGTAAAAGAGTTTGAGAAAGAAATCAGCCAACTACAAGAAAAAGATATTACTGTCGATTACCCAATTAAACTTAAAGCTCAGCAACCTCTAACCGATCTGATCTATGAACGTTTACGCCGCTCAGTTTCAACGGTTGGACAAGGAGATAAATAATGTTTCGTATTGTTTTTCTCTTCATCGTTTTAGGCTTAGGGCTTTTCGCTGGAACCTTGTTCTCCGATCAGCAAGGTTACGTTTTAATTTCGTTTGCCAATACCACAACCGAAATGAGTGTGACGACACTCGTCATCTTTGTAATTGCGGCACTCGCCGCGCTATTTTTACTAGAATTCATTATCAAACGAAGCTTGCGAGCAACCAGCGCCACCTGGAATTGGTTTAGCATTCGCAAGCTAAAACGAGCCCGTCGCTATACCAATGAAGGTATAATAAAGTTACTAGAAGGCGATTGGAAAGCGGCTGAGAAGAAAGTCACTCGTTGGGCGAACCATCATGATATGCCATTACTTTGCTATCTAATCGCATCAGAAGCGGCACAAGGAATGGGTGATGACGCGAAAAGAGAAAAGTACCTAGCGTTAGCAGAACAACAAGCAGGGTATTCTCTAGCCGTTGAAATGACTAAAATTCGTCAAATGATCCGTAATCAGCAATACGCTGATGCGCATAGTCAGCTTGAACATTTAAAAGGTCGTTACCCTAATAACACCATAGTGCTTAGTCTACTCAAGAAAACTTATATTGGATTAGAACTATGGGGAGCGTTAGATGAATTACTACCGCGCTTAAAGAAAAGTAAGCTAATTTCAGATGAAGAATATCATCAGCTTTTTTATCAAGCACAATTGGGAAAAATGAAAGAAGTCGGCTCTCAACAAGGCGTTGAAGGACTATTGTCTTATTGGGCTCACCTTCCTAAAAAGCTCAAGCAAGACGACAGCGTAATTCAACTAATGGTTGAACAACTAATCTTACATAATGGTGATTCGGAAGCCTATATCATTTTGCGTGATTCAATAAAGCAGACACCATCAAATAAACTACTGCCTTTAATCACGCAAGTTGATCTGCCTGACACTCACCCGGCAATAGTAATGCTGGAAGGGCTTGCAAAAAAACAACCTAATAACCCTGAGATAAATAGCACATTAGGCCAGTTATATTTACGAGAGCAAAGATGGCAGGAAGCACAACACGCATTTGAAGCAGCCCTTCAGCAACGAGTCAGCATATCCGATTACTCTTATCTAGCAGATGCATTGGAGCAACAAAACATGAAACAAGCTGCAGGTGAGGTATCTCGTAAGGCGCTATCTTTGATAGATAAAACTTAATTTATCTAAGCCTAAACACACTAAAGCCAACAGCTTAAATTCGGTGTTGGCTTTTTTATTGTCCGAATATCCCCCTATAAGAAACCATTCAAAGACTCCAAACCAACCCCTTAATACCAAGCTCAATAACTAAATAAGTGGAATCAGAGACTATCCTTACAAGTTAAGGTGAGTATTTACTTATTCACTTGATATGAGTCGACGGGTATAAGAATACCGACCAACTGTCATTTTGAGTGGAAGGTTAAGGAGACTCTCATAAGGATAAGAGTTAGTAGTAGCTACTAAACCAATATGCCAGCCAGTTACAGCTAGTTCATTAGTGGGTACTGCTCAGAATAATACCAACAATATAACGGTTCTAAAGAGGTCTTCCCTGCAGAATAAGAAGGTAGAGTGAAACTTCTGTTCCATTACTAGAATACATCTAGGCACAATCTTGTGATGACTTTCGTTTTGCCGCTCAATTCTATAATCACAGATAGCAAAAAACCCGCTAGATAACTAGCGGGCTTTCTTAATAATGGCGGAGGGATAGGGATTTGAACCCTAGAAGAGCTATTAACCCTTGCCGGTTTTCAAGACCGGTGCTTTCGACCACTCAGCCATCCCTCCACAAATTGTCATTAATGGTAAACCAATAATGTTCGACTTTTCAGTCTTAATTTAAAGCCTGGCGATGTCCTACTCTCACATGGGGAAACCCCACACTACCATCGGCGCTACTTCGTTTCACTTCTGAGTTCGGCATGGAATCAGGTGGGTCCAAAGCGCTATGGTCGCCAAGCAAATTCTTTTGTTAAAACATCATTTATGATGCTTTAACTTAATTCGGAAAGCTGTTCGTTCTCACACTCATTCAAGTATCAATCTGTATTCTTTTCTATTCAGTCCAACCAAAACCCTTTAGGTGTTGTATGGTTAAGCCTCACGGGCAATTAGTATTGGTTAGCTCAACGCCTCGCAGCGCTTACACACCCAACCT
>NZ_AUFZ01000009.1 GCF_000426765.1 Vibrio litoralis DSM 17657 | reverse complement strand
GCACAAGCTAAACCTAGTGTACTGAATGCTCCTGAGCTTAAAGCTACACCAAGTAAATTAACTCAAGCTCCACTTCCTCTAGCGCAAGAAACACCGGAAGTATTAACTGCACCTGAGTTAAAACCTACGCCAAATAAATTAACTCAAGCACCACTACCATTAGCGCAAGCAACGCCGGAAGTATTAGCTACACCTGAGTTAAAAGATACGCCTACTCAACTTGAGCAGGCTCCCCTACCATTGGCACAAGCAATACCTGAGCCGAAGGTTGAAGTACTAATTGCAGAAAATAACGAGCGTACACAAATGCAAGTTGATGCAAAAAACCATGCTCAGCAACAAGAACTTGAACGCTACAATCAAAAGAGAACAGAAACTCAAACCGAAGCGTTAGAGTCTGTATTAGCGAATTTACAACAGTATAATCGTGGGCCAGCGACTCCAACGTATGATGGAGAAGCGGCGCAACAGGATTTGTTTGATGAACTGTCACAGCAGCAAATCATCGAAGATCTTAAAAGCACAGCAGGTGAATTACCGACCTATCAATCAGAGTTCCAAATGGATTCAACGACGGTCAATGATGCACTTAACTTTGTACTGACTGATGTCTCAAAGTGGCTAGCTGATAATATCGACAGCAATGGTGTGACTTCAAACCAACACTTTGATTTTAGTGAAAATTTAAATTCAGGTGGAAGCTTTGTCGTTAAAGACGGCGTGTACAATATTGATGAAAACACAATCAGTTTTTACTCAGAGTACACCCCTGCGGATAACCCTAATATTTTAATTTACTCAACATGGACACTTCAGTACAACGACTTGTATGATATTCAATCAGCATTGGATAGTTTAATCTCAGGGGCGGTACAGATTCGAATCCAATCATTAGGCGAATTCCAAGATATTGGCGCTTGGTTTGAGAACTGGGGAGCAGATGTCACGGATACTAGCTTTGTGATTATTCAACCAAACCATGAATATCAGGAATTTGTATTTCATACTCAAGAGTTTGAACTTGTCGATACCAAACAGCTGACTGAGCAACATCAAGAGGTACTAATCTCTAGTTTCTTAAATGCTTTTACTAATCACTTATTAGCAGATGCTTTTTATATTGATACCGGCAGCTTCGGACATATTTCACACGCGGCGCTAAATCAATTACAAAATACATTAAGTGCGGCACATGGTGAGTATCGTCAAATTACCTTGCCATTTTACGATGAAACAAGGTCGGCTATCGTCACACTGATTAATATCGACCACATTAAAATCACTATCGCGACACAAAATGAAGATGCGATAGAAGCAACGTGGGATATCTACTTTAGGGACATGAATACATTAATGGATGGAGAGATCGAGTACATTGCTCGCCTGCGCTCTGATGGAGAATCTGATGGGCAAGTTCCCTACTCTAGTAGTGATTTGGCTAACTTTTTAAATCCAAATCAGAACCTACAGAAAGATGATCTTAATTGGGTATATTTCCACTTTAACCAATAAAAAATGATGATTTATAGCCGAACAACCAGTTTGTTCGGCTATTTTTTATCTCTAAGATTCACTCACAAATAGAAAATTGCTTTTTCCTGAATGCTTAACGTTGTACATAGCTTGGTCAGCCAGTGTAATCAGTTCTTTTGAATCTTGGCTATTATCTGGATAAAGAGAAATGCCGATACTTGCCGTGACCATTAATAAATGACCATTAAATTCCACCGGTTTCGCTATTGCTTCAATCATCCTTTGCGCTACCATCGAAATAACATCCTTATCTATCGCACCTCTAAGTAAGATTAAAAATTCATCTCCACCTCTTCTTGATACCAGGTCTTTATCTCGCACACAGTGGAGTAATCGAGATGATATGATTTTTAATAGCTCATCCCCAGCATTATGACCATAAGAATCATTAACCGCCTTAAACCCATCCAGATCGACAAATAACACCGCCACTTTTCCAACACCTTGATTAGGATATTTGATGGCATTATTCAAGTATTCCATAGCCATGGTTCGATTTGGTAATCCGGTTAGCATATCGTGACTGGCCATATAATGGATACGTTGCTTAGCTTTTTTGATATCAGTAATATCTTCTTTAATAGCAACATAATGAGTCACGTTGCCAGTTGCTCTTACCATAGGGGCAATTGAAGCAAGCTCCCAAAATTGCTCACCATTTTTCTTTTTACTGTATAGCTGCCCTCGCCAGGTTTCCCCTCCTTCTAAACATTGTAAAATTTTAGGAATATCGGTTACCCAAACTTCTTTAGAATGCAGAAGATCAATACTCCCGCCGACGAGCTCTTCTTTTCTATAACCGGTTTTTTTGAGTGATTCAGGATTAGCATATTCAATAATCCAGTCACGATTGACAATCATGATCGAAGAAGCCGAATTCTCGACCGCCAACAAGTAAGATTGAAGTTTAGATTCAAGGATAAAATACGTTTGCAAAACCAGAGTAATCGCAAGGCCACTAATAATAAAAATACTACTCAGATACAATAATGTTTCTGCTGTTCCCCCATCAAGCGGGGCTTTACCACTAGGCGCGATCATTTCCATGATGCCACGCATAATATGAAAAAAGGCAAACAACCCGAAGATAATGGCAATTGGGTAGCTAGACTTTCTTCTGATCTTGTTCTGATCAGTTAATAACGTAAATACAATAGCAACTGAAACCATCCCAACAAGAAACGAATATAATATAGTTCGAATTGTTAAGCTTGGGTCAATATAAAAGAAGTAATAAAATAAAGCTGCCGTTATACATGTGACGGCAACATCATAAAATATAAAGGATTTCCGCTCGGTAAAAATACGTAATCCATGAAAAATCAGCTGCATACCTAGCACAATGATCGTATTAACGACGACCACAGAAAAAAACATGTCAATATGTCCACGTAAAACCGAAGACATACAGCCAACGCCAATCAGCAGTATGCCCAAAGCCCAGTGTCCAACTCCCGTAGATTTAGGCCTTATCCACCATAAAATAGTTAACACAATAGCAGCGCCAATTGTGATAAGACTCACAGCAACAAGTAAGGTTCTATTATCTAAGAGTGTCATAGTGAGACCATATATAGGAAGGTTAAGCAGGGTATTTTAAGAACGCTATCTTACCTGCTTTGAATCATTTCAAAAACAAATTAATTACCACTAATCCATTAGAATAAACAATGTATTGTCAGTGTTAATTACAACTTAAAGTATTGAAAATTAAAACTTTAAATAACCAGTGATTATTTGCGAGTATATTATTTGTTACACCTGATATAAAAAACTCTCAATTTATTTATCCTATACCTAAAGATCTTTCCGTTATAAAACAGCACAATAGATCAGTAAAAACTCATGAATTTGGAATAGTCTAACTCTGTATAGTATCGAAATATAAGTTGTAAAAACTAAAATAAAAGCTAGTAATAGTATTTTTCGTTAAAACATCGTGTTTTATTAGAATATTGGGTAACTAGCATATTTACCTCCCATATACAAAAACGACACAAAATGTGACCGTTATCACGCAACAAGATCGTTTTTTGTTACGACTTAGGAGGATCTTTATAAAGTTCTGTTAATCTCCGCTTCACTTTGAAAGTTGTACAAAGTATTCATATGGAGATCAGTTCATGACGAACAACAACAAAACTAAACGCTCACTTACGAGCAAAATTCTATTCGGCATGTTTGCCGGTATCCTATGTGGATTTTTAATTCGCACCTTCCTATCTGGCAATGAATTCATCGATGGTTATATCGTTAATGGTTTATTCGATGTCGGTGGAAAAATCTTTATTGCTAGCTTAAAAATGCTAGTTATCCCTCTTGTCTTTGTTTCTCTAGTTTGTGGTACGAGTTCATTAAAAGACATCACTACCCTAGGTCGTCTAGGTGGTAAGACTCTTGCTTTTTACATTACGACAACTGCAGTGGCGATTACATTAGCATTGGTAATGGGTATCTTCTTACAGCCAGGTTCTGGTGCAGATCTAACATCAGCTACTACATTTAGTACGGCAGAAGCACCATCTCTCGGTCAAGTTATCGTTAACATGTTCCCTAGTAACCCAATGGCGGCAATGTCTCAAGGTAATACGCTACAAGTTATCGTATTTGCTGTGTTATTCGGTATTGCTATTAGCCTTGCTGGTGAAGCTGGTCAACGCGTAAGTAACTTCTTCAACGATGTTAATACTGTAATCATGAAGCTAGTCACTATTTTGATGGAAGTTGCCCCTTACGGTATCTTTTTCTTAATGGGGAAACTATTTACAGGACTTGGTTTAGAAGCAATAGGTAACCTAGCCGCTTACTTCTTAGTTCTGGTTGGCGCTTTACTTATTCATGCATTTGTTACTTATAGCGTGCTATTAAAAGTGCTTTCAGGCTTAAGCCCTGTTGTATTTTGGAAGAAAATGAAAGATGCGATTATGTTTGCATTCTCAACCGCCTCTTCTAATGCAACGATTCCAGTGACTATGGAAACCGCAACTCATCGTTTAGGCGTAAGTAATAAAATCGCTTCGTTCACTGTACCTCTAGGTGCGACCATCAACATGGATGGTACTGCGATCATGCAAGGTGTTGCGACAGCCTTTATTGCACAAGCATTTAATGTTGACTTAAGCCTTGGTGATTATGTCACCGTTATCTTAACGGCAACGTTAGCTTCAGTGGGTACAGCAGGTGTTCCGGGTGTTGGCCTTATCATGTTGGCGATGGTTCTTAACCAAGTAGGTCTACCACTAGAAGGTATTGCACTAATCATGGGTGTTGACCGTCTACTCGATATGGTCCGTACTGCGGTTAACATTACTGGCGATAGCGTTGTAACTTGTATCGTCGCTAAATCTGAAAATGAAATGGATGTTGATACATTCAACAATCCTAAAGCGGGTGAAATTGAGTTAGGTTTACGTACTAAAGCTTAATTTATAACGTCGATCAAACCCCCTTAGCTATTTCATTATGGTTAAGGGGTTTTTAATGTCTTATCCTTTAAATTCCCCCCAGTAAAAAAGTGATCATTCCTAAATCTTTATCGTTTTTCTCGTGTTAATCTGACTTTCTCTTTCATACCGATGCTGGCCACAATGAATCAAGAAACCAAAGCAACCATCATTTTAATCTTGACCACCATATTTGCAGGGCTCGGCTGGATTTTTTCCAAACAAGCGATTACTGGACTCCCCCCTTTTGCTTTTATCGGGACTCGTTTTGTCTGTGCCTCTATATTGCTGTTGCCCTTTTGTTATAAGCAGCTTTTCGCTTTAACACGAGCACAATTAATCAATGCCGCTAGTGTCGGAATATTAATGTCCTGCGCCCTATTAACTTGGGTTACTGCCATTTCGGTTACGGACACACTAGCTGAAGGTGCCTTTATTTCTAGCCTTGCCATGTTGTTTGCGCCACTTGTGGGCTGGGCTCTTTTTAAACAAAAACCCATCCGTATGTTTTGGATTTCTTTGCCATTTGCGGTGTTAGGGTTAGGCTTTTTATCTTTGTCTAACGGCTATCAACATTCTCCTAGTCAGATATGGTTTTTAATCTCTGCCATCATGCTGGCTTTTCACTTCAATTTTAATGCTAAATATGCGCAACGTGTTCCAAGTTTGGCGTTAGCATGTATCCAGCTTTTTGTTGTCGGAATTATTGGAACGATAGCATCCCTCCTATTAGAACAATGGCCTGAGCAGGTTTCTCAATCAACCTGGATATGGGTAGCGTTAAGTACCGTTCTCGCCACCAGCTTACGTTATGTAATGCAAACCATGGGGCAAAAGCTCACCACATCAGGTAATGCGGCTATTATTATGATTTTAGAGCCAGTGTGGGCGAGTTCATTAAGCGTGGTGTTTTATGGCGATGATATGCCGGCAGGAAAAGTGATTGGCTGCGCGCTGATTCTTTGGTCGCTATTCGTTTACCGTGGTGGCGCTAAGTTATTAGAAAGGCGGCAACAAACACTGCCGCCTGAATCCAACAAAGAGTAGTGACGTTTCTAGCTACTTAAACTCCAGTTATTTAGTTGCTAGTTACTTAGTCTCTGATTATTTAATTGCTTGGGCATAAAAATGATGGACGGGACCGGATCCCTCACCCACATTAAGTTCATCGGCATGAGTCAGTGCATTTGATAAATACTGCTTAGCATGTCCAATCGCTTCTGTTAGGTCAAAGCCTTGCGCCAAATAGGAAGCTATCGCAGAAGAGAGCGTACAGCCTGTTCCGTGAGTATTTTTGGTCGCAATACGTTGATGAGTGTACACCGCTGTTTGATTTCGTTGAATAAGCCAATCTCGGCTTTCCTCTCCTTTAAAGTGCCCGCCTTTTAATAAAATATCGACCTTGTGTAATTCTGAATGGGCTTTTAACTTCTCAATAAAACCTTCAATTTCACTCTCTGATTTTGGTTCAGGCTCCCCAATCAATAACCCAGCTTCTGGTAAATTCGGAGTGATTAAGCCCACTAATGGAATAAGCCTTTCTTTCAGCGTTTGAATTGCGGCAGGTTGAATTAATGGGTCACCGCTAGTGGCAACCATGACTGGATCTAACACTACATTCATTAAGTTATAGTGCGCTAATTTTTCAGCTATTACTTCAATCACACCACTATCATTGAGCATACCGATCTTTACCGCAGAGATATTGATATCTGAAAATATAGAATCTAATTGCTGACCAATAAATTCAGCTGAAACCGGAAAGATGGCATCTACGCCTTGAGTATTTTGCGCGGTGAGTGCAGTAATAGCAGAGCAAGCAAAACACCCTGTTGCAGAAATCGCTTTAATATCGGCTTGAATACCAGCTCCACCACCTGAGTCAGATCCTGCGATGGTCAGTACATTAGGAATATTCGAAGTGTTTGGCGATGGGAAAGTTGATTGAGGCATACATTACTTCCTTTTAGCGCACAGAAGTAATACACATGTAGAGATGAAATCAGAATGCTCAACACGTTGGTATTAGTTCCCTACGCTGATGTTAATCAGATCAGGTTCAACGGGTCTCACCTAAGTGATCTCAGCCTACTGGCTCCCCGACTAATATGCTTAGAGCATGGCAGTTTATAGTTTAAACTATCCATACACTAAAGATTGGCTTCAATGTAGAGTTAACTCATCAAATTGTAAAGCTATTCACTCAAAACCAGTGATCTTGTTCTTATATGAAATTTTACTTACATAGATACTGTCTAATGATTAGTATTAATCACTATAATCCCACGAGACCAAGCCATGCCGGAACTATTGATGTCACAGCAATCACTTATTCGTATTAGCGTATTTACTCTAGTACTGGTGATCATGGCGGTTTGGGAAATCAAGCGACCGAAAAAACGTCTCAACCAGCCTAAACTCTATCGCTGGACCAATAACTTAGGTTTGGTATTTCTAAATAGCTTTCTATTACCCTTCACGTTGCCATTTCTAGCGGTCGGTTTTGCCTACCTAGTACAGAACAATCAACTAGGCTTGTTTCATTGGCTCAATGTTCCAACATGGCTAAATCTAGTATGCGGCTTGCTCTTATTAGATATGGCGATTTACTGGCAGCATCGTCTATTTCATAAAATTCCGCTGCTTTGGCGTTTACATCGCGTCCATCATGCCGACCAAGATATCGATGTCACTACTGGCTCACGCTTTCATTTCATCGAGATTTGGCTTTCAATGTTGATTAAACTCGCAGCGATTGCTGCGTTAGGGATTTCTCCCTTAGCCGTCTTTGTATTCGAAGTGATACTCAACGCCAGTTCGATGTTCAACCACAGCAATATAGCCTTATCTCATCGCATTGATGATCGATTAAGAAAATGGATTGTCACGCCAGATATGCACCGTGTTCACCATTCTATTCATCGTAATGAAACCGATAGCAACTACGGGTTTTGTTTATCCATTTGGGATCGTTGGTTTGGTAGTTATATTAGCCAACCGAAAGATGGCCATGAAAAGATGGCTATTGGGATTAACCTATTCCGCTCAGCCAAAGAGCAGTCTTTATTAAAGATGATCTCTCAACCGTTTAGAAATAAATAACGCAGGCGACAAACCTGCGTTAATGACTCATTCAAAGTACGAAAATTAAAAGAACTTCAGCCAGCGCAACAAGATAAACTCCAATACAAACGTCACACCTAACCCCGCACAAAAGAGAAAGAACGCCAATGGATTATCAACACCGGGGATGCCACCAACATTTATTCCTAATAAACCGGTTAAGAAACTGACCGGTAGAAATATCGCTGCAATCACAGTGAATAAATAGGTATTACGGTTCATCTTCTCCGCTTGTTCTTGTTCAATGTCCGCTTTGATCAACTGAATCTGTTCAATATAAAAATCAATCGATTCATTAATTCGAATCACGGTATCCAGTGCGTTACGCATTTTAAGTTCGACCTCTTCCATTTCTGGGTGGCCAACTTCTAAGAAATCATCGTGGGCATAACGCTGAGGTTTCATAAAGCGGCGAAGTTTTAATAAACGTTTATGAATCACATGTAGATCACTGTTTTTACCATCACCTTCTTCAATTTCAAATAACTGCTCTTCTACCTCATTCAAGAAACCGGCGATGTTTTGATTTAAACCTTCGATAATCGCTAATAATAAACGAGCGGTACTTTTCGGCCCTTTTTGTTCACCTAGTGCATTGCGAATACTGGTAATGGCTTTAGAAGATATTTTACGGGTTGAGATTAACGTGCCTTTATGCCAAAGAATACGCACACTTAGCATGTCATCTGGCATTGCGCCTTCATTTAAATTCACGCCACGCATGATAAGTAGAAACGATTGATCTTCAAATAGCTCAAAACGTGGACGCGTGTCATCAGCAAGCAGGCTGTCTACCACACCAGATTCAAACTCATTGTCTAGCAACCATTCACGTAATGCTCCGGCTTCACGCTGACAATGATACCAGTGGTTCTCTTGCAGCATATCTACCGGTTCTTTAGGCTCCACTAATTGTGCTGGTTGGGTAGAAAAATCCCACTGTTCAATCAAAAAGCTATGTGACATATTGCATGCTCTCACTTTTCTATTTATTTCATGTTATTAACGCAGAGGTTACATTAGGCTGCAAGAACTAGATATGCTTAATGCTTGTTAGGTGTAAAATTATCACTAACGACTATCACAACCCATAGAGTCAACGTGTAAGAGATTTATTAATGAAAAAACTGATTATTCGAAAAATAAAAATAGGGATGTTATTTGTGATCCCTTTGGTTATCGCCAGCTGGGTCGTTAACGCAGTAGTTCGCTTTATGGATAAAACTGCCAGCTACTTTTTGCCTGAAAACCTACACCAAACCCTAAGTGATATATGGGGCTTTGGCCTAATGGCGGCCATCGTTTTAATGTTAATCGTTGGTATTATCTTTGACGGTAATTTACAGCAGCGTTTTTACACTTGGCTCTCAGAAAAAACTATCGACCGCATTCCCGGCTTCGGTATCATTCATAACTCTACCAAGAAAATTATGGAAGCGTTAACCACCGAAGAATCACCGTTTAAGAAGCCAGCATTTTGTCGTTCATGGTCCGGGCCAAACTCTAAAGAAATTGTGTTTGATCTTGGGCCAACCTGGATGATCCCAAATCAAAATGGCGAAATGTTTTTAGGCCCAGATGGTGAGTTCTACCCAGTGCCAGAAGAAGGTTACCGTGTGGTTTTTGTTCCTCAAGCGATTAACTTATCTAATGGTTATGTTCGGTTTGAAAAAGAAGAAGATTTGATTTACGTACCTCACCTCGCAGTGGAACAGTTAACCGCGACACTGATCTCATGTGGCTTAACCTTGCCGAAAAAGCCCGATGATGCATTAGGGAAAGTTCTTAAAAATGAGCAAGAGATGCAGCAAGCATTAAAGGAATGGAAAGAGAAGCAAAGCTCAGAGTCCGCTGAAGTGAGTTAATCATAAAAACAATAGTGTATGCCTTTCACTGAGGCATGCACTATTGATTAATGGATAAACCGCTTATTGAAACGCAGCACGCTCCGCTAACTTGTTATGCCATGCCTGAATATGTGGGTAGTGTTCCAATACCTTTATTTCTAAAGCTTTCTCACAAACAAAGCCAACAAAAAGAAAGCCAGTAATATCTGCAATGCTAAATTTGTTACCGGCTACATATTCATTACGGCTTAATTGCTTATCCAGTTTTGGTAAGAACTCTTGCACACGACGTTTTGACTCTTCGCCCCATTCAGGCACACAGCGTTCACGGTCACTGTACACGCCAGATAAGTTACGAAATGCCTGAAAGCCTGCGTATAAACCATCAAACTCAACAATACGTTGCCACATTTCTACTAGGCCCTTTTCAGCCGGCGTAGTGCCAAACAGTGAGGTATCATTATGATGTTCGGCAAAGAAACGACAGATCGCAATGGTTTCGCTGATGCAGGTACCATCATCGAGCTCTAACATTGGCACCTTACCATTCACACTTTTTTCTTGATATTCCGGCGTTAAATTTTCCCCTTCACGTACATTAAGCTGAACTCGATCGACTTCGATGCCTAATTCTTTTAAATAGATCCCAACACGGCGTGAGCTTGGGTTCGCAGCAAATTCGTATATTTTCATCAGTCACTTCCCTTTTCTGAATAGCATTAAAAATTTAAAATCACTCTGACAACATGAGCGGGTTAACTAGGTAAAACTTTCAAGCGCGGCCAGGTTTTTAACCAATCTTTTGAGTTTATTCGATGTTCAAAAATCTCGTAGCATCGTTTGGGGTTAAACGTGACTTCAAGTGCAAATAGCGAATCAAAGCCAAACGCTGAAATACATTCCACTTCATCATTCAGGTTCTTACGTATTGCCACCGCCGTTTCTTTTTCCGGCCAATACCTCATCGCATCAATCACGCTTAGGTATGGATGATCACCATTACGTAGATGCATTATCGCTTGATTTCGCACTTGCCAATTAACATCAGGCATCATGTGTTTCAGTTTAGCTTCATAGATAAGATAAGCGTCACCATCAGTTTCTGTAGTATCAAAGTAGATAACATCAATGTCATTTAAAGGCGTTGCCTCACGCTTATGATGTAATGCGTCCCAAACTAGATTACGCACAAAGCCTGCCGCAATATAACCTTGCGGTAAGTCTAGCAAAGCAACACATTCCAGTGCCTTTAATCTCAACGTATCTTGATTGATTAATTCGACTATTTTATCCATCACAATACTCATCGTACTTAAAACTCATTCAGCCAGAATAGAACAAAAAAATGGCAGACTGATGAAAGTGATTAACCTTTATCATGTCTGCCATTGTCTGGTCTGATATTCAAATATTAAAAGTGAATTACCACATCAAATCATCAGGAACCACGAAGTCTGCGTATGGATCATCTTCATCTTGCTCTTCTTGAGTCAGTACATTATTCAAGACAATGCTTTCTTCATCACGTTGGAAGATTTTGTCTGCCACACTTGCCGGAATAATCGCGTAACCCTCTAGGTAACGAGCAATTGCTAAACGACCTTTGGTTAATTGGTCTTGTGTTGGCTTATCAACATAAAGCTTTTTCACTAATGAGCCGTCAGTGAAGTTATAGCCGATATCACCGTCGGCAATTTCAATACGGTTCATTTCAATCAATTGCTTCACTTGTGCTTTCAATTCTTTGGTTAATTGCTGTTTTTTCTGCTCAGCATTTAACGCTTTGTCACGCTCAAGTTGTGCTTTTTTATTCGCTTCAACCGCTTCTCTTGCTTCACGAGCTTGAACGCGAGATTTTTTCGATGACTTCTTCGCTTTCTCTAATTTCTTATTATTTACCAAGCCTGCTTTAAGCATTTGCTCTTGTAGTGTTAGTTTTGCCATGATGCTCTCTTTACGACGTAATCTTTGCGGTGATTATACCTTTAAAAAGATCCAATTTGCGAGACAGTTATATGTTAGAATCCGCCGCCAATGCATCTCTTATCAATAACCAGTGTGAAAATTCCAATGTCAGCTCCCTCTTCGTCTCTTCCTAGCCATCAAGAAATTGAATCACAAGTTGAACAATGGTTACTTGATGTGGTGATCGGTTTGAACTTATGCCCTTTTGCAGCCAAGCCGCAACGCAATAAGCAAATTAAGATCATGGTTTCGAAAGCGGAAGTTGAAGAAGCATTATTAGAAGATGTTTTTCAAGAATTCACCACGCTCGTTAATACGCCAGTTTCAGAATTAGAAACCACATTAGTTGTCATTCCTCACATGCTACAAGATTTTGATGACTATAATTTCTTCTTAGATTGGATTGACGCACTGATTAAACAAGAACAATGGGAAGGCACATTCCAAGTGGCTACCTTCCACCCAGATTATTGTTTCGCTGGTGCCGATCCTGATGATGCTGAAAACTTAACTAACCGCGCGCCCTATCCAGTGCTTCATCTTATTCGTGAAGAAAGCATGGAAAAAGCGGTAAAACATTATCCAAACCCAGAAGCGATTCCAGATACCAATATCGCTCGGGTAGAAGGCTTAACAGAAGAAGAAAGGCAGCAGCTTTTCCCTTATCTGTTTAAAGCCAAGTAGTCTTCTCAACTATATAAACTGATAAAGACACAAATTTAATAAAAGTATAAAAAGATAATCACTATGAAACGAGTAGTCTTATATGTGGGTGACAAATGCCCACACTGTAAAGCCGCTAAAATGTATTTAGATTCAAAAGGCATTAAGTACCGTTTGTGTAATGCCAAGATGCAACGCGGACGCAAAGAACTTGAAGCGATGGGCGCACGTGGCGTACCCGTTTTGAAGATCGGCGACCGCATGATGGCAGGATGGAACGCCGCCAACTTCGACAAAATTTATAACAGCTAAACCCTATCCCTCGAAAACTGAAGCCGTCACTTCAACGACCATTGCTTCATATACTAGGGTAAACAATTTTATAGAGTAAGCCGAAGATGCGCTTGCTCTTCCTTTAAGGAAACCATTTTGACTACAGATTCTCCTACAAACAAAGCACCTGCAAATACTGCTTTTTCTAGCCTTGCATTAGATCCTGCGCTAATCGAAAACTTAACCTCACTAGGTTATGAATCCATGACGCCGATTCAAGCCGATAGCCTACCATTGATGATTGCCGGCAAAGATGTGATTGGCCAAGGTAAAACAGGCTCAGGTAAAACCGCAGCATTTGGCTTAGGCTTATTAGCCAATTTGAACGTGAAGCGTTTTCGTGTGCAATCTTTAGTACTTTGTCCGACTCGTGAGCTAGCAGACCAAGTAGCAAAAGAAATTCGCAAGCTAGCTCGTAGCATTCACAACATTAAAGTTCTAACGCTTTGTGGCGGTATGCCATTTGGCCCGCAGATTGGTTCGCTTGAACACGGCGCGCACATTTTAGTGGGTACGCCGGGTCGTATTCTTGATCACCTAGATAAAGGCCGTATTGATTTATCGGAACTGAATACCCTAGTACTTGATGAAGCCGACCGCATGTTAGACATGGGCTTTCAAGACGCATTAGATGCCATCATTGAACAAGCGCCAAGCGAGTGTCAAACTTTACTATTTAGCGCCACTTTCCCACCGGAAATTAAAAAGATCGCTAATCGCATCATGCGTAACCCTGAGCTTGTGAAGGTAGAAAGCCAACACACTAACTCAAGCATTTCTCAGTTCTTTTATAAAACCAATTCATTTGAAGACCGTTTGAAAGCGACTCAGATTCTACTGTTACAACACAAACCTGAATCATCAGTGATCTTTTGTAACACCAAGCGTGAAACTCAAGAAGTAGCCGATGAACTGCACTATAAAGGTTTTGATGTCATTGCCCTACACGGTGATTTAGAACAACGCGACCGTGACCAAGCCCTACTACGCTTTGCGAACAAGAGTGCTTCTATTCTGGTTGCGACCGATGTGGCTGCTCGTGGTCTTGATGTTGAAAACCTAGATGCGGTAATCAATTTCCAACTGGCACGTGATGCTGAAGTTCACGTACACCGCATTGGTCGTACTGGCCGCGCCGGTAGTAAAGGTATGGCGTTTAGCTTATTTGCTGAAAAAGAAATGTTTAAAGTCGCTCAAATTGATGAGTACATGGACATTGAGATTTCACCATCTACCCTACCTTCAGACAGCGTGTTAACTGACACTCCATTTGAATCAAAAATGGCGACCATTCAAATTGATGGCGGTAAAAAGCAGAAAGTTCGTGCTGGTGACATTCTAGGTGCACTAACTGGTGGCGATAACGGCGTAGACGGCAAACGCGTAGGTAAAATCCACTTATTCGATATGCGCGCTTATGTTGCAGTTGAAAAAGGTGTCGCTAAACAAGCCTTGAAAAAGATTTCAAACGGCAAGATGAAAGGCAAAACCTTCCGCGCTCGTATTATCTAGTAAGTAGTTAGATTTGAAATGATAAAACCTTGCCCTGGAGAGATTTGGGGCAAGGTTTTTTGTTGGGAGTCGGTTTTTCTAATTTAAATCACTCGTCTGCTCTACAAAAATCAATTCACTCACATCAAAACCTTTCTCTTGGCTCATTTTAATGAATTGCTGTTTGACTGAATCATCGACGGTTGGGGTTCGGGATAGTAGCCAAAGGTAATCGAGATCGGGGCCGGAGATAAAGGCGTATTGGCCAGCGGGATCTAGGTAGAAGATCACATATGAGCCATAGAAAGGGCCAAAGAACGAGACTTTTAAGTAGCCTTCATTGGGCGCGTTAACAAAATACGCTTTGCCTTCTGCTTGTTGCCACTCGCCCTTTTCAGCTGAATAACCACGGTTAATGACTTTAACGCCACCGTCTTCTTTTAATGAGTAGTCAGCGGTGACTTGTGTTAAACCGCGTTCAAAGGAGTGATCGAGACGAGCGATTTCATACCATGTGCCTAGGTATTGGTTTACATCAAACTCTTGAATGGGTGTGACGGATTTCGGCATGCCTAAGCAGCCAGTAAGGAGTAGCGCAGTGAAAAGCGGGAGTACTCTATAAATGTATTTAGAAAATGTCATACAACGTCCTTGTTTTAGATTCATCCATGACTCTACGAAGTTGGCTTAAGAAAAGATCAAATTAATGTCCACCAGCTTTTGAGAATACATTAATTACAAATACGCCGAGTAAAATCAGCCCCATACCGAGTATTGCTGGTAGATCCAACTTCTGACCAAAAACCATCCAGCCGACTGCTGCAATCAGCACAATGCCGAGACCGGCCCAAATAGCATAAGCGATGCCGACTGGAATGGTTTTTAATGTTAAAGATAAAAAATAAAACGCTGCTACATAGCCAAAAACCACGATTAATGACGGAATTAGCTTCGTAAAGCCTTCACTGGATTTCATTGCTGAAGTAGCAATGACTTCAGACACAATCGCGACACCTAAAAACAACCATTGCTTCATATATTGCTCCTACATTGATAGCAAATAACACCTAACCCACTAAATATAAAGAAATTTTACCTGATAATTTCATTAACTTCATTAAAGTTGATATTCATTATCACGAGCTCAACATCCTGTTTACTTAAAATTTCAAAGAAGTTTGATTCAAATCTCACTTTATAAATTGTCAAAATTTAATAATTTTTATGCTACAAAAATGCAACATTACCAGCATTTAAAACTACACTTTCAAAAACAACAAAGCACCATTCTCCTATTTTTCCAATAAACTTGGTTTTATTCATTGTTATATACCCAAATAACTAGGGTATAGCGCTTATTTAAGGAAGATCATGAAAGTAGCAATTTTAGGTGGTGGTGTACTTGGTGTCACAACAGCTTGGTACTTGGCGAAATCTGGCCATGAAGTGACGGTGATTGATAGACAAAGCCATGTCGCAGAAGAAACGAGCCACGGTAATGCTGGCATGATCTCTCCGGGATATAGCTCTCCTTGGGCAGCTCCGGGTGTGCCTTTTAAAGCAATCGGTTGGATGATGCAAGATTTATCGCCATTTATGATCAATATGAAAGAGTTAGATGGTTATACCCTTTCATGGATGAGCAAGATGTTGGCCAACTGCAACACCAAAAGCTACCAAACCAACAAAGCTCGCATGCTACGTGTCGCTGAATATAGCCGTGATTGCTTTGTTGATCTTCGTAAAGAGCTCAACCTTAACTACGATGGACGTCAAAAAGGCACTTTACAATTGTTCCGTAAGCAAAAACAAGTTGATGCACTGCAAAAAGATATCGCGGTTCTTGAACAATTGGGGATTCCTCATCAAGCGTTAGATATACAAGGCTGCATTGAACACGAGCCAGCCCTTACGAATGTAAAAGATAAGTTTGTCGGTGGTTTACGTCTACCCGGTGATGAAACTGGCGATTGTTATAAATTTACTACCGAGCTTGCCAAACAATGCGAATCGCTTGGCGTAACGTTTATGCTCAATACCAATATTGAACACTTAGTAGAATCCAACGGCAAAATCGTTAGCGTCAAAACCGATAAAGGCGTTGTTAAGGCCGATACGTTTGTCTGCGCTCTAGGGAGTTATTCGCCTAAATTGATGAAACCGCTGGGAATCGATCTACCTATTTATCCAATCAAAGGTTATTCACTTACCCTACCGATTGAAGATGAATCACGCGCGCCTCAATCAACCATTATGGATGAGACGTATAAAGTGGCGGTTACGCGTTTTGAGGATCGCATTCGAGTCGGTGGTACGGCAGAAATTGCATCGTTTAACTTAGAGCGTCCATTGAAACGCCGAGCCAGTATTGATTTTGTTATTCAAGACATGTTCCCAGGTGCAGCCGATGTCGCCAAAGCGGAATTTTGGTGTGGGCTACGTCCAATGACGCCAGATAGCACGCCGATACTCGGTGGCACTAAGTACTCCAATCTATACATGAATACTGGTCACGGCACTTTAGGCTGGACAATGTCACTTGGCTCTGCCAAATTCGTAGCAGATATAATCAATAACAAACAGCCGGATATTAACCCTGAAGGCTTATCTATCGAGCGCTACTATGGCTAGACCAACCAAAGCAAGCATTGATCTTGCTGCATTTCGACATAACTACCGCGTGGCGAAAGCGCAATCTCCGAACTCACAAGCGGTAGCGATCATCAAAGCCGATGCTTATGGTCATGGCGCGATAAAATTGGCGCACGCGCTACAAGAAGCGGATGCCTTTGGCGTGGCCTGTATAGAAGAAGCGATAGAGTTACGTGAAACCGGCATCAAACAACCTATTCTTTTGTTAGAAGGTTTTTTTGAAGCGTCTGAACTTGAGCTTATTCAGAAATACAACTTCTGGACAGCAGTACATAGCCAAGCACAGATTGAAGCGATTGAACGCCAACCTCAATCTTCTCAATTTACAATATGGTTAAAGCTTGATAGCGGCATGCATCGTTTAGGGTTTTCGCCACAAGACTACCCTGCGGCTTTTGAGCAGTTAAACGCGTTGCCGCAAGTCGATAATATCGTTCACATGACCCATTTTGCTTGTGCTGATGAACTCGATAAATCAATGACACAAAGCCAGTTGCAAACCTGCGAAGCGACTTTTGCTCAGTTGAAAGCTCAAGCAAGCAGCTTTGCCAATAGCGCGGCGACGTTAGCGCATCCATCTAGTCATAGTGACCAATTTAGTGGTTATACTCGACCGGGTATTTTGCTGTATGGCGCAGATCCGCTATCACATTCAAATTCCGCTTCTGAACAACTGATTCCAGTAATGACGCTGACCTCAAAAATCATCGCCATACGTGAAGTGAAAGCGCACGAATCCGTTGGTTATGGTGAAAGGTATCGTTGTGAACGTGATATGAAGATAGGCACAGTTGCGATTGGTTATGCTGATGGTTATCCAAGACATGCCAAAGACGGTACGCCTGTAATGGTCAATGGCGTTCGTACCCAGCTTGTGGGACGTGTTTCAATGGATATGCTGACGGTAGACTTAACCGACATTCCAAATGCTGAAATCGGCTCTACCGTCGAGTTATGGGGCAAGAACGTAAAGGCTGCTGAAGTTGCCGACTATTGCGATACGATTCCCTACACCTTGTTTACCGGTATCACTCGTCGAGTACATAAAGAATATATCGACTAGACTTATACCCATCGTACTTGAAGCTGCAGCTTTGTTGACGGCGTTCATTCGCCCCAATCACATAGGCTAGCTATGCTCATGGGGCCTCATTCGCTTGTCGCCTCACTGCAACTCCAACTACTTCGGGTATATACCGATTACTTTTCTCGGCCTAGCGCTGCGGGTAAAGCTTGCTTGGTGAATTCCATAAAGGCTTTATCCGCTACAGACAAATACCCTGTTTTACGCCAAGCCATGCCTATTTTAAGTGTGATTGGTGGATCAAATGGAATACCTACCACACCTCTCTCTTGTTCTGTCACTAGCTTCAATAATGCCCCAACCGCAAAGTCTTTCTGTACCACTTTCAAAATCATCGGGATCAAATTAGTTTCAATAGAAATGTTCGGTTCAAAGCCATGTTCAATGCATAATTTGTCGACCATTTCTCGGTGAAAGTAGCCTTTCTTAAACATGATTAATTCTTGAGAAAAAAACTCTGTTATTGAAATCGAGTGCTTAGCGGCAAACTCATGCTCCGGGCTCACCACCACAATCATATCATCTTCAATGAGTGGTTCTATTTCCAGAGAATCTGGCACGTTTTCATTAAGTATCACCCCAAGATCAAGTTCTCCATCGAGCAGCATTTTCCGAATCGATTGCGTGCCAGCATCAATGATAGTCAATTTTAAATCTGGATATTGCTGCTTAAACGCCATCAAAATATCCGGAAAGAAATAAGAGCCCATCATACTAGGTACGCCGAGTCTTACTTCTCCTTTAACCAAGCCTCTTAACTCTTGCATTTCAAGTTGTGCATCATCGAGTTTCTGGAGTATTTCTTTGGCGTGTTTATATAAACGCATGCCTTCATCGGTTAATTGCACACCTTTATCGTGACGGTGTAACAGCGTTAAGCCTATTGATAATTCAAGCTTTTTAATTGAAACGCTCAAGGCCGACTGCGCAACATGCAAAACCTCAGAAGCTCGGCTAAAGCTTTTCATTTCTACGATGGTGACAAAGTACTTTAATGCTTTGGTATTCATAACTTTCGTATGCATTGCTTTCCTGATTCTATAATGGCATTGGTAAACGTAACACTTACCCTCAGTTCAGATCAAAAACAGATAGAGACTATTAATTTAATATATTTTATATATAGCATGGCTATTGGTAAAATTCTGTTATCTACCTCACTTGAGCACCGCTAATGTCGACTACCTCTCTCCAAAAACATGCAGACTTATCAATAAATGACTCGACGCAGCACGAGCCCGTAGATAACGACAATCCAAAGGCTATGAAAAAAGTCACCTTTGGGCTATTTATCGGCTCTTTTATTTCATTCTGCAATTTGTATTTATTCCAACCTTTACTACCTCTGATTGCTGAGCATTATCAAGTCACTGCTGCGCATGTTAACTGGGTTTTAGCCGCCGCGACATTAACGCTAGCTTTATCGTTACTGCCTTGGGCGATTTACTCTGAGAAGATTGGTCGGCGTAAGATCATGCTATTCAGCTTGTATGCCTCACCTGTTGTTGGTTTATGTATTTTATTTTCCGATCAACTCGGGCTACTGATTGCTTCACGGGCTTTAATGGGAGTGGCCTTGGCGGGTTATATTTCAGTGGCGGTGGCCTACATGGCAGAAGAGTTTAGCCCTAAAGTATTTTTACTCGCGGTTGGGTCTTACATTGGCGCAAACTCGTTAGGCGGAATTACCGGCAGGATTTATGGCGGCGTCGTTGGTGAATGGCTAGGTTGGCAAACTGCGGTGATTGGCATGGCGCTGTTTAGTCTTGCCATCGCAATATTGGTGACGCTTTGGGTGCCCGCGCAGAAAAACTTTGTCGCCAAACAAACGTCATTGTCTAGTCATTTAAAGGATGCTATGCGCCACATACAAACCCCTAGACTATGGTTTGCGATGTTAATTGGCGGGTTAAACTTTGCCTTGTTTGTTAACCTTTATACCGTAATGGGCTTTCGCTTGGTCGGTGAACCTTTCTCACTTCCTGTGAGTTTGGTATCGCTTATCTTTCTTTGTTATTTAACCGGCACCTTAACCTCCAAACTCAGTGGCCAATGGAGCCTACGCTTTAATTCCACCAGCGGCATTGTGTTAGGCACGGTAGTCAGTTTAATCGGAATGCTCACCGCACTCATTCCAAATCTCTATGCAATGTTTATTGCGCTTATCTTGATCAGTGGTGGCGCGTTCTTTACTCACTCATTGGCGTATGGCTGGGTTAGCTCGAAAGCACAACAAGCAAAAGCCAGTGCGACGGCTTTATATCTTGTTCACTATTACGCTGGCGGTAGTCTTGGTGGGTTTTACTTAATCTATTGCTGGCAACACGGTGGTTGGAACATGGTTGCATTAGGCGGCAGCGTGTTATATCTCGCCATTCTAGCGCTTACCTACAAACTTAACAGCGTGGAAAAATTGAATTGATCATGACTGAAATAGGCATTGTTTGTTATCATCTGCCGCAACTTTTATTCATGAGGCAATGACATGCAATTTACCCTACTTTCAACGGAACTTTACCAACACTTATATCGTGATATTACTGAGTTCCGTTCAACCTTTGATCTCCCTGTCGCAGACCTAGCCTCTCTAGATGACAAAGCCGATACGTTGCATACATCTCTTGCGATTGAAGAACTAACTGAACTTGCCGAAGCTGATTGCAAAACCGAACAAGCTGACGCCATTGTTGATACGGTTTACGTTCTTATGGGGCGTTTAGTTCACCGCGGTGACGACCAAGTAAATAGCAATGTCGGTATCAGCTACATCATCGAATTATTGCTACATGTGGCGAAAAACCGTGGCATTGAATTCCTACCATGTTGGGATGAAGTGCATTCAAGCAATATGAGCAAGGTATGTCGTAACGAACAAGAATTCACGGAAACTCAAGCCTTCTACGCTAAACAAGGTGTGGAACTTGAAGGCGTACAAAAAGGCGAATACATCATTGCGAAATGCGCTAAAGATGTAGAGATGCAAGGCAAGACGGTTCGTAAAGGAAAAGTATTGAAATCGGTTTACTACCGCCCTGCTGATTTAGAAAAACTGACTAACTAGTCCTGAGTTTCAACGATTTGTTTCAAAGATAGATTTCACAGATAAAAAAAAGCCTGTCTCAGATGAGGCAGGCGTGTGTGTTAAATGCATGACTTTTAGTAAAAAGCTATCTCTGTTAACACAAGGTAGGACGAGAATGTATCACTCTCATTAATGCCATTTGTGTGCCAACTTTTCACCCCCACCAAATAAAACTCTAACCCATTGTTTTATTTGTATATATCCATTCGGTTTTGTTTTTACCTATTTCTGTACTCCATATAATACTTTATAGGTAGACTCTCTTGCACAGATTTGGCGTGCTTTGCTCTATAAACGGTCATGTGACCGTAAGTTGCTTTATCAATATCGAACCACTAGCCTGTTTTAACTCATATGGGATCTTACACATCAATTCTTAGCCTTAGCCAAATCGTATAGTTGGCCCGCGGATATAATGGCTCACGGTTGACTTAAATGAATAGCGCCGGCCTTGTCATCCCGCACATGAACTTAAGTGAAGAAGATGCGGGAACTCGCTTTCACGTAAGTTTCATTTAGACAAAATCAAGTCAGTGGCTTTGCTAAATTAGTATTTACCGGATTAGTTGATATATGGGAAAGTAACGCCGCGTTAAGTAGTGAGCAACATTACCACCAAACCTAAACCATTGTGCCGTAAACACTAAATTCAAAGCAAACCGAAAATGCCGAGCGTTGCGAATCGGTCTTAAACGCTTGTATGGGAAATTAACTCTGCTTTTGGGTAATGTGAGACCCAGGCTTTAGCTGCAACTAAAGCTCTCTATGTAGTAGTTCGTTTGAACGCTGGC
>NZ_AUFZ01000008.1 GCF_000426765.1 Vibrio litoralis DSM 17657 | reverse complement strand
TCGTTTCCAACTGGTATCCCCCTCTACTGGGCAACTTCCTATGCATTACTCACCCGTCCGCCGCTCGACGCCGAAGGTGCAAGCACCTTCTCGTTTCCGCTCGACTTGCATGTGTTAGGCCTGCCGCCAGCGTTCAATCTGAGCCATGATCAAACTCTTCAATTTAAGATTTTGTGACTCAACGAATACTGACTTCAAAACTATTCTCCTTAAAAGAAGAAGTAACTTTAAAGCTATTACCATTCCAACAGAATGGTAATGAATTGACTGTGCCGCTATTATTACTTTCACTTTAAAAAGTGAAATCAAACGAGCTCAAGGCTGCTTTTCATAATAGCAATTTGGTCACTCAGTTCATTGAAATCATTGTTGCTTCCTCTCTTCTTTAAAAGAGACGAGCTATATTGATTATTATCAACGAGTGCCCACACAGATTGATAGGTTTAAATTGTTAAAGAGCGTTGTTCTTATTGGAAGCACTTGGTGCATCCCGTTGAACAGGGCGGCCATTTTAGCGATTTAAAAGTTCGTGTCAAACACTTTTTTAAAACTTTTTTTCGCAAACCTTTTTGAGAAGGTTTTGACCTCTAACTCGTTGCTGCCGTTAGGCTGTGTGCTCCGTGTCAGTGAGGGCGCATTATAGGGAGATCTTTGGGGTTAGCAAGATCTTTTTATCGTTTTTTTGGCTTTTTTTATTGTTCGATTAAAAAAGGAGCTAAAAGCCCCTTTTTTGTATATAAAACTCTCTAATTGACACATTTCTTCTATATAAAAGCATACGCATCAGCAAACATACGATTTCTCTGTGCTTGCTTACGATCCACAAATTGATCTCGAGCCGCACCCGCCATTTCAAATCGTCCTGCGATATAAATATCAAAATCGACTAAAGATTCAAAGTCTTGCTCAATCGCTTGCAGAACATTACCTAGCTTACCTTGCCAATCTTGCTCTTCATTCTCTATCACTGGAACAAAGTGAACATTCTTGGTTTGTTGGGCGATTTCTTTTAATTCTTGCATAGCATATAGCTGACTACTGTCTTTTCCTCCCCAATATAAATAAATTGGCTGAGTTTTATTTTGACTAATGCAGTGATCGAGAATTGAACGTACATAACTAAAGCCAGTACCACCAGCAATCAGTAATAGAGAGCGTTCTTGATCTTCTTGTAACCAGGCATCCCCATGTGGAGCATCAATTTGAATACTACCGCCATCCGCATAAGCTTGGTTCATTGCCTCTACAACTTCGATGGCATAAGCATTATGTTCTGCAGCGCCAATATGTAATTCTAACTCTCCAGAATGTCGACAAGGGCTATTGGCAATTGAAAATGGTCGCTTATCTTTTTCCCCCATCACTACCATGAGATATTGCCCAGCCTTAAACGACACTGGCGCTTCCGGATGTAATAAAATACGAAATGTGTTACTTGCCAATGGTTCGATGGACTTTACTTTACATTCAATGGTCATGATTTCCTCTTGTCACTCTTCAAATGTCAAAATTAAGTGACTCTTTGCGTATGCTTGGCAAGGGAATATCCAACCCTGCTGCCTTTCTTTATTTGTCAGCATAGGTTCCAGTTGATATTCCACTTCACCTTCGATCTTTTTACAGATACAAGTCATACATGCTCCAACTTTACATCTAAACGGTAGCATGATGTCTTGTTCTATTGCGGCAGATAATATGGTTTGCCCCGAATCACAGGTAAACTCTACATTGCTAGGTTTAATTATTACCTTATAAGTCATCTGGAGTAATGATGCCTAGATCATTCCAGATGCTGTCTATTCTTTTCACCAATTGAGAATCTTTAATAATTGGAGTTCCCCACTCTCTTGTCACTTCATCAGAAAACTTATTAGTGGCATCAAGTCCCATCATCGATCCTTTCTCGCTATTCAACATTAGCGTGTCTCGTGAAGGATCCATACGAGTGGTGATCGCCCATATAACATCATTCCAATCCGAGATATCAACATCGCCATCACAAATAATGACAAATTTAAGATCGATCTTCTCTTGCAACAGATCTTGTAATTTATTGATGAGTTCGAATCCCTGGCCAGTTTGGCTCTTTTCTATTTTGACTATCATCATTTGATGAGAATTATCTTGGATAGGGAAATGCAAAGCGGTGATTTCAGGTATCTGTTGATATAGATTCGCCACATCACCTTCAGTTAATTGCACCGAAGCCGTGTTATGTAGTGAATTATTTGACTTATCAGCTTCAATTTCAGCTGGCCACTTCTTGGTGATGTCCATTCCCATTTTGGACCCCAAGCCAACAATCGGCGAAGCAAAATCAAGAGAATCTATCGGCGTATTATCGATAAACAAGGTATCCCTTTGCGGTTGCATATTTTCAACCATCGCTTGCGCTACGCTACTCCAGTCTCGAGCATTAACGTCTTCATCACACACTAAAACATACTTGGTGTACATAAACTGACGTAAAAATGACCACACCCCCATCATGACTCTTTTGGCATGACCAGGATATTGTTTCTTCATCGTCACCACAGCCATGCGATAAGAACAACCTTCCGGCGGCAAATAAAAATCGATAATTTCAGGGAACTGTTTTTGCAGAATCGGCACAAACACTTCATTTAATGCCACGCCTAATACCGCAGGTTCATCCGGTGGACGCCCAGTATAAGTACTATGATAAATCGCATCTTCACGCATCGTAATATGAGTAATGGTAAACACATGATGCTTTTCTGGCTCGTTATAATAGCCAGTATGATCCCCGTAAGGACCTTCATCTGCAAATTCTTGTGGGTCGATATAGCCTTCAAGTACCAACTCCGCACTCGCTGGAATATCAAGATCATTAGTCAGTGACTTTATCACCTCTGTTTTGCTACCACGAAGTAACCCTGCGAAAGCATATTCAGACAAAGTATCTGGTACAGGCGTGACCGCACCCAGTACTGTCGCCGGATCGGCACCAAATGCAACCGAGACAGGGAAAGGCTTTCCAGGGTACTTTTCCATCCAATCACGTAAGTCTAGCGCTCCGCCTCGATGAGCTAACCAACGCATGATAATTTTATTCTTGGCAATTTTTTGCTGACGATAAATTCCTAGGTTTTGACGCTTCTTATTCGGGCCTTTAGTGATGGTTAAGCCCCAAGTTAATAGCGGCGCAACATCATCAGACCAACAGCTCATTACTGGAATTTTATCGAGATCAACCTGATCGCCCTGCCAGACAACTTTTTGGCAAGCAGCCGTTCGCAACCTTTTTACCGGCATATTTAATACTTGTTTAAATAACGGTAGTTTTGAAAAAGCATCTTTAAAGCCCTTTGGTGGCTCAGGCTCTTTTAAGAAAGCGAGTAATTTACCCACTTCACGTAATTCACTAACTTCTGTTCTTCCCATACCGATAGCTACACGTTCAGCGGTGCCAAACAAGTTAGTCAATACTGGCATGTCGTAACCTATAGGGTTTTCAAATAACAAGGCCGGGCCACCAGCACGTAAAGTACGATCACTGATTTCTGTCATTTCATAATGAGGATCGACAGGATGAGAAATTCGCTTGAGTAAGCCATTCGTTTCCAAATGCTCAATGAAGTCACGTAAATCTTTAAAACTCATAACCTTTCCACTGGCTGCATGCGATGGCGGACATTATATACACAACAAAGACAATATGCATGAGCTCTCAAAGTAAAATCACAATCATTATCATTAAATTTATGGCTGTTCTATCGTAGCGATTGATTTAAGTAATGCTTGTGATTGGCTCACTTGCCCAGATTCAAGCAATGAGACCAACCAGTCATAGTGCTCACTTTCAGATAGCGTTTGTGCCACCAATAAACCATCACCGGAATGATTCAACCGATCGATAAGAAAAGTTTGCACACTTTCAGGCATTGGCTTGATGCTGGTAAGTTGCTTTAACGCGATGGGTTTTATCGCCGGATTTTGCGTAGCACTCATAACTTGTTGCAATGAAAATGGATCAGCTTGTTGGGCTAAGCGTTGAATTTCCTTCAAGCTATGTTCATCACCTTTCATTTTCCACAATAAATTATAAAGCCGTTCATCCTTAGTTAATTGAGCCAACTTAATAACCATCGGCGTTGTTGGTAGCCACTTTAGACTATTACCTACTAATTGATTAGAGAGAAACTGCAAAGCTTGAGGGGAAAGACTATCGGCTTCAGTAACAAATAGCGCTTCTTTTTGTTTCACTTGATAATCGTCACCTTGCAACCAATTAGCGAGTTGCAATTGGTTATTTTCAGCTTCAATAATGAAGTCGAGGGTTGTTTGATCTAGCTTCCAATGATTGATTAAGCGATTGGCCACCAGCGAAGCATTAAAAGCGGGAAGCGTCACACTATAGCCCTCACCAGATTCTGAATATTGGTAGAGTGGCTGACGAGTTTGGTGAGATTGAATGAAAATAGCCAAGCGAGGACTCAGCACCAAGCGCGTGTCTTCTACTTTTTTTAAAAAGAGATAGCGCACCACTTCTTGCCTAGGCATAAACATACCATCCACTAAGGTTTGGATTTCGGGAACTTGGTCTTGCAAAGCTAATTGATAGATCTGCTCTACCGAAGATTGAACCTTAGGGTTAGTTAACCAAGATGTGACTTCATTGTGAGTCATCTCACTTGCTTGTACCCACTGCCCACTAAGCACAATATTCAGCAGAAAAATAATCGCTAACATCCGATGTCGCATTTTGTTTTCCTGTATTGAAATCGAGGTCATCCTAACCTCTCATACCCAAATCATTAGGATATCTTGATATGGTGCAAGTAAATTACCTTTTAGACAATAAAAATCACCGCCCAATGTGAGCGGTGATAGTCTTTATTCGTAGATAAACAGCAAATTCAGAATTTACTGACGGCGCATCGCGTCAAAAAATTCATTATTGGTTTTGGTCATTGCCAATTTGTCGATCAGGAATTCCATCGCATCCGTTTCACTCATCGGGTGAACAATTTTACGTAGGATCCACATTTTTTGTAGTTCATCCGACTTAGTTAGCAATTCTTCACGGCGAGTACCTGAACGGTTAAAGTCGATAGCTGGGAAGACACGTTTTTCCGCAATCTTGCGGTTTAGGTGTAATTCCATGTTACCTGTACCTTTAAACTCTTCGTAGATAACTTCATCCATTTTAGAACCGGTATCAACCAATGCTGTTGCGATAATAGTTAAACTACCGCCCTCCTCAACATTACGAGCCGCACCGAAGAAACGCTTAGGACGATGTAGTGCATTAGCATCTACGCCACCAGTTAAGATCTTACCTGATGAAGGAACGACTGTGTTATAGGCACGCGCTAGACGAGTAATAGAATCTAGTAAAATAACGACATCTTTCTTATGCTCAACCAGACGCTTGGCTTTTTCAATCACCATTTCAGCCACTTGAACGTGACGAGAAGCGGGCTCATCAAACGTGGATGCAATCACTTCACCTTTAACAAGGCGCTGCATCTCAGTTACTTCCTCTGGACGCTCATCGATAAGCAAGACCATCAATTCACACTCAGGGTGGTTATGGGCAATACTTTGAGCAATATTTTGCAGTAGCATTGTCTTACCCGCTTTTGGCGGAGCAACAATCAGACCACGTTGGCCTTTACCAATCGGAGATGCTAAATCTAAAACACGAGCTGTAATATCTTCGGTGGAACCATTACCACGCTCCATAACCATACGTTCATTAGCATGTAGAGGGGTTAAGTTTTCGAAGAGAATTTTATTACGGGCATTGTCAGGGCGATCAAAGTTAACAGTGTTAACTTTCAAAAGAGCAAAATAGCGTTCACCATCTTTAGGTGGGCGTATTTTTCCTGCTACCGAATCACCTGTTCGTAAATTAAAACGGCGAATTTGACTTGGGGATACATAAATATCATCAGGCCCTGCAAGGTAAGAGCAATCTGCTGAACGTAAGAAGCCAAAGCCATCTTGAAGTATTTCTAAAACCCCATCGCCAAAAATATCTTCACCACCTTTCGCATGCGCTTTAAGGATGGAAAAAATGATATCTTGCTTTCGTAAACGGGCTAAATTTTCCAAACCGAGGCTCTCGCCAAGCGCAACAAGCTCAGATACAGGTCTGCTTTTCAGTTCTGTTAGGTTCATAGTGGTGGGTGCTTTTTTTGTCAAAATAGGATTCTGTTGGTTATTTAATAAGATATGTTTGACCTATAGGAACGGCCAAGAAATGAACATTTGTGTATTTAACGTGCGATAAATTATCACTAAAGTAAAGACTAGTCTAGCTTTATAAAATGACAAAACCGCATATAAGCGATTTATATACGGCTAAGTTTATCATTTTATAGATGCTTATAGATTCGCATCTAAAAACTCTTTCAATTGAGTCTTTGATAATGCGCCAACTTTGGTTGCGGCAACACCACCATCTTTAAAAAGAAGTAATGTTGGAATACCACGGATACCAAACTTTGGTGGCGTACCAGAGTTTTGGTCGATGTTCAATTTACCAATGGTGAGCTTGCCTTCATATTCATCAGCAATTTCATCAAGAATTGGGGCGATCATTTTACAAGGACCACACCATTCTGCCCAGAAATCTACTAGAACTGGACCAGCAGCTTTGATTACATCATTTTCGAAACCTTCATCAGAAAGCTGCATAATCTTGTCACTCATCTTCCACTCCAATATATAATTTTATGCCCTGGTTGGATGATAACCAGCAATTAGATTCCCTATTTGAATGGATTTACTTTCGTATTGCAAGCTTAAGCTGATATTCTATAGCAATGAAAAAGACACACATCACAGAGCAAAAATTCGCCGACTTGGATTTATTACCCCAAGTCATTGAAGGATTGGAGAAAAAAGGGTTCGAGTACTGCACCCCTATCCAAGCCTTGGCGTTGCCGGTACTGCTCACCGGCCAAGACATTGCAGGCCAAGCCCAAACGGGTACAGGTAAAACGCTCGCGTTTCTTACTGCTACTTTTAATCATTTGCTCAAAACAGCCGAGCCAGAAGGACGTGCCAAATCACACCCTAGAGCGATTATTATGGCGCCTACTCGTGAGCTAGCGATCCAAATCTATAACGATGCGGAAGGCTTAATTGCGAGTACAGGCCTAAAAGCAGGCTTAGCTTACGGTGGTGAAAGCTACGAGAAACAGCACGCTAAATTACAAGATGGCGTCGATATCTTGATTGGTACTTGTGGCCGAATCATTGATTTCTACAAGCAAAAAGTTTTCAGCTTAAACAGCATTCAAGTTGTGGTACTGGATGAAGCCGATCGCATGTTCGATTTAGGTTTTATTAAGGACATTCGCTTCTTATTCCGTCGTATGCCGGAGCCAAGTGATCGCCTAAACATGCTATTTTCTGCCACCCTCTCTTACCGAGTGCAAGAGTTGGCATTTGAACATATGCACAACCCTGAGCATGTGGTCGTCGAAGCTGAACAAAAAACCGGCCACCGTATTGAAGAAGAATTATTCTACCCTTCAAACGAACATAAAATGGCGCTACTGCAAACACTTATCGAAGAAGATTGGCCAGAGCGCGCAATTATTTTTGCTAACACTAAGCATAAATGTGAAGCCGTTTGGGGTAGCTTAGCGGCAGATGGACATCGTGTAGGCTTATTAACAGGTGATGTTCCTCAGAAAAAACGTGAACGTATTCTAGAAGAATTTACTCGCGGTGACGTGGATTTCCTAGTTGCAACCGATGTTGCTGCTCGTGGTCTACACATTCCAGCAGTGACTCACGTGTATAACTTTGATCTACCTGATGATTGTGAAGATTATGTACACCGTATCGGTCGTACTGGTCGTGCAGGCGCAAGCGGCAAGTCAATCAGCTTTGCTTGTGAGCAATACGCGGTAAACCTACCAGGAATTGAAGAATACATTGAACACACCATTCCTATGTCGGAATACGATGCTGAAGCACTGCTAACTGATTTACCGCCACCAATACGTTTGCAGCGCCGTCCGCAAACCAACCGTAGAACCAATACCGGTGGCTCTCGTAATTCAAACCGTAATAATGGTTCGCGCAATAATAATCGCCGCCCGCGCCAACCACGTAACCCGAGCTAAGGTATAATTGGTTTATGAGTAATGCAGTTTCATCCCCTTTATATGCTGTGATTGATTTAGGCTCTAACAGCTTCCATATGTTAGTCGTTCGCCACATTGATGGCAGCGTGCAAACTATGGCAAAAATCAAACGTAAAGTTCGCTTGGCCAATGGATTAGATCAAAATAATCAATTAAGCCAAGAAGCCATGCAGCGAGGATGGGACTGTTTAAGCTTATTTGCTGAGCGTCTGCAAGATATTCCGGCCGATAATATTCGTATCGTGGGGACGGCAGCGCTTCGCTCAGCAACCAATGTTGATGTGTTTGTCGAAAAAGCCAATCAAATTCTAGGCCACCGTGTCGAAATCATCTCAGGTGAAGAAGAAGCCGCAACTATTTATAAAGGCGTGGCTCATACTTCTAGTGGTCTAGGGCATCGTTTGGTGGTCGATATTGGCGGAGCGAGTACTGAGCTCATCATTGGCCGTGAGTTTGACGCTAAAGCACTGGTGAGCCTACCTATGGGTTGCGTCACCTGGCTGGATCACTACTTTCACGATCGCCAATTAACTCGCCAAAATTTTGAACAAGCTATTTTGGCGGCAAAATCGACCCTAGAGCCAATTTTACAGAAATATACCACCCTTGGTTGGGATGTCTGTGTTGGCGCGAGCGGTACGGTTCAGGCACTGCAAGAGATCATGTTGGCTCAAGGTATGGATGAGATCATTACCTTAGCTAAATTAAAGCGACTACAGAAACAAGCCATGATGGCCTCTCATTTAGAAGAACTCGATATTGATGGCCTAACACTAGAGCGCGCTTTAGTTTTCCCTAGTGGGTTGTCGATCTTAATCGCAATATTTGAGAGTTTAAATATTGAATCGATGACATTAGCGGGCGGCGCATTACGCGAAGGCTTAGCTTATGACATGATCGGTGAAATGCGCCAATCCAATATTCGTCAGCGCACAATTTCCAGCGTGCAACAGCGTTACCAGGTTGATGTTCAATATGGTAATCAAGTGGCGGATGTCGCGATGCAATTGCTGCAGCAATGTGGCCACCAGCAATGGATCCCAGAAGCCCAAGCAGAGTTTTTATTACATTCAGCAGCGGAGTTACATGAGATCGGTTTGAGTATTGATTTCAAAAAAGGTGGAGAACACGGTGCCTACTTACTCCAACACCTAGATCTCCCCGGTTTTACCCGTGCACAAAAACACTTTCTTGCTGAACTAGTAAGACGCTACCGCGATTCGCTATCGTCTCTACCCGAGCAACATGCACTATCAGGGCAAAGCAGTAAGCGCCTACTACGCCTGCTACGTTTATCTGTTTTACTCACACACCGTAGATGTACTCAGATTCAACCTAAGTTTGCACTAACCGCTCAAGATGATCATTTGATTCTAGCAATGGATAGTACTTGGTTAAAAGACAATCCATTAACTCAAGCGGAATTAGAAATTGAAGCGAACCGTCAAACGGATATTGGTTGGCCGTTAACCATTACTAGCTTGTAATTTCACTGCAATAAAATTCTTTCGATAAAAAATGGGAGCCTATTTCAGGCTCCCATTTTTTATTCCATTTTAACACTCAACGCTAAGATTAATCTTCCACCTGATCGGCAGAGATATTATCTTGCGCTAACCACTCTGCGACATCTTTAGCAAAGTAAGTCAAAATACCATCGGCACCAGCACGCTTAAAGCACAGTAGCGATTCCATCACGGTTTCTTTTTCTTTTAACCAACCATTTTGAATCGCCGCTTTGTGCATCGCGTACTCACCTGATACTTGATAAGCAAACGTCGGCACTTGAAGCTCAGTTTTTACTCGGCGAACCACATCTAGGTATGGCATACCAGGTTTCACCATCACCATATCGGCACCTTCATTGATATCCATCGCCACTTCATGCAACGCTTCATCACTGTTAGCCGGATCCATCTGGTAGTTTTTCTTATCAGCGCCTTTCAAGTTATTGCTAGAGCCGACTGCATCACGGAACGGGCCATAATAATTAGAAGCATACTTGGCAGAATACGCCATAATTTGCGTATGAATGTGACCGGCCTTTTCCAGTGCTTCACGGATTTTACCAATGCGCCCATCCATCATATCCGATGGCGCGACCACATCAGCCCCTGCTTCCGCATGCGATAATGCCTGCTTAACTAACACTTCTGTAGTTTCTTCATTCAGCACATAGCCATCTTTATCGATGATGCCATCTTGGCCATGGGTAGTATATGGGTCAAGCGCAACATCAGTGATCACACCAATATCTGGCACATGCTCTTTCAATTCGCGTACTGCACGTTGCACTAAGCCTTCAGAGTTATGAGCTTCCGCGGCACATAATGATTTTGCATCCTGATTTACGACAGGAAATAGCGCAATCGCTGGCACGCCTAATTTGGCTAGATAGTCGGCCTCTTCCAATAATAAATCAATGGATAGACGCTCAACGCCAGGCATGGATTCTACCGCTTCACGACGGTTTTTCCCCATCAATACAAACATCGGATAGATCAGGTCATTGACTGATACTTTATTCTCAGCGACTAAGCGACGACTGAAATCGTGCTTACGGATACGACGTAAACGACGACCAGGGAATTGACCTTGAATAGATACTGACACCTTTACTCTCCTTACTGATAGGTTCTATAACTTTCACTTCCCCCATCATATCACCCTCGCCATGCCATGAAAGCAAAGAATGTCTCAATCCCTTATGAATTCATAATCGGATATGAACTTAGCTTCCGAGTCATTTATCCTCCAGTCACTTATGTATATACTAAGTGAGTATTCTCCAACTATGAGTTTTTTATGATAGATAGCCATGCGCACATTTATGCCGAAGAATTTGATCAAGACCGTGATGAAGTCGTTCAACGCGCTAAAGATATCGGCATAAAGAAAATTTTACTGCCTAATATTGATTTGAATTCAATTGAGCCTATGCTCGCAACAGAAGCCGCCTATCCAGACACTTGTCATTCAATGATGGGATTACACCCTTGTTACGTCAATGCCAATATTGAACAAGATTTAGCGACCATTAAAGCGTGGTTTGATAAACACAAGTTTATTGCGGTAGGTGAAATTGGTATTGATTTATATTGGGATAAAACCTTCCAAGCGGAACAAGAATTTGCCTTTCGCGAACAGTTAAAATGGGCCAAGCAATTAAAGCTACCGGTAGTGATCCATACTCGAGATTCCATCGATCAAACACTGAGTATTTTATCTCAGGAACAAGATGGTACATTAACTGGAGTCTTCCACTGCTTTGGTGGCTCAATCGAACAAGCCAACGCGATTAACGAACTCGGCTTCCATTTAGGAATTGGTGGAGTTTCGACTTTCAAAAATGGCGGAATGGATAAAGTCATCCCTGAGCTTAATCTTGATTACCTTCTTTTGGAAACAGATTGCCCTTATTTAGCGCCAACCCCGCATCGTGGTAAGCGAAATGAACCGTCGTTTATGCAGCTAGTGGCACAACGTATTGCAGACTTAAAAGAGATGCCGCTCTCGCAAGTGTGTGATATTACCGATCGTAACACTGAAACCTTATTTCAACTCAAATAGAAGTCGAGCCATCGGTTGATACGATAATGTTTCACATGAAACCATAAAAAACGCAGCCACCTTTATCATAAAAACAAGTGGCTGCGTTTTTCGATCTTACGTATCAAAGACGGTTTAGGATTTCACTTCATCTTCATCGTTATCATCTTGGTCTTCATCCGACTCTCCTCGCTTGGTATAGAAACGTGAGAAGAACAAACCAATCTCAAACAAAATGCACATAGGCACCGCCAGTAAAGTTTGCGACACCATATCCGGCGGTGTTAATAGCATTCCAACAACAAAGGCTACAACGACAATATACGGCCTTTTCTGAGCCAAGGATTTTGCATCTGTCGCACCGGTCCAGCACAACAAAATAATCGCAACCGGTACCTCAAAAGCAATACCAAATGCCATGAATAGTGAAAGAACAAAATCCAGATAACTAGAAATATCAGTTGCAAACTCTACCCCGCCTAACGAAATAGCAGTAAAGAAACCAAAGATCAGCGGGAACACCACAAAGTAAGCAAACGCGACACCAGCATAAAAAAGCAAAGAGCTAGAAAAGAGTAATGGTGCGATCAGACGACGCTCGTGTTTATATAAGCCTGGCGCAACAAACGCCCATATTTGATAAAGCACCAGAGGGACAGCAACAAATACTGAGGCCACCAAGGTAAGTTTAAGTGGAGTGAAAAATGGCGATGCGACGTCGGTTGCGATCATGCTTGCGCCCTCAGGCAAGCGATCGATTAATGGCGCGGAAACAAATTCATATATATGGCTAGAAAACCAAACTAAACAAACAAAGACCACTAAAACAGATGCAATCGCTTTTAAGATTCGGTTTCTCAGCTCAATCAGGTGGGTAATTAATGGCTGAGTTTGTTGTTGAGTGGACATGTGAACCTCTTGATAACACGCTAACTCACTGGAGATAACCAGTGAGCAGCAAAGAAAAACAGGGAGTTAAGCTTTTTTGTCGTCAGATATTTTATTCTCATCGGTCGAACCTTCATCTTTCATGATGCGGTTCTCTTCCGGTAGATGTTCATCTGTCGAATTGGAAGGCGTTGTTGTAGAGGTAGGTTCAGATTGTTTAGCATAAGGTCGCTGAACATCTTGAGCGGCTTTTTTTAGCTCTTCAATAGAAGATTGCAGCTCAGGAGAGAGATCTTTCATCCCCATATTTTCAGCCTTACGTAAATTATCTTGTAGCTCTTGTATTTTGAGCTCTTGAGATAATTCATCTTTCACATTGTTCGCCATTGTTTTTGCAGTGCGAACAAACTTGCTCACACTACGTATCGCAACCGGTAAACGCTCAGGCCCTAGAACAACAAGTGCGACAACCGATATTAATACCAGCTCCCAAAAACCGATATCAAACACCGATTAGCCCTGCTCTTTTTCTTTTTTAGCGTCCGTTTCTACGCTTGCATCCGCTTTGTTTTGATCAAGCGATTTTGCTTCAAAATCCGCATCTTTTGATTCAGTTTTTTTATCGGTATCTTCTTCGCTCATCGCTTTTTTAAAGCCTTTTACCGCAGAGCCTAAATCGCCACCAATACCACGTAGTTTTTTAGTACCAAATAACAACACAACGATAACTGCAATAATCAAAAGTTGCCAAATACTGATTCCGCCCATTTGTTTTACCTCGGGTCAAATAAAAAGAAACACATTTTAATGTGCAAAGTTTACGATTTAATTACGGTAGGTTCGCCAACTTGCGAGCCAGAATATAGCTCCCGCAATAACAAACCCACCAGACAATTGATGGTGCCAATCCGTTACACTTAACTGCAATATGGCAGAGCATACGACTAATGTCGCTCCAATGCCAAATAAAAACTTACCTGTTGTCTGTTTGCGTTTACCCGCTGAATATAGGGCAAAGTAACGTGCTACATTTTGATCTAAGTCACGCCCACGTTTTAAAGTTTCATAGAGTAATTCTGGCAGCTCAGGTAATTTCTCTGCCCATAGCGGTGCTTTATCTTTTACAGCATTAAATACTGCCTTTGGCCCAACCTGCTCCATCATCCATTTTTCTAAGAAAGGCTTAGCGGTTTCCCATAAGTCAAGCTGTGGATACAGTTGTCTACCTAGACCTTCAACATAGAGCAACGTCTTTTGCAGTAACACCAGTTGCGGCTGCACTTCCATATTAAAACGGCGTGCCGTATTAAATAAGTTTAGCAGTACATGACCAAAAGAGATTTCGCATAACGGTTTGGCGAAAATAGGTTCGCACACGGTACGAATAGCCGCTTCAAAATCAATAATATTGGTATCAGCAGGTACCCAACCAGAATCGACGTGCAATTCCGCCACTCGTCGGTAGTCTCGATTAAAGAAGGCTAAGAAGTTTTCTGCTAAATAACGCTTATCTTCATTATTGAGCGTGCCGACAATTCCGCAGTCTAATCCAATCCACAATGGATCTTCCGGGGTATTCCAAGAAACAAACACATTACCTGGGTGCATATCGGCATGAAAAAAGCTGTCGCGAAACACCTGGGTAAAAAAGACACTCACGCCTTTCTCAGCGAGAAGTTTCATATTGGTGCCATTTTTTGCCAATCCATCGAGATCAGAAACTTGGATACCGTAAATTCGCTCAGAAACCATTAAGTGCTCAGAGCTAAAATCCATTAATACATCAGGAATATAAAGATCTTTACTGACAGTAAAATTACGTCGCAGCTGCAATGCATTGGCCGCTTCCATACGTAAATCTAGCTCACTGAGTAAGGTTCTTTCGTACTCTTCGACCACTTCAACCGGTTTTAATCGACGCGCATCAGGCATAAATCGAGCAACAATTTTTGCCATGCGATACATCAGCTTTAAATCTGCTTCGATAACTGGGCGGATATCGGGGCGGATAACCTTGAGAACGACTTCTTGTCCAGTCTCTTTTACCTTTGCGGTATGCACTTGAGCAATCGAGGCGGAAGCAAGCGGCGTAATATCAAAATCATCAAACCACTGTTCTAATGGCCCACCTAGCGATTTTTCAATCTGCTGTTTCGCCAACTTGCCATCAAATGGATTTACTTTATCTTGCAGTAAGGCTAAAGGATCAGCGATATAATCGGGAAATAAATCACGGCGAGTCGACATCATCTGGCCGAACTTGATCCAAACCGGACCTAATTCTTGTAAAGCGAGTCGCAAGCGTTGACCCACTTCTTTATCTTGATGTTTTTTACGGATCCAGAATAAAAGTTTAATTAGGAGACGAGGCATTTTTACCAATTGATGTTCCGGTAAAAGTTCATCTAACCCGTATTCTAATTGAATTTTGATAATGCGATATAAACGTCTTACTTCACCTAACGTCATAACTTCGCCACCAATCTCTCTAGACGTTGTTCGATAACTGACACTGAACCGGCCAACTCATCAACTTGATCGCAGAAATAAGCCACTTCAAGCGCATTAGGAGCAATTTGCCACTCTTGAGTAACCACTGTCCCCAACCTTCTTTGTTGGTTCTGCAGTCCTTGTTTAAGCCATTCAGCTTGATTCTTAACACCTTGCACTACGGTATGAGCGATAACATCTCCGGTGGCACGAGAGAGCCACTCTTCCGGATCCGGCTGAATGTCGGTCATCAGTTGGGAAAACTTTTGAGCTAACTGAATATCACCTTCTAGGATTAACTTATCTTGCTTAATTAAACGCGTGATATTGGATTGATCTTTTAATTCAGGTAGTACCAATAGTTTTAAGCTCAAATAACAATCCGGCTCGGCTTCATAATGACTAAGTACATCAACCTGGTGACTAAACACAAAAATAAGTTGGCGATCGAGTTCTTGTAAATAAACCTTGATCACCTTACCTTTTAAACGAGCAACCTGCTTTTGATGTTCAGGTGCGTCGAGAATTAAACGGTTTAATGTGGTTTCAATAATCCCTGTCACCAATGGTTCAAATGGCATACTTATTCCTTAAAACTTATATCCGCGATGCAAGGCAACAATACCGCCAGTCAAATTAAAGTATTTAGTTTGCTCAAAACCCGCCTCTTCCATCATGCCTTTTAATGTTTCTTGATCTGGGTGCATGCGAATGGATTCTGCTAAGTAACGATAGCTATCGGCATCATTAGCCACAAACTCACCAATTTTAGGCAGTAAGTGGAAAGAGTATAAATCGTATACTTTCGATAATGCTTCAACTTTCGGCTTGGAAAACTCAAGTACTAATAAGCGACCACCGGGCTTTAATACTCGGAACATAGAGCGTAGCGCTTTGTCTTTATCTGTCACATTACGCAAGCCAAAACTGATGGTAATACAGTCAAAGTGATCATCTGGGAAAGGAAGCTCTTCAGCATTGGCTTGCACGTAATTAACATTACCGACAATACCGATATCACGCAGCTTATCGCGGCCAACATTGAGCATAGAGTTATTAATATCCGCCAATATAACTTCACCAGTATCGCCGACAATACGTGAAAACTTAGCGGTTAGATCACCAGTACCACCAGCAAGATCAAGCACCTTATGTCCTGGACGAACACCACTACAATCAATCGTAAAGCGCTTCCATAAACGGTGAATCCCTCCTGACATTAAGTCATTCATGATGTCGTATTTAGCGGCCACCGAATGAAAGACTTCTGCAACTTTTTCAACTTTTTGTTCTTTTGCTACCGTTGAAAACCCAAAGTGCGTGGTTTCAGTTTGCGAGTCAGAACTGTCTGCATGTACTGGCTTATCTGTCATGTTTTCCATTACTCCAACGTTGACACAGATGTGCGCTTAATTTGATTGCGGTTAGTTTACTTTATCCTCAATCGCTTGTCTGTCTTTGTCAGAATCATTTTGTGCAATTTCACTCACTTCGGAACTAATCGATTTTTTAACTTCTACCCCTAATGATTTGAAGCTCTCAGCTTGGCGAATTAGATTACCGCGTCCGGTCGATAACTTATTCATCGCACCTTGATAGCTATTTTGCGCGCGGTTTAACGCCTGCCCAACCGCTTCCATATCATCGACAAATAAGCGCATCTTGTCATATAACTTGCTGGCTCGTTCTGCGATCAATTGAGCGTTTTGATTTTGTCTTTCATTACGCCATAAATTATTGATAGTCCGTAGTGCCACCAACAATGTCGTCGGGCTCACCACAATAATATTTTGCTCCATCGCATCTCGAATCAAGCTTGGATCGCGCTCAATAGCAAGTTGGAATGCTGGCTCAATCGGAATAAACATCAAGATATAGTCTAACGAGGTGATACCTTTTAATTGGTGATAATCTTTTTGGCTTAGGAGTTTGATATGGCTTCTCACCGATACCAAATGTTCATTTAATGCTTTGGCTTTTTGAGCATCATCGTCAGCATTAAAGTAGCGTTCAAAAGCCACCAAGGTCATTTTAGAATCGATAATCACCTGTTTATCTTCTGGTAAATTAACGATCACATCGGGTTGATAACGTTTACCACTAGCATGATTTAAGCTGACTTGAGTTTGATATTCATGGCCTTCTCGCAAGCCAGAATCTTGCAGTACTTTCGCGAGAACCACTTCCCCCCAGTTACCTTGCTGCTTGTTATCACCTTTCAGAGCCTGGGTTAAATTGACAGCATCTTGCGCCATTTGCTCATTGAGCTTTTGCAGCTGCTTAATTTCATGAACCAGTGTATGTCGCTCTTTTGATTCGGCGTGATAACTCGCGGTTACTTGCTGTTTAAAGCCATTGAGTTGTTCTTTTAATGGGTTCAATAAACTTTCTAAGCTTTGTTTATTTTGCTGATCAACACTTTTCACTTTGCTTTCAAATAACTGATTAGCGAGACTTTCAAACTCAACTTTTAATCTTTGCTCGGCTTTTTCTAATAGCTGTAGCTTCTCTTGAGCAGAACGTTTTTCTTGGTCATGCTTAGCTTCTTGCTCTCGCATGCTGGCTTTTAGTTCATAATTTTGGTTATTTAATTGCTCATACTTATCTTGCAGTTTATGCAAATCGAACTGTATTTGTTCCAGTTGTTTTAATCGTTCATTGGCTGCCATTAACTGGCCAAAATTCTTTCTTGCTTCAAATTCAGATTTATCACGCTCAATATCGAGTTGGTCTAACTCCGATTGCTGCTGTTTGATTTGTTGATGTGCGGCCTGCAAAATTTGTTGTTGATTCGTGAATTCAGACTCATGCTGCTGTTTTAACATTTCAATTTGGTGGCTATGGCGATTTTTAATCCAAAGTTGTGCACCGACCAACATCATCAAAGCCACGATTAGGCAAAGCCAAATGAAATCGCTATGATTAAAAATCCACTGCATAAGTACCCTTACTTTCTTACATTTATTTATTCAGATCATATTAAATACTGGATAAATGTCCAGTTTATAGTTTAATTTAGCGAACAAGAGGCGATTATGGAAAACACAGCACCCTCAGAACGCAGCGCTCTTCTCTATGGGCTTGCAGCTGTTTTATTATGGTCAACCGTTGCCACCGCCTTTAAACTCACGTTGCAAGAGTTTTCACCAATTCAAATGTTATTGGTCGCTAGTTTGGTTTCGGTGGCTGTGTTACTGCTTATCTGCACAATCAAAGGAACCCTTCCTCAATTAGCATCAACCTTTCTCGCCAACCCTAAATATTTCATCTTATTAGGACTGGTAAACCCTCTCGGTTATTATTTGATTCTGTTTAAGGCTTACGATTTATTACCGGCATCGCAAGCTCAGCCTCTCAATTACAGCTGGGCTATTACCTTAACCTTAATGGCAGCATTATTTTTAGGTCAAAAAATTCGTAAGCAAGACTGGTTAGCCTGCGCACTTGGTTACTTAGGTGTGCTGATTATTGCAACTAAAGGGGATGTGTTTGCATTATCTTTTGATAGTCCACTAGGGGTAGGACTGGCATTATTATCAACCTTATTATGGGCAAGTTATTGGATTTTAAACGCCAAAAATAAAGCCGACCCAATATTAGTCGTCTTACTAGGCTTTTTGGTTTCGCTGCCGTTTTCTGCCCTGCTTGTTTGGTACGAGGGATTAAGTTGGGAAACGATCAGCATCAAGGGATGGTTGGCGGTCACTTATGTCGGATTATTTGAAATGGGCATCACGTTTGTATTTTGGTTAACAGCGCTAAAACGCACCCAAAATACCGCCAAGGTAAGTAATTTAATTTTTCTATCGCCATTTATTTCATTGATTTTGTTATCTCAAATTATTGGCGAGACTATCTACCCATCAACATTAATTGGGTTAGTTTGTATATTATTAGGCTTAGTGGTTCAGCAGATAAAATTTAAAAAACGAAATATTGATTGTCTAGGTAATCGTTAATTAAATTTATTACTTCGTCTTTTCCATGTAGCGCTTAAGATCATCAACCGATAAACCTTGGGCTTTTAATTGCTCTGCCAGTAATTGCACTTGCTCACCTTTGCGAGAATCGGCGATCACTTGAAATTGGTAAATAATATCTCTTAATAATTCTAGTGGCACTTGCTTAGCCGCACTACGAATTCGTTCCTGACTTTGATTACCCAGCTCAGTTAATAATTTACCGAACATGATTTTTTCTGGGCTTTCTTCCAACTGCTCTAAAATACGAGCCATTTCATATGTTGTTAATGACATAAGTTTATTTATATTCCAATTATTCAATTAAGGAAATCTAGAAAGGCAGCCATAAATATACGCCTGATTGATGGTTAAGCAAAACAAATTTTATATCTCAAAGCGACTTTATAAGTGCATTTTCGAATTTAAGATTTAAATTCAGGCGCTTGTGATTTTCTACAGCTTTCTACCTACCATCCCATTGAGAAACTCGATGACTTAATGTTTCACGTGAAACAGTAAAATTATCAATCGCATCATCAGGTTTTAAGCACAAGCGCATTACACTCTCTAGTACCGATGGTAGTATTAAGCCATAACATGAAATAACAATGTTCATGATTTCGGCATCGGCCGCTAAATCAATAAGGATGATTCAGATGTATAAAGCAATTGCAGATCGTGTCCAACAACTTCGCCAATGGCTAATTCAAAATGATTATGACGCGATCATTATTCCACATGAAGATGAATTTTTAGGGGAATACATTCCAGCCCATAATGAGCGTTTAAATTGGATCACTGGCTTTGCTGGCTCAGCCGGTGCGGCGGTAATTACTCAAGATAGCGCAGCGATGTTTGTTGATGGTCGTTATACTGTTCAAGTCACCAAACAAGTTCCGAGTGATATTTTTAGCTATCATCATTTTATTCAAGAACCGCCGATTACTTGGCTACAACAAAATATGCCGGTGGGTAGTCGTTTAGCTATTGATCCTAAAATGCATTCTGCCACTTGGTATCAAGCGGCACAAAGTAAACTCGATGGTCAAATTGAGATGGTCGATATCGAGAGCAACCCGATTGATATGCTTTGGTCTGATCGCCCTACAACCGTTGAATCACCATTACGTTTAATGCCATTAGACATTGTTGGTCAATCTTCACAAGATAAACGTCACAACATCGCACAACTCATTACTCAACAAAATGCTGATGCTGCGCTGTTAACTCAAATAGATTCTATTTGCTGGCTACTCAATATTCGTGGTCTCGATGTACCTCGCCTACCTGCCGTGTTATGTCATGCAATTTTACATGCAGATTCAAGTTTAGAGTTATTTATTAACCCTGAACGCATCCCTGCTGATTTTGCACAGCATGTCGGCTCAGAGGTTTGTATCTCATCACCATCTCAACTAGAAGCATCGCTTAGCTCACTAACGGGCAAGAAAGTTATTGTTGATCCGGCCAGCAGTAATGCCTGGTTCAGCCAAGTATTAGACAATAGCCAGGCACATATTATTGCAGCCAGTGATCCATGTTTACTACCTAAAGCGGTTAAAAACAAAACTGAATCACAAGGTATGATTAATTGTCATGTGCGAGATGGTGTGGCCATGGCAAAGTTTTTATGTTGGATTGATTCCGAAGTTGAAGCCGGTCGCTTGCACGATGAAGATACCCTATCTAATCAGTTGCATGATTTCCGTAAGCAAGATGAGTCATTAGCCGATTTAAGTTTTGATACTATTTCCGCAGCAGGCAGTAATGCAGCTATGTGTCATTACAATCACGCCGATCAAGTAGAGTTTGGCAAGCTTGAATTAAACTCGCTTTACCTTGTCGATTCAGGCAGCCAGTACCCAGACGGTACTACTGATATCACACGTACCGTGGCAATTGGTGAGCCTTCAGCTTTTATGAAGCAACAATTCACACTGGTACTCAAAGGCCACATTGCTTTGGCAACGGCACGTTTTCCAGTAGGAACCACTGGCAGTCAACTCGATATTTTGGCTCGCCAATATTTATGGGCTGAAGGCTATAATTATGATCATGGTACCGGTCATGGTGTGGGTCATTTCTTAAGTGTTCATGAAGGACCACAACGTATTTCCCCTGCCTACAATGGCGTAGCCCTACAAGCAGGTATGGTGCTATCCAATGAACCGGGTTACTACCGTGCTAACGAATTTGGCATTCGCATTGAAAACCTTGAGTTGGTCACTGAGAAACAAACCCAAGGTGATTTATCTATTCTTGGTTTTGAATCTCTTACTCGTTGTCCTATTGATGTTAGAACGATTGATCGCACGCTGTTAACGACTAACGAGATTGAGTGGCTAAATCAGTACCATCAAAAAGTATGGAATGATGTCAGCCCACTCGTTGATGGTGAGGTAAAACAATGGTTAAAGCAGGCTACCTTAGCTATTTAATTAACAATCGTTTTCACTATAAATAACCTCAACTGCAGATAACTAGAAGCAGTCAGTACCACCGTTGAGCTTAAATAAAAAACAAAGCCGTTTCGATATCAACCGAAACGGGCTTTATTGTTTCACGTGAAACCTATTTGAAACTAACTATAGTTGAGAATAACTATGTAACTATAATCTACACAAATCAGCCAGAATAAGCGTGATGCCAATCGGTCCACACCGCTTCATAGCCACGTTGTTGTACAGACTTAACCACCTCTTCAACTGAGCGCTCATCACTGATAGCAAATTGCTCTAACTCTACCTCTGAATTAGCATAACCTCCTGGCTGAGTTTTTGATGCAGCAGAGATATGGGTAACCCCTAGCGGCAATACGTTATCCCTAAAACTCGGTTGTTCGCGTGTCGATAATGACAACTCAACTTCATGGTTGAACAAACGGAAAGCACAAATAAGCTGCACGAGTTGTTTATCCGTCATTACCGATTTGGGTTGTAGAGCACCCTCACATGGTCTCAATCTAGGGAAAGAAATCGAATAACGAGACGTCCAATACTGCTTTTCCAAATACTGTAAATGTGCAGCCGTAAACAAACAATCGGTTCGCCAGTCTTCTAAACCTATCAGCGCCCCTATGCCGATTTTATCAACCCCCGCTTTGGCAACACGATCAGGCGTTTCGAGTCGGTAATAGAAATCCTGTTTATTCCCTCGCAAATGGTGTTTAGCATAGGTACTTGGATGATAGGTTTCTTGATAGACCATCACCGCATCAAGTCCAATAGATTTCAATTCACGGTAATCATCTTGATCTAATGGTTGAACTTCCATTGCCAAGTAAGAAAACTGCTGCTTAATCACTGGCAACATAGTACGGAAATAATTCATGCCGACTTTAGTTTCATGTTCACCGGTGACTAACAACACACTATCAAAATTCATCGCTTTGATAGCTTCTACTTCTGCTTCTACCTCACTTTGATCGAGTGTCCTACGTTTGATTTTATTCTCCATAGAGAAACCACAGTAAGTGCAGGCGTTGGCGCACAAGTTAGAAAGGTACAAAGGAATGTAGAAATTAATATTATGACCAAATCGCTGTCGCGTCAGAGCATAAGAACGTTGCGCCATTTGCTCAACATAAGGTTCAGCGGCAGGTGAAATTAACGCCTTAAAATCTTCCAAGTTTAATCTAGTTTTAGCTAAAGCTCGCTCAACATCAGCAGACGTTTTACTATGAATGGACAAATAGACTTGATCCCAATCTAGCGTTTTAAATACCTCAGTAAAAGTCATATCACCTACCCTAAAAACGCAGTAAGCGGACTTGATGCACTTGCCTGCTGGCTTACTCCACCTAGCCCTGCAAGATAAGCCTGACGTCCTGACTGCACGGCAAGTTTGAATGCTTGTGCCATTGCTACAGGATTTGTCGATGATGCAATGGCGGTATTGACCAATACGGCATCAGCGCCTAGTTCCATGGCATAAGCAGCATGTGAAGGCGCGCCAATTCCAGCATCAACCACCACCGGCACGTTCGCTTGTTCAATAATAATTTTCAGAAAATCTTCTGATACCAAACCTTTATTGGAGCCAATCGGTGCCGCTAGAGGCATAACGGCGGCGCAGCCAACTTCCTCTAGGCGCTTACATAACACAGGATCAGCATGACAATAAGGTAAGACAATAAAGCCTAGTTCAACTAATTTCTCAGCCGCCTTTAGTGTTTCAATAGGATCGGGCATTAGGTATTTAGGGTCGGGATGAATTTCTAATTTCAACCAATTCGTATCAAGCGCTTCTCGTGCCAACTGAGCGGCAAAAATCGCTTCCTTGGCTGTTTTGGCCCCAGAAGTATTGGGTAACAGACGTACATTCGTCTTTAATAATGGCGGTAAAATATCATCCGTTTGACGCTGTAGGTCGAGACGCTTAAGCGCCAAGGTGGTGAGTTCTGAACTAGAATGCAGCAGCGATTCCAACATAAGGTCAGAATTAGCAAACTTGCCTGTACCTGTAAATAATCTTGAATTGAATGTTTGGCCGGCGATAACCAGCGAATCTTGAAAATGATTCATGATTACCCTCCTGCGATCATAGTGAAAACCGAAACATCATCACCATCATTAAGTGTCGTTTCGGTCCACTGCGTTTTAGGAACCACATCCTGATTAATCGCAATCGCAATGCCTTGCTGATTGAGAGATAGCAGAGAAAGTAATTGAATTAGGTTATATTGATTCTTCTCTAAAATGTGTACTTGTTGGTTCACCGTGACTTGCATGGTGTCTCCTTAGATCCTTCTTTATGGAGACTGATTTATACCAATCAGCTTCCACAAACTGGGCACTCGGCATCTTTAGCAATATTAAATTTCTGCCAAGATAGCGTTTGCCCATCAAATAAATTAAGAGACGCAGGTTTTAGTTTGTTGTTTTGAGTTAAGTATTTGATCGCTTCAAGCGCTTGCAAATTACCTAACGTACCGACGACCGGGCCAATCACTCCCGATTCTGAACATTTCAAACCTGCGCTGTTATCTTGGTATGGCACAGCACAACGGTAACAAGGTGATGAATGGTGCTTAAAGTCAAAGCTCATTAATTGCCCGACCCAACCGATCGCAGAACCAGAAATCAGTGGCGTATTTCCATCATGACAGGCTTTATTAACGGCCTGTCTAGTTGGAAAGTTATCACTACAATCTAATACCACATCCGCCAGCATCACTTCTAAATTAAGCTGAGCGTCGGCTAGAAATGATTTCACACTACGAACTTTGCAATTAGGATTTAACTGCTTCAGTTGTTCGGCAGTCGCTTCTGCTTTATTTCTTCCAATATCAGATTCACGGTATATTACCTGACGCTGTAAATTGGATGAGTCAACTTCATCACCATCGGCAACCACTAATGAACCAATCCCAGCTCCGGCGAGATAAAGCGCAGCCGCTGAGCCTAGTCCACCACAACCAACCAACAGTACTTTGCTACCAATAAGTTTTTCTTGGCCCACTTCTGATACTTCTGGAACCATGATTTGTCGTTGGTAGCGCTGAAATTGTTGGTCGTTCATTGTTTTCCCTTGTTACCTATTAGAGCTGTTAAGCAATGGCCTTATGACTTCGCATAATTTGATAGAAAGAATCTATCGCCAATTGTATATCATTTGCCTGTGTAATAGCACGAACCACAGCTAAGCTGCTCACTCCGGTTTGCCAAACTTGTGCTGCATTATTCAAATCAATGCCTCCTATTGCTACCGTTGGAAAATCATCACCTATTAACATTTGGTACCCCGTTAACTTATGCAAACCCTGCGGTTGCGATGGCATTTGTTTGGTGGTGGTTGGGAAAATATGTCCAAGCGCAATGTAGGAAGGTTTCAGCTGCTTGGCGCGTAAAATCTCATAATAACCATGAGTTGAAATACCTAAACGTAAGCCAGCTTGGTTGATCGCCTGCAAATCTGCGACTTCAATATCTTCCTGCCCAAGGTGAATACCATAAGCGCTATATTTAATCGCAAGTTGCCAGTGATCATTAATGAATAGCTGTGCTTTATACTCTCGGCCAAGCTCTATTGCATGCTTTATCTTGGCTTCTAAGTCAGCTTCACTCGGATCTTTCATTCGAAGCTGAAGCGTTTTAACCCCTCGTTTAAGCAAAATTTCGATCCATTCAACCGAATCAACCACTGGGTATAAGCCGATATTGTGTGGTATTAGTTTGAAGGGAGGACTGACTTGCGATGTAGCCACTTGAGCTAATTGCGGGAAGGTATGAGCATTGGCTGGCCATGTTTCACGTGAAACATCCTGATATTGTTTCACTGCGGCATTCGCAATAATAGCTGCGTCTTCGGGTGTAAATTCTAAGCATAAACTAACAACAAACCAGCAGTAATGGCGAATAGTCGCTTCATGATTCCACTGCAAATTAAACGTGTGTAAATCAGCAGACAATCCATCCGCAAGCCTAATTTTATCAGTAAGTACATCACCATCATTGACTGCCACTGAGATTAAACTGACTCCATCTTGAGCAGTAAGTGATGCATTCGGCTCATGCTGATAACACAAAACAACATCGCAACCTTCATCTAGGCTCTCGACATCAAATACTGCAGAAATCACTTTCGGGCCAGATGTTAAATGAACAACTGCTGATAAATGACCTACAGGCGAACATGTTGAAAACTCAACATCAGGCAAAATAAAACCCGCTTGCTCAACTGCTTCTACACAAGATTGAACTTGCTGTTTAAATAAAGCTTCGTCGGCACCGTTAAAGGTAAGCTTACTCATTACTTATCCTCCTGCTCTGCCAATTCTTTATTCTTTGGCTGAACCGCAGGATGATAAAGCTCTGAACCTGTCTCAAGAAATTCACGTGATTTGGCTTTCATCCCTTCTAACGGATCGCCTATCATTTTTACCTCAATAGCCTGATCAGCTGATACTTGCTCACTGTCTTTGGCATACTCACGCACCTCTTGAGATATTTTCATTGAACAGAATTTAGGACCACACATCGAGCAGAAATGAGCAACTTTGCCAGACTCTTGCGGCAATGTTTCATCATGAAAAGCCAATGCGGTTTCTGGATCGAGCGAGAGATTAAATTGGTCATGCCAACGAAATTCAAAACGCGCCTTAGATAAAGCGTTATCTCGAATTTGTGCACCGGGGTGACCTTTGGCCAAATCGCCGGCATGTGCTGCAAGCTTATAAGTAATAAGCCCTGTCTTAACATCTTCTTTATTTGGTAAACCTAAGTGCTCTTTAGGAGTGACATAACAAAGCATGGCACAGCCAAACCAACCAATCATCGCAGCACCAATGCCAGAAGTAATATGATCATAGCCAGGGGCAATATCAGTGGTTAATGGACCTAATGTATAAAATGGCGCTTCATGGCAATGCTTTAATTGTTCATCCATATTCTCTTTGATCATATGCATAGGAACATGACCAGGACCTTCAATCATGACTTGAACATCGTATTCCCAAGCAACCTTGGTCAGTTCTCCTAGTGTACGTAATTCCGAGAATTGAGCTTCATCATTCGCATCGGCAATTGAGCCCGGACGCAGACCATCACCAAGCGACAATGCCACATCGTATTGAGCACAAATTTCACAAATCTCGCGAAAGTGAGTATAGAGAAAACTTTCTTGGTGATGAGCCAAGCACCACTTTGCAATAATAGAACCACCACGAGAGACTATCCCCGTAACTCGCTTAGCGGTCATTGGAACATAACGCAGTAACAGACCCGCATGGATAGTGAAGTAATCCACGCCCTGTTCGGCTTGTTCGATCAAAGTATCGCGCATCACTTCCCAATTGAGGTTTTCCGCAACACCGTTTACTTTTTCTAATGCCTGATACATTGGAACTGTGCCAATTGGAACAGGACTATTACGTAGAATCCACTCACGTGTTTCATGAATATTACGACCAGTAGAAAGATCCATAACGGTATCGCCGCCCCAACGAGTCGACCAAACCAGCTTTTCAACTTCTTCTTCAATCGAGGATGAAACCGATGAGTTACCAATATTGGCATTCACTTTAATTAAAAAGTTGCGACCAATGATCATTGGCTCAGATTCTGGATGATTAATATTGGATGGAATGATCGCTCGTCCTTCCGCAACTTCACGGCGCACAAACTCAGGGGTAATTTCTTTAGGTAAATGAGCACCAAAATTTTCGCCAGGATGTTGCTGGTTTAATTGCTCATCAGCAAACTTTTGACGTCCCATATTTTCTCGTATCGCAATAAACTCCATTTCAGGGGTAATGATTCCCTTACGGGCATAGTGTAATTGCGTAACACAACAACCTGATTTTGCTTTACGAATTGAAGGTAAGTTGCCATATCTCAAGTTGTCCAAAGTATCATCATCTAACCTTTGCTGAGTAAACTTTGAGCTTACCGAATCCAGGACAGCAGTATCCGCCCTTTCTTCAATCCAAGACTCCCTCAACTTAGGTAAGCCTTCATATAGATTGATTTGATAATTAGGATCGGTATAAAAACCAGAGGTATCGTAGACGTGAATCGGCTGATTTGGCTCTAGAATAGGATCATCTTTTGTGCCCCCGACAAAACTATCTGCGAGGCTGATTTCACGCATAGGTACACGTAGATCAGAACGACTTCCTTGAATATAAACTTTTTGAGAGTTGGGATAAGGTTGGACAGATAGAGAATCAATAAAATTCTTAGCGTCCATTCTGGCTTGTTTACGACTTGACGACATAGCATTTTCCTTTAACTGTATGAGTTAGAAGCCCCGAAGGGTAAATGCTTGACGGATTTTGATGCACAAGAGTGGATCTGTAGAAACAGATACACATATAGAGGGGTAATTGTAGATAGATTACTCTTCTCTCGTTCCCTTCGCAGGTATTAGCCTGATCAGGTTCAACGGATCCCGCATAGCGGTCTCAGCCTTATGGCACTCCGACAAGTAGAAAAAGTATATTAGGTCAATTTATAATCATCAACCATTATTATTGATAAAGTTGATGAGTGACGACTTATCTATTATTTATTTTTTAATTTCTTAACTAGTGAAGCAAATAAGCTTGATTGGGTTTCTCGCAGTTGGCCAATTTTCCCATCAAACTTAGGCGCGTCTTTTAAATCAAATAACTTTGGAACCGCAACTCGTTGTGAAGAGTAAATACCTGTATGACCACTAAAATAGTACGCGGTATAGCAGGCAACAGCGAAGTATAAAATGTACTCTGAACCAAACAGCTCTACACCCATGATTGTACAGGCTAGCGGAGTATTAGTCGCAGCGGCAAAAACCGCGATAAAACCTAACGCGGCGAACAATTCAGGTGGCGCACCTAGAGCCCAAGCTAAAGTATTACCTAACGTAGCACCTATGAAAAATAATGGCGTTACTTCCCCGCCTTTGAAGCCTACCGATAGAGTAAGAGCGGTTAATACTAATTTAAATAACCAGCTATACCACTCAGCACCACCTTGATGGAAAGCTGAAACAATACTCACCCCACCTTCGCGATAGCTGTAGACACCTAAACCTGTATAGTCATAATTACCAATCAGCTTAGTAATTAAAATCACTAGGATACCGCCAACAAACACAATCAAATATGGATTCTTCAAAGTCAGTTTAAAAAAGTCCTTTAAAGAATGCGTAAGTTCACCAAACAGATAACCCGCTAAACCAAAGCCTACACCTGCTACTAAGATTTTAAGCAATAGCAATGGATCAACTTTCACAACATGATCGAGTAACTGATATGACTCTAAAAAGTCGATGCGATAGTGAGTATGATGCGCTCCTAACGCCGTACAGACCACATCAGCAACTATAGCAGCAAATAAGGCTGGAACTATAGCGTCATACTTTAAGCGCCCTATAGCGAGCACTTCTAGCGCGAAAATAGCACCAGTCAAAGGTGTACCAAAAATTGCACCAAAGCCCGCAGCAATACCTGAAATAAGCAGCAATCGCTTGTCTGATTCTGATAATTTAAAAATCTTAGCAAAGTAATTAGAAGCGGCTCCACCAATCTGCACAGCCGTACCTTCACGACCCGCTGAGCCACCAAATAAATGGGTGATCACTGTTGTAATTAAAACCAATGGTCCCATACGAGTAGGAATACCGGCTCCAGGCTGATGTATTTCATCCATGATGAGGTTATTACCACCATCCGAATTTTTGCCTAACTCTTTATATAAGTAGACAATAACTAGGCCAGCAAAGGGTAATATATAGAGAAGCCAAGTATTTGCTTCACGAGTTGCTGTTGCCTCAGATAAAATCCATAAGAAAAAAGCATTAAGCGCACCGATAACAGATGCAACAGGAATAATGATGGCAATCCATCGGAGGATCTGAGCAAACAACTTTGGGTTAGCGTTCAGTGGGTGAGACATATATCTACCTAATATAATTAATATTAATGCTAAGGATAGATATATTAAGAGCAATTGGAAACCTGCAGATAGATCTATCCTACCTAACAGGAGCCATCATCTCAAAAACAGAATTGAGCGGTTAAAGGTGGAACCCCATCACCCGTGATCAAGATCACATTTTTATTCTATACAAAAATAATGTTTGTACAACTGTAATAACAGATATTCACTTGATATACATCAAGTTGCTTTTAAATGTCAGACCTAATTTCTACAAACGAAAAAAAACCTGACTCTTTCGAATCAGGTTTCTTAAAATAAGTGGCGGAGTGGACGGGACTCGAACCCGCGACCCCCGGCGTGACAGGCCGGTATTCTAACCAACTGAACTACCACTCCGCAGTGTCTATTCAGTATTACAACTTTTGCCTTTAGATTTTTCTAAAATCTAAAAACTGAAAGTAAAGCCTGGCGATGTCCTACTCTCACATGGGGAAACCCCACACTACCATCGGCGCTACTTCATTTCACTTCTGAGTTCGGCATGGAATCAGGTGGGTCCAAAGCGCTATGGTCGCCAAGCAAATTCTTTTGTTAAAACATCATTTATGATGCTTTAACTTAATTCG
>NZ_AUFZ01000007.1 GCF_000426765.1 Vibrio litoralis DSM 17657 | reverse complement strand
CTTTGCTCCAAAGAGATTATGCGGTATTAACAGTCGTTTCCAACTGGTATCCCCCTCTACTGGGCAACTTCCTATGCATTACTCACCCGTCCGCCGCTCGACGCCGAAGGTGCAAGCACCTTCTCGTTTCCGCTCGACTTGCATGTGTTAGGCCTGCCGCCAGCGTTCAATCTGAGCCATGATCAAACTCTTCAATTTAAGATTTTGTGACTCAACGAATACTGACTTCAAAACTATTCTTCTTAAAAAGAAGAAGTAACTTTAAAGCTATTACCATTCCAACAGAATGGTAATGAATTGACTGTGCCGCTATTATTACTTTCACTTTAAAAAGTGAAACCAAACGAGCTCAAGGCTGTTTTTCATAATAGCAATTTGGTCACTCAGTTCATTGAAATCATTGTTGCTTCCTCTCTTCGTTAAAAGAGACGAGCTATATTGATTATCATCAACGAGTGCCCACACAGATTGATAGGTTTAAATTGTTAAAGAGCGTTGTTCTTATTGAAAGCACTTGGTGCATCCCGTTGAACAGGGCGGCCATTTTAGCGATTTAAAAGTTCGTGTCAAACACTTTTTTAAAACTTTTTTCGCAAACCTTTTTGAGAAGATTTTGACCTCTAACTCGCAGCGCCGTTAGGCTGTGTGCTCCGTGTCAGTGAGGTCGCATTATAGAGATCCAAATCACATTGGCAACCCTTTTCTTTAAAAAACTTTAAAAATATAGCTTAGATGGTCACTTTCCGCCCAAAGCCTTATTTATACCACTTTACCCTTACCTTAATAACAAGTTATCCACAAAATAGGGGGAATTTAGCTACTGTTCTAAATGAAAAGAGGCTATCACCAATGTGTATAGCCTCTTCTTTATATATAAATAAACGCTTAAGGTTAGGTTTTATATTCCAGAACCATTTTGTTGTTGCTCAGGATCATCTTCATGGAGACCGCATTCCCGCTTCAAACCAAAGAATCGTGTTTCTTCTTCTGTCATTCCTGGTTCCCATTTGCGAGTAGTATGAGTATCTCCAACAGAAAGATAACCTTTCTCCCATAATGGGTGATAAGACAATTCATGTTTTTCTAAATATTGATGTATCTCTTTATTACTCCAATCGATGATCGGTAAAAACTTAAAAACACCATTTTGAACCGCAAGAATAGGTAGCCCATTACGTGTATTTGATTGCTCACGTCTCAAACCTGAAAACCAAGTAGAAACATTCAGCTCTTTTAATGCACGTCTCATTGGATCTACTTTATTTATCCGGTTGTACTTCTCTATGCCATCGACACCTTGCTCCCAAAGTTTGCCATAAGAAGCTTCCTGCCAATTAGGGCTTTGCTCCGCTCGAAAAACTTGCAAGTTAAGACTAAGCTTTTCCTTTAACTCGTCAATGAATCGATAGGTCTCTGGGAATAGATACCCTGTATCTGTCAATATGACGGGAATGTCGGCTTTCGCTTGAGTTGCCAAATGCAACATTACCGCAGCTTGGATGCCAAAGCTTGAAGACACTGCAAACTCACCTTGCAAGTTTTCTAAAGCCCAGCGAATTCTTTGTTGAGCTGTCATTTCTTCAAGCTGAGCATTAACCTCTGCAAGCATCAAACTTTGCTCTACTTTATTAAGGTTAACGAGTTTTTCTATATTTAAACTCTTTTCTTGTGTACTAAGCATAGAAGTCCCTCTTAGAGATCACGACCTCATCAATAACACCAACACGAATCACAAAATCGCCGAACGCTTCTTTGTCTTCACGTTCTTTAGACCAGCGAGCCACCAGCTCATCGATCTCTTGCAGAATTTGTTTATCCGTAATGTTTTCTTTATACATCTTAGGAACACGGGTACCACTGCGGTTACCACCTAAATGTAAGTTATAACGACCTGGTGCTTTGCCGACTAAACCAATCTCAGCTAACATTGCTCGTCCGCAACCATTAGGGCACCCGGTTACACGTAAAACAATATTCTCTTCTTTCGGTAACTGATGCTTTTCTAAAATACCTTCCACTTCCGTAACAAAAGAAGGAAGGAAACGTTCTGCTTCAGCCATCGCTAATGGGCAGGTTGGAAACGCCACACACGCCATTGAGTTTTTACGTTGCTCACTAGTAGATGCATCCATTAGACCATGATTCACAGCAATACTTTCTATTAGTTCTTTTTGATCAGCGGATACCCCAGCAATAATCAAGTTTTGGTTTGCCGTAATGCGGAAGTCACCTTTATGTACTTTCGCCAATTCAGCCATACCTGTTTTAAGTGGTTTACCTGGGTAATCTAAAATACGACCATTCTCTATAAATAGAGACAAGTAGTGTTTACCGTCAATACCTTCAGACCAACCAATACGGTCGCCACGCTCAGTAAACTCATAAGGACGACTTGCTTCAAATTGACTTCCAGCGCGTTTTTCAACTTCCGCTTTAAATACATCAATACCAACACGGTCTAATGTGTATTTGGTTTTGGCATTTTTACGGTTAGAGCGGTTACCCCAATCACGTTGCGTCGTGACCACGGCTTCAGCAAACGCTAAAGTTTGATCAACAGGAATAAAACCAAAATCATCGGCACGACGAGGGTAAGTAGAGGTATCACCGTGGGTCATCGCAAGGCCACCGCCCACCAACACGTTAAAACCAATTAACTTACCGTTTTCTTCAATCGCCACAAAGTTCAAGTCATTGGCATGAACATCAACATCATTCAATGGTGGAATCGCAATCGTGGTTTTAAATTTACGTGGTAAGTAAGTGCGACCTAGAATAGGTTCTTCTTCTTGAACCGTACTATCGATTTTTTCCGCATCCAACCAAACTTCCGCATAACCTCGAGCATGCGGTAAAAAGTGTTCACTGATCTTCTTTGACCACTCATACGCTTCTTGATGTACTTCTGATTGATATGGGTTCGCTGTACATAGTACATTTCGGTTCATATCTGCCGCTGTACCAATCGAATCAATGCCAATTGAGTTAAGCGCTTTATGTACCTTCTTAATATTAGGCTTTAAAATGCCATGATATTGAAAAGTTTGACGCGTGGTTAAACGAATGCTGCCATATAAAGTATGTTCATCCGCCCACTTATCGACACCAAGCCATTGAGTTGGAGTAATCACACCAGCCGGCAAACGCGCGCGAACCATCAAAGTATGTAGCGGTTCCAGTTTTTGCTTGGCGCGCTCAGCTCGGATATCACGATCATCTTGTAAATACATGCCGTGGAAACGAATCAATGTAAAGTTATCGCCCGTCACTGCACCGGTAATTGGGTTTTGTAGATCTTCTGCAATCGTGCCACGTAAAAAGTTACTCTCGGTTTTTAAACGCTCACCATCAGAAAGTGGACCTAATACTTCACCTAATACTACTTGTTCTTTCGTGCTCATTAGTACACATCCCTTTGATAACGTTTTGCTTTGCGTAGGTCATTAATAAAGGCTTCTGCCTGCTCGCGACCTAATTTCCCTTGTTGTTCGGCAATTGAAATTAATGCTTCATGAACATCTTTGGCCATACGGTTCGCATCGCCACATACATAAAGGTACGCACCTTGCTGTAACCATTGCCATACTTCAGCGGCATTTTCTAAAATTCGATCTTGGACATATACCTTCTCAGCCTGATCTCGGCTAAAGGCAACATCGAGTTTTGTTAGCACACTTGATTTCAAATGCTTTTGCCATTCAACTTGATATAAGAAGTCTTGAGTGAAAGTGCGGTCGCCAAAGAATAACCAGTTTTTACCTTCGGCATCTCGCGCTTCTCTTTCTTGAATAAAGCTACGGAAAGGTGCAATCCCCGTTCCCGGACCAATCATGATCACTGGTGTATTATCGTCTTGTGGTAACTTAAAGTTATTATTGTGTTCAATGAAAACTTTAACGTTATCCCCTTCTTCCAAACGATGGGTCAGATAATGAGATGCACCACCATAACGAGTTTCTTCACCTTGCTGGTATTCAACCAGACCAACCGTTAAGTGCACTTCATCTTCAACTTCAGCTTGGCTCGAAGCAATTGAATATAGTCGCGGGGTTAATTTTCGGAATAGACTAGCGAGCTCTTCTGCGGTCAGTTTGGTTTTCTTTTCTTTTAAAACATCAATAATCTGAGTGTTACCAGCGTACTCACGCAGCTTATCTTTATCGTCCACCAGCTTTTGTAGCTTCTTACTACCAGATAACTCTGAATACTTTGTGACAAGTTGTGGGTTAGAGGCGGTAATTTCAAACTTATTAACCAGTGCACTATGAATAGAAATACTTTCGCCATCGAGCTCAATGCTTTCTATTCCAGATAAACCGACTTGCTCTAAAATCGCAGCAACCAGATCTGAGCTGTTTTCATACCATACTCCTAGTGCATCACCAGGTTGATAAGTGATACCTGAACCTTCAAGATCAATTTCAATATGTCGAACATCTTTACCTGAATCACGACCGGTAATCTTTTGACTAGTCAGTAAACTCGCAGTGTAAGGGGTTTGTTTATTCCAAGGGCTTTCAACATGTGCGCTTTGCCCTACCGGTAATTGCACCACTTGTGCATCACTCGCCGATAGCGTTTCTTTTACTTTTTCTAATGCTTGTTTACGCCACTCACTCGCCGGAGCTTCATAATCAACATCACAATCCAGACGATCAAGGAAAGCCGTTGCACCGAGCTTGCTTAAGTAGCTATCGAAATCTTTACCGGTTTGGCAGAAAAACTCATAGCTAGAATCACCTAATGCAATGACGGCATATTTTAAGTTAGATAATTTAGGGGCTTTTTTCGATTGCAGAAATTCATGCAACTCAATCGCATTATCTGGCGCTTCCCCTTCACCATTGGTTGAGGCAACAATAATGACATGAGTTTCTTTGGCGAGATTCTTACCTTTGTAGTCACTAGCATCGAATAGTTCTACCGCGATACCATTAGCATCGGCTTCATTTTTTAACGCTTCAGCGACACCTTTGGCATTACCCGTTTGCGAGGCATAGATAATAGTCAATTTGCCAGCAGGCTCAGCGGCGACTGAAAGTTGAGATTGACTCGCGCCCGCGGCTGCTGGTTGTCCGGTCTGGCTTAGCCCCCAGAAGTAACCACTCACCCACGCAAGCTGCTGCGGTGATAACTCAGACATAGCCTGCTGCAATTGACCGATTTGCTGATCATTGAGCGGACTTGCCAAAGCAGAAAGATCCTTAAGTAACATGTCACGACATCCTATCTTTTATATAAGCTCAAACGTTCTCAATTCAGGTGGGAACATTTAGGGATACAATATTATTGCTTCATGACAATAGATTAACGACTCTGATGAATCGCGAGAAAGAATTGATAAGTATGTTTTATAACTTTTTGGAAATAAGAAAGGAGAGGAATAATAAAAGCAGAGAAAAAAATAGCCATTAGCCCGCTGTTTCTTAATGACTATTTGTTAGCAATGCGAACTTGTTTAAAGCCTACATCTAAAGCAGAGCGAGAAGCTTCATCGGCATCTTGATAATGACACTCTTTTCCGTGCTCATCCGTCAGCAACACTAAGCCGCCTCTATTATGGCGAAATTCGACAATCCAACTTTCCTCTTCAATAGAGGACTCAATAATCGCTTCAATCAATTGCTTATCTTGATATAAACGGCGAAGTTCTGTCACGGTCATGATGTGCCCTTCCATGTCACTCACAATGCTCACTATTAATCATGGCGCAAATTTCAGAACTTGCTAGTTTGACAGCTAAATTCCCCTCCTGCTGTCAAAAAAATTAATAAGAGCTTGGCTTATTGTAGTGTTTATAAATATACAAACCTATCAACGCAACAATGATCCAAGGCAGTAGTTTTATCACCGCCCCTACCATGCTCACGATAAAGGCAAACACGAGTGCAGCCGCTAAAGCGATAAAGAAAGTCACCATGGTTACACCCGTGAACATCAACATGCCGATAAAAACGAGAATACAAAGCAGTTCAAACATAAATGGTCCTATTTAATCAAAATCAGATATTGCACCTAACTATGCAGATTACGCGCCAAGTTTAACAAAATATAAAGACTTAAGATTCAGCAACTTAAAGACGAAAGGAAAAGGCAAGATAATAAAAAAGCGGATTTAACCAATAAAAGGCCAAATCCGCCACTGTAGAAGTGAGATTAAACGTCTAATTCTGCTGGAATTTTGGCTAGTGCCGCTTCAACGACTTCAATACCCGCACCCGGTTTATGCGCATTTTCACTAATATAACGTCGCCATTGACGAGCGCCTGGCATTGCTTGGAATAAACCTAGCATGTGACGAGTGATATGACCTAGGCTAGCACCGGCCGCCATTTCTTGTTCAATGTAAGGCAGCATTTCTTGTACTACCTGACGACGTTTCTTAATTGGCTTATCACTGCCAAATATTTTCTGATCGACTTCGGCTAACAAATAAGGATTTTGGTAAGCTTCACGCCCAACCATCACACCGTCAAGATGCTCTAAATGAGCTAATGAATCCTCAATGGTTTTCACGCCACCATTAATCGCAATCGTTAAATCAGGAAAATCTTGCTTAAGTTGGTAGGCGCGAGGGTAGTCCAGCTCTGGAATTTCACGGTTCTCTTTAGGACTTAATCCACTTAGCCACGCTTTACGAGCATGGATGGTAAATTGATCAACGCCGCCCTTTTCGCTCACCATAGCAATAAAGCGAGTTAAAAATTCATAGGAATCTTGATCATCAATACCAATACGCGTTTTTACCGTAACAGGAATATCCACCACTTCACGCATCGCGGCCATGCAGTCAGCCACCAGCTCAGGTTCCGCCATTAAGCACGCGCCAAATTTACCATTTTGTACACGATCGGAAGGACAACCGACATTTAGGTTCACTTCATCATAACCACGCTCTTGGGCAAGCTTGGCACAATGGGCTAAATCAACAGGGTTGGAACCACCAAGTTGCAACGCCACCGGATGCTCTTGTTGGCTAAATTGCAGAAAATCCCCTTTGCCATGAATAATCGCACCGGTTGTAACCATTTCAGTGTATAACAACGTATGCTCAGATAATAAGCGATGGAAGTAACGGCAGTGGCGATCAGTCCAATCGAGCATTGGCGCAATAGAAAAACGTTGCATTGGGTAATTGTTCATAATGGTATATGGGATAAATATCTCTGACTTATTTGGCCAAATATTTTACCATAGGCAGCAAAGGCGTACACCAATGAAAATTAAGGTTAACAGATTTTGAATAAACGTTTGATCCAACAAGTCACGGACCTTTGTCAACAACGAGGGGTTCGCCTCACCTCGCAGCGTCAGCAAGTGCTTGAATTAATTTGGCAACAAAAAGGCTCTTCGACGGCTTATGAGTTACTCGATAAACTCAAACAAACCGAACCTCAAGCAAAGCCACCGACAGTTTATCGCGCATTAGAGTTTTTGCTTGAGCAGGGATTTATTCATCGGGTGGAATCAACCAATAGTTTTGTATCATGCTGTTTTTTTGATGAGCATGATTGTCACGGTAGTAATAAACACTTTTCACACTTACTGATTTGTGACCAATGTGGTGATGTCAGTGAGCTTCAAGATGAAGCCTTGATTGAATTGCTGACCAAAAATATAGCTCAGCATGGATTTAAACTCACTAACCATGTCATCGAAACACATGGAATTTGCCAAAATTGTCAATCTAGCTAGCCTTCACTATCCTTCATAGCAAAATTTACACATAAAAAAAGAGAAGCCCAATTTGAGCTTCTCTTTTTAATATCAGTTTGTAAATAACTTACGTTTTAGTTAATCGCTTAAGCTTTAAAAGCTTTGAATGCGTTAATCAAGCCATTAGTTGAACTATCATGCGAGTCTACCGCATTGCTGTCAGCCAACTCAGGCAAGATTTGGTTAGCAAGTTGCTTACCTAGTTCTACGCCCCACTGGTCGAAACTGAAGATATTCCAAATCACGCCTTGAACAAAAATCTTATGCTCATACATCGCAATTAAGTTACCTAGTGTTTTAGGCGTAATTTGCTTAACCAAAATAGAGTTAGTTGGGCGGTTGCCTTCAAACACTTTAAAGTTCACCAAATCTTTCACTTCTTCAGCAGATTTACCTGCAGCGGCAAATTCCGCTTCAACTTGCTCTTTTGATTTACCAAAAGCTAGAGCTTCGGTTTGAGCAAAGAAGTTAGACATTAATTTCTGGTGATGATCGCTTACTTGGTTATGGCTGATCGCTGGCGCAATGAAATCACATGGGATTAACTTAGTGCCTTGGTGGATCAACTGATAGAAAGCATGCTGACCGTTAGTACCCGGCTCACCCCAAATGATTGGGCCAGTTTGGTAATCAACTGCATCACCATTACGGTCAACATATTTACCGTTTGATTCCATGTTACCTTGTTGGAAGTAAGCAGCAAAACGGTGTAGGTACTGATCGTAAGGCAGAATAGCTTCTGATTCCGCGCCGTGGAAGTTGTTGTACCAAATACCAATCAACGCCAAGATCACAGGAATGTTGTTTTCAAATTCAGTATTAGCAAAGTGCTTATCCATCTCATGAGCACCTTCCAATAACTCAATAAAGTTATCAAAACCAACCGCCAGACAAATAGAAAGACCGATTGCCGACCATAAAGAATAACGACCGCCAACCCAATCCCAGAATTCAAACATGTTATCCGTATCAATACCGAACTCTGCTACTGATTTTGCATTAGTAGAAAGCGCCGCAAAGTGTTTAGCAACATGTGCAGAATCTTGCGCAGTCGCTAGGAACCAGTCACGTGCACTGTGTGCATTAGTCATGGTTTCTTGCGTAGTAAAGGTTTTTGATGCCACTAGGAACAAAGTCGTTTCTGGGTTCAAGTTCTTTAGCGTTTCAGCGATATGAGTGCCATCCACGTTAGACACAAAGTGCATATTCAAACGTGTTTTATAAGCGGCTAATGCTTCAGACACCATGTAAGGACCAAGATCAGAACCACCGATACCGATATTCACTACATCCGTGATTTCTTTACCGGTATAGCCTTTCCACTCACCCGATACGATACGGTTAGTAAAGCTTTCCATTTTCGCCAGCACAGCATTTACGCCAGGCATGACATCTTCGCCATCTACCATAACCGGTGTGTTGCTACGATTACGTAAAGCAGTATGTAAAACGGCGCGACCTTCAGTTTGGTTGATCTTATCGCCAGCAAACATTGCTTGAATCGCTGCTTTAAGTTCAGTTTGCTCAGCAAGGGCAAATAAATGAGTGAAGGTTTCTTTATCCAACAAGTTTTTAGAGTAGTCGACTAAAATGTCGGAGCCAAATGTTGCAGAAAATTGATTAAAACGATCGGCATCTTGAGCGAATAAAGCAGCCAGTTCCATATCTTGTGCTGATTCAAAATGCTCAGTTAGCGCTTTCCACGCTGCCGTTGTGGTTGGATTGATATTTTTCAACATTACTCATTCCTGATAAGTCTATTGGATTTACTCAGAACAAAAAACTGTCGCGTTTATTCAAAACGTGATCGTTAATTGCCTGCCCCGATACAAAACAAGCTTAGCCGAATAAATAGGCTCAACTTAAAATTTCTTACACTGCTATTGAAGTCACTTAGGTATAATTATCGCAGTGATTTATGTGATCTATATTGCCTTATGTCAGTTTAAATAAAAGTGATGACTAAAGAAATCAACAAATAACAACTTCAATGAAATAACCATTCTAAAACGGCTGATTGACCATTACACGGAACATACTTTCTTCATCACCCCATGCCATTTCAGCGCGAACCACCACACCTTCAACCTGAAAACGTACTGCGCCGCCGTAGCTCACTTGCATATTTTCATGCAGTTCCGATACATCATACTCATCGGCTACTCGACCAACATCGGTAAACAGTACCCATTGCCACCACGGCACTTTGTACCAATCAAATACAGGCCAGTTTTGTAATGGCTGCCAATCCGGCATTACTCGATACTCTAAACTATAGTTAATCGCCGCGCGGCCAGTGAATCGACCGGAAGAAAAACCACGTTGACGATATAGACCACCTAAGCGTACTCCGGCATATTCCGGTGGACGATGTTCACCATCAGAGCCTTGTTCCCAACTAGGTGTACCAGCCGTGTAAAAATCAAAAGCGATGACTTGTTTGTTAAATAAGTTACCAAGAGAGCCAATATCAAAGTACTGACTATTTTGAAATTCCCAAGTGCTCCATGATTCGTCATTACCTAAATCGGGGGCATAGGTGTAATTAAATACAGTACGAGAACCTTGAGTGGTATTGCGAGTACTGTCTCTGTTATCCCAATCAAGACTAAAAATCGCCCCCCACGTAGAGTCGGCTTCATCATAGTCAATATCATCTAGCTTGCGGGTTTTATAAAAAGGCGAAATACCAAGGGTAGTCACACCACTATCCCAAGGAGTCATTCCGGTGAGTTTGCGGTTAGGTAAATAGCTAGCTTTTGCTGCGTCTTCTTTTCCCTGCCCTAACGGCAAAACATAACGAAACTTAGCTTGAATTCGAGATTCCTGACCATCGGTTTCAATATAGTCATTAAACTCAGAATCGTTATTAGTCGCATCCCCTAGGTAATAGCTATAGTCTTTAAACTGAGCAATATAGGCATCTGAATCCACCAACCAACGATCACTTAATTGATAGTTATAACCACCTAAATAAGTAACATAACTGCCTTTATCTGAAACAAACGTTACTCCTAGCAATGCAGCTTGAGGCTGGCCGACACCTTTAAGTAATCCCGCCGCCCCAATTGAGTTGCCAATCGAATCAGAAATAAAGCCAAATGGCACGACTTTAAAATCGGAGTACCAAGAGTCGTCCTTGCTGCCCTCACTAGTATCAGATGGTGATTGAGAGGTTTCAGATTGCTCAACGTCGGCGTTTGGCTCTGCGGGTTGAGACAATTGAATATTCGGCTCTGCATAACTATTAACGGAATATAGCGTCAATAGTCCACAACAAAATAGACTACTCAATAACTGTCGCGCATTTCCCTGCATAAATGACATTCTCTTTTTCATCGTTCGATTATGGTTATTCAGAATAAAGTAGCGCAACACGCCCGGTTAATTTGGTCACTAGCTCATAAGCAATCGTACCAATATGATGAGCCACTTCTTCTGCTGGCAATCCACTTCCCCACAAAGTTGCCTCATCGCCCACTTTATCTTGACTATCCGCGCCCAATTCAACCGTCAACATATCCATAGATACGCGTCCAACTAACGGCACTCGACGTCCATTAATCAATAGCGGTGTACCATTTGGTGCGGTGCGTGGGTAACCATCACCATAGCCCATCGCAATCACACCCACTTTAGTATCTTGCTGAGCAGTCCAAGTTGCGCCATAGCCAACACTCTCTCCTGCTTTAACCTCTCGCACAGCAATTAATTGAGAGGTTAAGGTCATCGCAGGTTTAAAGCCTAAAGACTCAGCGGTTTGATTTTCAAAAGGTGAAATGCCATACAGAATAATCCCCGGTCTGACCCATTCAAGGTGGCTATCTGGCCAAGCTAAAATGCCTGATGAAGCGGCAATTGAACGCTCACATCCAGGTTCAGCTAATTGGGTAAATAACGTTATTTGTTGCATGGTGGCCGGATTATCAAGCTCATCGGCACAACCAAAGTGACTGATAAAGCGCAGCGGTTTCGCGACATTCGGGCAAGCATGGAGACGTTCAATAAATGCATTAAGATCTTCAGGGCGAACACCGAGTCGATGCATACCCGTATCAATTTTCAGCCATACATGAATAGGAGAAGCTAAGCTTACTTGCTCTAATGCAACTAATTGTTCTTCACAATGTAGCGCAGTATGAAGATTATTGGCTTGTAAGATAGGGAGTTCGGAGTCAGCATAAAAGCCTTCTAGCAATAAAATCGACTGACTGATCCCTGCACGTCTTAACTCTAAAGCTTCTTCAATTCTCGCCACGCCAAAATTATCAGATAACGACTCTAGCGCTAACGCGACAGGAACCGCGCCGTGGCCATACCCATTAGCTTTAACAATTGAGGTGATTTGGCTATTCGGTACCTTGAGCTTAATTTGCTCCAAGTTGTGACGCAATGCCGCTAAATCTATCTTGGCAGTCGCGGCCAGAGTTGGCTTCATTTCAGTATGTCCTTGAGATGCTAGGAGGGGTAATCGGCAATAAAAAATCAAGCTGACTAACAAAAGCCAGCTTGATTGTGTTATTTATTCATCATCAAAAGCAGGGCCAGCGTAATTATCAAAGCGCGAGAACTGACCTTGGAAAGTGAGTCGCACAGAGCCGATTGGACCGTTACGCTGCTTACCAATAATAATTTCTGCAATGCCTTTTAATGCGCTATCTGGATGGTAAACCTCATCACGATAGATAAACATAATTAAATCGGCATCCTGCTCAATCGCCCCAGATTCACGTAAGTCTGAGTTAATTGGACGTTTATCAGCACGTTGCTCCAAAGAACGGTTAAGCTGAGATAGTGCAACGACTGGAACATTTAATTCTTTAGCCAGCGCTTTAAGAGATCGAGAGATCTCTGAAATTTCCAAAGTACGGTTATCTTGCAAACCCGGTACACGCATTAATTGAAGGTAATCGACCATGATCATCGATAACCCACCGGTTTCACGAGCGACTCGACGTGCTCGTGAACGTAAATCGGTTGGCGTTAGACCAGAGCTATCATCGATGTACATATTCTTCTTCTGCATCAGAATACCCATAGTCGATGAAATACGCGCCCAATCTTCATCATCCAATTGACCGGTACGGATCTTAGTTTGGTCAACTCGTGACAATGAAGCCAGCATACGCATCATTAATTGTTCGGCGGGCATCTCTAGTGAGAAAATTAACACTGGCTTTTCTTGATCCATCGCAGCATTTTCACAAAGGTTCATCGCAAAAGTGGTTTTACCCATCGAAGGACGAGCGGCAACAATGATTAAATCCGATCCTTGCAAACCGGCGGTTTTTTTATTGAGGTCAGTAAAGCCCGTCGAAACCCCGGTCACCCCATCTTGTGGTGATTTGTATAATTCTTCGATTCGCTCAAGAGTTTTTTCTAGGATATTATCCACCCCTTGAGGGCCTTCACTTTCAGTAGTGCGCTCTTCAGCAATGGCAAACACTTTACTTTCTGCCATATCAAGTAAATCTGCCGAGCTACGCCCTTGAGGATCATAACCTGCATCGGCGATTTCATTCGCAATACCGATAAGGTTACGAACTAAGGCACGCTCACACACAATATCGGCATAGGCATTAATATTGGCAGCACTAGGCGTGTTTTTAGCAAGATCGGCTAAATAAGCGAAACCACCTACAGATTCTAGCTCTTCTCGTTGTTCGAGATGCTCAGATAAAGTGATAAGATCGAGTGGTTGGCTATTTTCTAAAATCGCTTTGATTGCGGCAAAAATAAGACGATGTGGTCGACTATAGAAGTCTTTTTCTACCACCTTGCCAGCAATCGAATCCCAGCGTTCATTATCGAGTAAAAGACCGCCGAGTACGGACTGTTCAGCCTCAAGAGAATGAGGAGGTACTTTAAGGGCATCAACTTGAGCGTCTACGATTTTGCGAGGTTTATTTTCTGCCATGGGACCACTTACTTGCGAAATGAGGTCGACTATTATAACTGAGTGTGCCGATTTGTAATCACACTATCGAATAAAAAAAGTTTTAACGTTATGATGACGGCAAAATATCAATATCCTTTATTATCGTCGGCTATTATTTTATTGAGGTATCGCGCTTAGTGCAAAATCGATTATTACCACTATTGTGTTTAATTATAAGCAGCCAAGTTTATAGTGAAGACGCATTACCGAGTCAATCATCAATAAATGATATGCCGGGTAATAATAACGTGGTAACAGGCAACTCTGAAATAGTACTCAAGGATGATACTCAAACCATCATGACCTCCTCTGAAAGCACTCAGCAGGAGATCTCAAGTGCAGCTGAAAAAAATCAAAATGTAGATTCAATTGAAGATGCAAAAGTGGTTGATGGTGAATCAGAAAAAATCACATTCGAACCAACAACCAATACCGCTACCGCTACCGCAGATAATGATTCTACTCCCCCCTCAACACAATCAAGCGAGCAAGTAACAGACTCAGAAGATGATGGCATTAATGAAGATCTTATTGCTGAACTTCTTGATGAAGGAAAAGAAAAAGTAGAAAAGCCAAGCACGGGCACTGATAAAAAAGCTGTCAATGAAACACTAAATACAACAAAAAAAGCCTCCTCAACAGAATCCAGTTCTGTTGGTAGCTCGACCTGGTTGCCTGAAATCGAGTTTGGCTATCGTTCGGAACAAGGCAATGAAGATGAACGGTCTTTAAACGCACGTCTATCTCTGTCACAAATTAGTGGCCGCTTACGTAATAGTGGTGAGATAAAAATCTATTTGAAAAATGAAGATGGCGAAGAAGACGAGCGCGAACAAACCTATCAATTGCAAAGTGACTATAAAATCAGCCCTAAATTCTATATCTATGGCAACTTTAAAGGTATAGATTCAAAATACAGTTCATACTTTCATGATTATACCGTTTCAACTGGTCTGGGTTATCAGATCACAAACACTAAAACGCTAAAAGTTGAGACTGAACTCGGTCCTGGTTATCGTTATCAAGAACCCAATACCGATGAAATCGATGATGATGACCCAATATTTCCAGACAATGTTGACGAGCCAATTGTCCGTGCAAGCTTAACCCTGAACTGGAAACCCCTTGATAGAACCTCATTTAACTTTGATGGCACGATTGTCAGCGGTTCCAGTAATACTCGTGTTGATACTGAAATTAGTATTATCAATGATATAACCGAAGATATTGCTTTGAAAATATCACAAAGCATAGAACACCTAAGCAGAGTGCCTAATAATCTAGAAAAAACAGATACCGTGCTAACCATCAATATACTGTACTCGCCAAAGTAGACTTCACCGACCAAACGCACTCAACATATACCAAAAGCAGATACCTTAAAATTTAAGCATAAAAAAACCGACACTAGGCCGGCTTCTTTATTACGCTTTGATGCTGATTATTAAGCAGCAACAACTTGAAGTTTAACTTCAGCAAATACTTCAGAGTGAAGTTGGATGCTGATTTCAAACTCGCCAGTTGTACGTAGCGCGCCTTCAGGAAGACGAACTTCACTCTTAACGATCTCAACGCCAGCAGCAGTCACTGCATCCGCGATGTCGCGAGTACCGATAGAACCGAATAGTTTACCTTCGTCACCCGCTTTAGAAGCAAGAACAACTGTTTCTAGTGCGTTAATTTTCTCAGCACGAGCTTGAGCAGCAGCTAGTTGCTCAGCAACTTTAGCTTCTAATTCAGCGCGACGAGCTTCAAAAACTTCAACGTTAGCTTTAGTTGCCATAACTGCTTTACCCTGTGGGATAAGGAAGTTACGAGCGTAGCCAGATTTAACGTTTGCTTGGTCGCCAAGGTTGCCTAGGTTACCAATTTTATCAAGTAGAATAACTTGCATTATCTGAGTCCTCTTAAATTATTTAACTGCGACCAATTACAGATGCTTATCTGTGTATGGAAGAAGTGCTAGATAACGAGAACGCTTGATAGCACGAGCTAGTTGACGCTGATATTTAGCGCTTGTACCAGTGATACGGCTAGGTACAATTTTACCAGCTTCAGTGATGTAGTTTTTAAGAGTTGATACATCTTTGTAATCAATCTCTTGTACGCCTTCTGCAGTGAAACGGCAGAATTTACGACGACGGAAGAAACGAGCCATGGGCTATCTCCTAATCTTAAATTTGAGTAATGGTGTCGGCATGTAGCACTAATTTTCCTAAGCCATTTCGGCCAGTCTGATAAGCAACAAAGCCGCCTACCTTAATGTTACTGCCAAGTACTAAATGTTGAGTTAATGCTTGTGACCTTTGCCCACTAACGACTACCTGTATACGACAATAAACTTGTCTAGGTAAATCGGCTTCCATCACTGTTGAACGATGCTCAAGGCTAAAAAAGCAATGGGCGATGCCAGCAGGACTTAGGCTTCTAACTGGAGCTTTCACGACATTGCCGCTTAACTCCAACCGATTGGTCATCAAATCAATTACTCAGCGTCAGCTGCTGCTTCTGGCTTCGCTTCAGGCTTAGCTTCAGAACGCTCTTCACGACGTGGAGCACGTTCAGCACGCTCTTCACGCGCTTTAAGCATAATTGATTGCTCAGTTACAGCGCCTTTAGTACGCATGATCATGTTACGTAGAACTGCATCGTTGAAACGGAAAGCAGTTTCTAGTTCATCAATCACTTCTTGGCCAGCTTCTACGTTCATAAGAACATAGTGAGCTTTGTGAAGTTTGTTGATTGGGTAAGCCATTTGACGACGACCCCAATCTTCTAGACGGTGGATAGTACCGCCAGCTTCAGTGATAGAACCAGTGTAACGCTCGATCATGCCAGCAACTTGCTCGCTTTGATCAGGGTGCACCATGAATACGATTTCGTAATGACGCATAGGTTGCTCCTTACGGATTATTAGTTTCCACATTGGCTCGGCCGTCCGGAGGAAACAAGGAACGAAAAATATAAAAGACCGAGATTTCAGGACGGCGAATTGTATAAGACGTCACCAGATTAGGCAAGAGAAAGATGAAAAAGAAAAGGGGGTCGTTTTTCGGGGTCTAGGGCGCTACGCTGCTCGTGGATCGAAAAACAGAAAAGTTGGTTGCGAGGGCCGAGTGCGCTGCGCTTCGAGTTGCGAGGAAAAATACAAGTGGGTGTGAGAAAAAAAACACGTCATCCTGAATAGTGAGGCACGAACGTAGTTCAGGATGACCGTTTTCTTTTTGCTTGTTATATAAAACTCACTACATTGCGCTAATATATTTTCCGAGTAACGAGCAGCAACGCGGCCGAGCTCCGATATACGAAGCCACTTTTCGGCTCTCGAGCGAAGCATCCCCGCATCTCGGCTCTAGCTTTAACCTAAGCGCTGACGCACGGCTTCAAACAAACACACCCCTGTAGCCACAGAGACGTTTAAACTTGAAACACTACCCGCCATTGGGATCTTGATTAAATCATCACACGTTTCACGAGTTAAACGGCGCATACCGTCACCTTCTGCTCCCATTACAATCGCTAATGGGCCGGTTAACTTGGCTTGATAGATATCCTGAGTGGCTTCACCTGCGGTACCGACAAACCAAATCCCTTGTTCTTGCAACGCTCTCATAGTGCGAGCAAGGTTGGTCACTCGAACAAATGGAACCGTCTCCGCTGCGCCACAAGCGACTTTGCTTACCGTACCGGTCAAAGGTGCAGATTTATCTTTTGGTACGATGACCGCAGCAACACCTGCCGCATCAGCATTACGTAAGCAAGCACCTAGGTTATGCGGATCGGTAACACCATCTAAAACTAATAATAAAGGCTGCTCACCTTTTGCTTGGCAAGCCGCAATAATGTCATCGAGGTGGTGTTCATTTAATTGCTTAGCCGGTTTTACTTTGGCAATAATGCCTTGGTGGTTCGCCCCTTGCGCTTTATCATCAAGCGCTTTGCGTCCCATTTGTTGCACTGATATACCAAACTTCTGTAGTTGGTTAATCACCGGCATTAGTCGGTCATCTTCACGGCCTTTAAGCACAAATGCTTCAACTAGGCGAGCTGGGTCTTTATCTAACACAGCGTTAATGGCATGAATGCCAAAAATAAATTCGTTACTCATTGTTTACCTTGAGGGTGCTATCACCCGTATTTATTAATGCGACTCCCTGTGATTCAGGGAGCTACTAAACTTAAGAATTTTGTTGTTTCATCTTAGAACGCTTAGATGCCGATGGTTTACTACGCTTAGGTTTCGTACCCGGTTTTCCGGTAGCGGCTCCTTTCGGCTTACGTGCTTTTTTCTTTTTCGGTTTGTCAGAACTGTCATCTGGTCGCTTAGTTGGCTCAACGAGTGGCTTCGCTTTTTGGCCGGGTTTATTGGCTTTGACTGCTTGTTTCTTTTGAGTCGATGCCTTTTTATCCGCATTAGCAGCACGCTTCTTAGCCGTCTTACCTTTACCGCGAGGTTGGCGCTCAGTACCCACTACTTCAAAGTCAATTTGGCGATCATCAAGATTTACCGCTAATACTTTCACTTTAACGGAATCACCCAAGCGATAAATAACGCCTGAACTCTCACCAATCAAGCGTTGACCTAAAGGATCAAATTGATAGTAATCATTTGCCAACGAGGAAATATGAACTAAGCCATCAATGTGTAATTCACTTAGTCGAACAAAGAAACCAAAACCTGTCACATTGGCAATCACCCCATCGAGCTCTTCGCCGACATGGTCTTGCATATATTCACATTTAAGCCAATCAGAGACATCACGGGTGGCATCATCTGCACGACGCTCGGTCATGGAGCATTGCTCACCGTAAAAATCCATATCATCAAAGCTATAATGATAACCACCGGTTGGCGTCCAACGGTCGGTATTCACGCCTTCATTCTTCGCAATTAAATATTTAATCGCACGGTGAAGTAGCAAATCAGGATAACGACGAATCGGTGAAGTAAAGTGAGCATAACGCTGCAATGCTAAACCAAAGTGGCCACCATTTTCCGCATTATAGACCGCTTGCTTCATCGAGCGTAACAGCATGGTTTGAATCAGCTCTTTATCTGGACGCTCACCAATCGCTTTGATCAATTGCGCATAGTCAGTTGGTGCTGGCTCAAGTCCGCCAGTTAAGTTCAAACCTAACTCACCCAAGAAATCTCTAAAGCCCGTTAGTCGTTCTTCACCTGGAGTGTCATGCACACGGTATAGTGCAGGCTCTTTGGCTTTTTCAACAAAAGAGGCCGATGCAATATTGGCTAAAATCATACATTCTTCAATGATCTTATGCGCATCGTTACGCACGACAGGTTCAATACGATCAATTTTACGCTGTTCATTAAAGATAAATTTGGTTTCCGTGGTTTCAAATTCAATCGCCCCACGGTTTTCACGCGCCACTTTCAGCACGTTATACATTTTGTGCAATTCTTCCAAGTCCGGCACCAAGGCATGATAACGAGTACGAAGCTCTTCATTACCCTCTAAAATATCCGACACTTTATTGTAAGTTAGGCGGGCATGTGAATTCATCACCGCTTCATAATGTTTATAGCCTGAAAGCTTACCCGAAGCCGAAATGGTCATTTCACATACCATACATAAACGGTCAACTTGTGGGTTTAGCGAACATAAACCGTTCGACAATACTTCAGGCAACATAGGTACCACTTGCGATGGGAAGTACACCGAGTTACCACGATTAATCGCTTCTTTATCTAGCGCAGTATTCGGGCGAACATAATAACTCACATCCGCAATGGCTACCCATAAACGCCAACCACCACCTTTTTTCGCTTGGCAGTAAACCGCATCATCAAAGTCACGAGCATCTTCACCATCAATAGTAACCAGTGGTAAATCACGCAAATCCACTCGGCCTTCTTTGGCTTCTTCTGGCACTTCTTCATCAAGGTGTTCAACTTGTTTCTCAACAGCAACCGGCCATTGATCAGGAATTTGGTGGGTATGGATCGCAATTTGAATTTCCATACCCGGTGCCATATTTTCACCTAGTACTTCAACAATTTTACCCATCATGCCGCGAGAACGCGTCGCGCGAGCGGTCAATTCAACGACGACAACATTACCCATACGAGCTCCTTCGCGGAACTCATCAGGGATCAAAATATCTTGGCTAATACGAGAATCATCTGGCACGACAAAAGCATGGCCATCTTCTAAAAAGAAGCGTCCGACAAGGTTGGTTTTACGCGCTTCAAGAATTCGAACTAAACGCCCTTCTTTACGACCACGTTTATCTTCACCATTAGGCTGAACAAGAACATAGTCGCCATGAATAACTGTACGCATTTGGTGATAAGGGAGCAAAACATCATTATCTTTACCAACGCTTCCTTCCGGACGAACCCAACCAAAACCGTCACGATGTCCAATCACGGTACCTTTAATTAAATCGATTTTTTCTGGTAAGGCATAGCATTGACGACGGGTAAAGATCAGCTCGCCATCTCGCTCCATTGCTCTCAAGCGACGGCGTAAACCTTCATATTCATCCTCACCTTTTAAGTTCAGAGCTTCAAATAAATCATTACGATTCATTGGCATATTTGCTTGCTTTAAAAAATCAAGAATGAACTCTCGACTCGGGATTGGATTTTCGTATTTTTCGGATTCACGATCTGCGAAAGGATCAATATGAGTACGTTCGGACATGACAAACCTGCTTATGTGCGCAAAGTGTAATGATTAGTATATCTGAGTGAGGCGTTAACCTACAGAAATCGTTTAAATATCTTCTTTTAATTAAAGCAGATAACAATGACAAGTGTATGTCACACAGGAGTAAGGAGTAATACCAGCTCATCATTATTATCAAGTAAATCAGCAAGAGTACATTGATCCAGTTGATACAAAAATGCTTCTTTTGCTTTGGCCAGTTGAGCCTTTAAACGACAAGCCGATGTAATGTGACAGGCGCTTTCAGAGCAATCAATAAGCTGTAAGGGCTCTAAGTCTCTAACCACTTGGCCAACTACAATCAACTCAGCAGGCTTACCTAAAACAATACCGCCATGCTTACCTCTTGTTGCTTGAATATAACCAAGCTGGGCAAGTTTATTGATAATTTTAATTAGGTGATTTTTAGGAATAAAAAATCGCTCACTCACCGCTTGTATATTAGAACGCTCCCCATCGGGCAACGCGGCTAAATAAAGTAATGACCTCAAGCCATAATCAGTAAAAGATGTTAATTGCATATCTACTCCCAACTTCGAATTGCAACATTATATACCCAAGTAACTTCAAATAAGTATTAGATTGACTGAATGATACGTTTAGATAACAATAAAGATACATCTAAAATGCAACTTTAAAAAGGTACGGATATGTTAAGCCAATCAACCATCGATATCGTCAAGTCTACCGCCCCACTTATTGCCGAAGCGGGTCCTTCAATGACCGCTCATTTTTATGATCGTATGTTCAAGCATCATCCGGAACTAAAAGATATCTTTAACTTAACCCATCAAGATACGGGTCGTCAGCGTGAAGCTCTATTCAATGCGGTTTATGGCTACGCTGCCAATATCGATAATGTTGAAGTTTTACTACCTGTGGTTGAAAAAATCGCCCAAAAACATACTAGCTTTAACATCACAGCAGAACAATATGACATTGTTGGTACTCACTTACTGGCAACAATTGATGAACTGATGAGCCCAGGACAAGCTGTGCTCGATGCTTGGGCTGAAGCTTATGGCTTACTTGCCAGTATATTCATCAACCGAGAAGAAGAAATTTACCAACAAAACGAACAAGAAATTGGTGGTTGGCGTGGAACTCGTGAATTTAAAGTCATTGAAAAAACGCCTGAAAGTAATGTGATCACCAGCTTTGTTTTTGAGCCTATTGATGGCCAAGCCGTTGTGGGTTACAAACCTGGACAATACATTGGTATCTACCTCAACTCAGACAAACTAGCAAACCAAGAAATCCGCCAATATAGCTTGTCAGATGCACCAAATGGTAAGACTTACCGCATCTCGGTAAAACGAGAAGAGCAAGGTGTAGCCTCTAACCATATTCATAATGAGATCCAAGTGGGCGATACTGTTCAACTTGCCGCACCTGCTGGTGATTTTTTCTTTACTAGCGAAAGTAACAAGCCTGTCGCCTTAATTTCAGCTGGTGTAGGGTTAACGCCAATGCTCGCGATCTTAGAAAGCATTAAAAACGCACATAGCGCTAATATTCATTGGTTACACGCAACAGACAATACTGCTCGCCACGCATTTGCTACAAGGGTTTCCGAGTATGTAAAACAACAAGAAAATTTAACTCAGCAGACTTGGTACAAAGATCAACAAGGCTTTATGGATTTAAACGCGGTTGATTCTATCGACTGGCAAGCGACTGATTTCTACTTATGTGGCCCAATTGAATTCATGCAATTTATTGCAAAACAATTAGTCGAAAAACAAGTACCCGAAGCCAACATTCACTACGAATGCTTTGGTCCTCATAAAGTACTGTAATACTAATAAACCCTAAGTGACAGACAACAAAAAGCCGACACTGAAGTCGGCTTTTTTATCGCTCAATTTAATTCACAATTAAGAATTAAATGGGTGAACCTTAATGATGGTTTCGTTACGATCTGGACCGGTTGAAATAATATCAACTGGTACACCCGTTAGATCTTCAATTCGTTTAATGTAATCAAGAGCGGCTTGAGGAAGCTCATCGATAGATTTAGCACCGAAAGTATTTTCAGACCAACCTGGCATGGTTTCGTAAACGGGTGTCGCTCTTTCAAAATCATCAGCTGACATTGGAGATACTTCAACAGTAGAACCATCATCCATTTTGTAGCTAGTACAAATTTTGATTTCTTCTAAGCCATCAAGTACATCAAGCTTAGTTAAGCAGAAACCAGATAATGAGTTAATTTGAATGGCACGACGCATAGCAACCGCATCAAACCAACCAGTACGACGTAAACGACCAGTGGTGGCACCAAATTCGTTACCAACCGTACCTAAGTGTTTACCAACCGGATCTTGCTTCTCTAACCCATCGTATAACTCAGTCGGGAATGGACCTGAACCAACACGAGTACAGTAAGCTTTCGCGATACCTAAGATGTAACCTAAGTGACGAGGACCAAAACCAGAACCTGCAGCAACACCACCAGCTGTGGTGTTTGAAGAAGTTACATAAGGGTAAGTACCGTGGTCGATATCAAGCAATGTACCTTGCGCGCCTTCAAACATGATTTTATCACCACGTTTACGAGCAGAATCAAGCTCATCGGTCACATCAATCACAAGTGACGTCAGTAATTCAGCATAGCCTTTTACTTGCTCCAACACTTCTTCGTAGCTCACTTCTTCTACTTTGTAGTAGTTCACTAGTTGGAAGTTATGATATTCCATCACTTCTTTTAATTTTTGCGCGAAAGCTTCCATGTCGAACAAATCGCCAACACGTAAACCGCGACGAGAAACTTTATCTTCGTAAGCTGGACCGATACCACGACCAGTTGTACCAATCGCTTTTTTACCACGAGCTAATTCACGAGCTTGGTCTAAAGCAATATGATAAGGAAGAATTAGAGGACAAGCTTCAGAAATGTATAAGCGTTCACGTACTGGAATGCCACGCTCTTCAAGCGGTTTCATTTCTTTTAATAAAGCGTCAGGTGAAAGTACTACGCCATTACCGATAATGCATTTTACATTTTCGCGTAGAATACCTGATGGAATTAAGTGAAGAACGGTTTTTTCACCGTCAATGACTAGAGTGTGACCTGCATTGTGTCCGCCTTGATAACGAACTACATATTTTGCATCTTCAGTTAAAAGGTCAACTATTTTACCTTTACCCTCGTCACCCCATTGGGTGCCCAGAACGACTACGTTATTTCCCATCTTTCCAAGTCTGCCTGCTAGTTAAAAAAGGATTCTAGCATAGCCTAGCACCATCTTGCAGTCATTTTTTAGATGATTTTTTATGCACGTTAATTTTTCGACAAATAGTGTATAAATTAGGTTTTACAAAATTGAAGCATAAAAGCTCTAACTCACTACCAATAACACAATAACAGCACCAACCAGAATCAGTCCGGTACCAATACGCTTTAATTGCTGGTCGGGCTGCTGAGCCATTTGACTCACCATATCGCGCCACAGTTTTGGAAATAACGCCGGCCCCATCCCTTCAAAAATCAGCAATAGACCAATGGCGATCATCAATGCGGTCATTTTCAATCTCTCTCTTTTATATCCCAAAAACTTTTATATATCCAAAAACAAGAAAGACCCACGAAGGGCCTTTCATATCTTACTACCGAATTAGTTTAATCAACTTATTTTCGGCCATTGCTGTCATTCATATACTTGAAGAAGTCACTCTTAGGATCAAGTACTAACAAATCACTCTTGTTGCTAAATGACTTCTCATACGCTTTCAATGAACGTAAGAAGCTATAAAACTCAGGTGACTGCGTATAAGCTTTTGAGTAAATCTTCGCTGCAGTTGCATCAGCATCACCTCGTGTTACACGAGCGGTTTTATCAGCTTCTGCAAGAATAGTAGCAACTTCAAGTTCAGCTTGTGCTCGAATGATCTCGGCTTTTTCACGACCTTGAGAACGGTGTTTACGAGCAACCGATTCACGTTCAGCACGCATACGGCGATAAATAGATTCGCTGATTTCATCTGGTAAGTTGATTTTCTTCATACGGAAATCAACGACTTCAACACCGAGGTCTTTCATCGCACTACCACGAGTATCTTCCAATACATCTTGCATGATTTGATCACGCTCACCATCGATTTCAAGTGCTTCTTTGGCTGATTCAGGCAGCACTTCATTATCATCGATAGTATCTACCGCAACAATATCACTGCTTGGTCCAGAAACAATTTGCTTAATTTCACGTGAACCAATTTCAGAACGAAGTACATCTGTCACTTTACGCTCTAATAGAGTTTCAGCAGTAAGAGTGTTACCACCACCCGTTGCAAGGTAGTACTGACCAAAATCACTGATTTTCCATTTCACATAGGTATCAATGATCACGTCTTTTTTCTCTGAGGTTACGAAACGGTCAGAGCGGCCATCCATAGTTTGGATTCGCGCATCTAACGTTCTTACACTATCAAAGAAAGGCATTTTAATGTGCAACCCTGGCGGGTAAATCTTAGAGATTTCATTAGTATCTTTAAGTACACGACCAAAACGGATCACGATGCCACGCTCACCTTCAGGAATCACGAACACCGACATTAACGAAACGACAATTAAAATCGCAACTAAAGGGATAATTAACTTACGCATGCTTAGAATCTCCCTTGACGTGTAGATGTTGAGTTAGTGCCTGAATCTTGAGATTCGTTGCTATTTTGTGGATCCAACTGAATACCATCATAGGTTGGTTGCGTTTTATCTTTAGCACGAGTTGAACTGTTATTTTGCTTAGATTCTGAAATCAACTTATCAATTGGCAGATATAACATATTGCCTGATGAATCAGAGTCAATCAGCACTTTCGAGCTATGAGAATAAATCTTCTCCATTGAATCTAAGTACAAACGATCACGAGTAACACCTGGTGCTGCATTATATTCAGGAAGTAATTTCTCAAACTGAGCAACTTGACCTAATGCTTCATTTACCGTGCGTTCAGTATAACCTTGCGCTTCTTTCTTCAAGCGTTCAGCTCGACCCGTTGCTTTCGGTAAAATCTCATTTTTATAAGCTTCTGCTTCACGGATGAAACGCTCTTCATCTTCTCGAGCGGCAATCGCATCATCAAACGCATCTTTTACTTGCTCAGGAGGACGAGATGATTGGAAGTTCACATCAATAACCGTTAAGCCCATATCGTATTTATCGATAATTTGGTTCAAGGTTTTTTCTGTTTCTTGACGAATCGCCTGACGACCACTAGTCAAAATACTATCCATTAATGAATCACCAATCACGGCACGTAATGCAGAGTCAGTTGCTTGACGTAAGCTATCATCAGCATTCGTCACACGATATAAATACTTATAAGGGTCAGAAACTCTGTATTGAACACCCATTTCAACGGTAACCACATTTTCATCTTTAGTCAGCATCAAACCAGATGCACGTAAAGAACGAATAGCTTGAACGTTTACCGCAGAAACTTCATCAATAAAGCGAGGACGCCAGTTTAGACCAGGGTCAACCATACGCTCATATTTACCTAAGCGTAACACCACGCCTCTTTCTGCTTCACCGATAGTGTAGAAACCAGAGAACACCCAAATTAAAATGGCAATAATAGCAATGGCACCAAAGCCCATTGCACCGCCACCACCAAAAGAAGGCCCTTTACCGCCCCCTTTCTTACCAAATTTCCCGCCTAATTTTTGGCTGAGTTTGTTAAACACCTCATCCAAATCAGGTGGACCTTGTTCACGACCGCCACGATTATTATTCTTACCCCAAGGGTCATTATCGCGGCCGTTATTATCGTTATTATTTCCAGGCTCATTCCACGCCATTAGAAAGCTCCATCGTATAGATATGACGTTATATCAATCTGTCTCGTAATAATTGATATCATACTGTAGCAGTGATGTCGGTGACGATAAAGTCACTCATTACTGCCCCTTCTCTTTTCACTAATCTTAACCAATCAACTTGTTGCATTCTAATATCAATCAATAAATTGCCTTGTTCATCATACTCTTCCGCTTGAATTGCATTCAATTGGAAAAACAGGCTGCGAACTCTCCCCTGATTCATAGGAGGAATACACAACTGATATTGAACAATTTGAGTTGCTAGACGTTCTGTCAACGCAGCAAATAGCAAATCAATGCCTTGCCCTTCCATCGCTGACACCCACACGGTGCGAGGTCTGCCTTCATCATCACGATCAATTCTTGGTTTCTGATCGTCCATGCTATCAATCTTATTCATCACTAATAGCGATGGAACCTCATGAGCATCGATCTCTTCAAGAACTTCGTTTACCGCATGAATATTCTCACGAAAACGGTCATCACTTGCATCCACAACATGTAACAAAATGTCAGCTTCTTGCGTTTCTTGCAATGTTGCTTTAAATGCAGCGACTAAGTCATGTGGAAGGTGGCGAATAAAACCAACGGTATCCGCTAAGATTGCCCCACCAACATCCTCTAACTCAATCTTACGCAAAGTTGGGTCTAGCGTCGCAAACAATTGGTCAGCGGCATAAACCCCGGCCTCTGTAATACAGTTAAATAATGTGGATTTTCCCGCATTGGTATAACCAACTAAAGATATCGTTGGGATTTCAGCACGTTGACGAGCTTTACGTCCCTGTTCACGTTGTTTCGCTACTTTTGCTAAGCGGCGTAAAATTGCTTTGATACGCTCACGTAAAAGGCGCCTATCGGTCTCTAGCTGAGTTTCACCCGGCCCCCTTAAACCAATACCACCTTTTTGACGCTCCAAGTGCGTCCAACCACGAATCAAACGAGTAGAAAGATGACGTAACTGTGCCAACTCTACTTGCAATTTACCTTCATGGGTTCGAGCTCGTTGGGCGAAGATATCGAGAATTAACCCGGTACGATCCAACACACGGCATTGACATAAATACTCTAAGTTACGCTCTTGAGCGGGACTTAAAGCATGATTGAAAATGACAATTTCAGCCCCGAGAGCCTTAACTGTATCCGCGATTTCTTGAGCTTTACCGGTTCCGACATAGTATTTTGTGTGCGGAGATTGGCGGCTACCTGTTACAACTTGTAGCGATGTGACGCCAGCGGAAGATACCAACATTTCAAACTCGCTGAGATCTTCCCACTCACCTTCTTGTGTGAAGTTGATATGAACAAGTACAGCCTGCTCACCGGCTTCATAACGGTCAAACAAGCAGTTCGCTCCTTAATGATTGATAGTTCAAAATTAGATAGATATTAATCTTCAGAATTCTCTTGTTGAGGACGTTCCGTACGCTCACCTTGTGGACGTTCAGCCGTATGATGGCTAACCGCACGGGCAGGAACGACAGTAGAAATTGCATGCTTATAAACCATTTGGTTTACTGTGTTTTTCAATAGGATCACAAATTGATCAAATGACTCAATTTGGCCTTGTAATTTAATGCCATTCACGAGATAGATTGATACTGGGATACGCTCGCGACGTAACGCATTTAAGAACGGGTCTTGTAAAGATTGCCCCTTAGCCATTTTATATTCCTTATATTTGTTGTTTATTTTATTTTTAGCTAACTTTCTCTTTTTACTACGTTCCAAATGGGACTTAGCGTAGAAAATCAAAAGTACTTACTTACACAAAAAGCAGTGCCAATTCTTATCGATATTGCAGGTTTCTCAGCATAAGCGATAAGTCATGCATTAACGGATGAATTCACCCGACTGCTAAAGTTTCTTTTATATAGCGATTTCAACCTTGAAGTCGCTTTTGATACATACGCAAAGTACTTGAGCACAAAGAGTATGAGCAATTACAGTATATACACAAACTCATTCAAGATGCTTGCATCAATCAGAATTTACTTACAATTTGATTGATAAAGTTATCAATGTGAATAATGATCAATTTCGGCAGAAATCGCCTTAACCCCCGCATCGATATCTTCACTATCTAACCAAGTTAAGTCATTCCAACTACGTAACCAGGTGATTTGTCGCTTAGCCAATTGACGTGTGGCACATACCCCACGGAAGATAGCTTCATCCAATGTACCATTGCCATCTAAATATTCCCACACTTGTCGATAGCCTACACAACGAATTGAAGGAAGATCAAGATGTAGATCACCTCTGGCACGTAATGCTTTGACTTCATCTTCAAAGCCCGCCGCCATCATTTTTTCAAATCGCAGCTCAATCCGACGGTGAAGCTCTGCTCGCTCTTTTGGCATAATGGCAAACTGCTTCACTTGGTAAGGCAATGCTTCACCCTTTTGTTCCGTCAATTCGGTTAGGTTTTTACCTGAAATACGAAACACTTCTAATGCGCGAGACAAACGTTGTGGATCGTTAGGGTGAATACGCTTAGCAGAAACAGGATCAATTTCACTTAACTGTTGATGCATTGCATCCCAGCCTTTCTCGTTCGCTTCTTGTTCAATTTGTTGGCGAATGTCCGGATCGGCGGCCGGTAATGGTGATAACCCTTCAAGTAAGGCTTTGTAGTACAACATCGTCCCGCCAACCAATAACGGAATTTTACCTTGAGACACAATTTCATCCATCTGCTGCAACGCATCACGACGGAAATCAGCGGCAGAGTACGCTTCACTAGGATCGAGGATATCAATCAATCGATGCGGTGCCAGTTCTAATTCTTGTGCATCAGGCTTGGCAGTACCAATATCCATGCCTTTATAAATTAACGCAGAATCAACACTGATGATCTCAACCGGATATTTTTGTCTTAAACGAATCGCCAGCTCAGTCTTACCTGATGCGGTTGGACCCATTAAAAATAATGCGAGTGGTAATGGTTGTGTCATGATTGTAGCGCCGCTATTGATTCAGAAAAATTCACAGGTTGGATCCAGTTATATTGATGATAAGGCAAATAAGCGCCCCAGATTTGTTCGAGTTCTGCGACTAACTGAATCGCTTCAGAAAGCCTATATTTTGGTTTTGATACCACAATCTTGCTTGTGATCCATTGAGTGATCAAGGGTAGTTCAACATTTTGATCTTTTTGTAACTCGGACAATAGATCGGGTATTAATTGCTGTAAATTTTGCTTACGTAATGGCTGTGGCACGCCCATTACCATCACGCTGCTTTTCCCTCTCGCTGTTAATTCAATTCCCAGCGTGAGCAATAGATTCTGATAAGTCGTTAAAGTTTCAATATCTTCAGCCGACATTGGAATATTTAAAGGGATCAATAAAGGCTGAGCTTTCAACATCACCCCATCAACAAGATTAAACTGGCCTTGAACCCGTAGCGCTTCTGCTTTATTTAAATCAACCAAATGGCAACCTTGTGCATTTTGCATCAATAAATAAACATCTTGGATCACCGTTAATGCTTTACCTAGGTCGGTGATATTGATCGCTGAGCTCTCATGCTTTTCCATTGGAGATTGAGAAACAGGGGGAACATCCTGCTCCATAAAACCTTGCTCCACAACACCTAGCTCCGAGTCATCACACTCCTCGTCAGCAACACTCGTTAAAGGCTCAAATAAAGCACGATAAGCATCGGTTTGCTTTTTCTGGACTATGGAAGAGGGGCGCGAGCTTGGATAAGAGACAGGGGAAGACGATCGTGCTGCCCCTGGAGATGAATCCCACGCTTGAGTGTTAGCACTAGGGTTAGAGCTTGCATGCTGAGGTTGATGGACTGGCACTGACTCTCGAACCGAGTAGTCATCACCTCCAACGGGTTCTGTTGCGTACGCCGATTTAGATACCGATGGTTTAACGAGCTCAATACTTTGCGCCAGTGCATCACTTAACGCTTGATAAATAAAGTCGTGAACTAAGCGGGCATGATGAAAACGTACTTCATGCTTAGCGGGATGAACATTAACATCGACCTGATGTGGGTCGACTTCAATAAACAACACATAAGTCGCGAATTGCTCGGGACGAAGTGCATTCTCATAACTTTGACGGATAGCATGATTAATTAACTTATCACGCATCATTCGACCATTAACGTAACAGTACTGAAGATCACTCTGACTACGTGCGCCATCCGGTGTGGTGATCCAACCTTTAAGTTTTAAATCATCATGATTAAGTTCAATCGCAACCGCGTGATCCATAAAGTTATTGCCACATACCGCTGCCACTCGTTTTTCAATTTGTAAATCGGTTTTGGCTGAGCGATATTGTCGTATGACTTTACCATTATGGCGTAAGGTAATGGAGACAGAAAAACAGCTCAACGCAATACGTTTAAGTAGTTCATCGATATGAGAAAATTCGGTCTTTTCAGTGCGTAGAAATTTGCGACGTGCCGGAGTATTAAAAAAGAGATCGACCACTTCAACAGTGGTTCCAATCGGGTGAGCGGCAGGGGTTAATTGCACCGCCATATCTCGACCTTCGGCATAGGCAGCCCATGCTTCAGCTTGTGTTGCAGTACGAGACGTTAAGGTTAAACGCGAAACCGAACTGATACTGGCCAACGCTTCACCGCGAAAGCCTAGGCTAAGAATCGCTTCAAGATCATCAAGGGAATGAATCTTCGAGGTAGCATGACGACTGAGCGCCAAGCCTAGTTCATCTTTTTCAATACCCGAGCCATTATCACGCACTCGAATCAGCTTGCTGCCACCCTTTTCAATATCAACATCAATGCGCGTCGCGCCGGAGTCGATACTATTTTCAACCAGCTCTTTAACCACCGATGCAGGGCGCTCAACAACTTCACCTGCCGCAATTTGGTTGGCTAATCGAGCGGGTAAAATTTTTATCGCCATAACGCTACTGCACCATTTAATCGATTGAAATTAAGAGCGAGCTTAAGATTGAGGTATGGTCAACTTCTGCCCTACTGCTAGGCTATCGGATCTCAAATTATTGGCTTTGCGAATATCAGAAATACTGACGCCATATTTGTCGGCAATCTTACCTAAAAAATCGCCATTACGTACTTGGTAAATAGTCGTTTTTACCTGAACGCTGATTTGTAATTTCTGGCCAACCTTTAAGGTATTGGAGCGCAAGTTATTCTGTTGCTTAATGCTACTCACCGATACTGAATATTGTTCAGCAATTTTACCTAGGTAGTCACCACTTTTTACCACATGAGTCACTGCTGTATAACCAGTACTACGAACATTCGTTGAACTACCATTACTAGATGTGGCACCTGGTGAAGCAACTTTCAACTCTTGGCCAACAAATACCTTTGAACTTTTTAAGTTATTCCACTTCATCAAGTTTGCTGTAGTGGTGCCATAATTATGGGCAATCACCGAAAGAGACTCGCCACTTTTCACTTTATGATTCGAACCTGATGATTGATTCACGACAATCATGCCTTCTGGTGGGTTGGCTTTAAAGTATTCAACGACCGCATTGGAAATCGCACCGGCTAATTTATTTCGATGGTAGTTCTGAAATAATAGCTTCTCTTCTTGCGGATTAGAAATAAAGCCTGTCTCAACTAATATTGATGGAATATCTGGAGACTTCAATACGGCAAGGCTGGCATAAACTGGTTTAGTCGTGTGCATTTTTGTCACTTGTCTTAACTCTTGGATCACTTTCAGAGCGAGTTTATTGCCTTCGGTTTGCGAGTGGCTAAACTGCAGATCTAGCACCGTTTGGCTAACATTTTTATCATTGCTATTCTTAGACAGTAGAACACCACCACCACCTAGCAGCTCAGATTGCTCTTCTTTTTTCACCACCCAACGGCCAATTTCAGTATTAGCACGACGAGTACTTAATACGAATACCGAAGCACCGCGTGGCCCTGCAGTCGTATAACTATCGGCGTGAATAGAAAGCAATAATAGCGATTTATTTTTACGGGCAATTTCCGAACGCTTATTCAAGTTAACGTAATAATCACCAGTACGAGTTAAGACTGCATGAATATTGGATGTTGAATTCAGCTTAGCTGCTACTTTTTTAGCAATCGCTAATGTGACGTGCTTTTCATATTTACGAGTCGGCCCAATAGAGCCGGGATCTTCACCACCATGTCCAGGGTCAATTGCCACGACAATTTTAGATGCTGGAATGGCGCGCGTTGTGACAGCTGGAGCAGGTGCTTTTTGAGGGGCACTTTTAACCGCAGTATTATTTGAGGATGTCGAAGCGGTTCCTTCATGTTTAAAATCAACCACTAACCTATGTCCATATTGACCATCAGCAGTTGGCGCTAAGGTAAATATTTCTGGTTTTTGTGCTGATTTCAATTCAAACACTAAACGATAACTTGATGGCTCAGCCGGTGTGCTATGACGAATTTTAGTTAATACCGGGCTATCTTTAATCACAATCGGTAATTTGGTTTTTAATTGTGTTTGTTTTAAATCCAAAACCAAGCGATCTGGCCCGCTTAAAGTAAAATAACTAAATTTAGCTTCACTGCCCATGTCCATCACCACACGGGTGTCATGAGGTGAAGGCCAAACTCGAATACTATTTAAAGAATTAGCATTGGCACTCGCAATAGCACCAAGCCATAACATCATGAGCAGACACAGCGCTCGAAAATAAGAATGTTTCAACACAGCTCCAACTTACTTACTAAAGATTGCCCATATTCATTATTCGCCGTGATCACAACCTGACGTTGCACATCGACGTAACGTAATTCTATATCCAGATCTGCTAAAGGAAGCAGACCTTCACCTTTTTCAGGCCATTCCACCAAGCAAATCGCATCGGGGGTAAAATAATCACGGATTCCCATAAACTCGAGTTCTTCAGGATCCGCAAGACGGTATAAATCAAAGTGATAAACTTGCCACTGATCTAGCTGATATGGTTCAACCAAGGTATATGTTGGGCTCTTTACATTTCCTTCATGGCCTAAAGCACGAATGAAACCTCGGCTAAAGGTCGTTTTTCCAGCACCAAGATCACCATGTAAGTAAATAGTGGTTTGCTGAGAGCATAACTTAGCCAGTTGTGTTCCAAACGCGATGGTCGCAGATTCATCACTTAACATAGCTTGTTTTATCGTCTGCTTGGTCGTCATAAAGTGTCATCACCCGTATAATAAATGGCCTATTGGCAGCTTATAATTCCATCAATAAAAAATAGTAAACTGACTGAGTCAACAGTGGCAAGACTCAATCGGTCTATTATTCTATATATTGACGACAAATTCTAAATAAAGTGTCAAAAAGAAATAGAAACTTGGTCATAATTACGTTATTCAGTAAATAGAGATCGTCGTTGCTACTGAATCACACTCCTAACTCATGCTAGAATTCTAATATAAATCTTACCGAAATAGCCCGTCTAACATGAACTATCAAGAACTTGCTAATAAAATCAAACAATGGGGTAAAGAGCTCGGCTTTCAGCAAGTTGGGATCACCGATGTTGACCTTTCGGAACATGAAGCCCAATTACAGCGTTGGCTCGATGCCGGTTATCATGGTTCTATGGATTGGATGGCGCGACACGGCATGATGCGAGCGCGACCTCAAGAACTCCACCCAGGAACCATCCGTGTAATAAGCGTTCGTATGGACTACCTGCCTCCAGAGGCGCAATTTGCTTCAAACTTATCCGATCCTACTCAGGCTTATATTAGTCGTTACTCATTAGGTCGCGACTACCATAAACTCATCCGCAACCAATTAAAAAAGCTGGGACAACGGATTGAAGAAGAAGTGGGTGAATTAGGTTATCGACCTTTTGTTGATTCAGCACCTATTTTAGAGCGCCCTTTAGCACAGAAAGCGGGACTAGGTTGGGCAGGAAAGCATTCCCTCATTCTTGATAAGCAAGCTGGATCTTGGTTTTTTCTCGGTGAGCTATTAGTCGATATCCCCCTTCCTATTGATGAACCTCAGACTGATCAATGTGGCCAATGTAGAGCTTGCATGACATCTTGCCCTACAGGAGCGATTGTCGAAGAAGGCGTGATTGATGCTCGTTTATGTATCTCTTATCTCACCATTGAACTAGATGGTGTCATCCCTGAAGAACTTCGCTCAAAAATCGGCAATCGAATTTATGGCTGTGATGATTGTCAATTGGTATGCCCGTGGAATAGGGCGGCAGACGTCACAAATGAAACAAGTTTTCACCGACGTGACATATTCAATGATGCTGACCTTATCAAACTATTCCAGTGGAACGAACTGCAATTTTTAAAAAATATGGAAGGCTCTGCTATTCGTCGTATTGGCCACATTCAGTGGTTACGTAATATTTCGATCGCCCTAGGTAATGCACCTTATGAATCGGCGATCCTAGAAGCACTAACAACACGCCTAGGATTAGATGATAATTTAGATATTCATATTCAATGGGCGATAGAGCAACAAAATAAAAAGAAGAATGATATTGATGCTAATACAGCACGAAATACTAAATTAGAAAGACTAGTTAGAATTATAGGAAAAGGGCTTCCAAGAGACGCTTAGTGATACTTATCCCAAAAAATATTAGAAATGTGGAAAAAGTGACAAAAGCGAGAGCGTGACAGGGCGTAACAAAAAGTTAAGCACATTCAAAACAAATGTAAAGATCAAGTAAAAATTAAATAAAGATCCTTTTAACACACTGTCTTTCCATACAGTAAAACAACAGATAACATATAAAACAACAAGTTACAGTACTGTCATTTAATTTGTGATTTTAATCAACTTTAGATGATCCATTTGAAATGGATTTTATTACAACTAAAAAACAACTTACACACCAAGTTATCCACAAAATAAACATGTGGATAAGTTTGTAGATAATTATCGATTTTTAGTTAGATCGTACCTGTAAGAACATCAGGTAAGCTTCGATGTTGAGCTGACGAACTGAGCTAGGAAATATAAACTGTAGCAATCAAAGAGCAGAAATCCAGTAAAACTAGATTTATTGTTGAATCGTGACTTCAATAATACCCATTACTGAATTACAAAGAATAAAAAACGATCTCCAAAGAGATCGTTTTTATATATTTGGAGGAAGCTAGGATACGAGTTCCTAGTCCCTAGGCTTTAAGTCTTTCCCTAGAAACTAGGGACTATAAACTAGAAACCTTATGTATTTGGAGCGACACACGAGGTTCGAACTCGTGACCTCAACCTTGGCAAGGTTGCGCTCTACCAGCTGAGCTAGTGTCGCTTTTTTTCGTTTCTCGTGGCTCGGAATCTCGTTTCTCGATAGACGAGTAACGGCTTTTCCAAGATACGATTATTTGGTTGCGGGAGCAGGATTTGAACCTACGACCTTCGGGTTATGAGCCCGACGAGCTACCAAGCTGCTCCATCCCGCGTCCGATCTTTTCGTTTCTCATAACTCGGAATCTCGTTTCTCGATAGACGAGTAACGGCTTTTCCGAATAACGTTTTAATTTGGAGCGACACACGAGGTTCGAACTCGTGACCTCA
>NZ_AUFZ01000006.1 GCF_000426765.1 Vibrio litoralis DSM 17657 | reverse complement strand
GCAGAAGCACTAGACAACTACATCCCAGAACCAGAGCGTGCTGTAGACCAACCGTTCCTACTACCAATTGAAGATGTATTCTCAATCCAAGGTCGTGGTACTGTTGTAACAGGTCGTATCGAGCGCGGTATCCTACGCGTAGGTGACGAAGTAGAAATCGTTGGTATCAAAGATACTACTCTTACTACTTGTACTGGTGTTGAAATGTTCCGTAAGCTGCTTGACGAAGGTCGTGCGGGTGAGAACGTTGGTGCACTTCTACGTGGTACTAAGCGTGATGACGTTGAACGTGGTCAAGTATTGGCAGCGAAAGGTTCAATCAACCCACACACAACTTTCGAATCAGAAGTATACGTACTTTCGAAAGATGAAGGTGGTCGTCATACTCCATTCTTCAAAGGTTACCGTCCACAGTTCTACTTCCGTACAACTGACGTAACTGGCGACATTCAACTACCTGAAGGTGTTGAAATGGTAATGCCTGGCGATAACGTACAAATGATCGTAACTCTAATCGCACCAATCGCGATGGACGAAGGTCTACGTTTCGCAATCCGTGAAGGTGGCCGTACAGTTGGTGCTGGTGTTGTAGCGAAAGTTATCGCTTAATTAGCCAAACTTTAAGTTTAAATACGAATTGTATTTGACTAACGACTATCAAAAAGGGCATCATTTGATGCCCTTTTTCTACGCTGAACAAAATGAAGGCATAAATTGGTCGTTTTGTAACTGACTCAGCAAAGAATTGTATTAGATTTATATCTAATTTATTTAGTTGATGGCTTGTCCTAAACTAATGAGTTAGCCCTGCCAGTTGCGGGGTTATTGTCGTTTTTAAGTAAAACTTTTCACAGGTTTGTTTATGAAAGCCAAAGCTGAAACTCATGAGAGCTCAAAAGCGGCAGATGCTTTTAAGTGGTTTATCACTTTTGCACTGCTAGCTGCTGCTGTTGTGGGAAATTACCTGTATGGTGAAATGTCTGTTGCGATTCGTGCAGCAGCCGTTGTTATTTTAATTGCCGCTGCCCTTGGTGTAGCGGCTCTGACAACGAAAGGTAAAGCTACGATTGTATTTGCTCGCGAAGCAAAACTTGAAGTGCGCAAAGTGGTTTGGCCTACACGCCAAGAAACAATGCAAACAACATTTATCGTATTAGCTGTAAGTATTGTAATGGCTCTATTGCTATGGGGAATTGACGGCATCATGGTTCGTCTAATTGCTCTAGCAACTGGAGTGTAAGGGGTTTTAAACATGAGTGAAGCACCAAAAAAACGCTGGTATGTGGTTCAAGCCTTTTCCGGGTTTGAAGGCCGTGTTGCACAATCTCTTCGCGAACATATCAAAATGCACGCTATGGAAGAGTTTTTCGGTGACGTATTAGTACCTACTGAAGAAGTGGTGGAAATGCGCGCTGGTCAACGTCGTAAGAGTGAGCGTAAATTCTTTCCAGGCTACGTGCTAGTCCAAATGGTAATGAATGATGAATCATGGCACTTAGTACGTAGTATTCCGCGTGTTATGGGCTTTATTGGTGGCACCTCTGACCGTCCCGCTCCTATTACGGATAAAGAAGCGGATGCTATCTTAAATCGTTTAGAGCAGGCGAGTGAAGCCCCAAGACCGAAAACATTATTTGAAGCAGGTGAAGTGGTTCGTGTTACTGAAGGGCCATTTGCTGACTTCAATGGTACGGTTGAGCAAGTTGATTATGAAAAGAGTCGCCTAAAAGTGTCTGTATCGATCTTTGGTCGTGCAACACCGGTTGAGCTTGAATTCAGTCAGGTTGAAAAATCGGACTAATAAATTTGCTTAATAAAGCATCAAAAGACTTGTTTCAGGCGTGAGTTTTGACTATAATTTCGCGCCTTTTTACAGGTATTCATGTAAAGCTAGCGGGGAGCTGATCAAGCGATTAGCGTTTGTACCCAAAATTTAGGAATTAAAATGGCTAAGAAAGTAGAAGCTTATATCAAACTGCAAGTTGCAGCTGGTATGGCAAACCCAAGTCCACCGGTTGGTCCTGCACTAGGTCAACACGGCGTAAACATCATGGAATTCTGTAAAGCGTTCAACGCAAAAACAGAATCTGTTGAGAAAGGTCTTCCAATCCCAGTTGTTATCTCTGTATACAACGACCGTTCTTTCACATTTGTAACTAAGACACCACCTGCTGCTGTTCTTCTTAAGAAAGCTGCTGGCGTTAAGTCTGGTTCTGGCCGTCCAAACACTGAGAAAGTTGGTACTATTACTGACGCTCAGCTACAAGAGATTGCTGAAACTAAAGCTGCAGATATGACTGGCGCAGACATCGAAGCGATGAAGCGTTCTATCGCGGGTACTGCTCGTTCAATGGGCCTAGTGGTAGAGGGATAAGATCATGGCAAAACTTACTAAGCGTATGAAAACAATCCGCGAAAAAGTGGATGTGACTAAAGAATACGAAATCAACGAAGCTGTTGCTCTTCTAAAAGAGTTAGCGACTGCTAAATTCGTAGAAAGCGTAGACGTTGCTGTAAACCTAGGCATTGATGCTCGTAAATCAGACCAAAACGTTCGTGGCGCAACTGTACTTCCACATGGTACTGGCCGTGACATCCGCGTTGCAGTGTTCACTCAAGGTGCAAACGCTGAAGCAGCTAAAGAAGCTGGCGCAGATATCGTTGGTATGGAAGATCTAGCTGAGCTAGTGAAAAAAGGCGAAATGAACTTCGACGTAGTAGTTGCTTCTCCTGATGCAATGCGTGTTGTTGGTCAACTAGGTACTATCTTAGGTCCACGTGGCCTTATGCCAAACCCTAAAGTTGGTACTGTAACTCCTAACGTTGCTGAAGCAGTTAAAAATGCTAAAGCGGGTCAGGTTCGTTACCGTAACGACAAAAACGGCATCATCCACACTACTATTGGTAAAGCATCTTTCGAAGCAAACCAACTACAAGAGAACTTAGAAGCTCTTCTAGTGGCGCTTAAGAAAGCAAAACCTTCTTCTGCGAAAGGTACTTTCCTGAAGAAAGTAAGCATCTCTACCACTATGGGTGCTGGTGTTGCAGTTGATCAAGCGACTCTTAATACTACAGTTGCTTAATTAATTTGCTTAGGCGCAGAATTTGTGTATAATTTTGCGCCTAATTATGGTTGGAGTGTTGCTTATTTTGTCTAATTCTTTTTAGGAAAAGGCAGAGCAAATGATGCTTCCATCCAAGACCGTAGGCGTTAACGAATAGCAATATTAGCTTAACTTAATAATACCTACGTAGATGGTGCCCGAACTGATGGTCGTATTTTGTAAAAATATTCATTTGGGAATGCACCGAAAGAACACTCATTGAATTATCAGTGAGTGGTGTAACTACAACCAGGAGTAAATCCAAATGGCTTTAAACCTTCAAGACAAACAAGCAATTGTTGCTGAAGTTAACGAAGCAGCCAGTGGTGCACTTTCTGCAGTTATTGCTGACTCACGTGGCGTTGCTGTTGGCGCAATGACTTCTCTACGTAAACAAGCGCGTGAAGCGGGTGTTTACATGAAAGTTGTTCGTAACACACTAGCTCGCCGTGCTGTAGACGGTACAGACTACGAATGTCTAAAAGACGTATTCGTTGGTCCAACTTTGATCGCTTTCTCTAACGAGCACCCAGGTGCTGCAGCCCGTCTTTTTAAAGACTTCGCTAAAGAGAACAAAGCATTTGAAATCAAAGCTGCTGCATTTGAAGGCGCAGTTACTGACGCTGATGTACTAGCGACACTACCTACTTACGATGAAGCTATAGCACGCCTAATGATGTGCATGAAAGAAGCTTCTGCTGCCAAGTTGGTACGTACTATCGCTGCTGTTCGTGATCAAAAAGAAGAAGTTGCGGCATAAGCCCTACTTTAACTTTGATTACCATATAAACTTATTGTTAACTTTAAAAGAGAATTGTTATGTCTATTACTAACGAGCAAATCCTAGACGCAGTTGCAGAAATGTCTGTAATGCAAGTTGTTGAGCTTATCGAAGCTATGGAAGAAAAATTCGGCGTTTCTGCTGCAGCGGCTGTTGTTGCTGGCGGTGCTACTGCTGAAGCGGCTGAAGAGCAAACTGAATTTGACGTAATCCTTACTGCTGCTGGCGGTAACAAAGTTTCTGTTATCAAAGCAGTACGTGGCGCAACTGGCCTAGGTCTTAAAGAAGCTAAAGGTCTAGTTGACGGTGCTCCAGCTCCGCTTAAAGAAGGCATTTCTAAAGAAGAAGCTGAAGCTCTTAAAGCACAACTAGAAGAAGCTGGTGCTTCTGTTGAAATTAAGTAATTTATACTTAATTTCTTAGCCGAAAGGCTAATGGCTGGTGGTTAATTAACCACCAGCCTTTTTGCGCTGTAGGGCATAGATTAATTTTCCCGCTGTTTAGGCATCTATGACCCGGCAAAAAACATCACTAAGGCTCTGCTGAAATAAAAACGTTCAGATGAGATTAGGATGTATCCACATAAACAGTGTTGTTAGTCACTGTCCCCGTTTTATCAATTAATTTGATATGAAACGTGTCTTGGGCAGTTTGGGTCACTTATCAGCTAGCTGAGGAACCCCATGGTTTACTCTTATACCGAGAAAAAGCGCATCCGTAAGGATTTTGGTAAGCGTCCACAAGTATTGGACGTTCCATATTTGCTATCGATCCAGCTCGATTCATTCGACAAGTTCATTGAACAAGATCCTGAAGGTCAATACGGTCTTGAAGCTGCTTTCCGTTCTGTTTTTCCGATTCAGAGCTATAACGGCAATTCTGAGCTGCAATACGTTAGCTACCGTCTTGGTGAACCAGTATTTGACGTAAAAGAATGTCAAATTCGAGGTGTCACTTATTCAAAACCACTACGCGTTAAACTGCGTTTAGTTGTATTTGATAGAGACGCACCAGCAGGTACTGTAAAAGACATTAAAGAACAAGAAGTCTACATGGGTGAAATTCCACTCATGACAGACAACGGTACCTTCGTCATTAATGGTACTGAGAGGGTTATCGTATCCCAGTTGCACCGAAGCCCAGGCGTGTTCTTCGACAGCGATAAGGGTAAAACCCATTCGTCAGGAAAAGTGCTTTATAACGCACGTGTTATTCCTTACCGTGGTTCGTGGTTGGACTTTGAGTTCGACCCGAAAGATAACTTATACGTACGTATCGACCGTCGTCGTAAGCTTCCTGCATCAATTATTTTACGTGCACTAGGTAAAACAACAGAAGAGATCCTAGATATCTTCTTTGAAAAAGTGCGCTTTGAAGTAAAAGACCAAACTCTATTAATGGAGTTGGTACCAGATCGTCTACGTGGTGAAACTGCATCATTTGATATTGAAGCAAATGGTACGGTTTACGTAGAAGCTGGTCGTCGCGTAACGGCTCGTCATATCCGTAATCTTGAAAAAGATGGCGTTGAATTTATCGAAGTACCGGTTGAGTACATCGTCGGTAAAGTTGCGTCTAAAGATTACGTTAATGAATCAACTGGCGAATTGATCGTTGCAGCGAACCAAGAAATTTCATTAGAAGCATTAGCGAACCTTTCTCAAGCGGGTTACAAACAGCTTGAAGTTCTGTTTACTAATGATTTAGACCATGGCCCATTTATGTCAGACACAGTACGTGTTGACAGCACAACGGATCGTATTTCTGCACTTGTAGAAATCTACCGTATGATGCGCCCTGGTGAGCCACCAACTAAAGAAGCAGCAGAATCTTTATTCCAAAGCTTATTCTTCTCTGAAGAGCGTTATGACCTATCGACTGTTGGTCGTATGAAGTTTAACAGCTCTATCGGCCGCGAAGATGCGCAAGACCAAGGTATCCTTGATGAAACGGATATCATTGCGGTAATGAAGAAACTGATCGGTATCCGTAACGGTATTGGCGAAGTGGATGATATTGACCACCTTGGCAACCGTCGTATCCGTTCTGTTGGTGAAATGGCTGAAAACCAATTCCGTGTTGGTCTAGTCCGTGTTGAACGCGCAGTGAAAGAGCGCCTAAGTCTTGGTGATTTAGATGCTATCATGCCTCAAGATCTTATCAATGCTAAGCCGATTTCGGCAGCAGTGAAAGAGTTCTTTGGCTCATCACAGCTTTCTCAATTTATGGATCAGAACAACCCGTTGTCAGAAGTGACGCACAAGCGTCGTATTTCTGCATTAGGTCCTGGCGGTTTGACACGTGAGCGTGCCGGCTTTGAAGTACGTGACGTTCACGTAACTCACTACGGTCGTCTATGTCCGATCGAAACGCCAGAAGGTCCAAACATCGGTTTGATCAACTCATTATCAGCGTTTGCTCGTTGTAATGAATACGGTTTCCTAGAGACTCCGTACCGTCGCGTTGTTGATGGTGTTGTAACTGAAGAAGTGGATTACCTTTCTGCTATTGAAGAAGGTCAGTTTGTTATCGCTCAGGCGAACGCACACTTGACTGACGAAGGTCGTTTTGCCGATGAGCTAATCACTGCTCGTCAGAAAGGTGAATCTGGTCTTCACCCACGTGATCATGTTAACTACATGGACGTGGCAACAAACCAAGTTGTATCTATCGCTGCCTCGCTTATCCCGTTCCTAGAACACGATGATGCGAACCGTGCATTGATGGGTGCAAACATGCAACGTCAAGCGGTACCAACACTAAAAGCTGATAAGCCTCTAGTCGGTACTGGTATTGAGCGTAATGTAGCGGTTGACTCAGGTGTAACAGCAGTTGCGAAACGTGGCGGTACAGTTCAATCTGTTGATGCTTCTCGTATCGTAATTAAAGTTAACGAAGATGAGTTGGTTCCAGGTGAAGCTGGTATCGACATCTACAACTTAACTAAGTACACCCGTTCAAACCAAAACACATGTATTAACCAACGTCCAACCGTACTACCGGGTGAACCTGTTTCACGTGGTGACGTTCTTGCTGATGGTCCTTCCACCGACCTTGGTGAGCTGGCACTTGGCCAAAACATGCGTATCGCATTCATGCCTTGGAATGGTTACAACTTCGAAGACTCAATCTTAGTATCTGAGCGCGTAGTTCAAGAAGACCGTTTCACAACGATTCACATCCAAGAACTTTCTTGTGTGGCTCGTGATACCAAGCTTGGTAGCGAAGAAATTACAGCTGATATTCCAAACGTAGGTGAGTCTGCTCTATCTAAACTAGATGAGTCAGGTATTGTTTACATTGGTGCTGAAGTGAAGGGTGGCGACATCCTAGTTGGTAAAGTAACGCCTAAAGGTGAAACGCAACTGACTCCTGAAGAGAAACTACTACGTGCAATCTTCGGTGAAAAAGCATCTGATGTTAAAGATACGTCACTACGTGTGCCTAACTCTATCTCAGGTACCATCATTGATGTTCAAGTCTTTACTCGCGATGGCGTAGAAAAAGACAAGCGTGCGCTTGAAATTGAACAAATGCAGCTGAAAGACGCGAAGAAAGACTTAACTGAAGAGTTCCAAATTCTTGAAGGTGGTCTATTAGCGCGTGTTCGTTCTCTGCTGATTTCTGGTGGCTTCTCTGAAGCGAAACTAGACTCAATGGATCGTAAGCAGTGGTTAGTACAAACACTAGAAGACGATGCACTGCAGTCTCAGCTTGAGCAACTTGCTGAGCAGTGGGATGAGCTAAAAGCTGACTTTGATAAGAAGTTTGAAACTAAGCGTCGTAAGATCACTCAAGGTGATGATCTTGCACCGGGCGTACTGAAGATTGTTAAGGTTTACCTTGCAGTTAAACGTCGCATTCAGCCTGGTGATAAGATGGCGGGTCGTCACGGTAACAAGGGTGTAATCTCTAAGATCAACCCTGTTGAAGACATGCCTTATGATGAAAAAGGTCAACCTGTTGACATCGTGTTGAACCCACTGGGTGTACCATCACGTATGAACATCGGTCAGATCCTTGAAGTTCACTTAGGTCTTGCAGCGAAAGGTATTGGCGACAAGATTAACCAGATGGTGAAAGAGCAACAAGAACTGGCTAAGTTCCGTGAGTTCTTACAGAAAGTTTATGACTTAGGCGATACTCGCCAAGAAGTGAACATTGCTGAACTGTCTGATGATGAAGTCCGTACTCTAATCGGAAACTTGCGTGGTGGTCTACCGATTGCTACACCTGTATTCGATGGTGCAAACGAACCAGCAATTAAAGAATTGCTTGCGCTTGCTGATCTTCCAACGTCAGGTCAATTAGACCTATACGATGGTCGTACGGGTGATAAGTTTGAGCGTCCTGTAACGGTAGGTTACATGTACATGCTGAAACTGAACCACTTGGTTGATGACAAGATGCACGCACGTTCGACGGGCTCTTACAGCCTAGTAACTCAGCAACCACTTGGTGGTAAAGCTCAGTTCGGTGGCCAGCGTTTCGGTGAGATGGAAGTATGGGCACTAGAAGCATACGGTGCTGCTTACACGCTACAAGAAATGCTAACTGTTAAGTCTGATGACGTGAATGGCCGTACGAAGATGTACAAAAACATCGTCGATGGCGACCACAGCATGGAGCCTGGCATGCCAGAATCGTTCAACGTATTGTTGAAAGAGATTCGCTCGCTAGGTATTAACATCGAGCTAGAAGACGAAGAGTAATCCTTGTTATTTATTCAGCAAATGCTGCGATTAATGATAAAGAACTCTCGGATTTAACCCGGTAGAAAAGAGGCGTTCAATTTGAGCGTCTCTTAACTCCTTACAGGAGCTGATTGTGAAAGATTTACTGAACTTTCTAAAAGCACAGCATAAGACCGAAGAATTTGATGCAATCAAAATCGGTCTAGCTTCTCCAGACATGATTCGCTCATGGTCTTTCGGTGAAGTTAAAAAGCCAGAAACTATTAACTACCGTACGTTCAAGCCTGAGCGTGATGGTCTGTTCTGTGCGCGTATTTTTGGTCCAGTAAAAGACTACGAATGTCTTTGTGGTAAATACAAGCGCTTGAAACACCGTGGTGTTATCTGTGAGAAGTGTGGCGTAGAAGTTACACAAACTAAAGTTCGTCGTGACCGTATGGGCCACATCGAGCTAGCCTCTCCAGTTGCACACATTTGGTTCTTAAAATCACTACCATCTCGTATCGGTCTATTAATGGATATTCCGCTACGTGACATCGAACGTGTACTTTACTTCGAAATGTATGTAGTGACTGAACCTGGCATGACTGATCTTGAAAAAGGTCAAATGCTAACGGAAGAAGAATACCTAGACCGCTTGGAAGAGTGGGGCGATGAGTTCGTTGCGAAAATGGGCGCTGAAGCGATCAAAGATCTGCTACACACCATGGACATGAACGCAGAAGCCGAGCAAATGCGTGAAGAGCTAGAAACCACTAACTCTGAAACTAAGCGTAAAAAACTGACTAAGCGTCTAAAACTGGTCGAAGCTTTCATCGCATCAGGTAACAACCCTGAATGGATGATCTTAACTGTACTTCCAGTTTTACCGCCAGATCTACGCCCTCTAGTCCCTCTAGATGGCGGTCGTTTTGCGACTTCAGATCTGAACGACTTATACCGTCGTGTGATCAACCGTAACAACCGTTTGAAGCGTCTTCTAGACCTAGCGGCTCCAGATATCATCGTACGTAACGAAAAGCGTATGTTGCAAGAATCTGTTGATGCCCTACTAGATAACGGTCGTCGCGGTCGTGCGATCACAGGTTCTAACAAGCGTCCTCTGAAATCTTTGGCTGATATGATCAAAGGTAAGCAAGGTCGTTTCCGTCAGAACTTACTTGGTAAGCGTGTTGACTACTCTGGCCGTTCTGTAATCACAGTAGGTCCATACCTTCGTCTACACCAATGTGGTCTTCCGAAGAAGATGGCACTAGAACTATTTAAACCATTTATCTACAGCAAGCTAGAATCTCGTGGCATGGCTACAACGATTAAAGCAGCGAAGAAAATGGTAGAGCGCGAAGAAGCGGTTGTTTGGGATATCCTAGACGAAGTGATTCGTGAACACCCAGTTCTACTAAACCGTGCACCAACGCTTCACCGTCTTGGTATTCAAGCATTCGAACCTGTACTTATCGAAGGTAAAGCGATTCAGCTTCACCCACTTGTGTGTGCGGCATACAACGCCGACTTCGATGGTGACCAAATGGCGGTACACGTACCGTTAACATTGGAAGCGCAGCTTGAAGCACGTACGTTAATGATGTCAACCAACAACATCCTTTCACCAGCGTCTGGTGATCCGATCATCGTACCTTCTCAGGACGTGGTATTGGGTCTTTACTACATGACTCGTGACAAGATCAATGTTAAAGGTGAAGGTATGTACCTCGCTGGCCCTGAAGAGGCTGAAAAGGCATACCGTACTAAGACAGCTGAGCTACATGCTCGCGTTAAAGTACGTATCACTGAAACAGTGGTTGATGAAGACGGTAACAGCACAACAAATACCGCAATGCGTGAAACCACTATTGGTCGTGCAATGCTTTGGCAGATCGTACCAAAAGGCCTTCCTTTTGAAATCGTGAACCAAAAGCTAGGTAAGAAACAAATTTCAACCTTGTTGAATGAGTGCTACCGTAAACTTGGCCTTAAAGATACGGTAATCTTTGCTGACCAAATCATGTACACAGGTTTTGCATACGCAGCACTTTCTGGTGTTTCTGTTGGTATCGACGATATGGTTGTACCGGACGCGAAATACACTGAAATTGCAGAAGCAGAAGAAGAAGTACGTGAAATCCAGGAGCAATTCCAATCTGGTCTTGTTACTGCGGGCGAGCGTTACAACAAAGTTATCGATATCTGGGCGTCTACCAACGACCGCGTAGCAAAAGCTATGATGGATAACCTTTCTTCTGAAACCGTGATTAACCGCGATGGCGAAGAAGAACAACAAGAATCGTTTAACAGCATCTACATGATGGCTGACTCCGGTGCTCGTGGTTCTGCAGCGCAGATTCGTCAGTTAGCCGGTATGCGTGGTCTGATGGCGCGTCCAGATGGTTCAATCATCGAAACGCCGATCACAGCAAACTTTAAAGAAGGTCTAAACGTACTTCAGTACTTTATCTCAACCCACGGTGCTCGTAAGGGTCTTGCTGATACGGCACTTAAGACTGCGAACTCTGGTTACTTGACTCGTCGTCTAGTAGACGTAGCGCAAGACGTTGTGGTAACAGAACATGACTGTGGTACTTTCGAAGGCCTAGATATGATGCCTCATATCGAAGGTGGTGATGTTAAAGTTGCCCTTGCTGAACTTGCTCTAGGTCGTGTTGTTGCTGATGACATCGTTAAGCCTGGTACTGAACAAGTATTGATCCCACGTAATACTCTACTTGATGAGAAGTGGTGTCAGATCCTTGAAGACAACTCTGTTGATAAGATCAAAGTACGTTCAGTGGTAACTTGTGAAGCTGACTTCGGTTGTTGTGCAAACTGTTACGGTCGTGATCTAGCTCGTGGTCATAAAGTGAACCAAGGTGAAGCGGTAGGTGTTATTGCAGCACAGTCTATCGGTGAACCAGGTACACAGCTTACCATGCGTACGTTCCACATCGGTGGTGCGGCATCAACGGCAGCAGCAGAAAACAGCATCCAAGCGAAAACAACGGGTACTGTGAAACTTCACAATGCTAAGTATGTAACTAACAAAGATGGCAAGCTTGTAATCACTTCTCGTGCATCTGAAATGACCATCATTGATGAGTTCGGCCGTACGAAAGAGAAACACAAACTTCCATACGGTTCTATGCTAAGCAAAGGCGACAACGAAGCAGTTACGGCTGGTGAGGTTGTCGCTAACTGGGAAGCGCACACCATGCCAATCATCACTGAAGTGGCAGGTCGTATCCAGTTCGTAGACATGATTGATGGTGTGACTATCTCTCGCCAAACTGATGACCTAACTGGCCTATCTTCAAGTGAAGTAGTAGACCCAGCACAGCGTCCATCTGCTGGTAAAGATATGCGTCCAGTGATCAAGTTAGTTGATGCTCAAGGTAACGATGTGATGATTCCAGGTACGGATATGCCAGCAGCATACTTCCTACCAGGTAAAGCGATCGTTAACATTGAAGATGGCGCGGAAGTTGGCATTGGTGACACACTATCTCGTATCCCTCAGAAATCTGGCGGAAACAAAGATATCACCGGTGGTCTACCACGCGTAGCTGACTTGTTTGAAGCACGTAAGCCGAAAGAGCCTGCGATTCTTGCTGAGCACACAGGTACTGTGTCGTTTGGTAAAGAAACCAAAGGTAAACGTCGTCTATTAATCACTCGCGAAGGCGGTGACGTTTATGAAGAAATGATTCATAAACATCGTCAGCTTAACGTGTTTGAAGGCGAGAAAGTGGAACGTGGTGATGTGATCTCTGATGGTCCAGAAACGCCGCATGACATTCTACGTTTACGTGGTGTTCACGCTGTTACTCAATACATTGCTAACGAAGTTCAAGAAGTTTACCGCTTACAGGGCGTTAAGATTAACGATAAGCACATCGAGACTATCGTTCGTCAAATGCTACGTAAGTGTACAATCACGCATTCTGGTGATTCTGAATTCCTTGAAGGTGAGCAAGTTGAGTTTGCACAAGTTAAAATCGCTAACCGTCAGCTTGAAGCTGAAGGCAAAGCACTTGTACAGTTCGAGCGTGACTTACTAGGTATCACTAAAGCGTCTCTAGCAACTGAGTCGTTCATCTCTGCAGCATCGTTCCAAGAAACGACGCGCGTACTAACAGAAGCTGCGGTTTCTGGTAAACGTGATGAACTACGTGGCTTGAAAGAGAACGTAATCGTGGGTCGCTTGATCCCAGCTGGTACTGGTTATGCTTACCACCAAGAGCGTCAAAAGCAACGTGAGGGTGAAGAACAAGGTCCTTCAGCTGAACAAGCAACTGACAACCTTGCAGCATTACTTAACGCAGGTTTCTCTGAAGAGTAATCTTTAAAGAGACAGACGTAAGTCAAGACTGTTAAAAGGCACCTTCGGGTGCCTTTTTTGTTTCTAATAGAAAATGTTTATGTATTAATTTAATGTGGAATAAGGTGGTGAGTATGTGTTGCCATATTGGTTCGGGTTATAATCCACGGATTCCAATGAGCCACAAGAAAAAGGCTACCTTACATAAGGTAACCTGAAAAATGATTTATGCGCCTGGTGGGATTTCCAAGCTTTCAGCGATCATCTGGATCAGCTGATCTTCTAACTCGAAGCGATCTTCCAATACTTCACCAATTTTTGATAGATCGAAATCAAAGTCTTCCAGTTCATCTTCGACCGCAACATCGGCATATTTGTCGGTGTAATTCAGTAGAGGGTCAGTGGTTTCAACAATTTTAAAATACGTGGTGTTGATGTCTTCGGTTGGTGAAAAGCCAGTTGATTCCCACTGTTGCATCACCATGTCGTAGATTTTGAAATGCCCTTCAGAAATATAATCCACCACATGTTGGCAGAAATCTTGTAGCTCTTCAGGGGAAGGAAGTTTTTCGATGGCCGTTTTTTTATGATGACTTGGCTTTAGTGCCGCCAATTTCCAATATTCAACAATCAAGTTTTGTCTAGTGTCGAGCCAATGGTCGATGACTTCACTGGAACCGCCAAATTGTGCTTGAGTCTGTTTTAGTTTATTTAGCATGGCTGTATCCTCATAATAGCTAACGCGTTATTGGCGTTTAGCCGCTCTACTTTTTTATTAATAGAGGGTCCTTTTTGATAGTGTATACCCAAGTCACTTGGATATATATCATGTAGTGATATGAGTGGTTATAGACAGCAAATCGATAAGCACTGGTATGAAATTAGATTGCCAGTAAAATGGTGGAACTTCAAGCAATGAGATGGGCAGATGCTAAAAAAAGATCAAAAAGTAAACTGGTGTATCGTTGATGGTAGTACGTTACATTTGCAAGACAAAACATTGCCTTATGGATCTGCTGAAGCACTCAATTTACCGACAGAACATGCGGTTATTATTGGTGAATTAGATGGCGTCCCGTGTGCTTGGTTGAATGCTAGCGAGCTTGAGTATGAGCTCGAAATGACCCCGTTACGAGACTTATTGTCTTTTCCTGAAGCAATATTTTTGATGGCTAGTCGCGCCGTTCAATATGGTTACATGTCTGTTTCACAACGCTTTTGTTCGCATTGTGGTGGGCGTAATCGCCTTAACCATAATCAACTGGCAATGCAATGTAATGATTGCCGCACTTTGCATTACCCGAGAATTTTTCCTTGCATCATCGTCGCGATTCGTAAAGACGATAAAATTCTACTGGCGCATCATGCTCGCCATAAAAGTGGCATGCATACCGTGATTGCCGGTTTTGTCGAAGTCGGAGAAACGTTAGAGCAATGTGTGGCGCGTGAAGTGAAAGAAGAGACCGGTATTAATGTCACCAATATTCGTTACTTTGGCAGTCAACCATGGGCATTTCCATCTAGTATGATGATGGCTTTTTTAGCGGATTACGACAGTGGTGACATTCGAGTGGATAAATTTGAATTGTCATCGGCAGATTGGTTTACTGCTAGCGAATTACCGCCGATTGCTCCGAAGGGAACGATTGCACGCGCCTTGATAGAACATACACTAGGTTGTGACATTGAATAACAGCATAGTTTTATTTCATATACTTAACGATTATTCCCAAAGAAATTGGAGTTGCAGCTAGGCGACAAGTGAGTGAGGCCCCATGAGTTTAGCCTGTCTAAATGATTGGGGCGAATGAACACCGTCAACGACGATGAAGCTTCAATTGCGAAGGGAATAAAAAAAACCTCCGGGATTGCCGGAGGGGTAAGTAAGATGTCGTTATGAGATGCTGAACATTCATGTGTTTCAGCTCGTTATAATTGTGCTAGCACACGAAGTATTAACAAATGGCTCAATTGAAGCAAATTGCGATAGATTTTAATGTTCAATAACATGATCTGTATTACAAACCATTAGCAAAATGTGCGCTGTGTAATGTTAGAATAAGCGGCAAATAAAGACTGCCCCAAATTTTTAGGATAGAAAAATGACTGAATTGAAAAATGACCGTTATCTACGAGCTTTATTAAAACAGCCAGTAGATTACACGCCAGTATGGATGATGCGCCAAGCCGGTCGTTATTTGCCTGAATATCGTCAAACGCGCAGTGTTGCGGGCGACTTTATGTCTTTATGCAAAAATGCCGAGTTAGCTTCAGAAGTGACGCTTCAACCACTACGTCGTTTTCCGCTTGATGCGGCGATTCTGTTTTCTGATATTTTGACCATCCCAGATGCCATGGGACTAGGCTTATACTTTGAAGCCGGTGAAGGCCCTAAATTTGAGCGCCCGATTACTTGCAAAGCTGATGTCGATAAAATTGGTTTGCCTGATCCAGAAGGTGAATTGCAATATGTAATGAATGCGGTTCGCCAAATTCGCAAAGACTTGCAAGGTGAAGTGCCGCTGATTGGTTTCTCGGGCAGCCCTTGGACGCTAGCGACTTACATGGTGGAAGGTGGAAGTTCTAAAGCGTTCACTAAAATCAAAAAAATGATGTACGCCGATCCCGCTATTCTGCATGCACTTTTAGATAAGCTAGCTGATAGTGTCATTGAATACTTAAATGCCCAAATCAAAGCCGGCGCTCAGTCTGTAATGATATTTGATACTTGGGGCGGTGTATTAACGTCACGCGATTACAATGATTTCTCTTTGCAGTACATGCACAAAATCGTTGATGGCTTAATTCGTGAAAATGACGGTCGTCGCGTACCGGTTACGCTATTCACTAAAAATGGTGGTATGTGGCTTGAGAAAATCGCCGCCACAGGTTGTGATGCGGTTGGCCTTGATTGGACGATTAATATTCAAGATGCCGTGGCTCGCGTAGGCGATAAAGTGGCACTACAAGGCAATATGGATCCATCAATGCTGTATGCTCAGCCAGAGCGTATTCGTCAAGAAGTCGCTTCGATTCTAGAAGGTTTTGGTGATGCTGGTACTGGTCATGTATTCAACCTAGGTCACGGTATTCATTTAGATGTACCGCCAGAAAACGCTGGTGTGTTTGTTGATGCGGTACATGAGTTATCTAAGCCGTATCATAAATAGCCTATACTCTTCGTACTTGAGTATATAATTTGGTTATAAATAACGAGAGCGCAGCCTTAACCTAGGCTGCGTTTTATTTGTTTGTATTTTAAGTTATTTATTTCAATGGTAAGTAGTGATTATTCATTGATACTGTTAATGTGATATACCCAAGTAACTTAAGGTGCTCTGAATCCTGTATCTTGAAGTTACTTGGGTATAGTGATTTATATCTCATTTTTTCCCGACGCATTACGGCAGAATAACTGCTCGGATCTGTCTATCAATCTACGGCCTATAATTAGTCGTCAGCACCTACTATGGATAAGTAACAGACACATGCATCGATTCAAATCTCATCTTGCTATTTTTACTCTTCCGATATTCTTATTAATGCCAACGACGAGTTGGGCGCAAAGCGTGACCTTTTATCAAGCGTGGCAATCACTACTAAGCAATAATGATGGCTTGGCCGCAGAGCGAGCTAGTGTTGAGCAAGCTGAATATAAACAGCAAGCCGCCGGAGCGATGAACTTACCAAGCATTACTTTAAGTGCCAACTACACCCGCTTAGACGATGATATTGACGTGTCCCCATCTGAGTTAGCAGACAGTACTTCGGTAGGCTCCAGTGCTTTAACTCAAGCCTTTGATGGCATGTTGACCTCGACCTTGGTGGAGAAAGATGTCTTTACTAGCTCGATTCGTGCAATTTGGCCTATTTTTACGGGTGGACGTATTTCAGCCGCGCAAGATATTGCCGAAGCGAAATCAGAGGAAGCGAAGTATTTATTAGAGATGAAGCAGCAAGGTAAATTTGAAGATTTGTCGAAATACTATTTTGGCGTCGTGTTATCGCAACAAGTACTCGCCACTAGACAAGAAGTCGAACAAGGTTTGAAAGAACACTTCGACCACGCGGTTAAAATGCAAGAGCAAGGACAAATTGCTCGCGTGCAGCGCCTACAAGCAGAAACTGCATACCATAAGGCGCAAGTTGATACCAAAAAAGCACAGCGCGATCTGGAAATTGCTCAAATGGCGCTGACGAACTTGATTAAAGCGCCGACACTGGCTGAACCTTCTACCCATCTTTTTATTAATGAAAGTCTACCTCCGATGCAAGCCTTTATGGATAAAACCCTGCAAAGTTACCCCGGCTTGAGCATTTTGGATGCCAAAGAAAAGCAAGCCAGTGGATTGGTTGATGTGGAGAAAGGAAAATATTATCCAGAAGTTTATCTCTACGGTAATTACAACTTATATCAAGACGACACTTTAGTAGGCGATAATACCCCCGATTGGCTAGTAGGCGTTGGCGTGAGTATTCCGCTACTGGATACCTCAGGTCGTTCTGAAAAAGTCAGTGTTGCTCATAGTGCGATTAAGCAAGTAGGTTATTTACGCGCACAAGCCAAACAAGATTTGTCCTTGCTGGTGGAAAAAACCTATCGCGAAGCCAATCAAGCGTTAGAGGAATACAATGGCTTAGCCTCGAGTGTCAGCATGGCCAGTGAAAACATTAGCTTGCAGAAGAAAGCCTTTAGTCAGGGGCTTGCGACTTCTTTGGATGTAGTGGATGCGGAAATGTATTTAAACAGCATTAAAACCCAACGCTCAGCGGCGGCTTATCAATATGTTCTTTCTTTATCGCGCTTATTGGCGATCAGTGGCGAAGTCGACAGTTTTAATCAATACCAACAATATCAAGGATTAGAGGTTCAATAATGCGCTCACGTAAATCGATTATTTTTATTGGTGTAGTGGCTTTGGTTCTAGTCTGGTTGGCTTATACCTTTTGGCTTGCCTATCAACCCAAAGCAGAACGTTTTCAAGGTCAGATTGAAGCGCAGCAATATTTGATTTCATCGAAAGTGCCGGGGCGCATAGATCAAGTGTTGGTCAAAAAAGGCGATCAAGTTAAGTCCGGTCAGCAAATTTTCACTATCTTAAGCCCAGAGATTGAAGCCAAATTAGCGCAAGCGAAAGCCGCTCAAGGTGCGGCAGGTGCGATGGCAGATCAAGCGGAAAAAGGTGCGCGTAACCAAGAGATAGCGGCGGCTCAAGATCAATGGCGTAAAGCCAAAGCCGCTTCTAGCTTGATGGAAAAAACCTACCAACGAGTACAAAACTTGTATCAAGATGGCGTGGTCGCTGAGCAAAAACGCGATGAAGCCTACACTCAATGGCAAGCCTCGTTATATACCGAACGCGCGGCCTATCAAATGTACCAAATGGCGCAAGAGGGCGCTCGTGATGAGACTAAGCGCGCCGCTCAACAGCAAGAAAAACAAGCTGCTGGCGCGGTGGCTGAAGTTGAAGCTTATGTCGCCGATACCCAAGTGGCCAGTTGGCATGATGGTGAAGTGAGCGATATTTTGCTGCATTCAGGTGAGTTAGCACCGCAAGGCTTTCCTGTGGTGACGATTTTAGATATGCAGGATGCCTGGGCGATTTTCCATGTTCGTGAAGACAAATTACAACAATTTAAACAAGGCACTGAGCTCAAGGTAACGATTCCTGCGCTAGGTAATGAGCAATATCACTTTGTGGTTTCTCATGTCGCGGTGATGGGCGATTTTGCCACTTGGCGCACTACCGATGCCAATCAAGGTTTTGATATGCGTACTTTTGAAGTGGAAGCTCGTCCAACCCAGCCAATCGAAGGTTTGCGAGTTGGCATGAGTGTGTTGCTTGAGAATGTAGGACACAATTAATGTTGCATCGGCATGCATTGATTAGAGAATGGCGACAGATAGCAACTCAACCTTGGTTAAAGGCGATGTTGTTCTGGCTACCTCTGCTGATGTTTTTTTCGCTATGGTGGATATTCTCGGCTGGCAGTGCCCGCGATCTCGCTATCGGGGTGGTTGATTTTGAACACTCAAGTATGTCGCGTGGAGTGGTGCATTATTACGATGCTAGTCCTACCTTAAAAGTCACTCAAAGCTACACTTCGGTGTCAGAAGGCAAGCAAGATCTGCAATCTGGTAAAATTTATGCCTTAGTGGTGATCCCAGATAGTCTTACTCAAGATGTATTACTGGGCCATCCTCCTACCATTACTACTTTCTATAACAGTCAATTTATCTTGATTGGTAAGTTAGTCAACGCCGCTATGCAACAAGCTCAGGGCACTTTTAATGCGCAAATTGAAGCGGTTAAGAATCTCAGTAAAGGCGATACCGTTCCGCAACAAGCGTTAGCTCAAGCAGTGCCTATTCAAACTCAAATCACCGCGTTATTTAATAGTAATAGTCATTATGGCCAATTCTTGGTGTCGGCGGCGATTCCTGCGTTATGGCAAATCTTAATTGTCGCGACGACCGTGCTGAGTTTTTCATTAGAGCAAAGAACGCAAGGCATGCAGCGTTGGCTTTCCGTCACGCCTTTTCAGGCTGTTGTCACTAAGTTGCTGGCTTACTCTCTGTTATATCTCGCGCAAGGTGTGGTGTTTTTATGGGGAATGTACGGTTGGCTAGACTGGCCAATGCATGGTAGTTGGGGGATTTTATTATCGGCGCAATTATTGATGGTCTTGGCTTGCCAAAGTGTCGGCGCGATATTTTTTATGATCACTTTAGATGCCACTCGTTCAATGAGTTTTGTTGCCGCATTTACCGCGCCAGCCTTTGCGTTTATGGGGATCACTTTTCCTACCTCAGATATGCCGTTACTAGGCCAGATTTGGCGTAGTTTATTACCAGTCAGTCACTATATTGATGTGCAAGTAAAACAGGTCAATAACGGTGTCGATTTAGGTCAAGTGATGGGTTCATTGCTCGCAATGAGTGTGTTTTTAACGCTACTGCTGATGGTGTGGTTAAGAGCGAGAGCTTTGGTGTTAGCCGATAAACAGGATGCCGTATCATGAGCTGGTGGCAGGTGTTTCGCTGTGAATTAAAGTCGATTTATACCAACTCGGCGTTACTGCTCACTGTGTTTGGCGGGGTAGTGATGTATTCGTTTTTATACCCTCTACCATATAGCCAGCAACTACCACGTGAGCAATCAATCGTGGTAGTCAATTTAGATAACACCTCAACCAGTCGAACACTTGAGCGAATGGTTGATGCCACGCCACAGGTTCAAATCACTCAACATGCCTATAGCTTACAAGAGGCCAAGCAGTTATTTAATCAAGGCAAGGTGCATGGAATTTTATTGATCCCTCGCCACTTTGCTCGTGATTTATTACTCGGTGAAAGCCCGACGTTAGCCTATGCCGGTGATGCGGCTTATTTCTTGATTTACGGTACGGTAGTCGAAGGTTTAGCTACGGCAGGAGGGACTTTATCGGCACAGGCGAAAGTGTCGAGAATGGTTATGTCGGGAGAAAACTTAGTTTTGGCGGCTCAGCAATACGCGCCAATTAAACTGTCGATGCAGCCAGTTTTTAACCCAACCAATGGTTATATCAACTACATAGTACCAGCGGTGTTTGTGTTGATTTTGCATCAAACGCTATTGATTGCTGCGGGTTTACTAGGAGGCGGTCTTAATGAGCAACGCCAGGCCAAGCAAGCGGGATATTGGCAAGATTGTTCGGCGTTTGATATGTGGTCGGCACGAGCGGTGATTTTATTGCTGACCTATATTCCATTGGTGATGTACTACTTCGGCTTTAGTTTCGAGTTTTATGGCATCAGTCGCCTTGCTTCTATTTCCCATTTATTTGCGTTAATTATTCCATTCTTATTAGCTGTGATTGGTTTGGGCATGGTGATGGGCGAGTTAATCCCGCGTAAAGAATTGGCGACTTTAATCGTGGTATTGAGCTCTTTGCCTTTGGTTTTTTGTGCCGGTTTTGTCTGGCCGACTTCAGAGCTGCCAAGTTTACTTAAGTGGTTAGCGCAATTAGCGCCGTCTACCCCTGCGATTAATGGCTTTTTGCGTCTTAATCAAATGGGCGCAAGCTTTGAACAGATTCTTCCTTATGTGTGGCAACTCTGGGCACAAGTTGCGATCTACGGCGGCTTAGCACTGTGGTTAATGCAGCGTAAAGCGAAATCGACTAGGGTTGTAGCTTCGCAATAATGCTTTGCAGGTGCGGGACGATCTGTTGTTCAAACCAAGGGTTTTTCTTGAGCCAGATATTATTGCGTGGTGAAGGGTGCGGTAAAGGTAGATATTTAGGTTGATACTGCTGCCAAGCTTGTACTGTCTCGGTTAAGGTTTTGGGTTTATTAGCTAAGTAATAATCTTGCGCGTATTGGCCTATCAATAAGATCAGTTCAATATTTGGCAATTGTTGCAGTAGTTGCTCATGCCATTGCGGCGCGCATTCTTTACGTGGTGGTAAATCGCCACTTTTGCCTTTTCCCGGATAACAAAACCCCATCGGCATAATGGCGAGAAAGTGGGGATCATAAAAGAGCGTTTTATCAATCCCCATCCACTGGCGTAAACGCTCACCACTGGCATCATTAAATGGCACGCCACTTTGATGTACTTTCAACCCTGGCGCTTGACCAATAATCAATATCTTAGCATCTGGGTGAGCTTGAACTACTGGCCGACAGCCGTGCTCAAGGTGTTGCGCACAAATTTGGCACTGTGCGATCTCTGCTATTAATTGATGAAATTGGCCAGCCATTACTTAGTACCCTAGAGCAAAATCGACTTGATTGAGTAGCGGTTGTTGAGCCAGCCAGCGTTGACAGTTTTGCTCAAAAATCTCAAACACTTGCTCAGGAAAACTGGTGGCGGCGATGTGTGGCGTGATAGTCACTTTGGGGTGCTGCCAATAAGCGCTATCTTGTGGCAGCGGCTCGATCGGAAATACATCTAAATAGGCGTGCGCCACCCAACCTTTTTTCAGCGCGGTTAATAATCCTTGTTGATCGACGGCATCGCCCCGACCAATATTAAATAGCAGAACATCTTGGCAATGAGATAAGTGCTGCTGGTTAAGAATATGTCTGGTTTGCTGGGTACTTGGTAGAGCATTCACTACGATATCTGCTTGCTCTAATGCACGATCAATGTGCTCAATGGAATAGCATTGTGTGAAGTCACTATTGGAAGGGGCTTGGCCACTTCGATTTACACCTAAACAGGCAAAGCCAAGCGCTGCAGCGGTTTGGGCTAATTTGCTCCCAATGGAACCGGTACCAAGAATGACCAGTGTTTTACCCGCCACCGATTGATAAGCATGAGGTTGCCATTGCTGCTCGCTTTGTTGCTGCTGGTAGACGGAAAAATGGCGAAAATAGCTCAGGCTATAACCTAAAACATATTCACTGATTAGCTGCCCAAAGATCCCTTTCACATTCGTTAATTGATAATTTTGGCGCAGTGATGGCGTGACCAGAGCATCGATTCCAGCAAAGGTCGATTGGGCCCACTGTAGCTTCGGAAAATCATCTAATTGCTTGGATAACAGTGGTGGGTCGGCAAGCACTATGGTGGCTTGAGAAGCATCGCAAGTTAGCTCAATATTTGAGAGATTAGAGTTAACTAATAACGCTTGATAAGCCTCGGCCTGATTGGAAAGGATATACAATAATGGTGCGGCTAATGGTGTGGATGGTTCTTCGGCAGTCGATTTCATAACGTTGTCGTTCGCTCCTTGCTTTTTTTGGGTAAACCGAATGCTTTTTCAAGTAAACGATACGGTTATCAAGTACACTTCCCTTGTTTGGTATTAATTGGAATGAGTTAACGTAATTATGCTACAGAATCCCCTTCAAGTCCGTCTAGAAAAATTCGTCCCTTGGCAACAAATGACTTTCATGGCCTGCCTATGTGAGCGTATGTATCCAAACTATGCCTTGTTTTGTGAAAATACTGAATTTGCCGATGCGCGAAAATATCGTGAGATTCTAGACAGTGTTTGGGAAGTGCTAACGGTTAAAACTGCCAAAGTGAATTTCGAACGTCAACTTGAAAAGCTAGAAGAGTTGATCCCAAGCTCAGAAGACTATCAATTCTATGCGGTATACCCTGCGATTGATGCCTGCATTGGGTTATCGATTCTGCTGCATGCTTTACTCGATCGTGAAGAAATGTTTGAAGCGATGATCGACTTAAGTCAAGTATCGGTTAAGACGGTCGCGCAGCTTGAAGAAGCGCAAGGCAGTGACGAAATCACCAACGAAAATCAAAAAGAAAATGAAGCGGTTTGCCAAGAGTGGGATGTTCAATGGGCATTATTCCGTCCACTACGTGAATCTGAAGTTCGTGATATTGAACTGATCAAAGAATTACGCATTGAGCTTCGTGATGAAGGTATTAGTAATATTGGCATTAGTGTCGAGCATTAAACATTTTGCTCCATTATGGATAAGTTTTGTGAATGTTTGATTGCATAAAATAAAAATGGGGTAATAGCTTAAAATTCATCATTTTGTATCTGATTTTTCTGAAAAAATTCAAAATGTGAGTCAAGACTCAAATTATGGTCAAAATTACGTCATAAGATCAAAAGAAGTGCCACAAACCTTTGCCAGACGGGGCCTTTATGATTTAGAGTGACTTCAGACCTTAAACAATATGATCTTCAAAAATAATGAGAAGGGAAACCTAGAATGAACAAGACTCAATTAATCGATGCCATTGCTGAAAAAGCAGACCTATCTAAAGCTCAAGCGAAAGCGGCTCTTGAAGCAACACTTGAAGGCGTAACTGGCGCTCTTAAAGATGGCGATCAAGTGCAACTAATTGGTTTTGGTACCTTTAAAATTAACCACCGTGCAGCTCGCACTGGCCGTAACCCTAAAACAGGTGCTGAGATCCAAATTTCTGCAGCAAATGTTCCAGCATTCACAGCCGGTAAAGCACTAAAAGACGCGGTAAAATAATTTTACTTTGTCCTGATAACTTGCAACTCGCACCCAGCGGTTGTTTATGTATATACTACGCTGAGTGTCTTCTCAGCGTAGTTTTTTTATGAAACGTAGTTTATTTTCCATTCTTGTCTTATCGTTACTTGGCGGTTGCTCATCACCTGGCTCGTGGACCGATCATATTAGCAGTAAATTTTCAGGCTCAGTTGAGTCCGCCGAGTTATCCGGTGGCGAGCTAGCAGGCACTTCAAAAGCTTTCTATTGGTATACTCGAGCACTATCCAAGCCTAAAGTGGCATCAGATTACGTTCAATTACCGGATAATGCTTGGTATAAAAGTAGCTATCAGTGGCAAGATGGCACGATTAAAGAGATTGTTCGTGAAGGTGAAGTGCAACAAAGCAGTGATAGCTTAAAACCCTTTCTGGTGCATATTCGCTTTAGCTCTGAAGGCGAGGCGATTTATCAACGTTATCGTTTAGATAACCAAATATTGCCATTAAACCAAAAAGATTTAGATTATTACTCACAACAAGCGGAAGACTTAGTCAAAAAGGTCGATGATATTCATGATCAAGGTTTTGAGCTGATTCAAGGGGTATGGAATGGTAGTACTTTCGACTCATGCGATGGCGTTCAATATAACAACCTGCAGTTTGATCAAGCAGCGAATCTGCCAATATCGATTAAAGAACGAATTAATGGCTTAAATAGTTATGCTGCATTTATTGGTTATAAAGACAAACGCAGCAAAACCGTGACGGTTGAGAAGCTATTATCATTGGACAAGCCAGTTCATGGTTGCATTCAACGAGCTCACCTGATTATGAATTAATACTATACCCAAGTGACTTCAATATTATTGTCTTCGAATATAAAAAAGCGCGCACTTTTATTAAGTACGCGCTTTTTTCTCGACTGAGAATTTATTCTTGCTCTGGCTCTTGCTCACGAGCAATCGCACGATAACCGATATCATTGCGATGGAACATACCATTCCAGCTCACTTGCTTGGCTAGCTGGTAAGCACGTTGTTGAGCCTCTGAGACGGTGTCTCCTAATGCCGTTGCACATAGTACGCGCCCGCCTGCGGTAACGACCTCGCCATCAGCATTGTTAGCCGTGCCAGCATGGAAGATTTTCTCACCTTCAATATCATTAGCAGCAGGTAGGCTAATCACATCACCTTTCACGTAGTCACCAGGGTAACCGCCCGCAGCGAGTACGATGCCGATTGAGGCGCGTGAGTCCCAATGAGATTCCGCTTCATCTAACTTTTCATCAATCGCCATTAGGCAAAGTTCAACCAAATCAGATTGCATGCGCATCATGATAGGTTGAGTTTCAGGGTCACCAAAGCGGCAGTTGTATTCAATTACTTTAGGCGTGCCATCTGCCATGATCATAAGGCCGGCATACAGGAAACCTGTGTATGGGTAGCCTTCTGCATCCATGCCTTGAACCGTTGGGTAAATCACTTCTTCCAATACGCGCTGGTGGATTTCAGGCGTTACTACAGGCGCAGGAGAGTAAGCACCCATACCGCCCGTGTTTGGTCCGGTATCTTTGTCGCCAACACGTTTGTGGTCTTGACTCGTCGCCATTGGTAGAACGCTAGAGCCGTCAACCATCACGATGAAACTTGCTTCTTCACCATCAAGGAATTCTTCAACCACCACGCGACTACCAGCGTCACCAAACGCATTACCAGCCAACATATCTTGAATGGCATCTTCAGCTTCTTGTAGCGTCATCGCAACAATCACGCCTTTACCGGCTGCAAGGCCATCGGCTTTAATCACGATAGGTGCGCCTTTCTCGCGCACATAAGCCAATGCTGGCTCGATTTCAGTGAAGTTAGCGTAATCAGCGGTTGGGATCTTATGACGTGCTAGGAAGTCTTTAGTGAACGCTTTAGAGCCTTCAAGTTGCGCAGCATCTTTGGTTGGGCCGAAGATTGGTAGTTTGGCTGCGCGGAAAGCATCCACAACGCCAATTACAAGCGGTGCTTCAGGACCAACAATCGTCAATTCAATACTGTTGTTTTGCGCAAATTCAACTAAACCTTCGATATCTTCTACGTCAATGTTGACGTTTTCAAGCTTAGGCTCAAGTGCCGTTCCTGCATTGCCAGGTGCAACGTAAACTGTTTCAACATTTGGGTTTTGTGCTGCTTTCCAGCCGAGTGCATGTTCGCGGCCGCCAGCGCCAATGATTAGTATTTTCATAATGCTTTGATCTCTATAGATTATCGATTCGACATTTTAGGTTGCTAGTTCCTAGTCCCTAGAGGTAGACGCTTTCATTGGGTCTAAAATCTTCAAGTGTATCGAGTCGTTAAGAATTTTTGAAAATTATGAGGCTCGAATCCTAGAAACTAGGGACTAGAGTCTCGCTTCCTTATTTCTAATGACGGAAATGACGCATGCCGGTAAAGATCATCGCCATGCCGTGTTCATCGGCTGCGGCAATGACTTCATCATCACGCATTGAACCACCTGGTTGAATCACGCATTTAATGCCTGCTTCAGCAGCAGCGTCGATACCGTCACGGAATGGGAAGAAGGCATCCGATGCCATCACACAACCTTCCACTTGTAGACCTTCGTCAGCGGCTTTAATGCCCGCAATTTTGGCTGAGTAAACGCGGCTCATTTGGCCTGCGCCTACACCAATGGTCATATCGCCTTTTGAGTAAACAATCGCGTTAGATTTCACGTATTTCGCTACTTTCCAGCAGAATAGTGCATCTTTTAATTCTTCATCGCTTGGTTGACGTTTCGATACCACTTTAAGATCATCCAGTCCTACCATACCTTGGTCACGGTCTTGAACTAGTAGGCCACCGTTCACGCGTTTGATATCAAACTCAGTGGTTTTGCTTGTCCATTCACCACATTCTAGTAGGCGAAGGTTTTTCTTCGCCGCAACGATTTCTACCGCTTCTGCAGAAACAGACGGGGCAATAATGACTTCAACGAATTGACGCTCAGTGATAGCGGTTGCTGTCACTGCATCTAATTCACGGTTAAAGGCGATGATGCCACCAAATGCTGATGTTGGATCGGTTTGGTAAGCACGGTTGTAGGCTTCAAGAATATCTTTACCTAGAGCCACACCACATGGGTTGGCGTGTTTAACGATCACACAAGCTGGCTCGTTGAATTCTTTCACACACTCAAGGGCAGAGTCTGTATCGGCAATGTTGTTGTAAGACAGAGCTTTACCTTGGATTTGACGAGCGGTTGAAACAGAGGCTTCTTGAGGGTTAGCTTCAACATAGAATGCCGCTGCTTGGTGGCTGTTCTCACCGTAGCGCATGTCTTGTTTCTTCTCGAATTGTTGATTGAAAGTGCGAGGGAATTTAACTTTATTTTTAGGAGAAGGGGCCTCGTCACCTTCTTCTTTATTTTCGCTATAGCTAGGAACCATGGTGCCGAAGTAGTTAGCAATCATGCCATCGTAAGCCGCAGTGTGCTCAAATGCTGCAATCGCTAAATCAAAGCGTGTTTCTAGCGTTAGAGATTTGTCATTCGCATCCATTTCAGCAATCACGCGGTCGTAGTCGTGCGCGTTAACCACAATGGTGACATCTTTATGGTTTTTCGCAGCAGAACGCACCATAGTCGGCCCACCGATATCGATGTTTTCAACGGCATCTTCTAGTGTGCAGCCTTCTTTTGCGACGGTTTCAGCAAATGGGTAAAGGTTAACCACGACAATATCGATAGGGTTGATGCCGTGTTGTTCCATTACCGCTTCATCAGTACCACGACGGCCTAATACGCCACCATGTACTTTCGGGTGAAGAGTCTTAACACGACCGTCCATCATTTCAGGGAAACCTGTGTAATCAGACACTTCTGTGGCGGTGATGGCATTATCTTGCAGCAGCTTAAAAGTGCCGCCAGTTGAAAGGATCTCGACACCACGTTGAGTGAGTGCTTGAGCAAATTCCACAATACCAGTTTTGTCAGATACGCTGATTAAAGCGCGGCGAATTGGGCGAGCGTTTTCCATGGCTTCCATATTCCTTAAATCACGGAGTTAAAAACAAATAAAGATGTTTGCCAAAGCGAGAAAAGTTGAGTAGTACACATGACTTCACGCGTTTTGGTAAAAACCTTTGTTGCTTCTTGTGCCTACTACTGACCAATAGTGACAAGCTAGCCGGAAACTCCAGATTTGATGGCGCATATTCTAACTAACTTCAAACCAAAAAGCCCGCGCAATCGTTTGGCTTTTTGGTATGTTAATAAAAATCAAAAGGTTAGTCTTTAAAGATGTCTCGGAAAAAGTGGCCGGTTTCTTTGGCGGCATCACGGGTGGCGTGACCTATGGTTTTACCAGCCTCTTTAGTGGCCTGAGCAGCCTCGCGAGCGTCCTCTTTAAACTCTTGTTTATCTTGACTGGCACAGCCAAGTAACGTTGTTGCCGCTAATAATAGGAGAGGGTAGCGAGTAGAACTTTTCATGTTTCATCCTTGATCCATTGTAAAAGTGGTTAAATCATAACCTGATGTGGTGGGGTTGTTAAGCGGAGTCTCGCAGAATCATTTTTGGTGGAACAATAATCCGTTGTGGTGGCAAATTAGGTTGCTGCATTTTTCGTATGATTTGTAATGCGGCTTGTTGGCCAATGTAGTGAGTCGAAGTATTAATAAAGCTAAGCGATGGCGTGGTGAGTTCGGCTTCAGCGGTATCATCAAAACCTAAAATCGCCACTTCTTGTCCAATGTAGTTATCTTTACCGACTGTTTTACCTGCACTCTGTGCTCCATAGATTGCCCCAATCGCAGTGGCTGAACGATGGCATAGTATGGCAGTGATTTTCGGGTGCTTATTCAGTAATTGGTGCGCGGCATCGGCGGCTTGCTGCTGGGTTTTTCCACACTCGACAATCCATTCATTTTTAAATGGTAGACCAAACTGCATCAGTGTCGAACAATAGCCACCAATGCGTTCAGCTCGGGTTAATGAATCACCGGTCCCACCTAAATAGGCAATATGACGATGTCCTTGTTCGATGAGATGCTTGGTTGCTAGTGTTGCAGCATGAGTATTATCGGGCCCGATATAGTCAATATTGGCATTGATATCGGCTCGGGCGATACTAATGGCTGGAATGTTGGCTTGCTTGATAAGCTCGAAACTGGCTTGTGCACCTTCCCTTACTGGGCAAAAAATTAGCCCAGCAACGCCTTGTTGAATCATCGATTGAAGGCAATTAAGTTGCTTAGTTTTATCGTTACCCGATTGAGCAAGAAACAACATATAACCTTGTTTTTCTAATTGCTCACTAAGCCCGGCGGTGATGCCCATATAAAAAGGGTCGGTAATGTCTTTGAGCACTAAACCAACTAAATTGGAGGTATGTGAACGCAAGTTGGCTGCGGCGGTATTACGTACATAGCCTAAGGCTTCGATTGCTTGATTTACTTTGCTAATGGTGGCTTCGGAAATGCGCCCTTTGCCGCTCAGAGCTAGCGAGACCGTTGAAACCGAAACGCCTGCATACTTTGCAACATCGGTGATTTTAGGTTTTGGAATGCTCATTGTTCGCTAATTCATAAAAAGTGTATGGGTATAGATTCTTTTATCGCGATCACAAAATCAAACAATGAGTGTTTTGGTGGGGAATAACCGTGATCAAGTTTGCAAAAAATATAGGTAAAACGTTTTATCCTATATTTCGAATTTAAAAATGATGCTGACGATTACTTAAAATTTATTGGTCGGCATTTTTTATAACTAATTTGATAAAACGTTTTAGCAGTCTTTTATCAGGTTAACCAATCGATATGATGTGGAGTGACAAGTATGTCTAAGACAAAAAACAAAACCACTATTTGGGAGTTTTTTCAAAGCTTAGGAAAAACTTTCATGTTGCCTGTGGCGCTGCTGGCTTTTTCGGGGATTCTTCTAGGGGTGGGGAGTTCTTTATCGAGTTCAGCGGTGAAGGAAAGCCTGCCTTTTCTTGATAATTTTATCCTTCAGCTGATCTTTATGTGGATGACCAAAATTGGTTTGGTTGCCTTTATTTATTTACCCGTGATGTTTGCGATTGCTATTCCACTGGGATTAGCCCGTGAAGAAAAAGGCGTTGCTGCTTTTGCCGGTTTCGTTGGCTTTGCGGCAATGAACTTATCGGTTAACTTCTACTTAACCGTTGCGGGTGTGATTGGCAACGCTGAGTTAGAAACTGCTTATGGTGTTAAGTCAATCATTGGCATTCAGTCAATTGATACCGGTATTCTTGGCGCGGTGATTGTGGGTATTCTCGTGGCGAAATTACACGCCCGTTTTTATACCTACAAGATGCCAGATTCACTTGCCTTCTTTGGTGGTGCTCGTTTTGTTCCGATTGTGACTGCAGTTACCTTAGGTGTGGTAGGGCTTATCGTTCCTGTTGTGTGGCCTTATTTTGCTATGGGCATTAATGGCATTGGTTCATTAATTTCTCACTCAGGTCCATTTGGTCCGTTCTTATTTGGTACAGGTGAGCGTTTACTTCTACCGTTTGGTTTACATCATATTTTAGTAGCGTTAATTCGCTTTACAGAAGCGGGCGGTACGTACCCTGTTTGTGGGCAAGAGGTCAGTGGTGCATTGAATATCTTCTACGCGCAACTGTCTTGTTCTAGTGTGACTAATTTTGATCCACAAGCAACCGCGTTCCTTTCTCAAGGTAAAATGCCGACTTTCTTAGGTGGTTTACCTGGCGCTGCACTTGCGATGTACCACTGTGCTCGTCCTGAAAACCGTGGAAAAGTGAAAGCATTATTACTTTCTGGTGTGGTGGCTTGTGTGGTTGGTGGTATTACCGAACCTCTTGAGTTCTTATTCTTGTTTGTTGCACCGGTATTGTTCTTTGTGCACGCGATTTTAACGGGTCTAGGATTTATGGTGATGGGCCTACTAGGTGTTACGATTGGTAATACCGATGGCAACATTATCGACTTCTTAATCTTTGGTGTTCTGCAAGGGACTAAAACCGAATGGTACTTGGTGCCTCTTGTGGCTGCGGTTTGGTTTGCGATGTATTACGGCGTGTTCCGTTTCGCGATTACTCGCTTTAACCTGAAAACACCAGGTCGTGAAGTGGAAACCAATGATGAGCTAGCGTTTGCTGCGGAAGTGAAAGAGAGTAAATTTGGCTACAAAGGCGACATTATTCTTGAAGCTTTAGGTGGTGTGAAAAACATTACTTCACTTGATAACTGCATTACTCGCCTACGTATGTCGGTGGAAGATATGTCGTTAGTGAACGATGCGGTATTAAAAGCCAATGGTGCATTGGGTGTGGTGAAATTAGATGACCATAACTTACAAGTTGTCATCGGCCCGCAAGTGCATATGGTAAAAAATGAAATGCAATCACTGATGAACTCTCCTGCGTAACGGGTTAGGTTGAATCGGTAGAAGGGAGGAGGGTATTAGTCTCTTCCCTTTGTTTTTATTAGCTATCTGAATCTGAGTGAGTTTGTCTCAATACCTGTACCGCTTGAGGTGAAGCGATAAAGGTATTTGGATCGATGATTGAGGTTAATTATGTTTGATTTCTCGCAAGTGGTGGATCGCCACGGCACGTTTTGTACTCAATGGGATTACGTGCAAGATCGCTTTGGTCACGCCGATTTATTACCTTTTACTATTTCAGATATGGATTTTGAAACGGCGCCTTGTGTACTAAGTGCCGTAAAGCAGCGGATGGAACACGGAGTGTTGGGTTACAGTCGTTGGAACCATGATGAGTTTAAATCCGCGGTGACAGGTTGGTTTGAACGTCGTTATCAGGCGACATTAGAAACCGAGCATCTGGTGTATGGACCGTCGGTCATTTATATCATTTCACAGCTTATTTTACAGTGGAGCAAGCCAGGTGAAGGGGTGTTAGTGCATACTCCCGCCTATGACGCCTTTGGCAATATGCTATCGGCGAATTATCGTCAAATGCTGACCAGCCCTTTAATGAAAACTGACACCTGTTATGAAATTGATTGGCCACAATTTGAAACTCAAGCCGCACTACCTCAATGTAAAATTTTACTGCTTTGTAGCCCGCAAAATCCAACGGGTCGAGTGTGGACGTTAGATGAATTACAACGTATGGCACAGATTTGTCAGCGTCATGATGTAAAAGTCATTTCTGATGATATTCACATGGATATGGCGTTTGAGCGTTACATTCCTTGGTCACAAGTGGCAGTAGATGAAGATTGGGCATTGGTCAGTTCCGGTTCTAAGTCATTTAATATTCCGGCACTCACAGGCGCCTATGCATTTATCCCAAATCAAGAACATCGTGATGCCTACCTTACCCAGTTAAAAGCCGCCCATGGTTTGTCCTCCCCATCTATTCTAGGGGTGATTGCGCATATTGCTGCTTATCAACAAGGTGAAGAGTGGTTGGAAGCATTAAAGGCTTATCTGTTTGAAAATCTCAAATACGTGGCAGATACGCTTAATCAACAAATTCCACAATTGAATTATCAAGTTCCTCAAGGTACTTACCTAGCATGGTTAGACTTAAATCCGTTGAATATTGATATGGATGAACTGCAACGTATTTTAATTGAAGATTATAAAGTGGCAATTATGCGTGGCGATACCTATGGCAAAGAAGGGCAAGGTTATATTCGCCTAAATGTCGGCTGTCCACGCAGTAAAGTTGAAACGGGTTTAACGGCGTTAATTGCGGCGATTAAAAGCCTACAGCATTAAAGTTAATAAGAAAAAGCCCTAGAGGAGTTACCTAGGGCGACCTTATCGTGCAAGGTTAATATGGAGGTTTAGGTTTTGTTGATAACCAGCTTAGAGGGAAGTTTAACTTGAGCTTTTGGCTTGTATTGCGCCAGAGTTAAGCCAATAAACACCAAACCACCTCCAATTAAATGAAACTGAGTAGGATGCACACCAAGCAGCAACACGCTGATGCTGGCGGTAAAGATCGGCACGAGATTCATAAATAACGTCGCCCGTTCTGCACCAATGAAAGCAACGCCTTTTAACCAGCACCAAGGGGCAATAATCGAGGCGGCTAGGGCGGCAAAACCAACCATTGGCCAAGCGTTGGTTTCAATGCCCCAATGCTGACTTGAAAATAGTAATGGTAGTTGTAATAACGCTCCAAGCATTACCTGACAATACACCGCGCACCAGGTCGTTAAAGGCAGTTTCCATTTGTTAAGCAGCACGGAATATAAAGCATAGGCACAAGTGGAAGCGAGCATCAGCATGTCGCCTTGCTTTAAGCCTTGCTCCATTAATTGCAACGGATTTCCTTCGGTCAGCATATACAACAAGCCCGAAAAAGAGATCACCGCGCCGATTAATGTGGTTTTACGTAATTGAGAACCTAACAGCGGCACGGCAAGAAAAAGGCCAATCAACGGCATCAAAGATAGAAAGATAGCAATGTTGGTCGCGCTGGTGGTGTAGGCGGCGTAATACGCTAGGCTTTGGTTGAGCACCATCCCCAATGAAGCTAATGTCGTCAGCTTGATTAAATGGCGTTTAACCACTGCCCATTGTTTGATGACTGAAAACAAACAAAAAGGACTGAGTACTAATAACGCGACAAACCAACGATAAAAAGCAATCGCACCTGGCTCAATCGTCGCCGTCGCCATTTTGCTCACGACAGCATTGGTCGCCCAAATCGCAACGGCAACAATGGGAAATAAACACTGAATAAATAATTTACGGTTAAATACGGTCATCATTTTTCCTTATGGGAGATCTTTATCTACTAGTGGTTAAATCTTTTGATAAAACGTTTTACCTATAGTGTAGAGTGTGGCACGAAAAGTGGGTCAACCAATAGGCTCGATCGGACAGAGAGTTGGCAGGTTCAGACAAGTTAGTAGGGAGGGTGTAATGACAAGCAAAGATAGAACAAGTAAAGGTATCGTAAGCCCAACCTTCATGCCTAAGTTGGTTGATCAATTACCAAGCTCGGTTTTTGTGCATTACTTTCATATTGCAGGTGGTACTGAAACGGAGACTCATCTGCATGATTGGGGGCAAGTGCATTTGATAAAACAAGGTGTGCTAGAGATGGAGGTAAATGGGCGAAAAATGGTCTCACCGGCCGGTTTTGCGATTTGGACTCCGGCTCAAGTTCCTCATCGAGCCTTTAATCGACAAGATATTGAGTATTGTGCGATTAACATTGATGTTTCTCGAACTCATCATTTGCCGAGTCAGGCATGCATGATCGCCTTACCACCCTTAGTGCTGGCTATTATTGATGACTTAGTGGCCCGTAAAGTCGATAAAATTGAAAGCCATCAAGATACTTGCTTAACCGATGTATTACTTGAACGGTTAGCCAGTGCTCACCGAGTAGATGATTTTCTGCCGACAACAACCGATTTATTATTACAACCAATATTGGCAGAGCTAGAAGCCAACCCCACTAACAATTGCCCAATGTCTGAATGGGCCAAACGAGCCTTTACTACCGAACGAACATTGCATCGACGTTTTCAAAAGCATTTACGCATGAGCTTTAATGAATGGCGACAGAGGTTGAAGGTAGTAACTGCACTACAACTGTTAAAACAGGCAGAATCAATAAACCAAGTGGCTTACCAGCTAGGCTACAGTGATGCTTCGGCGTTTATTAAAATGTTTCGTAAGCATACTGGACTCACTCCCGCCGTCTACCGACAACAAATCACCACAACTTCAGAAAAGGAAGCTGAATGAGTTTATTTGAAAAGTTAAAAACAGTTGTCGCAAGTATGCAAGGCCAACAGGATTTTAGTTATCTGAAAGATTTAGACCGTGCACAATTACAAAGTCTCACCACCGATGGGCAATCAAAAGCAGAAAAGTATGCTGCGCAGCAGGAGTTGTTAAGAAGGGCGTTGCACTAAATGTGAGTTAATACATTGTTGGGACATGATTGTTATCCGCATGATTACAACAGCATATTTCAAATGTGGAGAGAGTTTGTTTTATATAAAGAAAGGCTTACGCATTTACGTAAGCCTTTTCATATTGAACTAATAGTAAGAGTTATGCTTTTAATAGCCCTTCAATTTCATTGGAAATAAATTGTGCTCTGGAGCCAAGGATTACTTGGATTCCGGTATCGCCGACATAAACAACCCCCTTAGCACCTAATTGAGTGAGGCCATCTTTATCAATAAGGTCACCTTGTTTAAGCTGCAATCGTAATCGAGTGATACAAGCTGTAGATGATTGAATGTTATCAAGTCCGCCCACGCTGGCGAGTACTTTATTGGCCAATTCATTGTCTGAAATGTCATCGATGTTAGTCGTGATGGTGACACGACCCGGTGTTTTTACATCTAATTTTCTGATCACAAAGCGGAATACACCATAATAGATGATTGCCATTGGGATACCGACAATCACTGCGCTTAAATAATTGGTTTCAAAACCGTTGAGTGATGGAACAATACCAAATGAGATGTAGTCAATTAATCCCGCCGAGAACGACTTCGCAATATGAGCATCCAGTAAATACATCGCCATGTAAGACAGCCCCGCCATGATGGCGTTAAAGACGTATAAAATAGGTGCAACAAAAATAAAAGTGAACTCTACCGGTTCCGTTATGCCTGTTAAGAAACAGGTTAGTGCAGCAGAAAATAAGATACCCGCAGCGATTTTTTTGTTTTTGGTGTGAGCTTCATGGTACATGGCCAAACAGGCTGCAGGTAATGCAAACAGCATCAAAGGAAACTCGCCTTGCATAAACTTACCGGCATTTTGGTAGCTATCGGTCGAGAAAGATTTCACACCTTCGGCAAGCATTTTGAACCATATAGTCTGATCTCCATGAATGACTTGCCCTGCTGTTGTGGTGTACTCACCAAATGAATACCAGAAAGAAGGGTACCAAATATGGTGCAAACCAAGAGGGATTAACGCCCTTTCTGTTAAGCCAAAAATGAAGGTGGATAGTGCTTGATTACCACCATTGACGATGCCAGATAACGCATTGATACCATCTTGAATATGCCCCCAAATATAAGGGAGTAATAAACCAAGAAAAAAGGAAAATAACGCAGTGGCGAGTGGAACAAAACGTTTTCCAGAAAAGAATCCTAGAAATTCAGGAAGCTGTATTGCATGAAATTTATTGTAGCAATAGGCTGCTAAAATACCGGAAATTAAGCCACCAAACACGCCCATTTGCAGGCTAGGAATACCAAGCACTAACGCGTATTTTCCACCGGACATCGCCATTTCTGGTGTGATATTTAGCATCGTGCCTATTGTGGTGTTAATGATGAGAATAGAAACCGCAGCTGATAACGCTGCAATGCCCGATTCCCCCGCTAAGCCCACTGCCGATCCAATCGCGAATAATAAGGGTAAGTTATCAAAGATTACGCCACCCGCGTGCATCATTAATGGTAGGTCAAACTTGTCTCCAAACGCGAGCAATAAGCCTGCAGCGGGTAAGAGTGAAATCGGTAGCATTAACGCTCGGCCAATTAACGATAATCTGGAAACGGCGCCAGTGAGTGATTTTATAAGGTCCATAAATCATTTCCTCCTTGAATTCATGACAAGGAGATTATAAGAAGGGCCGAGTCAAGTAAGCGAAATAAAGCGATGTTTTTATTAAAAATTAAACGTTTTACTTTATAAATCGACTTTTTAATTAAACGTTTTACTTCTCGAAAATTTTTATAAAGTACTTATTTATGATGAATGCTAGATGGGATCATCAGGCGAAAGGAAGGGGATTCCTCTTTGGGAGCCCCCTCTATTTCTTGACTGACTTCAAAAAATCGTCGGCAAGCTTGAACACCTATTTCCCCTAAGTCGGCTGAAATAAATAATGATGAATCGTTAAAATAGAAGGTTGGTTTTGTATCCACAAAGCAGATCAAGGAAACGACTTTACCGAAGACTTGATCGTAACCAACCTTGTGGCCTAAACGTTCAATGGCAACACATGCTTCAGCGTAAGATTCAAGGTCATGGCAGATCACGGCCGAGATTGCAGCATCTTCTTTCAATAAGTGAAAAACTCTTTCAGATAACCCTTCTTCAGAATCCAAAACACAATGAGTACTTGCGGATAAATTGGCGTGATTAAGTGCTTTAAAGTAGCCTGAAATTCGCTCTGCTCTGCACATAGAGCCAGTTTCGCCTCCCACATAGGCAACTTTTCTATGACCTTGATTGATGAAATAGTCTGTCGCCATTCTTCCTGAGTTAGCGTGGTCGACACCGAGATAATCGACGTTATCGGTAAATATGCTATTTTTTGATAAATCAATAATGGGTAAATCATTTGAAACAGAATCTAATGCCGCTTGATAAAAAGCGCCTCCGGATAAAGATAAACAATAAAAAATACCGTCAACGCCTTGGGAGATGAGCTGATGAGTTTGTTCGGTGAGCGTTTTCCATTGGTGATCACATTGATAGATATTTATCAGATAATCTTGTTCTTGCAGTTTATCAATCAAGCTTTTTAGAGTGTGGGATGTGTAGCTGCAGCTTATATCTCCCACCACGATGCCAACAGTTTTACTGTATTTAGAACGTAATTTTGCGGCAAGGTGGTTACGAACATAACCAATATCTTGAGCAATCTGAATGACTTTATCTCTTGTTTCAGGGGAAAGATTGCCCTTATTCCTTAATGCTAGCGATACCGTAGTGGTTGATACTTCGGCTTTTTTGGCAATGTCTTTGATCGTCACTGTATTTTTCATGAATTCTACTTGAATAGTGAAATATGGTTATCATCACGGTTTAGATAGTGAACTATAGCTGATATTTTGAGTGGTGATTTTGATTATTTTACATATTCGCGAATAGGGAAATAAAGTGAATGGGAAAATGAGGGATAGTGTGATTAATTTACGAAACGTGATTTTTTAAGATATCAAAAATTGAGAGAAATATTTTGATAGTGTTCAATAACAAAAAAGGCTTACGAGTGAATGTAAGCCTTTGTTTTTACATTAAATGACTTTAGTTCATACCGTATTTTTTAAGCTTCTTACGAAGAGTTCCACGGTTGATACCCATCATGTTCGCTGCGCGAGTTTGGTTGCCGCGAGTGTACTGCATAACCATGTCTAGCATTGGTTGTTCAACTTCAGCTAATACTAATTCGTAAAGATCGTTAACGTCTTGGCCATTTAACTGAGCAAGGTAGTTCTTTAAAGATGCTTTTACAGAGTCACGTAGTGGCTTCTGTGTGATCTGGTCTTGTGATGTAACAGTAGTAACTGTGAATGGTTCTGAAGTCAGATTTTGTTCGAACATAATTAGTCTTAGCTCTTCGTTTTGATAGTTATAATGCAACGATACCCGTCATATTTAAAGCGACAGCGTTGTTGACGATGCTTATTAACCTGAATCACTAGGCTTCATTCGCTGGTCGTCTTGCTGCGAGTGTTTAAATACTCGTGGTATAAAAATAATTTCTTAGCACATCAATTTGCTTTTCAGCATCCTCGATGGCATTGAAAATACGGCGGAACTCACCTTGACTATCATGCTCTTTTAGATACCAGCCCACATGCTTACGAGCGATGCGAGGGCCTAAAAACGCTCCATAAAATTCATGAAGGGCTTGAACATGACCAATTAAGATATCTTGCACTTCTTCTTGTGGAAGGGGGGGCAAGTGTTCTCCGGTTTGTAAAAAATGTTGGATCTGGTTAAAAATCCACGGTCGACCTTGGGCAGGCCTACCGATCATTAGAGCATCCGCACCAGTGTAATCTAATACGTATTTCGCTTTTTCTGGGCTATCAATATCACCATTGGCGATCACCGGAATAGAGATAGCTTGTTTGACGGCTCTAATGCTGTCGTATTCTGCTTCGCCTTTGTACATGCAAGCTCGCGTTCTCCCGTGGAGTGCCAACGCTTGTATGCCACATTGCTCAGCCATTTTGGCAACTTCAACACAGTTTTTATTGTCTGTGTCCCATCCTGTGCGCGTTTTTAAGGTTACTGGAACCTCAACTGCCTTCACCACCGCTTTTAATATCTGTTCGATAATATCGGGGTGCTGCAATAACGCGGAACCTGCCAGTTTTTTATTCACTTTTTTGGCTGGGCAACCCATGTTGATGTCGATGATTTGAGCACCGTTTTCAACACTGACTTGCGCAGCTTGTGCCACGAGATCAGGATCTGCGCCCGCAATTTGTACAGAACGAATGCCCGATTCGCCTTCATGTACCATGCGTTGTAGCGACTTGGATGTGTTCCAAACTTTAGGATTGGAGGACATCATTTCACTGACAGCCATTCCTGCACCATATCGAAGACACAATTCACGAAACGGCCTATCGGTCACACCTGCCATCGGGGCGACGATTAGGTTGTTCGGTAATGTATAGTTTCCGATTTTCAAAACAGCATCACACTTCATCTCGGCAAGGGCGCGCATTTTACGCATTTTTTCGGGGCGTGAAAAGACTAATATTTGACCATTTCATAAATAGTTTGCGAAATCGTCTACTTTTCAGTCAATTAGCCCCGAGGGTGGCGATAAAAAGTTTTTAATGCTGTGTTATTGAGGCTTTTTTTGACCCGAGATGCGGCACCATTCTTGTTGCTCGATAATTGGGTCAAGCTCGAAAGCATCTTGGTAGTAAGTCGCAACATCGGCAGCTTGCGAATCAAGCACACCTGACATAGCCAATAAACCACTTGGTTTGACTAGGCTAGTGATCACGCCTGAAAGCTCGCGTAATGGCCCTGCAAGGATGTTAGCAACCACTACATCGGCAATTAAGCCTTCTGGTTGGTCTTGAGGTAGGAATAGCTCTAATTGGTCTGCTACGCCGTTACGCTCAGCATTATCGCGTGAAGCCAAAATCGCTTGGGGATCGATATCAATACCAATCACTTTAGCAGCGCCGAGTTTGATGGCAGCAATCGCTAAAATGCCAGAACCACAACCAAAGTCGATGACAGTTTTGCCTTCAAGATCTAACCCTTCTAGCCACTCTAAACATACTGAGGTAGTTGGGTGAGTACCGGTACCAAATGCTAGGCCCGGATCAAGCATCACATTAACTGCACTTGGATCAGGGATTTCGCGCCAGCTTGGACAAATCCATAGACGCTGACCAAATTGCATTGGGTGGAAGTTATCCATCCATTCACGTTCCCAGTCTTTATCTTCGATTTGCTCAATTTTATAAGCAAAATCGTCGCTGAGCATTTGGCTGCCTTTGATTTGGTTCAATACTAGTTGAGTATCAACCTCTGCATCGTAAAGCGCGAGGATGTCAGTTTCACCCCATAAACGAGTTTCACCCGGTAGTGGTTCAAATACTGGGGTATCTTTGGCATCTAAAAAAGTGACAGATAACGCGCCCGTTTCTTCCATTAACATGTCGCCAATAGCTTCGGCGTTAGTGTCAGTGGCATTAAGTTTAATTTGAATCCAAGGCATGGGATTGGCCTCTTGCTAGGTTAATTTGGATAAATATGAATTGAGGCGAAGTTTAGCAGATGCGCTTCGCCTTGTAGAGATTATATAAATTACTAGGGTATTCTTATTATGCGGTTTGAAGCTGAGTATTGGGTTTGAGCTTACTACCAATGATGAAGGCGATTAACCCAAGTAGTAGTGTCGGTACGATGGCATGTACACCGCCGATGTCCGGTTTGAAGGTACTGAATGCGATATAAGAAAACAGTCCAACCACCATTGACGCGAAAGCGCCGGTTGCCGAAGCGTTTTTCCAGTAAAGCCCTAATACCAACGGCCATAGGAATACCGCTTGCATGCCGCCAAAGGCCAATAGATTTAGCCAGATGATCATATCCGGTGGATTAAGCGCGGCGACAAACACTAACGCAGCAAAAATACCGGTGACCCATAATGATAATTTAGGTAGTGTTTTTTCCGCTTTTTCCCCTTGTGCCATCGAAGGGTTGATGTAGTTGATGTACAAGTCTTTTAATAAGGTCGCGGAGGCTTGAATTAATTGTGAATCAATCGTCGACATAATTGCCGCCATTGGCCCAGCTAAGAAAACTCCGGCAACGACGGGCGGTAAAACCGTGATCATTAAGGTCGGCATAATTTGGTCAGGGCTGGCGATATCCGGCACGATAGCACGACCAAAAGCGCCGGCTAAGTGCATGCCTAGCATTAATAGCGCGACCATTATGGTACTGATCACCATGCCTTTGTGTAGAGAGCCGCTGTCTTTATATGACATACAGCGCACTGCGGCATGAGGTAAGCCAATTACCCCAAAACACACTAGTACCCAAAAGCTCATCATAAAAGGTTCTGTGAGAAAGTGGTTTGGCCCGTAAGGCGTAATTAAAGCCGGATCGATGCTGTGTAAGTCGGTGACGAGTTCGCCAATGCTGCCACCGGCATGAACGATGCCGACCAGCAATGCAATAGTACCAATAATCATCATGATGCCTTGCAGGGTATCGGTCATTACGACGGCGCGAAAACCGCCAATAGTCGTGTACAAGCCAACCGTAATAGCAAAAATCATCAAGCCGTAGGTGTAAGAAAGTCCGGTCACGGTTTGCAGCAAACGTGCACCACCGACAAACTGAACCACCATAGTGCCAAAGAAAGCTAACAATAAAGATAACGAGGCAAACACCACCACACCGCGGTTTTTATAACGCGCGTACAGAATATCGTTTAATGTGAGAGCATTATGACGACGAGCTTCAATGGCAAACTTTTTCCCTAACACGCCGAGAGTAAGCCAAGTCGCGGGCAATTGGATCATCGCCAGTAATACCCAACCAAGTCCCATTTGATAAGCCGCGCCCGGGCCACCAATAAAGGAACTGGCACTGGCATAAGTAGCAGCAAGTGTCATAGCAAGCACAAAGCCACCCATGCTACGACCACCAACTAGGTATTCATTTAAAAAACCTTGCTTGTTGCTGTGGCGACTACTCCAAAAAGCCAAGCCGAACACCGCAATAAGATATAACGCTAACGGGATAAGAATTTGGCTATTCATGGTGATCTTCTTGTTCTATTTCTAGTGACATATCTTTATAGATCCATTTCACCATCGCGGCGCACAGTAAAGTAAAGACAACCGGGCCGACCACACAGGCCATTAAAAACCACAATGGAAAACCAAAATAGAGAGTCGGCATCTCGGTGATGTTTTCAGGGCTAGGCGCTAAACCATAAGCGGAAACATACCACCAGACAAAATAAGCTAAGGCTAGGCCAATCGCCCACTTAGCTTCTTTGTGTGCTTGTCGATAACGAGCCTGTAGGGTTTTCATGATCAATGTTCTTTACTGAGATGAAAGAGGGGAGGCATTTTTACAAACAATCCAAAGAAACACAAATGGGAAGAGGTTCCTAGTTTCTGGTTCCTAGTTCCTAGAAAGAGCAGTTTCAAGATCGCTTACTTTTACTCGAAACGCACAATTCCCAACAAAAAAACGTCATTCCTGCCGAGCCTTAGCGAGAGCGGGAATCTACTTACAGCGAGTTGAATATAGATCCTCGATGTCGCCTAGGCTCCTCAAGGATGACAGCTTTTTGTATCACTTATTAACGATCTTTCTTGTTCAAGCAACGAGCAGCGCAGCGCCCGAACCCCGAAAACAAAAAAAAGACCGCAGTTTTCACCACGGTCTCTGTGTCTTTTTCTAGAAACTAGGGACTAGCTCCTAGTAACCTGCTTTTATTGCAGACCTAACTTCTTCTCAAGGTAGTGAATGTTTGCACCACCGTGTTGGAAGTTTTCATCCAGCATGATGTCAAGCTGTAGAGGAATGTTGGTTTTGATGCCATCAATGATGGTTTCACCTAGTGCATTCTTCATACGTGCAATCGCAACATCACGGTTTTCACCGAAAGTGATTAGCTTGCCGATCATTGAATCGTAGTGTGGCGGTACAGAGTAGCCAGCATACACGTGAGATTCCCAACGAACGCCCATGCCACCTGGTGGATGGAAGTGTTGGATTTTACCCGGACAAGGTAGGAAACGCACTGGATCTTCCGCATTGATACGACACTCAACCGCATGGCCGCGGATCTTAATATCGTTCTGCGTGAACGATAAAGGCTGACCTGCAGCAATACGTAATTGCTCTTTGATTAGGTCAATGCCAGTTACCATTTCTGTCACTGGGTGTTCTACCTGAATACGTGTGTTCATTTCAATGAAGTAGAACTCGCCGTTTTCGTATAGGAACTCGAAAGTACCTGCGCCACGGTAGCCGATTTCAATACAAGCACGCGTACAACGCTCACCAATGTATTGACGCATTTCTTCAGTAATACCTGGAGCCGGAGCTTCTTCCACTACTTTTTGGTGACGACGTTGCATTGAACAGTCACGCTCACCTAGGTGGATTGCGCCGCCTTGGCCATCTGCTAATACTTGAACTTCAATGTGACGAGGGTTTTCTAGGTATTTCTCCATGTAAACCATGTCATTGTTGAAGAAAGATTTTGCTTCAGAACGAGTCATTGCAATGGCTTCAACCAAATCGGCATCTTTACGTACTACACGCATACCACGACCACCGCCGCCACCAGAGGCTTTGATGATAACTGGGTAACCAATGCGTTTTGCAAAGGCGCGGTTTTTCGCATCGTCATCGTCTAACGGGCCATCAGAACCCGGTACACAAGGTACGCCAGCTTTTTTCATTGCGTTGATAGCAGAAACTTTGTCACCCATTAGGCGAATAGTTTCAGCTTTCGGGCCAACGAAGATGAAGCCAGATTTTTCAACTTGTTCAGCGAAATCGGCATTCTCAGATAAGAAACCGTAACCTGGGTGGATAGCAACTGCGCCCGATACTTCTGCAGCAGAAATAATGCGTGGCACGTTTAGGTAGCTATCTGTACTGCGAGCAGGACCAATACAAATGGTTTCATCAGCAAGTAGTACGTGTTTTAAATCACGGTCAGCCGTTGAGTGAATGGCGACCGTTTTAATGCCTAGCTCTTTACATGCGCGAAGAATACGTAGGGCGATTTCGCCTCGGTTCGCGATGACTAATTTATCTAGCATTTTATTGCCTCTTGTTACCGTGTTAATGATGTGAGATCTGTTTGAAACAACAGACTTATTCAATCACAACAAGCGGTTGATCGAATTCAACAGGTTGGCCATCTTCAACAAGAATAGCTTTAACAACACCTGTTTTATCAGCTTCAATTTGGTTCATCATTTTCATTGCTTCAACGATACAAAGAGTTTGACCTTCTTGTACGCTTTGACCAATCTCGATGAAAGATTTCGCTTCTGGGCTTGGAGAACGGTAGAAAGTACCAACCATTGGTGAAAGTACTTTGTGACCCGTTTCTACAGGAGCAGCCGCAGGCGCTGCTGGTTCAGATGCCGCTGGTGCAGCCGCAGGCGCTGCTGGAGCCGGAGCTGCCGCATATTGAACTGGAGCCGCAGGAGCCGCTTGATTGCTATAGCGGTTGATGCGTACTGATTCTTCACCTTCAGAGATTTCAAGTTCAGCGATGCCAGATTCTTCTACTAGCTCGATAAGCTTCTTGATTTTACGAATATCCATAATGTGTTCTCTATTAGTTTAATTATTCATTTCACGACAATAGTAAAACTACTGCCAATGTCGTAAACGTGTCCAAGTAATTTGAACGCGCGAAATCTTGGTAGCGAATTCATTAAGCCGATGGCGTTTGGCTTAAATGAGAGTGCGCTGCCGAGAGTGCAAATTGGTAACCTTGAGCGCCGAGCCCGCAAATCACACCAACCGCTTTATCTGAAAGATAAGAATGATGGCGGAAAGCTTCGCGAGCGTGAACGTTCGATAGGTGCACTTCAATAAATGGAATCTTCACCCCAAGCAATGCATCGCGTAGTGCCACACTGGTGTGGGTAAACGCGGCAGGGTTGATGATGATAAAGTCGATAGTGTTGTAAGCGGCATGAATCGCTTCGATCAATTCGTATTCACGATTCGATTGTAAATGCGACAGTTCAATACCTAACTCTTTAGCTTGCGCCTCTAAGTTATTAACAATATCGGACAATGTATTAGAACCATAATGCGTCGGTTCACGTAACCCGAGCAAATTTAAATTCGGCCCATTTAAGACTAGAACTCGTAAGTTTGCTGACATTGTGTGGCTAATATCCATTAAAGTGAATGTAAAATGCATCATGTCATAATTTTGATGCTTTGCTAAGTAAGATAGCAAAAAAAATGACTCTACATCTAATGATTTGACTGATTATAGCTAAATCAGCGCAAATCGCAGCATTTTACTGGTCTAATGAGGTCAAAGCGAGTTCCTAGGTTGAGAGTTCCTAGTCCCTAGAGGATGGGTTGCTAGGCCCTGGTCCCTAGTTCCTTGGTCGTTGTCGCTGAATATTTATAGGTAATAAATTACTTATTTACTTGTTTTATATTGTTAGGTGCAAAAAGCTGCCTTCCAGGAACCAGGAACCAGGAACCAGGAACCAGGAACCAGGAACCAGGAACCAGGAACCAGGAACCTAAAAATAAAAACCGCAGCCTAAGCCACGGTCTTTGTTGTCTATTTTTACGCTTCAGGTGTAGCGGTCGCTATCTACACCAAATTCGCTTTTTCTTCGATTAATTTATCGACTACGCTTGGGTCAGCAAGAGTAGAAGTATCCCCTAGGTTGCCGGTATCGCCAGTGGCAATTTTACGTAGGATTCGACGCATAATTTTGCCTGAGCGAGTTTTCGGTAGAGAATCTGTCCAGTGCAGTACATCTGGCGTGGCGATTGGGCCAATTTCTTTGCGTACCCAGTCTTTAACTTCTTTATGCAGCTCCGCTGATGGGAATTCACCATCATTAAGCGTGATATAAGCATAAATCGCCTGACCTTTAATATCATGCGGAATACCGACAATCGCTGCCTCGGCAATTTTATCAAATGCCACTAGAGCCGATTCAATCTCTGCGGTACCCATGCGGTGACCTGATACGTTTAGCACGTCATCGACACGGCCTGTGATCCAGTAATAACCATCTTCATCACGTCGTGCACCATCACCTGTGGTGTACACGCCTTTAAAGGTTGAGAAGTAGGTTTGCTCAAAGCGGTCGTGGTCACCATAAATAGTGCGCATTTGTCCCGGCCAAGAGTCAGTGATCACTAAGTTACCTTCATTAGCGCCTTCCAGTGTGCCACCTTCATTATCAAACAGTGCTGGTTGCACGCCGAAGAATGGGCGGGTCGCTGAACCTGATTTCAGTTCAGTTGCCCCTGGAAGTGGGGTGATCAAAATGCCGCCGGTTTCAGTTTGCCACCAAGTATCAACAATTGGGCAACGCTCATCACCGATGGTTTTGTAGTACCACTCCCAAGCTTCAGGGTTAATTGGTTCACCCACCGAGCCCATAATACGTAAGCTGGAGCGAGTGGTGCCTTTAATCGCTTCATCGCCTTTTGCCATGAGTGCACGAATCGCCGTTGGCGCGGTATATAAAATGCTGACCTGATGTTTATCAACCACTTCACTCATACGGCTGGTATCTGGGTAGTTTGGCACGCCTTCAAATAAGATGGTTTTTGCGCCGTTAGAGAGTGGACCATATACAAGGTAAGTGTGGCCAGTGATCCAGCCGACATCGGCGGTACACCAGAATACGTCATTTGGTTGGTAATCGAACACATATTTGAATGTCATGGTGGCATACACTAGGTAGCCGCCAGTAGTATGAAGTACGCCTTTTGGTTTGCCGGTTGAACCTGAAGTGTAAAGAATAAATAGCGGATCTTCGGCATTCATTGGTTCAGGGGCGCATTCTGGTGAGGCTTGTTCAGTTGCTTCATGCCACCAAATATCACGCTCAGCGTTCCATTCAACATTGCCACCAGTGCGCTGGAAAACTACCACGCTACTGATATTGGTTTCTGGGTTTTGCAAAGCTTGGTCTACGTTTGCTTTAAGTGGTACAGCGCGTCCACCGCGCACCCCTTCATCGGCTGTGATCACAACTTTTGCGTTGGAATCAATAATACGACCGGCCAGTGCATCAGGAGAGAAACCGCCAAAGACGACAGTGTGGATAGCACCGATACGAGTACACGCCAGCATAGCGACGGCGGCTTCTGGCACCATTGGCATGTAAAGACAAACCACGTCGCCTTTTTTCACGCCCTGTGCTTTTAATACATTGGAGAAGCGACACACTTTTTCATGCAATTGGTTAAAGGTAATTTGCGCATCATCGTTTGGATCATCACCTTCCCAAATAATCGCCACTTCATCACCACGTTCTGCAAGGTGGCGGTCAATACAGTTAGCTGAGACGTTAAGCTGGCCATCTTCAAACCATTTGATGCTGATGTTGCCAGGTTCAAAAGACGTGTTTTTAACCTGAGTAAAAGGTTTGATCCAATCAACAATCTTGCCATGTTTGGCCCAGAAGCCTTGTGGGTCATTGACCGATTCTTGGTACATCGATAGGTAGGTGTCATTATCGGCGTGAGTTTGCTGCAAGATGTTTTCTTTAACTGGATGAATATGAACTTCACTCATTGGGCTCTCCTTGCTTGAGTCGGACTCAATACTTAATCTGTAGGGATTCGTCTTTTTTGTTTTATCTTACTTTCCGCCTATGAGGTGTTTTCTACAATTAGACTTTAGGCTTAGATGTTGTTAATAAAGGTTTTTTAGCTCCAATTATCGGGTGAAATGAGAACTAGATCGGATGTTTTTAACCTTTTCGATAGGCAAGGCTGGGGTTTGGCATGCTGCCGTAAGTAAGCCGAACATAAATCAATGCCGCGGTAATTGCATCTTGTAGCGCATCATGGCGTTGTTGAATCGGCAGTTCTAAATGTCGACAAATCGCCTCTAAACTTAAATCGCAATAAGCGTTGGGCAGTAGACGTTCTAGTTGTTGATGATAAAGGTGGCTAACTTCAATTAATGGATTGGGTAGCGGAAAGCCAAAGTGCTTTTTATAAGCGCGATCGAGTATCGTTTTGTCGTAACGGATGTGATATCCCACTAATGGACGATTACCGATAAACGCCAGTAACTTCTCTAATCCTTCAGCTTCTGAGTAGCCTTCCGCTAAATCATTGTGACGAATATGATGAATTTTCACTGAGTTGGAGCATAAAGATTGCGGTGCTTTCAGCTTGATATGAAACGGCTCACTAGTAATGATTTTATTGTTGATGATTTTGGTGGCGGCAATGGTGACCAATTCCGCTTGTTGTGGATTTAAGCTGGTGGTTTCGCAATCTAGAGACACAAACTCGCCTTTGGGGATCATGCCAAATAACGGTTGATACGGGGAACCTTTGAGGCGATAAAACCAATATAAACGCTGCAGAGTGTTCATACGCTTACTCCCTAATTTGATAATGATAGCCAAGCCATTGCTTGAATTTTTTGACTACATGTAGGCTATGACGTAGTAGATCGCGCTCACTACGGTTGAGGCTTTGAACATCCAATTGATTGTGACTATGTTGGCAGGTTAGCTGCTGCGACAGTCGCCATTTAATAAACAGTTTGAGCGCTTCCGATAAATTATCAGCGGTTAAGCTTTCTAGAATATTTTGTTTTTGCAGTTGTTCAATTCGCTCAAAAGTATTGCTGGCGAGAATTTGATGCTCTAGTGCCAAAGTGCGAATGCCGTGTACGATAGGGAAAATCCCACCTTGTTTAATATCAATGCCTTGTTTGCTTTGTTTCACTTGACCAAAAAAGGTTAATGGCACCGCAAAGCCTAGCGCCGGACGAGCGAATTCCATTAAGCCAAGCCCATTATTGTGCATTAAGGTGTGTAGCTGTTGTTTCAGCGGTCCGAGTAGGCTTTTATTGCCGGCAATGGCTTGAGCATCAGAAAAAATCGCCAGCTTCATTACCGAAGATGATGAACTTTCTTTGGCCCATTGTTGTAAGCATTTTTTCCAATCAAGTTGGCTTTTGACCCATTCTGGGTTGTTGACCATCACTTTACCTGGGCAAGGTGGATAACCAAGCCGTTGCAAAGTCTCACTGAAACTGTCCATCAAAGGGCCAAATTGATGCCAATGCAGACCATCTTTAGTGATCAGCGCATTGTCTTGATCGGTTTTGAGAATTTGTTCGCCACGTCCTTCCGAGCCTAGTACCAATAAGCAGCAATGATCATGTAAATGTGCTGGCACGATAAGTTCAAAAGCTTTCTCTATGATCTGTTCATTGACCGCAGAAATAAGCTCCATAATAAATCGAGTACGAATACCGTTATGTTGCAGGGTGTGTACTAATTCCCGTTGTCGGCTGGCTGCATCGATCAGTTCTTCTAGATTATTGGCGTTAGCAATTCTCAAGGTTAATACGTGTGAATGGGTCGAAAACGCGCTCAACACTTGGGTGAGATTAAGCATGCCGACAATTTGTTGCCCTTGAGTCACCGCAAGGCGTTTGCACTTGTAACGGGTCATCATGATCATGGCATCAAATAAATAATCACCTTCTGGCACATGCAGAACCGGAGAATTCGCCACTTGTTGCGCAGGGTAATCAAGCGGCTGCTGATCTAGAGCAATCGCGTGCAATAAATCGGTGCGAGTAATAATGCCAAACGGCAATTGTGAATCGGTATGTTGCTGATTAGCATGTTGTTGATTGGTATGTCGGTGAGTGGGAAGGGCAATTAACGCCGCATCACTACCATGTTGCTGCATCTGTTCAGAGGCTTGTTTTAAATTGGCATCTTCTTTAAGTATTAGCGCTGGGGTGTAGATAGCCGAATCGACTTTGGTCAGAATAAATTCTGCTAGATTTTGTTGGTTATGCGCTTGCTCAATTCGTTGTTGGCGAGCGGATAAGTTGTTATCAAAATAAGCGGCAAAGTCTTCATTTTCTTCATATAAGGCTAAGAAAATACGTCGAGGAAGTAGGTAGGTAAGTGTATCTTCTAGTGCGGTATAACGATGCTTTATGCTGCCATCAAGTAGCGATCGCACATCAAACATGTCTTCATGGCCGTAGTGAGCAAACACTTCTCGACCATCATCACTGGTTTCTTCTACCGCACCTTTAATTAATACATACAGGTTTTCATCGCATTTTCCCGGAGTGAGTATGGTGTCGGAGTGGCGAAAATAAGCCACATCAAGATTCGAGCGCAGCTGTGCCTGTTGCTGTTCTGACAAGCGATCAAAAGGTGCTAATGTCATATTAAATTTATCAGGCATGGCAACCACACTCATACTCATACAAAAATGGGAGATTTCAGTGTGGCTATTTTGTAGGTGTTTCGCTAGACGACTTTGGTCTATATAGCTTAACTAGAGCGTTGTTAACTTTGTATTTTTAGCATTACTAGAATAGTCACTCCGCGGGATTACAGGCATAATGACGCCTGATTTTTGTTTTTCAACAAACCCTTGGATGGAATCATGCTCAAGCCCGCGCCTTTTGGTTGGATATCGCAATACTTTTTCGGTTTCTTTTTTGTTTACGGCGTGTACTTGCCTTTTTGGGGGTTATGGCTTTCACAACAAGGCGTTTCTTCAGCGGATATTGGCCTGTTAATTGGGCTTGGTTTTGCTACTCGCTGTGTGACCAATTTATTGCTTACCCCAAGGCTGCATAAAGTCGAGTACTTATTACCGGCTCTGCGCATACTGACGTTTATCTCGTTAATTTTCTGTAGTTTGCACGTATTAACCGGCGGCAATTTCTGGTGGTTGGCGTTAACGACGGTCGGTTTTAATGCCAGCTTTGGCCCCGGTATGCCGTTGTCCGATGCAGTTGCTAACTATTACAGTAAATTGAAAGTGATTGATTATGGCCGTAGTCGTTTATGGGGCTCGGTGTCCTTTATCGTCGGTTCAACCTTGGTGGGTTATTTAGCCAATGGTTTCGGCACGGATATGATTGTCTATACGGCGATGGCGGGTTTATTGGTGGCCACGCTGCTTTCTCTGCGTAATCCAACTCAACTGCCGGTGACTCAAGCCGCCGAGCAGCACCAAGAACGACCAAAACTTATTGGGCTAGTCAAGCAATGGCCTGTCGTGAAATTCCTTTGCTTAATTGCGCTGATCCAAGGTTCTCACGCCGCCTACTACAGTTTTAGCGCCATTCATTGGAAGGAAGTAGGGATTTCCGAATCGGTGATTGGCTATTTGTGGAGTTTTTCGGTGGTTTCCGAAGTGTTGTTATTTGCGTTTAGCGCGCGATTATTCGGAGGTTGGTCACTGCGTGCTATGTTTTTGGTGGCTTCTGTCGCGGCAATTGCCCGTTGGAGTGGTCTTGCACTTACCCATGATATTTGGCTGTTGGCAGGCTTACAGACGTTGCATGGTTTGACTTTTGCGCTGACTCATTTTGCTACGATTCGCTATATCCAGCAGGCCGATGATCGTCATATGGTGCCATTGCAAGGTTTGTATAATGCGATTCCGTTAGGTGCGTTTGTTGCCTTGATGACGGCGTTAAGTGGCTGGGGCTACCAAGCATGGGGCGCCGGCGTTTTTTGGGTAATGGCGGCAATGGGCGTACTCGCTCTGCTGGTTAAATTAGATGATCCGCAAAGCTTAAAATCATCCGCTTGATTTGATGAGAATTTATAATCCAGTAATTTCGCACTGAGCCCACAAATTAGGCGCAAATCGATTGAGGGGAAAGGCTCGCCATAGCACAATCAAATCAATATACATGGATGGTAGATTGAGGCGATATGCAAGGATGGATAGTGATCCCAGTATCACTGGCGTATTTAGGGATACTGTTTTTAATTGCCTGGTATGGCGATAGGCAAAAAAGTTGGTTATTTCGTTGGCGACCGTGGATCTATAGTTTATCTATTGCGGTCTATTGTACCTCTTGGACCTTCTACGGTACGGTCGGTCAAGCCAGTGCTGATATGTGGTCTTTCTTACCGATTTATCTCGCCCCCATTGTGGTTTTTACTTTGGGGTGGCGCATTCTCGCGCGTTTAGTTCTGATCACCAAGCGTGAACATATCACCTCGATTGCTGATTTTATCGCGGCGCGTTATGGCAAATCTCAAGGTCTAGCCATTACCGTCACCTTAATTGCGGTGATTGGTATTTTGCCTTATATCGCGTTGCAATTACGTGGTATTACCATGGGGTTGGAGTTAGTTGCGCCTAATTTAATGCAGCAACTTGGCTATCAAGATATGCAAGTCTCGTGGTTTGTGGTCGGCGTGTTGGCGGTGTTTACCATGTTGTTTGGTACTCGCCATATCGACAACACCGAGCATCATCGCGGCATTATGATGGCGGTGGCGTTTGAATCGGTAGTCAAACTATTTGCCTTTTTAGTGGTTGGCGTATTTGTGGTGTATTTGATTTATCAAACGCCGGATATCAGTTTAAACCAGCTATCACAACAGTATTACCAAGCGCCTAATATTCCTACTTTAGTGATTCACATGCTGCTGACTATGGCGGCGATCATTTGTTTGCCGCGTCAGTTCCACACCACCATAGTAGAAAACGACCAAGCGCGTGATTTGCATGTCGCAAGACGTGTTTTTCCGATCTATTTAGTACTGATGGGCTTGTTTGTATTGCCTGTTGCCTGGGCTGGTCAATATTTACTGGGCGGTTCAAGCGCCGATGCTTATGTGATTAACCTGCCGTTGTCGTTTGGCGCCGATACTATTGCTTTGCTGGCTTATTTAGGCGGTACTTCAGCGGCCAGTGGCATGGTGATTGTCTCGACTATTGCGCTTACGATTATGGTGTCTAATGACCTAGTTTGGCCGATGTTACTGCGTCGAATGAAGTTATCTAAAGCCAAACCAAGGCAAATTTCTGGACTATTACTCAATGTGCGGCGTGCTTTGATTGCTCTGTTATTAACAGGGGCATGGGGCTTTTACCAAATACTCGATCGCGTGCCTTCACTCGCGGTGATTGGCTTATTGTCTTTCGCGGCCATCGCGCAATTTGCTCCCGCATTACTTGGCGGTTTGTATTGGCGCAAGGGTAATCGTAAAGGTGTGTATGTTGGGTTAATTCTCGGTTTTGTAGTGTGGCTAGCCACCTTAATGCTGCAAACTAATATGTTGGCGGGCAGCGAAGATACCAACTTTTTAGTCTGGTTCCTGACACCTCCTGAATGGTTACAAAGCTTGAATTTACAGTCTTCCGATTGGGGGATGGCGTTGAGCCTTGTGGTAAACAGCTTAGCTTACGTTTTTGTTTCCTTAGTGACACGTTCGAGTTTAAGTGAGCGCCTGCAAGCTGCTTCGTTTGTCGGCACGCCATTTCCAGAAAGTGAAGATGTCAGCTTGTATCAAAGTAGAGTCAGTGTGGCTGAGCTAGAAATGCTGGCTTCCCGTTTTGTTGGCCGTAAGCGAGCGCGTAATGCGTTCCAACTTTTTTGGTCACAACAACCAGAAACGCTACCACCTCAACAACAAGCTTCTGCCCCATTGATTCGTCATACCGAGCGAGTACTGGCTGGGGTATTTGGTGCCTCTTCGGCGCGTTTAGTGCTGACTTCAGCGCTGCAAGGTCGTAATATGCAGCTCGAAGAAGTGGCGGCAATAGTCGATGAAGCCTCTGAGCTGTATGACTTTAGCCGAGGTTTATTGCAAGGGGCGATTGAACACGTTAGCCAAGGCATTGCAGTCGTTGATAAACAGCTGCGGCTGGTGGCTTGGAATCAACGTTATTTAGAATTATTCGACTTTCCTCCGGGCTTAATTCAGGTAGGGCGACCGATTGCCGATATTATTCGTCATAATGCCCAGCAAGGCTTATGTGGGCCGGGCGATCCGGAAATACATGTTCGCCGTCGGGTTGAGCATTTGGAGCGCGGCACCCAACATACCTCTTCTCGAATCCGTGAAGATGGCCAAGTAATTGAAGTGCAAGGTAACCCAATGCCTGGTGGCGGCTTTGTCATGAGTTTTTCTGATATCACCGCTTTCCGCCGCGCCGAGCAAGCATTAAAAGAAGCCAATGAAACTTTGGAAGACCGAGTACAAGAGCGTACCTACGAATTAGAAAAGTTAAACACTAAACTGGTGAGTGCAACTCGAGATGCGCAGCAAGCCTCTCAATCGAAAAGCCGACTATTGGCCGCGGTTAGCCATGACTTAATGCAACCGCTCAATGCTGCACGTTTGTTTGCTTCATCGCTCAACGAAACCGCTAGTGATGATAATACCAAGCAGTTTTCTGCCCATATCGAAAGTGCTTTAGGGGCAGCCGAAGATTTAATTGGCGATCTACTGGATATTTCTCGCTTAGAGTCAGGCAAAGTGCCGACCGATATTCGCTGTTTTGAATTGCGAGAAGTGCTAGACAAATTGGATGCAGAATTTAGCGTATTAGCGGCAGAGCAAAATGTTGAATTTGAGCGAGTGCCAACGCAACTGATTGTCGAGTCCGATCCTAAATTACTCCGCCGAGTACTGCAAAACTTGCTCACTAATGCGTTTCGTTATAGTCAGCAAGAAGGTCGTCGAGGCAAAGTACTGCTTGGTGTGCGACGTATGCAGGATGATATTCGCATTGAAGTGTGGGACAACGGCATTGGCATTCCACTGGAAAAGCAGGGTGAAATTTTCGATGAATTTACCCGAGTCGATGAAAACCGCGCCGATCAAGGGCTGGGGCTAGGTTTGGCCATCGCTCGCGGGATCACTCGATTGCTTGGGCATCATTTAGATCTGCGCTCATGGCCACAACAAGGCACGGTATTTTCTGTGAGCTTGAAGCGCTGTCATCAGTTACCAGTAGAACCCGTGAAAGCCAAAGTTATCGAGCATGCACCGCTAGCTAATATCAAAGTACTGTGTGTCGATAATGAGCCGGATATCTTGTTAGGCATGAAAACCTTACTTGAACGTTGGGGTTGTGAAGTCCGTACCGCGCTCGATCTCAAACAAAGCATCAGTGCGTTAGAACACGACTGGAACCCAGAAGTAGTATTTTCTGACTACCACTTAGATAATGGCCGCACCGGTTTAGAAGTGTTAGATGCATTGAGAGAACAAATAGGTGATAGCTTTGTCGGGGTTGTGATCAGCGCCGATCGCTCAGAAGAAGTGAACCAAGCCATTAAAGCGGGTGGTTTCCAATTTTTAACTAAGCCAGTTAAACCGTTGAAGTTAAGAGCAGTATTGAATCGGTTGTAGTGAATACCCTCGCAAAACTTTTTGCGAGGGTATTTTAACTCGGGTTAGAACTCTGTCTTAACCCATTCTGTTATCTGATCTTGGTCGTCAGTGAGGCCAATGTAGCGCCATTTATCAAAGGTAATACATGGGTGGGAAGTAGAGAGCACCAGTACATCCCCCACTTCTAATGGGCAATCAGTGTCCACTTGCATGAACATATGCTGATCCATTACCGCCGTTGTTGTGATGTTCGAGGTATCAACGGAGAGCAATTGGCCGTCGCGATAAGCTCGTTCAAGCATTGGCAAATCAGCATCAAATGCCACATCGCGTTTACCTACATTGACGATGACTTTATTTGGTTCTGGGCGAGATTGTACATAAGCCCATACTTCAATAGCCGACACCAGATCGCCAGGTAGGGCTTCGGTTAAGACTTCAGAGCGACGTAAGCGTTCACGGACCAGATTTTGGGCAGTTTGATAGATACCACGGTCATGAGATATGTAGCAACCAGGGCGAATGATTTTAGTAAATGAATCCGGGATACAGGCCATCATCTCAGTGACTAGATCGTAAAATGCAGAGCCTGCGCCAGTTAAAATTGGCTGCTTAGTATCAAATAGTGTTTGTTGCTGGAACTCTAGGGCTAATTGTGACACTTCGAGTAAAAAGTCCCGGATTTCTTGTTCTTCATTTTCTCCATGAATCACACCTTCGTAGAATTCGATGCCTTGTAGAGAAAGGGAATCAGTGTTTTTGATGAAGGTGGCTAGTTCCATTGCTTGTTCTGCTGTTCGGACTCCGCAACGGCCGCCTTCGACTCCAAATTCAATCAATACATTAAGAGTGCTTTTCTTATCTGCAAAAAAATCGGCCAGCGCTTGAGCATTTTTTAATGAATCAACACAGACATAAAGTTGGCAGTCGCTTTGTGTGATGAGTTGATGAGCCAGTTCAAAATTTGATTTACCGATTAATTGATTGGCTAAAATGACATTTCTCGCACCGCATTGATAGGCAACAAAGGCTTGTTGAATGGTTGCCATGGTCATCCCCCATGCTCCCGCAGCGAGTTGCTTGCTGATGATGGCTGGCGTTAAGCTGGTTTTACCATGAGGTGCTAGCTGAACATTAAAGAGCTCCGCGAAGTGTTTCATCCAGGCAATGTTATTGTCGACTGCACTCATTTTTAAGGTTGCACAAGGTAAGCTAACTTCTTCATTTATCAAGTTATAGCGACCACTGTTTTGTTGGATCGCAGGCATACCTTTTTGGGTTTTTAAAAATTCACTATGATTGTTATTTTCATTTTTGTGGTGCATTATTTTATTTCCTATTATTCCAATCATTGGTTAAGCTGTTGTATTTAAGGTTTTAATTTTTGTTTTTTCATTTTTTCTGTTTGAAATTTTCATAAATTGTTTTGGTTAATGAGTTTTATCTCACAGAATTAGACTTAAAGTAAAGGGATACTGATCCCATAATTTGGAACTCAATATGAATATTGAAATAGATATTGTTTCGCGCATAAATGAAGTTTATCCGGAATTAAAAGGTACGGAGAAAAAAGTCGCTAATGCCATTATTGATGACTTGGAGTTTGCTTCTAGTGCGAGCATTACTGAGTTAGCGGCTCAAGCGGAAGTCAGTGAAGCATCGGTGACTCGATTTAGTAAAACACTAGGCTGTCGAAATATTCGTGAGCTGAAGATGAAGATCGCAAAATCATTAGCGATTGGTCAGCGCTTTATTTATGAAAAGCCGGATGAAAGTGGCATCGGCGGTATTTATGAAAGTGCCAAAAACATGATTCATAAAAATCGCAACGCCATTTCGGATGACGTGTTAAATCAAGTTTGTGACGTGATCATTGGCTCAAGGCAAGTGTTAAGTGTGGGGATGGGCGGTGGCTCAACCATCATGGCACAAGAGCTGCAATATCGATTATTTCGTTTGGGTTTTGTGGTTACTGCTTATAACGATGGCCTGTTAAGCCGAATGGTAGCATCGACCATAGATAAGAATGATGTATTTGTTGTGATGTCGGTATCAGGGTTTACTCGAGAGGTCACAGAAGCGGCGAGTATTGCGAAACAGTACGGAGCAAAGGTGATAGCGATTACCAACCCTGATTCGGAATTAGCTGAGATTAGTGATTTTACGTTACCCATTTTAACTGAAGAAACGGATTACATTTATAAGCCATCAGCTTCTCGTTACGCCATGATGGTAGCAATCGATATTTTAGCTTATCGGTTAGCTGTGATTCAAAAGCAAAGATCAAGAGACAAGTTAAGGCGAATCAAAATTAACCTTGATAATCATCGATCAGGAGGGGATCGCCAACCTCTAGGTGATTAGAAAATAAGAGCATTGGAATGACGACGTATTTAATCAAGAATGTATCGATTGTAGATGGCACTTCAAAGCCAAGGTTTTTTTCTGATATTGAAATTGTTGAAGATAAAATTACGCGAGTTGGTCAAGATTTACAAAATGAAAACGCGGTACTCATTGATGGGGACGGTTTAACAGCAGCACCAGGTTTTATTGATGTGCATACCCATGATGATACCAATGTGATTCGTGAGCCTGAGTGTGAGCCTAAAATCACTCAAGGTATTACCACGGTTATTGTTGGCAATTGTGGCATTAGTGCCACCCCTGCAATGTTGCAAGATGTGCCGCCAGATCCAATGAATTTATTGGGGAATAAAGAAGATTTTAAATACCCAACTTTTCAAGATTATGCTCAAGCGGTTGAACAAGCACAGCCTGCGGTAAATGTGGCTGCGTTAGTTGGTCACACAACATTACGCAATAATGTGATGGATGATTTATATCGTCCGGCTAACCCACAAGAAATTGCAGGAATGCGCGAACAACTTAAGCAAGCTTTAAAAGAAGGGGCATTGGGTTTAAGTACTGGACTCGCTTACGCTTCCGCATTTGATTCTTCTTCGGATGAGGTGGAGCAACTGGCTGCTGAATTAACAAACCAGAGCGCGATTTATACTACTCACATGCGCTCGGAGTTTGAACCCATTCTTGATGCAATGGAAGAGGCTTTTAAAGTGGGGCGTATTAATAAAGTTCCCGTTGTGATTTCACATTTAAAATGTGCAGGCGCGGGTAACTGGGGTAGAACAACCGAAACATTGCAATTGCTTGATGAGACATCGAAAGAGCAAACCGTAGGTTGTGATTGCTACCCTTATTCAGCGAGCTCTTCGACTTTAGATTTAAAGCAAGTTACCGATGAGTTTGAGATTTTTATTACTTGGTCAGAATCTTGTCCAGAACATGCTCAAAAAACATTGCAGCAAATCGCGGATGAAACGAACCAAACATTGTTAGAAGCAGCAAAAATGCTACAGCCAGCTGGTGCGGTTTATCACAATATGTGCGCTGAAGACGTTGAGCGAGTTCTACAATCTAAACATTCGGTTATTGGTTCAGATGGTTTACCTAATGATCCACATCCACACCCTCGTTTATGGGGCGCTTTCCCTCGAGTATTAGGTTTTTACTCAAGAGAAAAGCAATTATTTTCTTTAGAAGAAGCGGTTCATAAAATGACGGGTAAATCTGCACAACGCTTTAATTTATTAAATCGAGGTGTCATTAAAGCTGGAGCATTTGCTGATATTGTTTTATTTGATGCTAATACAATTAAAGATGTGGCAACTTTTTCTGAACCTAAAAGAAAAGCAGAAGGTATTTATAGTGTTTTTGTTAATGGTGGCTTAGCTTACCAAAACAAAAATATTCAATCACAGCGTTACGGACAATTTATTCGTCGCGCTTCATTTTAAAAACACAATAAAGGTAATTGTTATGTCAATTAAACGTTTTGGCCCAGAAGGTAAATCAGGAACAGGTGGTCAACACTTACCATTCTCTAACGCAGTAGAAGCCGGTGGTTGGTTATATGTTTCAGGTCAAACGCCAATGACAGATGGCGAAGTGGTTGAAGGTGGCATTATTGAGCAATCTAAACTGGCGATCGATAACTGTTTAGCCATTATGCATAATGCAGGTTATAACAAAGAAGATATTGTTCATATGAAAGTGGTATTAACAGACTCTCGTTATTTCCAATCTTTTAACAAAGTATTTAAAGAATATTTTGCTGAACACCCACCTGCACGTATTTGTATGGTGGCTGATCTTGTCGTTGATGTGAAAGTTGAAGTTGATTTGACTTGTTATAAAGCACAATAATTTTATAAATCCAAATGGTTTTATAACGCCAAAGGTTCAATTTAGATGAATGGCTTTATAATTCTCAATTATTAAATTTAAATAATAAAATCAAGGCTCATGCTGTGAGCCTTTAGTTTTCTGCACCCTGAAGTTTTTATCTAAATAAAATAAAAATATAACGTCATTAGCGTGAAATATAAAATAAGGGATTAATATGCATAGTACACTGTTTCTTTCTGGGTTTGGCTTATATGTGGTTTTTTGTATTTGGTTGGGCTGGTTTGTCTCTCGAAAACAAAAAACAGGCGAGGATTTTTTACTTGGTGGTCGAGGGTTACCGTTATTCTTGGTATTAGGTACAACTGTTGCAACTATGGTAGGCACCGGTTCTAGTATGGGGGCGGTAGGCTTTGGTTACTCTAATGGTTGGGCTGGTGCTCTATATGGAGTGGGTGGTGCAATCGGTATTTTGTTACTAGCCTTTATTTTTGCTCCAGTGCGTAAACTTAAGTTTATGACAATGAGTGAAGAGCTTTCTTATTATGTTGGTGGTAATAAGTTAGTTAAAAATATTGTAGGTGTATTGATCTTTATTGCCTCTATTGGCTGGCTTGGTGCACATATTTTAGGTGGTGGTCTATATTTAGCTTGGATTGCGGATATTGATTTAAATACGGCAAAAATTTTAATTGCAGTAGCATTTGCGATTTATGTTGTGATCGGTGGTTATACCGCAGTTGTTTGGACTGATACCATCCAAGCATTAATTTTATTTTTTGGTTTTATTTTGATGGCAGTATTTGCCGTTGATCATATTGGTGGTCTTGAGAACCTTTATAATGGTATGGACTCGGCTTCTGTGAGTTTCTTGGCTATTGATAAGTTAGGTCTACTTCCTGCGTTATCCCTTGCATTTGTTGTTGCTGTCGGTGTGTTGGCAACGCCATCTTATCGCCAGCGTATATACTCAGGTAAAGATGTGTCTACGGTTAAAAAATCCTTCATCTTATCTGGTGGATTATATTTATTGTTTTCAATTGTTCCTGCCATTATTGGTATGGCGGCACATGTGATTAACCCTGATCTAGAAAACAGTAACTTTGCTTTCCCATTTTTAGCAGCAACGGTTTTACCGGCAGGTATTGCACTGATTGTTTTGATTGCAGGTCTATCAGCAACCATGTCGAGTGCAAGTTCTGATGCGATTGCTGGTGTATCAATTTTATTATGTGATGTTTGGAGCATGGTGACAGGTAAAGTCCCACCAAAAGATAAAGCAGTTAAGTACTCTCGTTTTGCTCTGATTGCGGTAATCGGTATTGCTTTGCTGTTTGCTTTAACATCGAATGACATTATCAGCTATATCACTAAGATGATTGCGACTGTAATGTCGGGTATGTGTGTGGTTGGCCTTCTAGGTAAATTTTGGAAACGTTATAACTGGCAGGGTGCGTTAGCGACATTATTGTGTGCATCGGTAGGTTCAATTTCTGTAATGCTACATGCTGACTGGAATACTTACTGGGGGAACCCATCAATTCCTTCTGTGATTGCAGCTTTGATTGGTGGTGTGATTGTGACGTTACTAACGCCGGCAAATACGGTTTCTGATGAAGAAGCGTTGGCGATTATTAACGAACAGCGCCGAGCAATGGAGTCAGACTCAACAACTGAGGCTGAGTTATCGACTAAACAAGCGTAACGATATTATTTAGGCCACACATACCCTTCAAGTACGAAAGGTATAGTCGTGGCCTTTTAAGGTTATTATATGAGTCAAATTGAATATTTAATCATTGATTGGGGTACCACCAATTTCCGCGCTTTTGCGATAGACGGCTCTGGCCAGTGCATCGATAAAATAGAACGCAAGATGGGTTTATTGAGTGTGGCTGATGGCCAATTCTCTCATGTTCTTGCTGATACTTTATCTAATTGGTTAACTGACTATCAGCAACATCCTATCTTTATGGCTGGAATGGTAGGCTCAGCTAATGGTTGGCTTGATGCAGGGTATGTAGAAACTCAGGCGTCTATCTTATCACTGGCTGCAAAAATTCATCACTTTGCACTTCCTTGGGGAGCGCCTGCTTATATTGTTCCTGGGGTGAGTCATCTCGAACCACCGGGAATTACCGATGTAATGCGAGGTGAAGAAGTTCAGGTTTTAGGTCTGCAAGGTCTATGTGCGAATGGTGACTTTTGCGCGCTATTGCCGGGTACTCATAGTAAGCACGTCGCTGTTACTCAAAAACACATCAGTCAATTTTCAACCTATATGACAGGTGAGGTTTTTTCTTTACTCGTTAATCATTCGATTTTAGGCAAAGGCTTGCCTGAGCAGGTAGAAGATAGAGAAACCTTTGAAAGAGGTGTTTTTCAAGCTCAGCAAGATCGCTCTTTATTAACTCAACTATTTTCTGCGCGTACTAACTTGTTGTTTAAGAATATTTCTCCTTCTCATGTACATAGCTTTGTTTCTGGGCTACTTATCGGCCATGAGTTATCACAAGTAAAAGAGCGTGTTTATATCGTTGGGGGCGAAGCGTTGGCGAAGCGTTACTTAAGTGCTTGTCAATTATTAGGCATTGATGCGCAAATATTCGATGGAGATAGCTGTTTTATCTCAGGTATTCAAATGATAAAGGAAAGTATTAATGAAACAGTTTGATTTATCTAAGCACTTACCCTTAATTGCTATCTTAAGAGGCATTGAGCCTAATGACATTATCCGTATAGCGACCCTGTTGAAAGATCAAGGTTTTACTATGATTGAGGTGCCGCTAAATAGCCCTGATGCATTGGAAAGTATTCGACGCTTAGTTGAGCATTTTGATCTTAATGAAATGATGGTTGGAGCGGGAACGGTAACTACCGAAGAGCAAGCACGAGCTGTGGTAGCCACTGGTGCTAACTTAGTGGTTACGCCTAACATGAATGCTGATGTTATCAAAATCGGTCGAGCAGCGGGTTGTGCGGTATTCCCCGGTGTTGTTACGCCAACCGAGGCCTTTAATGCCTTAGCCGCTGGTGCAACAGGTTTAAAATTATTCCCAGTTTCAGCCTTAGGTTTGGATGGCTTTAAAGCATTACTATCTGTTTTACCTAAAGAAACACCTTGTATGCCAGTTGGTGGGATTGATGCGACAGAAGAAAGTATGCGCCCATTTATGGAAGCAGGTGCGGTTGGATTTGGTTTGGGCTCGGCACTTTATAAACCGACGATGTCCGATGAAGAAATCGTCGTGAAAGCGAAAGATTTTGTGTCGGTATTTAAAGGCTCGCTATAAATAATATCTAATGTTGGAAATGCAATGAAAAATTTCAATATTGCAGTCATTGGCGAATGTATGATTGAACTGCAAAAATCAGGCGAATTCCTAACGCAAAAATTTGGTGGTGATACGCTTAATACTGCGTTGTATCTTGCTCGCCTAACCAAACATACTGCTATTAAAACAAGCTACATTACCGCACTTGGTCGTGAAGGCTTTAGCCAAAACATGATTGATAGCTGGTCAAAAGAAGCGATTGATACTCAACACATCCTTCGTTTTGAAAACAAGCAACCAGGTATGTATTACATCGAAACCGATGACACTGGTGAGCGTAGCTTCTACTACTGGCGTAATGATGCCGCTGCGAAATATATGTTTGATCAAGCGGAAAGCGCTCAACTGATCGAAACATTATCAACCTTCGATGCGGTTTATTTAAGTGGTATCACATTAGCTATTTTGACTGAGCAAGGTCGTGAGCAGTTATTCACACTACTTGGTAAATTGAAAGCCAATGGCA
>NZ_AUFZ01000005.1 GCF_000426765.1 Vibrio litoralis DSM 17657 | reverse complement strand
GAAATAGGCGCAGGGTTTATTTGCTGTGTGCTAGCTTCATTTATTTGATTGTTACTTGTGCTAGGGAGTGTTTTTGCAACAGAACTTTTCTCGTCTATTAATTTTTTCTGCGGAGTATCATCACCACCACATGCGCTCAGCATCATGGCCATTATTGTTGATATATACAGTTTCGACATTCTCATCCTTATATATTTCACCATGTAAAATAATTATATAAACTCAGACTACATGTATTCACCTGATGAATATTTGATCTGGATCACGCGAAATCTGGTTTGTTTTTGTACAAATAATTTCTGGTAATAACAAAAACGCCGAGTTCTCAGGTGAGTTCTCGGCGTTTTTCATTGGAGGATGAGCTTGTAGATTAAGAGCGTATAATCATTTGATCACGCTCTGGGCCAACTGAAACCATGCTCACTGGTACGCCCATCAGTTCTTCAATACGAGTCACATAATCTTGAGCGGCTTGTGGTAGGTCAGCAAAGTGACGACAACCTGTGATGTCCTCATTCCAACCTTGCATATTTTCATACACTGGACTTAATGCAGCCGTTTGTGGCCAGATTGGATTTTCAGAGTATTCACCGGCGTAGGCGACACAGATTTTAAGATCCTGCATGCCTGATAGACAATCAATCTTGGTTAGGGCAATTTCAGTCGCCGCTTGCAGTTCAACGCCGTTGCGCGTGGCGACAGCATCAAAGTAACCCATATCACGAGGACGACCAGTGACTGCGCCATACTCATTGGCACTTTCACGGAAATTATCTTGCTCTTCCATTGCTGTAACCAGAGTACCAGTACCAACCGATGAGCTGAATGATTTAGCCACTGCAATAACACGCTCAGGACGCAGCGCAGGTAAACCACTGCCAATGCCAGCATAAGCTGCGGTAACATTTGATGAAGTTGTGTATGGGTATTCGCCATAAACTAAATCACGGCCAGCTCCAAGTTGCGCTTCAAATAACAGATTGGCATCTTTAGCTTGCAGCGCTTTAAGTGGTTCTGTGACGTTGCAAATAAATGGGCGCCACGCCGCGGTAACTTCAAGCAACCATTCGGTCATTTCACTGGCGGTTTGAGAAAAGTCGCAGCTAGGATATAGCGCTTTAAGTTGCGGCATTTTCCAATCCAACATGAATTGAATACGCTCTTGCAAAACTTCTGGTTGGTTTAGCCATCCGACTAGAATACCTTTTTTCATTACGCGGTCGCCATAAGCTGGCGCAATACCTTGGCGAGTAGATCCGTAAGCCGCATCACCTAGACGCTGTTCTTCTAAGGTGTCTTCTAATGCGTGTAAAGGTAAACATAAGGTAGCGCGATCTGAAATACACAGTTTCACTTCTACGCCAGCGGCTTGAACTTCCAAAATTTCTTCGCTTAACGCAGCAGGGCTAATCACCATGCCTGGGCCTAATACGGCAATACAACTAGGATTAAAAATGCCGCTTGGTAGTTGGTGTAACTTAAAGGTGCCATGATCGTTTACCACGGTATGACCTGCATTATTCCCACCTTGAAAACGAATGCTTGCAGCCGCTTCACCTGCTAAAAAATCAACGATGCGGCCTTTACCTTCATCACCCCAGTTCGCACCCACAACAACAATAGACGGCATAATTATGTTCTCCTAATTGGTTAAGGGATCATGCTATGCCTACCTAATGAATATGAGAAATTAATTATAATTATTGTCTTGATAAGGAACTCATATAGTATTAGTTGGAATGAAAAAGATGGGATGAGATTATGTTAGACATTAATTGGTTAAAAACTTTTGTCACTTTGGCGGAATATAAACACTTTGGTAAGGCTGCCACGGCACTGCATATGACTCAACCGAATGTCAGTTTGCACCTAAAGCAGTTAGAGCAAGCCACCAGTGTAAAGTTAATCGACCGCAATCCATTTCATTTGACCCAAGCAGGGCAACGGTTACTCGAAAGCAGCCAACGTACTTTGTTAGAGCTACAAACCTGCCAAGCGGATATGAATGCGATTAATGATTTAAACCGAGGAACATTGACCATTGCCGCTAGTGACATTATCTCGCGATTACTGCTGATTGAGCCGTTTCAATTGTTTAAAGCAGAATTTCCGGGTATCGATTTCACGCTGTTAAATACCACTTCATCGCAAGCTTCGGAACTGGTTAAGAATGCCGAAGCGGATCTAGGTTTTGTGATCGCTCAAAAGCAAAGCCAACCGTTACATTTTACCGAATTGCAGCAGATAAAATGGTGTGCACTAGGGCATAACCTTCAACAATGGCAGCAACAAGCGAAACAATCTGCCGAGTCTTCAAATGTAACCGGTAGTGAACCGACTCTCATTCTTTTAGGCCATGACACCCGAACACGAGATTTGATTGACGAAGCTCTACCTACATTAAAGCTTTCAAATTACCGAATAATGGAAGTAGGGAGTGTTGATGCTCAGATTGATTGGGCAGAAGCCGGTTTTGGCGTGGCGATTGTGCCGGCCTTTTCCGTGTCATCAAAAACAAATCTCAGTTCCATCGTGACACAGCTTCCTGATTTCCCCACCACTAGCTTAGGGTATGTAGTACGTCAGAATCAGGTTTTGTCGAAAGCGATTAAGCAACTATTACAGTGGGTAAGTGATGAAATTATACGAGCCCATAAAGAATCATGAATATGTGATGTTATCAGTATGAATACAGTAGTGGAGTGGTGTGTTTTTCGTCTAATCAACGGTATTTCTTCATTTTATTTTCCCAGCGTTTTTTAGCAAAGTTTCGCATATTAGGAATGCTGTCACTCTCATCCATGATAGTAGTTCCGAGTATCGCCTCAATGACATCTTCCATAGTGACAAAGCCAAGCCAAGAACCATATTCATCATAGACAAGGCTCAAGTGTTGCTGTTCTTGAAGGAACTGAGAAAACAGATGTTCAACACTGACTTTATCTGCAATTACTTTCACCGGACGCATAATATTTTCAGCAGGCTGATTAAGGTCTGTATCTAATAAGTCATATTTAAACACCACACCGAGTGGCGCTTCTTGAGAGTCGAGAACAGGGTAACGTGAAAATGATTCCTGCTTCATTTTAGCGACCAAACTTTCTAGCGATTCATCAGGCTTGATTACCTTACAAACAATCCTTGGAGTCATAATATCTTTCACTTTGATTTCGTGAAGATCCAAAATATTCGAAATAACACGTTGTTCATCAATGTCTAACTTGTTTAATTCGCGGCCTAGTAGCGTTAAGGCTTTAATTTCATTTCGAATGTCGTGATCGTGGCTGTGGTTACCAAACATTTTCATGATCAAATCAGACATCAAAATAAACGGTTTTAACATAAAAATGAGACTATTAAGAATGTATGGTAGGTAAGGTGCCATATACATCCAATATTTGGCTCCGATGGTTTTAGGTAAAATTTCAGACAAAATCAGGATCAGCAGGGTCATGATCCCAGAAGCGACACCTAGATAAGCATCTCCCCACAGCACGGCGACTTGGGCCCCGACACCAGTCGCGCCGACGGTATGAGCAACCGTATTTAATGTGAGTATCGCCGCGAGTGGTTCGTCTATTTTATCTTTTAAGTTTTTAAGCTTTTCATACAGAGCAGCATTGGTTATTTTTTGCTTGGCAATAAAACTAGGCGTAATAGAAAGCAAAGCGGCTTCTAGTATGGAACAAATGAAAGAAACAAAAATAGACAATGAGGCAAACGCGATTAACAACGTCATGTGAACCCTTCATACAAAAATGATTGACGATAGATATACTAACATTGAGAAAGAATACGTATCAATTATAGGGTTTAAGGATTGGCTTTATCTTATTGAATCTTATGTAACTTAATATTTATTTAACTGCAAAGTGTCATAGAGAAAAGCAGGGCGGTTAAAGAGAGGAAAGCCAGAAACAACAAAGCCTGCTCATAATAAGCAGGCTTTGTTTATATTTGGTGGGTCTTGGCAGACTCGAACTGCCGACACCTTGCATGTCATGCAAGTACTCTAACCAACTGAGCTAAAGACCCAAATTAATAACGCTTTAAAAAATGGTGCCCGCTACTGGACTCGAACCAGTGACACCTTGCATGTCATGCAAGTACTCTAACCAACTGAGCTAAGCGGGCATTTTTTAAAGCATTATTATCGAACGAGAAAGATATTAACCACGCTATCATAAGGTTGCAAGCAGAAAGTTAGCGCTTTGCGACTGTTTGTCGACTTTATGGGCTGAGTGACGTTTTTTTAGTCACTTACACCCAAGTGACTTCAAGAGTCAGAGCTTTAACTTTGACTCTTGAGGAATTATGCCTAAATAACGTGGGGTTAGATTGGAGCTATAAACGTCCTTCTAATGGTAAAATAGTCACCATTTCGCCCTCTTTAGCAAACTCCACATGCGGTGGAATTTCAATGATGCAATTGGCTTCACTCATTGAACGTAAAATGCCAGAGCCTTGTCTACCAGTAGTGCGTACTTTTAATTGCCCGAAGTCATCTAGATGATAAATTCCGCGAGTGAATTCGGTTCGACCTAAGCGTGAAAATACTTTGCTTTCGGTTTCCGCTTTTAACTTCATTGGCTGCCAATTTTGTTCACCTTGCATAAAGCGAAGGGCGGGCTCAACAAAGGCTAAAAATGACACCATAACCGCAACCGGATTGCCCGGTAGTCCAAAGAATGGCGTTTGATTAATATGACCAAAGGCTAAAGGGCGGCCCGGGCGCATATTGATTCGCCAGAAATTAATCTGACCGATTTTATCGAGTACGGTTTTGATAAAGTCGGCATCACCAACCGAAACCCCACCGGATGAAATAATTGCATCGGCTTGTGTTGAGGCTTCAAGTAGGGTGGATTCTAGTGCAGCCTCGTTATCTTCAATGATGCCTAAATCAATCACTTCACAACCGAGTCGTTCAAGTTGCGCCATGACGGTAAAGCGGTTTGAATCATAAATGCAGTGATCGTTTAATGCTTCTCCCGGTGCTTGTACTTCATCACCGGTTGAAAATACCGCGACTTTCAGTTGAAGGTAAACAGGAATATAGCTAATTCCTAAAGACGCTAACATGCCGAGTTCTGGCGAAGTAATGCGGGTACCTTGCTTAAAAACAACGCTATTTTGAGCAAGATCTTCACCAGCTTGACGCACATTTTGACCAATTTTAAATTCATTATGATTGACTGAAAATAATACGGATTTGGTTGTACCGTTTTCATCCAGTTGACTCTGTTCACGCATGATCACCGTGTCGGCACCTGGCGGTATTGGTGCACCGGTCATGATCTTGGCCGCTTGGCCAGTTTGAATCTCATCGGCATAACCACTTCCGGCTAAGATCTCAGTGACGACATCAAAAGAAGTGACGCCATCAAGAATATCTTGCCCACGTAGCGCGTAACCATCCATCGCCGAATTGCAATAAGCTGGTACATTAATCGGTGAAATTATATCTTCGCCTATTACGTTTAAACGAGCTTTGAATAGAGATTGCTGTTCAGTGGTTTTAGGCTGCTTTAGTGTACTTAAAATCTTATCTAAACCTTGCTCAACCGATAAAAAAGCAGGGGATAATGTATCGCACGAAGCTGCGGTTGAAGATTTGCTGGTATTGCTACCTAGTACGGTGAGATTGTTACCTAGTACAAGGTTTTCTACCAATTCACAAATCGCATCGAGATCGTTGATATCAACATGTGGCAGGGAGGTTTGAATCTCAACACTATCGGAAGCGATGGCAAAAATATTGTCATCATGAGGATATAGCCAAGGTTTACCGACTACCTCACGGTGCAACTCTATTTTAGGGAAAGATAGGTTTTTACAGCCTTCGACTAGGATAAAGTCGAGGTTAACGAGATCAAAATGTTCAAGTAGTTTGAAAAAATTGGCTTCTTTGTCCGGTGTCTCTGTCATTAAGGCGTGACGGTTACGTGAAGCAATCAACATTTGTGATGCGCCAGCTTTTCTTAATCTATGGCTGTCTTTTCCTGGCTGATCAATATCGAAATCATGGTGAGCGTGTTTGAATACCCCAATTCGTAAACCTTTTGCGGTGAGCTTAGGTAGCAAGGCTTCAAGTAGGGTAGTTTTGCCTGTGCCGCTGTAAGCCGCAAAGCCAAGCACTGGAATAGGAAATGAAGTCATAGAAAAACCTTCTCATTATCGTTGAAGTTACTTGGGTATAGATTAGCGTTGAGAAAACGTCTTGAGCTGTTCTGGGGTATTTAAGTTGATGAATGTGTCTTTTGCATTCGAAAAATCAACCTTGATCGTATTGCACTCATCATAAAATAGAATGATTTTACGTTCGCCACGCGCTAAAAAGGCATGCAGTTTATCAACAACGCGACGATGAAATAGGGTAAATACCGGCTGATAAAACTCGCCATCATGAGCCACTAAAATATCCGCCTCTTCATGCCACGCATCGCAAAATAGTTGTGCGAGATTACTGGGAATATTCGGACTATCACAAGGTACAAAACCGACCCATTGGTTTTCACCTTGTTGGTTTTCACCTAGGTGACTAAGCCCTGCATGAATACCACCTAGTGGGCCGGGGAACTCAGTGAAACTGTCGGCTATTACTGGGGCGTATTGCTGATAAATATCATGACTACGGTTAGCGTTAATTGTGATACTCGACGTTTGAGGTTGTAGTGCTTCAATCACGTATTCAATCAGTGGTTTACCATTGAGCTCAACTAATCCTTTGTCCATGCCTCCCATGCGAGAGCCTTGGCCTCCAGCGAGGATCACCCAATCGATTTGTTGTGGTTTTAGCGTCATGTCTCTATAGCACCCTTTCTTTATAGCACTGTGGTTTGATGTCGTTGTTCAGGTTCGGCTGAATCTTGAATTACTTGTAATAACGGCGATTCAACCAAAGTATGATTTTTTATCCACCATTGCTTTGAACATAGTTGAGTCAGTTCATTTTGTTGATGGCTGGTAATCACTAAGCTTGAACCAATTTCTAATAGCTCTTTGGCTAACAAGGTTAGACGTGAAATAGATTCAAGATCAAGGCTAGAGCTAGGTTCATCCATTAAAAGGATTGCCGGTTTAGTGATCCAAGCTCGCGCCATTGCAATACGCTGTTTTTCTCCGCCAGATAATACCGATACATGCTCATCGGCAAGAGTTTCAAGACCCACTTTACGTAATGCCGTGATCACTTGAGTTCGTTTTTCTTGGCGAGAGAGCTTGGCAAATTTTATGGCATATAACACGTTTTTATACACAGTATCATCAAATAGGTAAGGAGACTGATGTAAATAAACAATGCCGTGTTTATTCGGGTTAAACCAACGTGATAACCAAGACTGGGAATGACTTAAACTGCCGGAGGTAGGTTCAATAAGGCCGGATAAAATTTTTAATAATGTAGTTTTGCCTACGCCATTGTCGCCACGTAAATACACTGCTTCATTGGGAGCAAGTTGCAGCTTAGGGATATGGAATAGAACCTTATCCTTGAATTGCATTGATAAATTAGACACTTGTAATGGCAGCATGGTTTATTCCATTTTTTATAGTGCTTACGAGGGACAGTTTAGATAATTAAACCCGTAAATGTCCCTGCCCCTTGGCAGACGTTAAAATAAAGTTCATCACTAAAGCAAGCAGCAAAAGAACCATGCCTAGTGCGACCCCTTGAGCAAACGCGCCTTTTTGGCTCTCTAGCGCAATGGCTGTCGGAATGTTACGAGTGGAATTGAGAATATTACCACCCACCATCATAGAACAACCGACTTCGGTGATGATCCGAGAAAAACCCGCCACAACCGCTGCAAATAAAGGAAAGCGTGTTTCCCACAGCAAGGTCATTAAAATACGTATACGACTGACCCCTAGTGTATAAGAGGTTTCAATTGAGCGTTTATCACTGTTTTGAAACGCGCCATACATCAGTGAAACGAGGATAGGGAAGCTAATCAACATCTGCCCTAAAATCATCGCCTTTTGGGTAAATAGCATTTGCCAGTCACCCAGCGGACCTGCGCGCGATAACGTCATATACAAAAGTAAGCCGATCACAACAGTTGGAACGGCTTGTAATGTATGAACAAAAGAAAGCAGCATCCAGCGTCCGGGAAACTCACAATAGGCCAAAATAAACGCGCACAGTAACGCTGGAATTAAAACCAATAGGATGGCACTAAATGAAACCGAAAAAGACACCGACACTACTTTCCATAAATCGGCATCAAAGCTGACTAATAACTGAAGTGCATCAAGTGTCGTTTGCCAGATCTGCATTCTTTTCTCTCAATAATTTAACTAGCTTATTTACCGTCGTAACTTGCGGTAAATAATTTCTGACCTTGTAACTGGTAATCATTGATCAGTTGTTGACCGTGTTTAGAGATTAACCAGTGACTGAAATCACGCGCACCTTTAGTGTTCAAGCCGTTATAACGCTCAGGATTCACCAAGATAACTTGATATGGGTTGAATAGCGCTTTATCACCTTCCACCATGATGTCTAGATCCAGTTTACTTTCATAAGCAATCCAAGTACCGCGGTCAGTTAACGTATAACCTTGCAGTTCAGATGCCATATTCAACGTTGGACCCATGCCTTGACCGACTGAACGGTAAGCAGAAAAGCTAGGTTGAATGTTGTCTTGTTTCCAAATCGATTTTTCTTTTTTATCAGTACCAGAATCATCACCACGAGAAACAAAAGTGATGTTTTTATCGGCTAGTGTTTTTAATGCTTTAGCGGCTGACTTTTCACCTTTGATGCTCGCTGGATCATTCTTCGGACCAACAATCACAAAGTCGTTATACATTAAGTGGTGTGGCTCAATACCAAAGCCTTTACTGATGAATTCCGCTTCTGCGCCCGGCGCGTGAGTCATCACTAAATCAACATCACCATTTTCGCCCATTTTCAATGCTTTACCTGTTCCCACTGCAATCACATCAATGGTGTAGCCAGTTTCATTTTTAAATTTAGGCAGTAGGTAGTCTAAAAGACCTGAATGGTAAGTACTGGTCGTCGTCGCAAGGCGAATCGTTTTGGCATCTTGTGCATTAGCGGTTGGAACGAGAGTAGCTAAGCAAAGCAGGGCGGTTGTCCAGAAGCGCATTTTCATAGAAATTCCATCTTATTGTTAATGGTTAAACCAATTTTATCAATGACGGCCTGATAAAAGGCCATTTGTTTGAATCAAAAGAAAGCCAAGCGGTTTAATTACTCCGATTGGTTTCCTTTGACATCAAATTCAATTTTTTCAGCCCCAGAAAAGACTTGGAAGCGTAAACCTTTGGCACGAGCAATCGTCGTAATACCAAATTTTTTAGCAAGGTCGAGCCCCATTTGAGTGACACCAGAACGAGATAACAACGTAGGGATTCCCATTTGCGCGACTTTGATAACCATTTCAGAGGTTAAACGACCAGTAGTGTAAAAAATTTTATCGTCACCCATTTCTTGTTTTAACCACATTTCACCAGCCAAAGTATCCACCGCATTATGGCGACCAACATCTTCCACAAAGGATAATATCTCGCTGCCACGACATACCGCACAACCATGAACCGCACCGGCTTTTTTATAGGTTTCATTAAAATGCGTTAAGGCTTCAAGTGTGGCGTAAATATCCGATTGTTTTAAGAGAACTTGCGGGACTTGATAGTTTTCAAGTTGCGCCATTACGTTGCCATACATGGTGCCTTGACCACAGCCAGACGTAACGGTCTTTTTCTCTAATGCTTTATCTAAATGGTCGGTATTTTCATTGGTGACAATTGCAGCGCTTTGCGTTTGCCAATCAATAATAACGGATTCAATTGCTTTTGGGTCATGAAGAAAGCCTTGGTTTTTTAAATAGCCAAGTACCAAGGATTCAGGGCGAGAACCTAATGTCATCAAGGTGACGATTTCTTTCCAATTTAATAACACGGTAAGAGGGCGCTCACAGGCGATTTCTTTAGTGAGTTTTTCGCCATACTCATCGAATACTTCTACGGTTTCAGTTTGAACAGGGGTAGAACCGCTTTTGATTATGCTTGGGTATTCGGACACATGATCTCCTTGAGAGTTTGAGACTCTCTTACTGGAATGAGGTGATTTTGACAGAAAAAATAAGATTAAAATCAATAATAAACCAATTAATTCGCTTAACGCCTACCCATAAATGGGTGAATTACCCTATTATCAGTAAGTTTAATGATTTATGTCAAACATTGTCACATTATCGTAGAACAAAATCCGTGCACCTAGAAAAAGGATTTCAATTTTGATGAAAAAAACAACTCACAGTTGGCCGATTCTCTGTCTATTAGAAAAGCAGATCAAGCTTATTGGTCGCTGGGAAACGGAATCTTGGCAATGGCAAGGCGTCAACTTAACACCTGATATCAACGAATCTCATCCTTACTTACAATTACTAGAACTGTATAAAGACGAGCGAACCGATTACCGTTTTAATCTTAGTTCAAAGCAACCAAAACTGTTTCTTGCATTAGAGTTTCTAGACACCAATTCTGCGCCTAAAATCTCACACTTAACCGTCTCACAAGCAGCGATAGCCTGCTACATGGATACCGATTACTTGGTGCTATCCATTGATATGCCACTGGCGATTCAAGCCTGGATGGAAGCCTTTATCGGTAGGCACGGTGAGTTATTAGAAGTTCGTAAGAAAAAGCGTCAAGGCGCGGGACGTTCAAATGGCAACTAATCGATTTCAGCGTTGGTTAACCAAAAAGAATGAAAGCTTGGACGAAACTCAGGATCTAGGCGCACCACTCACAGCGCAGTCAGATGATGCTCTAGATTCGACCGATGCTAATTCGAATGTTGAAACCATTTGCGAGCTTGAATCAGATTCGAATTCTACTAATCAGCAGCCGAACGAGCTGGCTTCTCAAAATGCTGAGAGTGAAGAGCAAGCCACTCAAGATTTACCACTGACGACTATCGCCCATGTCTTTGTTGATGGTTTTTCAAAACAGGAAAAACAACAGCAACTTCGTGCGCTATTTCACTCTGATGAGTTTTCCGGCATCGATCCACTTGATAGCTACAACATGGATTACACCAAAGTAAAAAACCTACCTAAAGAGGTCGCAGATACTTTGCGCAGTTGGCACAAGCGTGTCGAGGAAGTGTTCGAAGAGGATGAAGATCTGGAAGTCACTCACGTTGAAAATGAAAATCCAGAGCTGGTACGGGGTGAGCCTGAGTCTTTTGAAACGAAAGAAAAAGAGCTCGCAGTTAAAGCGGCGATGGATGAGAGCAATAAAAAATCAGGATGATACTGACTTGTAATATCCGTATTTAGTCTAAGCTTTTACTAATCACTTACATTAAGTGTGAATAAAAGATAATGATTCTCATCTAACTGATATAAATACGCTTTATTTCAAATAATGAGTCATTTCGCTTATAGCCATACAATTAAAAAGGGTATAATTGTACGTTTGTACCTAAGTTGATCTTAATTAAAATAGAAGAAGAGCAATGTTAACGTCATTTTTACAACAAAGTGCCACAACAAACGGTACAGCTCGCGATTTTGCCTTGGAAAATACAGTCGAGCTAAAAAACTTGATCCCGCCAACCGTGAGCTACGAGTCTCGTGGCAACCTACTTATTGTTGGGGATCTACAAGAAGTGGAAGCCGTATTTAGTCATTTTGATACGATGAATTCTGTGACGGCGTTAATTGTTGGCGCTGAGACTCAAACCTCAACGATCATCCCTTCTACCCAGTGCTTCTTTTCTCAACAAGTGACGATTTCTGGTTTTCTCGGTCATTTTGATGTTGGTATTATTCGCTCTGGTGTTTCACATAATTTAGCACGAGCGGTGACTGGTGAAGACCATTTCGATGTGGTTTTAGACTTAACCTCTGATGGCATCATGCAGGAAGAAGTCCCGGTTCCAGGTTACTACCCAAGTGGCCGTGGTTATCCAACCCTTGATGAATCACTAGAAGCCATTCCAGATCTTATCGGCACCTTTGATAAACCAAAATTTTTCCGCTTGAACACCCAATTATGTGCCCATAGTTCGCGTGGTGTGAAAGGGTGCACTCGTTGCATTGATGCTTGTCCTGCAGGGGCCCTAACCAGTCAAGGTAGCGAGAAAACCGGTCATAAAATCGAAATTAATCCATACCTTTGCCAAGGCGTTGGTACTTGTGCGACATCTTGTCCGACAGAAGCCATCAGTTACGCACTGCCGGAGCCAACAGAAACTCAAACCTTTATTGAACGAGTGTTAGCCAAGTACTTTGCAGAAGGTGGCGAAACGCCAATTGTGATGTTTTGCAGTTCTCGGCATGAAAAATACAACCTAATGATGTTAGGCATGCTACCTGACAATGTTATTCCAATCACTTTAGATGAGTTGCCAAGCGTCGGAATTGATACCTGGTTCAGTGCGCTGATTCACGGTGCCTGTCAGGTGATGTTTGCTGCGAGTAGGCACATGCCCGCGACCATTATTCGTGTATTAGAAAGCGAGGTTGACATTGCACAAACCTTACTGGCTCAACTAGGGCTAGAAAAGCAACGTATCGATATTCTTTACATGGAAGATCTACGTCACAGCACGCCAGCATTAATTCAGCAACCTCTGGCGATCACCACAAGCAATATTCAATCAGGTATGAAGCGTGATCGTTTGTTCAATGCTTTAGATTTACTGGCCGAACACTACACGCCAGATGCCAACCTAGTGACCAATAATATTGCGCCAGTACCGAGTGGTGCGCCTTTTGGTAGCGTGAATTGTTATTCTGATAACTGCACGTTATGTATGAGTTGTGTGTCGGTTTGTCCAACGCGTGCTTTACATGCCAAAGGTGATAGTCCGGCGTTGTTATTTACCGAGCAAGACTGTGTTCAGTGCGGATTATGCGAAAGCGCCTGCCCAGAAAAAGTGATTAGCTTAGAGCCTAGGTTTAACTGGGATAAGCAACAGCGCACACAAGATATTACTCTGCATCAAGAGCCAGCGGCGCATTGTCTAAGTTGTGGTAAGCCATTTGCACCCGCTTCAATGATCGAAATGCTGCAAGATAAGTTACGCGGTCACTCTCATTTTGCCAATGAAGAGAAACTGCGTCGTATTGCGATGTGTGAAGATTGTCGTGTGCGTGATTTGTTCTCAGACCTTACCGCTAACCCTGCAAAACAATTGGATATTTAACTATGTCACAGTCGAATCAAAATATTGCTCAGCAAGACCTTATTGATCAACAAGAAAGTGATGAACAAGAGCAGGTGACAGCGGAGATTTATGGTTTACTGGCATGTTTATTCCGTGAATCGCCATCACCAGAAGTTCTACAGTGGCTAAGAGAATTAGACGTCGAACCTTGTGAACACCATGCCATCTCGAATGCGTGGTTTAAATTAAAAGAAGCCGCATTAGTGACAAACCCAGTACAAGTGACTGATGAATACCAAGATTTATTTATTGGTATTGGCTGCGGTGAAGTAGTGCCATTTAGTTCATGGCACATTGCGGGCACCTTAATGGAAAAACCACTGGTTGCGATTCGCCAAGATCTCAAACGGTTTGGCTTTGAAAGACAAGAAGATATTCGCGAGCCAGAAGACAGTATTTCTGCGCTGTTAGAAGTGATGTCTATGTTGCAATTTGAAGAGTTCGATTCTCAGCAACAGTTCTTTAATGCTCATATTCGCCCGTGGTTTATCTCATTTTGTAATGAAATTGAGAAGGCTGAATCGGCTCAGTTTTATTTACCGGTTTCACGGGTACTGCGCCACTTTGGCTTAATCGAACAAGCACGATATACCGAAAAATTATCGTCAGGCGAAATAGAAATCACTCGTCTGCAATAAGAATGAAGATCCCTCAAGAATAAAGGCTTGGGGGATCTTTCAGGTTCAACCATGGACCTTAATTGCTTTTAAGTGCAATTTAAATCTGCGTCATAAGCGATTCGGTGAATCTATTCATCAAATCGCTTATTTAACAATGGTTTCCGATAACCGGATACACGGTTATACCAATCAAATGAGTTAGATGAGCAGAAATTGCGTAGAAAAAAATCTTGAGAACAAGGCATAAATTTTCGATAAGTAGTTTCCCTACAATCAAAATTTATAACGCAGTTATCGAGAGTTTTAGCAAGCAAGAATGATCAGCTAATTCATGCGGTTGGTATTGTAAGGAGCAATGTATGAAAACGACAACATCTCTAAATAAAGAGAGCGTCAACGAAAGTCGACGAGATTTACTCAAGGGAATCACTACTGCCGCGGTTGTAGGTGGTGTAGTGGCAGCCGGTATTTCAACGCAAGTATCTGCTGCAGAAAAGCCTCAAAATAATGAGCAGCCAAAATTAAAAAAGGGCTATCACGAAACGCAACATATTCGTGATTATTTCGATTCTCTATAGGAGTAGCGATAATGAAACTGACAAAGCGCTCTAATAGCGTCTCGAAAAGCGAGAACCAACTCGGTTTAAGCCGTCGTAATTTCATGAAAAACACCGGTATCGCTGCCGGTGGTGTGGTTGTGGGCGCCTCTATGTTTGCCCCAAGCATTATGAAAAAAGCCGAAGCTCAAGAAGTGGACCGCTCAGCGCCAACCGAAGTGAAAAGAACCATTTGTTCTCACTGTTCGGTAGGTTGTGGCATTTATGCAGAAGTGCAAAATGGCGTATGGACAGGTCAAGAGCCTGCTTTTGATCACCCATTTAATGCCGGTGGTCACTGTGCTAAAGGCGCAGCCTTACGTGAACACGGTCATGGAGAACGCCGCTTAAAATATCCAATGAAGTTGGAAGGCGGCAAGTGGAAACGAATTTCATGGGATACCGCTATTGAAGAAATCGGTAACCAAGCATTAAAAATTCGTCAAGAATCTGGCCCTGATTCAGTGTATTTCTTAGGTTCCGCTAAGCATAATAACGAACAAGCTTATACCTTCCGCAAAATGGCCTCGATGTGGGGCACCAATAACGTTGATCACCAAGCGCGCATTTGTCACTCAACCACAGTAGCCGGTGTTGCTAACACTTGGGGCTACGGCGCAATGACCAACTCATTTAACGACATGCATAACTGTAAGTCGATTCTATTTATTGGTTCAAACCCTGCGGAAGCTCACCCAGTTGCGATGCAGCACATTCTTATTGCCAAAGAACGTGGTTGTAAGATTGTGGTTGCGGATCCTCGTAAAACCCGCACCGTTGCAAAAGCCGATCAACACGTTCCTTTACGTCCAGGTACTGATGTTGCCTTTATTTGGGGCATGTTGTGGCATGTATTTAATAACGGTTGGGAAGACAAAGAGTTTATCCATCAACGCGTATTCGGTATGGATGAGATCCGTGAGGAAGTCGCGCAGTGGAGCCCACCTGAAGTTGAACGTGTAACAGGCATTCCTGAAGCGGAAGTTTACCAAGCGGCGAAAACCTTATCTCATCATAAACCGGGTTGTGTGGTTTGGTGTATGGGCGGTACTCAACATACAACAGGTAATAACAATACTCGTGCTTACTGTGTGTTTGAACTTGCACTTGGCAACATGGGTAAATCTGGCGGCGGGGCGAATATCTTCCGTGGTCACGATAACGTACAAGGCGCAACCGACTTTGGTGTGTTATCTCACGATTTACCGGGCTACTACGGTTTATCTGAAGGCGCATGGCAGCATTGGTCAAAAGTATGGGGCATTGATTATAACTGGCTAAAAGGCCGTTTTGATCAACGCAAATACAACGGCAAGCTACCAATGAATAATATGGGTATTCCTGTTTCTCGTTGGGTAGATGGTGTTCTAGAAGATAAGTCTCGCATTGAGCAAAACGATAATATTCGTGCCATGTTCTACTGGGGCCATGCGGTGAACTCGCAAACCCGTGGACATGAAATGCCAAAAGCGATGCAAAAGCTGGATATGATGGTGATTGTCGATCCGTATCCAACGGTTGCGGCGGTGATTAATGATCGTACTGACGGTGTTTATCTACTACCGGCAACGACTCAGTTCGAAACCCATGGTTCGGTGACCGCTTCAAACCGTTCGATTCAGTGGCGTGATCAAGTGATTGAGCCTCTATTCGAATCCAAGCCTGATCATGAAATCATGTATCTACTCTCTAAAAAGCTCGGCATTGCTGATGAGTTATTTAGAAATGTAGAAATCAAGAATAATCAGCCAGTGATTGAAGATATCACCCGTGAATTCAACCGCGGCATGTGGACAATTGGTTACACAGGCCAAAGCCCTGAGCGTTTGAAGTTCCATCAACAAAACTGGCACTTGTTCAGCCACGAAGATCTTTCTGCCAGCTCTGATGGCATTGAAGGGGAAACGTACGGTTTACCTTGGCCTTGTTGGGGCACGCCAGAGATGAAACACCCAGGCACTCATATTCTTTATGATACCTCTAAACCCGTTGCGCAAGGTGGCGGTAACTTCCGTACTCGCTTTGGTGTCGAGTTTGAAGGTAAGAGCCTGTTGGCCGATGGCAGCTATTCGAAAGGCTGTGAAATCGAAGATGGTTTCCCTGAGTTTACCGATAAGCTATTGAAGCAACTTGGTTGGTGGGATGATTTAACTGCTGAAGAAAAAGCCGCTGCTGAAGGTAAAAACTGGAAGACCGATCTATCGGGTGGTATTCAGCGTGTTGCAATTAAGCATGGTTGTATTCCATTTGGTAACGGTAAAGCACGTACGATTGTATGGCAGTTCCCCGATCGCGTGCCATTGCACCGTGAACCACTGTATACACCACGCCGTGATCTGATTGCCGACTACCCAACGTGGGAAGATAACGATGCAATTTATCGTCTGCCTACTTTGTATAAATCAATACAAGATCAAGACCACTCGAAAGAGTATCCAATTATTCTGACCTCTGGCCGTTTGGTTGAGTATGAAGGTGGTGGTGAAGAATCCCGTTCTAATCCTTGGTTGGCTGAGCTACAGCAAGAAATGTTTGTGGAAATTAACCCACAAGAAGCACAAGCCAATGGTATTACTGATGGCGATGATGTTTGGGTTGAAGGCGCTGAGCAAGGTCGTATCTTAGTTAAAGCCATGGTGACCAACCGGGTTCAACCGGGTTTAGCCTTTATCCCATTCCACTTTGGTGGCAAGTTCCAAGGCAAAGATTTAACCGAGAAGTATCCAGAAGGCACGGATCCTTACATTATTGGCGAGTCGGCAAACACGGCAACCACTTATGGTTATGACCCTGTGACTCAAATGCAAGAAACCAAAGTGACGCTTTGCAAAATAAGCAAAGCCACCAGCACTTCAAACGCGTAAGGGGTAGGTTATGTCTACGACAGATAAAAAATCAAAAATGAAGTTTTTATGTGACTCGGAACGCTGCATTGAATGTAATGGTTGTGTCACTGCCTGTAAAAACGAAAATGATGATGCTCTTGAATGGGGTATTCAACGTCGCCGTGTTGTAACCATTAATGATGGTGAAGTTGGCGAGGCGTCTATCTCGGTTGCTTGTATGCATTGTGACGATGCGCCTTGTATGGCGGTTTGTCCTGCTGACTGCTTCCACCGTACAGAAGACAATATTGTTCTACACAATAAAGACTTATGTATTGGTTGTGGTTACTGCTTGTTTGCCTGTCCATTTGGCGCACCACAATTTATTCAACATGGTGCCTTTGCGGAACGTGGCAAAATGGATAAATGTACCTTCTGTGCCGGTGGTCCTGAAACGGAAGCAGGCTCACAAGAAGAGCGTGAAAAGTATGGTGCTAACCGTATTGCGGAAGGCAAGCTACCAATGTGTGCATCTCTTTGCTCGACCAAAGCATTAATTGCCGGTCCTGCAGATAAGATTGCTCAAGTCATGGCAAAACGTGTGCATGATCGTGGTGGTAAAGACGATCGCAGCAATGTTACTGGGGTTGTTTATGATGACTCTCTTGCTCATGATGCATCACAACCAAGCAGTCACAAATAAGGAGATAGTCATGTTTATGAAATCATTCAAGACGTTTGCTGTCTCTTTGGTGACAGTGATGATGTTGTGCTTGAGTTTTACCACTTTAGCTAACGACAACGATAATAAACAAACCGGAGTTGCGCCTGCTACGACGGCTGAAAAAGAAATGACTCGCCTAGCGGGTGATGAGTTTTTTCAGCAAGTGAAAGATGGTCAGGAAGGCTATACCACTTCTCAATCGATGGAGCATGGCGTTTTAGTCAGCACCGCAAGTGAGACCTGGTATAAATTAAAAGAAAAGTGGATGTCACCATTAGGTGCGATTGCAGTACTAGGCAGTTTAGCTATGGTTACGCTGGCGTACTTTATCGTCGGTCCATTAAAACTGAGTAAACCTAGAACAGGGCGCACTATTAAACGTTGGTCGCGTATTGATCGGACACTGCACTGGTCAATGGCGTTTACTTTCTTAAGCCTAGCGTTTTCAGGAATGACATTGGTATGGGGAAAACACTTCCTCAAGCCTGTTATTTCAACTGCAGCATGGGGAGATATCATCTACTTTGCTAAGCAATACCATAACTACATTGGTCCTATTTTCTTTATTTTACTGATTGTCGTACTGATTAAGTGGTGGCGTAAAAGTACCTTCAAGAAAATTGATCTTGATTGGTGTTTGAAGCTAGGTGGTATGGTAGGTAAGCATAAGGGATCTCACCCATCAGCGGAATTTTCCAATGCCGGTGAAAAACTGATCTTCTGGATGCTTATTTTCATGGGGGTTGTGGCAGCAATCACCGGCTTTATCTTAGATTTCCCGATGTTTGGTCAAGGACGCCGAGATATGGAGCTATCTAACTTAGCGCACATGATCTCAGCCTTGATCCTTATCTGTGGCTTTATCTTCCATATTTATATCGGTTTATTCGGTATGGAAGGTGCTCTAGAGGGCATGGTAAAAGGTGAAGTGGATGAAACTTGGGCTAAAGAACATCATGATTTGTGGTATGAAGAAATGAAAGCTCAAGGCAAAGTGGAAGACCCCAAAGTCTAACCATTTCCAGTCTTAATCATCAAAGCAGCTAGTTTTTAGCTGCTTTTTTATTGCCTAATTTTTAATTAAATTCAGCAAAACCTTGTCTTATATCTACTATTTATACATGGATAGTTAACTCTCTATACGATTACAGTAGGATTAATAAGAGCTATCACCTCAGTTCGAAGGGTATAAAAAATATAAGGAAATATTTATGCAGAAAAAACATTTATTAGGTTTGTCTTCTCTTTTGCTTGCTTCATCTTTCCCATTGTCAGCCGTGGCATCTGAATGCGGTACAATTTCGATTGCCGATATGAATTGGAGCTCCGCCACTTTGATGGCCAACGTCGATAAATTCATATTAGAAAATGCCTACGATTGTGATGTCGAACTGGTACCCGGCGACACCGTTCCGACAACCACTTCTATGGTTGAAAAAGGCGAGCCGGATATTGCCCCCGAGCTGTGGAGTAACTCAGCGAAAGAACTATTAGAAAACGGCGTAAAAGAAAAACGTCTGCGCTTTGCGGTGCAGAGTTTATCGGATGGTGGTGAAGAAGGTTTTTGGGTTCCTCAATATATGGTGGATAAAGACCCAAGCTTAGCCACCATTGAAGGGGTAAAAGCTAATGCAGAATTATTTACCCACCCAGAAGATGACAGCAAATCCGCGTTTTATACTTGCCCGGCAGGCTGGACTTGCCAAATTTCAGCCGGACACATTTTTGATGCACTTCATCTTGATCAATCAGGCTTTGAGAAAGTCGATCCGGGATCTGGCGCGGCTTTAGCGGCCACCATTGCCAAAGCATACGATAGAAAACAACCTTGGTTTGGCTACTACTGGGCACCAACTTCGGTATTAGGTAAGTACCCAATGGTAAAAGTGGACTTTGGCCAAGGCACCGATGCCAAGCATTACCAAGAGTGTATTACTCAAGTTGAATGCGCAACGCCAAAACCAATCATGTGGCCACCCTCTAAAGTAGACACGGTAGTCACGGAAGCTTTTGCTAACCGGGCTCCAGAGGCGATGAAGTATTTAAACCAACGCGCTTATACCAATAAGCAAATGAACCAAATGCTTGCTTGGATGGAAGATAATCAGGCCGATGGTGACATGGCGATGGAAGAGTTCATGCTAAAGCACAAAGACATTTGGTCTCAGTGGCTAGATGAGAAAGCACAAGCGGCCGTTCAAGCTGCGGTAGATGAGCTATAAATGTTGGTCTAGCGGATGCTGAAATATCAATATCCGCTTGTTGTAATACCAATCACACTAATTAAATGGTCAGAAATTGTGTAGGAAAAAGGCTTGAGAACGAGGCTAAAATTTTCGATCAGTAGTTATTCTACAAGCAAAATTTTCAACGAAGTTATCGAGCCTTTTAACAAGCAAGGATGATCAGATAATTAGTACGATTGGTATAAAGATCATAAAAATGGAAATGACATGTCAGTACCTCAATGGATAACCGAATTCCCCGAGCTTGATCGCGATAGCTTATTATGGCTAAGAAGAACCTTAGATGGGGTGTATCGTGATTTTTCCCGTCAATATGGCGAAACAATTGAATCCTTCTTTGATCCACTCTTATCTTTTTTAGTGCATTTTGAAAAACTGCTACTGGCAACACCTTGGTGGCTCGTTATCGCCGTATTAGCCGCTCTTTCCTATGGCGCGAGTCGTTCTTGGAAACTGGCGTTAAGTGTGGTGGCGGCTTTCTTTTTTATCGGCTACCTAGGAATGTGGGAAGATACCATGCGCACTATGAGTATTATTCTCGTCTCTACCTTTGTGGCCATTGTGCTCGGTGTCCCCACAGGCATTGCCATGGCAAGTTCCAATCGCATTCAAAAAGTCGTCACGCCGCTGCTTGATGTGATGCAAACCATGCCGGCTTTCGTTTATTTAATTCCGATTGTAATGTTACTTGGGATAGGTAAGGTTCCGGGGTTAATTGCCGTTGTCGTCTATGCGATTCCTCCCGTGATCAGATTAACCAATTTAGGCATTCGCTTAGTTGATAAAGAAGTACTAGAAGCATCAACCGCTTTTGGTGCCAATAGAATACAGAGACTATTTGGCGTTCAAATCCCACTGGCGATGCCCAATATTATGGCTGGTATTAACCAAACGATAATGATGGCGCTGGCAATGGTGGTGATCGCCTCAATGATTGGTGTTAAAGGGCTAGGGCAACCAGTACTTAAATCGATTACCAATCAATATTTCACTCTAGGTTTATTAAATGGTCTAGCAATCGTAGCGCTAGCGATTATTTTTGACCGTGTAACCCAAAGCTATGCAAAACGTACCCAACAACACTTAGGAGGTAAGTCTTAATGCCAACTTCCTATATTAAAATTTCGAACCTTTATAAAGTATTTGGTGAACAATCAAGTGACGGTGTCACTAAATTAAAGCAAGGGTTGTCAAAAGATGAGTTAATGAATCGCTACCAAGTGAGTGTTGGGCTAAGTGACATTAATTTAGAGATTAAACAAGGGGAAACCTTCGTAGTAATGGGCTTATCCGGCTCTGGTAAATCAACCTTAATACGTCACTTTAATCGTCTGATAGAACCAAGCGAAGGAACAATCGAAATCGATGGCATTGATATTTGCTCGTTAGATAAAAAGCAAATTCAAGACTTACGCCGTCATAAAATGTCGATGGTATTCCAACGCTTCGGATTACTGCCGCACCGTACTGTGATTCAAAATGTGGCTTACGGGTTAAAAATTCAGGGTATTAGCCAATCAGATTGGAAACCAAAAGCGCAGCACTGGATCGATATTGTGGGGCTTAATGGCTATGAGAATCAGTACCCCAATCAATTGTCCGGCGGCCAACAACAAAGGGTAGGACTTGCGCGGGCGCTGTGTACGGATCCTGACATTCTATTAATGGATGAAGCGTTCTCAGCATTAGACCCACTCATTCGTAGTGAAATGCAGCAGCAATTAAAAGATCTTCAACAAAAACTGCATAAAACCATTATTTTCATTACCCATGATCTTGATGAAGCACTTCGCTTAGGCGATAGAATCGCGATTTTAAAAGATGGTGAATTGGTTCAACAAGGTAAGCCTGTCGATATATTATTAAACCCCGCGACAGACTACGTGGCGTCGTTTGTTCAAGATATTAATAGAGGCCGAGCATTAACCGTTAGACACGCCTATTTAGCGCAAGAGGGACTATTAGAAACACTAACGGTCGCTGAGGCTATCAAGCAAATACAACAATTGGCATTGAGTGAAATGGCGGTAGTGACATCAGAACAAACATACATTGCTAATGTTACTCTGCATCAGTTAAAAGAAGCCACCAATTCAAATGCTCATATAGGTGAGTTATTGAATACACAAGCCCATGATCAGGTTTTTGCAAATATCGAACAAAGCATAGAGTCCATTATGCCTAGCGTTCTTGGAAGTAAGAGGCAATTACCCGTGACAGAGCAAGATGGACGCTATGTTGGAGTACTGCAAAAAGAGCAACTGGCTAAACTGCTCGATGGGATGTAACGCCTATATCCAAAAGATGGAAAAATTCCCGTCGCTACGAGAAGAGCGACGGGTGAGTTAACTTATAACGCTTGTAATAATTCAGGTGTGATTTCTTCAAGTGATCTCAGCTTATAATCAGCAATCACAAAGCGCTCTTGGTTTGCTTGACTCGCCTCTGGGATCACGATCGTCTTCATTTGTGCAGCTTTCGCCGCCAGTAAGCCAGTAAAAGAATCTTCAAGTGCGACACATTCTAGCGGTGATACTTCTAATTCATTAGCAGCATTCAAATACACTTCAGGGTGAGGTTTACCATAAGGTAGTCCTTCCGCAGATAATACCGCTTCAAATACACCATCTAACTCTAAAGCATCTAATGTTGCTTGGATGAGTACCATAGGGGAAGATGAGGCAAGGGCGACTTTTAAACCTGATTGTTGGCAAGTTTCCAGCGCTTGGAATAATCCAGGCATCATAGGTTTATATTCTTTCACTAGCTCAATCACACGATTTAAAATCATCGTGCAGACATCATCACAGCTGTGAGTTTCCCATGGTTGCTCACGAAAATACTGTTCAACAATTTGGTCAATTCGAATGCCTGTTGTATCAATAGTGTCTTGTAGACTAATCTTAACCCCAAGGGTTGGAAACACTTCTAATTGAGCTTGTTGCCAAAATGGTTCCGAGTCGATCATTAGACCATCCATATCAAACACAGCAGCTTTAATCATTGCAAATTCTCTTATTTATTAGGGTTTATTTTCGAGTCTAACACGCTGCTATGGCCGTGCAAACGATGATAGCTTCTATACCTTTATGTAACTGACCTGTTTATCAAAAAAATTAAACCTCAGTCAAATCGCATTTTAACTTTTGGAAACCACGGATAGTGGCTGAATGTATTAGGTTATAACTTTAATCACTTAATTTGAGTGCCTATTATGTTAAGACAATCCTCATATTACTTTATTGCTTACTCCTTGGTTGCCGGAGTTTCTTTAACGCCAACCGATGCCAATGCGGAAGCTCAGGAATTAGAAAATCATTCACAAAAAGTGATGCTCGCCAATGAATACCATGATGAAATAAATTTAGATGATTATTGGTATAGCGAAAAATACGATGGTATTCGAGCTTTGTGGAATGGCGAATTTTTCCAAACAAGGCAAGGAAACCGTATTTATGCTCCTGAGTGGTTTGTCGCTCGATTCCCAAAACAACCGTTAGACGGAGAACTGTGGGCTGGAAGGGGGCAGTTTAATCATGTTCAAAAAACTGTCCTAGATGTCGCCCCTAATGATCAAGATTGGGAAAATGTACTGTTCATGGCCTTTGATATGCCAAATGAAGAGGGTGAGTATCTTCAAAGATACGCCGCACTGAAAAAATGCCTCAATGAAACTTATGCTATTCATCTGCGGTTAGCGGAACATTTACCACTGCCAACAGAAGTCGAGCTTGACCGATTACTTGATAATATTGAAAAACTCAATGGCGAGGGAATCATGCTACGTAATAAGCACAGTGCTTATAATACAGGCCGTAGTGATGATTTGTTGAAAGTGAAAAATTACCAAGACGACGAGGCCGTGGTTATTGGTTATAAGCCAGGAAAAGGGAAATATGAAGGTTTAACAGGGTCTTTGTTAGTGCAATGGAAAAACGGAAAGACTTTTTATGTTGGCTCGGGATTAACCAATAAAGAGAGGAAAATCCCGCCACCAATAGGTTCGGTTATTACGTTTCGATACAATGGGCTAACCCATAATGGCTTGCCAAGGTTTGTTCGCTTTAGTCACCTACGTGAAGAAATAAAGCGTCCATCACTTTAAGGCTAAAGCATTTTCAGCAATGAACTAACGGGTCGAAAAGTCTAGCTGTACCGTATCGTCTTGTTTATGTAGCCATAATAAGCGAATAGAGAGCAATATTGCTGCCATGGTTAGCCCTACAATGATACCAATCCAGAAACCAGTTACTCCCATAGGCTTCGATGTTAGCCAATCGGTCATTCCTAAAATATAACCAACCGGCATGCCGATTCCCCAATAAGAAATTAGGGTGCGACTAAATATCGAGCTAGTATCTTTATAGCCACGCAATGCGCCTGCTGCTACAACTTGAACTGCATCACTGCATTGATAGATAGCCGCCATGATTAAAAGGTGAAGGGCGATAACTGTTACTTCTGGATTATCGGTATAAAGGTCAATAATTTGATGGCGAAATATCACTGTTAATAAAGCAGTGATGAGGGCTGTTGCAAACCCAAATAATATCCCTACATGCGTTGAAATCTTAGCGCCTTCAACACTTTTTTCACCGAGTTGGTGACCTACACGAATACTGACGGCAGCCCCGATACTCATCGGTAGCATAAAGATCAATGTTGAAAAGTTTATCGCAACTTGGTGGGCAGCAACCACAATTGGGCCGAGCGGAGCGATAAGCAAAGCAATCACTGCAAATAAGGTGACTTCAAAAAACAGTGAAGCGGCGATAGGGAACCCCAAACGAAACAAGCGTTTTAATGAGTGCAAGTTCGGTTTATGGAATTCACTGAAAATATGAATATTCTTAAAACGCTGCGCAACTAATACATAAGCAAGCATCAGTAAAAACATCACCCAGTAAACAATAGCCGTTGCCACGCCACAGCCCACCGCGCCAAGCGCTGGCATACCAAACTTGCCATAAACAAAAATCCAGTTTAATGGAATATTAATCGCCAAGCCTAGAAAGCCGAGAATCATTGCCGGTTTGGTTAGCGATAAACCATCGGACAGACTACGCAACGTTTGGAAGAGTAGAAACGCGGGAACGGCAAAAATCATGGCAAACATATAGCCATTGGTTTTTTGTGCCATCACGGGCTCAATATGCATGATGTCGAGAATATGCTTGGTCTGTGATAAAACCAAAACAATAGGAATCGCTACCAGGAACGACAAGTAGAAGCCTTGCTGAATTTCATGGGCAATTCTTATTTGTCGGCCAGAGCCATTAAGTTGAGCGACCACAGGAACCAAGGCCAACAACAGGCCAATGCCGAACAGAATAGAAGGGAGCCAGATACTAGACGCAACCGCGACTGCAGCCATATCAGTAGCGCTCACGCCACCGGCCATTACGGTATCAATGAATCCCATGCCCGTTTGAGCAACAGAAGCCAATAGCACGGGGGTTGCTAACTTAACAAGGATTGAACCTTCTTTACGATAACGGTGCATATCAAGTCCTAACTGCGTGAAAAGGCGGAAAAGAATTATATCTAGTTGTATACAATTAGCGATAAAAATTTTACAAAATAACAATAAAAAAATCCCGAACAATTTTGGAGCAATTATTCGGGATAGTGGAACTTATAACCTATTGTAAATATTAGAAGATTGAATGGTCTTCAACCCCCACTGTGAGATGAACTTTGGTATTATTAACTTTAAGCTCTAGGTGGATAGCATGATTGCATGAAGGGCAGTCATCATAAAAATCTTGGTCGCCTCTAGATGAATCCACAGTCATATCAATTTGATGTCCGCAATGTGGGCAGGCTACTCTTTTTTCAGTGTATTTTATCATTGCTTTCCTCACTATTACGTCTTTGTGCCAAGCTGAATGAACTACAAAATAAATAGACCAAGTGGTTAACTTGGTCTGATTTAATCCAATATTAGCGCTTTAAGTTAGTTCATGATTGAAAAAAAGCGAAAAGATTGAATTAGTGCAAAGTAATGAACAAAAAACTGCCCGATTTATCCTGCTATTCATCGTAAAGTTGTATTTTTAAAATCTACAACATGGTTAAAAATCGGCCACGCTGAAATTAATTGTAAGTCTAGTCTATGAGTGACATTTTATTACGACGCATATCTCACCGTTTTCATTTGTTAATTAAGTGACTGAATTAACAATAAATTAGATAGAGCCTTGTTGTATAAGTTGAATCTTTGATACGCATTGAGTGAGATATTCTCCGCCATATTGATTGCATCGACAAAGAAGGTAATAGAGCTGATAGAGATCTCGGCGTTTATAGTAACTATCATCGATAGATAAGATATCTTCATAACCAGCAAAAAACTCCGGCCCTAAATGACTAAATTCTTCGGTGATTGCCAGATCGCACTCTGGATCTCCCCAATAACTAGATGGGTCGTAACAGATAGCGCCATTGACTGATAACGCATAGTTATTATCACTTAAGTTGCCATGCAAAAGGGAAGGCTTCGGGTTATGAGTACCGATTCTTTGTTTCACTAACGCTACGATTTCCTCGATGTCACCAAACTCAATCCCTTTTTCTTTTAGTAACTGCAATTGCCAGCCAATGCGGCATTCAGAGAAAAAAATTCCCCATTTTTTATGCCAAGCATTAGGTTGCAGGTTTAAACCAACATAGGTATCGGCATCATAACCGTATTCTTTTTGCTCTCCCCACAAATGGAGATGGGCTAATTGTTGCCCTAAGTGGTATTGCTCAGTTGGCGCGGTGAGCGGTTTGGTAGGTAGGTAATTTAAGATTAAGAAGGCGTGTTCTTTGACTACACCACAAGTAACCGGTTGAGGAACCGATAGGGTGCCAGTATGAAGAAGGCTCGATAAATTATCTATTTCGGATTCAAATTTTGGTAGGTATTCTCGGTCATTAATTTTGACAAAGTAACGCTGCTGACCATCAGAGAGCATATAGCACTGATTAGAATCACCACCTTGCAACCTTTCTCGCTCCTGAATAACAAATTCAAACGCCAGTACTTGTGATAGCTGTTGTGCAATACCATGCCACATAGTTGCCTCCAGAATCTGAAAGTTATCAGTCTATGACATTAGCTTAGTTGAACTTTTAAATTAGAGAGCTGATTCGCAAAAATTAGTTAAATTTACTGACGTTATCCGAGCTGTTGTTTATATAGCAGTCACTTGGGAAAACAACGTATTTAATTTGGACTAAATCGCCTAAACTGCCAAAATTTACTTGCCCAATAAGGGTTATCCAGACGTGAAATAATCACACCTTTAGAGGTTGAAGCATGCATAAATTGATTATTACCAATGTACATTCCAACATGACGTTGGTTCCAACCGGTTTTAAAGAAGACAAGATCACCAAAAGCGGCTTCTTCTTCTGGAATAAAGTAGCCTTGTTGGCTTTGTAATTCAGTGGTACGAGGAAGGTTCAGCTGATAAATTGTCGACATGGTGACTTGCATAAAAGCAGAGCAATCTATTCCACGTTTGGTACTACCACCAAATTGATAAGGAACACCAGACCATGATTTGTATAAGTGTTGGAACTCTGTTTTCTCTATAGGAGTAGAAGGAAGAGGTGGCGTAGAAGGTGGGTTCGAAGCACAGCCAGCCAGCAACAGGAAACTCATTAATGGAATAGTCAGTGCTTTGTTCATCTCTACCTAGCTTTGATTGTGTGGATTAATATACCCAAGTAACTTCAAGATGCTATCGGATAACGAGTAATGAGTAAATGCTCGCCAGTTAATATGGTGGCAGTATTGAGTCAGAATAGGCCAAACGTGTCGGAAAAACGCGCACTTGAATCCAGTAGGGGCCTAACTAGCGTAACCATCACAGTTTGTACAACAAGTTTATGGATAATAAGCCTAATTTTATTTGTTTTTAATTTTATATTTTAATTTATGGAGAGAATTAATGTATTACGGTTTTGATGTCGGTGGCACAAAGATTGAATTTGGTGCTTTTAACGAAAAATTAGAAAGAGTCGCGTCGGAAAGGGTGCCAACACCTGGAGAAGATTACCAAGCATTATTAGAGACACTTGCCAGTTTAGTGGCTAAATATGATGAGCAGTTTGAGCTAAAAGGCACAATTGGTATCGGAATCCCGGGGATGGAAAGTGTTGAAGATGGTGCTGTGTTAACTTCAAATGTCCCTGCCGCAAAAGGAAAGTTCTTACGTAAAGATCTTGAAGCTTTGGTAGACCGCCCAGTAAAAGTGGCTAATGATGCAAACTGCTTTGCGCTATCAGAAGCTTGGGATGAAGAGCATCAAGGTAAAGAAAGCGTTTTAGGGTTAATTCTCGGCACTGGTTTTGGCGGGGGTATTGTCGTTAACGGTCATGTGGTTTCTGGTGGTAGTCATGTTGCGGGTGAGATGGGTCATACCCGTATGCCAATAGATGCTTGGTTCCACTTGAACGATAGCGCTAAAGATAAAGACGCACCATTATTTGGCTGTGGCTGTGATAAAAAAGGCTGTATCGATAACTACTTGTCTGGTCGTGGTTTTGAGCAGCTTTATCACCACTACTATGATGAACAAGTTAAGGCTATCGATATCATCAAACAGTATCAACAAAAAGAGCCAAAAGCAGTTGAACATGTTGAACGCTTTATGGAATTACTGGCCATTTGTTTAGGTAATATATTTACTGCTTTTGACCCAGATGTCGTGGTACTCGGTGGTGGTTTATCAAACTTTGAAGCAATTTACGAAGAAATGCCAAAGCGTATACAACCTCATTTGCTTTCTATAGGTAAAGTACCTCATATCTTAAAAGCCAAACATGGCGATTCTGGTGGTGTACGTGGCGCTGCATTTTTGAATATTCAATAATTTCACTGATGCGATAAGTCTGTATAAACAAGATAAGTCTGTATAAACAAGATAAGTCTGTATAAACACAAAGGCTCGATGTCATTTCATCGAGCCTTTTTAGTCGGTCAGCTATTTTTCTTCTTCTGACCAATACCGATATTCTCTTTCGGCATTAAGGTTATTTTACCAAAACCAAGCTTTTTAAAATGTGCGTCGCGGTAGTTACGAACGGTCTTAGTATCAGACACCGCTTCAATTGATTGCTCCATTTTTAGGTACTCACGAATATCAATCCCTTCATGAGCGGCAACTGCTTCATGGATAGAGTGAAAATCACGGTAGCTAAACGCTAAGGTTTTTTCTTCATTTTTGTATGTGTATAAAATTGTGCGAGACATAAAACGCCTTAAATGAAAAAGCAGTAACCGAAATTACTGCTCAAAATTAATTATGTGGATTATATACCCAAGTGACTTCAAGTATATACCCAAACTCACCGTATAGGGAGCTAGAGCGTTAAATCATTGCTACTGTACGGTTGAGCGCACTGCAATCATTGGTGGCTGAATATTGTGGTGTTTAAATTCTTTCATCACACGTAATGTAATATCGGTTTCGAATAACTTCTCATACACAGTATCAACTACATACGCCTTACAGGTGAGTTTTATCGCCATGTAGTTATCAGCAATTTCTTGGTTAACCAACACGACAACCGGCTTAGGTAGGTGAATATAACGGCTTGATGAGGCTGCTTCTTGGATCAAATCACGAGCTAAGTTGATATCCTGGTCCATTCCAATATAAAAAGGGATCACACATTGCATATCAAGTGCGCCGTAGTTACCACTCATGGTCACTTCACTTAAAAATTTGTTATTCGGTATTGTGATGATGTCATCAGTCAGTGTTCGCATGCGTACTGAGCGCAGACCGATCGTGATGATATCACCGTAATTACCTTCAAATGTCACTCGGTCACCAACTTGGAAAGGTCTATCAATCATCACGGTTAAACCGGCGATGAATGATGCCGCTAGATCTTTCAATGCAAAGCCGATGGAAACCGCTAAGGTACCACCAATCAACGTAAGAATTTGGTCATTGATCCGAAAGCTAATCATAAAGACAACTAAACCGGCTGTCATATATACGAAAAACTGGAAGAAAGACTGCAACTTTTGTAGCACCATTCGATACTGTACGAATTGGGTACTAAAGGTTTCGACTAGGCGATTCGTAAATCGTAATAGTATCCAAGAAGCCAAGATGACAAAGAAAGAGAAAAATACACCGCCCCAACGAATCAGGCTAGTAAATTGCACTATATTGTCTAAATGTTCTTCTGTTCCTTCTGCAGCTAGAGCAGTTGAACTCACCATCAATAAGACGATTAAACTAAGAAACTTTTTCATATTACTTCACCAATAAATGTTGACGGTGCAAGGCGTTGGTAATGTATCGATACCAGTGATCGGAAATTTTCGCTTTATCATCTGACCATTCAATGTAATTACGGCTTTCAAAGTAGCGTAATGTACCAATAACTTCAGGAATAGTGAGCTGAGTACATTCTGAAAGTTCTTCTGGGGTCGATATTTCAAGCTGCACAATTGAGCGCAAAATGGCCAGCATAGGCTTTGGCATTTTTTCAAGTTCTTCAGATTCTGGTGCTTGAAAAAGGCGCACTACGATTTTTTCCGTAGTTTGATCTTTACGTAAAGACAAGCGGAAGAAACGCAGAGCGACAGTAGGGTTTCCGTCCGCGTAGTGCCATAAGATACGGTAAAAACCTTGGCGCATACGTTCTTCTTCTGAAAGATCATCCTGATCCCACTGTTTAGGTAGATTCAAATCATCAAATGACACTGGGTTTTCTAACTCTTTATTTAAACGTGAATCGAGCAAGTTGGTGATTTGTGCTTCAGACCAACGAGGCATAAATGCTACTAAATCAAATAATAGACGTTCGCCTCTTGCGCGGTCGACAAAGCGCCAGCTTGATTTTTCAATCGCCAATAATACGCGGTGATTTTTCTTAGAACGGCGCATTAAATTCGCAAACTTAATAAGCCCAGAAAGCCCTCCAACCATAGGTTTGACAAGTCTTTGTGCATTGTCGACGGCAAATAAATAACAAGTTTCACTTTTACGTAAATGAGTTAAAAGTTGGATGTCGGTCGATTCACGGCTTAACCCGATTTGCTCTGCTAAATTAGCAACTAATTCTGCATAACCAGAATTAGGGCAGTTTAAATAAATCGGCTCAGCATTATTAACACGGTATAGAATCTGTTTTAATAATGTTGTGGTACCAATGCCTCGTTCACCTGAAACGACACACATAGCAGGGCTATCAGTTAATACATAGCGTGAGAGTTGCTTAATTTCATCAGAAGCATAACTAATTAACTCACTGTCTTCTCGACCAGGTAAAACATATTGGAAAATTTCGTCACCAGAAAGAGGAAGTAAGTTAGTGTTTTGCCCCCCATTATCACTTTGTTTCGCCACTTCAATACGGAACAAGTAGGCAAGTGCTTGGCTGAAAATGGCATATTGAGATAAGTTTGAAATCACGAATTGCTTCAAATGACGGGTAAAAATCCAAAATGTCATTATCGCCGTGGCAATCGTTGATAGACTAAAACTATCTTTATGATTAATCGCCCATTGCGCCCAAATAGGGTGGTCTAGATTAACGTTATTGTCACTAAATACGTATGGTTTCCATTTTCTTAATACAACGATGGTAATTAAGATAAACCATAGAAACATCAAGCTAGAAACCCAGTGATAAATGGTACCTTCACCAACAGTCGTCTTAGTAATTTGTAATAAAACGCCTGCGCCAATCACACTCCAAACGTAGTAACGAATGGTGGATAGTCGAATAGCAATGATATCTTTAGAGGTACTGCGACTATTTCGGTACACGAACTCTAAGATGAATTTAACCGCGATAGATCCACCCAAGATCCACCAAGTGAAAATATCTAAGAACTTGACGTGTTGTAGGCTTTGTAAGCCTGAAAGGATATCTAAGGAAACCGTAATCGCAATTAACCACGCAATTGGCTTATTTGCTTTACTGATGTACCACAATAAACGAACCCATATTGGTGGAGCGCTTGCTGGAGAATCTAACTTTGCTTTGCGAAATTGCTTGATCATTTCAGGGCTATTTCGGAGCCACCAATTTAAAATTAGATAAACAAGGAATAGCTTGATGATGGTGACAATAACCGGTACTGGGGATATTGCTAGGTCTTTAATGAATTGCTTAAAACTCTGAATTTGAAAGAAAAGCAAATATTGAGCGTTAAGCTGGGTAATATGTATTTCGTTTTTAAATTGAGTCACCCCAAATGGGCCAAAACCAGTTAAGTTATTATAAACTCGGTTATTGACCAATTTGAGTAAGTCTTGCTTTGAACGATTAAAACTATGAAGTGATAAATAATCTTCTTGTGCCGAAAGCCAAGCTTTTTGACCACCTTGGGTTCGATATTCTTTTAATGATGCATCAAAATCTTGCGTCGTCTTGTCGATTTGATAAAGGGTAGTAGAGAGTAGTTCATCGACCATTGCATGATCGGCATCCGTCATAAATAAAGGATCGGGTAGTTTAGAAACTTTATCCGATATGCTTTGTGCTTGTGGCGTAATTTTTGCGACTTGTGATTGTTGTGTCGGCTCCCATTCTGCATGTGCATTTAATGAGAACAAAAACAAGAAGGCCAAACAGAATTGGTAAATTTTACCCATAGATATCACTTATAAATAGTTGATAGTTTATATATCCAAGTGACTTCAAGATACTGAAACTCGCACCTTGAAGTTACTTGGATATATCTTACTAAAGATAGGACAATAGCGGCGCAAATCATAACTTATTCTATTAGTTATTGTCATTAAGTGCTTGTTCTCCGGCAAAGAAATAGCGGTATTTGTATAGTTAACTTTAGTGATGATAACTTCTGTTATTTGCATCAATTAATATTAAATAGGGATCTAGGACAAAACTTTTTATCTTGTCGTTGCAATTACATGAATAGACAAGATAAATTATCCTTATATACCCAAGTGACTTCAAGATGCTGAAACTTGCACCTTGAAGTTACTTGGGTATAAAGATTAAGACAAATCATTACCTCAAAAGGATTCGAATGAACTTCCCATATCAAAACATTGTGGTCCTGACAGGGGCTGGTATATCAGCAGAATCTGGCATCCAAACTTTCCGATCTCAAGATGGATTATGGGAAAATCATAGAATTGAAGATGTCGCGACTCCGGAAGGTTATAGCTACAACCCTGAATTGGTACAAAACTTTTATAACCAACGCCGCAAAGGACTGCAAGATAAGCATATCGAGCCGAATCTCGCTCACGTAGCTTTAGCTGAACTTGAGAGCAAACTTGATGGTAAAGTAACGATTGTGACTCAAAATATCGACAACTTGCACGAAAGAGGTGGAAGTCACAATATTATTCATATGCATGGTGAGCTATTTAAAGTTCGCTGCCCAGAGTCTAACCAAGTAATTGAACGTTATGAAGATCTAGATGTTCATGACTTATGTCATTGTTGCCAAATTCCAAATCCACTGAGGCCACATATCGTATGGTTTGGAGAAATGCCGCTACAAATGGCGGAAATCTATGCAGCCATTGAAGACGCCGATTTATTTATCTCTATTGGTACGTCTGGCGTCGTTTATCCCGCAGCAGGATTTGTTCATGATGCTAAAATGCATGGCGCACATACCATCGAAATTAACCTAGAACCGAGTGCGGTAGAAAGCGAGTTTGCTGAGAAGCGATATGGAAAAGCAAGTATTGAAGTGCCTAAGCTTGTTGAACAACTACTAAAACTCTAATCCAACTCATGTAATTTCTGCTCCAGTTAATGTAAAAAACCACTGAGACTATTCATCCCAGTGGTTTTCATTGGTTACTTATGATCTTTGTGTAAAGACTAGTTCATATCTACTTTAAGCTTTTGGAAATACTCTTCATATAGCACGTTAGCATCACCAACATCATCTTGCCACTCACCAGAATCTAATACTTTCTGTGGTGGGAAAACATTCTCGTCATTAGCAAATTCTTTCGGCAGCAGTGGGTAGGCTGTTTTAACCGGTGTAGGGTAACCTATTTCCATTGCAATTTTTGCCGCATTTTCTGGACGTAATAAGAAGTTAATCATTTTATATGCCGCTTCAGTATTTTTTGCGCCAGAAGGGATTGCTAAACTATCCATCCAGAAGATGGTTCCTTTTTCTGGCCAAATAATATGAATTGGAGCGCCTTCTTGACGAGCCATATAAGCCGAACCATTCCACAACATACCTAGTGATGTTTCACCGGCTAAATAAGGGTTAGCAGGGAAATCTGAGTTAAATACTAATACGTTTGGCATTAGCTTTTTCAGCTCAAGGTAAGCTTGCTTAATCTGTTCTGGATCGGTGGTATTGCCTGAGTAGCCTAATTTGGTTAAGGCAATTTGGAATAACTCACGAGGGTCATCCATCATCATTAATTGGCCAACCCATTTTGGATCCCATAAATCATCCCATTTTTTGATTGATGATTTATCTAACATATCAGTGTTGATACCGATACCTGTTGCGCCCCAAATATAAGGGATAGAGTAGTTGTTACCTGGGTCAAAAGGTTTGTCTAGATAATTAGGATCCAAATCGACAAAGTGAGAAAGCTTGGCGTGGTCGATTTTCATCAACATGCCTTCTTTACGCATTTTAGATACAAAGTAAGTAGAAGGCACCACTAAATCGTAGCCTTTACCTTGTGTTTTTAACTTGGCGTACATTGACTCATTGGATTCATAAGTAGAGTAAATGACTTTAATTCCAGTTTCTTTGGTGAAGTCTTGTAAAACTTCATTTGGGATATACTCAGACCAGTTATAAAAATAAAGTTCTTTATCTTCAGCATACGCATAACCTGTGGTAAATGTAGCCGCTAGTGCTGCACCGACAAAAAACTTAGACCATGTCTTCATTGATTTCCCCCAGTATGGAATTTTTATTTATTAACACTTTAGCTAATGATCATCTTTTTCAGAGTTATCATTAGCTTCAAAATAGTGTGAGTATAGTCATATAAATTGTTTTTTAAAGTATTTCTTCGGTAACTTATGTTGGTTTTACTTCACTTTATCTCGAGCTAAAGCCTGTGAGCACATAACCAACATTAAAGAGACGACTAACATCACGGTTGCCAGAGCATTCACTTCTGGAGAGATACCCACTTTAACCATAGAGTAAATTTTCAACGGCAAAATTTCATAGCTTGGCCCCGTTACAAAAGAACTGATAATGACATCATCAAGCGATAGGGTAAAACTCAGCAACCAACCAGCGGCAACCGCAGGTTTAGCTAAAGGTAAAATGATACGTTTTAGAATAATCCATTCACTGGCACCTAAATCTTTCGCCGCTTCCAGCATTTTCACATCGAAGCCTTTTAAGCGGCTGTAAACCGTCACCACAACAAAAGGCAAACAAAAGGTAATGTGCGAAATAAGCAGGGTAATTAGCCCTAACTGGAAACCTACTACCAAAAACAAGGCAAGTAATGAAATTGCCATCACAATATCCGGCGACATCATGACAACAAACAGTAGGCCGTTAACCGCGCCTTTACCTTTAAACTGATATCGAAACAGCGCGACAGCCGCTAAGCTACCAATAATGGTTGCTGCGGTAGCGGAAAAGACTGCCACCGTGATTGAATGACCAGCAGCTTGGATTAAGCTGTCATTATTCATTAAGTCGCTATACCACTTAGTCGTAAATCCGCCCCATTTAATGCCAAATTTACTGGCATTAAATGAGTTTACGATCAAAACAATAATAGGCAGGTATAAAAACAGGTAGACCAAACTCATAAAGCTAGACTTGGCTACCGTTCCACCAATAGACTTTTTCATCAGTCTAACTCCACTTTTTTATTCAATAATTTACCGGCACGATAGTAGGCATAAAGCATCAATGCCATCACTAGGGTTAATGCGATACTCGTTGCGGCACCAAATGGCCAATCACGAGCATTGAGCACTTGGCTCTTAATTACGTTACCAATCAGTAAGTTTTTCGCGCCACCGAGTAGGTCAGAAACGTAGAACATACCTAAAGCGGGCAACAATACTAATAAACAACCGCCAATAATACCTGGCATGGTGAGGGGTAAGACAACCTTTAATAGAGTTTGGAGCTTATTGGCTCCAAGATCTCTTGCTGCTTCAATATAGGTGCGGTCTAACTTTTCAATCGCTGAATACAAAGGCAAAATCATGAAAGGGAGTAGGATATAGACTAGACCTATCATTACCGCTGTTTCGGTATACATAATGCGTATTGGATGCTCAATCACGCCTATCGCCATTAAGCTTTTATTCACAATACCTTGAGTACCTAGGACAATTTTTAAGCCGTAAGTACGAATCAATGAGTTGGTCCAAAATGGCACAATGACCATAAACAGCATAAATGGACGAACCTTGACTGGCATTTTTGCGACAATATATGCAAAAGGGTAACCAATAAGCAAACACAAGCCTGTTGCCACAACCGCCATGTACAATGAATGCAGCATGACTTTGGCATAAAGCGGATCAAGCAAGCGAGCATAGTTGCTTAGCGTAAAGGTTAATTCGATTAGATTGGCTTCATCACGTGTTAAAAAACTGGTAATGATAATCATCAAATTTGGAATAAAGACAAACAGCATCAGCCATGAAACAATCACAAGTACTATGCTATTTTGAAGATTGAGTTTCTTCATTTGTATCTACTCTATTTCTTCATGGTTAGTATGAGAATCGCCATCTTGTGGTAAAACAACTTCCCAGCTTTCTACCCAAGTAATCGAAACTTTTTGGCCAATCGAGTGATCGACATCAGGATCGTCTTCATTAAAGAACTCACTGACCATCACTCGCATCCCTGACTCAAGTTCAACTACAGAATCTAAAGTCATACCCTTATAAGTACGTTCTGTTACATGACCAACAATACCAATATCTTCAGATTCTTTGATCTCTTCAATGCGTATATCTTCAGGACGAAGAAGAACATTAAGATGTTGGCCGGGTTGGACAGGGTGCTTGTAATGCACTGAGCATTCAATACCTTCAATTAAAGCGGTGATTGTCTTCTCATCATTACGCTTCACTACCTTGGCTTCAAAGGTATTAATCTCACCGATAAAGCTGGCGACAAATAGGTTTTTTGGCTCTTCGTAAATTTCACGCGGTGAGCCATCTTGTTCAATAACACCATCACGCATAACAATAATGCGATCAGACATTGAAAGCGCTTCTTCTTGATCGTGAGTAACAAAAATAAAGGTAATACCAAGCTTACGTTGCAATTGTTTCAGCTCTAACTGCATTTGCTTACGAAGTTTGTAATCTAAAGCGGATAATGATTCATCGAGAAGCAGTACTTTAGGTTTATTAACCACTGCTCGCGCAATCGCAATGCGCTGCTGTTGACCACCAGAAAGTTGATGAGGTTTGCGTTGTGCCATTGATTCTAATCGAACCATTTTTAGCGCTTCCTCAACTCTCGCCTCTATTTCCGTTTGCGCTACTTTTTGCATACGTAGACCGAAGGCAACATTTTCAAACACGGTCATGTGAGGGAAAAGGGCATAACTTTGAAATACAGTATTAACGTGTCTTTGCTCGGGAGGTTGTTCAGTCACATCTTCACTTGCTAGTAGAATCTTGCCGGAATCAACCGTTTCAAACCCTGCAATCATCCTTAATACCGTTGTTTTACCACAGCCAGAAGGTCCTAAAATAGTTAAGAACTCACCATGGTTAACATTAAGATCGAAATTTTCAATGATGGATTTACCATCAAAACTTTTGCTGATACCAGTCAGCTGGATAACGGTAGAAGTTTGAGTAGATTCAACGTTCAATTTCTGTATTTCTCCCAAGAAAGAACAGCGATGTTAGACACAAAAATTTGAGGGCGAATCATAGTCGCCATTAAGTGTAATTCATAGCATTTTTTTACTATGAAGTTATTAATTATCATCTATTCATACCTGATATACAAAAAAGAATAACAATGATTTACCAATCTATGCTTTTACAAAATGAAATAGACACAAACTCGCATATTAAGGTGTCTTGAGTATAATGAGCCACAATTATGCTAGTTAGAAATCCTGGATCCCCATTTTATGAATGATAATGTAGAAAAAGAGTTTAATGTCGGTGGCAATATAGATACCGCGCTATCAGGGCAATACGAACTAAAAGCAGCCAACATCATTAAAGAAGCATGGCAGCTTACTCGTAAAAATTTCTGGTCATTTTCCCCAACGATCGGCGTGCTAATTATTTTGCAAATTGCAATATTTATGGTGGCGTTAAAATTACAGCTTGGTGATCCTAGCATTCTTTTTACTCTGCTTGATGGCAGTGCAGATTCCACTCAAATAGAAAACATCATTCAATCTGTCATGGTCGCTAATTTTAGCTACGAAATTATCAGTGCGCCATTATATGCGGGCGTTTGTTTAATGGCGATGAGTCATGCTACAGGCTTTAAAACCAAGACGAATCACATCTTTAAGGGATTACATTTTACTATTCCAGTCATGCTAGTCACTCTGATGGGATTAGTACTCCAAGGTCTGGCAGGGGCGATCTTGCCTTTCCTATCTTTATATATTTCAATGACTTTCAGTAATTCTGTTTTTCTGGTGTGTGAAAAGAGAATGACACCTATGAAGTCATTGTTACTGTCTTTTCGTGCAGTTAATAAGAAACTTCTAACCATCGCGGCAGTTTATGCTTTGATTCTCTTTATGTTTTTTGCCGCGGCTCTTTTCTATGGGATCGGCTTTATCCTTGTTCTACCATTTTTCTTCCATGTTAAAGGCATCATCTATCGCGATATGTTTGGAATTAAAATGAAAGTCATCAATTCAGGTGGAAGCGGAACGCCGCCTAACCACAATAATAAACAATCACAGGTGTTTGACGCATGAAGAAAAAAATCATCATGACCTTAGCAATCCTTTCGTTTTGGGCTGTTTACTATCTTCAAAATCACTATAATCAACAACCTGATACCAGCAAGGAACAGGCAGCAGAGAGTGCGACTAAACCTAAAGCGCCAATGCCGGTTGATGATATTCATCTTAAAAAGCAAAAGTTCTTTGACGCGCTTCGTCCTGGTATTGCAAAAGAGAATGCTCGTGTACTGGAAGAGCGTCATGATCTATTGGAGATAAAAAAACAATTTGAAGATGGGGACCTCTCATCAGTGCCATCAAAAGCAAAACAATTGGCTGAAGATTATGAATTAGCCATCCCTGAAACGGGAATTAACGAAGCATGGTTAGATACAATGCTTAATCGCGTTAATGTTTTGCCGCAGTCACTAGTTTTAACTCAAGCGGCGAATGAATCTGCATGGGGTACTTCAAGGTTTGCTAAAGAAGGCAATAACTTCTTTGGACAATGGTGTTATGTAGAAGGTTGTGGATTAGTTCCCTTACACCGTGTTGAAGGGGCAACTCATGAAGTAGCAAAATTTGATTCTCCACAACAATCTATTCACGCGTACTTTATGAATGTGAACCGTAATAACGCTTATAAAGAACTTCGTGATATCAGAGCGAAATTAGCCGCTAATGAGCAAGATTTAAAATCTCAAGCAACGGCATTAGAGTTAACCAACGGCTTACTGAGTTACTCTGAGCGTGGACAAGATTACGTTGATGATCTTCAATCGATGATTAAACATAACTCTGAATTTTGGACGGACAAATAATGGTTAACATTCGTCGTATTGGGTTGGTCGCAGCGTTATGTGCTTCCATTTTAGCACTACCTGCGCATGCTCAGCAGTACCGTTTTAATTATTCTAAGCTTTATACACAGATGAAAAATAACCTTGAAGAAGGCCATCCCGATGTAAAAGTCGCATTCTTTTTTCAAGAACATCAAACTTCTCGTTTATGTAAAATTGATAAAGCCTGGATGGAAAAAGACAAACATTACGAAGAGTTTGTGATCCCACCATCTCAAGAGCTTATCGTGCCACTTGATGACAACTTGCGACAGGTTGGCCCTTTAGTCTATGTCAATGCAGAGCAAGGTAAGACCTGTGATTTCTCTATGGTAGTTATGACTAAGCAGCCACTTTCCGGAGAGGTTTCTTATCAAGATATTGAGACACTGCTTCCTCAAATGAGCAAGATGCTCGATGACCTAGGTGGGATGTTTTCAAGTTGGTTTGCGCCAAAAGTGATTGGCCTAACATTAGAGTTTGATGGGCTAAAACAAGGCGTCATCCAAACCTCTAAAGGCAATACGTTCCCAATCGATGACGGAAAAGCCAAAGTAAGCTTAACTGAACTCTCTAAAGGTGAATCGTTATTACTGCCACAGGCCACGTTCAGGGCATTGCCTTTACTTGAAAAGTAACTAGTAGAATAGTTTATAAGATAAAAAAAGAGCCGAACAATATCGAATTGTTCGGCTCTTTTTCTAGTTATCCGCAGCTTAGGCTAAGTATGGTCGAAATTAAATATTCGTTACATCAAGCTGTAAACTAGGATCAAACTCGACAGCATCTTCTGACACTACTGAACTTTCAGGTAATGCTTCTTTATCAAAACCAATATCACCACCATTGATTACGCCTGAATCACGATCAATCGATTTAAAATCAAATAAATTGTGATCGGCCAAATGGCTAGGTACCACGTTTTGTACAGCTTTGAACATTGTCTCAATACGGCCTGGAAAACGCTTATCCCATTCGTTAAGCATTTGCTTAATGTTTTGGCGCTGCAAGTTAGGTTGCGAGCCACATAGGTTACAAGGAATAATTGGGTAGTCACGTATTGCAGAGAACTTAATGATGTCTTTTTCGCGGCAGTAAGCAAGAGGGCGAATCACTACATGTTCACCATTATCCGATACCAATTTAGGTGGCATTGCTTTCATTTTTCCGCCATGAAACATATTTAAAAATAACGTTTCCAAAATATCATCACGGTGATGACCCAATGCAATTTTGGTTGCACCAATTTCATTAGCGGTGCGGTATAAAATACCACGACGTAAACGAGAACAAAGAGAGCAGGTCGTCTTACCTTCAGGGATCTTATCTTGAACGATTGAGTAAGTATCTTCTTCAACAATCTTATATTCGATACCTAATGACTCAAGATAGGCCGGTAATATATGAGCAGGAAAACCTGGCTGCTTTTGGTCTAAATTGACTGCTACGAGCTCAAAATTAACGGGTGCACTTTTTTGTAGGCTCATCAAAATCTCTAACATGGTAAAGCTGTCTTTACCGCCAGAGAGACACACCATGATACGATCACCATCTTCAATCATATTAAAGTCAGCAATAGCTTGACCTGTATTACGACGAATACGCTTCTGTAACTTATTGAAATTATACTGCTCAGCTTGCTTCTTTGCTGCTTGCTCAAGTTCTTCAACAGTATTTTGATCTGAATTCATGGTGATTTGCCTTTACTGATCTCAAGCTATGCTTGACGGTGTTGCCAAGTACCTATAGTTTTTAAAATTATGGAGCTTTTAAAGATCGTTGAGATCTTCAAAAATCATAGCGTTTTTTAAAGGTTATAGGTGCTGCATAAATAAAGGCAGTATAATACTCACAAATGACAAAAGAGCAACACTCGAAAGGGTTGCTCTTGCCGTTTGATATCCAATTTAATAGCCTACTATTAACTATGAATTGGGATCGAGTGGGCTAATAAAGCCTTCTGGTTTCAGTGCCAAAACATCACAGTTTATCTTATCAATGACATTCTCTGCTGTATTACCAATAAACACAGCAGACAGACCGGTTCTACCCGTGGTTCCTAAAATCACTAAACCAACATCAAGTTCTTTGGCAGCTTTTGGAATGACATCTTCTGGCAAGCCTTCATTGACTCTAGTGTGCTCTTCATCAATACCATACTTTTGACGTAGTGCCTTCATCGCCGTTAAGTGAAAACCACGAACAGCGTCAGTATAGGAAGTCGGATCAAACTCCGGTAGCTCTACCGTAATATTCGCTGGTGTCACGGGGTAGGAGTTAACAAGAAATAGTTCGGCATTCAGTTGTTTCGAAAATTTTAAACCTTGCTCTACCATGCTTTCATTAAGCGCAATGTGGGTGGTGTTTTCCGAACCCACATGAACCGATGCAATGATATTTCCATTAACCGGCCAATCGTGGTTTTTAACAAGTAATACAGGACATGGGCACTTACGCAATAAATGCCAATCTGTTGGTGTAAAGAACACGGACTCAAGAGCATCATGCTGACGAGTCGCTTTTAAGACGATATCATGACTACCAGAGAACACTTCACCAATAATGGCTTCATATGGACGATGGTGCCAAACAACTTTAACGTTAAATTCCACACCATCTTTCAAATAAGGTTGGGCAACTTCTTTCATCCAACCTTCACGTTGTTGAATAACACCACGTCTCATTGCATCGCGCTCTTCAGAAGACAACATGGATGTCATATCGTATGAAAAATCATAAATAGATAGAAAAAAAGTAATTGGAGCGGGGTTCGGTAGATCTCGCACAATCTGAAATGCACGCGCTAATGCTGATTGTTCAACATTATTAACATCAGCCACCACCAAAATGTTTTTGTATGAATTCATAATAAGCTCTCCCTTCCTTAACTCATATGACCTAACAACAGATCAAAGTATACCAAGGGTACAACATGCCTAGATTTTGATTCTTTCAGCAAAAGAAATCCGTTGGTACTGGTTTAACTTTAGCTGAATTTGCAGATAATTATTAGTGACATAACCTTGATTTTGGAAAGAAAAAAGCCGCTAAGTATGAAAACTTAGCGGCTTAATCATTGTTTATATATCTAATTTCTATTCTTCAGAAAAACCGGCAAGTTTTTGTAATGCATCATGGTCGATGATCGTAATGTACTTACCTTTAACGCTCAGGATATCACTTTTCTGGAAACGGCCGAGTAGGCGACTGATGGTTTCAACCGTTAACCCTAGGTAATTACCAATATCTCCACGAGTCATGGTTAATCGGAATTCACGAGGGGAGAAGCCACGTTGTGAGAATCGAGTCGATAAGCTATATAGGAATGCAGCTAAACGTTCTTCAGCATTCTTCTTAGACAACAGCAAGATCATATCTTGGTCGCCTTTGATTTCATTGCTCATTAAACGCATGATTTGCTGACGTAATTTTGGCATTTGACCAGAAAGATCGTCCAAAGTTTCATAAGGTATTTCACAGATCATTGAAGTTTCTAACGCCTGCGCAAAACTAGGGTGAGCATTGTTATTAATTGCGTCAAAGCCAACTAAGTCACCAGCAAGATGGAACGCGGTGATTTGTTCATCGCCTTGTTCTGTGATGGTGTAACTTTTTATTGTACCTGAACGAATCGCATAAAGTGATTTTAATTCATCACCTGCTTTGAAAATTTCTTGTCCTTTTTGGACCGGTTTTTTACGCTCGATAATTTCATCAAGTTGATCCAGCTCCGTTTCATTTAATGAAAACGGAATACATAATTGACTGATACTGCAGTCCTGACAATGAATGGCACAGCCACCTGATTGGACTCGTTTCGTTTTTGCGTTATCTGAAATCATAAAATACCGAGCAGTTTAAATTGATATACATCAATATTTTAGCACCTCATACCACTAAAGGACAGTAGAAAATCATCGGATGTAACCGTTATATTACAGTAAACGGACAACCCCTTGATACAACTGAAATAAAGCGTAGGCCAATAAAATAAAGGCGCCAAGGCGTCTAAAGAGTAAGGATTTCACCAATTGATTAAACTGAGTCGCACTCACGCCAACCGCTAGCATCAATGGCAAGGTACCCAAGCCGAATGCCAGCATGATCAAAGCGCCATTAATCGAATTTCCAGCCGCTGCCGCCCAAGTCAACATAGAATAGACTAAGCCACATGGAAGCCATCCCCAAATGAAACCAAATGGAATCGCATAGATAGGGCGCTTAATAGGAAGTAGCTTTTGACCGAATGGCGCGATGTGCTTCCAAAGGCTTTGACCTAGTTTTTCTATCCATATCAGGCCATTCCACCATTGTCCTATATATAAAGCCAGTAGTAGCATAAATACAGCAGATAAAAGGCGTAACCAATTGAGTGGAGAGTTAATTCCAGAGTAGGACGAAATAGTTGAAATGGAGCCGCCTATTATTGCTCCAATTAGAGCATAACTAGATAAACGGCCAATATTATAAAAAAGGGGATTCAACCATTGTCTTTTAGTTGAAACTTTCCCTAGGTTCATTAAAGAAGCGATACCACCACACATACCCATACAGTGACCGGCGCCTAATAAGCCGATTAGAAACGCTGCTACCCAATCTGTATTCATTGTGCTTTATCTTTTTTCTCTGCGAGTTCCGCTTTTACCTCATCATTGTCATCGAACAAAATGCTATGACCTTGGCGATCGAGATCATCAAATTGATCCGATTTTACTGCCCACATAAATAAAGCAACGGCGATACAGACAAATATGATGGCGATAGGAATTAACAAATACAAACTGGCCATTTCAGAACCTTATTACTTCAGCAGTCTAAGTGAGTTGGTTACCACAATAATAGAACTTGCGGACATACCAATAACGGCAAAATAAGGAGCAATGAACCCCATAACAGCCAATGGAAGAATTAAGGCATTATAGCCTAGTGCCCAAGCTAAATTTTGTCGAATAATACCACGAGTTTGAATGGCAAGCTCTCTAGCTTCAAGTACTTTATCCAGTCTATCGCCAAGTAAGACCATATCCGCAGACGATTTTGCCACATCTGAACCACTTCCCATGGCAACGGAAAGGTGGGCTCCCGCTAAAGTTGGAGCATCATTAATACCATCACCAATCATTAAGGTAACGCTATTCTCATTAAGAGACTGTAGATAAGCTAATTTGTCTTCAGGTTTGGCAGAGCATTGATATTGGGTAATGCCCAACGCTGAAGCGACTTTTTGAGTATTTAACTTTGAGTCTCCCGTCAGTAGCGTGATGTCGATATTGGCATTTTGTAATTGCTTCACAAAACTGAGGCTTTCTTTACGTATAGGGTCGGTATACTCAAAACGTGCAACTAAACGGTGATTACAAGATAAATAAACCGAAGACGCTTGTGACTGCTCTAACTCTCGTCCATCTGTATTTAAGGCAAAAGGTAAAGTTCCAATATGCCAAACATCATTTAAATACTGTCCTGACACACCAGAGCCAATAACGTTAGAGACATTTTCTATCGTGACTTCTTCGGATGAATATTTCTGGAATGCCTTTGAGATTGGGTGGTTAGCATGTTGCTCTAACGCAGCAGCAATCGCGAGTACTTGATAGTTCGTATACTGACTATCTAAAAGCTCCGTATCACTAATCTCAATATTACCTTCCGTCAGGGTGCCGGTTTTATCCAATACGATATGATCTACTCGGCATAAGGTTTCAAATACATGACCTTTACGCAATAAAATACCAAGGCTTCCCAGCTTTGAAGTTGAGCATGTCACAGCTGTTGGGGTCGCAAGAGATAAAGCGCATGGACAGGTTGCCACGAGTACCGACAACATAATCCAAAATGCTTCATCTGGTCGGTGTTGATACCAATAAAACCAAGTAGCACCAGCAATGACAAGAATGACCGCAACAAAATACTTAGCAACATGATCGGCAATTTCTGCGATTTTAGGCTTTGATAACTGGGCCTCATCTTGCAACCTTACAATATTGGAAATAACAGAATCGGCTTTGTGGCAAGTGACTTCCAACTTAAAAGATTCGCCAACATTCATAGTGCCGGCATAAACAAAATCATGGTGCTGTTTTAAAACGGGGATCGATTCACCCGTGAGCATGGACTCATCGACTTGTGTGGTACCAACTACAATCTGTCCATCGGCAGGAATATGCTCTCCGGGTAACACTCGAATTACATCGCCAATCGCTAAGCTTCGGACTGGGATCTGACTTCCATCTAACTTCCTTGCCATTGCTGGCACTAGTTTCAATAAATTTGCGCTGGCGGTGGCTGCTTTACGGCGTGCTCGCATTTCTAAGAAACGACCTACTAATAAAAAGAAGGTGAACATGGAAATTGATTCGAAAAACACTTCACCTTTGCCCGCCACGGTGGCCCATAAGCTTGAGATATAAGCAAAGATAAGTGCGATAGATACGGGAACATCCATACCTAGCGTCTTGGCCTTTAAACTACGCCAAGCATTAATATAGAAAGGCTGAGCAGAATAGAGCAGTACAGGTGTTGCGAAGATCAAACTGACCACTCTTAAAAACTGTTTAAACTCACTATCGAGATCAGAGAACACTTCAAAATAAAGTGCAATAGCAAGCATCATAACTTGCATTGTTGCTAAGCCTGCAACCCCCAAGCGATAAAGGTATTGCTTCATCATTTGATGGTAGCTTTCTTCATGCTGATTAGGCTCAAACGGTGCAGCTTTATATCCTAATTGATGGATATTTTTTAATAGCTCACTTAAATGAATCTTAGAGTCATCCCAACGTAATATGGCTCGGTTGGTAGTGATGTTCACACGAATTAAAATAACACCGGAGTAGGCCATTAACTGCTTTTCGATAAGCCATGCGCAAGCAGCACAAGACACACCATCAAGTGACAAGGTAACTTCTGACATATCTTCAGTGTGTCGCACAAACTCTTTCTGAACATCTTCATTATCGTAATGAATGAGCTTTTGCAGCTGCTCAGGAACCAGCTCAACTTTTTCAGCAGAAGTGGTGCGATATTGATAATAAGAAACTAAACCACTTTCTACGATAGTTTGTGCAACTGATTGGCAACCAGGGCAGCACATAGGGCGAATCTGCCCAAGTATTTCAACGTTACAGTTAGTATTAGCAGGTACATCATCATTACAGTGATAACACACTTGATGCGTCGAACGAGCAGACATTTTTACGCCTTAATCAAGTAAAACGGTTGGTGTTTTGCTAGGAAACGCGACTTTCCCTTGGATAATCCATTCTTTGTTATGTGGCTCTAGTTTAATGAACCAAGGGCCTTGTAACGGCGTATCTAAACTAAGTCGATAATTGCCATTAGCATCAGAGCTAAGAGTACGTTCGAAATCACGATCAGGTAAGGTTCGGTGAGTAAATGAGACTTTTAAAGCAGGGTAAAGCTCGAGCTTACCTTTGTCTAACTTAAAACTTACGCCTCTAGGAGTTGAAACAACACTAGCATTAAGTTTGAAGCCTTTTGCGACATGTATTCTAGTCAGATCGACATTAATCCCTTTGCCTTCTTTATAGTAATTTTCAGAAACCAAATCGACACTATTTTTCGTAAATAGACCAAGGGTAATGAAACCACCGGTGACTGCGCACATAGGAAGGAAAATTAGAAACCAAGGCCAGAATTGTTTATACCAGGGCTGTTGCATAGTGTGCTCACAAATAAAACGAAATAGATACAAGAAAAAACAGCCCCAGAGCGGGGCTGTTAAACCACTTAATGTATTATTGGGCAGATGCTGGCTGAGGTTGGTTACTCAAACTCCAGACATAAGCACCAACAAGGTGAACTTTATCATCACCTAAGATATTGCTCCAAGCAGGCATCACACCTTGACGACCATACTCAACAGATTCAGTCACATCAGCGCGAGAATCGCCAAATAACCAATCTTTATCCGTTAGATCTGGTGCACCAAATGCTGGGTTACCTTTACCATCGGTACCATGACAAGCCGCACACGCCGCAAAGCGCACTTTACCAGCCGCCGCTTCACGTGAGTTAACTTTACGTCCTGATAAGCTCAAGACATAACTTACCACTTCACGTACACCATCATCGCCAAATGTTTCTCCCCATGCAGGCATCGCACCTACACGGCCATGACGAATAGTGGTCAAGATAGCTTCAGGTTCACCACCGTATAACCAAGCATCATCGGTTAAGTTAGGGAAACCTTTGAAACCACGCGCATCAGAGCCATGACACTGAGAACAGTTTTGTAAAAACAAGTTCTGTCCTACACGTAAGGCATCTGGATCTGCAGCAATTTCAGGTAATGTACGGTATGCGGTACCTTCAGAGTTATAAGCTAAGCGCTTAAACGACTCACCGTAAAATTTATCGGCATCATCTAACTCTTTGGAATACTCATCCAATTGTTTATTTTCTTGAGCATTTTTAATTGCAGCATTCATTTCTTCGACAGACTTAACTTGTTGAGGAGAACTTGTCCAACCTAATAGACCAGGAAAGTTACCTAAACCAGGGTATAGTGCGAGATAAATAGCTGAAAATAAAAATGTAGAGAAGAATAAGTAGGTCCACCATTTAGGAAGTGGGTTATTAAGTTCACGAATACCATCGTATTCATGCCCCATATCCGCACCTTCTTCTACGCCCATTTTATCTTTTAGACACCAGATTAAAATGGCCGCAATACCAAAAATTGTACCTAGTGTAATTACGGTAATCCAAACACTCCAGAATGTAGTCATTACTGCATTCCTCCCTGTTTTTTATCTGATTCAACTGGCTCATCATCAAAGATAAGATTCGCAGCTTCATCAAAACGAGACTGGCGGCTTTTGCTTCCATAAGCCCACCATACAACACCACAAAAACTGATGAATAAAACTAGGGTCCAGATGCTATGAACGGTTACGATATCCATATCTCTCTCCTTATTTCATCGAGTGGCCAAGCGATTGAAGATAGGCAACTAAAGCATCTAACTCAGTTTTCCCTTCAACATCTTTTTTCGCATTAGCAATTTGCTCATCAGTGTACGGTACGCCGAAATCATCACGGAATAACTCAAGTTTTTGCTTAGTATATTCACCTGTTAGTGTGTTTTCCGCCAACCACGGATAGCCAGGCATGATAGACTCTGGCACAACTTCACGAGGATCGATTAAATGAACACGATGCCATTCATCAGAATAACGTCCACCTACGCGAGCAAGGTCAGGGCCAGTACGCTTAGAACCCCATAAGAAAGGGTGTTCCCAAACTGATTCACCAGCAACAGAGTAGTGACCATAACGCTCTGTTTCCGAACGGAATGGACGAATCATCTGGCTGTGACAAACACTACAACCTTCACGGATATAGATATCGCGACCTTCCATTTCAAGCGCAGTATAAGGCTTTAAATCTTCAACTGGTTCAGTCGTTTGCTTTTGGAATATTAGAGGAGTGATCTCAACTAATGCGCCTAAGCTAATACCGAAAACCATCAAAATTGCCAATAGACCGACGTTCTTTTCGACTATTGAATGGCGATTCTTATTCGAACTCATACTCATAGCCTCCTATAAAGCCGGTTGAGGAATAGCTTTCAAGCTTTCCTTTGGCGCAGAAATAGTTTTGTATGTGTTATAAGCCATCAACAACATACCAGACACGATAATCACACCACCAATAAAGCGAACTAAGTAGAATGGGTGAGAAGCTTCAACGGTTTCAACAAAGCTATAAGTCAATGTGCCATCAGCGTTAACTGCACGCCACATCAGACCTTGCATCACACCTGAAATCCACATCGCAACGATGTACAGCACAGTGCCGATAGTCGCAAGCCAGAAGTGAACATTGATCAGTTTGATAGAGTACATTCGCTCTTGACCAAATAACTTAGGAATCAAGTGATATAGAGAACCAATGGTAACCATTGCAACCCAACCTAAAGCACCCGAATGCACGTGACCAATTGTCCAGTCAGTGTAATGAGATAGAGCATTAACCGTCTTAATTGCCATCATTGGGCCTTCAAAGGTAGACATACCATAGAAAGACAGAGAAACAATCAAGAAACGTAGAATAGGATCGTAACGAAGTTTATGCCAAGCACCAGATAGCGTCATAATACCGTTGATCATACCGCCCCAAGAAGGAACGAATAAGATAATAGACATCACCATACCTAATGACTGAGTCCAGTCGGGTAAAGCGGTGTAATGAAGGTGGTGCGGACCGGCCCAAATATAAAGAGAAATTAGACCCCAGAAGTGCACAATAGATAAACGGTAAGAATAGACTGGTCGTTCAGCTTGTTTTGGTACAAAGTAATACATCATACCTAAGAAGCCCGCAGTCAATAAGAAACCAACTGCATTGTGTCCATACCACCATTGAACCATCGCATCGACAGCACCAGAATAAATCGAATAAGACTTACCTAATGAAACTGGGATTGCCATGCTATTTACGATATGTAGTACCGCAACAGTCAGTATAAAACCGCCAAAGAACCAGTTAGCCACGTAAATATGAGATGTATTTCTTTTGATTAAAGTACCAAAGAAAACAATTGCATAAGCAACCCAAACGATCGCAATAGCGATATCAATAGGCCACTCTAGCTCTGCATATTCTTTACTGGTTGTATAGCCTAGAGGTAGTGAGATCACTGCAGCCAAAATAATGGCTTGCCAACCCCAAAATGTAAACGGAACTAATAAACCACCAAATAAGCGGGTCTTACAGGTTCTCTGAACAACGTAATATGATGCAGCGAATAGGGCACTTGTGCCAAACGCAAATATTACCGCATTTGTATGTAATGGACGTAAACGGCTGTACGTCAACCACGGCGTATCAAAGTTAAGCTGTGGCCAAACTAATTGAGCGGCAATTAACACCCCCACACTCATACCAACAATACCCCAAAGTATGGTAACTAGGGCGAATTGACGTACGACTGTGTAGTTATAATTATGCTCAAGCTGATGTTCTTGGCTCATCTTGAATGCTTCCAATATTATAATTAACTACATAGCATCAACACGAAAATAGTGTTGTAATGTCACCCAAACACACATCATCAACTGATTAAAAATAAGTCGATAACAATGGTTTTCAATAAAAGTAACATTTTCGTTGCCTACTATACCTGACATGAGAATAGGTTATATAGGTAAATTAGTAAAAATTTGAAGTAAGTGGCATAGGATAAAAGTGTAATGGCAGCCGAGAAACTCACCAGAGCAAGACTTGTACAAATACTCATCATATTCAGCGTATTAGCCACAGCATTTACGTGGAGAACATTTCAACACCAACCACATAAACATACTGATACGGTATGCCAAATAGATCAAAATTGTACAATAAAAGTCGATGATATAGAGCTTTCAATGCTCTTTGAAAGAGAAACCGATAATTCACTTACGATATTGGCTCAACCATTTGATAGTAAGACTAAATTACAGGGTCTGACTTTAAACTCTTCAGTCACATTTGATAATAAAAGCCATCAACTAGAACAACAGATCAACATCAAAATAACATCAAGCATAGATAACTCGCGTTGGTCGATTTCAACACCGACTGGAAATATGTACTGGATAACTTTAAACAGTAATATTGATTAAAGTTGAGCACGGTAATATATGGCAATAGAAGCCATTTTGAATGGCTTCTATTAATACAAAAATAGGGTATTCATATTAATAAATGAGGGAGATTCCACGTAAAGCCACACACCATTTAACATAATATACGTAATGCGCACTCATTCATTCCTTGATTAACAGTATTTAACAGTGCCACGAATGAACCGCAAACCATTGATAACTTTGCAAATTCGACACTATTAAACTTTTTTGCAATATGTTCCCATAGTGCTTTTATCTTTTCATTTTCATTTCTATCCGCATGACATGCTAACAATGCCACTTCTGGTTCTATTCCTGCTTCTTCCGCTAAAAAAACAGCTTCATTATCAGTTAGATAGCGTTGTCCTTTCTTTAATTCAGTGATTCTAGACTTATTCAGGTTCAAGTCATGGGCTATTTGCTTATCTTGTGTGTATTTTTTTGCCTTTTTATAGGCTTCTAACAGTTGTTTTTGATACATATTTAAACCCTCTTTTTTCTTATTTTAGCTTAAAAGTTGCGAAAAAATGGTACTTGCAGTTGCATTTTTTTGGTTCTAAGATTCGCTTTAGTTGCAGCTTATTGCAATTAGACCGCTACGAGGTCGACCCTGAATCTTCCTTTTAGCGGTCGCCTCCATGCTTAATAAATTACATTTCAGGGGTGTTAATTATGAAAAGCGATATCGTTATAGAAACAAAAATTGTCGGAACTTTTTCTCATTTTTCTCTTTTTATTACTACTTATGATGGAAAAGTAGGTGCCGTTACCTTTAGGACTTTTAATAATAGAGAACCTATTTACACTCCAGTATTTAGATATTCAGATATTCAATTATTAGAAAATTTCAATAAGTTCGGTGATCGTTTACCTCCATCTAAAAGAACCTTTTTACTTCGTATCGATAAAAACTTTTTTTGGTTAGAAAATCGTGAAGTAAATTTGTTCAATTCTGTATTTCCTTTTGACTTTTTACTTAATTCAAAAGGTTAATTATGTACGACTTTCTTGAACTCACAATCCCACTAAAACCGGAATTCGTAACTGAATCTGATGGTTTGGGCTTTGTTGATTTCAAGAAACTTCAATCTATTACTGGCTTCAAAGTATCTTCTGGTGATGTAGAGTTTGATATTGATGGTAATACAATGTCACTCAATCAGCTCTACGCTCCTTGGGCTTCACTTCCTAGTTCTTACACTAACATTGCTGTTAAAGTGTTTGATGCTAATTTCATGTCTAATGTTCCTTGGGCTTACGTTCGTGTTAAAGCTTCACCTGCTAAAGTTATGCAAGGTCACAACGTATACGGCTCTGATAATCTCCGTGTTTGCACTGAACACTTTCTAAAGTCTATTGAAGAATCTAATCCTCAATTATTTCACGCATTAGATCTTCCAAACGCTGAGTATGCACGAATAGATTCTACTTATTCTATTCAAATGCCTAGCCGTGATGCACTTCGCCAAGCTATTCAATCTTTCTCTAACATCTCACATAAATATCTTCGCCCGTCTAACCAATCTGATTTCAAAACCTCCGTTTATTTCTCCCGTGGCACTAAAGAAAATTCAGACGTTGGACGGGCTAAGACTCTAGTTATCTATTCGAAAGATGATGAGATTCAAAACCAACTTAAAGAACTAAAACAACTGGCTAAACGTGATCGCACTGGTCGTTTTAATCGTGTCATCAATGAGCTTTCTACCCATGAACTTCAAGATTTTGCAGCGAATCGTTTACGTTTTGAGGGTCGCGGTAAAAAGCGTTACATCAAACGGTTATTTGGTACTAGTAGTGTTTGGGCTTGTATTCGACACGCTGAAAAATTCGAACAATTAAACGGTTATTCTTTCTGTGAATTCATGTTTAAAGACCTGTTTCAAGACATGCTTGAATGCATTGAAGGCACTGAAATTGAACTTCACAATGATTTAAAAATTAAGAACTTATTAAGAACAACTTATTTTACTTTCACTAAAACAGGGAATATCAGCTACGCAAAAGCGGATCGTATATTTCGCTTTTACATGTCTCTCTGTGACCGTGGTTATAAAGAAATTAAAGCACATACATCAAAGGCCACTCTATCTAGAAATATCAAAGAACTTAAAGCTATCGGCCTATCTAAAAGCGACTTACAAAACTTAGACCAAGGTGAACGTATGCCATTATCTACCCTTATTAAATTTGATTTCGACAATCAACGCCCTGCTTCTTATCAGGAACCTGTCTCACCTTACGCAAATCAGCCTAACTATTTAGCCAATAAGTTTGGTGTTGCTTATCGTCTTGCTCATCAAGTAGGTCTTTCTTCAGACCCTGCACAAATTGTTGCTGATAACTTGGGTATTTCGGTAGATAACCCATTACTAGATCAATTATTAGAATTTAAAGAAATTCCTATCTGTCCACGTGAATCAATGTCTTTGATTGTTTGGCCGGATGGTGAAATGTCGCTTACACGACACAAAAGCCAATTGTTTAAACTCAATCCATTACTTCAAAACATGAACCTTAAACAACACTACCCTGTAACTTATTTTTAAAGGATTAAATTATGAAAGTACAATTTTTTGCCGCTTATCGTCGTTCCGGTGTTTCTAAAAAAAATAATCGCGCCTATGACTTTGCCCAACTCTCTTACGCTGTTCCTTTACGTGAGATTAATTCTGAATCTTTCAATCAATCTGGTGTTGGCTTTGAAATTAAAGAGATTCCGCTAGCTAATCATGTAATCAATGAGTTTGATGGTATTGAACTTGGTACACCTGTTGAGCTTAAGGTAACTCCAAATCCAGAAGATCCTACTCGTAACATTTGTATAGGTCTTGCTTAATTATGTCTTTAGATGCCCTATCAACCTATTTACAACTAACTTTGTTAGCTGCACTTGTTCTAGGGTGTCTTCTTTATTGGTGGGCTAATCAATGAGTATTTGCGTAACAGTTGATGAAACCACAAAGAATCTTGTTTCTAGTAGCTCCGTTCCGTGTGATGGGTATTACTTGCTATCTGAAACAGATTTGCAGTCAACACTTGAAATAAATGATGTATTTCTTTTATTTGGTGCGGCTGCATCCGTCTATGCTGTGTCTTTTGTTTTTAGACTGGCATTAAAACAACTTGGTTATTAAGGAAAATTTACCATGAAAAAACAAACTATCGTGAAAGCTTTAGCATTTGGTGCTGTTGCTGCTGTTGCTTCTACTCCAACTTTTGCAGCAATTGATTTAACCGCTACAACCACAGCGATTGAAACTGACGGCACTACTGCTATTACAACTATCGGTACAACAATGATCGCTCTTGCAGGTGTGGCAATTGTATTTAAATGGGCTAAAGCTGCAATTTTCGGCTAATACTCCATTCACTAGGGCGAATCAGGATTTATCGCCCTTTTTTAAACGGATTTTCTCATGCTTCTCACGCCCAACGATCTTGTAATGTTTTTTACCCTTTTCGTTTTAACTGATGCTGTCAGACGCATGTTTTAGGGTTGTTATTTATGAAATGGATTTTATTTTTTCTATTCTCTATACAGGGTTTTGTTTCTTTTGTTTCTCAAGCTGAGATTGTTGATAAATTAAATGGCGTTTTATGTGAAGATTATCCTACTGGTCAAGTTCTTGGAACGGCTTTAGATAGTGATGAATGCAAACAATTTGCTGAATCTTCTTCTAGCTATCCTCTATGTGAAACTAATTATGGTGACTCGTTCTTTATTGTTCGTACGGGTTCAGGCTTTTCTTGTACTCCCAATAACTCTAATCATTATCTGCTTGTAAAAATAGATTTTTCTAAGGTTTGTTTATCTCCACATAGCTTTGAAACACAAAACGGTCAATGTTCCGATGAAATAGCCGATACTATCCCCAATGAACCCTTACCGGAAAAACAAGAAAATGGTTGTTATCCTTCTGGCACCATTATTGATAATGTTTATGGTCCTAGTTCAATTAAAAATAAATCATCTTGTTTTTCAGATTCTTGTTCTGCCACTATTCGTCCAAGTGACAGCGTTACTGTTTGCACTGTTGATGAAAATGGAATTGATAACTGTCAATTTAACTTGGTCTCTTCTGGTCAATCTTGTGAATTCAATGCTTCTAATCCTCAATGGGTCGATGATCTTCCTCTTGAAAATAGTGGTGAATATACACCATCAAATGATTTATCAGGTGGAGGAATCGATTCTGGTTCTCTTGATGGTTCTGGTAATCCTGTTTCGGGTGCTGAATCTACAAATCTTTATGAACAACAAATCACTAATGAAAATTTAAAACGCCTTATTGATGATCAAGCCACTTTACTAACTGACATTAACAAGTCATTAAATCACTCTATTGATTACGACCAAGTTAAAACTGGCTACCTTAAACAAATCAGTGAAAACACTAAAAACATTTCTGGCGGTGGAGGTGGCGGCAGTTCTTCGGGTGACGGTGGTGATTGGTCTGGTTCTGGTGACTCAATTACATCTGATTCTTGTGAATCTTTCGCTTGTTCTTCACACCCTGTTATTTGCCAACTCGCAAAAGAGGATTGGTTAAAACGTTGTGAAGTGGACGACTTCTTATCTTCTGGTGGTGACGGTTCTCAAATTGCTGATGGTCTTCAAAACTTTATCGATGAAAACCCTAATGAACTATTAGAAGCAGGTTCTCTTGATGTTTCCAATGTTATGAATAAATACACCAAAGGCGAGGGTTTATCTACTTCAGCTACTTGCCCAGCTCCTAAGTCTGTTAATGCCGGCATCGCAACCTTTGAAATTGATTACACACCTTTTTGTGATATGGCGGTAATCATTAAAGCGTTAATCATTATTTTTTCTTCTGTTACTTCCATCTTATTAATTTCTAAATACATGTAATCAATCATCATGCGCAGGGATAAAGCGAATGCGCCCGCGTATGATGATTACAAAAGGATCTTACTATGGCTCGAATTATTGCTTTTTTGTTTTTAACTGTTATTCCCTTACTTCCTCAATTGATTACCGCCGTTGTTACTCGTGCTGCTCTTGCTGTTGGTTTCGGTACGGCTTCTTATGTCGGCTTTGATATTCTATTTGATAATGTTCTATCTACTGTTACTGACAGCCTTTCAGGTCTTCCCTCTGATATTGTTACAATGATTCGTTTAGTTGGTATTCCTACTGGTATCAACATTGCACTATCTTCTGGTTTTGCTCTACTGACTTTTAAAGGTATGTCTGCAATCTCTGGCCGTGCGAATATTCGTAAACGCATTTGGAGAAAGCCCGGCGATAATTCAGAAATGGATTGGGGTGCATAATGATTTATCTTAGAACTGGTAAACCTGGTGCAAGTAAGACTTTAAATTCTCTTGTTGAACTTTGTAAGACTTGGGATAAAGACCGCCCTTTTTATTACAACAATGTCCCTCTATTGATGTTGGATTATGACGTTGTTTCTAGTTTCTCAGGTTGGTTTTATGGTTGGTACTTCCCACGCTTAAATAAGAAAAATTCAAAAGCAAAAAATCGTCTCCTAAAAATTATGCGTAAAGTTCATGATGATGATGAATTCTTAACTATTGATGATGTACCTTTCCTTTCTCAATTTTATGAAAATCATGATCATCTTGAAACTTGGCTTTATTGGGTTCGTCGTTGCTATTCAAAATCTCAATTATCTGAATTCAATGAAATGGTTAAGAACCTTAAAGGTTCTGACGCTTATAGCTTTGAAACTCTTAAAACTTTTAATCTTCATTTCACTAAATTTGAAGATCCAAAGCTTTGGTATGAACTGCCTAAGCGTTCAGTAATATTTATTGATGAATGTCAGCAGTTTTTCCCTCCTCGTGGAGTCAATTCTAAAAACCCTACTGTTCCTAAACATATTTCAGAATTTGAAACTCATAGACATAAGGGATATGACGTTCATCTTGTTACACAAGATCCTAAACTTATGGATGTTAATATTCGTAGATTAACTGGTCGCCATGTTCACTATCACAACCCTTTTGGCGGTGAACGTGTTACCCGTTATCAAGAGTCTAAACAATTTGACCCTGATGATTACTTTGCTACAAAGAGTTGTAGTAAATCGTTAGTTAAGAGAAATAAAAATTTTTATGGTGTTTATTGGTCAGCTGAGATACACACTCATAAATTACAGATACCTAAGTTTGTATTTTTACTAATCGCATTGCTTTTACTTCTTTGTTTTCTTGGCTACCACTTTTATTTTAATTTTTTAAGTAAGCATGATGATTCACCAAAAGATAAACAACATGCTCCAGTTCCTGAGCATGCTATTGATGACACCATACCCACAAAACCCAAATCGACTAAAACAGTTAATAATCTAGATTCTGCTATTGGCCAATTACTTAAAGATGTTTATATAACTGGTTCAGTCGTTAAGTATTCTGATAAACGAGCAACCTACTATTACAGTTTTGCTAATGTGGAATCAGACAGTGTTTTTTATCCTGAAAACCTTGGGGGAAGAATAGAACCGGTTACTCGATGCTCTGCATTACTCAAACTTGGAGATATGACATACACACTTACTTGTAATCCATTTTACAAACGGGTACCAGTTGAAGAAAAAGAAGAAAGACTAACTGAGTCTGATACTTTATTAGCTAGTAATTAAATTCATGGCGAAGCCATCCAAGCCCACCCACTAAATTTACTGCATCCGCCCTAACTCCCAATGGGCGGAAACCTGCATTCTTCATGCACTCAAAAAAACATCCCCTTTCACTTAAGAATCGAGCCTCGCAGAGACTTTCCTAAATAGTGGCGCTTTATGCTACTGCAACCCTCATAATTTATAGCGTGAGATGCAAAAAAGCCGCTATCTCTAACAGCGGCTTATGGTTCCATTTTGATTACTTTATATAAACTCGGCTCTTGGGCTCTTCACCCGATACTATTATTTTTATATTACCCATTTGTTTGTTATTGAGTATGTCATCGTCAAGCTCAAGATTCTCAAAGTAGAACTTCACTCTATCGCATGTGGCTTTTGAACCCTCTATAGCTTTACCTTTATACCTACCATTCACTAATTTTAAATTTATCTTACAACTACCTGTGGACTCTGACTTTTTTAGGAACTCCGAAGATCCTTTTAGTAGTTCACTACCAAGTCGATCAAGTTCTTTTATCTCTGGTGTTGGTGGTTCGATCCCTAATGCTTTATATATCTCATCATCGCTATATATGGCTAAGGCATTAAAGCTTAATACACTGCACAATATTAAAATCCATTTCACTTATTTAGGTTCCTTATCCTTGCTATCTCTCTAGCGATTTTAGCCATTTTTGTTATTGTCTTTAGTTCATTTTCAGCACCTATTTCTAACAAAGCATGACCTATTAAAATCTGTTGTGGTGTTAATCTATCGCCAGTGGGCAAAACGAGTCTGCCTGATTCCATTCTAAAGCCTATCCAATTTTCATCATTGCTCAATTCTAACTTTCTATTCATTCGCATCAGTCGCTTATATCCACTTGGGATTGTATCTTTTTTGCACCATTCCGTGATTTCGCTCGGTTTTTTTCCACATAATTTTGCTGCATTTTCGAGTGATAAACCGCACGTTATTTCTATAAAAAACTTACTTTTAGACCTTTGACTTATATCCATAAAAAAAACCTCCATTTTAGGAGGTTTACATTTTGCGACACACATCTTATAATTTCAATAATATCAATCACTTATTTAACCTAACACCACGTAATGCGCACTTAATTTATAGGTGCTAGGTAGAGTTTCCGCTTTTAACAACTTGAAAATTCCACCTTTATTGCCTGAACTTTAAGCGATAAATTTGCAATCTTAAGTAGCGTTTTTTTATTAGCGTTTTTGGGTATGGCTAGCTTACCTTTGGTATTTTGATTTCCAACCGATCATGAATAGCTCTTATTTATTACCACTCGGTTTTGCTATGCCGCCAATGATGTTTTGTGGAGCACTTTTAGCTTACCAACTACGAGCCTGGGTGATTTTTGCCGGTTACCTTTTGCTATGTGGCGGATTATTAATTCAACACTTACTATTTTAAGTTATTGATTTATCAATCAGTTAATGACCTGTCGTGATCGTTAATCGTAATAACTTCTCAGGTGTATCATAAGCTATCTTTTTGTTCCGGTATTTCTTTAGTTCTTTCTTTACCACCTTACACACCTGACTATTTCCATTGGTTCTCACTCGTTTGAGCTTGGCATACTTATGGTCTAGATGATTCATTGAAAGCATGATCCTACATTCACCTTTTAAATGCTTAGCGGAATCATCTACGGCTTCTTGTGCTTTCTTCTTGTAAAATTTCGCAACTTTATATCGTTGGCTGTCATCGTAACTAAAGGCTGATGGACTAATGATAAGTATACAAAAGAATATAACGAGTGATTTCATCCTACTAACACCTTGATTGATTAACAAAATCAAAGTTTTCACTGTTTCAATGACCTCATCAAGTCTACTTCAATAGTTAGTTATGCTAACCTCAGATTTAAGAAGCACTTACATTTCACAGAAGTAATTGCGAGAAACCTTCATATTATGGAACTTGTTGTTAAATCAAGGTTCTAAACAAACTAACACTTATTTTTAAACTGGAAACTTTATGAAAAAGCTTATTTTACCTCTTGTAATCGCCGCAGTGACACATAGCGCTACAGCTGCTAACACGGCAACATTCACACCAGAACAAGAAGCAAGAATTGGTGAAATAGCCGCACAATACCTCGTTGATCACCCTGAATTTTTAGTTAAAGCAAGTCAAAAACTGCAGCAGAAACAATTAGAAGAACAAGCCAATGCCCAAAAATCGGCTGTCTTAGCAAATAAAAATGCTTTGATTAACGACAAAACGACCCCCTTTACTGGCCCGAAAAACGCTAAAGTTAATGTCATTGAGTTCTTTGACTACCAATGTGTCTACTGCTATCGAATTTCTTCAACAATTGAATCCTTACAGAAGCAATATCCGGATGTGCGATTCATCTTTAAAGAAACGCCAATTTTTGGAAATCGTTGGGAACCATCAAAATATGCAGCGCAAATGGGATTAGAAGTTTTTGCTCAAGAAGGCTCTAAGGCATATGAGAAATATCATAATGGAATTTATGCAAGCGGTTTAAACGAAGGTAAGTTGACCAGAGCCGTTGTGGAGACTCAAGCTAAAAATGCGGGAGCTTCTCTAGATAAGTTTAAGCCAACGGAAAACTATCAAAAGAACTTACAACTATTTTCTCAACTTGGATTTAAAGGCACACCGGCTTTAGTTGTAATGCCAACCGATGGAGCGACCACTGACAATACCTACGTGATCAATGGCGCCGATGTCGCATCATTAACCAATGCAATAAAAACCTTATCTAAATAACTACCATCCATTCCATCTAATTTGAAATAGCGAATTTAACATATTCGCTATTTTTCACACAGATAAAGTTACGCCGTAACCAAAACACACACCAGCCTTGGCATGAACGCTACAGTGTAACCATCCCATTTAGCTTCCGCTTCCCTCACAACTGCCGCCCTCCTGTCTGTAATAAAATTACACACCACATTTTCACGATCTTTTACTGTGTATTTTAATTACACTTTGTGGGTAACATGTTATTAAATTGAAGCATCCGTAGATAAGGCTTAATCGTACCGATAAGGAAGCTTTAAAATCAACCAGTTAAAGAAAAGTTACAATTATCCAGTTCGTTACAGTGTTGTGCCCTGATGAGCATAATTAGTACAAAAAAAGCCCACCATTTCTGGTGGGCTCTTAGGGAAATTCAATTTAACTGTATTCGATTCTAATCATCTATCAGTAGATCATCCGAATCGGTATCATCATCGTCATAGGATGACGCACTACCTTTTACCGTGCTGCAGAGTGTATATGTTCGCTTACGCTGAGTTTTGCTTAAATACTTCTTCCAGCACTGAACATATTTACTAGCAACCCCCTCACCTCCTTCTTCCTGAAAAGCAGTGATGAATTCTTTCTCATCATCATCTTCAGGAGTTAAGTTACCTTCGAATAGCCCTTGCATCGTTCGACCGTAATTTTCGAGGATTTGTGCTTCATTAATAGTAAACTCACCAGAGCGGCTAAAGCCTCGTGCAAAGTGTTTATTATCAAAAAACTTTCCTAGGTTTCTCATATTTCAACTCTTTTACTGTGGTACTTGTATTTCAGCGAAAATAGGTGTTTATTGTCTAACTGTACAACAAAATATTTTGTTCAATTTAATAAAATTTTTTTATCATTTTACGATATTCTTGTCTTCATATTAGTCAAAGAATCAAACTTTTTTCAAATCCTTTGAGGTGAACTTTGGATACAGAGCTATTAAGGACATTTTTAGAAGTAGGAAAGACGCGACATTTTGGTCGTGCAGCTGAAAGTTTGTATCTCACACAATCAGCGGTGAGCTTTCGTATCCGCCAACTAGAGTCACAACTGGGCAGCCCGCTCTTTTCACGTCAACGAGGTAATGTTCACCTCACTCCAGCTGGCGAAAGGTTATTACCTTATGCTGAATCTATTTTACAAACCTGGGGGCGAGCTAGGCAAGATGTCTCTTTGAGTGAAAACTATATGGAGCAGATCTCCTTAGGTGCTTCTTCCAGTGTTTGGGAGCTCGGTGGCATTTCAGATTGGATTAACGAATCTCATCAAGCTTTACCTGAAGTCGCGTTCAGAATGGAGTCTGTCAGTCGTCAAGATATCGTAAGAGCTTTATTGGAAAAAAGTATCGATATGGCACTATTAGGCGATCCACCTAAAGTCGAAGGCTTTAAGCTGAAACAAGTTGCTAGCTTCGAGTTTAAATTAGTTTCGACACAACCAGATGTGAATTTCAATCAACTGCCTTCGATTCCATTAGCCTACTTAGATTGGAGCACTCGTTTTTCGATTGAGCATTCGAGAATTGCCGAGTTGCAAAGAACGCCACTATTACATGCAGCGTCTAGTAACGTTATAGTTAAGTTTTTAAGCGCCAATACGGGCCTAGCTTATTTACCAGAGCCTGTCGTATCTAAACATATTGATGCTGGAAAATTATTTATCGTGGAAGATTCCCCTGTTATGGAACAGTCTTTGTATTTATGCTGGAATGAAGATAACGAAAAAGTGAATTTAATTAATCAATTAGCCGAGGTTCCATTCGAGTTGAGAACACCTTCTGATGATTAATAACTTTCATGCTGACATCAAAAAAACTTCGTTTTACTGTCACATTGTTATTACATAATCTCTAAGTTGTCTTAAAATACTTTAAGACGTTAGATAGTTGGATAGGAACATGAGCGACTGGGATAAGTGGTTAAAGAATGATAGCTCTCGTTTATCTGGTAAGAAGAACAGACGAGATTTTGATGATTATGACGGTGAGTTGATTGAAAAAAGCAAATCAAAGCGTAAATCTCATAGGGATAAGCACCACCCACGATCTGAGGACTTCGAAGACCATTTGTACTAATGTGTAATGAAATAGAGGGCGATGAATGCCCTCTTATATTTTTATCCACTTATTTAGTTATAGTGCATTATAGTCTGTAAGAATCACTCGCTTTCTTTTGCTTTTTCACTGCGGATTCGCTGGGCGACAATTCTAATTGCTTCAGCAGTACTTATCCCTTGCTCCATCAGCTTTTGTATTTCTTCTACTGCCGCTTGTTGCTCAGCATGACTAAGTGTTGGTAAATCATCAAACATATCAGTTCTCTTTTAGAGTAAGTTGGGCTTTACTTTATTCAGTAATATCAAAAGCTTTATTTATAACCTGCTTATCTTCAATGGCTATCGCACCTTGCCAGCGTTTATGGGTAATAGAGACCCCGAGTAAATAGCGGTCGATCGGAAGCTTAGTATCAGGAACTTGGTTCGGATAATCAGATTCATACTGTTTATTCCAAACCTCTGTATAGTCACCATCCACATCACCATAAAGCGAAACATCCATAACCGGTAGTGGGCAATATCGATTCAGTAAAGCAGTTTTATCGACCACCCAAGATTCCTTGGAGCTCCATCTTACTGTCTGTTTATTATTCGGGTGAGTAAGTAAAATCCAACTTTCCCACTCTTCGTCCAAGCTGGTTTTGATTTTGACTTTATATAACCCGGTATCTAACTGTGCATTTAAATCCGCCTGCTGGCGATATTGCCAATGTTTATCATCAATTTTTTCGGGCGTATCAACATTAGACATCAATACCTGTTCCGGCCATTGAACAAAAAGAATTTGTTCGAGATCTCTATCCGTTTGAGCATCAATTTCTAATCGATAACTTAAGCGTCCAGGGCTTTGTATCACTTGACGTTGGATAGCAAGTTTATTCAACCACGTTGGCAATTTTGAATTATCAAAAGAGCGGCCACAATCTTTATCAAGTGCTTTTAATAACAGTTGATCAAGGTGGCTTTCAATGTGCTGTTGTGGTTCTTGTTGCCAAGTTTGAATCATTGCATCAAAGCTTTCTTCAAGATGACCTTCTAATAAAAACTTATGAGCATTGGTTAGCGAAGTTTGCTCCAGAAACCAGTCATTTGCCGCCCAGATCGGAGCGGCAAAAAGTGACAGGGTAATTAATGAGTACTTTAACTTCAAAACGGTTCGCTCTCAGTTATCTATTCTATTAAGCTTTCATCTTGTAGCCGACACCACGTAGAGTTTCTATTTTGATACTAGGTATCTTCTGGCGTAGCTGTAAAATATGTGTATCCACGGTACGAGTTGTTGGAAAATGGTTATAGCCCCATACATGATCTAAAAGCTCATCTCGCGTAAACACACGACCTAAATTACTTGCCAGAAAAACGAGCAGATCAAACTCTGTACGAGTCATCACTATCATTTCCTCGCCAAATTTCACATCACGAGTCGTTTTATCGATAAAAATGTCACCTACAGTAATAGTATTGCCATCTTCCTCTGCATCTGGTGAACGTAATTGCGCACGAATTCGCGCAAACAGTTCCGCTTCAGCGAATGGTTTCGTCAGGTAATCATTTGCACCAGCGTCAAGTCCTGAAACTTTATCTTTAACCGAAACTAACGCCGTTAACAAAATAACGGGTACCGATTTAATATTTCTCCAATCATTTAGGAAGGTAACAGAATCACCATCGGGTAATTGACGGTCTAAAATCACTAAGTCTGCCTTACCCCATACGGATGCAACATCGGCTGCACGTTCAACATGCAAACACTCATAACCAGCTTGCTCTAGACTGACCAATAGGCCATCAGCAAGATTGCGATCATCTTCAACGAGTAGCAGTGTCTGTTTCACAGGGAATCTCCAATTTAAATGTAGTCGGCGGGCCACTTAAGCTCAAAGAGCAACCCATTCGTGCAACCATCGACTCAACGATAGTTAATCCTAAGCCTAATCCGCTTTTGCTCACGAATGGTTTACGTAGTTTAGCCCAGTCCTTTTTAGTCAACTGTCCTTGGTCAATTATCTCAAGAACTAATTTATTTGAATACGTTGTTGCCTTTAATACCACAGGGTCAACACCATATTTACATGCGTTTCTTACTAAGTTATCAACACAGGTCCCTAGCCAATAGATGTTAACTTTGACGGCTAGATCCTGATTTAATTCAATAGCAATGTTAAATTCACCTTGCGCATAGCGATATTCTAACCACTCATCAAGTGATGGAATCCACTCTGTCGCAAGTGTTTGAGTATCCGATTGCAAGTAGTCTTTACTCGCTTCGGCCAACTGTCTTAATCGACGGGTATCTTCACATAGTCGGCGAAACTCATCGTATACAGTATCCGGTAAGTGCTCGAACTCACGGCGAAAGCCTTCTACGGTAAGCGATAAACTTGCAATAGGCGTTCTAAGCTCATGAGTTAAAATTTGTAGTACCAGCATTCGACTACGCAGCTCTTTACGTTTATTTCGCCAACGAGAATAACCCCACCCACAAATTAGAATAACATTAACGATACCTAAGGCTAAGATACTGTAAAATAAAGTATCTGAGTTACTTTTCATGTCCCAGCATACATTGCCGCTTTTTACGTAACAATGTTCACTTTGACCAATAGGTGTCGCGATCAATTCTGCTTCTTGCAACCTTGTATTTAACACCTTTTGATCAAAGACATAATATTGCATGCCTTTACGTAACCAAAATTCATTTCCCGCGATAATGCTTTCTGATCCTGAAATCAACGCAGAAACCGAATCATAAGGCATTATTTGTAAACGACCTAGTAAAGTATTCTCATCCGCAATTGGCCTTTCTTTAATATGCATAAAAGGCAATAACTGTTTATATCGTTCAGGATGAGCTTCTGCATAGCGTGCGGCATAAGTTCCGCCACCAGGATGGATCATTCCAGAACGAATAAACCATTTAATCGGTAAGTTAGTACCATTACACAAGGCTCTAGAAAAAACTAAAGGCTCTGTCACTAAAGGACTTAAAGGGTATTTCCCCTTACATGTCGTCGCCAATTTGTACAAGCGTTGCATATCCTGCAGCGGATATTTTGCGGTCTGAGGAATTAATGAATCTGGTGATAATAAACTGGTAGGAAAGTCCGTTTGAATCACCCGTAAATCATAGACAGCCGTAGCCTGGTTATTATCAAACGATTTTTTAAATTGCTCGATACGATCAGGTAGCGTATTGGCGTTTGCTGCCCCTGCCACCACCGTCATCGACAAAATTAAAAATCGCGTTAATTTCAAAGGGTAATCATCCTATCTGACAAATATCTGAGCGTATCATACTACACAAAAAAACAGTTCTAACCAGTTGTCATGTCATTTTTAAGTCATTATTAACGTTTATGTAACCTTTGGTTAAAAGTTACCTCAAAGCTGAGCATACCTTACTCAGTAAAAAGACTGTACTGTGATTTTTATGAACAAAATGGTCATAAGTAACAATATCCTTTTTAAGTCTCCATTATAGGAAAACTCGTTTCTAGCTTCTAAATTCATTCACGTGATCGAATAACCCGGCATTACTGGGTAGTCAATTATAGAAATAGATAACTATAAGAACATAAGGACGTGAAACATGAAAAAGCTAACCGCTTCAATTACAGCTACATTACTATCCGCTGCATTTGCAACCTCTGCATTTGCCAATGATATAAAAGAAATTCATTTTATTGTTCCTGGTGGCGCAGGTGGTGGCTGGGATATGACGGCTCGTAGTACGGGTGACGCATTACGAAAGTCAGGCATAGTTGAAAATGTCTCTTATCAGAATTTATCTGGTGGCGGTGGCGGTAAGGCAATTGCTCATATGATCGAAACTGCCGATCGCCAACAAGATACTCTAATGGTTAACTCAACACCTATTGTAGTTCGTTCTTTATCCGGTATTTTCCCACAATCTTTTCGAGATCTGACTCCTGTCGCTGAAACCATTGCCGATTATGCTGCTTTTGTGGTTGCCTCTGACTCTGACATCAAGACGTGGGAGCAAGCAGTAGATTTGTTTAAGCAAGATCCGCGTTCATTAAAAATCGCTGGCGGATCTGCTCGCGGTAGTATGGATCACCTTGTTGCTGCGGCAGCCTTTAAAGGGGAAGACCAAGATCCGCGCAAGGTTCGCTACATTGCTTATGATGCAGGTGGAAAAGCGATGGCAGCCCTACTTTCCGGTGAAACCCAAATGCTTTCAACGGGTTTAGGTGAAGTACTTGAACTGTCTAAAAGTGGCCAAGTTCGAATTATTGCAATCACAGCCCCTAAACGTCTAGATACCGCGCCTGATATTCCAACACTCAAAGAAATGGGCAACCCTACTGTATTTGCTAACTGGCGCGGTTTCTTTGCTTCTCCTGGTGTGAGCAAAGAAAAAGTAGAGCAATGGAATGTAGCTTTAAACAAGATGTACTCAACTAAAGAGTGGCAAGAAGTTCGTGACCGTAACGGTTGGATTGATGAATACAAAGCTGGTCCTGAATTTACCGCCTTTCTTGAAGAACAGGAGAAGCAGATCGGTGATCTGATGCGTGAACTGGGCTTTTTAAAATAATATTGTCTCCATATTAGGCACAATCACAATTTGCCGCATTTGATTTTTATAACGTTCTCCTTTGTACACTTTGGTTAACTAACAGATGACTATTGTGCATCGCTACTCATGTAGATGGTTAACTGGTTGAATGCGGCTTTCTTATTTCCTTCTCTATTGGAGCTGAGTTATGTTCTCCAAATTTATCTCGACCGACCGAATTAGCGCCCTATTATTTCTCTTGTTTTGCTTAGGCTATGGCTATCAAACAACCGAAATTATGCTTTTTCCTGGTGATGAATATGAACCCTTTACCGCTCGAACCTTACCCTTTGCATTAGCAATAATCGGCTCGATTTTATCTCTATTACTGCTTGTCACTGCACAACCCGATGAAAAACGCGGACTGGCTAGCCATTTTGATTGGAAGCTACTCATTTCATTTCTAATTTTAATGGCTCTTTATGGGCTTGGCTTAACTTGGTTAGGTTTTGTCCTTGCCACTGGTGGTTTCTTACTTGGCGGTTTTTATCTACTCGGTGAACGTAAAAAGTCGATTTTATTTGGCGCGTCGTTCCCATTCGCTTTTGCGTTTTATTTATTACTCACTCAGGGATTAGATATTTATCTAGAGCCTGGGTACATCTTCAACCTTTTCTAGGATAGAAATCATGTTAGATGGAATTTTGATCGGTTTATCCACGGCCATTATGCCAATGAATATCTTCATGGTTATCGTGGGCTGCTTTGTCGGTACCTTTATCGGCATGTTACCTGGGCTTGGGCCAATTTCAGCGATTGCTCTAATGATACCAATTAGTTATGGATTAGACCCTTCTTCTGGCCTAATTTTAATGGCAGGGGTTTATTATGGGGCGGTATTTGGTGGATCGACCTCTTCAATATTAATTAATGCACCGGGTTGTTCTTCTACGGTTGTAACCGCTTTTGATGGTTACCCAATGGCGCAGAAAGGCCAAGCAGGTAAAGCATTGGCGCTTGCCGCCTATTCTTCTTTTACTGGCGGTACTTTATCAGCAATCATGTTACTGGTTGCGGCTCCCGCTTTAGCTACCGTGTCACTTAGCTTTCAATCATCCGATTATTTCGCATTAATGTTAATGGGGTTATCGGCGGTTGCTGCCTTTGCTGGTAAGGGACAAGTCATAAAAGCCTGGATGATGACTATCTTCGGTTTAATGTTGTCTACCGTGGGTATCGACAAAGGCATTGGTGTTGAACGCTTCACTTTTGGCTCAACCGACTTAATCGATGGCTTTAGTTTCTTATTGTTAGCGATGGCAACTTTTGCACTAGGTGAAACCTTAATGGGGATCCTTAAACCTTCAAAAGATACTAGCCAGCAAGAAAGCCAAAAAATGAATGAACTGGGTAGCATGAAGATCTCTAAAGAAGAATTTAAAGAAGCCGCTCCAGTTTCGATTCGTTCTTCGATTCTTGGTTTCTTTACTGGCGTATTACCTGGTGCTGGCGCGACCATTGCTGCGTTTTTAAGTTATGGTATGGAGCGTAATCTCGCCCCGAAAGAGAAAAAAGAAGAGTTTGGTAAAGGCAGCATTCGTGGTTTAGTTGCACCAGAGTCCGCCAATAATGCCGCATCAAGTGGTTCCTTCGTACCACTGTTAACGCTTGGCATTCCCGGCTCTGGCACGACTGCGATTATGCTTGGTGCTTTAATTTCTTATGGCATTCAACCAGGCCCACGCTTATTTGTCGATAACCCAGATATCTTTTGGTCAGTGATCATTTCAATGTACTTCGGCAATATCGTGTTAGTTATTTTGAACTTGCCGCTGATCCCGTATATTTCCAAGCTACTAATGGTGCCACGTACTGTACTGCTGCCAATGATTTTGTTCTTCTCAATCACAGGCGTGTATTTGGTTTCGTTTAATACCATGGATGTGTACATTATGGTCATGATTGCCATGGTCGCAATTGCATTACGTTTGGCTAACTTCCCGCTCGCCCCACTACTACTCGGGTTTATACTCGGGGGAATGATGGAAGAAAACTTGCGACGAGCTTTAATGATCAGTGACGGGCAATTGAACTTCCTATGGGAACGCCCAATTACGCTGGCCTTTACCTCTATCGCTGTACTGGTTCTTTTCTCGCCACTACTCACAATGGCATGGAAATATTTTAAAGGCCGCAAAGTAGATGCGTCTTCCAGTTAAGCCTCTCAATAATCAACGGATATAACGAGTTGAGTTGATAGATAAATAAATAGATAAAACAAAGCCACCATCACTGGTGGCTTTATATTATTCAATTGATTGGATTCCTATCTTAAACTTAACGAACCACTTTTTTATAGCTTCTCTCTGGTCGACCTACCGTACCGTAGCTTAGATCAGCTACCAGTTCGCCAGTTGTGATCAAATACTCCAAATAACGACGGGCAGTAGTTCGACTCGCGCCGATTTTTTCTCCAGCTTCATCTGCGGTTAACTGACCGGTTTCTTGCTTAAACAAACAACGGATTTTATCTAACGTCACCCCATCAATACCTTTTGGTAGACGCAATGTATGCTGATTTCCTTCACCATCAACTGAAGGCGTTTGAAACATCTTATCCACTAATCCTTGATCTAGACTACACGCTTGCTCAAAACCCGTTAATCGATGTTTGTATTTATTTAAAGCCGACTCCAAGCGAGAAAAAATTACTGGCTTCAATAAGTAGTCCACCACACCACCACGCATTGCTTGTTGCAAGGTATCAACATCACGAGCAGCGGTAATTAAAATAACATCGCATTGATGTTGCTGCTGACGTAAATAACGCAAAATATCTAATCCATTACCATCGGGTAAATACACATCGAGCAATACCAATTGAGGTTTGAGAATATCGACTTGAATCTCGGCTTCATGTTGACTAGTCGCAATACCCACAACTTCAAACCCATCGATTTGGCTCAGGTATTTATGGTTTACTTCGGCAATGGCAATGTCATCTTCAATGATCAACACTCGAATGCTTTCTTGAGTCATTTTTTCTTCCTATTTAATCTCGCCTGAGTCCATACTATTACGATAAAGATGCTGATCTTTGGGCAAATAAATCGTCACACGCGCGCCACCTTGCAGCCCATTTATAATATCGAACTGACCATGATAGGTTTTGGTAATGGTATTCACTAAATACAACCCGACACCGCGGTTAGCTTTCGCTTTACTTGAAATCCCTTTTTCAAATAACTCTTCAGGCTTATATTTATTTGGTAAACCGAGGCCATTATCTTCAACTTCCAAAATCACTTCGGTGCCATAGTCACTAATGGAGACCACAACTGCAGGTTCACTACACTGTTTAGCCTCTTTCGCTTCAAGTACCGAATCAAACGCGTTATCAATCAAATTACCTAGAATAGTAACAAGATCTTCAGAATTAATTTCTACTGGTAATGCCTCTAAATGGCAGCCTTCTTCGATATGCAAGCGGATCCCCAGTTCTCTTGCTCGTTCGGTTTTACCGAGTAACAAGCCCGCAATCAGTGGGTCGGCAATCGCTTGACGTAAAAACTCAATAAGCTGCTGGTAATGCTCGGTTTCTCTACCAATCAAATTCTGTACTTTTTCAATTTCGTTCAGTTGTAATAAACCACTAATAGTATTGAGCTTATTGTGATGTTCATGCGTTTGAGAGCGAAGTAGATCGGCATATTCACGAGTTTGCGAAAGCTTCTCTGTCAGGTCGGCAATTTCATCGCGGCGACGGAAACTCGATACCGCACCCACCACTTGCCCATCGATATAAATAGGACTACGGTTAGCAATAATCCGCTGACCATTCAAAAACAAATTAATATTATGATCCGATTTTGGCTGTACCAATAAACGCTCTAAATCGCTGTCTGGCATCACCGCTGAAAAAGGCTTATTCAATACTTCATCTCGGTTCAGTTTTAGAATATCGCAAGCACTGCGGTTGATAGAGCGTAAAATCCCCTGAGCATCAATACTCAGCACCCCTTCTTTAATCGTGCTCAGCGTGACATCTAATTCCACATACAAACGGGCAATTTCTTCAGGTTCAAACCCTAAAATAGCTTTTTGAAAGCGTCTTGATGCATAGTTGGCGAGTGTGATATTTAGCGTTAAAACCAGTAGTGCTGTGATAAGTAAGAAAGCAAGGTAAGGCTCAATACGGTTTTGTAAGTTATCCAGTAAATAGCCAACTGAAACAATACCGATGATGTTGCCGCTATTATCAAGTACCGCTGATTTACCGCGCACAGCGTGACCAAGCGATCCTTTTGCATAAGAAATATAACTCAGACCTTGCTCGAGCGCTTTTTGGTTATCGCCACCCACCATGCGTTTACCGAGCCTATCGTCGTATGGGTGAATAAGACGAATGCTGTTTTTATCACCCACCACAATATAAGCCGCGCCGATTAACCTTGTGAGATCTCGTAGTTTCTGTTGCTGTTCACCTACCTGTCGAGTTTGAATTAATTGAATGATTTCTGGAGAACGAGAAAGAAAAGCCGACACTTCTTTGGCTTTTTGGGCTAAATCATTTTGCTGAGTATGTTTGATATAGCTAAAGCCTGCAGCAGTCAGTACCAAAAGCTCAAATAAGCCAGATACCGTCATGATCACCAATAAGCGTCGACGAAAATTAAGTGTATTCCACTGGATCACGGCATCAACCCTATTTAAGACAGGACACGACTACAACCAAAAGATGGCAAAGAAAATACCACTTTTTATTAACAATTGCCGTGTTCTAGAGATTCAATGTCCTGATTTTGTGATAAGCCTTGCAGCCGTTACATTTTTAAGGCTCAAGTTGTAAATATGTGTTTTGATGAATAGGTTTCAGACATAAGAAAAACCAGTCACTTTTCAGCAACTGGTTTCTATTGTGAAGCTTGCTAATTAACGAATAGTGTTAATTAACGAATACTATTAATTACAGCGCTTTCGCAATCGCATCTACGCTGGCTTTAGCATCACCAAACAGCATTTGCGTATTTTCTTTAAAGAACAATGGGTTTTGTACACCGGCATAACCTGTGTTCATTGAACGTTTAAAGACAATCACGTTTTTCGCATTCCAAACTTCCAGTACAGGCATGCCTGCGATTGGGCTGTTTGGATCTTCTTGAGCTGCTGGGTTAACTGTATCGTTAGCACCGATAACTAGAACCGTATCTGTTTCAGAGAAATCGTCGTTGATCTCATCCATTTCTAATACGATATCGTATGGTACTTTCGCTTCAGCTAATAATACGTTCATGTGACCTGGTAGACGACCTGCTACAGGGTGAATACCAAAGCGAACTTCAATACCTTGTGCACGTAGTTTTTCAGTGATTTCGTAAACTGGGTACTGTGCTTGTGCAACCGCCATTCCGTATCCCGGAGTGATGATCACAGACTTAGAGTCTTTTAGCATTTCAGCCACATCTTCAGCGGTTGTTTCTCGGTACTCACCTTGCTCTTCATCGCTTGATGTAGAGGTTGGTGCTGCGCCGAAACCACCAGCAATAACACTGATAAAAGAACGGTTCATGGCTTTACACATGATGTAAGACAGAATCGCACCAGAAGAACCCACTAGAGCACCGGTAACGATAAGTAGATCATTTGCTAGCATGAAACCTGCTGCCGCCGCTGCCCAACCTGAGTATGAGTTCAGCATTGACACCACAACTGGCATATCCGCGCCACCAATTGATGATACAAGGTGATAACCAAATACCAATGCAATCGCTGTCATAACCATTAGCGCTAACATGCTGCCATCGTTATTAACGAAGTAGATCATTAATAACGTTGAGGTCACCAATGCTAATAGGTTCCACTTGTGCTTATGAGGAATATTCATCGCAGAAGATGAAACTAGACCACGTAGCTTACAGAAAGCAACAATCGAACCACTAAAGGTTACTGTACCGATGAATACACCTAAGAATACTTCTACTAGGTGAATCACGTGTTCAGCATGGTTTAAAGTCATAGTGCCCATGTCTAAGTAGCTGTTGTAGCCTACTAACACAGCCGCCATACCTACAAAGCTATGCAGCATCGCCACTAGCTCAGGCATTTCGGTCATTTCTACTTTCTTAGCGTAGAAAATACCAATCGCACCACCAATCACCATCGCAATGATGATCCAAGTAATGCTACCAGTATCAGGGCCAAAGATCGTTGCGATCAACGCGATCGCCATACCAGTAATACCGTAGTAGTTACCAGCACGAGCAGAATCTTGCTTAGATAGACCAGCAAGGCTCATGATAAAAAGAACAGCAGCAACCAGGTATGCCGCTTGTACTAATCCTGCAGACATATGTTACTCCTATTTCTTACGGAACATTTCAAGCATACGTTTGGTCACGGTAAAGCCACCAAAAATGTTAATGCTCGCAATTAATACAGCGATGAAAGACAAGACAGATACCAAGGTATTTCCTTGTCCAATTTGCAACAATGCACCGACAACGATAATGCCAGAAATAGCATTGGTTACCGACATCAATGGAGTATGCAGTGAATGCGAAACATTCCAAACTACGTAGTAACCGACCACACAGGCCAATACAAACACAGTAAAGTGTGAAAGGAATGCAGCTGGCGCAACACTTGCAACCCAAGCAAACGCACCGGCAGCAACAACCATACCCACCACTTTCTTAGCGGGTGACTTAGGCTCTTCAACTTTAGGTTCTGGTGCTGCTTGAGGTTTTGCAGCGGCTTGTGGTTGCGCTGATACCTTAATTGGTGGCGCAGGCCATGTTACTTCGCCTTCTTTTACTACTGTCACGCCACGAAGTACTACATCATCAAAATCGATATTGATGTTGCCATCTTTCTCTTTGCAAAGCAGTTTAAGAAGGTTTACAAGGTTTGTACCGTACAACTGAGAAGATTGAGTCGGCAAACGACCTACCATGTCTGTGTAACCAATAATCGTTACACCATTTGGTGTCGTGATTACTTTATCGGCTTCAGTGTATGCACAGTTACCGCCATTCGCAGCAGCAAGGTCAACAATCACGCTACCCGCTTTCATGCTATCAACCATTTCTTTGGTGATAAGCTTCGGCGCTGGACGACCAGGGATCAATGCCGTTGTAATGATGATATCAACATCTTTCGCTTGTTCAGCATAAAGCTCTTCAGCTTTTTTGTTGAACGCTTCAGACATTTCTTTCGCGTAACCATCACCAGAGCCAGACTCTTCTTTGAAATCAACTTCTAAGAATTCGGCACCCATTGACTGGACTTGCTCTTTTACTTCAGGGCGTACATCAAATGCACGAACGATAGCGCCTAGGCTACCGGCAGCACCGATTGCAGCAAGACCGGCAACGCCCGCACCTGCAACTAATACTTTCGCTGGTGGCACTTTACCTGCAGCGGTAATTTGACCAGTAAAAAAACGACCAAACTGATGAGCTGCTTCAACTACCGCTCGGTAACCTGCAATGTTAGCCATTGAACTCAATGCGTCTAGCGATTGCGCGCGAGAAATACGCGGCACAGAATCCATCGCCATAACATTAATGTTTTTGGTCGCCAGTTTATTCAGTAGCTCTTCATTTTGAGCTGGCCAAATAAAGCTAACTAGGCTCGCACCTTCTTGAATAAGATCAAATTCATCCACACCTGTTTCATCGTTAATACGTGGCGCATTTACTTTCAGGATCAAGCCTGACTTCCACACTTCTTCAGTATTAACAATTGAAGCACCTGCGGCTTCGAAGGCTGCATCGTCAAAGCTGGCAAGAGCACCCGCTCCTGACTCAACTGCGACGGTAAAGCCTAGTTTTAAAAGCTGCTCAACCGTTTTCGGCGTGGCAGCAACTCGCGCTTCACCCGCGAGTATTTCTTTTGGTACACCAATCTGCATAGCTATTCCTTGAACATTGGCACAATAAATTTGTAGTCTACTATTTAAACTCATCTCTGGGCATCGCCCTTTAATTAAGATCAACTTAATCTAAGAGATAACAGTTAAAGATAGTAACCGTAAGTTCAATGTAATAAAAAAACATTTTTATATGACATATAACTCTAAGTTTGACGATTCTCACTCTTATGACGTAAAAAAACAACAGATTGATCACAATAACAGGTCATACCTGATATGCACGCCATACATTTGTGTAGAAAATCTCCATGTGATAAGTCATAAAATGCTGATTAAACATTCAATTGAATCAAAAAATCTTGCCGGATGATTGGTCAATAAACATCTTTGATTTCTTGACCATTAATTCACAAGCATCTGATTCAGAAGACAATACATCTGAGCGTATAAACCGATGACTTTTAACTTCACCATCAATTTCTTTGGTTATTTGTCCAGCAATTCGAAATTGACCGCCTTCCGCGATAGGTTCTGGGTAAATTAAAAAGCCATTGTACTCAATTGGTTCTACTTCTTTCTTTACTGACGCTTTGCTACCACCAAATAACTTCGACAAAAATCCCAATGCTCTATCCTCTCTATTCAACCTATCAACCTAATGAAACTTATCTACCCAAGTAACTTATACCTAAGTAACTTCCAGATGCGAGTTTCAGCAAGAATAAAACTTTATTCATTAAAAAATAAAACTAAACTTCCGCCTTTCAACGCACTACCATAATTTATGCTTATACCTATACCGACATTATCAACAAAATCTCTCAATATAGGTGGCGTTAAGAGTACCCCCAAAGATAACTCATAATATTTATCCGTACCTAAAGAAGCCTCAGGATCGCCGCTTAAATCGATACGTTTTACACTGGTATATGCTGAAGGTATATAACCAAACCAATTGGCAAGCCTATAATTCGCCTTCAAGCCATTGACCATATACCAACCTTTAGGGTTACCAAACTCATACTCTCGGTTTTGATCCCACACTTTACCGTAGAAGTAGTTAAAAGAAGAGGTGTACTTCCAATAACCCCATTTACGGTAAAGTTCATAATTCAATTCAATATTTGGCTCGGCGATATACGCTCGGCTCGACACATTATAAACATAACCATCCAACTGAGATTGTAACTGCTGACTCTCTGCACTGTTATAGCTGTGATCATTTTTAAAGTACATCAAATGATTACCTAGGCCATATTTTATATTCCAAGTATCCGTGATATTCCAAATTAATCTGTATTGAAAAAAGCCATCAAACACCTCATTTTGATCATGATCTGCTGGCAAGTCAGGACGCTCATCTAAGCTAATTTCATTTTCAAAATTGACATAGCCTGCCCGCACCGAAAACTCATGTTGAAAATAAGGACTCGGACTATCAATAACCCAAGAATAAGGCAATGTCGTAACAGAAACTCGGTTACGAAGGTCTAGCGAGGCATCATCTCCAATGTCATCATTTTCAAAAACACGAAATGAATTAGGATTAAAATTTTGAATACCAAATGTGATTGCTTCACTATCGGTTAATACAATCGCAGTCGAAAAACTTTCCTGAGCACGTGAAGGCGCTTTCTGTGCAGCTAATGAGTAAGACGAAAAAAAGAAGACGAATAAAAGGTTAATGGAAAAGTTTGTCGTTAAAGATGAAGCCATTCAATTCCCTTATCTATAATAAAGTAGTTATACGGCATCCACCGCCATTAACCTTATTTTGCCTAAGTATTCCATTGCTTGTTAGTATGCTAATTTATCTAGACAAAATAAAGGGGGTTACGTTATGTCGTCTTGGTCTAGCGCACAGTTTAGTTATCATTTTCATGGATTATCAGAGTCCTTCTACCAAGGTGTTACGCCGTCACCATTAAGTCGCCCTCATTGGGTTCATTGGAACCATGAGTTTGCTGAATCACTCCAACTCCCTACAGAGCATAATACAGAAATGCTCAATGCTTTTTCCGGAATTACTCTTCCTGAAGAATTTAAACCGATCGCCATGAAATACGCTGGCCATCAGTTTGGCTATTACAACCCAGACTTAGGTGATGGTCGCGGCTTATTGATGGCAGAGATCAAAGCAAACGATGGGAGACGTTACGATATTCATGTTAAAGGTGCTGGCTTAACGCCCTTTTCTCGCCAAGGTGATGGTCGAGCCGTTCTTCGTTCTAGTATCCGTGAGTATCTATGCTCTGAAGCCTTGCATCACTTAGGTATTCCCACGACTCGCGCACTAGGATTAATCAATAGCGAGACTCTGGTTTATCGTGAAAAAACCGAAACGGGTGCAATTTGTATTCGCCTTGCAGAAAGCCATATCCGCTTTGGTCATTTCGAGCACTGCTTTTATACAGGTCAACACGAACAACTTAAAGAGCTGGCTGAACATACCTTAAGCAATCACTTTCCTGAATGCCAACAACAAGAAAAACCTTACGCTGCCATGCTACAGCAAGTGGTCATTTCTACCGCTCAATTATTTGCCAAATGGAATGCCTTTGGTTTTGCTCATGGGGTGCTCAATACCGATAACATGTCGATACTAGGACAAACCTTCGATTTTGGGCCATTTGGCTTTTTAGATAACTACGATCCAAGTTTTATCTGCAACCATTCTGATTACCAAGGCCGTTACTCCTTCGCCAATCAGCCGAATATTGGATTATGGAACTTAACCGCCCTCGCTCACTCTTTGTCACCATTAATTGAGCGTAGTGATTTAGATGACGCTCTCGCACTCTACGAACCGGAACTTAACCGTGAATTCAGTCGTTTGATGCGTCAGAAAATTGGATTGCAAACCAAGCAAGAGCAAGATCCTGAGTTATTTGGTGAAATGTTTGCTCTACTAGCCAAAAACAAAGTCGACTACACTCGCTTTTTCCGTCAGCTTTCTATGCTCGATAGTCAAGGCATTCAGCCTGTGATTGATTTGGTTCTAGATCGTGAAGCCGCGAAAACCTGGCTAGAGCAATACCAACAGCGGCTAACTTTAGAAACACAAAGCGATACTGAGCGCTGCGAAGCAATGAGAACTCACAACCCTAAATACATTCTGCGTAATCACCTTGCTCAAATCGCTATCGATAAAGCGGAAGATGGCGACTACTCTGAAGTAGAAACATTATTTACCTTGCTACAAAACCCTTATGATGAGCAGCCAGAGTATGATCAATATTCAAATCTGCCGCCTTCTTGGGCACATGAACTTGAGATCAGTTGCTCTTCGTAGCAAGCTTATCCATAATGCAGGCTGAGCAGCACCATTGTGCAGAATTAAATGAGGTTTCCTTATGTCAGAACAACAAGAAGTAAACGTTACAGAAGAGTCAGTGGAAGCCATTGATCTAAGCACTTATTCGCCAGAACTTCGCCACCTTATCGAGTTCGAACAAGTACCAGAGCAAGCTGTACCTATGGTTACTTCAATTCATGAAGTTTCAGAAGAAGCCGTTCGTGATGTATGGGATGATCTACCAGGCAGCGCGCAAAATATTTTAGATAACTTCGAACAATTCCATGCTTTGATCTCGGTAGGCCAAACTTTTGCTGCTATCGATTTCATGCAAGAGTTCGAAACGCTAAAAATGCGTGACGATATGAGCGAAGAAGAGCAACAAGAATATCGCGCAAGCCTACTAGACAAAGTACTACAAAATTGCGTAAAAGATATGGTTAAGCAGCTTAAAAAAGCACGCCGTGACCCTATCTTGAAAAAAGACTTTATGGAAATCTTTGCAGAGCAAGCTTAATCGCCGCTAGAGCCAAGTATTCCAGTATAAGTAAGTAAATAAAAATAACGCTGACTGATGTCAGCGTTTTTTATTGCCTAAAGGTTTGGATGATAGCTCTGAATTCTGCATCTTGAAGCCACCTAGGTATAAATTAGCTAATCGCCCACTTCACGGCATAGTCAGCATGAATTTTAGTCGTATCGTATAACGGCACATTTGTGTGGTTTTGATTAATGAGCAATGCAATTTCAGTACAGCCTAGTATCACCGCTTGCGCACCTTGTGATGCTAAACGGTCAACCACTTCAAGGTAACTTTTCCTCGATTCAGCATCCACCACACCTTGGCACAGTTCTTCATAGATCACCGAGTGGATCACGTCGCGATCGTCTTCGTTTGGTACCAAGACTTCAATACCGAACTTATCAACTAAGCGACGCTTATAAAAATCCTGCTCCATGGTAAAGCGAGTTCCAAGCAAGCCTACTTTAGTAACGCCATCACTCAGTAATTGTTCAGCGGTCGCATCCGCAATATGTAAAATAGGAATTGTAATGTTAGCTTCAATTTGAGGCGCAACTTTATGCATTGTATTGGTACAAATAAGCAGACAATCGGCACCACCAGCTTCTACCGATTGAGCCGCCTTAGACAAAATCACCGCCGTTTCATCCCATTTCCCTTGGTGCTGCAAAGCCTCTATCTCAGAAAAATCGACACTGTATAAGCAGATCTTGGCAGAATGTAATCCTCCTAGTTCTGCCTTAATACCTTCATTTAGCGCTTTATAATAACTAACCGTCGACTCCCAACTCATGCCGCCTATCATTCCAACTGTTTTCACATTTGCCTCCATAATCCCCATTGATGACCCTATCACCATATCAATAACTTATAGAAGTTCATAATGATCACGCATTTTTCTCTTCTGAGAATAGACGGTATACTCTTTCATTCTCAATGAAGACCATCTAGTGAAGCCCATGACTCTTTCTCAGCATTCCAAATCGGACTCTCAAGAACTACCTGACACATCAACAAAGCACTCTAGATTTACACGCCAATCTTGGCCTTATTGGCTTGGCCTACTACTCATCTGCATTACCACCTATATCAGTGTGATATACAGCCAAAAGCACTTTTCCGTCGATTCGGATCTCAATCATTTAGTCAAACAAGATGCTCCTTGGCGAGATAACCTAGATAAAACTACTCAAACGTTTAGCGACTCAGAAAGCTCCCTTGTAATAGTAGTGTCTGGCGATGATCGCCAACAGGTTCAGCAAGTTACCGAGAACTTAACCAACGACTTTACTCAGCAACCAAGCTTTAAAGATGTGTTCGCACCATCGACACTACCTTGGCTAAAACAACAAGCGCTGTGGTTTTTATCCGACCAAGAGTTTAACGACTTCTCGCAAAATCTAGCCTCGTTAATGCCAAGACTGCAACGTGCCAGTATGAGCCAATCTCAAGCCGATCCTACTTTGCCGGCCAAGCAGCTTCTTGCTCAACTTAATCAAGCGGTAGAGTCAAAAGATGACAATGCTGCACGCTTATTAATACAAGCATTGAATCAAGTGTCAGAATCAAACCAATCTGCGGATCATCAGCAAAAAGCGATTAGTCAGCAAAAAACGGCTACTCAGAAAAACACAGCCACTCAAGGTGTAAACTGGTTTTCACTGCTCTTTCCTGAAACGAAACAAACAAGCTACCAAATCATTTCGATTAATGCCGAACCCGATCGTTCTCAAAAAGAACCTAACCGCTTCATCATGGAAACCGCACAGAACATTATTAGCCAATATAGTGATGTGTCGGGCGTTCAAATCCGATTAACAGGACAAACCGCTTTAGATTTTGATGAAATTAAAGATGCAAACCATAGCGTAAAATTAGCCGGTACTATGTCTCTAATTGGCTTAATCGTGGTTTTAGGCTTTGGTATTCGCTCACTGCGCATTATCGCGGCGAGTTATGTTGCGGTGATTGTCGGCCTAGTCTGGACGCTTGCTCTAGGTTTATGGCTGGTTGGTAACTACAACACGATTTCAATTGTGTTCTTAGTAATGTTCATCGGCCTAGGTGTCGACTTCTCAATTCACTTTTGTTTACGTATTCGTGAAGAACAAGGCTTACATGCCAATAATCAAGCCACTTTACTAACTTCTATTCGCGGAACATTAACGCCCCTCAGCTTATGCGCCCTGACTTCTGCAATCGGCTTTTTAGGCTTTTACCCTACCGCTTATACTGGGCTTGCTGAACTCGGCATTATTTCAGCCGCGGGTATGTTGATGGGACTAGTCGCGACTTTCAGCGTGATCCCTGTGTTTTTCTTCCTATTTGGTTACCCGAGAAAGAAACAACAAGCCATTGAACAAGAACATAGTGATGAAGGTTATTGGTTAGTTGAGCATCATAAACTGGTGATTGGTATCGCAGTAGTGTTGCTCATCGTCGCAGGCATTGGTGCTAGCCAAATGAAATTCGATTTCTCAACCTTAGTGCTTAAATCACCAAAATCAGAATCGGTAAACACCCTAGAAGAAATCCAGCAACAAGGCTTAACTTCAAGCTATCAAATGATGATGTTGGCAAAAACGCCAGAGCAAGCACAACAGTGGCAGCAACAACTCGCCAAACTCCCTGAAGTTAGCAATGCACTTTCGATTAATTCGTTCTTACCACAAGATCGCAACAAAAAAATAGTGACATTGTCACAAACCATAAATCAGCCGGCATCGCCTGAAGCTAAAGGCATCACGCCAATTCAGCTTGCGGAAAAACTAGAAACATCACCTTATAAAGATGCCCTTTCAAGCCACACATTACATTGGTTAAAAACCGCTAATCAAACTGAAATTTATCAGGCAATTTCGCTGCAAGCCCTGCAACCTTTAGCTCAAATACAGCAAAATTTTAAACAAATGATGCAAGCACCACCCGCCACTATTAATGACATTCCAACGCAACTTGCACAGCGTTATTACAACCAAGATTACGCATTGGTGGTTGCTTATCCATCTGGTGATATGCGGGATGTAAAACAGTTAAATGAGTTTATTGATGCGGTACAGGCGGTTGCGCCTAATGCCACCGGACGCCCAGTCGCCGAGCAACAAGTGGGCAAGATTATTACCCAAGCTTTCATGCAAGCCACTTGCTATTCATTAGCCTTAATTGCTTTAGTGTTATTGTTTGCTCTGAAGCATAAGAGAGATGTGATGCTGAGCTTTATTCCACTACTGCTGACAACCCTATCAACCATGGCGGTCGCCCATTGGAGTGGCTTTTCACTTAACATGGCGAATATCATCGTGATCCCATTGATCTTTGGATTAGGCGTAGATAACGGCATTCATATTGTGGAACGTTTCCGCGAAGTAGGTTCAGTAAAAGCCTTCTACCAATCTTCAACACCCAAAGCCGCCATATTAAGCTCACTCACGACCATAGTGACTTTCGGTTCATTATTACTGGCCGATCACCGCGGTATGTTCAGCATTGGTTTCTTACTGACTATTGCGATTGGCTTCTTGCTGGTTTACAGCCTAACGGTTCTACCCGCGTTGTTGTTTAGTACAAAGAAAGCAGTTTAGTACAAAGAAAAGGGTTTAGTGTGAAGAAAAGGGCTTAGTGTGAAGAAAGGTGTAAGAAATTAGAATTTAATTTGGAGAATAGATTTAACCAGCACTAGGCAAAAGAGACTGCCTAGTGCTCAATATTAGCAGTTCCCTTTCTTAGCCTGTCCTGGCGGGCAAAATTTACCATTATTATTACGGCTATCGTCTCTCGTACCGACTTTAACATCGACATTATGCAGTTCGCCCTCTACGCGAGTAAGTTGACAACCACTTAATATGAACAACGCACTCAAGACTACAATCAATTTATTCACAAACTATCCTTTTATTATGAAATACAAAATTCCCACCTTAATTAATGGGATAAGTTAGGTGCGATAAATTGCCTGTTTATAAAGATTGATATGTCAAATTGATGACTGAGGGAGGTTAGTTTTTAATGGAACATCTTCCTTGCTAACATTCTGAGAGCGAGTAATAGAAGTCGCGAACGCTTTATCATCTTGATCGGGCTCCAAGCCATCTTGCCCTTTGCCTTTTACTGGTGTGAAGGCCAAACGAGAAAATAGTGGGAAGTGATCGGAGCCAATGGATGGTAATCGTTGGATACTCTGGACGGTAAAGTGCCCACTGTGGAAAAGATGATCTAGCGGCCAGCGAAGTAGCGGATAGTCTACATGGAAGGTATTAAACATCCCTCTACCTACCCTAGGATCCAGTAAACCACTCAATTTACGAAATAAACGAGTAGTTCGAGACCATGCGACATCATTTAAGTCACCGGTAACGATGATTGGCTGATCGCTCTCTCCCACACTACGCGCGACGATGATTAATTCGGTATCACGTTCGGCTGATTCTGGATTTTCTGTAGGGCTTGGCGGCGCAGGATGTAGAAAATGCATTCGAACTAAATCACCGGTCGGTAACTCGACAAGTGTATGCATAGATGGAATATAATCTTCAACTAGGTAAGCAATTTCTTTCTCATGCAACGGCAGTCGCGAATACACATGCATGCCATAAAGATTATCTAACGGACACTTCATGGTTTCTGGCATATCCACTTCAAGGCATTCTAATTGGTTTTCCCACCATTGATCCGATTCAAGCGTAACCAGTACATCTGGCTGATATTTATTAACCAGATCAACCAGTTTATGAGCATCTCGATTCGGAGTCAGCACATTGGCGGTTAAGATACTAAGTTGACGAGTCTCATCGACATTTTGGTTTGCATGAACTTCGACTCGCCATAGTTTGGTATAGGGTAAAATCCACCAAAGCTGCCAAATCAAGCATAGTGTTGTTGTGATAACAATAAACCAAGTTTGAGGCTCAGAAAGATTAAGAATAATCAGTTGTAGCAAGATCAGTAACGCAGCACAGATTGCGAACTGCATCCGAGGAAAGTCCATTCCCCTAACAATCCAATGTGGATGACGGTATATAGGAAGCAGAGTCGCTCCAACAATCAATCCCGTCACTATATAAATCACTATATCCAAATATCCCAAGTATCTATACCTAAAGTTAAAGCTAAACCGTAGTCAAACACCTACTATAAAACAAAAAATACCAAACCTTGAAAGCCAAGGTTTTGTTATGTGCGAATTTGATACAAGTGCCCTGACTCAAATTTATTCTCAGCTGCGCACTTTATTTGCCAGCCAAGTTTCTGCGCCACTTTTTGACTACCTATATTATCTGACGCAATGAACACTTTCACTTGAGTTAAGTCGATGGTTTGAGCCAGTTCGAATATTGCTAATTTGCACATTAAAGATGCTAACCCTTGCCCCCAAAACTTCTGACGAATGAAATACCCAAAATCTAGTTCGTCATCAAGTAGTGTAATTCCGCAAAAACCAACAATTTCGTTAGTTTCAATAGACCTGAAGGCAAACCTAGTTTCTGCCTGTTGCTCATTAGAAAACCAAGCGTCAGCTTCTTCATCAGTCAAAGACCTTCTAGGACCAAGAAATCTCATAGCATGATCGTTTTGAAGCAAATCAAACACTGCACTACGGTCACTATCAAGTAATCGTGAAATAACAATTTCCCCCAAACTGCCCTCCTAGCACATAGACATAATGACTCCCACGAAGGTGCTAGCCTCCAGTTTCGTGGGTTAGCGAAGCCAGAGCCATAATTAGTTTGCTAAAGAACTAAATTAGGAGGCTAGCATGAATAACGATACCACTCTTTTTATTGGGTTAGATACCCATAAATCCTTCACTCAAGTCGCACTTTTAAAAGATAATCGGGGTGAAACCCCGATTTCTTATGGTCGTATTGATACTTCAAAATCCGCGCTGATTAAACTGGCTCAAAAAATTCAATCACTGTTCCCTAAAGCCACTCTTCATTTTATTTATGAAGCAGGACCATGTGGATATTGGATTTATCGACTGTTAACCAGCCTTGGTTACCACTGCTATATTGTGGCCCCTTCGCTCATTCCTAAAAAGCCTGGTGATAGAGTGAAAACCGACAAACGGGATGCGGCAAAGTTGGCAAGATTATTTAGAGCTGATGAGTTAAGCACGATTTATGTGCCTGAAGCCGAGGATGAAGCTATTCGCGATTTATCGCGTGCCCGTGAAACCGCAATGAAAGATTTAAAAGATGCCAAACTTCAACTAAAAGGCTTCTTTCTCCGCAACAACATCAATACTGTCGTGAAAGATAATTGGTCTAAAAAGCATTTACGCTGGCTCACCGAACTTGTCCTTCCGCATCATAGCCAACAAATTGTGCTGCAAGAGATGATTCAAATCATCTCTGAACGAATGCAGCGCCTACAACGACTGGATAATGAGCTTATCCACCAAGTTAAAAATTGGCGTTATTATCCTGTAGTCAAAGCAATCCAAGCCATTCGAGGCATTCGCTTATTGGTGGCCTTAGGAACGATTGCCGAACTTGGTGATTTACGACGGTTTGACCATCCAAGAAAACTGATGTCGTATCTTGGATTAGTCCCTTCTGAAAGCTCAAGTGGACAAAAGCGGCGACAAGGCAGCATCACTAAATGTGGTAACTCTCGCGCAAGGCGATTATTGATTGAAGGGGCGCACTCTTATCAACATAAAGCCAACATTTCATCAGAATTACAAATTCGGCAAGAAGGTCTTTCGAAAGAAATTATCGACATTGCTTGGCCAGCACAACTCAGGTTGTGCCGACGTTATCAACGGCTGATGTTTTTAGGCAAACACCGCAGTGTTGTTACGGCAATTGCGAGAGAAATGGTAGCCTTCACTTGGGCAATCACACGAGAAGTTGGGATCCAACCGATCGATCCTCGTCAACGTATTTCAAGGTTACCCTCATGAATTATGAATTAGTGTTAACGCAACGCATCAAGCATCGGGTGTGGCATAAACTCCGACGGCGTTAGGATGGCAATAGCCTAACGGCTATTGAACCACGAGCATAGACTGCAGACAGGTGCCACGACGGAATAAGTACGGTAAGCTCTGCTCATTTTCGGATAAGTAACCTACGAATACCAGCATGATAACCGACGAATGTGCTTGCTTGAGCAATGCGTTAACACTATCTCTTTTTTAAAGAAAGAATGCCCAAAATAAATGGGTAGAATTTTTGCGCTCTACTTGACAGTGGGAGTCATACCAACGCCCTGTTAACAGGCAAAAAATAGTTGGTTAAAATTGGCGACGAAGGAGCAAAACCAACTGTTTTTTGTCCTTGTTTAACAGTTTGTTAGGTAATAATTACACCAATTGCTAATGTAGCCAATCCTCCACCAGTTGCCACGGCGCAACACCACATTAACCGTCTCTTTTTTAGCAACGCCAATTCTTTATGCTCCTTGATTTGAGTCGGAGAAATCGGGTTAACTTTTGTTTCATGAGGAAGTACACCGAGAAACGAAAAGACCAAGCCCCAAAAGAACAAGAATAAAGAGACACCCAACCAAGTTGCACTTATGCTTTCTGGTTTCATAAATGCTATACCACCACCCATTAGAGTAGTATTTAATGTTAGAAACTGAGTTAAAACACCATGAGCATTCTCAATGTTCTTTTTAATAGTTTCTTCTCCCCACCGAAGATAAAATAAGTCTTCTTCACTAGGAGGTGTAGATTGAATGGGATCAGCCATTATTGGGTGTCACCGAACATTGAGTTCCGCAGTGCGTACATTTTGGTACATAGGTAACAGATCTAGGTGTTACATCATCTAGAAACATAATTGGTGTCTTTGAAGCATCAAACTCCGATTCTTTTTGGCAAGAATGACACACAAATTTAACGATTTTCACAAGTACTCTCCTTATTACCTAACGCCAAAAGCAGGCGCGCGCTTTACCGCGTCGCCTGCCTTTGCTTGTTAGGAATAGACATACAGTCCATAGCAGCAGTTTATTTCCAAACCTCATCGGAAGGTACCATCTATTGGCGGCCCCTCGGGCCCTACACCACTTATCGGCCCAATTTCGAAAATATATCCGCCAAAAAGTGAGTTAAATTCCTCTTCTACATCTTTGAGGAACCGCAAGATTAAATCTAAAAGGTCACGAAAAGTCATACAGTGCCATTCAACACCGGGTGAGATATGAGATAAGACATCTTTTTTAAAGCTATCTAAGTCGGCCGGAACATTCAGCAAGGTACCGGTGTTCATGCGTGGGCTAACGGTCTCGAGGTTAAACATCGAAAACATCCAAGAATGAACAGTGTAACGTGATCGTAACTGATCAAATTTTTTCTTCTTTTCCTCTGACAGGTTTTCGTAGGCTTTATCTCGTTGACCATTAAATTCCTCTGTGTACTGCAAAACACGATCAGCTGCATCACCTATCCGAGGGCAGAAGTATCTTCTCCACCAAGCCTCAAAGTATCGCTGCTGAAGTTCTAGATAAGTTAATCCAGTAATATTTGTATTACGGGTATACTGCTTCGCCCCAGATTGCAGGCCACACTTCGATACGATAAACCCAATATTAGCCCCAGTCTCATGCATAACCGTGGTGAATGAATGAACGACCGATTGAGGCACTGTGGTATTCCAGTTCTTGCATTCCACAATATATTTGATTTTATCCAAACTACGACGATCTACAGCGCAAACATCTACATTCACGGTGCCGCGCGGCGTATGAAGATCAACCTCAACATCAGCCGCCAGCCCTACGTTGCGAAATAGTCGTTTCACACCTGTTTGTAGATCCTGCCAGTTTGCTGGATACGGGTCATCAATCATGGATAAGGTTCAACTCCTAGATTCCTAACGCTAAGCTAAGCGGTGCAAATTGATAAACATACAACGACCACTTAACTTCCAAATAAAAACGCCCAAACTTTATGCATCCGATTAAGCGCCTTGTTAACTGTACATTGCTCGTTGCTTCGCATCTCTTTCTTTATCGGGATCTTCAATACTTCCTGTTGACTCAATCATTGATAAGTAATTAAAAGGGACTTTAATTTCCTTTGCACCTACAACTACATGGTTCAAATACCAAGAATAAGGTTTTAATGATGCATCTATATTGGTTGCATAATATGTGACCGCTTCCAACTCGCCCAGAGAGTCACTATAAACTTTTACTGTTTTTTCGTTATAACCGTAACCTAAACCTTCAGCTATATCGAGTGCAGTTTTTTCGCTTGAGTCAATTTCAAATAGAGCACCAAAAACTATATCGCTATCATTATTAGTTTCAAAAGTATCGCACTTTCCGGAGCCATCTTTACTGCTTTTATGAAATTTCAATTGATGCGATTTTAAAGAGAACACACCTATAAGTTCTGCGCTTGGTACTCGTTCTTTCAGTCTAATAAGTGACATATTTGAGCCATAAGCAAAATAGTTCATAGAAACTCCTGTACAGTTAACGCCCGCTTAAGCGGACAAAAATTGTTGGTTATAATGTGGAGCGAAGCGGAACCTAACAAACTGTTTTTGTTACGTTTAAAGCGCTTGTTAAATTGCGTAAAGCTACTGCCTCAATAAGCTTGGGTAGATGTTTTGCAAACCTGAGTACGAAGTTTAAATGGTCTTTATATAAGCCTAATTTCTCCTTATAAAAACCACCTGCAATAATTGGCTTGCCCGAAGGTAACATCAATGAACCCATTGTCATTATTGATGCGTGGCTATAACCATTATAAAAATTCTTTGCTTGTTCGAGCCACTCATAGCCTTCGATTAAACCTAAAGTATCAGCGTTTAATAAAACATTATCTATGGCTTTATGAGCTTTTGTACTTTTATTTCCTTGTAAATAAGACTTATAAAAATTGATAGGTTTTGCTTTTTTACTCTTACTAATTAATACATTATTCTCTGCACTAAGTAGTATTGCTAAACAAAGAGATTCATATGAAATTCTCATCGTATTACCTGAAGCATTAATATGACCTTCAATCAAAAGCCTTGTTGCTGTGACAAGGGACTCTATGGTCATAAAAGTGAATTCCTGAACCCATTTGTACTTCTGTTTTTCAGGTTCACTAAAGTAGTGCTCAAAGCATGACTCGCTTTGCTCAAGTAAATTAGTTATCTCAGTTATCTCTGAATCGAATATTGAGCAGAACTCTGCTACTGAACGATCAGTTACTAAAATGTCGCGGATGGTCAAAACTCCATTAGCAATTTAACAGATAATTAGACTCCCTCTCCTCAGCTAAACTTAACCTGCTAATAAATTTTTATTGGGAGTCAAACAGTTATGAATAATTCTACTATTATTGGTGTTGATTTAGCAAAAGATGTGTTTCAAGTTTGTGTGTACACAAACAATAAAGTGCTTTCAAACAATGAAATGACGCCGCAAGCATTCACATCTTGGATTGCCAATCAAACACCTACTATCGTGATATTTGAAGCCTGTGCGACATCTAATTACTGGAAGCGCCTTGTATCACAGTTTGGTCATGAAGCTCGACTAATAAGCCCTCAATTAGTTTCTAGAATACGTCAGCATC
>NZ_AUFZ01000004.1 GCF_000426765.1 Vibrio litoralis DSM 17657 | reverse complement strand
ATTTCATCGTAAGCCCAGGCTTAAACCCAACGACGGTTAAATACTGCCAACAAAAGAACATGCCAATTGTTCCGGGTGTTAACAACCCAAGCCTAGTTGAGCAAGCAATGGAACTGGGTCTTAAAACCGTTAAGTTCTTCCCAGCTGAACCATCTGGTGGCGTTGGTATGTTGAAAGCATTAACCGCTGTTTACCCCGTGAAATTTATGCCAACCGGTGGCGTAAGTTTATCAAACATTGATGACTATCTATCTATCCCAGCAGTATTGGCATGTGGCGGTACTTGGATGGTTCCTACTTCTCTTATTGATAATGAACAATGGGATGAGTTAGGTACATTAGTTAAAGATGCTGTAGCAAAAGTAAACTAATTTAAAATACCCAAGTAATTATATTTCCTAGAAACTTATCATTCTCACCCTGAATGATTTTTTGCCCCGACGCCCCAGTTGGGGCTTTTTTTATACCATTAAAATATTAAAGCAAAAAAAGCCCCACGATAATGTGGGGCAAAGTACTTCAACCTATAAGAGCAAATCAGTGGAGCATAGGATTAAAAATCTTCTATTGATCAAGCGTTAACTTGTAGAAGCTTACTTTTGTGTAATCACCCGCTTCTATACCATTGTTGGTACATTGAGATGAGCCAGTATTACATTGGTTGTATGCACCTGCTTTAAAGTACATCCAATCTTGTGCGTAGCTAGTATCTTTCGCTTCACCTGGGTACGGCTTGCTTAAATCAATATCAAAGGTTTTAACGATTTCAGTCGGCTCACCAATATTCTTCTTGAATGTTAGGTACATGATATTATCTTCAACATTGACATCGTAAGAGAATACTTCCCCTAGTGCGATACCATCTTCTGGTGATGCATCAGATTGCTTTAAGCGGTTTTTCCCAAATACATCATGTTTGATGTCTTTACGGTCAGCTTTATTTTCTGGATTCGTTTCATAGTTCCAAGAAAGTGAACCTAGATCATGGTTAGGCAGTTTGCGGTAAATGATCTTCAATGGCTCGTTGTTTGAGCCATGAATTTGACCAATAACCACCGCATGTGCGCCAGATTTTGAATCATTACCACTGGTGCTCACCCAATCTACTTTTAAGACTGCAGATAAGTGACCACCCACTGAACCGTATTCATCAGCATTGTCATTGGCTGCAACTGCAAAGTTGTTATCTGGTGCTTTATATTCTGTTCCAAGCATTGCACGTAACTCAGTACGAGCATTCTTACTATTTGGAGTGGTTACCGCATGGTTTGGAACACTAAATACCATCGCGCCAGATGCTGGATCAGTAAAGAACCAATCTGGATAAGAAAAAGGAGGTACATGGTTGTTTAACTGTTCTTTTGATAATTCCATCGTCTTACCTTGACGCCCTGGTTTATCATCTGGGTACGGTAAGTTGATTTTCCATTTAGATAAATCAAAGTTTTCAGCAGGCGCTTTATTGACATCAAGCTGTTTGATTAACTCTGCTTGAGTTGCAGTCGGAGCTGCCATGGCTGTCGAGGTAGAGTTTGATTGTTCTGCTGTCGAACAACCCGCTAATAGACCTGCAACAACCAATCCTAAATATACTTTTTTCATTTTAGATACATTCCCTAATTCAGATAATAACTGCGCCTCTAATGCAAAAACTATAACTTAATATTGTATTACTTAATGTGAGGTAGGTAGATTTATAATCTTTTCATTCGACTACAAGCAGCTGAAAATGCAAGGAAGTTAATATCGAAAAACCGTTAAAGCCTTGTTTCGTCTAGTATCAGCACAATCAACCCCACAAAGATTAATCATACAAATAAGTTCATTTTTGTGATCTTTCTCAGCATTAGACGGATAAAAAAATAAGAGCCTACCGGTAAGTAAGCTCTTATTATCTTAAGATTTGTCGATTTTATTAATGATTGTAATTGTCGTGAGTATTGCTTAACTCGTAGAAAGTGACTTTCGCATAATCATCGTCTTCACTGGTGTTATCTTGTAAGTAAATACCGGCTTTGAAGTACATGTAGTTACTTGCATCATCATAACCACTGCCCGGCATATCGACGGTTTTCTGTGCGAGCTGTGAACCATTTTGGCTAATCGTCACAATTAAATCGTCACCGTTGACCGTAATGTCGTACGAGAAGGTTTCATCCAACTCAATACCATCTGATGGATTGCTGGTTGAATTTAAGCTACCACTAGAACTCACCATTGAACCAAGTAAGTTGTACCAGGTTTCATCACCACCATCTGATTTTGATGTTTCGTGAGCAAAGTAGATCGCCCCTTTACTGTTGTTCGGCAACTTATGGTAGTACAGGCGAATCGGTTCATTATTCTGAGCATGGATCTGCCCAACCACAATACGACCAACTTGTTCATTGTTTGATGAGGTTGTCGTTACATGGTTCACCGCTAACGTGGCTTTTAACGTTCCATCGATACCAGCAAAATCACCTTGATCACTACTTGAAATACTTGAGAACGCCCAGTTATTTTCTGCACCACTGGTAGATTTAGAAGTATCACCACGACGCAACATTTCACGTAGTTCTGTACGAACATACTTAGTATTTTCTGATGTTTTATAGCCTTTCACTGGGGTATAGAAGACCATTCCACCATCTGAACCTGTGTAGAAAAAGTCATCTTCATAGCTTGCGGCTAATTCATTTTCTTTAATTGATGTCGCGTAACCGTCACCTTCATCTAAAGGAATACTTAGATACCAATCTAATAAGTCAAAATTGCTAGAAGGTGCTTTACTTGCATCTAAATCAAAGTCCGAACCACCTGAGCCTGACGAACTATCATCACCAAAGGCTTGAACTTCCATGATATTGGTCCAATCACTGCCAGCGGTATTATCAAACACTTTAATGCGAACCCAACGAGCTTGAATATCATCAAAATCATAGGTTTCTAATTGTGCCGATGAACCTGAGCTATTTCCCGAATAGACTTTAGTCCAAGTATTACTTGAACCATTGGCAAGTGTACGAATCTCAAATCGGTTACTTAATTGATCGCCTCGACCCCAAGCAACTTTTATATAGTTAAGGTTCTTCACCTCACCGAGATCCAGCACCAAGTTAACCTCACTGCCAGAATCATAAGCCGCCCACCGCGACTCCCATTGAGTTGTACCATCAATCGCTTTAGACGCTGGATAATTACTATGAGCGCCACCCCAATCTGAGGCTTCAACGATATTTAATTGTGCCGCATTTGCAGCTGAGCTAAGCGAAATTAATGCTGCTAATGAGCTTATTTTTGCTGTTTTTCCAAATGACTTCATTCTATTCACCATTTATTAATATTATTGTGAATATTGATATTTCAATTACTACTTAAATATTGGTCCATCAATATTTAACCCCTACCTTTCAATCGAATATTTCCTCAATGAAAACATCTTATGAATCAACATGTCTTTTGAAAAATACGCTTTCTTTTGGCAAAGCACGCCTTTTAGCAAAGCGTGTTTGTAACAAGCAGTTTTTTAGCAAAGCATGCTTTTAACAAACAAGGGATACAAGCCATTTTTTGATACATACTCATTTTGGCCTGCTCAAATAAAATAGCAGCCAATCATAAACTTGTTCATACCCAGATCACACTTTAAATAATTTAATACTACAAACTAGATCTATCAATAATAGACGTCATTCGATTGAAATATAAAAATATTGTGGTATCCATCACTTGAATTCCATTTTAACTCTATAATAAAAAACACATTTATTGTGAATCTATGTATTTCAGCACTAATTCCACTCAGATCACAAATGTGACTAAATGTAAGATGCCGGTCAAATTCTGAACCCTTATTTATTGTATTACAAAATTACATAACTAGGCTAAATATCAAACAACAACATAATAAGGACGTTACATGAAAAAGCTGATTTTACCTCTTGCTATCGCGGCCCTCTTTACTAACTTTTCTGCCTCAGCAAAAACCTTAACTCTTGGCCATGCAATGTCATTAGACAATGCAGCCCATAAAGGCATGGTTATCTTTGCTGACAAAGTAAAAGAAAAATCGAACGGGGATCTTACGGTCAAAATCTTCCCAAACGCGCAACTTGGTTCAGAGCGTGATCAAGCAGAGCAAGTTGTGACGGGTGCGATTGATATGGCAAAAATCAATGGTTCACTAGCAGAATCATTCGAACCAACCTTTAAAGTTATCTCGATTCCATTCCTATTTAATAGCCCAGAGCACATGCGTTCATTCATGCGTAGTGAGTCTGCTGAAGAATTACTTCAATCAAGTAAAGGTAAGGGCTTCATTGGCTTAACGTTTTATGATTCAGGCTCACGTAGCTTCTATGCGAAAAAACCAATTAAAACGCCTGAAGATCTTGCTGGCTTAAAAATTCGTGTTCCAGAATCTCCAACCATGATGAAAATGATCAGCTTACTTGGTGCTAAAGCTACGCCACTTCCATTTACAGAAGTGTACACCGGCTTACAACAGGGCGTTATCGATGCGGCGGAAAACAACGTGTCGAGCTTAGTTGAGATGCGCCACAGTGAAGTTGCTAAATTCTACTCAATGGACCAACACACGATGAGTCCTGATTTGATCATTATCTCTGAAAACACTTGGGCAAATCTAAGTGAAGAAGAGCGTAAGATCATGAAAGAAGCTGCAGCGGAGTCTCTAGAAGAAGAAATCAAAATCTGGGATCAAACTGAAAATGCTAACGTTGAAAAAGCGAAAAAAATGGGCGTAACGTTTGTTGAAGTGGATAAAGCTAAATTCCAAGAGAAGGTAAAACCTATGCTGGATGACGCGAAGAAAGATCCAAAACTTAGCTACTTCATCGATAAAATCCAAGCGATTAAATAATTCAACATCGTACTTTATCATGTTTGCTCTATTGAGGTTTTAACAACAATATAGCCAAAGTAATTGGAACTGCAGTGAGACGATAAGTGAAAAAACACTGTCAACTTATCTGCAGTTTCAACTTCGTAAGCTAAGGGCAAACAGCTTTTGATAGTATTAAGGAACGCACATGTTTGTTCTGCTTAAAAATATAAGATCCTACCTAGATAAATCCATATTAATTTTTTGCGGCTTTGCATTACTGGCTTTAGTTGTCACAGTAACTTGGCAAGTATTTAGTCGGTATATTTTAAATGACCCAAGTTCATTTACTGATGAGTTATCACGCTATTTAATGATTTGGTTAGGTCTACTGGGCGCCAGTTACTTATTTGGTAAAAGAGGCCATTTAGCCATTACTTTATTGGCTGATAATATTCCACCAAAATGGAATACCGCACTTCAACTCTTTATTAACTTCCTTGCTTTATCTTTTGTTTCTCTTGCCATGTTAAAAGGTGGCTGGGCGTTAATTGGGCGTACTATGCAGCAATTCTCCCCTGCTTTACAAATCCCAATGGCCTACGTGTATTTTATTTTACCCTTGTCCGGCGTTCTAATTGTTTTCTATTTAATACTCAACATTTTAGAACCTTTTATTAAAGAATCTCACTAAGGTCCCGCGAATATGGATATTTCTGTTGGTTTTTGGCTGCTATGCCTGTTTTTAACCATGATTGCGCTCAGTGTGCCGATTGCGATTGCAATTGCGATGTCTTCACTGGTGATCATGTACACCATTCTCCCTTTTGATGTTGCTTCAATGACTGCTGGACAAAAGATTGTTACCGGGGTCGATAGCTTTAGTTTGCTTGCTATTCCATTCTTTATTCTGGCAGGCAATATAATGAACCGAGGCGGTATTGCGGGCAGGTTGATTAACTTTGCGAAGTTGTTAGTTGGTCGTCTTCCTGGCTCTCTTGCCCACGTTAATATTTTATCCAATATGATGTTTGGTGCGGTATCTGGCTCGGCAGTTGCGGCAGCAGCAGCGGTAGGTAAAACCCTTGCACCTGAAATGAAAAAAGAAGGTTACGACAAGGCTTATTCAACAGCGGTTAACGTTGCTTCTTGCCCTGCTGGCCTACTCATTCCACCAAGTAATTCATTGATTGTTTTTTCCGTAGTCAGTGGTGGTACTTCAGTTGCCGCTTTATTTATTGCCGGTTACGTTCCAGGCATATTAATGGGCTTAAGCTGTATGGTTGTGGCCTACATTATTGCGAAACGTAAAGGTTATGATAAACACGCGGTCGAGCGTCATACTTTAAGACAAGTGGCCTCCATTGTATGGCAAGCCGTACCGAGCTTAGGTTTAATTTTCGTGGTTATCGGCGGCATTATTGGTGGGGTATTTACTGCAACCGAAGGCGCTTGTATCGCGGTACTCTACTCTTTTATTTTGTCGCTGTGTTATCGAACGATCAGCTGGCAAGATATTAAACAAATCAGCATTGAAACCACTGAAATCACTGGCATCATGCTGTTTATTATCGGCGCTTCTACCATTATGTCTTGGGCAATGGCATTCACTGGCTTGCCGGGAATGATCAGTGATTGGATGTTATCTATTTCTGATAATCCGATCATTATTTTCCTATTAATGAATCTTATTTTATTAATCGTCGGCATGTTCATGGATTTAACTCCTGCACTGCTCATTTTCACCCCAATCTTTATGCCAATCGCGGCACAGCTTGGTATGGACCCGATTCATTTTGCCATGATGATTATCTTTAACTTATGTATTGGTATTGCCACCCCACCGGTTGGTACGGCTTTATTCGTAGGTTGTAGTGTCAGTGGTGTCAAAATTGAAAAAGTGATTCGAGCCATTCTGCCATTCTGTGGCGTACTAATTATTACCTTATTGCTGATTACCTTTATTCCAGCATTAAGCTTATTCTTACCGAAATTTTTTGGTTTAATTCATTAATAATCAGAGTGTTATAGAGGTATCCATCATTAACATTATTCTCCCTAGTTAAATGTAAGCTAGGGAGAATAAAAAGTTTTAAAAAGTGATCTTACGCTATTTTCCCTTCCTTAATATGTGACAAAACTCACCACCCCACCTTTTGTATTATTATAAGATTTTATTATCTAGACGTTAATTAGATATCTGTACCCAAGTATAAAAAACAATTAAAACATAACGTTAAATAAGGATAGAAAATGTTAAAAAAATTCCTCTGCATGTCGGTTATCCTAGGTTGTTCAGCAAACGCGATGGCGCAAGCCGCTCCTGTACCTGCTGACAAGTTTGACATGATGAACTGGAAAATTACCGTTCCAGAAGACAGGGATAAAAACGGTAAAATTGACGAAATTGAAGGGGTAGCAATGTTTAGCTATTCAAACCCTGACTATTTCTTTTTAGATGATGATGGCAACATGGTTTTCCAAGTACAAAATAAAGCCATCACTACATCTGGCTCATCGAATGCTCGCTCTGAACTTCGTCAAATGCTACGTGGCACTAACTTAGATATTCACGTAAAAGCCCCTGAAAATAACTTTGCTATTGCTGCTCACCCTGATGCTGACAAATACGCAGCAGTTGGCGGTAAGCTTGAAGCAACATTAAAAGTAAACCATGTTGCCACTCATGCTAACCAACCAGATAAATACCCTGCTTACTCTGTTGTGGTAGGCCAAATTCACGCGAACAAAGATCCAAAAATGATCGAAGCTAAAATTGGCTTTGGTTACGGTAATGAGCCATTAAAAATCTTCTACAAAAAATGGCCAGGACACGAAAATGGCTCTGTATTCTTTAACTATGAGCGTAACTTAGCGAAGAAAGATCCAAACCGTACTGATATTGCCTACCCAGTTTGGGGCAATACTTGGGAAAACAAAGAAGATCCTAAAGATGCAGGTTTAGCACTGGGGGAAGAGTTTAGCTATGTTGTTGATGTTGAAGGTAACATCATGCACTTAACATTCACTTCGAAAAACCACAAGACGGTTGAATATAAAATAGACCTATCTAAAAACCTGAAGCCTGACGGCACTGTAGATGAGAAAGATAACCCACGTGGCTACGCGGAAGATTCATTCTACTTTAAAGCGGGCGCATACGGTCAATGTAGCGTGAAAGACGATGATGGTTTCTGGTCTCCTGGTTGTGCAGGCACTGGTGACTTCGCCACTGACGTGAAAAATGGTGACTACAACAGCGTGACTTTCTCTAAACTTGAGTTAACGTCATTTAAAAAGTAAAGCCATTTAAGGTATAAAAAAGGCCACTTTTAAAGCGGCCTTTTTTGGTGTTAATAATCCAGTTTATTCACGTCCATAAACATTGTTTTCTTGCTCTTGAACACGGATAAAGGTAGTACGCTTAGTTAGCTCTTTAAGCTTCGCTGCGCCAACGTAGGTACAGGTTGAGCGCACCCCACCTAGGATATCGTTGATCGTGTCATGCACAGATCCACGGAACGGAATCAATACGGTTTTACCTTCCGCTGCACGGTATTTCGCAACACCACCAGAGTGCTTCTTCATTGCAGACTGGCTACTCATGCCGTAGAACTTCATGAAGGTTTTGCCATCTTGCTCAATGCGCTCGCCGCCTGATTCTTCATGGCCAGCTAACATGCCACCTAGCATTACGAAATCTGCACCGCCACCAAAGGCTTTCGATACATCACCCGCACATGTACAACCACCGTCACCGATGATCATGCCACCTAGACCGTGTGCAGCATCGCCACATTCGATAATCGCGGAAAGTTGTGGGTAGCCGACGCCGGTTTTCACGCGAGTCGTACATACAGAACCTGGGCCAATACCAACTTTAACGATATCTGCACCAGCTAGAATAAGCTCTTCAACCATATCACCAGTAACAACGTTACCTGCGCTGATCACTTTATCAGGGAACGCTTCACGGACTTTCATTACGTAGTCAACAAGGTGCTCAGAATAACCATTCGCTATATCAACACAGATAAAGATCAAATCATCGCTCATTGCCATGATGTCTTTGGTTTTTTGAAAGTCGGCTTCTGAAGTACCGGTTGATACCATTGCGTTATTTAATACGTTCGCATCGTTTGATTCGATAAAGCCTTTCCAATCTTCTACTGAGTAGTGTTTATGAATCGCAGTCATTACACCATGTTCTGCTAACGCTTTCGCCATATCGAAACTACCAACAGAATCCATATTAGCCGCAATAACAGGTACACCAGACCATTGACGTCCGCTGTGCTTGAACGTAAAATCGCGGGTTAAATTTACTTGAGAACGACTTTTTAATGTTGAACGCTTCGGGCGGAATAACACATCTTTAAAGCCTAACTTAAGTTCTTGTTCGATACGCATAATGCAAATTTCCTTAATTACATAGAATGTATGCGTCCTTTTGGCGCCGCAATCGTGTATCTATTGCATGCGAGATGAATACTTTGGCAGAAGTGCTCACCTATATTTCGGACACAAAAAAACCGGAGCGTTGGCAGACGCTCCGGTTTTCAGCATTATAGGCTGTGATTTTTTTATTGCTAGTCTGCTATTTTAAATTTTTTTGTGATACCTTACGCCAGATAGCAACTCAAAAACTGACTACTCAGTCAACACCACTCCCAATGAAATGCATTATTTATCAATCTGTTATGGGAAAAATGTAAGAATCGCAATCCGAAAAACCACCGCAAATACTAGCAAGCTCACCCCAAACTTATAAAACTTGAACTCACTCACTGTCATATTGACACGTTTATAGAAAACCGTCACTACCCCTTTCCAATCTTGGCTACGCTTTCCATATTCAAATAAGCTAAATAGAACGCATGCAATTCCAGACAGCAGTACCGCTTTTTCAAACACAACCAAAAACATTTCCATTGTTATCCCCTCTCCCTTTACACCTTTAAAATTACTATGCCGTGTTCTGCGGAAAAGATCTGTAGAACTTAAGTCGAATTGATACCGGCATAACACCAATTTCAGATTGAACAGATAAAAAAGAGCCGATCATCGCTGATCGGCCCTAAGCATAATATTATAGCAGTGTCGCTAAAGAGTGTTGATTACAGTTGAGCTGATGCTACGTAATCTTCTAGTTCTTGAACGCTTACTGTAGTGATTAGTTCGTTGTTTGCGTAGAACGCAACAGCATCACCAGTTTTAACGCCACGTAGAGTTTTCTGAGTGCCGTTTACGTAAGAAATGTTCATTTCTAGCGTGTTGTTGTCAATTTTTTGGATAGTTGTGTTTTCAACACCAGCAACGTTAGCTTGAACTGGAGCACCCGTTAGAGAGCTATCTACTTTATCATTCACTTTTAACCAAGCTTCAACACTTGTATCAACAAGCGCTGGAGATTTGTTAGTGATGATGTTTTTGCCAGTCCAGAACTCAATTGAGTTGAAGATGAATAAATCGGCTACAGAAGCAATACCGTAAACTGGGCTGAGAAGAAGGAAAACGCCTTCACGCGCATAACGGTTATCAACAGCCATTAAGTTAACTTTAGTTACTAGGCCTGTTACACCCATTTGACCCATACAACCACTTAGAGTTGTAACGCCAAGCGCTGCTACGATCGCCACTTTCAACTTTTTCATAATATATACTCGCTTTTAATGTTTTTAGAAATGCTTAGTAAATTTAGCACACTGCCAAAAATAGGATAAACTTTTTTACCTTATTTTTGAAGTAAGTAGAGTCAAAACAGAGAAAACTCTTACATTTAACGACCCGATCCATCCACCAGATAAAGCATTAGCCAAAACAACATTCAACACATTGATTTATTTAGTGATTTAATTAACATTTCCTTTTATGATTAACACTTAAAGTCCAAAGCTCTGATTGTTTCTTTTTCTATTAATCACTAATTTGCTATTCTTGCTGATAAAGCACTTAATTAAATGGGTTTTTCTCGGTATTCATATGAAATTAAAACACCTATCTCTGTTATTTTTGATCACCCTTTTTTCAGGCTGTGCCGTCTATACTGGATTAAATTACGATGATTTATTCGGTAAAGCACAAGTTCAAGATAGAACCCCTGAATACAACAGTAAAGCCGCCCAACACTTTGTTAATGAAATAAAGCCAATTTTGGATAATCGCTGTGTGGTTTGTCATGCCTGCTATGATGCACCATGCCAATTAAAATTATCTTCTGTCGAAGGGATTGACCGCGGTGCGAACAAGAGCCTTGTTTATAAAGGTACTCGTCTTACCGCATCTAACCCAACGCGTTTATTTGAAGATGCGCAAACTACAGAGCAATGGCGTGATATTGGCTTCCACCCTATTTTAAATGAGCGTTCACAAACTCCAGAAGCGAACTTGGAAGCCGGTTTGGTTGCTCGTCTATTAGAACAAAAACAAGCTCACCCATTACCCGATCAAAAACAATTAGAAGGTTTTGATTTTAATATAGATCGTAAGCAACAGTGCCCGACTATTGAAAGCCTAGACCAATATCAGGCTGACTACCCAACGTGGGGAATGCCTTATGGAATGCCAGCGTTAAATAATACTGAACACAACAAATTAATGGCATGGTTATCTAGTGGCGCAACGATGACAGCACATGCGCCATTATCTGACGCTCAGCAAGCTGAAGTGAAAAAATGGGAAGCCTTTTTCAATGGCGACTCTCTAAAACAACAACTCACTAGCCGTTATATTTATGAGCACTTGTTTTTATCGCATCTCTATTTTGCCGATCACTTAAAAGCCACCAAAGATACGCCGATTCAATTTTTTGCTTTGGTGCGTTCAACCACGCCATCAGGTCAACCAATTAATCGTATTGCCACCCGTCGCCCTTACGATGATCCCAATGTTGAGCGCGTTTATTACCGCCTAGCCGCCTACCCGGCGACTATTGTTGATAAAACCCACCAACCTTACGCACTCGATGATACTAAGCTGGAGCGCATTCAAACGCTGTTTATCAAACCAGACTATGACGTAAAAGAGTTACCTAGCTATAAACCAACCGTGGCAGCCAACCCAATGACCGCCTTTGCAGCCTTACCGGTAGAAGCTCGTTATAACTTCATGTTGGATAACGCGCAAAATACCATTATGAGCTTTATTAAAGGCCCTGTATGCCGAGGTCAATTAGCGCTTAATGTTATCAATGACCGCTTCTGGGTGTTCTTTGTTGACCCTAAAACGGCCCAACTACCCAATGTTAAAAAGTTCTATTATGACCAAACGGACAATCTAAAATTACCGTCGGAAAAACAAAGTAATGTGGTGCCACTTTATCAGTGGGTTGCTTATTCTGAGCAGCAAGCTCGTTACTTAAAAGCCAAAACCCAAGCGATGAACCATTGGTTCGAAAACGGCGCGCACCTGACTACCGACCTAATTTGGGATGGCAATGGTAAAAATGATAATGCTGCCCTCACAATATTCCGCCACTTTGATAGTGCCTCGGTCGTCAAAGGCTTAGTAGGTAAACCGCCTAAAACCGCTTGGATTATTGATTATGCGTTATTAGAACGAATTCAATATTTATTAGTCGATGGTTTCGATGTATACGGCAACTTCGGCCACCAGTTGATGACTCGTATGTTTATGGATTTCTTACGCATGGAAGGCGAGGAAAACTTTTTATCCTTACTACCGATTAAAGACAGACATGAGTTAATGGAAAGCTGGTATCAAGATCCATCACCACAACTAAGCGCCTTTATACAGCGTGATGTGAAAACATTTGAGCAACCAAGCAGCATTCAATATAAAACCGATAAGCCGCAAGATGAATTGTATGCCATGCTGGAAAAGCGGTTAGAGCCGGTGCTTGGTCATCGCTACGAAATTCGAGATACAGGGCTATCACCACAAAACGAAGCGATATTACGTAAGATTGATGATATTAAAGGCAAAGGATTACGCCAAGTACCGCAGTTAGTAACGGTTCTTATCACCACAGACAGCGGTAAAGATCAGGTATTTACCCTAATTCACAATAACGCTCATACCAATATCTCGAGCTTATTTGATGAAGAAAGTAACCGCGATCTTGAAAATGATGATCTGACGTTTGTGAAAGGTGTTGTGGGAAGTTACCCTGCCGCCTTTATGCAGCTAGAAGAAAAAGACATTGCCGATTTTTATCAAGGTTTATCCAGCATTAAAGAAGATCAAGACTACGTCTCTTTACTAGATAAATATGGTATTCGACGCAGTGATCCTGATTTTTGGGCTTTTAGTGACAAGTTGCATAAATGGTATGAAAACGACCAACCGATAGAATCCGGTTTACTTGATTATAACCGCTTCGAAAATCGATAATCCGTCAATTGACATCTATATACAAACAGGCTTGAACCGATATTCAAGCCTGTTTTTTTATGCTTGATCTAGATAGTTTAAATCGATTTAAGCCAGAAACTCATTACTAAAGTGAGTAACTTTATCGGTTAGCTTTTGCTTTTCTTCATCAGTAATAAAACTGGCTTCAATTGCATTGAGTGAGAAAGCTTGTAGCTCTTCCAATGAGATCGGTATTGCTTCCGCCACCGCCATGAAGTTATCCGTCATATAACCACCAAAATAAGCGGGATCGTCAGAATTGATCGTGACACATAGTCCTTGTCTCAATAAATCGACAATATTGTGATCGCTCATATCCTCAAAAACTTTTAGCTTAGTGTTCGATAGTGGACAAACCGTTAATGGCGTACGGTCTTCTATGAGTTGTTTCACCAATTCAGGAGCTTCTACACAACGCACTCCGTGATCGACTCGCGACACACCAAGCAACTTCATTGCATTATGAATATTGGTTGCCGGCCCTTCTTCACCCGCATGCGCTACCGTTAAGAAACCATGCTCAATCGCCGCTTCAAATACCTCTTTAAACTTTTCCGGTGGATGCCCTTGCTCAGAAGAATCGAGCCCAACACCAATGATCTTATCTTTAAACGGCAACGCTTGTTTTAAGGTTTCAAAGGCGGAATCTTGATCTAAATGGCGCAAGAAACACATGATGATTTGGCTTGAAATACCGAGCTCCTCACGCCCTTTTTGCATAGCTTTATCAATACCATTAATCACGGTCTCAAAAGCAATACCACGCGCAGTATGAGTTTGTGGATCAAAGAAAATTTCAGTGTGGATCACGTTATCTTGCTTACAACGCAGTAGATAAGCCCAAGTTAAATCAAAGAAATCTTGCTCGTTAATCAACACATTGGCACCTTGATAATAGATATCAAGAAACGACTGCAAATCCTCAAACTGATAAGCGGCTTGCACTTCTTCAGGTGAATTAAATGGAATCTCGACGTTATTACGTCTAGCGAGTTCAAACATGAGGTCAGGCTCAAGTGAACCTTCAATATGCAAATGCAATTCGACTTTTGGTAAGCCTTGGATAAAAGCAGTTATATGTGAATTCATTGGTTACATCCTTTTCGATTAAAAATGAATGCGCAACGATTTTTCTTTTGTTCGGTAAACCTTTGCTCTAAATCGAGTATAGGTGACATCTATCAATCAAGATAAGTTCGATATCCAAATTAATGCGCTTTGAACTTGACGATTGATAGTATTGATACAAAGAGAAAACGATCGCCCGCTTACTCTTCGTAATCAGAATTTGAGGATTCTGGTAGAGACTCTCACACCTAGAACAAGCGGTTCAATCAGTGAGATTATACGAAAGGATTTTAGACTACCCTGACATTATCTAGGCACTCCAAAGTGGCCAAGATTGTGTAATAGAAAAGGTGGAAATGCAATTTACTTTTCAATTTGAGAATCAGACTTAAAACACAATTCATCACAACACACTCAGCTTTGGTGTGACATTTAGCTCATTTTTTATACGCCCACCTACCAACTAATATTATTAGTCATAATATTATTAACATCTACGTAACATTATTAATTGTAGATATAAAATAAAAATTTGGGTGCACATAGAAATTATAAAAAGTTCAGTGCCCTCTTTCTGCAGGACGCAGTTATTAATCAGTATTAAGGAAAATTTGCCATGGCTGCTTCAATTGACATAAAAAACCTCAGTAAACGTTTTGATGATTTAACCATACTAGATGATATTTCTTTTTCGATTAAAGAGAATGAATTCATCGTATTTCTCGGGCCTTCTGGCTGCGGAAAATCCACCCTACTACGTATGATCGCTGGACTAGAAGGTATCAGTGAAGGGGAGATTTGGATGGATGATAACCGTCTCGATATCCACCCTCCTGGTCAGCGTGATATTGCGATGGTATTCCAGAACTATGCGCTCTACCCGCATATGACAGTAGAAGAAAACATGTCCTTTGGTTTACGTAATATTGGTACCAGCGAGCAGGTTATTAAGCAACGTGTTGAAGAAGCGTCGCTAATGTTAGAGATGAGCCACTTATTAAAACGCAAACCCGCCGAGTTATCCGGAGGACAAAGACAGCGTGTTGCTATTGGCCGCGCCATTGTACGTGAGCCAAAAGCCTTCTTATTTGATGAACCACTTTCTAATCTTGATGCTGCTCTGCGTAGCCGTACTCGCATCAAACTGGCACAAATTCACCAACGAGTGAAATCCACCATGATCTTTGTCACCCATGATCAGGTTGAGGCAATGACGCTAGCCCATCGAATTGTGGTGCTCAATAACAAGAAAATAGAGCAAATCGGTACACCAACGGAAATCTATCAACGTCCAGCAACTAAATTCGTGGCGGGGTTTGTCGGCTCACCTGCTATGAACTTTATTCCAGTTCAAACACTCGACGATCATCAAGGAATGGCAGAAGTGCATATGGAAGGAGTTCGTCCCTTTGTCACCACGATTGAAATGAACCAACTACCGAATAAAGACGATCATTATCAGTTGGGTATCCGCTCGGAAGATCTGCACATTGTTGATGACCCAGAGCAATCGCATACCGAAGGTAACGTCACCTTTATCGAACGATTAGGTGAACGCACACTAGTGTACATCTCCCTCTTTGATGGTCGTTTGATCATTGCTGATACCAGCAGTAAAAAGGCCATTGAACCGAACGATAAAGTGTACCTAGCCTTCGATTCATCTTGTGTGCATCTATTCGACTCTGAAGAGAAAGCTTATCAAGGAGGAACGGTATGAACAAAAATGCCAACAAAAGATTGAATGGTTCATCTGGTAAATGGTGGAACCTGCTTTTTATCGCCCCCTACTTGACGGTTTTTATCGCTATGATTGTGGTTCCTCTCGTTTGGGGATTGGTGTTGAGCTTTGAAAAAGTCGACTTATTTGGCCCAGGACGCTTTATCGGTTGGGAGAACTATCAGCGCTTACTTGGCGATAAAATCTTCCTTCAAACCGTATGGAACACTTTCTACTTTGTGTTGCTTACCGTTCCCATATTGGTCGTACTCGGTTTGTTACTGGCGATTGCCTTAAACAAACAAACTAAATTAGCCACCACATTGCGCGGTATTTTCTTCGCTTCTACCATTTTATCGGTCACCGTTGTCACTCTGATTTGGCGAATTATTTTCATTCCCAATGATGGTTTCATGGCGACATTATTTAAATGGTTAGGACTTGAGCCTATCGCCTTTCTATCTGATCCAAGCTGGTCACTAATCGCTGTCGCCATTGCAACCGTATGGTGGTGTTTAGGTCTTCCGATGATTCTATTCATTGCGTCACTACAACAGATACCAAAAGATTTGTATGAAGCGGCTGAACTCGATAACGCCTCTCGTTGGACTGTTTTTCGCAAAATTACCTTTCCTGCGATCACCCACACTATTGTGCTGGTCACCATTATTGAAATAGTGATGCAGTTTCAGCTATTTGGTCAGGCATTACTGATGACCAATGGCGGGCCAAACAACACTTCCCGTTCGATTGTGATGTTTATTTATGATACTGGGTTTAGACGTTGGGATATCGGTCTTGCCGCCGCCGCTTCACAGATCCTATTCGCCATTATTTTAGTTGCCGCCATGGCGCAGTACTTCGTTAGCCGTAAAAAGGAGAATGCATAATGTCACACTCCAATTTATCTTCTCCGGCCTACCAGCCAATGAGCTCTGATAACCCATCACCTGAAAATAAAGCTCGTACTTATCAGCCGGGAAAAAACAAAACCAACCGTTTATTGGTGGGCTTAACGCTTATTTTATCTTTTGTGATGATCGCGCCTTTTCTCTGGACATTAGGGTTAAGCCTGAAATCCAATAAAGAGCTGATGCTAGGTACTGATGCGGTATTTCGTTTTCCCTATACCCTACAAAACTATCTGGATATCTTAACCAACTCATCCGTATTCCATTGGTTAATTAACAGCTTAATTGTTTCAGGTGGTATGACTCTCGGGGTACTGATGCTGGCATCTTTAGCTGGCTATGCCTTCGCTCGTTTAGAGTTTCCATTGAAACGTACTCTTTTTGTGATTGTTTTGATGGGGTTAGCCGTTCCAGAGCAAGCGGTGATTATTGCGCGCCACCAAATCTTTAGCACCATTGGTCTGCATAACACTTACCTCGGGTTAATTTTACCGGGCTTATCTGCACCATTTGGGGTGTTTCTAATGACCCAATTCTTTAAAGCGATTCCGAAAGAAATTGATGAAGCCGCGATGCTTGATAATGCCTCTAAGTTTAAGATTTTCTGGAAAGTACTGCTGCCATTAACTTTGCCAGCCCAAGCAACATTGGCAATCTTAACTTTCTTAACCTCATGGAATGATTACTTCTGGCCGTTAATCTCTGCGACTCAAAAAGAGATGTACACCTTAACCATTGGCATCGCGTCCTCACAGTCTAACTTTGCACAAAGTGAAGGTTTAGGTTTCTTAACGTCGCAAGCGATTTTCTCGGCCATTCCAATCATTATCGTTTATATCTTTTTCCAAAAACATATCGTGACTGCGGTCTCAGGAGGTGCGCTAAAACAATAATTTATATGCAACCACAAACTCTGAACCCTTGCTAAACCATAACGAACTATAAAGGCAGAATGTATGAAACCAATTAAATCACTTATTGCCCTCACCCTTGGCTCAATGTTAGCTGCTACGCCTGCATTAGCCAAAACAGAACTACAGTTGCAACGCTTTTTTGGCGCTTGTGAAGCGGAGTATGGTCAAAATACTAACGTTGATAAAGCCACAGGAGAGTGTGGCATTATGACTAGCCTAATCAACAAGTTTAATGCCGAGCACCCGGATATCGACGTGAAAGTGACCACGGTTGAATGGCCGGGCTATGATCAGCTGACCGCTCAAATGGCATCACGTAATCCACCAGATCTTGTGACTATGCACGATTCGGTTATTTCCGATTATCAATCACGTAATTTATTATTACCGATTGATGATTTATTAAAACAGGCAGGAGTCAACCCAAGTGACTTAACCTCGACAGCAAAAGATGGCGTAACACGTGATGGTCAGGTTTACGGCTTGCCACTGGATACTTGGACCATGCTATATCACATCAATATGAACTTGATGAAACAAGCCAAACAGGTAGATGCTGACGGTCAACCAATGTTACCGTCATCTCCAGAAGAACTGCTAGAACAAGCTCGCCAATTTAAACAAGCCACTGGTAAACCTTATTTTGTACAAATTTTGGCTAATGAAACCGCAGCTTATACCCGTCTGCTTTATACCTACCTATTCCAACAAGATAGTGACTTCTTTGCCGATCCCAATAAGATTTCGCTAAAAGGCAACGAGAAAGCCAAAAACGTCGTTAAAGTATTTAAGCAAATTTATGATGAAGATCTGACCACCAAAAATATGGACTACCCGGCAACCGTCTCGTCCTTTACCAATGGCGAAGGTGGGATCTTATTAAATGGTAACTGGCTATTAAGTTCTTTTGATGCACAGGCTCACAAAAAAGGCAGCCCATTGTTTGAAGGCTATATGGCCGAACCGTATCCGCAGTTATACTCCGGCAGCAAAGCTAGCTATGTGGATGGTCATGCTTGGGTCATGCCAGCCAAAAAACGAGATAAAGAAAAGCTTGCCGCGACGGCGGAATTCTTTAAGTTTATGGCTAATAACAATAGCCAATGGGCGCGTACTGGTCACCTACCTAGTGTGAAAGCTGTACTTAGTGATAAGGCGTTTTTACAGCTTCCGAATCGTAAAAACCTACTAAGCGTGACACAAACTGGTAAAGGCTTACCTAGTGGTGTGAAACGTCAGTTTGCGATTCAAGACATCATTGGTGAAGAGCTAGCCGCAGCCATTACCGGCGGAAAATCCATTGATGAAGCACTGGCAGATGCTGAATATCGCGTCAATGATATGCTCGCTCATCTATAACCCCAACTCAGTGAATTACGGTGTGTAGGCCGTAATTCACCTAATAAAGAATTATTGATATGCGAAAAAAGAAAGTCACCATGCTAGATATTGCTACGGCTGTCGGGGTATCACAGCCTACCGTGTCTGTGATTTTAAATGGCTCTAATAGCATTAAAGTGTCGGAACAGACCCGAGAAAAAGTACTCAATAAAGCCAGAGAATTGGGGTACCAGTACAATACACAAATTCAACATACCAATCACCACCAGCGCATTGCATTAATCGTCAATAGCATCAATATGCATGACCCTTTCATTAATGCGCTCACCTCCGCTAAAGTACAAGCGTGGGAGTCCGACGCACTACTAGTAGTGTTTGATTATGAAGACGATGATGAGCTGAAAGAAGCGATGTTAAAGGAAATATCTCATGGCAGTTACCAGGGGTTAATCTATGCTTCGAATACCCCAAAAAGTGTGGACTACCTGCCAGATGTCTCAATCCCATTTGTTTATTTGAATTGTCATAATGACACGCTAGATACCCCTATTCCAATGATTATTACGGCAGACTACCTAGGGGGTTATCATGCAGCCGAGCACTTAATCAATAAAGGCTATCAAGGTTTAGGTATGATTCTCGGTGAAGAATGGGCCGATCCTTCTATCAATCGATTTAAAGGATTTCGTCAAGCCTTAATCAATTACGATATACCATTTAATAAAGACTGGATTGCGGCAGGAAATTGGTCGGTGAAACAAAGTTATCAAGCAACTGAAAACTTGCTCAATCAAGATAAACGTCCAGATGCGATTTTTTGTGCCAGTGATTTAATGGCGCTCGGTTGTTATCAAGCGATTCACGCAGCACAGTTACGTATTCCAGAAGACATTGCGGTAATAGGTTACGATAATCAGTTATTAGCTAATGAACTGACCCCTAGCCTCACTTCTATCGATCTACCTTATGATGAGATGGGACGCCAAGCCGTCGACATTATCTTGTCAGATCACGCCCCTGAAATCATGCGCATAAAAATTGAAGGCGATTTATACCCTCGCCAATCAACGTAGTACTACTTATGCTATTCAACGTCGCAGCGACTTACTTATTTATCGAACTCTATACTCCACAATAAGTCAGTCGCTATTTCAGCTGTCTTATGAATTGCTATCCCAATACTGATTCATAATACGATTCGCTTGCTGCCAACGTTCTGTAGCTTGCAGTTCTTTTAAACTGAAGCTCTGCTGCTTAAGTAAGCTCATCGCTTGTGGTACTTCTACGATTGGTAGGTTATCGAGCACTTCAACCGCTGATAGACGGTTATTACACATTAATACCATGTCACAGCCTGATTGCATCGCAGTTAACGAACGCTCGGCTGGCCCGCCCATAATCGCGGCACCTTCCATATTTAAATCATCAGAAAATACGATGCCTTTAAAACCAAGTTGATTACGCAATATATCTTTCAACCAATAAGGTGAACCGCTGGCTGGTTGGTCATCGTAATTAGGGTAAACCACATGCGCTGGCATCATAGCATCGAGAATTCCAGCATCAATCTGAGCTTTAAAAATCGCCATGTCATTTTCAAAAATATCATTGCGATTATCAAACGGCGTTTCGTAGTGCGAATCAACAATCACGCCACCATGGCCGGGAAAGTGTTTACCCGTAGTTGCCATGCCAACTTGCTTCATACCTTTCATATAAGCAGAGCTGTAGGTCAAAATAGTCTCAAGATCTTCACCAAAGGCACGGCTACCAATCGCTTTACATTGAAATGATTGATCCAGTACAGGCGCAAAGCTTAAATCGATATCATGAGCAATCAATTCTGCCGCCATTAACCAACCACCAAGTTCTGCCGCTTCAACACCATTTTCCATTTCAGCATAAGCTTGAGCTGGTGGAATTTTGGTAAAGCCATCACGGAAACGTTGTACACGGCCACCTTCTTGATCAACACCGATAAGAATAGGACGCTTGGCTGCTTGACGAATAGCATGATTTAACGCGATAAGTTGTTCATTATCATGGTAGTTACGAGCAAATAAGATCACCCCACCAACCGTTGGGTGCGCCAGAATTTCTTTATCTTCCGCATCAAGTTCATAGCCTTCAACGTCTAACCACAATGGACCCATTGCATTTTCCTTCTCAGTATCGAAATATTGCACCAAAATAATCGACAAACGTGATTTATGGTACTGATTTTAAGGTTATATACCCAAGTGACTTCAAGATGCAGAATTCAGAGCTATCATCCAGACCTTTAGACAAGGAAGATTGGCGAAGGAATGTAAGCACCTTTCAAACCAATCTGATGCGGTATAAAGGTTTGGATGAAGCTCCCGAAGGGTAAGTTAAAACAAGCTTTATGCTGCGTTAAATTGAACAGAGATAGAATAACTATGATCACATTCAATTTGCCTTGCCTAAAACTTGTTTTAATCTTGCTGAAACTCGCATCTTGAAGTGACTTGGGTATACACTATTCTGACACTAATCATGTATGTTTAAAACTCTGTCTTTAAACTAATTAATTTTAGATTACGACTCAAAAGGTAAGCTATGGAAAAATATATCGGCATTATGTCTGGCACCAGTTTAGATGGTGTAGATACCGCATTAGTTGAAACCGATGGAAAGTCGATTCGCTTACTGGTGCAAGATTTTTTCACCATGCCAGAGGATTTAAAGCAAGACGTATTAGATGTGTGTATTGGCCAGCAAACTACGTTACTAAAAATCGGCGAAATTGATCATCGTTTGGGTAAGGTTTTTGCTGATGCAGTGAATCAACTAATCGATAAAAACAGCTTAAATAGAAACGATATTAAAGCGATTGGTAGTCACGGCCAAACGGTGTTTCATGCGCCAGATTCTACTTATCCTTTCACCATGCAAATTGGTGATGCCAATATTATTGCCGTGCAAACTGGCATAACTACGGTTGCAGATTTTCGTCGTAAAGATATGGCATTAGGCGGTCAAGGTGCACCACTGGTTCCTGCATTTCATAAAGCATTGTTTGACCACATTGATAATAATATCGTGATCTTAAATATCGGCGGCATTGCCAATATTTCCATCATTGATGGCGACCAAACATCAGGCTATGATACTGGCCCAGGCAACATGTTAATGGACGCTTGGGTTCAGAAGCACTTTGGTAAATCTTATGATAAAGGTGCCGAAATTGCTCGCTCTGGCAAGGTAAATAAACCACTTCTTGAAGCGTTATTAACCGAAAAATATCTACAACTTCCCGCCCCTAAAAGCACAGGACGAGAACTCTTTAACCTACCTTGGCTAGAACAAAAATTAACGGGCTTTACTCTGAGTAATGAAGATGTGCTTGCCACGTTAGCCGAATTTACCGCGATCACTATTGCTAACGAAGTAGAAAAGCTGACTCAAGCAAATCGTACCAATGAATTATTGGCTTGTGGCGGCGGTGCGAATAACCCATTACTTATGGAAAAATTGCAACAACGTCTTCCCGAGTGGCAAATAGGCAATACATTAAAATATGGTATTGATGCCGATTACATGGAGGCAATGGCTTTTGCTTGGCTTGCACACCAAACCATCAACGGTTTACCGGGTAACTTACCCGCTGCGACCGGAGCTTCACGTCTGGCGGTATTAGGCGCGATCTACTTACCTTCATAACCTACTCTTCAAAACCTCAACCAATTTAAAAGCCAAAGTGTTCTGCATTTTGGCTCTTTCTATGAGACATAGATCACATTTAAATATCACTCCTAGCAATACATCAAAACGTCATATAACGGACACTAATTCTTAACATTCCTATTCTAGAGTACTTCCAACACCAAGAAGACACGTAAGTCTCTAATTTAAAACATAGGATTTAAAACAATGAAAAAAGCAGTTCTAGCCACATCAATTTTAGCGGCAATGGTTTCTACTTCTTCTTTAGCAGCGACCGTTTATAAAGATGACACATCTGAGCTAAAAATTGGCGGCCGTGCAGAAGCACGTTTCAATGTTTCAGATAACAATGAAGAATATGACCCAGTCACTGGCGATAAAGTCGAAAGTGCGTTTAATGATAAAAGCCGTGCTCGTCTAAGTATTTCTGGTACTACTCAAATCACAGACGGCCTTTCAGGTTTTGGTAAGTACGAAAACGAAGTTGACGGCTCGGATGGCATCAAAACTCGTTACCTATTCGGTGGTGTTGGTACCCAAGCTGGTGATTTCTCTTACGGTAAACAAGATACTGCATTAGTGATGATCACTGACTTCACCGATACCATGGCAACGTTCGGCGCAGATGCCGATGGTGCAATTGCTCTAAATGCAGGTAGTGACAAGCAAGAAAACAACTTCGCTTATAAAGGTGAATTTGGCGGCTTTACACTAGGTGCTAACTACCTTGCTGAAGAAGAAGCGGATTCTGACCAATACGCAATTGCTGGTATGTACTCATTTGATTTCGGCCTAGATTTAGGTGTGGGTTATGCTGGCGGCAAAGTAGCTGACCAAGACGCTAACCAAGTCGATATCGGTGTACAATACTCTATTGCAGACTTCACTTTCGGTGCCCTTTATCTAATGAACTTTAGCGATGACGCAACTGGTAACAGTGATGACAACGATGGCTACGAAGTTTCCGCTCAATACAAACTGGACAAGTGGACTTTCGTTGGCGTATATAACTACGCAACAGAAAACGATGGCGATGATGACGCAGTTGATAACGTTGCAATCGAAGCGGTTTACAAGTTCAACAGCAACCTACGCACATACGCTGGTTACAAGTTTGAAATGATTGATGACCTAGATGACCAAATCCAAGCGGGTATCCGTTACGATTTCTAATCCTTAGTAATCATTACCAAAACTAAAAGGCCTGAAACGATATCTTTCGCTTCAGGCCTTTTTCCTATTTAGCTATTCGGCAAGTTTAATGCTCTACTCCAACATCGTAAGCAAGGCTTGCAGTGGATGTTTAGGCTTCATTCCTTCAAAACGTTTCACTTGGCTACGACAAGAATAGCCGGTGATCAAACAACGCTCTTTGTCTAACCGATTAATATTTGGCTGCCAGCTTAACTGGTAGATGCCTTGTGACATTTCAAACTTATCCGCTTCATGACCAAAGGTCCCCGCCATACCACAACAACCGACTGGGATGGTTGTTAACGCGCCGCCAAAGTGGCTGAAGATTTCGCCCCAGTGCTTTTCTGAATTTGGTAACTTGGTTTTCTCGGTACAGTGAGAGAACAAATACCAAGGCTTATCATCCGCTTTTGCTGAATAAACAAATGTCGCGAGGTTTGGCTGTAACCATTCATGCACGCTTAGAACCTGAAATTCTCCCGCGTTCTCACCAAGTACTTCACGGTATTCATCTCGATAACAAAGTACGGTTGCAGGATCAACACCAACCATCGGAATATTTAGTTCAGCTAGCTGATTTAAAAACTCAGCAGTTGAAGTGGCAGTTTGAGTAAATTGCTTTAAGAAGCCTTTTACATGTTGAGCTTTACCATTGGGTTTAAACGGCAATACGACTGGTTTTTTACCCAGTTTCACAGCTAAATCAACGAAGTCTGACACGACATCAGCATCATAAAAACTCGTAAACGGATCTTGAACGATCAATAGGTAGTCTTGACGTTTATCTTCTGACAGCGACTGTAGGTGTGACAAACTGAATCGGCTATCCCATTGTTGATTGTCTAAGCTCTGTTTTAGCGTTGGTAGTGATAATAACGGGGTATCGATATAGCCAACGGTCTTTTTAGTTAAAGACTGCACCCAACCCATTCCCAACATACCATTGGTGACTTTTGGCATAGCAGCCATTAGCGGCAATAAACTTTCAATATTACCCACTAGATAGTCTTTGACTGGGCGCTGATAACGAGTGTAGTAAACGTTTAAAAAGCGAGAACGGAAAGACGGCACATCAACATTGATCGGGCACTGACTGGCACACGCTTTACACGCTAAACAGCCATTTAAAGCATCGAAAACTTCATGAGAAAAATCATATTCATCTTTCTTTTTCATCGAGTTACGCACGCGATCTATCATGCTTTTTATCGAGGTTGACTGCTTTAATGTCGTTTCTTCTAAATCGAGTATATCTACCCCATTGGCGGTTAATTGACGCAACCATTCACGCACTAAACCGGCGCGACCTTTTGGAGAGTGACGACGATCCGCTGTGACCTTCATAGACGGGCACATAGGTGAGTTCACATCATAGTTAAAGCACAAACCATTGCCATTACATTCCATGGCTTGTCTAAAGCTATCACGCACCGTCACCGGAATTTGACGATCATAAAAAGCACGCTTGGTATCCGATACTTTCACTAACTGATCTTGGCTTTCAAGCGGTGTACAAATTTTGCCCGGGTTCATTTTGTTAAGTGGGTCAAACGCAGCTTTCACTCGACGCAACTGCGTAAACAACTCATCGCCGAAAAACTCAGGGCCATATTCCGAGCGGTAACCTTTACCATGCTCACCCCACATTAAACCGCCATATTTAGCGACTAATTTGACTACTTCATCCGATACCTGATGCATCATTTTCTCTTGCTCAGGATCGCACAAATCTAAAGCCGGGCGAACGTGAAGTACCCCAGCGTCAACATGGCCAAACATGCCATAGTTCAGTGATTTTTCATCGAGTAAAGTGCGAAACTCTGCAATAAAGTCCGCTAAGTTTTCCGGTGGTACACAGGTATCCTCAGCAAACGCAATCGGCTTAGCTCGCCCTTTTGCGCCACCTAGAAGCCCTACCGCTTTTTTACGCATGTTGTAGATTTTATTAATGCTTTCTAAGTCATGACAAACCTGAAAACCAATAATGCCGCCATCTTCCGTTTCAAGTTGCTTTTCTAATGTTTTGACTAATGCACTCACTTGAGCTTTTACTTCTTGATCGTTCTGGCCTGCAAATTCAACAATATTGATACCTTGCATATCTTTGCCCGGAACGTCGGTGAGCAAATCACTCACGGTATGCCACACAATATCTTGCTTGGCTAAATTCAATACTCTTGAATCTACCGTTTCAACCGATAACGCTTGCGCCTTAACCATTAATGGCGCACTTCTTAAGGCAGAATCAAAAGAATTATATTTAATATTGACCAAAGAACGGGATTTAGGGATTGGCGTTAAATTCAGTTTGGCTTCGGTAATAAAAGCCAATGAACCTTCTGCGCCACAAAGCACTCGACCTAGATCAAATACTCCCGATTCATCTTGCTCGAATGACAAAGCGTTTTTCAGATCATAACCCGTTAAAAAGCGGTTTAATGGTGGGAATTTCGCTTCAATAGCCGTGCGATTTTCACGGCAAACCACTTCGGTCATTCGATAGGCTTTATCCGCAAACGTACCCAATTCAGGTTCACCTTGCGAGCCATCGGTTTCATACATTGAACCATCGGCAAACACAGCTTGCAGCGATAATACATGGTCGGAAGTTTTGCCATATTTTAACGACCCTTGACCAGAAGCATCGGTGTTAATCATTCCGCCTAAAGTTGCTCGGTTACTGGTCGATAAATCTGGCGAGAAAAAATATCCGAAAGAACGAACGGCGTCATTGAGTTGGTCTTTAATCACACCGGATTGAACGCGCACCCAGCCTTCCTTTTCATTTATCTCAAGCACTTTGTTCATATAACGCGACATATCAACTACGATACCTTTGGTCAATGATTGTCCGTTAGTGCCTGTGCCCCCACCACGCGGTGAGAAAGTAATGGTAGCGAATTTGTCTTGTGCACCTATTTTACCAATGAGCTGCACATCTCGATTATCTTTTGGTAACACTACCGCTTGAGGCAGCTGCTGATAAACACTGTTATCGGTTGCGACAGCCAAACGGCTGGCATAGGTTTGCTCGATGTCACCAGTGAAGCCAGACGCCTTTAATTCATTTAAGAAAGCATCGACCAAAGGCTCAACATCGTAACCTTGATTAAGTGATGGTAAGAAAGTTTGAGTTGAAGATGATTGTGAAGATTTACTATTTGCCAACATTGCGCATCATGCCCCTACATCGCTGATCCCTTCAGCTAGAAATAGATTAAACCCAAGTGACTTGGGTATATTTTGAATCACTTCACTTTACCTTATTTCAATCACAGTGAGGAGTAGAAAATGTTTTGTGATTCCAGCTCAATTGTTGTCCTTTCTTACAAGCTCAAAAAACGGTAGAATACGCGGCTCATTATTTTACCCAGACAATCAGCCTATCAATGAGTACAGCAAAGGTAATGGATAAACAAAAAGCCCTTAAGAAAATAGCCAAATGCCTTGAGCTAGGCAGTTCAGCCAACGTCAATGAAGCCGCGCAAGCGATCAAGATGGCGCATAGACTGATGCTTAAGTATGGCTTGGATAAGGACGATATTGATTTCATTAAGCTGGGTAAGACTCAATCTAGCCATTTGTTACCGTCTAATATCAGCTCAAATATTTTACGCATCATCCGTGGAATCAATACCCGCTTCGGGGTGGAAGCAGTGTTACTCAACCACAAAGGCTTAAAGCGTGTTGAATTTATTGGTGAAGCCGACCGCGCTATTTTCGCCGCTTTTGCATTTGATATTATTTATCGCGAAATGAATGAGCAAACGGGTCAATTCCGTAATAGTTTCTCAGGTACCGGCACAACCAGCGCTGAAGTGACACGCCGTGTTAACTCTTTCTTATCGGGTTGGATCGAAGGCGCTCTTGAAAAACTGCCTTTAATTGCCCCAGATGATGACTCTGCGAACAAGATTAACGACTATATCGATAAAGAATTTCAAAATGTCGATCGTGAAACCTTTAAGCAACAATTACGCGATGCCATGAAAAACTTTACTGCCGATTATGAAGTCGGATTAAAAAAAGGTCGTCGTGTCTCGGTTAACCGCCCTATTAATGGCGCGGCAGAGAAAAAACGCTTAACCAAGTAATCCAACACCCCACCTATTTTCGAGCCTGAATTATCCCTTATATCCAAGTGATAATTCAGGCAATCGATTCCCTCATTTTTATTATTGGATTATGTGAGCAAATACACATTTAACCAAATAATAACATTCGAAAGTGTCACTTTACTTCGCTACACTTCTTGACGTTAAAGAATTATTAGTAGTAATGGGAAAATATAAAATGGAAAGTGAGCATGGTACTTGCGATTGGTGTAAACAATTCGTAGGTCAATTAACCAAACTAGAATATATCGATGGATTGAGTCATAAAGCTTGTCCAGAATGTCACGACTTTGCCCGAATTGATGTTCGACAGTTTAATCTCGCAGAACAAGCTTTAAGAGACAAACAAGCCAAATTGAAATAACAGACAGATATAAATTACAGGCAAAAAAAAGGCGCTCATCATAAGCGCCTTTTTAGATCCATCTGTGTAAGCGATGCCTTTTATTAAGACACCTCTTTTACATTAATTATGCGTTTTCTGCTTTTTCACAACCGATGAAACGGTATGCAATAGCACCTAGAATCGCACCAGCAATTGGTGCAGCCCAGAACAACCAAAGTTGAGACGTCGCCCAATCACCAACGTAAACCGCAACTGCCGTACTACGTGCAGGGTTTACAGACGTGTTCGTTACAGGGATAGAGATTAAGTGAATCAGCGTTAAACATAGACCAATCGCGATTGGAGCAAAACCTGCAGGAGCACGCTTATCAGTTGCACCAAGAATAACGATCAAGAACATCATTGTCATTACAACTTCAGTCACAAGCGCAGAAGTCATAGAGAAACCACCAGGTGAATGCTCACCGTAGCCGTTTGATGCAAAACCTGCCGCAAGATCAAAACCAGCTTGGCCTGATGCAATCACATAAAGTACACCACCAGCAATGATACCACCCGCTACTTGAGCAATGATGTAAGGTAAAAGTTGGTTTGCAGGAAAACGGCCACCAGCCCATAGACCAATAGATACCGCTGGGTTTAGGTGACAGCCAGAGATATGACCAATCGCGAAAGCCATCGTTAAAACAGTCAAACCAAAGGCAAGTGAAACACCCACAAAGCCGATGCCTAGATCAGGAAAAGCTGCAGCTAATACTGCACTACCACACCCACCAAGTACTAGCCAAAACGTACCAAAACATTCTGCTAAATATTTATTCATCTTTTCATTCCTATGAATTTATGACTTCACACCATTTAAAGCCATTGGTCTATCTGATGGTAGAAAAAATTATCTACCACTAAAAATTAGTACTAAATAAAAAATCGACCACAAAGATCTCACATAAAAACTGGTTAAATTTATTTTTATTAACTAGTTATGAGCCAATTAATTTTACACCAGCTTTAAAAAACCACAAATAAAAGGTGACATTAATCACATTTAATGAGCTATTAGTCAATAAAGCGCTTGATCTTTCACCAACAAAAAATTACTGTATAAAAACACAGTATGGATATATGGACAGTTAATTATGTTGAATCACAATGCCGTTTTACCTCATCAAGCGTTCACATCTTTTGCACATAACGACGATATTTTTTCAGAAAATAGTTCGCTGTTTTCTCGTCTATCAATGCTTTCTAAAAAACCAAACTGGTTACTGTTTACTGCCGGTGCCACCCTACCAACCAATCAAGAACTACAAAGCTTTGGGATTGAAACCCATAAAGTGATTAAAATTAAAGAGTCCAATTCGATGACAGAAAAAGACATCATTCTCAAAGCACTTAATGCGAAAAATGCCAGTGCGATTGTGGCGAGTGACAATTTTTCAATTCAAGATAAAGAAGCTCTAAAAAGCCAAGCCCGTCAAAGTGGCTGTGAGATCTTCTTTATGGATAGTGCAATTCAACTAACGCTAACTCGTCATCTACATTAATTTATCCCCCAAATGATTCGGGATAGAGATAGAGATAGAAAATTTTGATGACACAATAAGCTTTCATTTACGTAAAAACATTTTAATGCAAACGTTTGCTTTTTCTCTGGATGGAATTAGGTGAGTTCTGTTATTATGCGACTTTCAGGTGTGAGAGGCATTCATACTTAGTTCTTAAGATATTTGTTCTTAAGATATTTGTTCTTAAGATACCTGTTCTTAACATACCCAGTTTTTAAGCCTAGTAGGAAAATGGAAATGAGCATTGCTAATCAAGTTCTTGCCGTGAATGATGACCTTCCCATCCGTACCGATAAACCCGTACACAGTGGTAAAGTTCGTTCAGTATATTGGTTAACCGAAGCTGACAGCCGTCGCCTAATTAAAGAAAAAGGTTACAATGTAACCGAAGACGCTCCTTTAGCCATCATGGTAATCAGTGACCGCATCTCTGCATTCGACTGCATTTGGCATGGCGAAGGTGGATTAAAAGGTGTGCCAGGCAAAGGCGCTGCACTGAATGCTATTTCCAACCATTGGTTCCAACTGTTTAAAGATAACCACCTCGCAGATAGCCACATCCTAGACATTCCCCACCCATTTATTTGGATCGTTCAAAAAGCCAAACCAGTTATGATTGAAGCCATTTGCCGTCAATACATCACAGGTTCAATGTGGCGTGCTTATGAAAAAGGCGAACGTGACTTCTGTGGTATCGCACTACCAGAAGGTTTAGAGAAAGATAAAGTTCTCCCTGAATTACTGATGACACCATCAACCAAAGGCATTTTGAAAGGTATTCCAAACGTACCAGAAGCAGATGATGTCAATATTGCTCGTCAAGATATCGAAGCAAATTTCTCTGCATTTAACTTCTCTAAACAAGAAGATATCGCTCACTATGAAAAGCTACTCAAAGAAGGCTTTAAAGTGATCAGTGATGCATTAGATAAAGTGGACCAGATCTTCGTCGATACTAAGTTTGAATTTGGCTACGTGAATGATGCAGCAGGAAATGAAAAACTGATTTATATGGATGAAGTGGGCACACCTGATTCATCACGTATTTGGGATAAAAATGAATACCAAGCGGGCCGTATTGTTGAAAACTCAAAAGAAGGTTTCCGCCAATTCTTATTAAACTACTTCCCAGATCCAGATATTCTATTAAACAAAAATCGCATGGATGAGCGCTTCGCACTTGCTGAGAATAATGCTCTACCACAAGAAGAAATCATGAAGATCTCTCAGACTTACCTAGGCATTGCAGAAAAAATTACTGGTAAGAAAATCGAGTTAAGTGACAATCCAAAACAAGAAATCATTGATATCTTAAAACGTGATTACGATTTAATCGTATAATTTCGAGCGTATCATTGTTTTAATAAAGTTTTAATAAAGCCTAAATAGAACCGTCTGTTTAGGCTTTTTTATCACCGCAGAAATCTCCATTCACCGCTATTAAAAAATCCATACCCAAGCAACACATTAAGACTAAAGTCTAATATAGTCCTTTGTTTTAATTCATTAATTCGTAAAATCAACCTCATGGATTCCACCGCTAAGTTTATGGATAGAATAGCTATAAAAGGGGTTCTGTGAGCCTACCTCCGTTCATTTCTATTTTCCTCTACTACCTTAATAAACGTATGCATGAATCGTTGGGTTGAAATTTAGCCGGCTGGCAGTTTGTACCAACCATGTCTGATTCGCATGGTTCAAAATGCCGCCGCTAAATTTTCAACCCATCGAATTCAAAGCATAGAGATGAAAGGACGTTTATCCATCTCGCGTATCAATAATAAAAAGGAAAATATTATGCTCAAAAAATTAACCTTAACTGCCATGGTCAGCGCCGCCCTACTATCTCCTTCTGTTTTTGCTCAAGACCTCACTGTAGGCTTTTCTCAAATAGGATCGGAGTCTGGTTGGCGAGCAGCGGAAACCAGCGTAGCTAAAACAGAAGCTGAAAAGCGCGGCATCACATTAAAAATTTCCGATGCGCAGCAAAAACAAGAAAACCAAATTAAAGCGGTTCGCTCTTTCATTGCCCAAGGGGTTGATGCCATCTTTATCGCGCCAGTGGTACAAACTGGCTGGGGCCCTGTGCTAGAAGAAGCCAAGGATTACGATATTCCGGTCTTCCTACTCGACCGTGGCATCGATGTGCAAGATGATTCACTTTATATGACCGCAGTAATGGCGGACAACGTGCTGGAAGGTGAATTAGCTGGTAAGTGGCTGATCGACAAAGTCGGCGATAAGTCATGTAACGTAGTTGAGCTGCAAGGTACGGTAGGCGCTAGTGTGGCTATCGACCGTAAAAAAGGCTTCCAAGACGCCATCGCTTCTGCCGACAATCTAAAAATTATCCGTACTCAATCTGGCGAATTTACCCGTAGTAAAGGTAAAGAAGTCATGGAGAGCTTCATTAAAGCCGAAGATAACGGTAAGAATATTTGTGCGGTATTTGCTCACAACGATGATATGGCGATCGGTGCTATTCAATCAATTAAAGAAGCCGGGCTAAAACCGGGTAGCGATATTTACATCGTCTCTATTGATGGTGTGCCAGATATCTTTAAAGCCATGATGGCTGGTGATGCGAATGCAACAGTAGAGCTTACGCCAAATATGGCTGGCCCTGCTTATGATGCGCTAATCAAATACAAAGAAGACGGCACTGTGCCGCCAAAACACATCAAAACCGAAACGACGCTATTTGAACCAGGTAGCGCTAAAGAGCAACTCGCTCTGAAAAAAGACATGGGATATTAATCGATAATCAATGCGTGTAATTCACGCCACTTGAAATCTGTGAGCATGTAAGGCGATGGTAAGCCGCTAATAAAAACAGCGACCGATAATCACTGCCTTTTCATGCTCACCTATATCTAGAGCTAGCCCGTTGAAGGAAAAATCATGCTCGCGTTTTTAGCAAGCTAAGCGATCAGTTACTTGTTGAAATTGGTATTACAAGAGCATTAACGGAGTCACTATGTCACAAATTCAATCTGAGCAAGGACGCTCAGCCACACCTTTACTGCAAACCAAAGGAATATCTAAATCTTTCCCTGGAGTTCGCGCGCTCGATAATGTCGATTTTGAGCTACAACATGGCGAAATCATGGCCTTATTGGGTGAAAATGGTGCGGGAAAATCCACCTTAATTAAAGTGCTCACTGGTGTATATCAAAAAGACAGCGGTGAAGTATTATTAGAAAACCAAGCAATTAATCCAACCGATACTTCACATGCCCAACAACTCGGCATAGGTACGGTTTATCAAGAAGTCAACTTATTGCCGAACATGTCAGTGGTGGATAATTTATTTATCGGCCATGAGCCTAAGAAATGGGGATTTATTGATCGTAAGGCCATGACTGAAAAATCCAAAGAATTGGTAAAACACTATGGTCTGAATATTGATGTCACCCAGCCTCTTAACCATTTTTCGGTTGCGATTCAGCAAGTCATCGCGATTGCGCGAGCGGTTTCTTTATCCGCCAAAATATTAATATTAGATGAGCCCACCGCTAGCCTAGATAACAATGAAGTAAAGATGCTATTTCGCATCATGAATGACTTAAAGCAACAAGGGATTAGCTTAATTTTCATTACTCACTTTCTTGAGCAAGTCTATGACATTTCTGACCGCATTACCGTTTTGCGTAATGGGCAGTTTATAGGGACACGAGTCACCAAAGATCTACCACGTATTGAATTAATCAAAATGATGCTAGGTAAAGATCTTGCTGATAACGCGCTGAAACGTGCTGGTAAAACCCGCTTAAGTGATACGCCTACTATCCAGCTTAAAAATTACGGCAAGAAAGGCACCATTCATCCTTTTGATCTTGATGTGTATCCCGGAGAAATCGTTGGACTGGCAGGTTTACTCGGCTCGGGCCGAACCGAAACCGCAGAAGTCATTTTTGGTATTCAACCCAATGACAGTGGCCAATGTACTTTCAAAGGCGAAAAACTCACCATTCATTCCGCCAGAAAAGCTTCTCGCTCAGGTTTAGGCTTTTGTCCTGAAGATAGAAAAACCGACGGCATTATTGGCGCAGCCTCGGTGAGAGAAAATATTATCCTCGCGCTGCAAGCACAACGTGGTTGGTTCAAACCTATTTCGCAGAAAGAACAAGAAACCATCGCCATACGCTTTATTGAGCAGCTAGGTATTAAAACCCCAAATATGGAACAACCGATAGAATTTCTGTCTGGCGGTAATCAACAAAAAGTTCTACTTGCTCGTTGGTTATTAACCAAACCGAAATTCTTGATTTTAGATGAGCCGACCCGCGGGATTGATGTTGGTGCACATGCTGAAATCATTCGTTTAATTGAGTCATTGTGCGCAGATGGGCTCGCCTTGTTAGTTATCTCTTCCGAGCTTGAAGAACTGGTCGGTTATGCAGACCGAGTGATTGTGCTGAGAGATAAAAAACAAGTATCAGAAATTCCAACCGAAACATTAACGGTTCCTGCAATCATGCAAGCTATTGCCCAAGGAGGTGCAGCATGAGGTCCCAAACGGTTCAAGATTCTCTAAAACCAAAACCAGAACAACCTTCAAAGTTCAAATTCAAGGTGCCTAAAGGCGCACCACAAATTGCAGCCTTAATTTTAGTTTTGCTGATCAACAGCCTTGTCTCGGATGGTTTCTTCTCAATTCATATCCAAGATGGACGCTTATTTGGCAGTGTGATTGATATTTTAAATCGCTGTGCTCCAGTTGCCCTACTTACCCTAGGTATGACACTCGTGATCGCCACTGGCGGGATCGATTTATCGGTTGGCGCGGTCATGGCGATCAGCGGTGCGACTATGGCCAGCTTAGCCGCTCAAGAATATTCCATCCCGGTGGTAATTTTAGCGTCGCTGGCAGCAGGTCTTGCCTGTGGATTATGGAATGGCTTCTTAGTCGCTGTATTTAAAATTCAGCCGATTGTTGCCACCTTAATATTGATGGTGGCAGGACGAGGTATCGCTCAGCTGATTACTGAAGGGCAAATCATCACCTTCAATAACGACGCTTTAGCATGGTTAGGCAGTGGTTCTTTCCTCTACTTCCCAACCCCAGTCGTTATCACACTACTGTGTACTTTGTTTATCTGGATGCTTACCAAAAAAACTGCGCTCGGCTTATTTATTGAATCGGTCGGGATTAATATCCGTGCCGCCAAAAATGCTGGCGTAAACACCCCGGTTATCGTGATTTCCACTTACATGTTGAGCGGATTAATGGCAGCCATTGCCGGCATTATTGTCGCCGCCGATATTCGAGGAGCCGATGCCAATAATGCGGGTTTATGGTTGGAAATGGACGCGATATTAGCGGTAGTGATTGGTGGTACCGCGTTAATGGGCGGCCGCTTTCATTTATTCCTCGCTTTAGTTGGTGCGCTGATTATCCAAGGCGTAAATACCGGAATATTACTCTCTGGCTACCAGCCGCAATGGAACTTAATCGTGAAGGCTTTAGTGGTTCTCGTCGTTCTCGTATTGCAATCTTCTACGGTTTTAAATTCATTAAAGAGAGGTAAATCATGATTAAGCGCCACTTACCTTTAATGATCACTATTGGGGTGTTTTTCCTAGGCTATATCATTTGCCTAGTCGAGTACCCTGCCTTTTTAACCACTCGAGTAATTTGCAATATCTTAACCGATAATGCATTTCTCGGAATTATCGCGGTCGGCATGACCTTCGTGATCCTCTCGGGAGGGATCGACCTTTCGGTTGGCGCCGTAGTTGCCTTTACTGGAGTACTGCTCGCTAAAATGGTCGGTGACTGGGGAGTCAATCCAGTCGTCGCAATACCTATTGTGCTTGCGATGGGTGCCATGTTTGGCGCACTGATGGGCTGGTTTATTGATACCTTAAAAATCCCACCTTTCATCATTACATTGGCGGGTATGTTCTTTTTACGTGGTGCCAGTTTTATTATTTCAGAGCAGTCGATTCCCATCGTACATCCAATGTTTAGAGAACTATCCCGAGCATCGTGGAAGATTTGGGGGGGCGGTCGATTAAGCTTAATTGCCATTATCATGCTTGCGGTTGTCGCCTTTGGGATCTACCTAGCCCACCGAACTCGATTTGGTAATAACGTCTATGCGATTGGCGGTAATGCTCAGTCTGCCGCCTTGATGGGCGTTCCGGTTCGTCAAACCAACATCCGTATTTATATGCTGTCGAGCCTACTAGCAACTTTAGCCGGTATTGTGTTTTCCATTTACACGTCGGCAGGCTACCCGCTTGCAGCAGTCGGTGTTGAACTTGATGGTATTGCAGCGGTAGTTATCGGAGGCACCCTATTATCGGGTGGCGTAGGTACTGTTTTAGGTTCGTTGTTTGGCGTATTAATTCAAGGATTGATCCAAACATACATCACCTTTGATGGCACCTTAAGCTCTTGGTGGACCAAAATTATCATCGGTATTTTACTGTTTTGTTTCATTGGCCTACAACGTTTGCTCGTCGTCCTTTCCGAGCGGCGTAGAAATGTACAATCGGCCAATCAAACAAAAATTGAGGCAGTGAATTAATCCCCACAATTAACGCTTCCTCACCTTTTGGCGGGTATCATAGGCCCGCCTTTTTTTCGCCTATCGAATGGTTATCTTTCAATACTCACTCATGCTCAAAGACTACAGATAAAAAATAGGCGAGCACTGTTAGCACTCACCTACTCTTATCAATTGTGTTTATCAGCCGAGGATTTTATTACTCAAGAGCGAGATATTAAGCACAACATTTTTTGTATTTCTTACCGCTACCACATGAGCAAGGATCATTGCGATTTGGCGTTTTTTCAAACGTCGTGGTTTTCGGCTTATTCAAAATCGTTTCTAGCTCAATAATATTTTCATCTTGAGAGGCATCGATCTTGATCTCTGCAACCAGTTTATTCTGACTTAAGATTTCTAATACTTCAGCATGACGTGCTTCGGTTTGAACGCTTAGCGATAAAGGAGACTCTGCGCTTCCCGCTTTGACTTCACGGTTGACGTTATAGCCAGACATAACGTGATTTTGGCGCGTATCAATACGGCCTTTAAAGAATAACTTGGACATGGTTTACCACTTAAAATATTGAAGCAACGTGCTTGGCGGCGAGTATACGCTGTTTTACGCAACAACGCAGAGCAATTGAACATTAAATAAAATATGATCGTTTATCTCCTTCAATGCTATCTTAATAGGTAAATGAAAACTAAAGGATAATGTAATGAAACCCTTTTCAATGAAATGGTTAACCGTGCCAGTCACCTGCTCACTGGCTTTATTGGTTACTGCATGTAGTCAATCCCCTTCTCTCACTCTCCCGGCATTAGCGAATAGCAATAATAAAGCGGTAGGCACCATCATTTGGCGAGATCTTGCCACCACTGCTCCAGACAAAGTTCAACCTTTCTACCACAATGTATTTGGCTGGAATTTTGAAAGCGTGAATGATGACTACAGCCTAATCACCTACCAAGGCCAAAACATTGCAGGCATGGCGAAAATGCCAAGTAACAGCAGCACCAATTATTGGCTACCGGTGATCTCCACCAATAATGTCGATAACACATTAAGCCTATCAGAACAGGCTGGCGGTAAAACCTTAATCAAGAAAACCACATTAAAAGGTCGCGGTGAACTTGCCGTTATTCAAGACCCGCAAGGCGCGGTATTCTCGATTTTAAATACCTTTACTGGCGATCCAGCTCCTCTTTCTAAACAAGAAGGAAATTGGATTTGGCAAGAAATCTGGACCGATAACATTGCCCAAAGCCAAAGTTTCTATCAAAAATTGGGCGACTTTAAAGCAAGTAATAAAACCTTGTTAGGCCATAGCTATCCATATTTAGCCATTAATGAACAACCAGCATTTGGGTTTGTGAAAAAGCCTAATGCCGATGTAGCGACCACTTGGGTTAACTACATAAAAGTATCCGACATCAATACGACTGTTAAGAAAGTGGAAAGCAACGGTGGTTATGTCTTAATGGCTCCAACCAAAGAAGTACGTAACGGTACAGTGGCAATCATCCGAGATCCAGCGGGTGCAGGCTTTGTTATACAGGAGATGAAGTAATGAAAAATATCAAACGTATTATTCTTGCGACGGCTGCAGTCTTGCTGATCGCCTCTTGTACGCCTTACGCAAGCCTAGATATTGGCGCACCATTTAAAATTGGCCCTGTTTATGTCAACCCAAGCATTGGGATTGGTGGAAATTTAAAATAACCTAGCAATTAATATGGTCTCAGGGGCGCTTCAAATAGCATCTTGAGGTCACTTAGGTATAAAATATTACCAATCTATTTAGCAATTGAAAGAGACAATCATGAACCCAATTTTAGCATTATTAAAAGAACACAATATTGCCGATGAACAAATCCGTGATATTTTTCAGCAGCTCACTGAAAACCCATTAGCGGCAATGGCAACTATTAGCCAACTAGGTTTACCACAAGAAAAACTTCAAATGCTGATGGCTCAGGTAATGCAAAACCCTGCATTAATTAAAGATGCCGTAGATGAGTTGGGTTTGGATTACTCAAAGGTAGAAGAAGCAAAAGAAAAGCTTCAGAAGTGATTTAATTCCATATCGAACCTTGATACTAAAAAGGGTCGCTATTATTGATAGCGACCCTTTTTTATATTTATCACGAGGAATGAAATGGTTAGTTTAACGCCACTTCCACATCTGACTCGACTTGGCACGAACATGCCAAAACAAAGCCATTATCTATCTCATCTTCCGTTAAAGTCGCGGTGCTAGTACGAGTAAATTCGCCTTTTACCACACGACACTTACATGAACCACAAATACCACTGCGGCATGCAGCAATCACGGGTACTTTGGCCGCTTCCAAGGCATCAATCAATGCACTGCCAATTTTCGCTTCGGCTTGAGCGCCAAACGCGGGTACAAATACCGTGGCATTACTGATCGCTTGTGCTTTATCAGCTTGTTCAGCGATTTCAACATCAGGTTGTTCTGACTCGGCTGGCGTGAAACTTTCTTGATAAAAGTTATCCATATTCATGCCAAGCTCAGATAGGTTTTCTTGCATCGCATTCATAAAGCCAATCGGGCCACATAAAAATGCGCTACGCTCCGCAATATCCGGGCAGAACTGTTTTAAAGCCGCTTGTGTTAAGCGCCCTTCTAAATACTCTGATCCTTGGGCATTTTCTAACATTACATCAAAATGAAAACGCTCATGTGATGCTTCCATTTCTAGTAGTTCTTGATGATAGATCACTTGCTCAAGTTCTGTTGCCGCATGGATAAAATGAATATCCGTGGCATCTGATTTATCTGCTAACAGCGTTTTCGCCATCGACATAACCGGAGTGATCCCACAACCGGCACTGAGCAATACAATGCGTTCGCCATGTGGTTGCTCTATATGAAATTCTCCGGCAGGTTTTAACACGGATACCGTTTGACCTTCTTGTAAAGAATCCACGATATAGTTGGAAACTTTGCCGCCATCAACGCGTTTAATGGTCAGCTGTAATGCGTTTTTATTCGGCATTGAACTTAATGAATAGGCGCGGTATTCCGTCTTACCCTCTACCTCAATACCAAGCGTGATAAATTGACCGGGAATAAAATCAAATGTCGTTTCTAAATCCTGATTTTCTGCCACTAAAGTAACGCTAACGCAATTTGGTGTTTCCTGCCATTTACGTTGGCAAATAAAGGTCGCGGGTTGATTATCTGGCCATTCAAATTGGTTCATTTTTTATCTCTACTATGTTTCGACTATTGCTTTCGATATGTATGCCACCTTGAAGGTTAATCAAGGTGGCATTAACTCACATCATTACGCTGCTTTTTCACCTAAAATCGTTTTTAGATCAGCTTCAACCGTTGAAATTCCACGTAGGTCAAACTTCTCTTGCATCACTGCCATTAGGTTATCAGTTAAGAACGCAGGTTTAGTTGGACCTGTGTAGATACCTTTAATGCCTAACGCAAGAAGTGTTAGTAGAACCACAATCGCTTTTTGCTCGAACCAAGATAAAACTAAAGTCAGAGGAAGATCATTCACGCCACAATCAAACTCTTTCGCCAATGCTAGTGCTAATTGGATTGCTGAGTATGAATCATTACATTGACCCACATCTAATAGACGAGGAATGCCGTTGATTTCACCGTGTTGTTCTTTATTGAAGCGGAACTTACCACAAGCCAGCGTTAGAATTAGGCTGTCATCTGGTGTTTGTTTCGTGAACTCGTTGAAGTAGTTACGCTCCACTTTGTCACCATCACAACCGCCTACTAGGAAGAAGTGGCTGATGTTGCCTTGCTTCACTTGATCGATAACCGCAGGAGCCGCTTCTATCAATGCATTGCGACCAAAACCAACCGTGATCATGTGCTCAATTTCATCGTGCTTGAAGCCTTCTTGCGCTAATGCACATTCAATTACTTCAGAGAAATCATCACCCACAATGTGAGTCACATTTGGCCAGCCTACGATGCTACGTGTGAAGATACGGTCGTTGTATTGACCTACTTCAGGGTTAAGCAGACAGTTAGACGTCATTACGATTGCGCCAGGGAAGTTAGCAAATTCTTTTTGCTGGTTCTGCCAAGCACTGCCGTAGTTACCCACTAGGTGAGGATATTTGTTTAATTCAGGGTAACCGTGAGCGGGCAACATTTCACCGTTAGTGTAAACGTTGATGCCTTTGCCTTCAGTCTGTTGCAGGATTTTTTCTAGATCATGTAAGTCATGGCCAGACACTAGGATACATTTGCCTTTTACTGGCTTAACGTTCACTTGAGTTGGTGCTGGGTGACCAAATGTTTCTGTTTCACCACGGTCTAGGATTTCCATGATTTTGTAGTTCATCAAACCAATTTGCATTGAGCAATCTAGCAACGCTTGAAGATCTTGAGGCTCAGAACCTAACCAAGACATGATTTGGTGATATTCAGCAAAAAGCGCTTCGTCAGTTTGACCAAGTACACGCGCATGCTCCATGTAAGCTGCTGCACCTTTTAAGCCATATAAAGCTAATAAACGTAACCCCATTACATCTGGGTCAACCGTTTCATGGCCGCGGTTTACTGCTGCCAGAGGTGCGTATTTTAATAACTCTTCACGAGCTGTTGGTAATGCAAATTGAGCCGCTGGCGTTAACTCAGGTAGTGTTTCATTGGCTAACGTTGCCGCTGCACGTACCTTTTCTTCTAGACGTAGTTTGTATGCATAAGCTTGATTAGAAAACTCAACGATACGATCTGCATCGAAGTTCACGTTAGTCAAGGTAGAGAAGAAAGCTTGAGGTGCCCACTCATCGATTTCTGTATCCACAATATTAAACTTGCGACCAAGATCCGCCCAGAAAGACACACCTTGCAATACGTAGACTAAGATATCTTGCAGGTCAGAGACTTCGCTGGTTTTACCACACATACCTTGCGCATAAGAACAGCCATCGCCAACCGGTGTACGGATCGTTTGTTCACATTGAATACAAAACATAATTTAAAGCTCCAGTAATGATTAACATCATCGCCCCTATCATTTGGGGCTAATAATAAATTCATTCCTGTATTGCACTTTGCGTGCCAACTTTTAAGTTATTGATTGTTAATGATTTAACAAGCCATTAACCTGCATTGAAGTTGTAATAATTACAACATAACGATGTTATTTTAACATCGAGATTCAACTAAAAAGCATAAGAACCAAACAAGCCCTCTTACCGCACCTTAAATTAACATGCAGTAAAAGAGCTATTGTTGATATTTATGGCGTGTCAGATAGCGCAATCACTTGGTAATGCTCGGCCTTTAACCCCAAGACTTCAGGTAAAGAGGTTCCGACTGAAATAGATGACCAAGTTCCAGTCATAATGCCGATAAACATTGCGATGGAAAAACCTTCCAATGGCGCACCACCAAGTAGCCATAGGGCTGAAACAGTTAATAGTGTCGTACCGGAGGTGATCATAGTGCGGCTAAACGTCGCTGCTATAGCTTGGTTATTGATATCCGCAGTGGCGACTTTCGGTTTCATACGTAGCAATTCACGAATGCGGTCGGCAATGATGATGGAATCATTCAGCGAATAACCTAAGATCGCTAGAATAGCCGCTAACACGGTTAAGTTAAATTCCATCTGGCTGAGCGCAAAGAACCCCAGCACAAAGACCACATCATGCAGTAAGGCCACCAGCGAACCTAACGCTAAACGCCACTCAAATCGCACACTTAAATACACCATGATACACAGCAGACAGACAAGTAAAGCCAAGCCACCTTGCTCTGCCAGATCTTGACCAACTTGAGGGCCAACAATGCTGGTATTCAACACTTTAGTCTCTGCGTGTAAAGGCGCTAGTAATGTTTCAATTGATTCCGCAGCCTGCTGAGTGCTCTCAGGAATGCTGTAGCGAATAATCCAACGCCCTTGCCCTTCACCAGAAATCACACTGACTTTTTGACCTAATCCCACTTCTAATAATGGGCTCAATTCGCTGCTGGTGATATGTGGATTTAATTGTACTTCACTTACTACGCCACCAGTAAAATCCAACCCCCAGTTAAAGCCTTTTGTGGTAATGAAAAACAGCGCAACACACATTAATAAAATAGAAATTACACTAGTGCCATAACGCCATTTATTGGCATTTTTCATATTGATTAATTTACTCATGATTAAATACTCACATTACGGCGGGTGTCTTTACCCCAAAACCAATTGATCATTGCGCGCGAAGCAAAAATACCAGTAAACATGCTGGTCAGTAACCCTAGCCCTAGCGTTAAAGCAAACCCTTGTATTGGCCCATTACCAATGCAATACAACACGATAGCGGTAATCATGGTGGTAAAATTCGCATCGAAAATTGTGCTAGTTGCGCTACTAAATCCGTCATTTATCGACTTGGCTAAGCTATTGCCATCTTTTAATTTGTCGCGGATCCGCTCAAAGATAAGCACGTTAGTATCAACCGCCATGCCGACGGTGAGAACTAAGCCTGCAATGCCGGGTAAGGTTAATACCGCGCCGGGAATCAAGGCGAGTAAACCAAATAGCATCACCATATTGGCTAGCAAGGCCACATTTGCAACCCAACCTAATCGGCGATACCAAACCGCCATAAATAGCAATGTAAGTGATAAACCTAACGCTAAGGCAGAAAAGCCATTCGTAATATTTTCAGCCCCAAGTGTTGGTCCAATCGTACGTTCTTCCACTATGGTCACTGGCGCCGTTAATGAACCCGCTCGGAGTAGTAACGCTAAGCTTTGTGCATCTTGCATTGAACCTGCCCCCGTAATTCGGAACTTAGAGCCGAGTGCAGATTGAATAGTCGCGATACTAATGATCTTATTGGTTTGTACGACTTCCCCCTCTTCGTTACGTGAGTATTCGCTATACGCTGTTGCCATTGGCTTACCAATATGACGACCTGAGAAATCTGCCATCATTTTTCCGCCTTGACTGTCCAAGCTAATGTTCACTTCTGGCATCCCCATTTCGCCGAAATTAGCCCGTGCATCAACAATATGTTCACCAGTTAATACGGGAGATGATTTAACGCGAACCAACTGACCATTTTGATCTGGCAAGATTTTTCCGCCTTCAGATTGAGTAGTCAGTACTTCATAAAACGCCAAGCTTGCCGTTGCACCAATGACATTTTTGGCTTGAGCAGGGTCTTGTACACCGGGCAACTCAATACGAATGCGTTGATCCCCTTGCCTTTGTACTGATGCTTCCGTAATACCTAATTCTTCAATTCGGCTACGCATAATCTGCAAATTTTGCTGAACCGTTAGATTACGTAGCGCGACACTTTCGGTTTCCAAGCGAGTTAAGGTAAGGCGATTATTCTTATTGATAACTTTCCAATTCGGATATTGCCCATGAATAAAGTCACGTAGCTGTGATACTTGTTTCGCGCTGGCAAGTGTCACGGTCAATCCATTCTGTGAAATATCACTGAATTTTGCTCGACGTAATTGGTTATCCATCAAGAAGTGACTGATCCCTTGCTGCATTTCATCGATTTGATTTTGGTAGACTGAATTCATATCCACATCGAGCAGAAATTGCACCCCACCACGCAGATCTAATCCTAGTGAAATCGGTTTAAAACCAAGGCTCGTTAACCATTGCGGCGCATTAGCCACTGAAGCTAAAGCAACTTGAATGTCCTTGCCTTTCCCCTGTTGACCTGCCATCTCAAGCAATACTTTTTTAGCCTGTGCCATTTGTTCTGAATCCGACAGTATGACCCAAGTCGTCGTTTTATCTTGCTTAATTTCTTTTAAGTCAATCCCTTGATTAGTAAGGGCTTGCTGTAGTTTTAATGGTTCGAATTGGACGCTATTTACCTGATTAGCTTTATTTACCAAATCACTGCCTTGATTAATTTGCAGCGCAGGTGATTCCCCAAACCAAGAAGGCAAGGCGCTTAATAGCATGATCGAAATGGTGACAACTAACACCGCATATTGCCAATAAGAGTATTGGTTTAAGGTGCGCCGAGCAGAGGCGCGAGATTTATGTACATTCATTTTATTTACCTAAATAAGTCATCGGCACTCAATTTGAGATATCGAGCGTTAATGACACAGCGGCAAGATCTAGTCTATCTGGGTCATATAAAGACTCAAAATAATGAAATAGAACCGTCGCCAAGTAGCCGAGAAATAAAGCGATTACGGAACCAATATTCACGTAAAATAGCTAAATAATAACGACCGCAACTCAAGCTAAGGGTGAAAAGATCACTCCAAGCTGATTAGGCAAATAAATGGGCGTATTGCTGAGGTATATACTGTAGGTTGCTGTCTTTCCAAGCAGAAAGCCGCAATGAGTGGGAGTTAATGTGCATCATCCACTGATGCTGAGGTGTAAAGCGTTCGACATAATGCCGAGCACTTGAAGTAAATGACACTTCTGAAAATTCAAAGACTTTCACATAATCAGGTGTCAGTTCATCGCTGTTAAAATTGCCATGAGCAAATCTAAGAGAGAAGCCATTAATATAAATTGGCTGGCTTACATCACTCGAAGAGGTGAGATCGAGACAATGGGATGACGTAACGCTAGGTACACTATGTGAGTTCGACACAGGCAAAGATTGAACCTTGCATGTCGGCGACTCGCCCTGCTCCAAAGAAAGAGCAGCAAAGGAGCTAAGTTCAAAAGAGCTAGAATCTGTCGATAAATCAACCAACTGTAAGTTAGAGGCGTGCTCAGCCTTGGCGGCAGTAATACCAACCAAACTAGTGCAACCCAAAAACAGGCACAGTATCAGAAACCGAATTATGCTCACATTTAGCTCTTCAGAAGTAAATTTCCCAACAGAATGGGGCTTCATTAATAAAATATCAACATGTATATCGGTTTTTGACTACTTTTTTTGTATTAATTAATTTGGCCCTCCTCTTCCATTTCGCGCCTATAGCCCTAGCTTCTTACCTAGCTTATACAAATTCCCTCGGTCAACTTGTAGAAACTGCGCCGCTTGCGCCCATACGCCATCATTTTTCTTCAAAGCATGTTCAATCAATTGCTTTTGATACGCTTCTACCGCTTGTCTTAAAGCAATGGGTTCATTGGGCATCGCCAAGCTAGATTGTGAGGAATTTTGGCGTTTAGGAATATCAACAAATTCACTCGTAAAGTGCTGTGGTTTGATCAATTCAGCTTGATCTTGAACCGCGTGGAGACCTGCGCGCATCAAGGAATGCTCAAGTTCGCGAACATTACCTAACCACGGTTGTTTTTCCAATAACGTCAAGGCTCTAGGGTGAAGATGCAGAGTTTTAATTTGGAATTGGCTACGAATTCGGTCGAGAATATGTCCCACTAGAACCGCAATATCCCCTTCTCTTTCACGTAGTGGTGGCACATGAATTGGGAAGACATTTAAGCGATGGAAAAGATCAGAACGGAATCGCTGTTCTTCTACTTCTTTATGAAGATCTCGGTTAGTAGCAGCAATGATTCGAACATCAATAAAGCTGTTGTGATCAGCCCCTACTCGTTGTACTTCCCCTTGTTGAATCACACGTAATAATTTGGCTTGCAATAAAATTGGCAACTCACCGATTTCATCTAAAAAGATAGTACCGCCATCGGCCAATTCAAATTTACCCGCGCGGTTTGAGTTGGCACCAGTAAATGCTCCTTTTACGTGACCAAACAACTCACTTTCTGCAATCGATTCTGGTAACGCCGCACAGTTCACATATACCATGGGTTTATCACTACGACTGCTTTGTGCGTGAACCTCATGGGCCACCAGCTCTTTACCAGTCCCCGTTTCACCACTGATCAGCACTACATAATTCGATTGTGCGACCATCTTAATGCTATTACGTAGCTGGACAATTTGCGGGCTCACGCCTACCAGTTTTCCGCCTTTATCGCGCGCTTCATCGATAAGTAGTTGGTTGATTGAACGTTGTTGATGATTGGCCTTTTCAAGGGCATCAAACAAACTAATGTTACGCACAATACCGGCCGCAAGGGCTGCAAACGTGGCAATCGTCTCATCGGTAACTTTTTTGAATGCCCCCGAAGCTAACGCGTCAATCGTTAGCACACCTACCAATGCTTCGCCTACATATAAGCTACACCCCATACAAGAGTGCACGTCAATACTTGCTTCATCATCTTCGCTAAGCAGTCCATCAAATGGATCTGGTAGGCTTGAACTTTCAGGAAATCGAACCGGTAGACGACTTTGCATGATCATCTCTAGTCTAGGGTGCTCTTGCGGTGGGAACTTGCGCCCTAACACTTCCATCGATAAACCGTTAATCGCCACCGGCACTAAATTTTGCGCATCATCTAAAATAAATAAAGCACTCGCATCACACGGCAGTACTTGCTGCAATGCATCGAGTAACTTTTGGTAATGCTGATAAGTCGGCTGATGAGCATTCAGGTTAACTGCAATATTGAGCAAAACCTGTTCGATTGACTGGGACATGTTAACTCTCTTAACAATTTTATTTTAGGGCATTATTTTTTTACTATAGCAATGATGTAAAATTAACAACACCATTTCTTGATCTATTTTCCTATAATCCAGTAAAATCAATAAATTAAAAAGTGGCACGGAAACTGCTTAGTCATTATTACTAGCAAATTACCATAAGCACTTTTTACGAGATCACTATTGATGATAAATATCACCGACAAAAGTAAAGAAGAGAAAATCCTGCCCATTTTACGTTTGGGGTTTAGACCGTTCTTTTTATTCGGCAGTTTATACGCTGCAATTGCTATCGCAGTCTGGGTCTACGCATTCCAACATGGTCAACCAAGTGCCCTGCAAGTTCCAGCGTTATGGTGGCATGTGCATGAAATGATATTTGGTTTTGCAATGGCAATCGTGGCGGGTTTCTTATTAACCGCAGTACAAAACTGGACGGGAGTTAACGGCACCAAAGATAAGCGTCTCGGTTTTGTGTTCTTACTGTGGCTATTGCCTAGGCTACTATTCTGGGCTCCGGTTCCGTTGTGGCTAACCTCTTCGATTGAAGCGTTGTTTTTAGCGGTAGTCGCCTATGAAATATCGATTCGAGTGCTCAAAGGCAAAGGCTATCGCAACCTGATATTTCTAGCCTTCTTTGTGTTAGCGATTGTGGCGAACTTTGCCAGCTACGCCACCCTTCCTTTTACAGATCAGCAAGGCATGCCACCGTTTCAAAGCATTGCAGTTTGGCAAGCAATGATCTGGTGGTTCGTTTTGCTGATTTCGATTATGGGCGGACGCGTGATCCCATTCTTTACCGCACGTAAAATGCAGTTTGAAAAACCACCCACATTAATCTGGTTAGATGCACTGGCGAACACACCTTTAATGATGCTGTTTATCCTCAGCTTTTTTCCGATTACCTTTAACCAAATTGGCCCTTACTTAATGGTCTTCGCCGCGGTTTTCCAAGCAATTCGTTTCCTGCGTTGGAAACCTTGGACGACTTATAAAGAGCCTCTGGTTTGGTCGCTACACGCTTCATATGCTTGTATTCCAGTCGGCTTACTTTTTAAAGCATTGGCTTTATTTAACCTACTACCGAACGGACAATTCTTTGCCCACAACATGATCCATGTATTTGCCATTGGTGCGATTGGTGGAGTCATTCTAGCGATGATCGCCCGAGTAACGATGGGCCATACCGGACGTGCTATTTACGAAGGCCCAAGTATGTGGCATGCATTCTTAGCGCTTGTGGTTGCTGTAGTTGTTCGTGGCTTTGGGGTGGCGATTTGGCCTGAGCACTTGTTTACCTTTGTGAATATTTCAGCCGCGCTGTGGATCTACGCTTTTGCTGTTTTTGTGTTTAAATTTGGCAAAATGCTCCTAACCCCAAGAGCTGATGGGCACCCTGGTTAATCTGGATCTCTACCTAGATCCCCAGCTAAGTTTCAATGTCTAAATCAAGCGCCAGAGCAATTCTGGCGCTATTTTGCTAACTGGAGTAACCACACTGGCTTCATTGATGGCGACCAACGTATTGAGTTTAACTACCCGATATAGTCGACGCTGAGGTTGGAGAGGGATCAAGTTTGATGCGGGCTTGATTTGGTTTTGGGTAGGAACGATTTAGTGGATAGCATTAAATCGTTCGTATAGGATTAGAGAAGTATATTGAAACCATAGCCCCTTGTTAGCTGCTTTTCATTTCAGTACTGAGTTGTTCAATATATAGCCTCATAAATTTAACTCTAATCTCAGCTTCACTTTTTGCAGCCAATGTATTCATTTCCGCCGCAAGCTTAAACAACTTAACTTGGAAATGATCCAAAGTATAAGCCTTGTCATCTAGTGGTCGATTTTCTGAAAATGGGTCATTCGCATCATATAAACTTGCACCAAAACTCGCACTTACTTGAATACACCGTGAAATACCGATTGCACCTAGTGCATCAAGTCTATCTGCGTCCTGTACTATTTGAGCTTCTAAGGTAGTAGCTTTGACCCCAGCACTAAAGCTATGCGCAACAATGGCATGTTTAATTGGTTCAATATATTGCAATGGGTAGTCGATTGACACTAAGAACTTAGCCGCTTTATCTGCTGCAATTTCTGAACTTGTCGCCCTATCGGGATGATTTTTTGGAAAAGAAAAACAGTCATGTAAATAGGCGGCGGGTAAAACAATATCTAAGCTACCCCCTTCTAATTCGCAAAGTTTTTTAGCTGTTTGGGCTACCCTTTGAACATGACTTATATCATGTGCGGGGTCTTGAACCATCTCGTTCTTAATAAAGCTCAATAGCTGTAACTCTATATTTTCTGGCACAGTTTATCCTTTTCTGATTGACAGCTAACGTCCGATTAAATGGCGCTAAATATTAAAATCACCAAACACGTAAAACTCCGAGTCCAAAATGCCAAACTCGACGCGTCCATTTGAATTGCTTGTTATGTGTTTAATAGACATCATGAGAATAAGTAACTGTTTGTTGAAAGGTCCAGTCTTCAATAATTGTTCCCAGTTCAATATTGGTCTTAACTTCCACACCTGTATAACCTACTTTCGTAGGGTTTTCCTTCCATACATGCCACTCTATTTCTCCGAACACCTTCGTCACAATAGAATCGTGTACAACAACGACAGTATTTATTTTTTGTTGTTTTCGTTTATCAATTCGCCAGTAACCAGTTTGTCTAGCCAACAATTCATCCGGTGGTATTTCCCCCTTAATTTTCAAGAACAAGGTGTTGTTTTGTGTGGCTTTAGCTTTAGATAGATTTAACCGAACTGGTTCTTTCCAATTTTCCCAACTGCCTTTTTTCTTTGCATCCGCTCTAAGTTCTTTAATCTTGATTTTAAGTTTTTGTATCTGATTTGGAACATTTCCATTTTTGACCTTAACTCGAAAGAAAGCACATTCGAGTTTCTCTTCTATTATAGTTTGTCGTTTGTTATCAGCTTCAATGTTGTTCTCATGAGCGGGCTCATCAATTTCAATAGCTAAATTTATTTGCGGATAAAATAAGTCTAGCAATGAGTAACCTCCATCAGTTCTATCCACATAAAATTGTGTACATGGCTTGAGGTCTTCTAGTTCCGGATCGTGTAACAGTGAGCCGACTATAAAATTTTCGTGTTTTTTATACGAAGTTCTATGGATCTGATCCACGAGATAGTTATATTTCCAGTTCATTTAGCAACCTCAACACACATAACAATTTAATAGACGGAAAAAATCCATACAGTCTTTCCGTCTATTTTCTCAGTCACTTTTTTGAACAGCAAGCTAAATAACTAAATTTATTAATAAAGTATGAGTTCACCTCATATTTACGCAGCATAAAATCCGGAGCTATATCTTTAATTCATACAGACCTAGCTTTTCTAACTAAAAATCCAATTGTTCTAATTCCAAACCATGCATAATTCACTCACACAACCCTCCCTCCTTTGGCTGTAAATCTTGCTGCCAAGCATTTTTCTTTGGTAAAGGGAGGGAGTTATTTGTGATCGTTTGTTGTTTAGTGGTATCTGCGTAAAGAAAAAACATTCTAATATTGAGCGCGTGATTAGTAGATTCCAGCTCTCGCTTAGGCTCGGCTGAAATGACGGGCTAATAATGTGCGGTGAATTTGGGGTTGGAATTGCAATTACAAGCGACAAAGATCAGCTCTTCCCCTTGGTAGATGAAGCCACTTGGCAGCAGGAGTTGATATAAGGGGAAGCGGGGATGGGGTTGATTACGCCAAACTCCTTTGAGACATAAACATTTAAAAATAGACAACTGACCAAATAAAGAAAGCCGATAAACTGACATTTATCGGCTTTCTTTCTATTCGACTTAGCAGTGTGCTTTATCGCTTTTTCACCACCACCGGATAACGGTTTGCTCTTAACTCTTTGATGAAGGTTGATGGGTTCGCATTGTGTAAGATCCACACCTTTTCTTTGGCTCGGGTCATCGCTACATAGAACAAGCGACGTTCTTCTGCATTGGGGAACACATCACCGGTAGATAACAACGCATCATGTAAATGCTGCTGACGCTCAACCGCTGGGAATTGCCCTTCATCGACTGAGACTATCACCACATAATCGGCTTCTTGCCCTTTACTGGCGTGGCAGGTTTTAAATTCGATATCTAAATGTAAATTCCGTTTTTGTAGTGTCTTTAAATCACTCGGTTCATGATAATGATTGCGGCCTAACACTAATACCTTCTTGCGTGATTTCACTTGATTATTTAAGTCACTTAAAATCGCTTCCAACGTATGCATTGGCGCAATCGTCACTGCTTTTTGCTTTTGTTGCTTATGGCTAATCAAGTTTTTTTCTAATTGATAAGGGTTGGCTTGAATAAAGCGATTCGCCACCTCACCAATTTGGTTATTAAAGCGATAAGTGGTATCTAGATAATGAATCTGCGCATTAGGGAAACGCTTCTTAAAGCCGGTGGTTAAGTTTACATCCGCCCCTGCGAAACGATAAATTGCCTGCCAATCATCGCCAACGGAAAACAATGAACAAGGTTGCTGAGTCGTGGTTTCCCCTAGTTGAGTTTTATGAACACTACCATGGCAAATGTTAGTTAATAAATCTAAACGGCTCGGTGAGATATCTTGATATTCATCGACCATCATAAAGCGCCATTGCGATTTAAATTTACCATTACGCGCATATTGAGTGGCTTTAGAAATCATACTGTTGAAGTCGATTTGATTCTCTTCTTTGAGCATTTTTTGCCACGCTTGATAACACGGCCAAGCCAACATTAATTCGCTGTTTAGTTGAGGGTAGTTCTCTAACTCAATTAAACGCTCTTGCAGCTGTTTTTTCGGTAATTGAAGGACGGAAAGTTGATCGACTTGCTGTTCTAACCACGCCAATAATTTCGGGTTTTCAACATGCGAGCCGAGCTCTACATCCCCTTTCAAAAAGGCTATCGGCCATTCGGCTAAGTGCTTCTGCCAACGCTTAAAGTTGGTTTCCGTCATCCAGTGTGTTTTTAACCACTGAGAGAACCAAGCGGTCTTTTGGGCTGGCGTAGTGGCGAGCGGTGAGATTTCAACCTGATTACCTTCAACCGATTTAATAATATCTAAACCTAATTGATGGAAGGTTTGCACTTTGATCTGAGCGCCTTGTTCGGCAAACTTTTCTTTGATGCGTTGTTGCATTTCTTTGGCAGCATCTCGACCAAATGCCACCAATAACATTTCTTCTGGTTTTGCTTGACCACTCTGTAATAAGTAGCCGACTTTCGCCATTAAAACACTGGTTTTACCTGAGCCTGCGCCGGCTAGAATCAGGGTATGATCATCATTTAATAATACTGCGCGTTGCTGAGAAGCATTAAGTGGTGAACGTTCACATTCTTGGAAGTAAGGTTTCCATTCGATTTCTTGATTGGCCAGCCAGGTTTGATTGCGCTGCTCTAATGAGGCTTTCGGGTGAGTGAGCCAACGTTTCAAACCGGTCATTAAAGAGGGAGTATGGTGCTGGAATTGATCGTCACCTTCCCATTCATTATGACTTGGGAAAATATGAATCACTTCTGGCAGAGATAACTCTTTTTTCGCTAGATCGCCGGAAATTCCCTTCATCCAGAACTCAAGTGATGAATGAGTTAAATACCCCGGTTGATTGACCAATTCTTTTAGCTGCTCTAGCCAGCTTGGTAATAACTCGGCTAATGATTCACTTTGGTTCAACTGCCAACGACGATATTCTGCGACTACCAATTGAGCAAATTGCTGGCAATCAAACCAAGGTAGACCTTGTGCGAGCCATTGAATTTGTTCATCTTCCTCTTCTTCATGGGCATGAAAATACAAGTTTCCCCAGATTAAGCCTCGCTCTACTGTCACCTCACCATTCCACGCTGCAAATGGGATTTGCAACTCATCGGTTGGCGAAGATAAGGTAATACACTGATCTTTCACTTCAACTTGTTGGTATTCATCTTGAATAAAAAATTGAGCAAAACGGCTAGCGCTTAATTGCATGAACTTTCCTTATGCGATCAGTAAAGTTTTGAATAAGAAGATGTACCCAAGTAACTTGGGTATAGCCCGATATTCTAACGGGTTTTAGTGTGAAAGGAAGAGGGCTTGGGTCATCGCTTTTTTAAACTTACTCTAAAACGGATAAAAATCAGGCAGACTGGCGCAAAACTTGCTTACAATCAAACAGAGCGAAGTTTTTTTGCTGTTATTACAACAGAATATAGTTTGCGTAACGAAAGGCCTCTATACTCAAGTGACTTGGATATAGACTGTCACTTGTAACTTCACCTAGGACAATATCGCGCTTTATGACAAATTCGATGCAACAACTCCGACATTACTGGTCTGATAAAACCGTTAACTACTGCATTCGAATTCTTATCTCGCTTTTAGGTGTGGTACTGCCTTGTTGGTATTACGACTACTCTACTGAAATCACGCCGCTGATCTTAGGTATTATTGCGGCTGCACTAGCCGAAACCGATGATAACTTCATGGGACGAATTCGGGCGCTGATCTTAACTTTCATCTGTTTTGCGATTGCTTCATTTTCAATAGAAATTCTGTTTCCCTATCCGCCATTATTCGCCATTGGTCTGTTCACTAGTACCTTCGGTTTTATTATGCTCGGCGCAATTGGCCCACGTTATGCCAGCATTGCCTTTGGTTCATTACTGATCGCGATCTACACCATGCTGGGCTACCACTTATACGACAACATTGTCTATCAACCTACTCTCTTGCTAGCCGGTGCCGCTTGGTACTACCTACTTTCAATGTTGTGGCAAATATTTTGGCCAATGCAGCCTGTACAGCAAGGCTTAGCCAATGTATTTGAAGAATTGGCTAACTACCTTGAAGCGAAAAGTTCGTTGTTTCATCCGGTTTCTGGTTTAACTCCACAGCCTTACCGTATCTTAGAAAGTAAGCTGAACTCCGCGACGGTTAATGCTTTAAACCAAGCCAAAAGCACCCTACTCACTCGCTCTAAACGTGGACATGTTGATGGCCCAAGTGACCGTTATTTACAGCTGTATTTTTTAGCGCAAGATATTCACGAACGCATCAGCTCGACTCATTATCGCTATCAAGATTTAGCCGAGCACTTCTCGCGTAGTGATGTGCTGTTCCGCTTCAAGCATTTAATGCAAACTCAAGCGAAAGCCTGTCGTGAGATCTCTGAAGCATTGGAAGCAGGGAAAGCTTATAAATACGATGGTGATTCCATCTGGGCGCTGGATGAATTGCAGTTATCAATGCAGTACCTAAAAGATCAAAACCGCCCTGAGTGGAAGTACCCATTAAGCCAGCTTTTCTACCTATTTAATAATATGGTGACCGTAGAAAAGCAGCTATCAAACGTCAGCAATCCAGATGCGTCTAAGTTCACGCCAGAAAATACTAGCGACGAAGCCAACGACTACTCATTACACGATACGACCGCTCATACACCAAAAGTCATGTGGCAACGTATTCGCAATAATTTACATCGTGATTCAATGCTGTTCCGCCACGCGCTACGTATGTCGATTGTATTAACCGTAGGTTACGGGGTGATTCAAGGGCTAGGTCTAGAGCGTGGCTATTGGATCATGCTAACCAGCCTGTTTGTATGCCAGCCTAACTTTAGTGCCACCAGACAAAAATTGACCGGGCGAGTGATCGGCACCATTGCGGGCCTACTCGTCGGTGTACCGCTATTAACTTTGTTCCCTTCACAAGAAAGCCAATTAGTCTTTTTAGTGTTATCCGGCACGTTATTCTTCGCTTTTAGAATGAATAACTACGGCTCAGCGACCGCTTTCATTACCTTGCTGGTACTGTTTTGTTTTAACCAATTAGGTGAAGGCTATGCGGTGATCTTGCCTCGCCTTGCGGATACCTTAATTGGCTGTGGCTTAGCGGTGTTTGCGGTGCGTTATATTCTGCCAGACTGGGAAGCCAAAAAACTGCATCGAGTGATGTCGGAAGCGGTACAAGCTAATAAAAATTATCTCGGACAAATCATTGCTCAATATCGAATTGGTAAACGCGATGACGTCAACTACCGCCTTGCTCGACGTACTGCTCATACTATGGATGCTACGCTCAGCACCACCATCAGTAATATGTTGGCAGAACCCGATAAATACAAAAAAGCGATTGATGAGAGTTTCCGTTTCTTAACGCTTAACCACGCGATGCTCAGCTATATTTCAGCACTCGGCGCACATCGAAAACGCATTGATGACAAAGAAACCCACCTACTGATATTAGAAGCCCACAAAGGTATTCATGAAAGCTTAGAGCAACTAGAGCAACAGCTTTACTACCAAAATGGTGATATCACTTTAGATACGTTCAATAGCGAATTAGATAAAAAGTTAAGTGAATGGCGAGAAGGTGATGAAGATGCCGTGCGTTTAATTTTACAGCAACTTCATCTAATCTACCGCATGTTGCCGGAGATGTACTCGCTGGCAAATAAGTTTTCGGTAAGGTTGCCAACAGCAGCGGTTAATGGTGATTAAAGAAACATTGAGCACATAACGCCTCACTACGCGTTCAAAACGCAATGACTCAAGATCAGCATGTTCTAGCTTTTGTTTTTACATTTAATCTAAGTGGTTTTTTATCCTGTATTTCATGGTTTTTCGGATAAAAGATTTTTTTAAAAAACAAGCTTGCTCTTTTATATCAAAAAAATGGTTTTTTTATTATTTCCATCCAATAATTGATTTATTTTACTTTTTTAAATTTGAAGCTTTTTTTTGTCTTGATATAATCTATTCAAATTAGTTACTAACTTCTTATTTAACAAAATAAAAAATTAACCTGTTGTTTTCATGTGAACAAGTAGAGGTATAACTTATTGATATAATAAAATTAAAAATAAATATTATTACCAATATAATATATTGTTATTTCCCCCTAAACATTTAAATTAGTTAATAGGTTTTATAGGATGCTTTTAACCAAGTGAAGTTTTAACCAATTCCTCTTTCAATTTGGAGGCAATGAAAATTTTTAATAATTTATTTCTTTACCTTGAGTATAAATTACTTACTAGTGTTTTTTTTAGCATTCAATCCCCTGCTACTTTACTTACAATTTTAGATAAGATTGAGTTATTATCGAAAGGAGAATCTTTTAAACATAAAATAAAAAAAGGTGACCGTGTTTATTTATTCGATGTAAGTCGAAATAGAAAGTTTCACGTAATACTAGTATGCAATAAAAGGAACAATCCTAATAATGGATTAATTTCAATCTATTCTCCACTCGGTTCCTCTATATTAGGGTTAGAGGTTAATGATACTTTCAATTTATATATACTAGGAAAAACAAGAAGATATGAGATAACTTGCGTAAAGCCTGAAAAGTCTATAAATAACATTGATTCTTAACAAGTATAGTTATTGTTAAATTTTTATGGAGGTAATTTTCTATTGAAGCTTTAAATTTAATCTTAAATATTAATTTTTACTTAATCAATAGGTGATATCATGTCTAGAAATGAAAAGAAAAAACCAAATTTAACTTTAAAAGAGAAAAGAAGACAAAAAAGAGAGTCAGAATTTGAAGCGGTAATAAGAAAAAGAAAGAAATAATACTATAGAATTCATACACATTATGATGCTGCGTGATTAAACGCAGCTTTTTGTATGTGCTCATCAACACTGATTTGTCAGAGTTGTTAAAAAACCCAAACCTAACACATAAAACGTAACCAATTGAATTTTTTAACATTTAAACTTTAATCGACCTTTTACAACGAAGTATTACTGTTTATGATGAAACCTATATAACCAATAAATGTTTGAGCACTTACGCTTATGCTTTTTTATCATGAAAACTTAATTATATTGACAAATATATCACCATGACGTCCAACCAGACTTTTAAAGAGAATCAATTATGTGGATAGTTTACGCCTTACTCGCCGCCACTTTTTTTGGAGCTAGAGGTATCATGTACCAATGGACATCACGCCAAAACTTGCATCGTGACCTGATGCTGTTTGGGGTGTTTTTTGTCGGATTTATGATTAGTGGAACCACCATGTATATGCTCGGACAACAATGGCAATCATGGGCTGAGGTTGGTGTTGGTTTGGCCCTTGGTTTTGGATCTTTTATGGCAAACGCAGCTCTGCATAAAGGGTTTTCGGTGGGTAAGGCCTCATTGATCAGCGTACTTTCAGGGCTTCCACCTTTATTTGTCGTCTTATTTGCTTTCTTATTGTGGAACGAGACCTTAACCACTGTACAAATGGTAGGTTTTGCAGTGATATTTTCTGGACTTTATATTATCCGTTATTCGAATGATATTTCCTTATCCAACTTACAAGGAGCGCAATGGGGGCTACTTGCCGCCTTATGCTTTTCATTTAATGACATGTTAGGAAAACAATCGACTCGATTAGATGCTGACATATTTGCCACTCTAACCTTAATGTTTGGTTTTGGTAGCCTGCTATTTGCTATGAGTTGGCTTAAAAGCCGCTCGAATTTTAGAACGAACCACAAAGGCTCTTGGTCAGAACTTAAAACATTCGGTTGTGGTATGGCGGTCGGCTTAACCAATATGGCCGGGATGGTCGCGATATTAAGTGCTTTCTCTTTGGGCACAACCGGTTTGGTATCGGCAATTTCAGCAATGAATATTTTAATTATTTTGCTATACACTCGCTTAATATTGAAAGAGCCTTTCACCCGTCAAGAAGTTATCGGTATTACAGCCGCCGTAGTCGGTATTCTCATCTTGCGCTTAAGCCAGTAACGAGCTTATTCTCAGGATTGACTGTGAGCCTTTTTACTAGTTAAAGGGAGGGAATGATTTGTGGTCGCTTTATGTTTAGTAGTTCACGCATAACGAAAAACAATTCCAACACTCTCCGCGTGATAAGTAGATTATAAGGTTGTTACTTCCCCTACAAAAAACCTCAACATTTCCCGGTATTGCTGTTCTGCTTTCTCGCGTTTAACCAATTGAAACTGCACTTTTGTACCCGGTGGGCATTGGGCGAGTTTGCTGATGCTTGTTCTGGTTAGGCAGCCGATTTTCGGATAGCCGCCTATGGTTTGATGATCCGCCATTAACACGATTGGTTGACCATCGCTTGGGATTTGGATCGCGCCGAGTGCAATACCTTCGGAAATTAAGCTTTCACCGTCATATTCAACGCTATCACCGGATAATCGATAGCCCATACGATCACTGTTTGAGCTGACGGTATAAATGCCGTTAAAAAATTGCTGTCGGGCGGCTTGAGAAAACTGCTCATATTGATAAGTGGCAATCATATCTAGTATGCCAGGAGTCGTTGTGGCGGTTAATTCTGGATAGTGCGGAATAAATTCTGTTGGCACTTGGCGTAGTCGATTGTACTTAGCTACGCGATAAGCAATTTCATCCCCTTTAGTTAGCGGTTCACCTCGGCCATCTAAACCACCGATGTCATCTCGCATCACAGTAGAGCAACTTTCTAATACTTGGCCGACGTCAAAACCATGTTGAATGGCGAGATAAGCTCGAACACCTTTCCGGGAAGTTTTACACTTTAGAATAGAGCCGGCTTTAACGCGATAGCTCGCCCAAGATTGGATTGGCTCGCCATCCAGTTCGGCAAACATATCCGCGCCAGCCAGTGCTATTTGTGTCGGCTGTTTAAACTCACATTGAAACAGACCTAGAGTAATCTCTATTTGCGCAGCATTCACATCATTACCAAGTAGATGATTGGCCCAGTGAAAGGCATGTTCATCCATCGGCCCACCGACTGCTGCGCCTATTCCTTGAAAGCCCATTCGCCCAGTATCTTGCAGCAAACTTAAAGGGCCGGCATTGAGTACTTTTAATGTCATGATTTTGCCCTCTTATCTTTACCAGACAATCCACCCGAATCAGGCTGTCCTGTTAAACCAAGATCTTCATCAAGATCTCCGCCCATATCGAGAAACTGCTGACGTGAGATAGCTTTAAAGCGAACCTGTGCACCGATGTAAAACAGCGATAAATTGTCTCGCTCAAAATCCACCAGCGAGATTGGCGTACGGCCAATAATGTGCCAACCACCGGGTGAAGCTTTAGGGTAGACAGCGGTTTGCTGCTCAGCGATGGCGACACTGCCTTTAGGAACTCGTGAGCGTGGTGTACTTTTTCTCGGCATTTGCAAACGACTATCTAGATTGCCTAAATAAGCAAATCCCGGTGCAAATCCAATCGCATAGACTCGGTAAGTTATCTGACTATGCACTTCTGCCACTTCTGCCCATGACAAGCCGCTATGCTCACAAACTTCAGCGGCATCTAACGCGACATCTTCACCGTAATAGACTGGCAATTCGATTTCTAAGTGTTGCAACGAAATTGAAGTAGAAGAAGGCTGATTGAGTAACACTTCAACTTGCTGCTGAAAATCGGCCATTGCCGTTTGTAGAATATCGACAGTAATAAGAATCGAGTGATAGGAAGGAATCGCATCAAGGATAAAATCGCCCAGCGAGCTTTGCAGAGTATAGAGCGCTTGAGTCACTTTCTCTGAAGTTTCAGCATTAATAGTGTTGGTAAAATACACCATAATGGTATTTTCACTGATTATCTGTGTTTTCATGCGATTCCTTGCATTTCATTCTCTGTCCTACTAGATCACTTACAACTTGACTGTAGCATTGGATCTTTCATAATGAATCGAATATTAAAATTTCCGACAAGGTAGTGGTATGTCTAATTCGAAACTCAAAATTGATATTATTTCTGACGTGGTCTGTCCATGGTGCGTCATTGGGGTTAAACACCTTAAAGATGCCGTAGTTAAAAACAACTGGCAAGATCGTATTGATATTGAATGGTATCCGTTTGAGCTAAATCCAGATATGCCGCCAGAAGGCGAAAATTTACGTGAGCATATTGCGAGAAAATATGGCGCTTCAGCCGAAGAAAGTGAGCAAAATCGTCAACGTTTAATCGAGTTTGGAAAATCTGTCGGCTTCGAGTTTAACTTTACCGATGAAACCCGAATCTACAATACTCGCCAATGTCATATTCTATTAGACTACGCTCACTCAGTAGGCTTACAAACTCAGCTTAAAATTGCCCTTTTCACCGCTTACTTTACAGATGGCAAAAATATTTCTGATACTGACGTACTACTGGATATCGGTGAGAAAGTGGGTTTAGAAGTCGATGAAATGATCGCCTACCTGCATGATACCGCTGAACACGATAAGTTAGATGTAATTGAAGATCAGTGGCGTGAAATGGATATCTCTGGCGTGCCGACGATTGTGTTTAACAATGAAAAAGGCTTAACCGGTGCACAAAGCGTCGAAAGCTATGAAGAAATATTGAAGCATTATCTTAGCGAAGATTCTTCTGAAAAATAGCCTCTCCAGACAATCACTACATTTCAACTGAATATTAATTACCCCTTGAGCAAAACGTTCAAGGGGTATTTTTATCACATCAACCTACTGTTGGATCATTGCGACCAAATCACCCGAACCTTTTAATTTGGACACCTGCCCGGCTAACGGTTCAGAGAAATGGATCGGCTTAATTTTATTTGCGCGTTCTTGATTAAACACAGGAATACGGCTCATTGCATATTCAGACAGCGCTGTAATGGTTAGTGAGGGGTTTACCCCAAGGTTCCCTGGAATAATCGAGCCATCAATCACTCGTAGATTTTTATAACCAAATACTTGGCCACTTTCATCCACCACACCATTTTCTGGGCCCGTGCCAATCGCCACACCACTCATAATATGGGCGGTCATTGGTGCGCCTGTGACTATTTCAGCTAAAGCAGAACCCGGCTCACCTCCCAGTTTTTCAGAATACAGCTTAGTTGCTTTTTCTGCTGCTGGAAATGACACTTTAAGAGGTGTATCTCCCTCATTTTGTACAAAGGTAATATCTTTTTTAAAGCCTCGATACCATTTTCTACGCCATTCGAAGTGAACAAACGCTTCTGACTTTTGCATCACTAATAACAAAATTGAATTCACAGCCTTCCCTTTTGGTCTCAAGACTTTGAAGGTTTTGACTGGGTGCAAAAGGGTATTTTTCAGCATTTTTCCAATTCGTACCATGCCTTGCCCTGTCACCATAGGGACATAGGGTAGATATAACCATGTCCCATCTGAACCTTCACGAAAACGAGTAATTTCCACGTTCGTTGTATCATCCACTGAAATAAATGAACTGATACTCACCCCCTCACTGACCTTAGCATTCATATTATTGGCCGTTGTTAATGTTTCCGAGTTGGTGCGAACTTCTTGACCTAAGTTTTTCGATATATTGGGCAGCGTTTTAAGCTTATCTCTCATTCGAAGTAATAACGGAATCGTGCCCATCACACCGGCCGAGACAACAACACCACGGGTACGAATGGTGTACTCTCGCTTACCGCTATCATTACTCTCTTTAACGGTAATTAAATATCCATCACTGCCATCTTTGCTTCCTAGTGGTTCGATTTTCGTCACAGTCGACTCAGGACGAATTTCTGCTCCGTTACGCTCGGCAAAATACAGATAGTTTTTCATCAAGGTATTTTTTGCATTGTAGCGACAACCAATAATACAGCTACCGCATAACTTACAAGTTGAACGTTCAGGGCCATCGCCATTAAAGTAAGGATCTTTAAATGACTGGCCGAACTTACCTTCTGATTGAGGGAAGAAAACGCCGGTATCAACGGTTTTAAAGCTATCACCGTAGCCCATCTCTTCTGCGACTTCTCTTAAAGTATCATCGGCAATATTGGTATATTCATTATGGGTTGTACCCAACATACGTTGAGCGAGTGAATAATAAGGTGCGAGGGTATCTTTCCAATCAGAACGGGTTTTACTCCAAGCAGGAGACGAAAATACTTCATCTTCAGGAATAAGGTGCACATTCGCATAAACTTGAGAGCCCCCGCCCACGCCAATGCCGTGAATGATGCTGGCTTTATTGTTATAAGTAAACTTCGTCACCCCCTTCCAACCGATTTGCGGCATCCACATGTAGTTCTTTTTATCTAAATTCGTTTTAGCGAAATCTTTATCATTGCGACGTTTGCCCATTTCTAAAATAAGGACACGGTGGCCTTTTTCAGTTAAGCGTAATGCACTGACTGAGCCACCAAAACCTGAACCAATAATTACTTGGTCAAAATCAAAGTTATTATGTTCCATCATATTGCCTCATCCTTTTGTTTCTTATAATTTTTATTATTCGATTTGTTTCACGTATTGGTTTTATTATTTAATTTTCGCCATTAAGTTCATCACTCTTGTGGCGAATTTTCCATAAGGGGGAGCCATAAACTTAATGCTCGAAAAACTGGCTTGGTAAAAGACCGGACGTAATTTCGAAAAGGTCAAGAACCCTTCATAACCGTGGTAATGCCCCATACCACTGCCGCCAATCCCGCCAAATGGCAAATCGTGCTGACCGACATGGAATAATGCATCATTCACTGATACGCCACCGGATAAGACCGATTGAATATAACGATCGACCAAAACTTTATCATTGCTAAATGGGTAGAAGGCTAATGGGCGATCACGTTGAATAATATAATCAATGACCTCTTCTGGTTGCTGATAAGTCTTCACCATTAAAATCGGGCCAAAGGTCTCCCGTTGCGAAATGATCATGTCGTCGGTGGCATCCAGAATGAAGGTTACGGGAAACTTACGTGTAACGGGATCGGCTGGTTGATTACTTAAATTGACAACTGTTGCCCCTTTATTCTTGGCATCTTCAACTGTGTCCAACAAACGTTGGAAAGCGGTGTCATCAATAATTGAGGTGTAATCTTTATGCTGAATGTCAGGGCAATGTTTTACGACCCATTTTTCAGACTCTTTAATAAACGCTTCGCGTTGTGTTTCATGAACAAACGTATAATCAACGTTAGTACAAATTTGCCCAGCGTTGAACTGTTTTACAAACATAATACGCTCAACGGCCTTCGTCATTGGGTACTTAGGATCGATCACCGCTGGAGACTTACCGCCCAGTTCTAATGTCACAGGGGTTAAGTTCTCAGCACAAGCGGCCATCACTTTACGACCAGTTGCTCCTGAGCCCGTAAACATTAAATGATCAAAAGGTAACTTCGAAAACTCAATACCAACCGTCCCTGTTTCAGTAAAGAACTGTAACTTTTCTGGCTTGAAATATTTCGGCGTAAGTTCTTTCAATAATTCAGTTAAGTGAATCGAATTTTCTGACATTTTTACCATCGCACGGTTACCCGCAGCAAAAGCGGCAGATAAACCGGAAAAACTTAAGTTAATTGGGAAATTCCATGGAACAATAAATCCAACGACACCAATAGCTTGAGGAATCACTCGGTTTTTCGCACCAAAATAAACGGTATGATCAACTTTACGTCGTTGTACTTTCATCCATTTCTTTAAATGCTTAATCGTCGATGAAATATCATCAGCAACCGTAATCACCTCCGCAAATAACGTTTCATGATGAGAACGATTTCCGTAGTCCTTATTAATTGCCTCTGAAATCGCTTCACGGTTATCCATAAGAAGGCTTTTTAGGCTTTGCAAATGCGCTTTACGCTCTTGATAACTTTCCTGCCCATACTGATTAAATGCTTGCTTTTGAAGTGTTAATGCTTCTTGAAGCATCACACTGTTCTCGATTGGGTTTTCTTCTAAAAGCTGTTCTGCGGTTTGATTCATATTACGTTACCTCAATGCTGGTTTTTCTCGATTTCATATCTTTAAAATTATCAATATATGATTCAGTTTATATTAAGACAGAGCAATCGATTTGACTTTTTAGGACGCACACTTGATTATTTAGGACATGAAAGAACAATAAGTAGAATTTGATCACATTGGCTTAACATCGGAGGTAAAATACATGACTTGTTTTATTCGTGCCGCTTGCTTAGAAGGCTTTGAAGAGGTTGTCAAAAGTTATGGTCAAAACCCAACATTACTGTTAAAAAGCGCCGGTGTTGTTCAAAGCCAATTAAGAGACCCTGATACATTTATCTACTATGAACATTTTTTAAAAGCATTAGAGCTTGCGAAAATTGAATGTGATAACGATATGTTTGGCTTAGAGCTAGGATTAAAGCAAAGAGTACAAAATTTAGGGATGATGAAAAACTATATGCTGCGTCAAGGTTCGATATTGCAAGCATTAGGTTGTTTAAATAAATACATTCATCTCCACGCTGAAGGCTTTTCATTAGCCATCACTCCAACCGAAAATCACTATAAAGTTGAATTTAACCATCTTCATCAACGTTACTTTACTGCTCAAAAAGCTCAATTTACCTTAGCCGCTTGTTTTAATATTTTTTCTGATTTGCTCGGTTACCAAGCGACCGTACATAAAATGACTTTTAAGCAACCTATCCCTCAGCAAGATACCCGCTATTTTGAAGACAAGTTTGGCTGCAAGATGGTGTTTAATGCAGAGCAAGATGCCATTTATTTGCCAAAATCTTTAGTAATACAAAAACCAGCGACGTCTACTGGTGAACTGAATCTAACGTTTTCGAGTGAAAATTTGGTTCAATCAAAGCCTAGTGTTAACGCGACTGAATTTATTCATCAAACAATTAAATCATTACTAGCAACTGGAGAGTGTAATAAAAATAATATTGCGCTTTGCATGGGAATCCACCCGAAGAAATTACAACGTCTATTAACGGAAAAAAATACCAGTTACCGAGAAATTATCGAGCAAGTACGACAACAAGAAGCCATCAAGTTGCTGCAACAGCCACAGTTATCCCTGACGATGATCGCATTAAAACTAGGCTATAGTGAATTAGCTGTTTTTAGTCGAAATTTTAAAGCTTGGTTTAAACAAACACCCAGTCAATGGCGAAATCAAAACCTATTCCCAATGGGGTAGATTGCGATTTAAGGCTGCCATTTGGCTTTCATTTTGGCGATAGTAGTCGCCTCTATATCATGAATGCTGCCGTAGTTTTCTTTACATACATGGATCACTAATTCCACCTGACAACTCTTAGCAATCTCTTTATAGGCTTTCATTTCCCAGTGACGCACGAAAGTATTCGACACAATCACTGACTGACCTTGTTTTAAATGGTGTTCGGTTTGTTGCTGACACCATTGATGCGCTTGTTCGAGCTTTAACGGGTTAAAACGATATTCGCCATCCGCTTCAACAAAGTACATATCGGTCTCTAAATGTACTGAGCCTTGTTCTTGCGATAACTGTTTAGCTAATGTGGATTTCCCCGATCCCGGCAAACCTCGAATAAGCATTAATGTTTGAGTGTTCTTTGATTCTGACAACGGATTAATCCCAACCTTCGAGCTGATACTTTTCGATTAGAGCATCAATATCTTCTGAGTAGGCATTTTGCCATGATCGATGGTTTTAATCACTCGACATGGGTTACCCACTGCAATCACATTGTCGGGAATATCTTTTGTCACCACACTGCCTGCGCCAATCACACTGTTACTGCCAATGTTTACGCCACCCAATACAATCACACCGGCGCCAATCCAGACACAATCACCAATGGTAATCGGATCGCCACAAGCGAACGGTTCAATACGCTCACGTAAGATAATCGGATGACTTGCCGCACAAAGTTGCACATTCGGCGCAATCAATACGTAGTCACCAATCGTAACGGGGGCAATATCCAATACCGTTAAGCCATAATTGATAAAGCCACCTTTGCCTATGGTGAAGTTTCTTCCCATATCACATAAAAATGGCGGCTCAATATGAGTGCCTTGGTAGTTATTCAAAATTTTGCCCAGCAATTCTTTTCTTAGATCCTGCTCTTTTGGGCGTGAATGATTAAAGTCATAAAGCCATTCTTTGCATTGCATTTGCTGCTCGATCAATTCACTATCAATCAAAGTTTTTACGGTAAAATCATTAATGGTTTGGGACATAGTACGATTTAACTCAATTTGGATGAAAAACGATATGGATAAACAACAAATCACCATCTGTGGCTGCGGCTGGCTTGGGCTCGCAGTGGCAAAATCTCTGGTTCAGCAAGGTTTTAATGTTTACGGCACCAAACAATCTCATATCGATGCTCAAGCATTAGCGACCGTTGGCATTCAAGGTTTGCCTTTGGTTTTACCTGTAGATGAGAACCAACTAGACACTCAACAGCAAGCCGCCCTACAACAGGCTTTTGCCACAGATCTACTGGTGATCAATGTACCACCAGGTCGTTACCCTAATAGTGCCGAAGATTTCAAACGAAAAATACAGAGCTTATCGCATATTGCAAAACAAGCTGGCGCTAAAAAGGTATTATTTATCAGCACCACAGGGGTTTATGCCGATTGCCAAGGCGAGATAACCGAAGACACACCAACCGCGCCGAATACGGAATCTGGTCATGCTCATGTATGGTTAGAAAATTGGTTAAGGGAAGAGTGGCAAGATAACCTAGTCGTGTTGCGTCTATCCGGTTTAATTGGGCCAGATCGTCATCCAGCCAAGCATATTGTCAAACGCTATAAATCCACAGGTCAGCCTTTAGAAAATGGATTAACGCCAGTAAACCTGATCCACCAGCATGACATTATCACCGCGATTCATTCGCTCATAAACCGCTGGCCATCTCAAAAAGTACTTCACTTAGCAGCACATTCGCACCCTAGCCGTGAAGAGTATTATCAAGCCATGGCAAGGCACTTAGGTTTAACCATTCCACAATTTATCGAGAACGGTGAACACAACAAATGGATTAATGCACAAGCAAGCTGCCAAGCATTAAATCTCACATTGCAATATGATGATTTAATGCAATTTAAGCCTTATCAATAAGCTTGTTCTAAATAACCAATCTATCTCTAAGCAGAATACTGAAATAAACATGCCAACTTTGATGACTTTTATTATTGCGCTACTCGGTGGGTTAATTGGCTATTTAACCCACATTCCTATTGGCGAAATGCTCGGGGCAATGCTGGCGGTTTTAATTGCCGGTCGCGTGTATCCAAAACTCTCATTTCCCAAGCAGATGCTCACGGTTATTCAAATTGTGCTAGGCATCAGCATCGGTGCAATCATCAATATCAATGATTGGTTTTCAAGTTTAAGTATTGGCGTCTTAATTGGGCTTTTATGCTGTATGACTAGCCAGATTGTTATTGGCTATTTCTGGCTAACCAAACGTTGTAATTGGAGTCGTACAGAAGCTTTTCTCGGTGCGGTTCCCGGTGCTTTGGCTGCAATAATTGTGATGACCGATGCGCAAGAAAAACCGTCTTATCGAGTGATTTTCACCCACTCAATTCGGCTGATCTTCTTAATGGTTCTAGCCAGTATTATTGCGATGTTTAATCAGGCGACCCCCGAAGCACCTACTGAGTTACTGACCCAGGTACAAAGTGCTTCTTATCTGCTTTTATTTGGAATTAGCCTTGCTGCACTCGCCGCGGGAATACTACTCGATAAAATCGGCATACCAGCACCATTTATGTTAACGGCAATGCTGATCACCGCAGGTTTAAATTCAGCATTACCCCAATACATCTACCAAATGCCGGAGTTATTTTTACTGATTTCAATGGCACTGATTGGTGGCTTTGTGGGGCTCAGAATGCAAGGGATTACGCTACAAGAAACCATCGATAGTGTTCGCTCTGGTGTGATGGTGACGTTACTCAGTTGCAGTGTCACGCTAGTGATGGCGCTGATCTTCAGCCAACTGCTCAACATTTCATTCTCGGTACTGGCTTTATCTTGGGTGCCGGGCAGCCTAGAGTCGATGACTGCGGTCGCCATACTACTAGGATTAGAGCCAGCCTTTGTAATGATGAACCATATTATTCGACTCACCCTACTCTATTTACTGCCAGCCTTTTTAGGTAAATCTTTGCTGTCGGAAGATAAAAGGATTTAAGGTGAGTACATTACGCCAATTGCTTATTGAAGGTGAAGAATGAAAAAACTCAAGCTGAAATACAGCGATCTTATGATTTCTGGTTCACTGAATACAGCGCGCCTATCAGATCAGATTGCGTAATGATGCCGCATAGCTTTTGCTCAGAATCCAAAACCGGAATATGGTGTAAACCGATATCGGAAAGCAGTGGAACCAATGCCACGATATGGTCGGTATCTTTCACTGCGATCACATCCGTTACCATCAAATCCTTTACTTTATTATTCACTTCTTTTCGGTGCTTGCGTTTTACCAGCATACGGTTCAAGTGTTTCAATAACCCTGCATAGCTTGGTACGGACAAATTCTTCAAAAAGTCGACACTAGAGATCACGCCAAGTAATTCACGCTCTTCATTCACCACAGGTAGCATGCTGATTTTATGCTTGTGTAAGATCTTCCACGCCATGCCAAGTGGCATATCTTCCCCGACAGTGATGACATCGGCAGACATAATATCTCGACTTAAAATTTCACCGCTACGGCGTTGATAAGCGAGTTTTTGTGCCTGTTGGTAAATCGATTCTAATTCTTCTTGGCTGACTGCTAATACACTGTCAAAACTGTTAATGGCCTGCATTAAATCTTCCGATTGCAAACCCAAACGTTTCAATGGTGTGTGATCATTATGCAGATGCACCGGATCATAGTGAGGTTTAGGTGGTAGCCAGCGCCTTTTCATGATTAAACGATTGAGTACCTGACTAGCGATGAAAAACACCACTATATTAATCAGAATAGGATAGAGAATATTGATCTCGACATCGGTATGTTGCGCTGCAAGAACAGGCACTAACGCGGTGGCTGCTGCCGGAGGATGCATACATTCTAAGATATACATCACCATCAACACGCAAGCAATGGTCGTCGCGGCTAGCAAAGCTAAATCAGACATAAAAAACGTCAAGACAAAACCAATCACCGCCGACATCGAATGACCCACCAAAAACGGCCAAGGCTTAGCTAATGGACTACTCGGCAGAGCAAACAAGATAACAGAAGAAGCGCCCATCGAACCGAGCAACACCAACATGGCATCTTGATCTTGTACTTGCTGGCTCACCAACACCACGATAAAAATAGCAATGAATGCAGTTAATGCGACTTTCATTCGCTCAGCAAGAGGAATGGTTGAAATCGCCTGACTACGGGCATGATTAATACCAAGTTGTAGCAAGATACGAGAAAAGACTTTTTGACTATGAGAAGAAATCTTATGAACGAGAGAATGCATTTAAATGTATCAATTTATGAATGAAGCACCATGATAAACAATTGAGCAACATATCAGCAACAAGCTTTTTAAGAAAACTCTCCTCTCTCTGTAAACATTTCCCTACTACAAACGTGTTTTGGCATAAATAACGGTATTATCAAGTTCACCAGAAGGAAGTCGACATTCGTTATGTAGCGTGCCTTCTAATTGGTAGCCAACACGCTCTGCAACCGCACGACTTTTGTTATTACTCGCCGCAGCTCGAATCTCAACCCTTTGTGCTTTTAAATTCTCAAATGCATGAATCTCCAACGCTTGTACGGCTTCAGTGATATAGCCAAACCCTACACAAGAGCTACGCAACCAATAACCAATTTCAAAATAAGGGACGCCTTTATCTCGAATAATCAGTCCAATCATGCCAACAAACTTTCCTGAGTTTTTATCTAACAGGGAGTAACGCAATTCATTTTCAAAATGATTGAAATCAACCATGGCTTGCTTGGTCGCTTCTATCGATTCTTCTTCAGTTAAAGCAAAAGGAACCCAATCAAGAAACTGACTCAGTTCAGCCTGACTTTCTAAGATCGCTTCAAGCATAACGGGTTGGTCTTTTAAACGAGGTGGGCTTAGATAGAGTCTTTCAGTTTCCATACCGGTCTAGTCCTGTTTCCATACAGATGTTATCGGATTCAATACTTCAATTTGCCATGTTTTGAGACATAGTACTGTGATGATATTAGGAAAGTGATTATTAGATTAGAAATGACAATTTTAATGAGTGGCTGCATTAGAAAATAACAGCCACTTCTCTACCCCACAAACCACTCGGCATTAGGATCATTATCTTGTACCCATTGCGGGTTTTGTCTTGCTTCAAAATACAGCTGCAAGCCGTAATAGTTGAGATAACATTGCGGGCCGCCTAAATGAGCAAAAGCGTCAAAAAATGCATCTTCTTGCTGGCATAATAACGGTAATGTCATGATTTGGTTTTTAAGTGCCCATTGGATGGATTCCACTGTTGCGACACCATCTGCAACATGAACAGCTTCTACTCGGGAGTAATCTCCAGCAAAACTGGCTTGTCTTTCGATCTCATTTTGATCGTCCAGTTGTTGGCGAACTTCATCAAGAATCTTATCTCGTTGATAACCAATAATCGCTTTATTGAGTTTGGCAATTTTTAGCGCGTAATCGAGTTTTTCTGGCCCAAGCAGGTCAACTAAGCTTGGCAATAACTCTTTATCCAAACGTAATGATTTGATCAGGTGTTCGATACAAGTATTAAGCGACATATAACGCACGCCATCAAACTCAAAACCATAGGTTTCATCTTCACCTTCTACGGGAATGCTATCAATCGCCACCGTCCAACCTTGATAAGAAAGGCGATCTCTCGCGATTTCATACATCTTCCAAGCACTTTCGCCAAAGCCACCAAGTAATGCGCCTGAGAATTCAGATTCTTGCAGTTCTTGTTCGGTCCAATTTTGTCCGATGGCAAGATGATCGGAGTACTTATCCATTAGAGAACGCTTTACTTGATCTCGCACAGCCCAAATCGATGATACGTCACTAGCAACTCTGACTACTGCACATTCATCACAAGCAGGAATGCTCATCGGTTCATGGGCTAAGAAGTGGATATTTTTCGGGTTTCTCGGTAAATCAAAAGCCTTGGCAGCGGGCTCACCACAAAACCAGCAGGTATGCCTGAAATTGAATGGAATATCGATGTAAGTATATTGAGACATAGGAAAAACCATTGATAGACTGAAATGACAAAGGGCTGAAGTAACCTGAAAAAGTGCAGGTTATCAGCCCTTAAATTTAGATCCAAGTACTGGATATACAATACTTCTTAATCTTCAAACTCAGTAGTATGTTCCGGGCGCAATTGACGCTGCACACCAAACAAGAAGTTACGTAAAATTTGATCTTTACACTCACGGTAATGCTTGTTGTCCGGCTTGCGGAAAAATGCGCTTAGTTCGTGCTTGCTTAAATTGAAATCGACCAATTTCAGCGTCTCTAAAATATCTTCTGCTTTCATGTTCAGTGCAATACGCAACTTCATGAAAATCATATTGTTAGTTAAACGGTTTTCCGGTTGAGGCTGCTCACCTTCTCGCTTACCGCGTTTAGTGTTAATTAAACCATTTAGGAAAATTGCTAACTCTTTATCGGTACACTTTACAAAATCCGCATCTTCTTCTTTTTTTAGCCAAGCGCTTATTTGTGAACGTGAAACTTCATGATCAGCAGCGGCGTAGATGGCAATCATCTCAGCATCTTTAAAATCAAAAGCGTAGCGGATACGGCGTAAAATGTCGTTATTAGTCAAAATCGTTCCTAAGGTTAAATGGTCATTTCAATAAATAAGGGCTGCACATCTGGCAGCCCTAGAATACTCATTCATTTTAGCAGAGTTGAAGATAGGCACCTATTTATATTATTCAAGGTGGCGATATTCTCTGTAATGTTTATTTAGCGGTCACGGTCACCATGACTAATTTACCATCAACACGAACTGGGCCATCTTCTTTGGCACCAAGTGTGTACTCAAAAACGCCTGTTTTCATACCACCGGCTTCACCGTGAAGCATCAGCATTAACATATCCCCTGATTTTACAGGTTCGGTTAAGATCGCCGTAACATCATGGTTCTCACCACTTTTCACGGGTGAATAGCCAACAACAGGACCAGGCTTCATATTTTTATCGGTTCGATGTACCACCAGCCAGCCATTAGCATCTGCATGAATTTTCTTCGCTGTCACCGTACCACCTGAAACATCTTGGTCATCACCCCAAACGCGATTATCCGCAAGAGCTAAAGGTGTAACACCAAGCAATACCGCTACTAACCCAATATTTTGTATAAGCTTTTTCATATTAAATCCCTTGTTCTTAACAAAATGTAAAGAAACGACGGCTGACTGTTTCTTGCTAATCAATAAGCAATACGCACCATTTAGAAATCAGTTCACTTTTTATTCAATTATTTCTCTCTTAATAAAAAAAAGGCTCGCTATAAAATGTATAGCGAGCCTCCATCATCAATATTAGGTGAGTAATATAAACTTATAAGATCCCTGTAATCGCAATCCCTAAGCCAACCCTTTGTTGATTTTGATTGTAGTCAATTAAGCTGCTGCCATAACCTGTTGAATATTTCGCATAACCACGAACTTTACCCCAAATAGGAAAAGTTAAACCTAGCTCGGCATAACCTTTATGGGTTGAAAAATTCTCACGGCCTAAGAAGGAAAATTCTAAATCATTCCACTTATACACGCTGGTTAATTCAAAATGCCCCATGAAGTCTTCAATATCTGGATTGTCATCGCCACTTGAATCACTAGGGTCATTTTTCTCGCTTTCAGGAATACGCCACCAAGGTTGAAGTGCAATTAAGAAGTTATCCTTCGCAAAGTAAAATTGAGTATAAACGCGGTTCCAACTGCGAGATAAATCCTGCCTCTGTCCATTTGATTCATGTTCTATACCGACGCCAAAAGCGGTGGTGCCGCCAAATGGTGTCCAAGCGGTTGGAGTCACATAGAAAAGTTCTGGCCGATAGTTGGTTTCGCGAAATGGGCGAGAGATGTCGTCGGCATAGACCTGCCAAAATGATTTCAACGTCATGCCAAAGAATAAGCCGTCACCATCAAACATTAAGTCCGAATAGTTTAAAGGCACTTTAAAGCTAATTTGAAATTCTGCTTCTGCATGCTTAAGCCCTTCAGACCAATCGGTGCCTTCATAAGCTTTATCATTGATATTATCGCTGTAAGTAACAGGTAAAAGATAATTCAAACGGTGAGCGGTAATAACAAATGGTTCAAAGGCGGTTTCACGCTCGGTTTCCAGACGGTTAGCCGCTAAGTTTTCTTGTTTGTTACCCGCAGAATCGGTTTGGGAAACCATGTCCAATTGGCATTCATCACGGATACTTTGAACCGTTTGATCGCCTTGTTGCTGCTTAATTTTATCTAATAAACACAAATCATAGCCGCTCGACACACTACCTTCCGGCACTTGTCCTGATTGTTCAGGATCTTCTGCCCAAACCAATGGCACACAACACACATTGAACAACAATACTTGTAGCGAATTCAGTCTCATGACTTATCCTTGTTCACTATTTCAAAACCCAATCAGCATACCAAGTAAAATTAATAAATTATATAAATGACAGTTATTTATCACAAAAATAAGACATTAAGGTAACAATGATATTGTGAGTCTAATCGCCACCAAAGCACGCCGGATTTACTTCACTCTTCTTTTCAGGCAGATTAAAGCTTGGTGGCAAATTAAACACAATGGAATGTGATTAGGATTTCTCAATGAAAAATAGAAACTGGTTATTAGTTGTTGCAGTCGCGGCAATGACTTCGACAACGGCTTATGCTGATGTGATTATTACGCCAATGGTTGGCTATACACTAGGTGGCGAAGTCGAAGATTCCAATGGCAATGAATATGACCTCAAAGGAAGTGAGAGCTACGGCTTATCCATTGAAGTACCGGTTGAAAATGGTCAGATCGGACTATTCTATTCCTATCAAGATAATGAATTGGAATCTTTGGATTATGACTCTTCAATCCAATATTTGATGGTACAAAGTCGCTTGAATATGCCAATCAATAATGATGCATTAGGTTATGTTGGGGTAGGCTTGGGTGGATCTTATACCGATGTGGATTGGGCGGATAACAAGTATGGTTTTGCGGCAAGTATTTACGCTGGATTAGAGTATAAATTTACCGACAATATTGCGGTAACCGGACAGGTACGTTGGCTTGGAACATCGGTCGATAATGATTCAGAAAGTGTTTGTTACGCGACTCAAAGCTCAAGCAATTGTTATATTAAATTTGAGTCAGACTGGATGAACCAATTCCAGTCTAACGTTGGTATGGTATTCCGTTTTTGAAGGTTTTCTATTCAACAGACGTTTATACCCAAGTAACTTAGGTATAGGCCTTATAAGCCAAATCACCATAAATATACGTCGCATGTACGGTTCGGTCATCACCTAAGCTCATTAGCACGAATAGCTTCTCTTCCAAGGTTTTGGCCTGCTGCATGCGAAACTTCATTAACGTGGTTGCACTGGGTTCTAGCACCACGAAGTCCGCTTCTTTTCCGACTTCTAAACTGCCAATTTTATCATCGAGATATAAAGCTTTTGCGCCGCCTAGTGTCGCTTGATAGAGCGATTTCACCGGGTGCAGTTTCTTTTGTTGCAGCTGCATAACTTTGTAGGCTTCACTCATGGTTTGCATCAGTGAAAATGACGTACCTGCGCCAACATCGGTACCCATTCCTACTCGAATTCCAAACTCTTCAATGCGATTTAAATCAAACAAACCTGAGCCTAAAAATAAGTTAGAGGTTGGACAAAATGCAATCGCAGAACCCGTATCTGACAAGCGTTGGCATTCACAATCCGATAAATGTACTCCGTGAGCAAAAACTGATCTCGGGTGCAATAATCCGTGATGATCATACACATCTAAATACCCTTCTTGCTCTGGGAATAAAGATTTCACCCATTCGATTTCTTGTTTGTTTTCCGATAAATGCGTGTGCATGTAGACACTAGGGTATTCTTGCAGCAACTTGCCCACCATATCGAGCTGTTCTGGCGAGCTGGTTGGCGCAAAACGTGGCGTTACTGCATAAGATAAACGACCATTGTCATGCCATTTTTCGATCAGTTCTTTTGAATCTTGGTAGCCGCATTCTGGTGTGTCGGTCAGGTAGTCTGGGGCGTTACGATCCATTAATACTTTACCGGCGATCATACGTAGATTACGACGCTTGGCTTCTTGGAAAAATACATCAACCGATTGTTTGTGCACCGTACCAAAAACCAATGCGGTAGTCGTACCGTTGGTGGCCAGTTCGTCTAAAAATATTTTCGCAACTTTAGCGGCATATTCAGGGTCTTTAAAACGCTCTTCTTCGGGAAAAGTGTAGTTTTCTAGCCAATCAAGAAGTTGCTCGCCATAAGAAGCAATCATACCGGTTTGAGGATAATGAATATGAGTATCAACAAATCCTGCTGTGATGATTTTATCTTGATAGTTGACCATCTCTAGCTCGCCATTTTGCTTGGCCAGCGTTTCAACATAATCGCCTACATCGGTAATCAAACCATTTTCAACCACGAGCAAACCGTCTTCAAAATAACGGTAAGCTTGCTCGATACCCACTTCACTTGGGTCGGCAATCAATTGAATAATAGAACTGCGATAACCTGTTTTGACTTGTGACATTCATTGATTCCTTTTCTTCAATCCTTTGCCTATTAGGCGTATTCCTTTTTGTCGCTCAACCTGCTAAGACATTATTCTTTAATGAAAGATGATTTAACGGGCGCTTGGCTTCTAATGTTTCGCCTTGATAGTGAGCAATTAACTCACCTGCCACCGAAACGGCAATTTCAGCAGGATGCTTTCCTTTTACCATTGAAATCCCAATTGGGCATTGCATTTTTTCTATCATACCTTGCTCAAAGCCGCGATGGGCTAACCGCATATCAAACTTTTTGCGTTTCGTTTGAGAGCCAATCATGCCGAAATAGCTAAACTTATCGTGAGTTAAGATTTCACGCGCTAAATCGAAATCAAGCTGATGATTATGCGTCATCACTAGGTAGTAGCTATTGGCTGGCATGTGCTTAATTTCACCCACCGGATCATCACTGACTAGCTTATGAACATTCGGGGCAAGCTGCGCTGGAAACTCGGCTTCACGCTCATCGATCCAAGTAATTTTAAACGGCAGGGTTTGCACGATATTCACTAACGCTTTGGCGACATGCCCTGCCCCTAGCAACACGAGATGATGTTGATTAAAACCAATCGGTTCAAAGCTCAAGGTTGCCATGCCGCCACAACATTGCCCTAAGCGTGCGCCTAGATTAAAGCGTTCGATATGGATTTTATTATCCGTTTGCCCATTACCAATTTTCATCAACATTTCACGCGCCATTTTTGTGGCAAGGTGCTCTAAGTGACCGCCACCAATCGTGGCATAAAGCTCTTTGCGAGTGACGATCATCTTAGTTCCAGCGTCACGAGGCACTGAGCCTTTGTCTTCCAATACAGAAACCAAAATACACTCTTCACCTTGTTGCTCTAACAAGGCGAGTTGTTGGATCCAAGAGACTTGGCTAGTCGGGTTCGAATGTTCACTTCCATAACTAGACATAGCTATTTCCTTGTAATAGGAGATGAAGCCGTCATCCTGAATAGCGACGAAGGAGCGTAGTTCAGGATCTCCATCAGTAGGCGGTAATGGTTAATCAACCAAAAACACTTTTGGAATGACGCAATATTTATTACGAGTATCAAAAACACCATATACTCATTTAGGCTTGTACTCGATTGTTCTCAGCTAAAGCCGCTTTCACCGTAGAACTCCCCGCTCTCGCCTTCTCCATTGCCCATAGCACTCGCTCTGGTGTAGCTGGCGTATCAAGATGCACCGTCACTCTTTCACCCTCTTGAGCATTTTCTAATGCCACTGCATGTACGGCATCTTTAAGCGCACTCCATACTGACATGCCTAGCATAAACGGTGGCTCACCGACGGCTTTCGAGTTGAACACGGTATCTTCTGGGTTGCTGCGGTTTTGCACGATATTGGTTCTAAAGTCGATTGGCATATCGGCAATGGCAGGAATTTTGTAACTTGCCGGGCCGCTAGTCATTAAGCGCCCTTTTTCATTCCACACCAATTCTTCGGTCGTCAGCCAACCCACACCTTGTATGAAGCCGCCTTCTATCTGACCAATATCTATCGCAGGGTTTAGTGATGCGCCAACATCATGCAAAATATCAGTACGTAGAATCTTGTACTCACCGGTTAAGGTATCGACAATCACTTCTGAGCACGACGCGCCATAAGCAAAGTAATAGAATGGACGACCGCAAGCTTTCTCATGATCATAATAAATCTTCGGTGTGCGGTAGAAGCCAGTGCTCGACAACGATACTTGGTTGAAATACGCCTGTTGAACAAATTCAGCAAACGGGATCAATTGATCACGCACTTCCACTACACCATTGTTGAATATGACTTCTTCTGGAGTCACTTTGTAGTGATTTGCAGCAAACTCAATCAAACGTGCTTTGATTGTCATCGCAGCATTTTGCGCCGCTTTACCGTTCAAGTCCGTACCCGACGATGCTGCAGTTGGCGAGGTGTTTGGTACTTTGTCAGTATTGGTTGCCGTGATTTGAATTTGATCGATATCGACACTGAACTCTTGCGCGACAATCTGCGCCACTTTGGTATTCAAACCTTGCCCCATTTCCGTACCACCGTGGTTCAGATGAATACTGCCATCGGTATAGATATGAATCAGCGCACCGGCTTGGTTTAAGAACGTGGCGGTAAACGAAATACCAAACTTCACCGGCGTTAATGCAATGCCCTTTTTCAAGATTGGACTATTGGCATTAAATTCCGCTATTTCTTTACGGCGTTTTTGATATTCACTGGTTTTTTCTAGCTCTTCTGTAATTTCGAGTAAGCAGTTATCTTCTACTTTTTGATAGTAGTGAGTGGTATCGCGACCTTCTCCGCCGTAGTAGTTTGCTTTACGAATTTCCAGCGGATCTTTACCAAGATAATGGGCAATTTCATCCATGATGTGTTCAATAGTCATCATGCCTTGTGGGCCACCGAAACCACGGTAAGCGGTATTGGAAGCGGTATTGGTTTTACAGCGATTGCCCACGACTTTGGCATCACCTAGATAATATGCATTGTCTGAGTGGAACATTGCGCGGTCGACAATTGAATGTGATAAATCAATCGAATAACCACAATCACCGGAATTGATTAATTCTGCGCCATGAATGCTTCCATCATCATCAAAGCCAATACGGTACTGGTTGTAGAATGGGTGACGTTTACCAGTCATGATCATATCGTCATTACGCCACAAACGAATCTTGGTTGGCTTTTGGGTCAAGCTCGCAATCACAGCAGCAATACAAGCTGGCGCATTGGCTTGGGTTTCTTTGCCCCCAAAGCCGCCGCCCATACGACGCATATCCACCACTACTTTGTGCATCGCAACGCCCAATACTTCTGCCACTACCTTTTGAATTTCAGTTGGGTTTTGCGTTGAGGTATAAACAATCACCCCACCATCTTCGGCAGGTACGACGCTACTGGCTTGAGTTTCTAAATAGAAATGCTCTTGACCACCAATATTCAGCTCGCCCTCTAATACGTGTTTGGCGGAAGCGAGTGCACCTTGGTAATCACCACGCTGTTGCACATGAGTTTCATGCACGAAGTGCTTTTTCTCGAGTGCTTCTTTAACATCCAAAATAGCCGGTAGTGATTCAAATTCGATCTCAGCGGCTAAAGCTGCTTTACGCGCGGTTTCCATATCTTTTGCAGCTACTGCAATGATCGGTTGGCCGTAATATTCCACGACGCCATCGGCTAATAATGGATCGCCAGGAAATACTGCGCCGATATCCAACTCACCCGGCACATCTTTACTAGTAATGGCAATCTCAACACCATCAAATTCGTAGCAAGGATCGGTATTAATACTGACAATCTTGGCATGCGCTTCGGTGCTTAAACGGCAATAAACATGCAACTGATTCGGGAACTCTAAACGATCATCAATATAGACCGCTTCGCCTGACACCTGCTTATCGGCACTATCATGCTTAACTGATTTACCTACGCCAGTTTTCAGATCTTGCTTATATTGTGCGAGTAGCTCGTCGTAGCTTAATTTTGGAGAATGATTAGACATAAGACGTGACCCTCGTTTCAATGCTGTGTTGCTTAAAGTTATTACTGTTTTGCTGTGACATGACCTTGGTTTGTTGCTCTAGGAAAAAACGGAGCAGCATGTTGCAGGCGGTTTTAGAGCGATATTCTTTACTGGCCCTAAAGTCAGACAGTGGCTCAAAATCTTCCGCCAACTTCACCATTGCTGCTTCAACTGTCGCTTTATCCCATGCCTTGCCTATTAAGGCTTTTTCACATAAGTCAGCACGTTTTGGCGTTGCTGCCATACCACCAAATGCCACGCGAGCATCCACGACCACATCATTTTCAATGGTGAAATTAAACGCGCCGCAAACGGCTGAAATATCATCATCAATACGTTTTGATAATTTATAGGCGCTGAAAAACTGCTGATCGTTATTATTTTCAAGATCATCCGGCTTAGGAATAATGATTTGTTCGATGAATTCGGATTCTTGCTGAACCGTCACTTTGTAATTAATGAAGTATTCATCAATTTGAACTTCTCGAACCTGCTGCCCTTTTCGCAATTTCAGACGGGCATTAAGCGCAATAAGAAGAGGGGGCGTGTCACCAATAGGAGACGCATTGGCAACATTACCCCCAATAGTACCTTGGTTACGTACTTGCAATGACGCAAAGCGATGCAGTAAGTGACCAAAATCTGGGTAATATTTTGCGAGTGTCGCGTAACAATCGCTGAGCGGCATATTGGCACCAATCACGATATCTTGTTCGGTTTCACGAATGGTTTTCATATCCGCAACGCCAGTGACGTTAATCAGTGTTTCAATTTCACGGTGGAATTGCGTGACTTCTAGCGCGAGGTCGGTACCACCAGCGACCAATTTTGCTTTTGGATGACGCTCGTATAATTCGGCTAATTCATCGGTCGTGGTTGGTGAGAAACTGGTTAAGTTGCCCAGAACTAAAGGCGCAGTTTTGGATTCAATCTTCTCAAGTTTGGCGGTGGTTTGTTGCTCAAGCTCGGCAAATTGATCAAGTAAAGGTTGGTCTGAGCTTAACGATAAAGCTGCATCGACAATGGGACGATAACCAGTACAGCGACAAAGGTTGCCCGCCAATGATTCCATCACATCTTCTTTATCCGCACTTGGTTTGTTCTTACTCAAAGCAAACATCGACATAATAAAACCCGGTGTACAGTAGCCACATTGCGAACCATGAAAGTCCACTAATGCTTGCTGTACTGGGTGAAGTGATTGTTTGTTTTTAAGATCTTCGACCGTAATTAACTGCTTGCCGTGTAATGACGACACAAAGGTCAAACATGAATTGACACTACGATATTGCAACTTGCCATCCACAAGCTCGCCAAGTACCACAGTACATGCGCCACAATCACCAGAGCCGCAACCTTCTTTAGTGCCGGTTTTATGTAGCTCGGTACGTAGGTAATTTAACACTGTCATATTTGGTGAAATATTGGTTTCACGCTTCAGTGTTTGATTGAGTAAAAACGTAATCAAAGTGCTTCTCCTGTGCTCACTTATTCGCTATTGGAGAACGGATTTTTTATCGTACCGTTTAACCTATAGCTCACTTCCTTTGCATTAAGTATTGGATTTCCTGACTCAACGGTCAAGTTTTGGTGATCACATTTTTTAAACAATTTTGCAACACTTTGATTTGGTGTATTTTAATTTTTCCTCTTCGGTCTTGAAAAAACAAAAATGCCGACACTAGGCCGGCATTAGAAAGGATATTGCTATACCCAAGTAAACTATTTTAGGTTAACTAAAGAAAGTCGAAACCAGAATAAACGCGCCAAACAACAATGAAGCGACTAAAGCAATGTTACCACCACCTGCCGTATAAGCACTTGCTTGTGATGCCACTTTAAAGCTTGGTTTTCGTACATTCCAAACCATGGCTAACGGTCCCCAAATCGCTAGGAAGACTAAAGTAATACCAGCGTAGTCCAGCATATTGAGGAATTTGTTTGAAAATAAATTGGTCACTAACAGTGGCAAAATGAAAGTCAGAACAAAAATTAACCCAGCCGTTACCTTGCCCTTTTCTAGCTTAGTACGATTAACAATACCCGCAATCGCATCTTTGTTTTGGTCAAATAACGCCATCGACACGCCAAGAAACGACGTCACTAATGCCAAGGCTGAAAAGACAGCGATAATGGTTTTAAGTGTGCCAGACGAGCCGCCAAATGCCGCGATAAGCTGCGAAATATCTTCAAACTGACGAATTTCAGCCGTACCTAGGTTGCCTATAATTGCCAGCAGCCAGGTTAGATAACAAATCAGCGGGATCACAGAGCCAAGCAAAACCATATTGCGCATCTGCTTAGGTGTCGCTTCTTTGTTGTACATAACCAGCGATGGGATCACGACCATAGATGCAAAACTGGTAAAAATAGTGGTGCTATGTTTAACCACATCTTTCCATAAAAAGTTTGGCGTTTGCTCTAGGTACTCAATGTGAATATTGGTAAACAGTGTCACTACAACGGTAACCAACATAGTGATCATCAAAATGAACAAAACACGGTTTAGCATATCGATATACGATTTACCCGCGATGATCACCACCGCCATGACAAAAGTAAATACCGAGTAACAAATCGATTGAGGAACATCAAAACCGATACCCGCCAATAAGTTATGGAACAGGTCACCAATACCGAGAATGTAAGCAACTAAAATACAAATTAGCAGCATATAAAAGAAGAAGTTGATGACGAATTTTCCGCTGGTTCCCAAAGACAGCTGAGCAACGCTATTCATACCGCCATTTTGATCGGTTTTGGTACAGGCTTCTGTTAGTAATAAAGAGCCATAAGTGGTACCCACAAAGATCACTAACATCAAAATTAAACTAACCGTAAAGCCAAATTGAGCTAATGCCATTGGAATGCCTAACATTCCGGCACCTAGTGCAGTCCCCGACAAAATCAAAGAACTACCGAATAATTTCATATTCACTGCATCGGTCCTTTTACATTGGTTATCCTATATGGCAAAGCATCAGCAGAGTAATCCGCTGCTTTTTAAAAAATTAAACATACAGGGTATTTTTTAAGACGCGCAGTGTAACAGAATATTTTTCTTTTTTAGGTAGGATTTGCCTGAGACTGAAACTAAACACTATTTATCTGCAAATATAAAAAATAATAGTGCATGAAGCTAATCATGATCTATAAATTAGAGTTTATCATTGGTTTTATTGGCTATTACAGAATCAAACTTAGATTAAAATGCTAAAAATCGAAATTTTATAGCCTATCAATTCACCAGGAAAATAACGCAGAGCAAAGCAACAAGCACGACGAAGTCGCTAGCAACCAAAACACAACAAGTTACTCACATTTTAAATACATTAATTAAGGTTAGAATAAGAAGTTCTTCACACCTGATAGCATAAACTGAGCACCCATCGCGATCACAATTACCCCCATATAACTGGTAATCATTTTCTTAACCATGGTTGGCTCTTTTTGCTCTTTAGAAAGCGCAATAAATGCCATCAAAACACCCAATAAAACCAGCATAGCAATCGCTACACCGATCACTGCGGTATAAGGGATTAATGCATCATGATGCGATGCGGCAACGGTAATGACCCCAGTAATGGTGCCGGGGCTTGCAGCAAATAAAACTAATCCGGTCGTTTTATGGCTGCTTGTCGAATGAAGATCTGAGGCAGGAAGCGGCGGTCGTTGTGCTGAAATGATCATCTGCACACCAATCCAAATCAAAATACCCCCGCCGGCACATGAAAAAGCGGGTAATGAAATGCCAAAAGCTTGAAGAACCGAAGTACCCGCAAATGCTGCGATCAGTAATACAGTCGCAATGGTTAACACTGACTTTATCGATTCTTTATATTGTTGAGATTTACTCTGTCCACGTGTGGCATCGGCAAACATTTGCGCACAAATGGCGGGGTTGACCAAAGCAAGTATAGTGATGATAGCTTGGGTATAATGCTGCATAACAACCTTTAAGGTATACGGTAAGTAACGACTATTTTAACTATTGTTAGAATTAACGCCACAGCCTTTTAAGATCATTGAAGTTAAGAACTGCGCTGCTTCATCGTAATCTTTACGTGCCAATTTCTTTTTATTCATCACCCGACAAATCTGCCAACCGAAATCCGCATACGTTTGCGTCGCCGCCCAAATAGTAAACATTAAATGGTGTGGAGAAACCTCATCCATTCTGCCCTGCTCAATCCATGACTGAAACTTAGCAATGATCATTTCAGACTGCTGTTGCAATTCATCTTCAATATCTTTGGGTAAAGATTGCCCGCCCGACATCACTTCATTCGCAAATACTTTGGAAGCATAAGCATGATCGCGAGAGATAATCAGTTTGGTCTTAATATATTCGGTTAACGCTTCGATAGGATCATCAAGCTCTTGAATAGGCTTGGACGATTGCAGTAAGGGCACAGTCACGCTTTCAAGTACCGCGCGATAAAGGTTATCTTTGGAATTGTAGTAGTAATAGATATTTGGCTTAGGAATGTTGGCTTCTTTGGCAATATCTGCCACTTTGGTTGCTGCGTAGCCATATTTAGCAAAATGCTGGCTGGCCGCTTCAATAATGACGCTTTGATTTCGTTCTCTCACCTTTGCCACTTAGTCACTCCCGTCTTGTTACCAAAATCCGTTGTGATTAGTGTTTTATCATAGCGAGCAGGAAATTCATCCTTTTTTTCCAATCCATTAGCTAGAAATGGGGATGTAGCCAGAAATAGGCTTTAAGTCACTTGGGTATAAACATGGGATTAAAAAGTCCCGAGCGGCATCATTACCTCATTAATCCGTCGCACACAAAACTAAGATTAATTTTTCAGCCACTCGGGGCGCACTAAAGGAGACAAAAAGTGCGGTAAAAACTGAGTCCTTGCGGAATGAAAGGTTTATTCCCAAATATAAACCGAACATGCCAGTTCAATGCAAACACTCAGTTATACCCTTCGTAATTAAAGCTGCAGCTTTGTTGCCAGCGTTCATTCACCTCAATCACATAGGCAAGCTATGCTCATGAGGATTCATTCACTTGTCGCCTCACTGCAACTCCAATTACTTTGGGTATATAGCAAAAAATCGAAATTCAAAGGTATCTAAAGCCTATTCCTCTAAATACCAACAATACTACTCTCCACGAATATTATGCTTACCACGCGCTTCAATGGCTTTGATTAAGGCAGAGTGATCCCAGTTCGAACCATCCATCTCAGCACACTCGCCAAATAATTGTTGAGCGGTCGCAGTATTCGGTAGATCAAGACCGAGTTGCTCAGCGCCGGTTAACGCAAGGTTTAAGTCTTTTTGGTGAAGGGCGATTCTAAAGCCTGGGTCGAATGTGCCTTTCACCATACGCTCACCATGCACTTCCAAAATCTTTGAGTTAGCAAAACCGCCCATTAGCGCATTACGCACTCGCGCAGGATCCGCACCGGCTTTTGAAGCAAACACAAAGGCTTCGGATACCGCTTCAATATTTAGCGCGACAATAATTTGGTTAGCGACTTTACAGATTTGACCTGCGCCATTATCGCCCACTAGCGTAATGTTTTGTCCCATCACTTCAAATAGAGGCTTGGCACGTTCAAACGCCGCTTCACTACCACCGACCATGATCGTCAGCGTGGCATTAATTGCCCCCACTTCACCACCAGAAACCGGTGCATCTAGGTACTCTGCGCCACACTCTTTAATTTGTTTAGCAAACTCTTGAGTTTCAATTGGCGCAATCGAGCTCATATCAATTACTAGCTTACCTGCTGATAAACCTTGCGCGATACCGTTGTCGCCAAATAGTGCATCGGCAACATCTGGTGTATTTGGCACCATAGTAATAATCACATCAGCTTGCTGTGCTGCTTCTTTGCCACTGTGTACAACGGTCGCACCGCCATCGACTAGCTCTTGAGGTGGCGCAACAAAGTGGTCAGAAACCACAATCGAATAGCCGGCTTTCTGCAAGTTAATCGCCATTGGTTTGCCCATGATGCCAGTACCGATAAATGCAATTGTTGGTGTAGTCATAATCTCATCCTTAAAATCTGTTTTTCTTAATTGAGTGAAAATTTAAAATTCATCTTTTTAAGCGAGCTCTTTCATCCAGCTCAAGCCTTCGACAGTGGTCGTCTTCGGCTTATATTCACAACCAATCCAACCGTCGTAACCAATGCTATCTAAATGGTTGAACAAGAATGGGTAGTTGATTTCGCCAGTACCCGGTTCATGTCGACCTGGGTTATCCGCCAATTGAACATGTTGAATTTGGCCAAGATGCTCACTCAAAGTTGGCGCTAAATCGCCTTCCATGATTTGCATGTGATAAATGTCGTATTGGAAATTCAAATTATCACTGCCTACCTTCTCAATGATGTCGAGGGCTTGTTTAGTATTGGTTAAGAAAAAGCCCGGAATATCACGAGTATTGATTGCTTCAATAATCAAGCTGATGCCATTTTCTTTCAGCGCTCCAGCGGCAAAGCGTAAATTACTCACAAAGGTTTCTTCTGCTTGCTGAGCTGTCACGCCATCTGGCACGATACCGGCAAGGCAGTTGACTTGGTTACAATCAAGCGCTTTGGCATATTGAATCGCCTTAGTGACGCCTTGTTGGAATTCTTCTACTCGACTTGGATCAACCGCAATACCGCGATCGCCCGCTTGCCAATCACCGGCGGGTAGGTTGAATAACACTTGTTTTAGGTGGTTAGATTCCAATACACCTTTGATAGTGCTGGCTTCAAAATCATAAGGAAATAGGTACTCTACTCCCTGAAAACCGGCTTGTGCGGCTTGTTCAAAGCGTTGTAAAAAATCCACTTCGGTAAATAGCATTGATAGATTTGCCGCAAACTTAGGCATATCCTTCTCCTTTTTCTGCAACTAAAAATAGATATTCAAACATTGAAGAAGCTGCCAATTCGACAGCCCTTCAATGGTGTCATTACTGGTTAAAAGTAATCGCGGTTGGGGCGTCGCCCTGCTCTCCAGCTAAGCTTTCAAACTCATTGATGCCGTCAATTTCCACACCCATTGCGATGTTGGTTACGCGCTCTAGAATGAATTCAACAACAACTGGTACACGGTGTTTTGCCATCAGTTTCTTCGCTTCTTCAAACGCGGCTGGCGCATCTTCAGGATTACGAACACGAATCGCTTTACACCCTAGCCCTTCTACAACCGCGACATGATCGACCCCATAGCCTTCCATTTCTGGTGCGTTTTGGTTTTCAAAAGCAAGCTGTACACAGTAATCAATATCAAACTGACGCTGAGCCTGACGAATCAAACCAAGGTAAGAGTTGTTCACTACTACATGGATATACGGCAGATTAAACTGCGCACCAGCGGCTAATTCTTCGATCATAAATTGGAAGTCGTAGTCGCCTGAGATCGCCACAATCGGACGGTTTGGATCCGCCGCGCGAACACCTAGCGCAGCCGGAATCGTCCAACCTAGTGGGCCAGCTTGACCACAGTTGATCCAGTGACGAGGTTTATACACATGCAAGAACTGCGCGGCGGCAATTTGCGACAAACCAATGGTGCTGACGTAACAGGTATCCTCACCAAACGCTTTGTTCATTTCTTCATAAACTCGCATTGGCTTCATTGGAACTTCTTCAAAGTGAGTTTTACGTAACAAGCTTGATTTGCGTTCAATACACTCACCAACCCAGCCAGAACGATCTTTTAACTTGCCTGACGCTTGCATTTCTTTCGCCACATCTAAGAACAGCGTTAATGCGGATTTTGCATCTGACACAATGCCAAGATCGGGGCAGAACACGCGGCCAATTTGCGTCGGTTCAATATCCACATGCACAAACTTACGACCTTGGGTATACACATCGACCGAACCGGTATGACGGTTTGCCCAGCGGTTACCAATACCTAATACAAAATCAGACGCTAACATTGTTGCATTACCGTAACGGTGAGAGGTTTGTAGCCCAACCATGCCAGCCATCAGTTCATGGTTATCTGGAATACTGCCCCAACCCATTAGCGTTGGAATAACCGGAACATTTAAGATCTCGGCAAGTTCTTGCAACTCAGCACTCGCGCCAGCGTTAATCACACCACCACCAGACACAATCAAAGGCTTATCTGATTCAGTTAACATCGTCAGCGCTTTTTCTACTTGGCTGCGGGTTGCGGTTGGTTGATACGGCTCAAGCGGCTCATAGGTATCAATATCAAACTCAATTTCAGCCAGCTGTACATCAATCGGTAGATCGATTAATACTGGGCCCGGACGCCCTGAACGCATAATGTGAAATGCTTGTTGAAATGCACGTGGCACTAGCGCTGGTTCTAGAACGGTCGTCGCCCATTTGGTCACTGGTTTAGCAATGGATTCAATATCCACCGCTTGGAAATCTTCTTTGTGCAAACGAGCGCGTGGTGCTTGACCGGTAATGCATAAAATTGGAATCGAATCTGCTGATGCCGAATACAAGCCAGTGATCATATCGGTGCCCGCTGGGCCAGAGGTCCCGATGCACACGCCAATATTTTTATCATTGGTTCGGGTGTAGCCTTCTGCCATATGCGAAGCACCTTCCACATGGCGCGCCAGTACATGGTCAATTCCACCAATCTTTTTCATTGCTGCATAAAATGGGTTGATTGCCGCACCAGGTACACCAAATGCGATATCCACCCCTTCCCTTTTTAATACTTCTACTGCAGCTTCAATCGCTTTCATTTTAGCCATAACTCAATTTCCTTTCGATATTGTATACAATTAAAAATACATTATTCAGTCTAGACGCGACAATTTGAATTGTGCAAATAAAAAACAAAAATATTTTTAAATAAAGTGCTGATATTGAGTTAAGCCACTGCCTACAAAGCAATTAAAACTGATCCGACCAAGTGTTGTGCATTTTGTTTGAGTGCACAAAACGTTAAATAAACTTTGATCTTTTGTGAAAACGAGGATATACCTAGACAAGAAATCAAAACATTAATGTACACAATATTGTTTAGATAAACACAAATACAAGAAATACGTAGATAAGATTCATACCAATCAAATTAATTAGGTGATTGGTATAAAAGCTCAAAATCGCCCCAACGCTTTTGGGTTTACCCGTATTGACTGCTCGTACATGTTCATAAAGGAGACGATTATGCACAGCACTGAGGACCGTGAAACAGACATGCAATCCCAGCAATCGCGCGCGATTAATGTGGTTGGTGAATTATCAACAGAACAACAAAAGGCCATTCTTTCTGAACCTGCTTTAGATTTTCTGAATGCCTTAGTGACGAAGTTCAGCGCGCCATTAGAACAAGCGCTGCACCTACGACGTGAACGTCAAAAGCAATTTGATGCTGGCGAGCTGCCTGATTTCCGTGAAGACACCAAAAACATTCGCGAAGATAAAAGCTGGAAAGTCGCTCCGATCCCAAAAACATTGCAGGATCGTCGAGTCGAAATCACCGGCCCTGTTGAGCGCAAGATGGTGATTAACGCCCTCAATTCAGGGGCGAAAATCTTCATGTGCTGTTTTGAAGATGCGTCTTCTCCAACGTGGGAGAACATGTTAGATGGGCAAGTCAATTTACGTGATGCCAATGCTGGCACCATCAGTTACTACGATGAGAAAAAAGATAAACAATATGACCTAGTTGCAGAGCCTGCACAGCTACTGGCTCGCCCTCGTGGCTTGCATCTACCTGAGCGTCATATTGAATATAACGGCCAGCCAATTGCCGGTTGTTTAATGGATTTTGCTTTGTACTTCTTCCATAACTACCAAACTCGCGCTAAGCAAGGCGAAGGCGTGTACTACTACATTCCTAAGTTAGAAAGTATGGAAGAAGCCAAGTGGTGGGATGATGTGTTCCGCTTTACCGAAGAGTACTTCAAGGTAGAAATCGGCACGATTCGCGCGACAGTATTAATTGAAACCCTTCCTGCGGTATTCCAAATGGAAGAGATTCTGTATGTAATGCGTGATCATATTGTGGCAATGAACTGTGGCCGTTGGGATTACATCTTCAGCTACATCAAAACATTGAAAAATCATAAAGATCGCATTTTGCCAGACCGCCATAGTGTAGGTATGGACAAACCATTCTTGAACGCTTACAGCCAACTATTGGTGAAAACTTGTCACGCTCGCGGTGCATTAGCGATGGGTGGTATGTCAGCGTTTATTCCAAATTCCGATCCTGCGGTTATGCAGCAGGTATTGACCAAGGTAGAAGAAGATAAGAACCGTGAATCTTCTAACGGTCATGATGGTACTTGGGTTGCTCATCCGAAGTTAGTGGATGTGGCAATGGAGATTTTTGATAACAAATTGGGTGGGCAAGTCAATCAAATGGATTTTGACAGCAGCCATGTAGGTAACATTACTGCAGAACAATTACTCGCGCCATGTGAAGGGCCACGTAATGAAGAAGGCTTACGTAAAAATATTCGTATCGCACTTTATTACATTGAAGCCTGGATCAGCGGTGTAGGTTGTGTGCCAATCTACGGCCTAATGGAAGATGCAGCAACGGCGGAAATCTCGCGCGCTAGCATCTGGCAGTGGATTAAACACGGCGTGAAACTAGACGATGGCCAAGTGGTAACAGAGGAATATTTCCGAACTCTGTTGGCAGAAGAATTAATTACGATTAAACAAGAAGTTGGCGAGCAACGTTATGCTCAAGGACGATTTGAAGAAACGGCCAAGATGTTCGATACCTTATCGACCCAAGACGATTTTGCAGAGTTCTTGACTCTACCGAGCTACCCGCTTCTTTGTTAATAACCAGTGGTGAGTCACGCTTTCTTTATCGAGCCAAAACGTATAAGAACGCGTGATTCATCCTTATTAATGAGGATCCTGATCATGAGTTTGACACTGCAACAAGCATTAAGTATCACCCAAGGTGCGTTTAGCACCGCATTAGACTTAAAAAGTGCTCCACTCACTGTGGCGGTTTTAGACAGTGGTGGCAAACTGGTTTCCCTACAACGGCAAGACGGCTCTAGCATGATGCGGCCTGATATTGCCATTGCAAAAGCGTGGGGAGCCCTTGCATTAGGATGCTCATCAAGAAAGTTGGCTCAAGATGCCGATGCCCGACCCGCCTTTATTTCTGCGATCAATGTACTTGCTCATGGTAATATGGTCCCCGTTCCTGGTGGTGTATTGGTTCGTAATGAATCGAATCTGGTTTTGGGTGCAGTTGGGATCAGTGGCGATTTATCAGACTTAGATGAAAAATGTGCTCTGGATGGCATTTTGCATGCAAAGTTGTATTCATCTGACACTTAGATAAACTAAGGTCTATAATGTACAATCTATGGGCGTTGTTATTATTCATGTTGTTAACGCCCACCACTTTTCAGCAGATTAGGCCATGACTAAATTAAGTAAGTTATCGAATACAAAAATTCAAGCGAAAGCCAATAATCAAACTCAAGATGATGTGGTGTACTGCCACATCTTTGATGCGATTCTAGAGCAACGTTTACCTCCTAGCACCAAGCTTAATGAAGAATCGTTAAGTGAAATCTTTGGTGTTAGCCGAACCATTATTCGTCGTGCTTTATTACGTCTCTCTCTAGAGCAAGTCGTCGATATCAAACCTAACCGCGGCGCGACCGTTTCTGCTCCAACCATAGATGAAGCAACCCAAATTCTAAAAGCACGTGAAATTGCAGAACTTGCAGTAACCGAACTGGCAACCGAAAACTGTCACCCTCATCAAATGCAAGTTTTGCGTAATCTCGTTACTAGTGAAAACGAAGCGATAGCCAATGGCGATGTCGGCAAAGGCATTCGCCTCTCCGGTGAGTTTCATATTGAGCTCGCTAAAATGGCGAAGAACGCACCGTTATTACACTTCTTACGCAGCCTAGTTTCTCAAACCTCACTCTTGATTGCTCAGTATGAAGGCAGTAATAACAGTAACTGTTCTCAAGATGAGCACACCAACCTACTCAATGCCATTGAAGCCGGTGACAAGCAAACCGCCATTCACTTAATGGAACATCACTTACAGCACATCAAAGCCAATTTAAACTTAACCGATGATGCTACTTCAAGTGATTTACATGTCGTGTTCTCCAATGTGATTCGCTCAAGAGCATAATCAAGCGCTTGTTCAGCAAGATTCAATAAAATCAGAAAGGCAGAGTGATTAAACTCTGCCTTTTTTGGTTTTGTGGGAGAGGGATAAAGAATAGTACTGGTTGTTTTGGATATTTTCTGAAAGTTGTTTTTGAGCAAAATTTTGTTAGACCTGATGCTCTAAAAGGGTTCTATCAGATTAGAAAAGTATCTTGAAACCTTAAACGTTTGTATGGGAAATTAACTCTGCTTTTGGGTAATGTGAGACCCAGGCTTTAGCTGCAACTAAAGCTCTCTATGTAGTAGTTCGTTTGAACGCTGGC
>NZ_AUFZ01000003.1:65902-96817 GCF_000426765.1 Vibrio litoralis DSM 17657 | reverse complement strand
GGCTTTGTTGCTTAAATCGATGGAACTAAATCAAGAAGCTACGATCTGATCGGCTACACCCATTAATCGTCGTAGCCTCATGCCTAAACCTCGTTACAAGACAACTAACTGGACGCAGTACAACAAAGCCTTAATAAACCGTGGTTCTCTGACCTTTTGGATTGATGAGGAAGCGATAGCCGAGTGGAAGCAAAACAAGCAAGGCAAGCGCGGCAGACCTCGCCAATTCAGCGACTTAGCCATTACTACTGCACTGATGGTGAAACGCATATTCTCTATGCCGTTGAGAGCACTGCAAGGATTTCTAGACTCGGTATTTAAGCTGGCTAACATCCCGCTAGTTTGTCCCCACTACACCTGTATAAGCCGTCGAGCTAAGGAAGTTGAGGTTTCATTTAACCGTCATTCCGCAGCCAATTTCAGAATTAAAACAATGTGATCCAGTGATCGTTTACAAATGTTAGTGCGACAGACCTCTTGACCGCGATCCCCAATTTTGATCTATTACTGTTATTTAACGGTCACTTTATTATGTCTGCTGCTCAACCTGTCATTAAACGCCTAGATCACTTAGGGCTGATCGCTGCTTTCTGCCATGAAATCGGTTTACCTGGTATTATTGATCGCGTCATTCCCAAGTACTCGGATCATAACGTTTCACATGGCGATGCGGTCTTGGCGATGATTCTCAATGGTCTTGGCTTTCACAGCAGAACGCTGCATATGTTTTCTGACTTCTTCGAGACGAAGCCTGTTGCCAAGTTGCTTGCTAAAGATATTGAAGTTCACCATTTAACGGACGATGTACTCGGACGCACGTTAGATGCTTTATATGAAGCAGATGTCTCCGCACTTTATCAAGCGATTGCAGAGCATGTCATTGATAAGCTAGGACTTAAAACAGACTCTGTACACCTTGATATCACTAGCTTCCATGTCGATGGTGAATACGCCCAGGACGAAGATCTTAATGCCATCAAGCTGGCCTGCCTGTTTACATGCAAGCGCTTAGTGGTAACACCAATGATGCTAAGGCATTCTCAGAAGTCACTAAACGGCATATTCATTGCCTGAAGGCAGCTCAAAACAGTCGCTACTTCATCGCCGATGCAGCTTTATACACCGAAGAGAGCATTCGTTCACTGGATGAGCAACAACAGAAGTTTATTACGCGTGCTACAACGACCATTAAATCAGCCAAAGAGGCCTTAATGAACCTTGAGCCAGAGCAGCTGAGCCATATCGGCAATGGCTACTCGGGTTGTCGGGTTGACGCTGATTATGGCTCGGTATCTCAGAAGTGGCTGTTGATTCATAGTGAACAAGCAACCAAGCGAGAGCAGGTAACGTTTTATAAGAACTTAGACAAAAATATCACCAAAGAGCTGAAAGCGCTGGGAGAACTAAAGAAAAAGCAGTTTGCTTGCGCAGTGGATGCCGAGCAAGCAATGAGCGACTTCGCCAACCAGTGTCATTTGCTTGGCTTCGCGCAATCAACCATCGTTAAAGAGCCAATTTATTCAGGTCGTGGTCGGCCGAAGAAAGATGAAAAGCCGACGGGATACCACTATTTGATAGATGCTACGCCTTATACCGATCTAGAAAAGGTGAAACTGGCCAAGCTTAAAGTAGGTATGTTTATTCTCGCCACCAACGATACTGACAACACCGACCTAACAATGGTTGCATTGCTTGAACATTACAAGTCTCAGCAAAAGGTCGAGCGCGGCTTTCGCTTTTTGAAAAGCCCTGAGTTCTTAACATCATCAATTTTCCTGAAGAAACCTCAGCGAATCGAGGCACTACTGATGATCATGACGCTGAGCCTACTCGTCTACGCAAGCTTAGAGCACAAAATCCGAGAGAGTCTCACTAAGACCGAGGAATTCTTTCCTAGCATGGTAAAGAACAAGACGACAACTAAACCGACGGCACGTTGGGTATTCTTAAAATTCGAAGGTATCGATACACTCGAATTTGGCGGCCAAAGCTTCATAACGGGTGTTCAAGAGCATCAGACTCGGCTGCTTAAGCTTCTTGGTGTTCTGTATGAAGCAGTTTATTCCTAAATTGGCTGCGGAATCTCGTGAGCGCCACGAGGTGCTCAACACTGCTCTGGGCAAGAGACGCAGCCAAGCGATTAAATGGCATAATAAGCCCAGAACGTTAACCTAAACAATGGGTTAAGTCCAGTAGGGTGCAAAGTCCCTACCTAGGAAATTGCTAGTTCACCTAGAAGTCTGACTGGCATACATGATGGCAACAGCATGATATGAAGCCCAGTGACAAAGACGAGAAATCGTTGAGACGCAATGTAGGCCGTAGCATTAAGCGAACTTGGTTAAGCATCGTCACGCAAGTGGAAATGGGGAGTCGCTCCGAGTATACGAACCCTGCCACATACAGTGAAGCAACTAGCGAAGGCAACTGTGTGGTTTCCCGGTGTAATACAAGATGGCATGCATTGAGGGATGTTGAGTAAACGTGGGAGAGCCTATTGCTGTGGGAGTCGCGCCCCAGCGCAGAGATATAAGAGGGGACCTCGAAATTCTCAGTGTATACACAATAGGCAGTCGGATGAGCCCATAGTACCAAAGATGATGAGGACAACATAACCTCATCTAGGGAAGGGGCCCAAACATAAATGACGTTTTTAAAGAAATTTCAGCAGGAGATTGCCGAATGGCTAGCACTTCAAATAAAGTTCGAGAATTTCAGCGAAAACTCTACCTGCGCTCAAAGCAGGAGCCAGACCAAGCATTTTATAGTCTGTATGACAAAATTTGTCGTTTCGACATCCTGTGGGATGCCTTCTATTTGTGTAAAGCAAACAAAGGGGCGGCGGGAGTCGATGGTGTCAGATTTGAGGACTTAAATAGCATTGAAACGTCTGGTAAATTGATCAAAACATTAAGAGCGGAGCTGGTAGAAGGCAGGTACAGACCTCTGCCGGTCAAGAGAGTGCAAATACCAAAAGACAATGGTAAGACTCGAAATTTGGGCATACCAAGTATCAGAGATCGCATTGTACAAATGGCATGCACGCTTGTGCTAAGTCCAGTCTTCGAGCCTCACTTCCACTGTAATAGCTACGGTTACAGACCTAAGCGCAGTGCACAAGACGCAGTGATATGCATTAATGGCTATCTGAAACAAGGGTATCAGCAAGTCTATGATGCTGACCTATCAAAGTTTTTCGACACTATACCACATTCACGATTACTGGATAAGGTAAGGTCTAAAGTGACGGATAGGGCAGTACTAAGACTGATTAAGCTATTCCTCAAAGCGCCGATAAGTGAGCCAACAGCAAAAGGAAAGAGCCGAATAGTGGGAAACCCTATCGGCACGCCTCAAGGCGGGGTGATTTCGCCACTATTGGCAAACATTTACCTAAATGACTTTTGTCGGAAGATTGCGACAAAGACACCATGCAAGATAATTTCTTATGCAGATGACTTTGTTATCCTGTCGAAAACGCCATTCAATTCAGCCCAACAGGACTGGATAAAGAATGAGCTGGAGCAGGAAGGACTAAAGCTCAATGAAGATAAAACTCACATCGTAGATATGACCCAAGTAGGAAATGAATTTGACTTCTTAGGGTTCACTTTCAAGTACATAGTGGGTTTCATCCAGCACACCAACTACGTAAAGATCTATCCATCGAAGAAGAGCCAAAAGAAGTATAAGGATAAGTTGCGAAGCATAGTGAAGCATAGAACGTCTCTGACCCTAGATCAGCTCGTTGAGCGGGTTAATAGAGTAGTAAGAGGCTGGAAGAATTACTTTGGCAAAGTAGGTTATCCTCGACAGGTCTTCTTCAAGATGGATTGGTTTTTGGTGGCACGCTTTTATCGATGGTCAAGAAGCCGAAGTCAACGTCGGAGCCTGTATCTTGCGCAAGATGCATGGGATAAGTTACACAAGGCAGGTCTTGTGTATCTACAACCGACGAAGATGAAAACTGCGAAGGTGAGCAGGTGAACATTTATGTGAAAGCCGTGTGAGGGAAAACCTCATGCACGGAATTGAAGAGGGGTTGCTGGATAAGGGTTGTGCCGAAGCCAGTGACCTACTCTACTTATATCAGAAAGTGGAACTTGTTTTCACATACCAGAGTACCAAAGACCGTATTCGTGGAATGAAGATAACGGCATAACGACCTTCATTTGCTTGCACATAAGCCCAAGTTTTATCACTTTCCGCAAAACGTTCACGACGTTGTCTTTCTATTTTTTCACGAGGGGATTCTTTTGGTGATACGAAAAAATCATCCAAGTTTTTAGGGCGTGGTGCAGGCGGTCTCGATAGATTGGCAATTTCAGCCGCTTTGACGGCTTCACGGGAAGCCCTTAGTCTTCTCTCTATAGCGCAGCTTGCACAATTACAACTTGTCGGGTTTCCATATATAGGGCAGCGGTAAGGTGAATTATTCATTTTAGTTTTTGTTCTTCTTATTTATTTAACAGTCTTTGAGCCATTAAATAGGCTTCTTTTTTTTCTCGTTTTCCGACGGCTAAGATAAGCACGATTAATTCATCATCAACAACTTTATAAACCAGTCGATAACCAGATTGCTTGAGTTTGATTTTGTAACATCCCGATAATCCACCATGTAATTTGTTTGCCTCTATGTGCGGATTAACTTGAATCTTTTTGAGTTTTTCTTTGAACTGAGATTTAACCGGCTCTCCTAATTTAGAGAAAAGTTTTTGGGCTTTTCGTTCAAATTTCAACTTATAAACTGTCAAGGTCTACCTCAACAAACTCACCCGTTTCATAAGCTTCTTGAGCCATTTTCATTAGCTCAATATTTTCAAGCTCATCAACCATTTTTTCATATAAAGCGGCTGGGACAGCGTAAAATGCAGGTTTGTTGCGATTTAAAATAGCAACAGGCGCACCATGGCCTTCTTCTAATACGCCCATTGGATTATTTTTGAGCTGAGTAAGTCCAGCACTCACATCCGTCAAAATGTTGTTTGTTAAGTTCATAATGTAAACCTCTCTTAAAGTGCATTTAATAAGGTGATTATAAATCTTTTAAAAGGGCTTGTCATGTTTTGTGAAAAATCATAATGACAAGATAGAGGTGTGAGATGGGTATACCTTTCGATTCTCTGAATATGTTAAACCGTACATAAGTAACCTTACTAATACATATTCTAAGAACGAGTTAAAGCATCTAACGGAGTTAAAAATTGCTTTCAATCCAGCTCTTATTAAGGAGTAATGGATTACCATTGCTGTATCATCACCGCTGCGCTTATATAGTTTCTTACGTTGAAATATGACAGTAATATATCTATTTTTCTGATATCGTGTGCAACAGTTTTCCTCGGTATCAGTAATCACTAAACTTATTATTCAAGCTGAATATTGACAAACTATCTACGTTTTCTAGCCATGGCACTATCTGCTGCAAGGATTCCTTTCCCATAATGTAAAACCATACGTTCCGTCGACCATCTACCAGATTGTTGTACTTGAAGAGTTGTATACCCATCTCGTAATAAATCTTGAGCTGCACCAACTCTTGCACTATGGCCGGTGAATTTACGAAGTCCCATATCTTCTAAGCCTAAAATTACAGCCGTTTTTGCAAAAATACGTTCAATGGTTTTGGGGGTGACAGCTTTAGGGGAAAGTTGTTGTTTTATATTACCACTCTTTGTAAATCCTTGAATTAAAAAAGAATCATCTTGTTTATCTAAATCATTAATTGCTAAATATTTACGTATAAAGCCAGTCACCTGCTTTGATACATAGACCACTTCATCCGAACCTAGTTGGTTTGTTTTTGTATATGGAATAGTTATTAAAGCCGAACCATCTTGACTCCAGTTTATATGTTTAAATTTGATACGCACGATTTCAGATTCACGTAGAAGCGACTCATATGCAAGACCGAGAACCATTAAATCTCGTTTTTGCATAGGTGATGAACTCGTACCCCACAGGTCAATAACTTGGTTTAAATGAAACTCGTTAAATGCAGTCGCTTGATTTGGACTTTCACCCGAGTACTTTTTATTTCTGATTATTTGTTTTAATTGCCCTTCAACATAAATGTCTTTTGTTGGGTCAGGACAACCAGAAATTTTATGAGTCTTAGATATCGCCCAAAGGTTAACTTTTAAAGTGTTACCACGTAACGAATTTGTGGATTTTAAGTAATCTTCTACAGTATCTGGTGAAGATGGCAGAGATTGACGTCCATTTTCATTGCACCATGTAACAAACATAGCCCAGGCTGACTTTAAGCGCCTTAATGTAGAGTCAGAATACTGACCTTGCCTAGAGTAGAATTGATTTTGGAAATGTAAAATCAGCTGTTGAACTTTCTCGTGATCGATAGCTTTAGAAGAATTAGAGCTTAGGTACTGGACTAGTTGCTGAGGTCTAATAGAGTCAAGATCGCTCGGTAGTGTCATGAGGTCTTCCATAGTCTTCCCTAAGATATAATGTCTGAGAACTGTAATTCTAAGACATTATGTGTTTTCGAACAATAATAAATTACCAAGCACATAAAATCATTCAACATATATCCAATCAAGTTGCAGTGAAAATTATCTTTATTCGCGTTGTAGCTCAACGCGCATTTGAGTGCAACATTAAAAGAAAACATTTAAAATTGGGAAATATATAGCCAGTGCAATATGAGCATAAATTACAAAAACTGCTTAAAACAGTCTCCAGTTTTAGTTAACCCTTACACTAGCTTGGAAAGAGACATCAGTGGCCAAACTGACCCAGCCACTAACTGTAAAATATTAACTTGGAATTACACAAAAAACTTATTTAGAGCCTCTTTGTTTGGCAAGGCAGTCATTGCACCTTTCGCTGTTGTTGCTAATGCACCACAGGCATTGGCAACTTCAATACTTTCTTGGATAAATGAATCATTTTTCCAATTTGGATTTTTCGATAATTGATACAAAAGCCCCCCTACAAAAGCATCACCTGCACCAGTTGTATCGACAGGTTTTACCACTTTTCCAGAGATCAGTTTCTTTTCATTATTAAATACTACTAAGGAGCCATTTTTCCCTTGAGTAATCACCATTAATGAAAATTGATACTTATCTTGCATATAGCTTATTGCTTCATCTAACTCACTAATATTAGTCAAAAAAATCAATTCATCATCTGAAAACTTCACGACATCAGCAAGAGCTAAAGCTTCTAAAATAATAGGCCGAATTAGATTTTCTTCTTCCCATACTTCTTCCCTAATATTTGGATCAAATGATACATTCCCGCCTATTTTTTTCATGTTAGCCATTGCGTTTAAAGTCGCGCTTCGTGATGGCTCGTTAGCTAAAGAAATAGAGCAAGCATGAAGCCATTGATTTTCTTCAAAGCTTGGAAAGTCAGTGTCAACAATGAACTGATCTGCACTGGGTTTAACCATAAACGTAAAGCTTCTTTCTCCAACGTCATCAATATCGATTACAACGGTTGAAGTACGCTGAACCTCATCTTTTTTTAAATAATGTATACCCACAGATTCAGATTTTAAAACTTTTTCAATAAATCGCCCAAATGGGTCATCACCTACTCGACCAATAAAACCAACTTCGCCCCCTAATCGAGAAATACCAACAGCAACGTTAGCCGGGGCGCCACCCGGGCATTTCAATAATTCATCATTTTGGCTAGGAATTAAATCAACGACCGCATCCCCTGTTACCCATACTTTTGCCATAAAAACTCCAAAGAAAAGAAAATTCTAAAATCAAGAACCGATCACAAACTTTATTGGATCTCGTTGTTAATATTCAATAACACTCAAATGTTAACGTTAACTTTTGATGGAATAAATCAATAATTTTCAGATTCATTACATGAGTCACAAGTTCTAATTGATAAATGGTAATTTTCCTTAACTAAAATGTTAACGTTAACATGGTGATAATCACTGATAATGGTAAACACATGAAATCACGAAAAAATTATATATTGCTTAGCGGCGCGTTATTTTTCTTCTTTGTTACATGGTCTTTCTGGTTTTCTCTTTTTCCTATTTGGTTAAATCAGCACCTAGGCTTAAACGGAACTGACACCGGTATTATATTTTCTGTTAACGCTATTGGAGCACTTTGTCTTCAGCCAATATACGGCTACATACAAGATAAACTGGGATTAAAAAAGAATTTAGTTCTTATCTTAAGCTTACTGCTTATGTTAATCGCACCTTTCATGATTTATGTCTACGCACCTTTATTAGTATCTAATCTCTATCTTGGCGTAGCACTCGGTGCAATCTACCTGGGTGGTGTGTTTTTTGCGGGAATTGGTGCATTAGAAAGTTATATTGAACGTATTAGCCGCATTAGTCAGTTTGAATTTGGTCAAGCACGGATGTGGGGATCATTGGGTTGGGCATTTGCTACATTTTGGGCTGGGCGCTTAATTACTATCGATCCTGATTACAATTTTTACCTTGCATCCGCCTCTGCGACTTGTTGCTTTATATTAATCGCTTTAGTAAAAATTGAATCTGCAAGTCCGACTACCCGCGACATATTAAAACATCAAGCAGAAAGCCTTTCATTTAACGACGCTCTTACCCTACTAAAAATGCCTAAGTTTTATGCATTCGTGGTTTATATCATGGGCTGTGCCTGCATCTACGGAGTATATGATCAACAATTTTCTGTTTATTTTGCTTCGCATTTTACTACGGTTGAAGAAGGCAACCGTATGTATGGCAACTTAAATTCATTACAAGTGTTCTTAGAAGCTGGAGGGATGTTCTTAGCACCTTTCATCGTTAATAAAATTGGACCAAAAAATGGATTAGTATTTGCAGGGTTTGTGATGGCTTTCCGAATCATAGGGTCAGGTATGATTGAATCAACTTATGGTATTTCAGCAATGAAATTACTGCATGCAGTCGAACTACCAATCTTATTGATTTCTATCTTCAAATACTTCAATCAACATTTTGATAGCCGACTTTCCGCGACATTATATCTATTCGGATTCAACTTCATTGCACAAGTATTCACAAGCATTCTATCTCCAATTGTCGGGGCTTCTTATGACCGAATTGGGTTCGCAGAAACCTATATCTTTTTAGGCATCAGTGTCACTGCATTTGCGTTGTTGTCATGCTTTACCCTAGAAAAAAGCACAAATAAAGATATATCAGATAAAGAAAATTCATCATTAACAATTCAAAAAAAGGCTGCAGTATGAACCAGGTATTAGAAAAAAACTTAACTGAACTAAAGCATAAACAAATAGACCCTTGGGCGCTTGGCTACCATATTCAATCAAAAAGTGGTTGGATTAATGATCCTAACGGTCTGTGCTTTCATAAAGGACGCTATCACGTATTTTTTCAACATCATCCGCATACACCCAAATGGGGTCCTATGCATTGGGGCCATGTTAGCTCGACTGACTTAATTCATTGGGAGCATCATCCAATAGCATTAACTCCTGGTGATGAAGGGATGTGTTTTTCTGGTTCAGCTGTAAGTGTCGGCGACGAACTTGCTCTTATTTACACTGGGCATAAATGGCTTAAAGAAGATCATAATGATGATTATATGGTTCAGCATCAATGTCTTGCGACCAGTAAAGACGGCGTCAACTTTCAGAAAAAAGGCATTGTAATTGCCAGCGCATATAATTCTGAAATCGTGCACTTTAGAGATCCCAAGGTATGGAATGAAAATAATGCTTGGCATATGGTTGTCGGCGTTAAAGAAAATGACCAAGGCAAGGTAGCCTATTATCGTTCAGATAATTTAGAACAATGGGAATTTATTAATATTCTAGGCACAGCAGACGCTAAGCGAGATGAAGGTTACATGTGGGAATGCCCAGATTTCTTTAAATTAGGAGATAAACACATCTTAATTTGCTCACCACAGGGGATGTCATCAAATCAATACGAGCGCAGAAATTTATTCCAGAATGGCTACTTCGTTGGTCAATTTAATGTAGTAAATGGTGAATTTTCTCGTGGAAATTTTAAAGAGTTAGATTATGGGCACGATTTTTATGCTTGCCAAACTTTTCTAGATGATGAAGGAAGAAGGATTGCAATTGCTTGGATGGATATGTGGGAAAGTGCAATGCCTGAACAAGCATTTGGGCGCGCAGGGGCGCTAACTATCCCTCGAGAATTAACAATTGACAAACTGGGCCATATCTATCAAAAACCAGTCGCTGAATTAAAAAAATTAAGGAAAAAATTACTTTTATTGGAAAATAAAAAAACATATCAACAAGGCAAAACAAAAGAAAAGATTGAAGGAATACACCTTGAGATTAATCTTTCCATACAATTACCAAGCGACATGAATAAAACCAATGAAGAAAAGGTAAATTCATTTGAACGTTCTGGAATATTATTGCGTTGTGGTAATGGTCAGCATACTTATGTGGGATATGATGCGATGCAACAACGTGTTTTTGTTGATCGTAACCATTCAGGTGCGGGCGTTTCAGGGATCCGTTATACACCTCAAATAAATACCAAAAACTTAGATACATTAACATTTCAAATATTTATTGACTCATCATCAATTGAAGTATTTGTTAATAATGGTCAGTTTACCCTTAGCAGTAGAATCTATCCAAATCTAAATAGTCAAGGTATTGAGTTTATTTCTGAAAATGGAATAACTAACATTTTAGACTTAAGCATTTACGAGCTTGAGTGTACTACAACATAACCTACCACCAAATAAAATAACATCCTACCACAAGGGCGCTTAACTATTAAGCGCCATAACTCCTAATGCATTTAATAAATACTGGTTATTTGATATGAAAAAAATAAATATACTATTTTCCCCACTTTTATTTCTAACCCCTTTATTGTCTTTTTCTGATACCAATATAATTTCCAATCAAAAAGGTAATTTAACTATAGGAGGGAATATAGAGTTTAACGTTAACTATCAAGACAAAGATTACAATGATGGCGATAAAGAGTTCAATCAAGATGGGCGTGTTTTAGTAGATTTGGAAGGAAATAAATACTTAAAAAATGGTCATTTTGTAAAAATAAAAGCACAACCATTATTTGAATCAACAGGTAACGTTAACTTAGACGATGCTTATTTTGAATTTGGAGAAATCGATGGTTGGATAATAAAAGTTGGCCGGTATGAAAGTTATGATATGTTTCCTGTTGGTTTAGATGTATTCCTTGAATATTCAGGAGATACGTCCAATGAACTATATTTAGATGGCTCAGCTTATTCATATCAAATGAAAGAAGGTCGAGGTCGTGGCTCTGATGGGCAACTAATGTATTATGAAGATTTTGGTAATCTATATTTTGAATTAGGTGCAATGCTTGGAGACCGTTCTGATTTATTTGCTGATTCTAATGGTAGTAAGCGCTATCATGGTGAAAATATAATAGAAACTAAAGATTCTGTATTAATACGACCAGTCATTGCTTATAAAGTCAACAACATCAAACTTGCATTATCAATGGAAACTAACTTAGTTAAAAATGCTATAGTCGATGAAAATGGAACCGATATATCAGACCGCTTAGGCTATGGATTTACGACAAACTGGAAGAATGATAATTTATCAATTAATTTCAATATGGCTTATATGGATGCAGTCGAAGAAAGCAATTTTTCTACTGGTATAAATGCTGTATGGAAGAAGTTTGGACTAGGTTATGTATATTCCTATAATAAATATGATGATGATAATTGGGCAGATGGTAGTGTAAATTTATCTACTATTTATACATCTTACAGATTTGATAACATGTTAGAGATAGAGGATTTTTCCATTCTCTTAGGCGCTTATTATACCACAGCCTCTAATGACTTAGATACACAATCAATTAATGCTGATTTTGAAGAAGATTCTGATTATGGATTTCGTGTAAGATTTTTCTATTCTTTCTAACTAAAGATGGCTTCATATATGAAGGTTGATCGTTTTAATCATCCTTCATATTCGTCTATTTTATTGTAGTGTATTCCTGATAATAAGAGGACAATTTAAGCTCACAACATCATTGTGTGTTTTTTGCATAACAATATGTAATGCAGCCTCTTCACCTATTTTTCTATGGGGTAATTCAACAGTGGTAAGTTGAGGATAAAATAAATCCGACATATCTAACATATTATCGAATCCCAAAATAGAAACTTCTGTTGGGATTTTAATTCCTTTCGACAATAAATACATTTGTGCTACAAGTGCCATACGGTCATTACCACAAACTAAAACATCAAATTGATACCCATTTTGGAAAGCATCATCAATCATATCAATAGTTTGATTATAATTTACAGGATCTGTCAATTGTCCTTTACGAACATCAATATGCTCCGTTCTTTCAGAAATAGCTAATTCAAAGCCTTTATCTCGTTCAGGTGTTGCAATAATGTTTTGAGGTAAAGTTAAGTATAATACTTTGGACTTCCCCCTACTTAATACTTCACGCATAGCATTATATTGCCCCAATCGGTCATTTGGTATATATGCTGGGCATTGACAAGAATCAGTCACACAATTGGCTAAAACTATCGGAATTGCTCGTAAACGTTCTGGCACATTTACTTTTCTTAACCCCATCGAAGTATAAATAATTCCTGCAGGTCGTTGTGCAAGTACCTTGTCAATAACCTCATCAGGAGGGGTAATATCAGACGTATTGATTACAATCGCATGCCAACCATGTTTTCGAAGAGTTTCTTCAATGGCATACAGTATATCAACGGAAAATGGCGTAGTGGCTACATCAAGAGCTAATACAATAATCGTTTTATCTTCAAATGACGTAGAGGCTCTTGAACGCATTTTTTGAGCAGATTCGTAAGGGACATAAGAAAGTGAATCAATGGCTTTTTGGACTTTATTCAAGGTTTTTTCACCAACACGATCAGGTTGATTAATGGCTCTGGATACTGTCATTAAGGACACCCCTGCCAGTTTTGCTACATCTTTAATTGATGCCATAAAAAATACCGCTCACTTTTTATCAACCTACATCATAGAATCGACTATGTAATATACCAGCTAAATCTTGTACTTAAAATCATTCAGTATCATCGGTGGCGGTAAGAATAGCGATCACCCGCTACCCCCACACAGATTCTGACGTGCGCTGCTTACGCATACAGTTCCTACCTTGGGTCTAACTCCATGCCTGGAAAGGATGAACAATATGCTTTGAAAACCTGAGACTCTGTAGCCAATTTTAGTTGACCACTACAGGGCAATTCTGAGTCAGCAGGTAAGGATTTCTTACCTGTTACCAACCCACAAGCAGCTTCACTTATTATTGAGGGCTGTAATCAACCTTCGGTAAAATGGGTCGCTAGCTGGGTTATATGAGTCGGAACCGCCCCAATAATATCGACCTAACACCGATTTCATGTTGTCGTAATGCATGTTTAGGTTACTTGCACGCCTTTTCGGAGTTGACCCTAGTGCGCTTTGAATTTTCGCTTTCCAAGGGTGGTTGCTTCCCATTATGTTTTCGTTTCGGGCAATGAGCTTCTCCACAAAATGCTGACCCACTAAGCGGTCTGACTTCAACAAGTTACAGTCACCGTGAGAGAGTACTAGATTCCATATTTCATCATGGTTAATCACTTGTCTGGGCAGAACATGATCCACATGAATATCATCATCCATTGGCTCACCACAGTAGAAACAGACGTTTCCTTGATAGCCAGATAGAAACGGTATGTTGTGAGTCAGTGCTTTGCGCTCATGACCATCTTTTAGATATATCTCTCGTATGTCGTTTGCAAGCTCAAAGTTTGTTTGATTAATGCTAAACGCACCCTCTAGCAAACCCCAACGCGCATGAACTTCTTGTTGAAGTGTATTTATTTGCGGTTCAGTAAGTGACAGTAGCGAGTCTTTCAAAACAAGCTTCTTACCTTTCTCTATGCCGTAGAAATAGCTTGCTACAATATTTTTGTCAGAACCGATAGTTTGGAATCTCGGAACCACGTCATCAAAAGCCGTATCAGCCACCTTATCAATAGCTTGATTACTAGTTAAAACGCCTAGCTCATGCTCTTTAATGATGCGTTCCATCTTCGTTAAAAGGTTAGGATTGCCTTGCTGTGGCATTGGGTTAGCTGCCAGTCGTGCTTTATAGGCGTCAAAGTAAGTGGTTGATAGCTCTTCCCAAGAAAGCTCGTTTTTCCCCTCCCGTGAAGCTTTAAGAAGCGTTTGAGCCATGCCATCTTGTAAGTGGCTGCATTTAGCCCAAATAGGACAATACCCTTGAAATAGTCTTCGTTCGTAAAGTCCATCTAGCTCTTCACCAATATTGCATTTAACCACTGTTCTTTCTCGCGTCCTTTGCGCAGGTCACTCGTTATCCACAGCTTTTGAGCGGTAAGCGGTGTCGCAAGATTATTAAATGCGAGTGGCAGCTCATCAAAGGGAACGTGTAACAGAGAGGCACACGCCCACACTGCATCGAACCGAACAGAGGCGTTGAACTGTAGAAAGGTTGTCACTTCCACGGGTTGCTTTATCAGAGCTTCCGCCAACTGAGCAAGTTCAGCGCTGGCATCGATAGGATGGACTTTAAAGCCTTGAAACTTAAATGCAAGAGTGTCCCTTCCAGAGCCGCAACCAGCATCCAGGATAGCGCCACCTTGAGGGATTAACGGTAAGAACTCATTATATAAGCTCTGCATCTCTACGTTGACCGTACCGTCATAAAACTCTTGCGCATTCTTGTCGTAGTAATTCACGCTTATTGCTCTTTAGTTACTATATGCATAGCAAAATCATACTACTAACTTTCATGTTGATGTCGGTTTTAAATCAAAAATACACTTATTCACAGAACTCCAAGCTAGAACAAAGCACAAAAGCAAGCGGATGGGTCGTCTTTTATGTAACCACCACCTGCATCAGGAGAGAATCGCGGTTTACCGTTGGCATGCTAGCTTTATTTGTGCGGGCAACTCCATGACAGTCGTTCTCGTTGATTGGTCTGATATCCGTGTACACAAGAGACTTATGGGGCTACGAGCATAAGCCGCGCAACAAGGACGTTCGGTCACTGATCTTCTTCCATCGGATTAGATTTGATAGGGAACGCACGCCCCTAATATTTGTAGAGTATTTAGTTTAACTAATAATGGGGCAAAGGCGTGTTTGCTATAGTCGGTTCGCATCACCTCTGCCAAGTGAACTGACAGAGGAAAAGTGACAAACTTTATTGTAAGTGATCAGACTTTATTGGACTCGATGAAACTATATTGTCTTCTGACAGGGGTAATTATGTTTGGAGTTAACTGGAAAGCGGCGGGGCTGGCGTTCATGCTGGCTTTGCCTGTGGGTCAGGTGTTGGCGAGCGAGCGGGCTGAGCAGGCTTGGCGGATGATAGATAATGGCGCATTGGTGATTGATGTGCGCACGACGCAGGAATACGCTGACGGCCACTTACCCGAAGCGCGTAATATTCCTCTCAGTGACGTTGGCACTGGCTTTCATGATATCGATAAGCAGCAACCGATTGTGGTGTATTGCCGCAGCGGTGGTCGTGCTGCGATGGCAATGGAAGCGTTGCAAAAACAGGGCTTCACTCACGTGCACAATGGTGGCGGACTGAACGAAATGCAGGAAACTCAGATGAACACCGGGCCGCTGAATTAGCCCTGTTTAGCACAATGATTTGATTTGAACGGGCCAAACCGCCCCGTTTTGGCTTTATCACTCTCCGCTTATCCCGTTACTGCTTTGTGACATGAGCAATCAGCGTTGGCTTTGCTGGCTGCTCCAGGCTTGACCCAGGCGTGCCAGAGCTTTCAGTACTTTAATCAACCAGCTATCACTCCTTATATAACAAAGTAGGTTGTGAACAGCGGTCGCGAGCAGTAGACTTGCACGAGCTAGAACGCCTGACAGTGTCTATCGCACGTTGATATGTCCGGCGTTGAGCAAATCAGAAACGTCCGGTTTAGCGATATCAAAGAGTAAAAGTAAACATTATCCTTTCATTATGCTGCCGTAAAATCGATATTAAATTTGATGGAGATAAACAATGAACAGCGGTTGGGCTAACTTCTTTCCGTACTTTGCCGGAGCTCTCAAAATTATCGTAACAGCGATTGGTGCCTACTTTGCGATTAAATGGCATTTTGATGAAGATCGCAGAGTGAAGGAAGCGGCAGGTGTGGTATTTGAACCACAAAGCTCTTTGAAAAAATTGTTAAAGATGCTGGCTATCCCTGTCATTCTGACCGTTCTGGTCGTTGCCGTGGTTTACGCTACGAACTGGTATCTCGACTGACCACCTGTGTGAATACCATCGCTGCTTAGCGATGGTAAGTCGTGTATCCAAAGTATGAGGTAAGGTCCATGAGACATCTTTAGACTGTGACTCATCGTTTGTCAGCTAAATCATTTTTGGACAGAAATGTTTTAGAACTGGAAATTCAAGTTATCTATTCAGATGAGAAAAAGTAATTTCAATTTGCATTCTTCAATATGCAGTCTGGCTGATACAGACTAGTTGGAACTTTGAACATTTCTAAAGCTATCGAGAAAATTGCTTTATGCTGACCTGTATCCATACTTCTGCATACTCTAACGTTGTGATTACGTAAAAAATGGAGCCAGTATGATTCTGGCTCCTAGTAAATGAATAAAGTCTTAGTAATTGCCAAACTTTCAACCTCGTTCAAAAACTAAATATTGTTATGCTTGTTCCACTGCTGCTTCAACGGCTGATTGTCCCTGTTTTAAGAACGCATACATAGCACCTGTTACAATCGTTCCCGCAATAATTGACACAATGTATAAGCCTACGTTGCCAACGGCATTTGGAATCGCCAGAACAAACAGACCTCCATGTGGTGCCATCAAAGTACAACCAAAGAACATAGATAGAGCACCAGCTAAAGCACCACCGGCCATAGTAGAAGGGATTACTCGCATTGGATCTTTCGCAGCAAACGGTATGGCACCTTCAGAGATAAAACACAGCCCAAGTAAAAATGACGCTTTTCCCGCTTCTTGTTCCGTTTTAGTAAATTTGTTCTTAGATAAGTAGGTCGCGAGTCCCATACCAAGAGCAGGTACCATCCCTGCGGCCATGATCGCCGCCATTGGCAAGTATGATTGTGACGCAAGTAATCCGACACCAAATGTATAAGCCGCTTTGTTTACCGGACCACCAAGGTCGAAACATTGCATTGCACCAAGAATTAACCCTAGTAAAACTGCGTTAGCCGACGTCATGCTTGATAAGAAATCGGTCAGCATCGTCATGGTTTGCGCTACAGGTCCTGCTACCAGATAGATCAACACGAGACCAGTAAATAAGCTTGAAATAAGAGGAACAATTAAAATGGGTTTCAACGCTTCCATACTTTGTGGCAGTACTACTTTTTGTACAACAAATCTTGCTGAATAACCCGCAATAAAACCAGCAATAATTCCGCCAATGAAACCAGCACCACTGCTAGCTGCAATGAACCCACCGATTAAGCCCGGTGCTAGACCCGGACGGTCAGCAATAGAAAATGCGATAAACCCGGCTAATACAGGAACCATTAAAGCAAAAGCAGATTTTCCACCAATCTGCATTAATGCTGCGGCTAATGTTCCTTCCTCTTTAAATGCCTCAATACCAAAAACAAAAGAGAGTGCAATACATAAGCCTCCGGCAACTACGAGTGGAAGCATGTGTGACACACCGGTCATTAAGTGTTTATATATACCGCCTAACTCTATTTTAGTTGACTCGTCTGTCGCCTTAGCCTTAGTCGTTTGGTAGATTTTCCCATTCTCTAGTGCTAATGCAATAACGTCGTTGGCCTTTTTTAACGCATTCCCAGTACTGGTTTTATACAATTTTTTACCGGAAAAACGGGCTAAATCGAGTTCAATATCAGCAGCAACGATTACCACATCCGCTTGATCAATATCCTCCTGCGAAAGTGTATTTTTTGCGCCAACCGATCCACGCGTTTCCACTTTAAGTTCATAACCACTATTTTTGGCGGATAGTTCTAACGCTTCAGCCGCCATAAATGTATGAGCTACGCCCGTAGGACAGGCAGTAATAGCAACAATTTTATGTGTCATGTAGGGTACCTTATTTATGTTTTATTCGATTTAACATTCACTTCTTGAATAAGATGCTGCTTGTTCAAAAAGCTCCTGAGTCGGTTTAATTCCGGTATATAACTGAAACTGCTCAACGGCTTGAATAGCAAAAACTTCACTACCGGTGATCACCGTTTTATTTATGGATTTTGCAAACGCAACCGCTGGTGTAACAGCCGGGATGGCAACAACATCAAACAGCACTTGCGCATGTTCAATTTCTTGCTCAGAAAAGCAAAGGCTTCCCTCTTCTGGGCCACCACTCATGCCGAGTGGCGTCGCATTAACCAGTAAATCAGCTTCGATGCCTCTCATATCGGCTTTCCATTTGAAACCACATAAATCGGCTAACGCCTTACCGCTCGGCTCATCAATAGCCACGACCACGCCATTGGTGAATCCCAGGTCTCTTAGTGCGCACGCCACCGCCTTCGCCATTCCTCCACTGCCTTTTAAAGCAAATGAAAAATCAGTTGGGATCGAGTATTGAGTCAGTAACGTAGAAATAGCGATGTAGTCGGTGTTATACGCTTTGAGATGGCCGTCAGTATTAACGATGGTGTTGACGGAATTAATCGCTGCCGCAGAAGGATCAAGCTCATCCACTAATGCTATGACTTCCTCTTTAAATGGCATCGAAATAGCGCAACCGCGAAAATTAAGGGCTCTCACCCCGGCTATCACGCCAGCCAGATCTTTACTGGTAAATGCCTTATAGAGGTAGTTCAGATCCAATGCATCATAGAGGTAGTTATGAAAGCGTGTACCAAAGTTGGTAGGTCTAGCAGCTAAAGACATGCAAATCGTTGTATCTTTATCAATTTTTGTATTCATCAAAACTCTCCATTTCTTTATTCACGAATAGGTAAAATCACAGCAAAAATGTATCGAGATCTAGAAATACTCTTTGGCTCACGGTGAGATATACCTTGTTGATGGAGATAGAATGGTCTAAATTGAGGTAATTAAAAATTGATGCATTTAAATTTTTTAAGTTCCTCTTTTATGACTAACAACAGACTTGAACAACAGTATCTCAAACTGCTTAACCACTTTGGTGAAACAAGCGTGTCGGTAACGTTACAAGAGCTTTCTGACTACCTTTTCTGTACCAAGCGGCACATGCGAAACCTTTTGATCAAAATGCAAGAGTCCGGGTGGATTGATTGGCAAGGGGAGTTTGGGCGTGGGAAACGCTCGACACTAACGCTGTTAAGTAATAAAAACCAGTTGCTTAGTAAAAAAGCTGAAACCTTAATTGATAAAGGTCGCTTCAACGAAGCGATTGATCTTCTCGGCTCAGACAAACACTTAGTTGCACCATTATTGCGCTCAAAACTGGGCTTTAGCATTAACCCAGACAACCAGGTTCTGCGAGTTCCCTACTATCGAACTATGTACAATTTGTACCCAGGAACACCTTTGCGACGGTCAGAACGTCACCTTATTCGTCAGATCTTCAGTGGATTAACCCGAGTAAAAGAGGAAATAGGTGAAGTAGAAGGAGATTTAGCTCATCATTGGCATCAGATTACCTCATCTATCTGGCGTTTCTATATAAGGCCTGCGGTTCAATTTCACGATGGTCGCCCGTTAACTTGCGACGATATTGTTACCTCTCTTAATCGTGCTCGTAAGCTTGCCCTTTTTTCACATATTGAGCAGATAAAAATCATCGGACCACATTGTGTAGAATTTGAACTCAGCACAGAGGATGATAATTTTCCGCAACTATTGGCAACAGCCTCAGCACTGATACTACCTGCTAACCATGATGAAATAGAGCATTTTGCACGCTCACCAGTTGGTACAGGCCCCTACCAAGTGATACAAAATGACGAACGCCGTTTATGTCTTAAAGCATTTGATAGCTATTTTGGTTTAAGAGCTCTGCTTGATCAGGTAGATATCCTGATGTGGCCGAATCTAACCCATCAATCTGATGGAGCAGTAGAAGAGACACAACTGTCATTATCAAACAAAGCGAATGCAACCTGGTTGAGTTCAAGTTTGAGTGACAAAGAATATATCGCAGGTGTTGCGTCTGATCTGACTGGTGCCCCTTCTGACCTTTTCGAGGAAATGTTTTTAGAACAAGGTGGATATTTCCTACTCTGCGATAGTCACTCGGATAAGTGGCAAAATCCAGAAAGTCGAGCTTGGTTGCAACAAATTCTTAATCCTTACTCCATATCACAAGAGCTGAATCCTGCTATTCGCTATCTATGGGTGCCGGCAACCAGTTTACTGCCCAATTGGTGCCACAGGATTGCACCGATTCATTCAGCTTCTCCTTTTAATAGCACAGCATCAAACGCTGTGATTCGCTTAGCCTATCATGATCACCATCCGGAGTTTCCAGCTCTGGCCAATGCGATGGCCACCCTACTTAGGCGTAACAATATTGATCTTGAGCTAATTGAGTTGCCTTATGAACAATGGGCGCAAGGTACGGCTGATAATATTGATATCTGGTTAGGTACCATCAATTTTCCAGTACCAGAAACCTGGCATGTGGGCGCCTGGTTACTAGGCTCACCACTGATTCGCAGATCAATTGGTGGCAGAGATAACAACCTATTGCAGTACTGGCATAATCAATGGCGCAGTGGAGAAATAAATTCCGAACATCTTATTTGGCAAGTAGTTCATTCTGGTTGGCTACAGCCACTATTTCACCATTGGATGCGTCTTAAAGGCCCAGCTAACGCTCAGGGTATCCACCTTAATAACTTAGGTTGGTTTGATTTTCGGTCTACTTGGTTTGAACCAGAAGACCAATAACTACCTACCACATACAAGCCGTATAAACAAAATTCGACATATTATTAGGCAAATTAATTAGAAAAAATCATGCAAATTTCTGACGAGTAAGTTCATATATTTGTTGCGCAAACTCATCTTGGGGCATATCTTTTTTAGCTGGTAGTTTCGCTCTCTATCTGAATTTTGTGACTGAATCAGTAGTTGCACCTAAATTAAGTGAATACTCATTTATGAGGAGGGGTTAGATGAAGAGGTCAGATTGAACGGATAACATAGCTACTTTCTCGACTAAATAGAAAAATAAATGACCTACCGTTCCGCTAGCATCTGAAGCGATGCGCTCCACTAACTCGGACAACACTACAAGCCTCAAATTGACAACATTTGTTTCTCAAACTTGATATTAGGAAAACGCCTGTCTGATTGGTTTCTTTTTGGGTAGTTGCCTGACGGCATTAATTCTGTACTGGGAATGAAATAACTTGGCGCGATCGAGTAAGGCTATTACCTACAAATGTCAGTGGACAATAAAGATTAGAACTCGACACTAAAGTTTGAAACTTTTTGGGGGGCTTATTTAGCTACTTCTTTTGGTTTCCAAGGTGCCAACAAGTTCACCGTTCATATATGCGATTAACTTTTGCATTACCAATTCTCGTCATCGTTTACATCTGATGATGCCAGCTGGGATTTTTCTTGGATAATTAATGAGATATCCATTGCTTGGGCAAGCTTGAAGAAAGTCGAAAGTGTTGTTTTATTGGGGTTGTTCTCGAAATTAGAAATCGTCGCTTGTTTTATACCGACTTTTTTTGCCAATTCTAATTGTGTCCATCCATTTTTTTGGCGTATCAATAGCATCATATCGGCTAACTGTTTTGGACTATATATCATTCGTTCCAACCCTCTATCGAAATAAAGCCTAAGTTCAAGACAACTAATTATCCCTTACTAAGGATAAAACAGAGTATATCCCTTAGTGGGGATTACGTCCATATTATCCTCAGCAAGGGATGAGAGTGGAAATATCCGCTTGTAGGTATATTTAATTTATTAGCCGAGTAGTATGTGGATTTTTCTGTAATAGAGTAAAGATAGTTCACGACCTCAAGGCATCTTTAATTAACACCCTACAAATCCACACTTTAATAAAAACTTAGGTGATTTCTTACATAGCCTTCTTGCATGGTTCCGGCATGGTTCTGGACTTAAATTTGTCAGTGCTTCCAGAATAAATAACAGATTCCAATTCCATGAATATACTAATATACTACTGTCGCTTGCTATGAGAAACGCGGCTTCGGCCCCACTCGTAGACAAATGAATTCAAATAGCCCTTTTCTCTTCCGCTCATAGAGTATTGATTGTATCGGCGACAAAGAACAATAACGCTATCAATGTGCAAATTAAGCGCCACGACTTATTTCCCTCTAAATGACCCTCTAACCTCGTTGTTATAATTAGTAGCCCAATCGTATGCATTCTTGATTAAAACCGCAACAGGCGCCCATTTGAGCCATTTAAATGGCCATCTGTATAGGTCTTTCAGGTCGACCTCCTTTGCGAACCTGATTTCAACCATTTGATTCACACTCAAGATTTCATCGCTTGACGTACATGATTTAAGTTAGAAACAAATCGTGCTGAATATCGAGCGGCATCGTTTTTCGTGCGTAAGCGTTACTCGTGTGAAGCGCGAAACTAAAAACCACAACAACAAATAATACGTTCAATAAGATTTGATTCCCTTTCGTTAATCTCACTTTCACATTCCCTTTGTTAACTGCTTATGTCTCGACGCGTTAAACCTTCGTCGTTTTGAATAATCAAAAATGGAAAGTCGAAACCTTCTCGGTATTGCTGCGTTGTTTCCGCATCCGTGACTACCGTTATTTGTTTGTCACGAATCTTGGTGTTTGTTATGCCTGCTCCCAATAAGATTTTTTCTTGCTTAGATTTGTCATCAGTCGTGAAGATGATGTTCAACTTTGTTCGTGTCGATGTTCCTGCCGTTTCCAAAAGTACAAAATGAACGCACTCTTTTTCGCAGGTCGCAGTATCGATGAAGATTGATTTTAATATCGTCTTCTCCGGTGGTAGCGCTCGACTTAATGCTGTGCTCGGTTTTATTTCATCAGCTTCTTCGGTTGGTAGTTCGTTGATTGCCGTCAACTGAAAAGCTATCTCTCGATGACGACGATCTAATTCCAATGCGTTCATTAGTCGTGAGTAGCGTGCGCGTTCCGCTTCTGTCTTTGATAAGTTGCCAAGTACAATCGGTGGATCTAAATCAGGCGACCAAATTCCACGAGGTGTGTATTCCATTGCGTACTTGTACTTCACCCAATCTTCGTTTCGTAAGTTCCAGTTCTATGCCTTTGCTCTGTCGCTTGGCGTTAACTCAATCTCAATTCCGTCTACTTCGTACTTCGTTTCTTGACTCTTACCATCAAGCCCAATGACCTGCGTAGTTTTGACTTTCAATTCCGCGACGTGAATTTTGTTGGTTGCTCCGTTTAGTTTTGTTCCCGATGCTTGTGTGTGACTTACCAATAACAGAGCAAGAGGCGTTACTAATGTAAGCTGCGTAACTAAAGATTTTTTCTTCTGCATTTCTTACCCCTTAATTTTGATTATGTAAGTCTCGTTATCAGCAATACCTTTCACCGTGACATTGTTCGTTGAGATTTTTTGAATGATGTACGAACCAATTCGTTCACCTTCCAATCTTTGAATTGCCCCAAGCCCTCGATTTGAAAACACCGCGATGTTGTTTGCTCCAAACTGAGTGACCGTCTCCAACTCCAAACCATCTAACACTGTCACTGTTTGAACTTTCGATTTGATTGGAGTCGAACGCGGCACCGGTTTGATTACTACCTTTTCTCTCTTCGCTTGAGCAACTGTGCTTTTAACTTGCGTTAAAAGTTCTTCACTCTGTTTCATGGATTCTTTTTCAAGCGCAGCAAGCTGACGACGGATAGATGCAATCTCACTTGTCGTTAATGATTTATTGCTTGCAACGTCACTCTGCATTTTTTTAATTAGGTCGTCATTTGCGTTTGAGTTCTTAACGAACTGCTCAACCATCAACGTTAAATCTTTTAGCTTCGTTTTGAATGTCATCTGTTCGTTCTTTAATTGGTTATTGAATTCTTGCAATTGAATTGTTTGGTTTTCTAACTTGCCTTGCATGTCTGACACTTTATTCGTGAGCGATGCAATCGATGCTTGTTGTTTTCCCCGTTGTTCCATTTGTATTTCTTCAGACTTACTTTCTAAGAATTCGTAACCTACGAAACTAACTCCTATTGCGATGCTGCTAGTTAATAAAATTTTGGATGTCTCAATAGCAAACATTCGAACTACACCGCGATCATTTTTTCGTGCCTCACGCTCTAAACGCTTCGCTTCTTTCTTCGCTTGTTTAGTTTCTCTTCGTTCATTTATTTTTTGTTGTCGTTCATTCAGCCGAGCTTGCTTTGCTTCGTTCTGTTCACGGCGTTTGTTCTCTCTGACAATTGCGCGTTGTTCAGATCGGCTAAGTTCACGCTGTTGTTCTTCTTGAGGTTCATTCGTTGACGTAGACGACAAGGTTTCGTTGTTGACGTGATTCGATTCAGATTCGTCGGTGATTACACTTTCGTTGTCTTCATCATTGTGATGTTGTTGAACGTCTTCGTGCTCGGGTTGTTCTTTGTTGGCTTCCGAGTTTTCATTTTCGTTTTCTTCTGGCTTCGTTCGTTCCGCAAACTGCATTACTTTCGTTTCCGATTCCATTTCGTTGAAATCCATTTTCTTCTTCGTCATCATTTCTTTCTCGCCTCTATGGAAATCTCACGACGAACTTGATCTACGTTCATCACATATGCATCACCAATCAGTGTTTCAATAATTTGTTCTACCGTTACTCGAAAGAACGAACGATTCACGAGCGGAACTTTCAATGAGTACAGCTTCAAAGTTTCTACATCTGTTTGTCGTAAGTCTTTCAGTGCAAATCCTGAAGAGTACAAAACGTAGTTAAGTGCTTGCCCCGTGTTAACGATTGAAGCAGGGATCTCAATTGAGATAACTTTGATGAGTGGGTTCTTCTGTTCATCATCTGTGTCGATGACAATCTGTGTGTAGCCATCCAGATTTTGTTTGTACTGCCTTGGGATTTCATTCGCTTGTCCCGAAGCAAAGCGGTACCACTCAAACTAAGCAATAGGAAAGCCAATTTTGGTTTGCATGTTTTCATTATCGAATCCGATTTAATTTCTGCTGTAACTACCTAATGTAGGTTTTAAAAAATGCGGCATAAAAATCTAAGCAGAAAAGATAACGAACTTTGTAGGGGGATTTTCTGACAAAAAAAATCGGCCTCCTGAGAGGCCGATATGTGTCCAACAAATTTTAGTGGTCAAGTAAGCGGATTATGAAACTGTGATTTCACCGCTTCGCATGTAATTTGCCAAAGGCAATTAAGACCGACTTTTTTTCGAGGATCACTCACACGGAAAATATAGCATGTTTCAGGACGCTGAAAACACCCATATATACTATCTATATATACTATATATATATAGGGAAAAACGTGAAAAATAAGGCGTAATTCAAGGCTGGTAGAAGTGCCCTTTAACAGAATTTAGATTAGTAATAATTTTCAATGAATGTTGAATAATCAAGACACGACTCGGAATAACAGTATTTCCGTTCGGAGTCTAACGACTTTCCTATAGTAAATAATCCATTCCGTGTTAGACCTAACGATGATTCCGTTAGGCTTTAATCATTTTCCTATTAGACCTAATACAAATATCATTAGAAATATTACATTTGCCATTAGACCTAACGATTTTATCGTTCGGTTTAATTGCTTAGCCGTTTGGCCTAATGTGAAATTCGTTAGGTTTAATTGTTTTTGCGTTTGACCTAATGGCTATTACGTTAGGTTTAGTCTAATGGGGGTTAGGAATAGTGGTCTGTGCATTATAAATAATGAATAACAAGTTAGGCTAAAGTCAGTAATATTGGCTTAAATGCCTTTTGCATTATGAATAATACATTAGCTACCTTTAATAGCGCCTTGGTCGTTAGGAATAACCTGAATAGCACTCGCTATAGTTCCTTTGTGGTTATGAATAGTCATTTAACTATGTGAATTAGTGAGGCAGGCATTAGTTTTTAATGGCTTGCCCATTAGAAAGCTTAGTGGCTTTTATCGAAAAGTGACCAGCTCTGCCCTATAAATCAGCAGGTAAAACAAGTTCGATTGGGTACGTTGTTCACTAAGAAATGAGAAGTATTTGTTAGATTTTTCTTTGAATAGGGAGTTCATCACCGACCATTTATAGATAAAAATGACCAAAAATTTTGGGCTAAATTTTGTCGATAATCTGTTTTTTTGACAAATATTTATACTTTTTCTGACCACTTTCCAGTGGTAAATCATCGAGTGAAAATTGGATTCCCTGTGCCACTTCATGAAGAATAAGTGGGGTAAAAGTGTTTGAGCTTTTCCGTGAAAAGTGAGCAGAATGATGGATGAAAAGTTGTATCACAACTCAGAGAAATTGGTTTTTAATGATCACCAAAGCCATCGATCAAAAACAGTGTTTTGTGTTTTCTTTACAGCATGAAAGGCAAAAATTGACCACTAGAATTCTAATCATTGAGGTAAAGTAAATCACATTTACGATGTTCGTAAACATGAACGTTAGCGTTATGAAATGAAGCATTTCTTTTTGGCTTTTGCTTTTCGGATCTTAAAAGTTTGTCATTTTTGTTTTAAATTATTCGGTTTGTTGTTGCTCCCATTGTGCCTTTAATGAGTGTTATAAATTTTGATTTATAGGATTTATGAACGAAGAAACTGGTCTTTCTTGCGTCGGGCAAAAAGATATTTACGAGAAAATTTCTGAGACGTATTGCTCATCATTTCATTCGATGCAGCGTCCAATGAATGCACTTTCGTCTATTTGTTCGAAGAGTTGAAGTGATTTTTTTTAGTTACATGCATGCACATTTGAGGTAATTAAACTTTGCGTTTGAGTAAAGGTTAGCTGAAATAACTATCCACCCAAGAGTAAGTGTTGAAGAAAAAATTGGTTAACTGAGTGTCCCGTTTTCGTTATCCACCGACCGTATCTTCGATCTAAAACAAGATTTCTCAGGCAGATTCATAGCTTGTCTTCTGACTCAAAATCTCCTTGCAGTGGAATTAATGCGCTCTAATCTCGCCATACAAAAGTGAGTTGAACGATGATCGAAAGTTAAAACTTAGAGCAGGCCACAAGGTTTTTATTGAGCATAAGATCGAGCTTTCGAAGATAGATTGTAAGCGCATCATAAACCCCGCATTCTAATCGTCTAGCCCGAATAATAAGATCAAACCTCCAACCCAAAGCAGCAAAGGAGATTTGAAATGGCCAAACGACGCACTAACCAAGAATGGCGAACCCTGTTCGAACGCTATGAATCCAGCCAACTATCACAACGATTATTCTGTGAACGTAACGGCCTCAGCCTTTCCACTTTTTATGCTAAGCGCCAACAGTTAAAGCACATCGAAAAACCGAACACGGTTGGCTTTGTTAAAGCAGAAGTCGTTGAAAAGACCACAAAGTATCAAGCCACTCACCTTGCCGTTGCCAATATGACCCTGCTCGTCAATGATGTTGAACTGAGCATCCCACAAGGCACGCCAGCGACCTATCTTGCAGAACTTATCGGTGCGCTGTCATGAAACGTATGCTCAGTGCTCCCGAAATCTATCTCTATCGCGAAAGCGTCGATTTTAGAAAGTCCATCAACGGCCTCGCTGCGATTATCGAAAATGACACCGACTTGCCCTTGGGCAGCGGCGCACTATTCCTGTTCACCAACAAACAGCGCGATAAAGTCAAAGTGTTGTACTGGGATAAAACAGGCTTTGCTCTTTGGTACAAGCGCCTTGAAAAAGCCAAATATCAACCCAGAAAGCCAAGATGTTGCCGAGCTACAAGCGATGGTGAAAGCGCTGTTGGCGTCAGAAATCCAATTGAAACAAGAGCGCCAATCGCTGCTTGAACAGCTCAAACTTGCCTTCGACCGTCAGTTCGCTAAACGCTCGGAGGCGTTAAAGCCTTACAATGAATCCCAAGGTGACCTCTTCAACGAAGCGGAGTGTGAAGCTGCTAAAGAAGAAGAGGTTGACGTTGTCACAACGACCATCACAACGAAGAAACGCGGTAAACGCAGACCACTGCCAAAGAGCTTGCCTCGTGAGGTTATCGAACTCGATTTAGACGACGATGAAAAGCAGTGCGCTTGCTGCCAACATAGTCTGCATAAAATCGGTGAAGACCGCAGTGAAAAGCTTGAGTTCACGCCAGCGGTACTCAAAGTGTTGGAATATGTTCGTCCTAAATATGCTTGCCGCCAATGCGAGCAAACTCAGGACAACAGCCGCATTGTTCAAAAGCCAGCGCCGCAAAGCATTATCCCGAAGATCTTCGCCACAGAAAGCTTGTTGGCCAATATCATCCTCGGCAAATACCAATACGCGATGCCACTTTATCGACAAGAGTCGTTGTTTACCCAGTCGGGTATCGAACTCTCACGAACCACGATGGCAAGGTGGATTATCCAAGTCAGTGAGAAGTTCGCCCCGCTTTACGCGGCCTTGAAAGCGCACCTACTTGAGCAAGTGGTGATTCAGGCGGATGAAACGCCGCTCAATGTCCTCAAAGAAGATAAACAGTGTTACATGTGGCTCTACTGCTCGGGCGCAGACTCGCCAGATGCCGCACTCCCCAATGTGAAAAATATCGTCTTCTTGTACGACTATCAAAACAGTCGCGCGAGGGCGTGCCCCGTTGCCTTCTTGGGCGACTATGATGGGTATCTGCAAACCGATGGCTATGGTGTTTATGATGGGCTTCATCTCGTCACCAATGTCGGTTGCTTCGCGCATGCTCGGCGCAAGTTCATGGAGGCGAAAAAGCTTCAAGGCAAAGGCAAGTCAGGTAAAGCGGATAAAGCGTTGGCCAAAATCCAGAAGCTTTATGGAATAGAATCACGCTTAAAAGGTGCCAGTGCCGAAAAACGGAAAGCAGAGCGCCAAGAGCATGCTAAGCCGATACTGGATGAGCTTTATGAATGGATGACAACTCAGAAAGTGCTTGAGTCTAGCCCGCTGGGTAAAGCTATAAAATACACGCTCGGTCAGTGGCCGAAGCTCACCCGCTATATCGATGTCGGTCACTTATCGATAGACAACAACCGAGCTGAACGCGCAATAAAACCGCTGGTTATTGGGAGAAAGAACTGGCTCTTCTCGACCAATCCCAATGGAGCTGAAGCGAGCGCGATGCTTTACAGTATCGTCGAGACAGCGAAAGCCAACGGCCTTATCGTTTACGACTACATGGTCAAGTGCATGCAGGAGTTAGCGAAAGCGGAACCTGATATCGATGCACTCCTGCCTTGGAACTTCAAACACTAACAATATCGCCCCGTGGGTTCATGGCGCGGATACGATAATTTTATGCGCGGAGCCTTTACCTGAAGAGTTAGGGCGGGAAGTTCAGGTGCATACGCTGAATGCGCTACACTGCGAATGTGGCAGTCATGAACAGCATAAATGTGGCATGGAGACCTCGGAAGAGCTGAAGATTATTTTTCAAAAAATCAATGTAATCCGCCATGAACGAACTTTAAACCTCCCCTAATTAGTTACACCATAATTAGAGTTTTCAGCCTGTTCATGCTTCATTAAATATTCCCATGGTGTCAGATCATTCAGTGTCATCAACTAGCAAAAAGAAAACAAAAACAAATCCTTTCTATATCAAGCGCTTTCTCTAATAATTAATTTATAAGGAATTTTCTGTTTAACAATTTCTACTGACTTACCTTCCAGCAAATTGACAAGTGTTTCAACGGCGAGCTCTGCCATTTCTACTCGTGGCGTACGAATTGTCGTCAGTCTAGGATTAATAACAGCAGCGTAATCTAAGTCATTGAACCCGACAATATCCAACTCCTTACCTACTGATATGCCATGTCTCTGACATTGCATTATTGCGCCAGCAGCCATGTCGTCATTGACAAAAAAGACTGCATCCGTTTCTGGCCAACTATGCAAAATTTGACGAAGCGCATCGGCACCACTTTGAAATGAAGTTTTATGCTTGATATTGATAACTCTGTGATTATCAAGGCCTGCTTTCTGTAAACACTCGCTCCAAGCCTCTTTTCTAAGCATTGCTCGGTGATCCAACCATGTTGAACAGAAAGCGATGTTTTTGCGACCTTTTGAAATGAGATAAGATGTCAATTCGGTTGCAGCTTCGCTTTGATCAACGCCAAAATTAGCATCAAAAGTAGGTTCTTTAATAATATCCATAATCTCGACGGCAGGACATGCAGAATTTTTTATTAGTTCGACTGTTCCCCAGGAATGGATTGTTTCGGTGAAGATAAACCCATCTACATTTCTAGACAAAAAATCTTTAACAATTTTTTCTTCGCCTAGCTCCGTATATTCTGAATCACCAACGAGTAGATTATACCCTAAAGCCTCACACTTTAATTTTGTCGCACTTATGATCTCAGGAAAAACTGTATTAGTAAAACTTGGTACTACGAGTAAAATGGATTTACTAGATGAAGACGCAAGAGTTTTAGCTGCAACATTAGGTATATAGTTTAACTTGTTACATGCTTGTATTACTCTCGCATGTAACTCTTTAGACACTCGATTAGGATTATTAATGGCTCTTGAAACGGTTGATTTGTTAATAGACAAATAGTTTGCGACATCAGAGATTGTCGTTCTTTTATTCATTTAGAACCCTAATAATAAATTATAAAGCCTGCGTTAAACTGGGCGTCGAGTATAGCATGAATCAGATAACTAACTAGTAGGCCTCAATAGCTCCATACTGACAAATAGAAATACTTATCCAATCTTTGCGTTCTTACACCTATGCGAACTGGCTTTGTTGCTTAATTCGATGAGAAGACATGGTAGCCCCATGTTGTTCAGTTCTTAAACAACATACTGAGTTTCAGGCATACCTAGCCCTGTAA
>NZ_AUFZ01000003.1:0-65892 GCF_000426765.1 Vibrio litoralis DSM 17657 | reverse complement strand
CGACGTGTCTGCTTAAGCAAGTTGGGAAGTACTTCGGCATCGGTTACGTTAGATAAGCTCAGCTCTGCTGCGACTATTTCGTGGGTGCTAGTATCTACTGCGATATGCAGCTTACGCCAAACCCTACGCTTCCCGTCAGTACCATGCTTCTTGACCTTCCATTCGCCTTCGCCATAAACCTTGAGGCCAGTGGCATCAATGGCGAGGTGTTGTATCGCACCTCTGGTTTTAGTTTTAAATGAAACCTCAACTTCCTTAGCTCGACGGCTTATACAGGTGTAGTGGGACAAACTAGCGGGATGTTAGCCAGCTTAAATACCGAGTCTAGAAATCCTTGCAGTGCTCTCAACGGCATAGAGAATATGCGTTTCACCATCAGTGCAGTAGTAATGGCTAAGTCGCTGAATTGGCGAGGTCTGCCGCGCTTGCCTTGTTTGTTTTGCTTCCACTCGGCTATCGCTTCCTCATCAATCCAAAAGGTCAGAGAACCACGGTTTATTAAGGCTTTGTTGTACTGCGTCCAGTTAGTTGTCTTGTAACGAGGTTTAGGCATGAGGCTACGACGATTAATGGGTGTAGCCGATCAGATCGTAGCTTCTTGATTTAGTTCCATCGATTTAAGCAACAAAGCCATGCGAACTTACAGATTAAAAAGTTATTAAAACCATCTTAAAATGCACTAAAAACCATAGAATGTATACTAAGTCAAATACGCTAATATTTGACTTAGCTACAATAAAAATCGCTAACGCTTGATTAAGATGTCAATCCTTTAATAGCATTGCGTGTTAAGTCAGTAATGAGAGACCAATTTTTATCCTTAATCGCATTCTTATCTAGCATCCAGGTACCCCCTACAGTCGCAACACAATCTAACGCTAAATAGCTCTTGGCATTAGTAGCGTTAATACCTCCTGTAGGACAAAATAAGATATTAGGTAATGGAGCTGAAATAGCTTTAAGAGTATTTACACCGCCATTCGCTTCAGCAGGAAAAAATTTTAGACAATTATAACCATATGACATAGCCGTCATCACTTCACTTGGCGTCGCTACTCCCGGGATAAAAGGTACTGGCGAACTCTTAGCATGTTGCAATAGATCCAGACTGAATCCCGGAGATAATACAAACTCAGCACCCGCTGCGACAGCCTGATCATATTGTTCACAGTTGACTACAGTGCCAGCACCAACCAAGGAGTTCGGTAATTCCTTAGAGATAATCTTTATTACCTCCAATGCACAATCTGTACGTAAAGTAACTTCAAATACATTGATACCGCCGTCACTTAACGCTTTCGCCATTGGTAGTGCATCTTCAATATCTTCAATCACCATAACAGGGACTATAGGTGACGCTGTTAATACTTTTTGTGGTTCTAATTTCCAGTTCATTTAAATTGCTCTCAATCATTAATTAGGAATTATATTTGAAAATTGATGCACCAAGTTCCGCACTTGTTACACTATCACGATAAATTTGGAATAACTCCCGCCCCCTATCCAAAGCCATGATTCATATCATATTTAGGTGAAATAGCCGTTCGACCGGTTAAATCTGACAATACCTTCAACTCGCCAGTGATAGCGTTCATTCTAATGAGATCACCATCTTTTAATAAGGATAATGGACCACCACGCTTAGCTTCAGGGGTGACGTGAATGACTGCTGGTACCTTTCCAGATGCACCCGATAAACGTCCATCAGTTATCAAGGCAACGTTCAAACCATCCTTCATTAGGTTTGATAATAAAGGAATAAGTTTATGTAACTCGGGCATTCCATTGGCGGCAGGACCACTATACCGTACAACAATGACGACATCTTCTTGGAACTCTTTACTAAAGTACGCCCTTTCCACTTCATCTTGGTCATCAAAAACACGGGCGGTTGCTTCAATTACCCGATATTCAGGTGCAACTGCACTGACTTTAATTATACCACGTCCCAAATTTCCGCTCATAACTTGAAGTCCACCATGTGGACTAAAACAACTGTCTTTACTCGAAATAACAGACGTATCTTTGCTACCAGTGTCTGATATGTACTGTAAATAACCATCCATTAACTGTGGTTGATTTACACCATCTTCCATTGTTCCGTAGACTGAAAGAGTATCTGTATAGAATAAGCCTTTTTGGGCCAGCAAAGACAACAAGCAAGGAACTCCGCCGGCTTGTTGAAATCCGTTGATATCTGCAGGTCCATTTGGATACATTTTTACTAATAGTGGAACCACTTTTGATAGCGCATCAATATCGTCCCAAGTAACTACCCAGCCTGCCGCTCTTGCAACAGCGATTAGATGCATCGTATGGTTTGTGCTGCCACCAGAAGCTAACAATGCAACTAGTCCATTTACAACCGCTTTTTCATTGACCAAGTTAGCAAGCGAGCTTGCACCGTTTAAATTCTGTGCTTGTGAAGCAAACTTTATAGCGCATTCTTTAGTGAAAACATTTCTAAGAGGATCCCATGGTGAAACAAATGCAGAACCAGGAAACATCAGCCCCATAGCTTCAAAAACGAGTTGATTCGTGTTTGCAGTTCCATAAAAGGTGCAGGTACCTTGATTATGGTATGCTTTACACTCCATATCCAATAAAGCAGATTTATCGGCTTCTCCACGAGCAAACTTTTGACGAACTGCTACTTTTTCATCATTCGAAATGCCTGTAGACATAGGACCTGCTGGGACAAATGCGCATGGCAAGTGACCAAAGCTTAAAGCTCCAATAAGCATCCCTGGGGCAATTTTGTCACAAATACCTAAGAGCAATACACCGTCATATGTATTGTGGCTAAGAGAAACCGCTGTAGCTTGAGCAATTAAATCACGCGAGAAGAGCGACAATTCCATTCCAGGTTGTCCTTGCGTAATGCCATCACACATAGCTGGAACACCTCCAGCGACTTGCGCAGTGTGCCCTAGTTCAGCTAATGCTTCTTTTATTATATCTGGGTAGTATTGATAAGGTTCATGGGCACTCAGCATATCATTGTACGATGACACGATAGCGAGATTAGAACGGGTAAAGTCTAAAACACGAGTTTTTTCATTTGAGGGACATGCAGCAACTGTATGAGCAAGATTAGCACAAGATAAAGTTTGTCGACTTTTCCCGTTTCTAGCTTGGTCTTGCATTAATTCGAGGTAGTGTTTCCGAGACTCTACACTCCGCTTTACAATCCTTTCAGTCACGTTTAAAAGTCCAGTGTTCATAATTGGCCCTCGATAACGTTCATAACTGCAATAGAAGCTCTATCGATAACATCTTCCATCGAAGAATCTATGCTCACCCTAAACACATCTGATTCGTCATCTGTAGGCTCTTCTAGTACATCAAACTGACTTTTAATTAACCCTACAGGCATAAAATGTCCCTTTCTTGCCTGCATACGTGCAAGAATTAATTCATAATCACCATGTAAATAAATAAATCGAACTTTATTATTCCTATAACGAAGCATATCTCTATATTTTCTTTTCAATGCAGAACTAACAACAACCGCTATTTCGTTTTTTTGTTCAATACTAAATGCTATATCGTTAATTCTTTTAAGCCATGGTTCTCGGTCACTATCATTTAGTGGCTGACCTGACATCATTTTTTCAATATTTGACCTAGGATGTAAATCGTCTCCATCAATAAATTTACTTCCGATAATTTTAGCAACAGCTTCACCAATAGTTGATTTTCCACAGCTAGTTACACCCATAAATACAAAGGTGTACCCTTTTGTTGTAGTATTCATCATCTTACCCTTAAAATATAATACAATATTTTCAAGCAATTCTTAATAGAAATTTAATAATCAAAAAAAACAATAATATGGTTTACAAAGGATACTTATGTGCCCTTTGCATTATTAAATCAATCATCCTAATTTAAGAAAGTGCTTATACTAGGAAAAATAACAACCAAAATGAAGATAAATAAATACGAGATAAAGAATGGTATTTGTCCTTTAACAATATCACCCATTTTCAAGCCTGTAACACTCGACGCTGAAAATATATTGACAGCGACAGGAGGAGTCATTGTACCTACCACATTAGAAATACAAACTATCATACCAAAATGAATAGAATCTAAACCGACAGCTTGAGCTAATGGCCATAATACCGGAACAAGTAAAACACAAGTAGCAATACCTTCTAGGAAGATACCAAATACGAGTAATAACAAAGCAACGAGTAATGAAAATACAGTTGGACTCAAGTTTAATTCAGTAACAAAAGAAACCAAATCCCGTGAAATCCCTGAATATGCAAATAGCCATGCAAATGAAGTTGAAGTCGCTATAATAAACAAAATCATTGCTGAACTTTTTGCTGAATCGACAAAAATATCAAATAAATCTGAATATTTTATTTCTTTATACACAAACATTCCCACAAACAATGAGCATATTACAGCAATTGCTGCGGACTCAGTTGGTGTAAACAAACCAGAATAGATACCACCGAGAATAATAATAGGAAGAGATAAAGCAGGGATAGCATTAACAAATTTCTTAAATATATTTGTAAATGATATTTTCTCTGACGTTTTTGGCCAATTTTCTTTTCTTGAATAAATACTGATTGCGATCATCAAAGACAACATGAGTAAAATGCCGATCACCATACCAGACTTAAACAATGCTCCGATAGAAGAACCTGTCAGTGTACCGTATACAACCATGATGATTGATGGAGGTACAATTGGTCCTAAGCCTCCAGATATCACTAATAAACCGGCTGTCCTGTTCTTAGGATAACCAAGCTTGACCATATCTTTATATAGCATTGAGCCGATAGCAATCACTGTAGCTGGAGCCGAGCCAGATAAAGAAGAGAAGAATGCACTAGCCATTACAAGCGCATGAGCCATTCCTCCTCTAAAGTTCCCAACAATAGAGTTACAAAAATCAACAAGCTTTCTAGAAATGCCACCTTTTGTCATGATATTTCCAGCAAGAATAAAATACGCTATAGCCATAATTGAGCTAGAATCAAGGCCACCAAAAATCCTCTGAGGTATTACATCCAGACTTATACCCAGGTCATCGACCAGTAATACAGTTAACGATGATGATATGCCTAAGGAAATTGCAACAGGAGCACTAATCAACAGAAGAATTAAAAACGAACCAAATAAAATCAACCCCGCCATGGTAACTCCTTATGGCAAAATGAATTGCACTTAATTAAGCTAAAAACAGAATATAACTGTGTGACGAATATAATGAAGAATCCAAGAGTCAGTGAAAAATAAGGGATATACATTGGCAGTTTTAGCCCAGGTGATGTTTGCCCTGATACAACTTGCTGAATTAATATAACTATTGACTCTTTTAGCATTGCCAATGAAAAAACGATTAGAACAATACCAACGAAAACGTTTATTATATTTTTCATTTTTTCACCGAGTTTATCTACCAACACGGTCACTCTAATTTGAGTACCATCTCTCAGCCCCATTTCAGTACCCAGCATAACGACGTATACCATACAGTACTTAGCAACTTCTTCTATTCCTGGCATTGGTATTTCAAAGATATTTCTATTTAACACTTGAATAAATGAAGAAAAAACCATTGTTAAAAATGCCAAGAACAAGAAATACTTTTCTAATTTGTTCAATATTTGGATTAAGTAATTCATACTTCTAACCTACAACTGAAATAGAGCCCTAAAACTAGGGCTCACGGTTTTTTAATATTGACTTTTTGCTTTGTCTACTGCAGCTTGCCATTCAGGATCAAATGTATGTTGAACATTCATTTTTTCATATGCTGCTTTTAGCTGATTAATATCGGTCGAATGGAAAGTAACGCCTTTTTCTTTAAGAATCTCTGTCGCATCAGCGTTTGCTTTTAACAATAATTCTCTTTGAGCGGCCACACCTTTATCTACACCTTCTTGAAATTTCGCTCTCAAGTCTTCTGGTATTTTATTCCAACCTTTATCTGACATTGCCAACAAGATGTATACATACGCATGTTTTGTATAAGTAATATTTTTAGTTACTTCATAGAAACCAGACGCTAAACAGTCAGAAACTGCATTTTCTGCTGCATCAATGGTACCTTGTTGTAAACCAGTAAATACTTCATTAGAAGGCATTGCTACTGGCATAGCACCAAATGATTTAAATGCAGCTTGATGATAAGAGTTCTCCATAGTACGAATGGTCACCCCCTTAAAATCATCAATAGTATTGATCGGATTTTTAGAAAACGTATCTCGAAAGCCGGATTCCATAAAACCAATAACATGCAACCCATGTTTCAGCGCTTCCCGTTTAATTAACTTCCCAAGCTCACCATCAACGGCTGCATGTGCTTGTTCAATGTTGTCCCAAAGATAAGCTTGATCGAGAATTGCCATTTCAGGAATAAAGTTAGTCATAACAGCATTTGCGGCCGCGGCAATGTCCAGGTTGTTAGCCATTGCTAATTCAACGGTGTCACGTTCACCACCTAAAGTACCGCCCGCATAAACATCGACTAAAATTCTGCCATCGGTCGCTTTCTTAACCTCTTCAGAAAGAGCTCTAGCACCTGCTGCATAGTTAGAGTTATCAGGTACAACCATGGCAAGTTTTAATTTAATCGGCTTAACTTCATCGCTATCACTTCCATTACAACCAAACAGAGCTGTGCTAGCAAAAGCTATTAGTAAAAGTTTTTTGAATTTATTCATAATCATGTGAAACACTCTCAATTGCAGTTTTATTAAACAGCAGCTAACATGCCACCATCGACGAAAATAGCGTGTCCATTGACAAAATTTGAGGCATCTGATGCTAGATATACAGCTGCCCCCACTAATTCGCTTGGCTCACCCCAACGGTTCGCAGGTGTTCGATTACAAAGCCAAGCACTGAATTCATGGTCATTTACTAGCTTTTCCGTTAATTCAGTTTTAATGTAACCTGGACAAATACAGTTAACTTGCACGTTATATCTTGCTAACTCTACACATGCCCCGCGAGTTAACATCTTCACGGCACCTTTTGATGCCGCATAAGGTGTTATGGTGTCGCGCCCAAGCTCGCTCTGCATAGAGCCAATATTAATAATTTTTCCACGACCATTTTTAACCATATATTTGCCTACTTCTTGAATCATGAGAAACACGGCTTTTTGATTTACTTCTATAACATCGTCCCAATCACTTTCAGGAAACTCCAAAATAGGAAAGCGTCTTTGAATGCCTGCGTTATTGATCAGAATGTCGATTGGCCCGACCTCTTTAGATATTTGAGCAACGCTATCTACGATGGCGTCCTTGCACGTAACATCAAAACCATAGCCATAAGCCTCATATCCCAACTCTCTTAATTGTAACGCCGCACTCTTCGCTCGTTCTTCCGTTCTGTCATTAATGACAACCGTAGCGCCATGTTCAGCAAGACCTTTAACTAGCACATTGCCGATACCCTGAGCAGAACCAGTTACTAAAGCAACTTTTCCTTTTAAATCAAACAAATTATTCATTACTACTCCAAAACAACCACAAAACTTAATAGCCTCGGCTTTTGTTCAGTACACACAACAACCATGGCAACCGGTTGTCATAGTAATTTTGATAAACTATTTTTTAAAGTGTGAGAATATAATTTTGTGATATATAGCAACTTTAACTAGCAACATAACATTAAAAAGTCACATTGGTTGATCAAGATCAATTTTATTTGTTATTAGTAAAAAACATTAAAAAACAACACAGAAACAATTTTACCCTTAAATTTTAAGAATAAATCAATTAGTCTTTAAAATAATCTGATCACTAAATTAAAATGTTACCCATAAAAATTAAAAATGATAAATAAACATTTAAATATCAATAACTTATTAAATACTGGCATTTATGATTCATTTAAATAACATGTTATTTAGTTAATTAAACTGTCACAAATTTATTAAATACATATAGCTACACATATTTATCAAATAATATTAATATACTATTATTATTTTTTATCAATATTAAACAGACAGTTATCAAGTTCCGTAAAATACACAAACTTGTAATTTATAAATTTAAAAACATGATACAAATCACAATTTCCGCTTAACCGCCTTTTATTCATAACAACCGCACCCCATAATGGCAAACGGTTGCCAGTGGTAGAATTCATCAATTATACGTTTCATCCACAGACAAAAAAGCATATTAGTTTCAAGCGAGATAAAGAAAAACTGTTAAGGGAATCCTAAAAACACTCGAAAAGGAGCAGTAAGAATGGAAGGTGATATCGGTGTAATCGGCCTAGCGGTTATGGGTCAAAACCTGATCCTAAACATGAACGACCACGGCTTTAAAGTTGTTGCTCACAACCGTACTGCCTCAAAAGTGGACGAATTCCTGGAAGGTCCAGCTAAAGGCACTAACATCATTGGTGCATACTCTCTGGAAGAACTAGTAGAGAAGCTGGAATCTCCACGTAAAGTAATGCTTATGGTTCGTGCTGGCGCAGTTGTTGATGCATTCATCGACCAACTTGTACCACTACTAGACAAAGGCGACATCATCATTGATGGCGGTAACACTAACTACCCAGATACTAACCGTCGCGTTGCTGCGCTACGTGAAAAGGGTATCCACTTCATTGGTACTGGTGTTTCTGGTGGTGAAGAAGGCGCACGTTTTGGTCCTTCAATCATGCCTGGTGGTGCTCCAGAAGCTTGGGAAGCGGTTAAGCCTATTTTCCAGGGTATCTCTGCAAAAACTGTCGCTGGCGAGCCATGTTGTGACTGGGTTGGTAACGATGGCGCTGGCCACTTCGTTAAGATGGTACACAACGGTATCGAATACGGCGACATGCAGTTGATCACTGAAGCTTACCAGTTCATGAAAGACGGTCTTGGTCTGTCTGCAGACGAGATGCAAGCTGTATTTGCTGATTGGGACAAGACTGAACTAAACAGCTACCTGGTAGAAATCACAGCTGACATCCTTGGCTACAAAGATGAAGATGGTGAGCCACTTATTGAGAAAATCCTGGATACTGCTGGCCAAAAAGGTACAGGTAAATGGACGGGTATCAACGCGCTAGACCTAGGCATTCCTCTAACTCTAATCTCTGAGTCTGTATTCTCTCGTTGTCTATCGGCACTAAAAGGCCAACGTGTTGAAGCTGAAAAACTGTTTGGTAAAGTGATTACTCCCGTTGAAGGCGACAAACAAGAGTGGGTTGATGCACTACGCCAAGCTCTGCTTGCTTCTAAGATCATCTCTTACGCGCAAGGCTTCATGCTGATGCGCGAAGCATCAAACGAAAATGGCTGGGATCTGAACTACGGTAACGTAGCACTGATGTGGCGTGGTGGTTGTATTATCCGATCTGCATTCCTGGGCAACATCCGTGATGCATTTGAAAATACCCCTGACCTGTCATTCCTGGGTTCTGATGAGTATTTCAAATACATCCTGCAAAGTAGCCTTCTTGCATGGCGCAAAGTGGCTTCTAAATCGTTAGAAACTGGTATCCCAATGCCATGTATGACTTCTGCTTTGACCTTCCTGGACGGCTACACTACTGCTCGTCTGCCAGCTAACCTGCTACAAGCTCAACGTGATTATTTCGGTGCTCACACTTATGAACGTACGGACCATGCACGTGGTGAGTTCTTCCACACTAACTGGACAGGTACAGGCGGCGACACAGCATCCACTACATATGATGTGTAATAAACAACTCCCGCCTATGTTGATGAAATAAAGAGAAATTATTGACCAATTGGTGGGTATATAAATGTCCAGTATGGTCATGTGTGAAATACATTATTAGATACTGAATCTGTTTTTCAACATGTCCACGGCTTTGTTGCTTAATTCGATGAGAAGACATGGTAGCCCCATGTTGTTCAGTTCTTAAACAACATACTGAGTTTCAGGCATACCTAGCCCTGTAAGCTTGTTCAGCGCTTTGATCATAGCGTAAGTCTCACCAACTTGAGCGTTGTAGTCCCTCAGGCTTAATTTCCCACCTAACAACTGTTTTACCCGATACATTGCTGTCTCTGAGAGCGAGCGCTTATGATAACCATACCGCTTTTTCCATTTCTTGTTAGAGCCGTAGAGCTTCTGGCAACCCACTGCTAAGTTGCGAGGATGTCCTCGCTCCCAGAAGGCTGCCCCTTCTCGTGGCGGAATGAGCGGAACAGCTCGCTTGAGCCGTATGGCATCATGGCAATTCCTTGTGTCATAAGCACCATCGCCTGATATCTCAATGATTTTACGACGTGTCTGCTTAAGCAAGTTGGGAAGTACTTCGGCATCGGTTACGTTAGATAAGCTCAGCTCTGCTGCGACTATTTCGTGGGTGCTAGTATCGTAACTATTCACCCACGAGCTATTGACGACGGTTTACGCTAAAAATACTGGCGCCTGATAATCAACTTTCAACATGTGATGTTCGACGATTTCACGCAGCCATTTATGAGCAGAGACCTGCTGAAGTTTGGCTGTTTCTATCAGCGAGAACATTCGTTCGCGGAACTGGTCGCCTCGATATGAGCGAGTCACGTAACAACACTTCCTCATCAGTATGTAATTACGGAGAACTCGCTCCGCTGCGTTGTTTGTTAACGGGCACTCGGAGTCGTCCATAAACCGCCAGACCATGGCATCATCAGCGATGAGGTTTCGACATCTACCTCGATATCGTTTTGAGCATTGATAACTACCCAATTTGAGCCAATGAAGCCAGCTCTTTCGTAATCGCCTGAGTCGGCGGTAATATTGGCTTTCGGTAATTTTTTCTTCGATATATCGGTGATGACACCTGAATACGCTATGAGCGATTAAAGCGAGTTTTTCTCCGATTTTTTGGTTTTCAGGACAAACGCTCTCCTCGATAGCGATGACGTTCCTTAATATGTGAGCCCAGCATAATTGGCGCTTAGATTCGTCGATATATTTGTAGGCAGAATATTGGTCAGTCACTAAAAGGTGTGAAACCGCTTCACCAAGTAGTCGTTTGGCAGCATGTTGGTTTCTTCCACTGTTAATTTGGAAAAAGGCTACGTCATTGCTGAGTGCGGCCCACATCCAGCGTTTATCATTATTGCGCTGATGCGAAGTCTCATCAGCCATAATCAGTTTAGATGCTTTGACTGTTTCATGAATTTGAGTATGAGTATCGGCTAAGTATTCAGTGACTCGTCCTTGCGCCGCTGATATTGCACCTGTTGAGAAGTTAAGCTGGAAGACGTCTTTCAACATAGATTGTATTTTACCTATGCTTTGGTGGTGCTGCGTCGCCTGGATTGCGATAAAGCTATGTAGATTTGGCCCCATTTGAACATCGGGCACAGACTCTGGAAGCTCCGCTTGGTGTTTATCACCACACCATGCGCACTCGCCTTTAAAGATTTGATGTTCAACAAGCGTGTATGAGATATCTGGCAAGTCAAAGATTTGGTGTCGTTTATAAGGTTTTCGATTTGGAATAACACACCCACCGCAGTGGCATATCTTATTCGGTAAATATTGCTCAACCGAGGCACTGTCTTCAACAGGGTGAAGCAGTCGGCGATGGCCTTTATGACCTGGTTGAGCTCCTTGCTTTTTTCCAGATTTCTTCCGATTTGGCGAAGTATTCTTAGCTTTATTATGCAGGGGTTGTTGAGATGATGGCACAGAAGAGTTTCGACTATTTTGATTTAGTCGGTCTTCAAGCTCTGCCAGCTTATTCCATAAAAAGTGGATGATGTCTTTCGCCTCTTCAGGCGAATCGAAATCTGGCGGTGGAGGTAATGTTTTCTTATTCATACCTCCAGATTGCCACCACAAAAAGATCACTCAAGTTGGATGTGGGATCAAGTTAACTCAGTCACATAAATTTGCTGTCAATAGCTCCTGGGTGAATAGTTACCTTTTCTTTACGTGTCCTTTCTGTATGACGTGCGTGAAAGCCATCACAGTCCATATTCGTATGTCCCTGTAATATCAGACCAATCTATCGCTAGTATTGAAACGGTATGGCATGCTTTTAATCGAAGACACTAAAACCAAATGGGCGTTTTTCCAGAAACACCATTGGGTATCTCCAGAATTTTCCCGCACTCCCGTACTTGAGTCGTGGGAGCGTTGCATAAAGCAATGCAGTCCTTACACCTGGTCAAAGCCACATATTGCCTCTGGATTTACCTTCTCATCTCTGATGAAACGCAACGAGCACCTCATCGAATGCGCCACGACCGTACTTGAAGACACTTACGACATGCTAGGAGACGAAGACCTGCTATTGATGGTAACTGACGGCAACGGCTGCGTTCTTTCCGTTGTGGGACATCACTCTATGCAGCAAGAGATGCAGGCGCTCGGCATTAAACAAGGCTGTTTTCTATCTGAAGGAAAAATTGGCACAAATGCGGTCAATCTCTGTATTAGTACTCATATCCCGAGTGAAGTTTTCGCAGCAGAACATTTCAATCGCCACTTACATTCTTATGCCTCTGTAGCAGCACCTGTTTTCGACCAATTTGGCAAGTTACGCGGCACAACATGCCTTCTCAAAAAAGCAGAGAGCTATAAGAAAGAAAACTTAGTCATCATCGCGTCGAGCGCGAAAGAAGTCAGTTTGCAAATCCATATTCAGTCGGAACAAGAAAACATTAACCGCCTCACTTGTGCGCACAACGCAACGTTAGAATGCATGGATGATGGCCTTCTGGCCTGGGATGAAGAAAGCCGTATTACCATGGTAAATCATCAATCAGAGCGTTTGTTAAACATTGAAGCCAGTCAGGTTTTGGATAAAGAAGTCTTTTCTGTTTTACGTTTCCCGCCGAATGTCCTCAATAGTCTTGAGTCGGGTGCAAGCATCAACCGCAAGCTCACAACGGTAGAGGTTCGTGGCGAGTTTGTTGAAGCGATCATTACCTTGCGTCCACTCAACGACGGCACGCACTTATTGTTTTTGCACCCCATCGATAAAATTCGCGAACTTGCTCAACAACAAATAGGTGGCAGTGCGCGCTATACATTCAGCACTTTGCCTGTTATTTCACGAAAAATGAAGCACGTCATTACCGTGGCAAAACGGGCCATAAAGTCCAAATCACCGATTCTAATTACAGGTGAAGAAGGTGTAGGAAAAGCCACTCTCGCCATGGCGATTCATAACGAAAGCACCTACAAAGAAGGGCCGATCATTACGCTCAACTGCCGCTCCATCAATACAGAGCAACTGGTCAAAGAAACCCTGGGATACGACGAGGGGCAAGGCATGCCCTCTAAGTTTGAACTCGCCCATGGCGGCACGCTCTTTTTGGAAAAGGTGGAATATCTGTCACCCGATTTACAAGCCGTGCTACTTAAGTTGTTAAAAACTGGGCTCGTCAGCCGCAGCGACAGTTTGCGATTGATCCCCGTAGACTTTCAACTTATTACGAGCACCGCTTCAGAGATCAGCGAGTATGTCACTCAGCGCTCATTTGGTCGGCAACTTTATTATGAAATCTCCTCGAACGAACTGCATATTCCGCCACTACGAAAGCGTAAAGAAGACATTGAATTTCTCGTCCAGCAGCTTATCAGCCATTATGAACGCCGCCACAATGTGACGATCTCGATAGAGCCAGTCGCACTGGAAGCGTTGATGAATTTTCGTTGGTCAGGCAACAACTCTGAATTAAGAAACCGAACTGAGCGAATTTTGCTGAACCGCAGTTCCAACTTAATCAAGCTGAACGATATTCCTGAAGACATTAAACTGAATTCTCGCCATACCGCAGAAAATACGCCAGTAATCACGTTAGAAGAAGCCGAGAGAAGAGCTATCGTTCAGGCTTGGAATCAGTGTGATGGCAAAATGCATGATATGGCGAAAGCATTGCAAATTGGCCGCACGACCTTATGGAGAAAAATTAATAAGTTTGGGCTGCAGGAGCAAATGAAGCTGTATTAAGCCAAGAAGTGGCGTTCCTACAAAAGTAAAACCGGCGTAAGCACGCCGGTATACATGTACTAACGATAAAGGTATCGATTAAACATCGACAGACAACTGACGAATCTGCGCTTTTAGTCCCGGTAGCATACTCGAACTGGCGCTGAATTTTCGTAACCCAACACGAAGTAATGTTTCTGTGGCATTTGGATCACCAGCCATCTCACCGCACATACTGACCGGTATGCCCGCGCGATCGCCTGCTGCACAAGTGAGTTCAATGGCTTTTAGTACCGATGGTTCAAAGTAGTTCACCAATTCAGCAACGGCAGCGTTGCCTCGATCGGCTGCCATAACATATTGAGTCAAATCATTGGTGCCAATAGAGAAAAAGTCGACTTCTTGTGCTAACGCATCTGCATTTAATACCGCGGCGGGTACCTCAATCATAATACCGACAGGCAAATGAGTCGCATCCAAGCCGAGTTGGTTTGCTTGATGTGCCAACAGCGCTTTTACTTTTCTCACTTCTTCAACCTGAGCCACCATCGGTATCATCAATTGAATATTCGGTTGCTCGTGAAAGGCTCTCAGAATGGCTCGAAGTTGGGCGGTAAACAATGACTCATGTTGAAGGCACAACCGCACCCCTCTCAGACCTAAAAATGGATTATCTTCCGCTGGCATAGGGTAAGCGACTAAAGGCTTATCACCGCCAACATCTAGACTACGAATCGTAAGTGGCTTATCACCAAGTGCGGCGGCAATATCACGATACACTTGGTATTGCGCTTCCTCAGTCGGCAACTCATCACTGTTTTGAAATAGAAACTCAGTCCGGAATAGACCAACGCCCTCAGCTCCTGATGTTAGTGCATCATCAATATCTTTCGGTCCACCAATATTGGCGAATACTGGAATATGGACACCATCACAGGTGACTGCGGCTTGCTGAGCACTCGCTAGTGCACTTTGTCGTGAGTTTTGCCACTCAATTTGCTGAGCTTCTAATTCCTGCTGTACGGCATCTGAAGGAGAGAACCATAAATGCCCTCGAAAGCCATCAATAGTCACCACTTGACCAGCACGCACAGCATCAAGGCAGCCCTGAGCTTTAACGATGGCAGGAACCCCCATCGCACGAGCAAGAATCGCACTGTGAGAGGTTTTCCCTCCCTCACTCAAACAGATACCAAGCACTTTCGATTTATCAAGCCCGGCCACATCAGAAGGCATCAGATCGCGGGCCAACAAAATACTCGGTTCCTTAATGTCGATGGCATTAGGCGTTACACCTGTCATTTCAACCATAACCTGGCGTGCGATATCATGCACATCAGCTTCGCGTTCCCGCATGTACTGGCTTTCAGCCTGGCGAAACTCGTCGGCTAACGTTTGCAGTGATTCTATCCAAGCTTGCTCGGCTATCATGCCCGTTTGAATTCGCGACTCGACCGATGCCCATAATTCTGGGTCACTGAGCATCATGCTATGAGCAGAAAATATTTCCCCTTTCGGCTGCTTCGCTTGCTCCTGCAAATGTTGAACAACCACGCCTATCGCATGCTTAACCCGTTCAATTTCATCTTGTTCACTTTGGAAATCACGTTCAGGCACAACTGGCATTTCATGAGTAAAAAGGACAACTGGAGCAGTAGCGATACCGTCATTGACTCGAAGACCAACAACAGCACCTTCAATCTGATTAGGGACCATGTCATCGAGCAAAGTATCCGTGCTCTCTTCAGATTCGATAATGCCTTGCTCAACCGCCTCTTTTTCTCCGAAGTGCTCACTAGCTAAGGCTTCAAATTCCTTGATTGCTTCACTGGATTGAGAGCCGAGTGCGCACAGCGTGATCGTCTCTTGGCTACGAACGCCAAGTTTCGCAATGCTGTTTAAGCTTTTCGCGTTTACACGGCGCTCGCCTTTTTTCAACCATAATTGGCAGTCAAAAGGCGCGAGTGCACCAACAATGGCCGCAGCGGGACGAGCATGTAATCCATTCGGATTTTGCACTACCCAATCAAATGTCCGTTCTTGCTCAAAGTTCTCTGATACTGGCGCTATCTCAGCGGATGTTAGTGGCTGATCACCAAGGTGCTCCCGTTTTACGCTTAACGCATTCTGTGCCTCTTCGACTACCGTCGATAAAGGTAGCCCGGCAGCAGCAGCCACCGACGCCGCCATGGTCCCTTCAACAATGGGGGCCGAGATAAGGGTGACATTTTCCCTCACATGATCATCAATCAGATCCAGAGCCATTTCCGTGCTAAGCAACGCGCTGCCAAGATCCATCAACACAACAACCCCTTGTTGATCATGTACCTGCTCAATCGCTTCCATCACGGCTATGGCATCGGTTCCGATCGGGTTCTCTGGATCATCAATCCCAGCCGCAATCGCAAGCTTGGCTTTGCCTTGCGTCATTTGGGTGGCAAGTTCGGCCACCCCTTCTGCAAGGCGACGACTATGAGATACAACTACAATTCCCACCATCTTAATTACCTGCTATTGCCTGCTGTAGTGCTTTAATCATTAACAAAGAAGAGGTTGCGCCGGGGTCTTGGTGACCAATACTACGTTCACCTAAATAGCTTGCTCGCCCTTTTTTCGCCAACATTTCAATCGTGGCAACCGCGTTCGTTTCTGCTAGCTCAACCATTTCATTCAATAAATGGTCAGCGCTCATGCCATTTTCTAACGACGCCTTCACGCTAACTAAAACGGGTAACCAAACATCACACATGGTTTTATCACCCAGTTCCGCTTTACCACGAGACACCACGCCATCCACACCGCTTTTTAGTGCATCAACCAACTCTTCAAACGTTAGTTGCTCTCGAGTTCCGACAGCGGCAGCCGTGCGAATAAACAGCGTGCCATACAGCGGGCCACTTGCCCCACCGACACTAGAAAGCAAGGTCATGCCCGTATTCTTGAGAATGCTGCCGATATTTTGGTCCGCAAATTGCGGCAGTTTTTCCGCGACTTTTTTAAAGCCTCGGTTCATATTGAGACCATGGTCTGCGTCACCAATATCACGATCAAGGTCGGTCAGAAAATCTTGATTCTCTTGATACGTTTTTGCACATAGCTCTAACCAGTGAACGATATGTTGTTTTTCAATTTGCATGTTTGCTCCCCCCTGTTACCACTTGATCGCGGCCGTATCGACAGGAGCATCAAACAGCTCCAACATCTCTTTATCTGCTTTCAGCAACGTAATTGAAACGCCTTCCATATCGAGTGACGTACAGAAGTTACCAACCATATTACGCACGATACGGAACCCCGCTTGCTCGCAGTTATGAGCAAGACGGCGGTACACCCCGTAAAGCTCTGAAGTTGGCGTACCACCCATACCATTCACCATCACAATGTAGTCGTGTTCAGCAGCAAAAGGCTCAATGCTGGATTCCACTTCACCCCATTCACCTTCGTCACGATTCCAAATACGCAAAGTGCGCTGATAAGGTGTGTTTTCAGCAACTTCAGTAAACATTTCATCCACTAACGTATCGACATCGGTGTATTTCACTCGCTTGATACCTGGTTCACCATGGATACCAACACCAAACTCCACTTCATCATCTTCCAGAACAAAAGATGGTTTACCCGCCGCTGGCACAACACAAGCATTAAGCGCCACGCCAAATGAGCGACAGTGATTATTAACGCGACGAGCCAGAGCTTCACATTGCTCCAACGAATAACCTTTGTTCGCGGCAGCCCCAACTAACTTCTCAACCAATACCGTTCCAGCAACGCCACGGCGACCAGCGGTATACAAGCTGTCTTTGACCGCAACATCGTCATCCACCAACACCGACCCAACTTTGATGCCATCGGTATGAAGCAGCTCCACGGCCGTTTCAAAATTCAATACGTCGCCGGTGTAGTTTTTAATGATAAATAGCACGCCTTCTCCAGTATTCACTTGGTTGCCACATTCGTACATTTGATCAGGCGTAGGTGAAGTAAATACCTCACCAGGGCAGGCGCCTGTCAGCATGCCTTTACCAATAAAACCTGCGTGCAAAGGTTCATGACCACAGCCACCACCAGAAACCAATGCCACTTGCCCCGGCGTTTCCTCATGCCACATGTAACGAGGCTCGTAGTTGGCTTTTAGCTCAGGGCGGGACAATGCCAGGCCTTCCATTTGCTGCAATACAACATCATCGACTTGGTTAATTAACTTTTTCATCGTTCTATCTCATTCCATTTATATTTTTATGTAGGGTATGAATTCATCTTAAACAGAGAAAAAACGTGCTCAACAAAAATCAATCCGTTTCATATTGAAACAACGACTTCGGTATTTTCGTTTCAATATGAAACGAAAAACGACGAATTCGCTTGAATAGTGATCGGCGCCATAAAGCATACTAATGCTTATTACTTCTGACAGTCGGTTTGACACCGAGGTCATAAAAGCATGGAACAAAACCAGAGATATCCTTCACCACTTACCTCACCAAACCTAATATAAACCTTATCGCTACAATGGATTTTCATTGCAGTCCAAAACACACATAAAAAAGGTTAAAGGTTTGAATTATGGACAAAATTATTATCAGCCCAAGCAAATACGTCCAAGGTGAACAAGTACTTACATCTATCGCTCACTATGTGAAAACATTAGGTGAACGTCCGTTAGTCATTGCCGATGAGTTCGTGACTAACCTGGTTGGTGATGACGTCAAACAAAGCTTTGCTGACGAAAAGCTTCCACTCACTATGAACATTTTTGGTGGCGAATGTTCACGCGTTGAGATTGAACGCATCACGGACATTTGTGCCACTCAAAAACACGATGTCATTGTCGGTATTGGTGGCGGTAAAACCTTAGATACAGCTAAGGCCGTTGCGTTTTACACCAAAATTCCTGTCGTGGTGGTTCCTACGATTGCCTCGACTGATGCGCCAACCTCTGCTCTTGCGGTGATATACACACCTGAAGGTGAGTTTGCAGAATATTTGATGATCCCTAAAAATCCAGACATGGTCATCATGGATACATCAGTCATCGCCAAAGCCCCTGTTCGCCTACTGGTATCGGGGATGGGCGATGCGCTCTCCACCTACTTTGAAGCTCGTGCCAACATGACCTCTGGTAAGGCAACAATGGCAGGTGGTTTAGCGACGCGTTCAGCGCAAGCTCTTGCGAAGCTCTGTTATGAAACCTTGCTTGAAGATGGTGTAAAAGCAAAAGCTGCGGTAGAAAATGGTGTGAGCACCAAAGCGGTAGAAAATATTATTGAAGCCAATACATACCTAAGCGGTATAGGTTTTGAAAGCAGTGGCCTAGCAGGCGCTCACGCTATTCATAACGGCCTAACCAAGCTCGAAGAGTGTCACCATCTCTATCATGGTGAGAAAGTCGCGTTCGGCACACTTGTTCAACTGGTGCTAGAAAACGCAGCGATGGAAGAGATTAATACGGTTCTCGCCTTCTGCCGATCGGTAGGTCTACCAACCAACTTATTTGATATGGGCGTTAAAGAGCTTAATCACGATAAATTGCGCGAGGTCGCCGAAGCTTCAACGGCCGAGGGAGAAACCATCCACAATATGCCATTCCCAGTGACGGCAGAAAATGTCTACTCTGCAATTCTAACCGCTCATCAACTGGGCCAATAACCCAAATAAAAACGAGTTTGAGTCTCAAAAGGCAAGCCAAGGTTTGCCTTTTATGCTTCAACGGACTTATCACTTCCATTGACACCTGCCGATGGCAACATCAAAACAAACCGCGTCCTGTCTTTATCTGATGTTACTTTTATCTGTCCTTCATACGCTTGCACGATAGATTGGGTAATCGACAAACCTAGCCCTGCACCGACGCTACCTACATGTTGGCGAGATTTATCTGCGCGATAAAATCGGTCGAAAAGGTACGGTAAGTTTTGCTCGGCAATGGAGTCACCTTGGTTGCTGACCGATATCGTAACCCATTCATCAACCTCTTGAACGTCAATCACAATGGTTGAATCAGCATACGCATGGCGAATCGCGTTGGAGAGCAAGTTGCCCACCGCACGCTCAAACATGTTTTTGTCCATATAGAGCTGACCGTCGCCTGAGTTCACGATTCGAACCTCGGCATCTTCGGCCAATATTTCAAAATACGCGACCAAGCGGTCGATTTCCTCCCGCACCGCAAACACTTCGTCATGGCGATGAATGAGCTTGTTTTCAGCCTTGGCAATGTAGAGCAAATCGTTGATGGTTTTCGTGATGCGGTTGAGTTCTTCTAACGTTGAGGCAATCGCATCCTGATATTCCTCAGGCGTTCGACATGCACCTAAAATGACCTGATTTTGCGTAGTAATGTTGGTGAGTGGCGTTTTTAACTCATGTGCTATATCAGAAGAAAACTCGCTCAAGCGGCGAAAACCAGTTTGCAACCTATCGAGCATCGCGTTGTGTTTGTTGGCTAACTCGCGCAGTTCTATTGGCAACGAATCGGGGTCGAGACGAATGCCCATTTGCTCTGGGGATATCTGTTGAATGTGCTGATTCAACCCCACAATCGGCTTCAACCCACGTTTTACAATCCAACCGCTCAACGCGGAAGAAATCACAAACGCCAAACCGAGCGCCCAAAACAAAATCCAGTCGAGTTTATCCAAAAACAAAATATGGTGGTTGATACTCATGCCGAGCACCACCTGATACTCCCCAGCTTGAAACGCAAACGCGCGGATATTCAGCGAGTCCTCACTCCATTCGATGGCGCGCTCGTGATTTAAAACCTGAGGTGAGCTAATGCTATAGGCTCGGTTCTGAGGAATCGTCAGGCTCGAATTCTGATACACGTTCTGCTTGCCTTCAAACACCCACATGTAGAGCGTGCTGTTATTGGGCTTCAGACCCCTTGAAAGGAATGAATTACTGTTCGCCAGCTTTCAAATACCCCAAATCAATTAATTGTTTTCTCATTTTTTCGCTGTGCATCATTCTAAATCCAGCTGCATAGTATTTCTTGCTCGAAACTGAAGCTGGACTTAAGCGCGTTGTTACGCGAGCTGATTGATTGAAGATGGCCAAAGCATTTTCACCCAAACTACGTCTAGCAGAAATTGTGTGATCATGATTATCGCCAAGTATAGCGTCTGATTTAGCGATAATTTTCATAACCTTATCAAATGGCCTTCCCTCGACATACCCTCTTTCTTCACGTTGAAATCGGCAAAACGGCAATGCTAAATATTCACGTATTGTTTTTGGAGTGATAAGGATCTCTCCAAATCCTAACTGGACACGTAATCGCTTCTCTAATGAAAATGCGCTTATAGCATTATTATAATCAAACTTATTTGATTCATTAATGTAAGGCTGTGCCCATGAATGATCTGTACCAGTGGTAAAATTGCAGCCAAATAAATATGCCGCACTGGAAAGAGCCAACCCGAATGAAGTGTGCTCTTCACTTGGTAATGAATCTATATCTAAATCAATACCGGTCAGTAGCTTCAAAGATAAATCCTGTGAAACTTCAACGGCCATCTGGTGACGAATAACAGAGGTTTCGATCTCAAAACCAAACGCATTTACTCCGTTTTCATCAAGGATTTGAGTTACAGCAAGTACCTCACCAACAAACGCTGCAATCTTTTCTGATTGAATAGCATCAGACGAAATTTCCACAATTAAAGACCCAACGCCTCTTTTCAGCTTGTTTGGATCAACTGCATAATTTTTATGAAGAACATCTAAACTTGGAAGCAGTTCGTCTTTGAAATCAATAGTCCAAGCGACCGTGACGTGATACTTGTTTTTATATTTTTCGACTAAAGACTCATCGGTATAGGTACGAAGTAAGTGTGTGTTCATGTTAACTCCTAGGTATCAAGTGATTGTTATTCTTCAACTCCAACTAATTTGAAGCTCAAGAATAACCAAGGCCGAAGCCTTGATTATTTGTTACAGCCTCAACCACATAGCTAAAAACACTAGAGTTTCTCAGCAACCCTCCCAGCCCAGTCTAAGATAGATTCAGTTGGAATACCTGTCGAGTGCCCCTCTACTGACTTAGGGTGAGATATACCAATATGCTTTTTGAAGCCAAACATGGCATCCATTTCTTGTGTTGGCCATCCAAGAGACTTTGTTACCACGCCTTTTTTAATTCGAGAAAACTGCTCTTTCCAGTTACGAGTATCAATCTGTCGCAAGCATTTGGTAGAAATCCATTTATTCAGCCCTGTGACATCAATTTCAAGCAAGTAATTCACATGCCCATTTAACTCCACGACAACGCAACGGATCGTTCTCTTTGCACCAGACTCAATCAAGTGACATTTGCTGCGCCCGACCTGATCTAGTTCATGAGTGTAAGAGTCGATGATTGTGCAGGCGTATTTTTCCTCTAGCATTTGTACCATTATGTTAAAAGCAGTAAAACGCGAGGCATACTCCTCTGATTGATCAGTACAATCTTGTATACCTCCACCCATATCTGCACAAGATATTTCACCATTACTACTAGGTTCATTGGTACTGACCGAATCACTAGCTTTCTTGGAGGTATCTTTACTACTATCTGATCTATGACTCCTTTTCGGCATTGTTGCTTTCGACGTTGAAAACCGATTTTTAAACCTTACTGAGCAGGTATTTTCTCCCAGAAAGAATGCTTGGTTCGCATCGGAAGCTTCCCTTGTATCTTGAAGTTTTGGATGATTAGCTATCCTCCAAATACGCTATTTCCTATATATTGACACATCAAAATACGCTACTTCCTATATATTAGGATCACAATTTACGCTATTTCCTATAAAAGCTATGCATTATTACCACCACTCTTCGTTTAGTTTAAGCATCACAAAAAAAACCAATCAATACCTCAATAATCACTGGAGACATCAAAAAACAAGGTATATACTGTTTCCAATTCCACTATGGAGGCGGAAATGGATACTAATCACACCACACAAGATTTTCAGCAACTTAAAGAAGGTGCTGACCAATACATAAAGCGTCGTAACTTGCGCTTGTTGGCGAACCATCGCAAAGAGTTGCGTAACTTCACACGAGCCGAAGCATCAACCTATTTAGGTATTGATGCTAAAACACTCGATAAGTATGTCGCCAGTACTGAAATTGATCCTCGACGTCATGAAGATTCTCAATGGTCGATTGATATTGAAGAAATGTATCAAGTTCGCGCCCTGCTTCCTGAATCTTTACGTAAAGAAATTAAATTCGAACGTAGTAGTAAGCAAACGGCACAAGTGATTGTTATTCAGAACCAAAAAGGTGGTGTGGGTAAAACCGTATCTGCCGCAACTATTGCATCAGGTTTAGCGACGGAATTTCATCAAGAGTACCGTGTAGGTTTAATTGATATGGATGGACAAGCCACCCTATCGATGTATTACGCACCAGAAGCGGCCCAGGAAGGCTGTTTATCCGTTGGTGATTTAATGATGCGTAACTTTGATTTAGATGAAGGTGAAACCTACGAACAGGCTGTATCGGAGGCTTTTCTACCTACCACTATACCGAACCTACGAATTTTGCCGGCATCTCAAACGGATAGAGCTATCGAAGGCTGGTTCCATGAACAAGTATTCAGTCAACAACTACCCTCCCCTTACTCTATTTTAAGCACGATCATTGATACGGTTAAAGATGAGTTCGATATCATCATCATCGATACGCCACCATCACTTGGCTATGCTACTTACAATGCCTACTATGCCGCTACCAGTGTTGTCTTTCCGCTCTCCATTACAGAAAATGACATCGATGCAACCTGTTCATACTTTAGCTACATTCCACAGGTCTGGGCATTACTGAAAAATGCCGACCATGCCGGTTATGATTTTATGAAAATATTGCTAACCAATCATAAAGACAGCTCAACCACGACCGAGCTGATGAACAGCCTTTATGATCACTTTGCACCCTATTTGTACTCAAAAGAGTTCAAAAACAGTGAAGCGATCAGACAATCATCCTCACTACTCTCAACCGTGTTTGATATGTCAAAAAGTGAGTACCCGAAAAGCAAATCTACTTTTCAAACAGCACAACAAAATAGTTACGAGGTCACAAGTCAAATTCAGCGTGACATTCTCAGCGTATGGCGTGAACAGGAGCAAGCATAATGGCGAAGAAGCGCGGAGCGATCAGCCCACTAGGAAACACAGTCGGCTCTCAAGAAGCACAGCAAGGTGCCACTCAAGTGAATATAGACTCACTATCTCGCCAGCTTTCTACTGAGATTGAAAAAAGTGGTCAATCGGTAGAAGCATTTCTCGCTAAGCAGTTTGGTATTGAAGCGGTTGGCAAAAGTGTTGACTGGGAATTAGCATCAGGCCAGAAAGCAACCTTCCATGAACTCACACTGAGTTATGAGCAAGTAAAGAACAATACCTTTGTCACCTTTGATGTAAATGGCCGTGATCAGTCATTACTCACCAAAGAATCATTACAAGATCTCGATTCTATTCAGTTCCAACAGTTCTACCCTGCCGTAGGTTATGAAGTTGATGGAAAAATCGATGTACTGGATGGCTCTCGTCGTCGCGCACGTTTCCTACTTGAAGATGGTAAGCTAAACCAGTTTAAAATCTTGGTTACAAAAGATGCCCTATCAACCAGTGACGCAAAAGCGTTGGCCAAACAGTTACAAACGGCCAAAGAACACAACTTGCGTGAAATTGGTATGCAGTGCCTTGCGCTAAAAAAAGCTAACGTTGATATTACTCAAGCTGAACTTGCCCAAGAACTAGGGTTAAGCCAAGCTGGCGTCAGTAAGGCAATGAAAGCTGCAAATATCGATTCAAAATTAGTGGCATTATTCCCTGTCACTAATGCCCTATCTCATCAGGATTATTCTATTCTTGATAAAGTCATAAAAGCCTTTAGTGATAAGGCTTCTTTAACATCATTTATCAAAACCATTGACAAAAAACTTGTCAATATTCAGGTTGAATATTCAGTAGAAGAGCAAAAAGACGCCCTACTTTCAGCGATCAAAGCTGAGCTAAAAATAGCCGAAGCTAAGCAAGAAAGAGACAAAGCTGAAGTCACCCCATTAGCAGAGTTCGAGACCAAAGGCGTGTTTGCACGTAAGCGCGTGAAAGGCCGTAACTTCTCGTATGAGTTTGGAAGATTGCCGAAGAAGGTTCAAGATGAGTTGGATCAGGCAATAACTAAAATAATAAGTAATCACAATAATTAAGTTTAGATAATAAACTGAGACTTCATTAAAAAAGCCTCAGTTTTATTTCAATGCTCTCTCTATACTAATAATCATTACTTTTATTAAGACTTCCACAGCGCCCGACCACCTGATTGTTTTATTTCATCAGCCAATAACCTAATCATTTCATTTTGTTTTTCAGGACTTAGTTGCTGCATTTCCAAAAACATATGTTGATTAGTAATATCAACTAAATTTTTCGCCAAATCATAAGCTCGTTCTTCTATGGTTTGTTCCACTGTTTGTTTCGGTACAATGGCATAGAGCAACTCAGAATCTACGCCTGATGCTAACTGCTTTAATTGATTTATTGTTATGCTGCCGTCTGCTTCTTTTCGTTCAAGAATCGAAATTTTATTACGAGATATACCTAACCTAGCCCCTAGTTGAGCTCCTGACATATCTAGTGCTTCACGAATAGTGCGAACCCAACCTTGTTTGGGCATTGTCGGCAACCTTAAGCCAATTAAACTATTCACTTTTTCCTTTAACTGCTTAATTGCAATGGATTTTACGAAATACTGAGAATGTAGATGTTTAGCCATAATTAATATCTAATCTAGAGGAACACAGTAACATCGTATCACTTTACTGATACACTTTCTTATTTAAGTATCGATTTTTGGATACTTTACGTTTAACTCTTGTCAATATTCAGCCTGAATAATGATAAATATTCACTCTCTTTTAGAATGAGAGATAAACATAGCTTTATGTGTCTAGCCCCCTACTTCAAGTAGAAGCTGACCTTGTTCTCGGTGCTACGTGGAAAACCATGAGTATTGAGGAAGGAATATGTGGTGAAATAGGAAAACCAACCTGTTCCAACTATGTTAATCGACGAAGAAAAATTCTACTTTAATACCATTAAGAAAAATCAAACCGTCAATTTGGGGTATCAACAAACTCATGTGTCTGTTGTAAGTTGCTCTTCTCAACAGCTCAATCATTTGTCATGTCTTTTTCATTTTGGGAATCTATTTTTTGTACCCGCTCAAGAATAAACTAATTTATGTGAATGAATCGAATTTCTCCCCTACCATCCACTATTTCAGCCTAATATCCAGATTTTCACAACAATACATAACTATCATAGCCAAATTAAAGCATTAGTTGTGTCATGAACAATAACAAAATGATGCATCTTCATGTCACTTTCCTTGTCAATATTCAGCCTGAATAATGACAAATAATCTAGGTTTCGTTGAAGTTACCATTAAAGAAGTTCGCTCATTTCTGGCACACTGCCGGCTTGCGCTAGCAAGTATTCACATTCTGTTTGGATGAGTGATACACATAGTTCTATGTGTTCACGCTCTCTATCATCAATTCCTTGAGCTTCGGTAAGTCCAATTGTTTCTTTCAGGGCATTCTTTATAGCACTAACGGTTTCTACCATTATGGAAGCCATTTTTGTGCCTGAGTAGCCCAGCAGAGCGCCGAACTCAGCTAAATCATAGCTGGTTATAGGGGATTGAAAGTTACCTTTCGGCGGATTTTGAAAGTCTTCACTATCCCAATCACCAATCGACATGGCAAAATATTGAGGAATACTGGCGGCACGCCCATCATGACTAGACAATTTACCGCTTCGTGAGTTGTGCTTTGCTCCCTCTTGAGCGATAGCTTCTATGTTTACTAAATCATAAAAAGGGGCCAGTTCAAGACCTTTAGGGATCACGAAAAAGCTAATATTTTTACCATGAGCATCGTAGTTTAGCGTTGCTAGATTAAAGAGCATCCATTGGGTAAGCTTTAGGTTAGTGATTACCGTGTCTATGGTTTTGACGTTAAGTAGACGTGGGAAAGAAACGCCATCACGCATATATACGCCATCGCCTTCATCCCCATTCTGACGCTCGTATTTGTAACCAGGAGGTAAGTCAGTCGCCTGATAACCATCAATCACATGTTTTCGTTGAACGACATCACGATCTTCGATATAGGAACGATCGAACCTCTCTATTATCAGTGTCCTAGTCATCCCTATACGAGTTAACTCAACATTAGCGGCATCCAAACCAGCTAGCTTGGCTAATGTCATACAGAAGAACTCATTAACAGCAATGCACGGTGCTTTACCGCTTTCAAACTTCAGAATGTAGTCTGAAGTTAATTTGCCTTCACCAAACCCCCACTCATTACCGCGCTAAAGTAGGTTTAACTTGTTTTGAACTCCAGCAACCGAAAGGCGAACCTTGCCGTCCCAATATACTAGTTGCGCTAGATTTCGCTCTAGTTGTTCTATTAGCTCATCATCAGGTACAGGTCTAAAGCTGGTATCCTGAGGCTCTGAGCCTGGAGCTCGAAAAGATAATACGCCTGATGTTTCCGCACCAAGCTTACGAATCAGTCCGAACGTATTGCTTTTGGAGATAGTAGTGTTTTGTATCATCTCCTCAAAAGCTTCACCTTCAGGAAGGAGATTTCTGAGATAGTTTTCGATACTACGTGGTGAAGCCTGATCATCGAAAGGGATATGTGGAGAAATCGGGAAACCAATGTGTTTCCATTCATTTTCATAGATGGATGAGAACTCTGCTTCTGTTCCGACAGGAAGAATCAAACGACCAATCTTGGTATTCGTACCGATAAACACGTCTAACTGTTGTAACTTACTCATACCAACCGTCCTCATTGCTTCGCACACTGTTTTCATCTTGGGAGATTATTTGGCTCTGTGGACGAATAAATAGGTTCAAGTCGACAAGGCGTAACGACAGCCCTAAGATATCCATGAGGACGAGTATATTGGCAAAGGTGACACTGGTATCGCCTTTTTCTACCTTCATGACAGTTCTACGAGATAAATTGGCTTTTAAAGCGAGATCATCAATACGCCAACCTTTATCGGTGCGCTTTGAGCGAATGGCGCTCCCCAGCGCTTCCATACTGAACTCGGTATTCAAATCAGGCATAGGTTGTGCCTTTACCATCTTACCTTTTTTCATAAGTGCCTTTTAATGTACTTTTATAACTGTTAGGTTCCTCTTTTATTATAAGTTCACTATAATTCACTTTTATGATGACTATCTAAAAAATTAACTATAAGTGCAATATAAGTTACTTATAGTTGGTTTACTAGCTCAATAGTCAGATCAGTTTGAGGATCAACGACGCCGTTATATGACTATCCGTTATCATCTGACAGGCATACCTAGTCTATGACTTTTTTATAGCATTATCATTCCCCATGATTTCGCACGCATGAGTGTTGTAATACCTCAGGCTGAATTTGCCGCTTGTTAGTCCTTTATATTTGGACGTTGCTGTCTCGAATATTGAACGATAGTGATAACAAGATTGGACGCTTCACTAAGCAACTTATCAATACCTTTAATTATTTATCAATTAATAAAGCTACTGACTCAATTCTGTCAAAACCTAATTTGGTTCACTATGATTCTTTATACCTCTCAGGCAGTTGCTTCAAAGCTATTCAACGTTACTACTACCGGGTTCACAAATAATCATCGAATTAAAAATAGTATACAAATTTACTTAAGGAGTAGGGTAGGGACGATAGATTCCAATGAGTCTCCTTCTTCCTTTAAAACAGTAGCTAACCAAACACACACCACTTTAAAGGTTAACTCCTGTTTACATCGAATATTTTTGTCAATATTCAGCCTGAATAATCCAGGTGATAGAGATACCAACTAGATAACAAAATCTAGGTGTCACTACCTAAATTCTGTTATTATCACCTAAATTCTGTCATTTGGATTATTAGAATGGAAGATCACTCTTTATATTACCCAGTCGTAAGCGACAAGCTACCAAAACACATAAAGAAAGGGCATCAGCTTGTATTTAGCAGACAGGACTTGTCTGCACGAGAAGCTGACCTTTTTGCTCTCATGATTGCTAACATGAAAGTTACCGACTGGGATAAAAACACCCCTCATTATGAGTTCACATCACATCAACTTTCTGAATGGCTCGGTATCAATTCTAAACACATAGGCAGTAACTTAAGCCCAGTGGCCAACCGACTTGCCAGCCATAAAGTTGGGATAAAAATAGAGACGAGTAGGGGAGAGGTAGAATTTGATTACCGCCCTTTATTCAAAAATATAAAATACAAAAACGGCGTGTTAACGATGGTGCCGAACGATATGCTTAAAGCCGAGTACATTGAGTATAATCAAGGGTTTGCGCTTATCAATACACATAACTTTCTTGATCTTAATAAAGAATACTCAAAGCGACTCTATGAATTATTAAGCCGCTTTAAAGACCAAGGTTTTGAAATGCACCCTCAAAAACTGAATGATTTGAAAGGTGTTTTTGGTTTACTTGATGAGGCTGGAAAACTTAAAAAAGATAAAAGTTCTTTTAAAAACAACAGTGTGTTCATGAAACGTTGTATTCGTAACAGTATTGAAGAACTTTCTAAGCACCCAACAATCAAAAAAGAACTCTTATTTTTAGAAAGTAGCAATGGCGATAAAGGCTTTGAACTTATCAAGAAGGGGAATCGTATCGTAGAGATAAAATTCTTATTCCGTTGGCTTAAACAAGGTAACGTTGAAGAGCTCAATCTACACGATGTTAAAAACACGATTCAAGTACTTGAACTAAAGCGCTTACAGCATAAAGAACGCCTATCTGATGAAGAACTTATCAAGCTGTCAATGGCATACCGATACTTAGGCAAAGATGAGTATGCAGATAAAGTGGACCAAAGCTTAGCAAAACGCCAAGCAATCATAGAGCCACAGCAAGAAGAAGTGGAAGTGGACTCCGTTTTAGAAAAAATTAATACTCTCATTGAGATAAACGACAACCCAGATTACTGAGACCTAGGTTACACTTTTTAGGTGTATATACCTAAATTATGTTATCTACTCACTAAAAAAGTTGCATTCATAACACTTTTTAGGTCAAAGGTAGCAAAAAAATGGTTTTGTCATCAGCAAAACCATTAATTACCTAAATTGTGTCATCTAAACACCTAATAAATGATCACAAACACCTAAAAAGTGTTATCAACATACCTAAATTAAGATCAAAGAAGCCTACTATGTGATCATCAAGACCTAAAATATGTGATCAACCCACCTAAAATGTGATCACAAAACCCATTTAAGTTAATTTAAAACAACAACTTACAATAGCTATAGTTTTTATAGCTCACATAGATATTATAGTTTTAATAGTATTAAATAGATCTTATAGTTGATGTGGATAAGTGGACAATCTTCGATTGACACACTTCACCACATCATTTCAAATTTTCTTATCTTTCCTTTATTTAAGACAGGATGCTCGACTTTCTCTGAGGAGGGAACTATTCATAGATGAAGTTAACCACACTCCCACTCAATTAAGGAGAACGGTAATCATAGTTCTTGTTTTTCTCTCTCGGTATTTCTACCGATAGCAATTGATGTGATTTTTTATCTACTTTTAATAATAAATCTGTAGGGCAGCAATGCGGATCATCTGGAAAATAGGTCTGTCCTGGTAAGTAAATAAAATTATCATCTTCAGTAGCTTTCCAATGATAAAAATTAATTTGACTTGTTACTGGGAAAAAGCGTTTAAAAAAGGAATCCTCATGGTAACTATTGAGTGTTTCTGCTGAAATCTCCATGATTGATTTTTTTGTGTCACTGATTCCAAATGTTATTGGCTCTGATGAGTAGGCAAAAAAGGTAACTAAGTATATTAGAGGAGTGACCGTACGTACCATATAGCTTCCTTACCCTGTTAATTTTATTAGTAAGTGTAGATCAAATAACAATCAAACTTCACTCCTTGTAATGAGAAATTAGTTTCTCCTTGCGTTTTCGAACAATATCCTTAAAAATAACACTGTGTATTTATACAGTATTATTTTTAGGTGTTTCCATGAAAGTCACTCCAATTTCTGTCAGTGCCGGTATAACCGGTTTTGAATCTCCAGCCTCGGAATACTCTCAACTAGGGTTAGATCTTGATGCACTTTTGATTAAGCACCCCCATGCAACATTTTTTAGTCGCGTCTCTGGAGAATCTATGCGTGATGATGGCATTTTTGATGATGATATTTTAATCGTCGATAGGGCAGTGAATGTGGTTAATAACAGCATTATTGTAGCTAACTTTAATGGCGAGTTCGTGTGCAAGCGAATCAACACTCAACGAGGGTTACTGTTGTCATCCAATGATGATTATGCGCCTATTTCGATTCATGATTTAGATTCGTTTTCTGTTGAGGGGGTCGTTATTTGCTCTCTACGCTGTCACATACCTGTATCCTGGTGCTAAATGTTCGCTTTAGTCGATGCCAATGCGTTTTATTGTAGTGCGGAACAAGTATTCCGGCCTGATTTGCGAGGCAAGCCTATCGTTGTTCTATCGAATAACGATGGTTGTATCGTCGCGGCTAACCGCCAGGCAAAAGAGCTCGGCATCCCCAAGTTTAAGCCCTTTTTTGAAGTGCAAAGATTATGTGAACGTAAGGGCGTCGTGGCTTTATCGTCCAATTATGAGTTATATGCCGACTTATCAGCCAAAATGATGACCGTGATTGGGCGCTTTGCACCTGAGCAGCATATCTACAGCATCGATGAATCATTCTTATCTTTGAGACACTGCCAACAAGCGATCCCAGATTTACGTGCGCATGGCGTATTGATCCGTAAATCCGTATGGAAAGAATGTCGTTTACCGGTGTGTGTAGGAATGGGGGCGACACTGACCTTAGCAAAACTTGCCAATCATGAAGCAAAAAAAATACAGGGCTATCAAGGTGTTTGTGTGCTGGATTCAGACGCTGAACGTATCCATATTTTAAAGCATGTTCCTGTCTCTGAAGTGTGGGGGATTGGGCGACGATTAACGACAAAGCTCAATGTTATGGGCATTAAAAGCGCTTATGATTTAGCGTGCTATGACCCCATGAAAGCACAGCGATTCTTTAATGTAGAGTTGGAACGCACGGTTCGAGAATTAAATGGCCAAGCTTGTAAACAGTGGGATGCGATACGTGCGGATAAGAAACAGATTTTTTCAACGCGCAGTGTCGGCACTCGTATCACGGATTTAGATACCTTACAGCAAGCCTTAAGTAAGCATGTTGGCATTGCCTCCGCTAAAGTCAGAAAGCAACAATCCTTATGTAAAGTAATTATGTGTTTTGCATCAAGTTCACCTTTTGATGCAATCCCAGTCAGCAGTAAGGCAGTACATCATTTTCCTTATCCTACCTCAGATACAACCGTCATTACCCAGGCGGTGAGACAGCTTGCAGAGCAGATATTTAAGCCAGATGTGCGATATTACAAAGTCGGTGTTGGACTGGTTGATTTAATTGATGGCAAACATGCGCAAATTGATTGGCTGAATCCCAACCCTGACGACCCAAGATTGATGAAAGTATTAGATGGCTTGAACCAACGTTATGGTAGGGATTCGTTGTTTGTGGCAGCACAAGGTACGGTTGAAAAGTGGGCAATGAGACGAGAAAGGTTAACGCCTCAGTACACGACAAAGTGGGGGGATATACCGGTGGTGAGGTGTTAGTGTTTTTCAAATTTGAAAGGTATAGTATCACTACTTATTGTGTCTTGATGGCGAAAGGTTATAACTATGAGCGTTATCTTTATTTTTTGGGGTATTTCATTGGTCATTGGCTTACTGACTTTATTCGCCTCTCCTTTAGAGAAGAAACTGGATAAGTTAGAAAAATGCTTGTTGGATTATGCAAATTCAAATAATGAAAAGTAATGAAATATCGTGTTAATAATCCGATGATGTAGCTATTCCTGCTTTATTTCGCGAACCTCTTCGCTCGTTCCTCCCTCAATCGGTGGCTCAACCAAGCCACCAATATTCACAAACAACGTTCATTCTGTCGTTTGATTATCTACATGAAGCGAAACTTGGAACCTAAAATAGGATCTATAGTAGTTAACAAAAAAGTTTGCTTTTATTGTTATAAGCAAACTTTTTTGTAAGTTTAGAGCCTGTTTTACATGTTTGTTTGCTTTTCTTATTTTCAGCAAACAATTTTGTCGATTTAAACATTGTATGAAGGTTTGTTGGTTGAGGTTGCAGCATTTATTCACTTATCCACACACACTATAAAGATCTATTAATAACTAACAAATCTAAAGATCTAACTAGACTAAAAGACTAAGAGATCTATAGCAGTTTTATCTTGTTGATTTTAAATGCTTTTATCTTAATTAAACGACAGGTTTGTTTGCTTTTAGATCAAAAAGGTTTGCAGTAAGATCATATTCGTTTGCTTTTGGATCAGATTTATTTGCTTTACCACCTAAATAGTTTGCTTTGATGCCATGAAAATTTGCTTATTGATCATTTACTTGTCTTAAAGTGTACAAGAAAGTTTGCTTTTTCATATTGAAGACAACTTTTAGGCTTTGATAGCCTTATTGAGCAAATAATTCTGTGATTTAACTTCATAATTTACACGTTTGTTTGCTTTACGTTTCATGTGTGAGTATATTTTGAGCATAAGTACAAGAATGTTTGCTTGTAGCAAACAAACGTGTGAGTTAACGATGAATTCTAAAAATCTACCAACCCATATAAAGAAAGGGCATCAGCTCGTATTCTCACAACAAGATTTGACGGCTAGGGAAGCAAACTTGTTTGGTTTAATGATAGCTAACATGCGCCCTGAAGACTGGGAAGGTAATACTCCCGAGTATACTTTCACTGCAGCGCAGCTTTCTGATTGGCTTGGTTTGAATAATCGAGCGATTGGTTCACAACTTAATGATGTGGTTAGCCGCCTATCCTCTAGAAAAATTGGGATCATCCAAGAATCAAAAGGGGATACAGAATTTGAGTTCACCCCTCTATTTAAAAAAGCCAAATACAAAGATCGTGTTTTGACGCTAGTGCCTAACGATGCTCTAGCGAAGGAGTACGTGGAATACAACAAAGGCTTTTCACTGATTAATACCAAAAGCTACTTAGGATTGAAGCGAGAGTACACCAAACGCCTCTATGAGATACTTTCTCGCTTTAAAGGCGATAAGAAGCTCAACCTAATGGAAGTTGAAGCGCTAAAGGCTTATATGGGCATTCTGGACGAGAAAGGGGATATTAAAAAGAATAAGAGCTCATTCTCAAACAATGGCGTGTTTATTACTCGCTGCATTCGAGAAAGCATCATCGAGCTTAGTAACGATCCTAAAACTCAAAAAGAGATCATGTTTCATGAATCTCCTGATGGCCTGGGTATCAAGCTGCATAAACATGGCCGTAATGTACACTCTGTTGAGTTTCTTTATACGTGGATAAACGTTAAAAACCCTGTTGAAGTTCTGAATTTTGAAGATGCTAAAAAAATTATTACTAAGCTTGAAACAAAGCGTCTAACTGGGGATGAGCCTTTAACAATCAATGAGCTTAAATCATTGGCTGCTGCATATCGCGTTTTTGAAGAAGATGAACAAGCAGAGAAAGTTGAAAGAGCGATTATTAAGCGTCAATCAGCAGGGGAAGGTGATGAAAGTGAGGTGGCTGATAAGGCATTTTTAGACAAAATTAAAGAGCTCCAACAAATGAATAATGATGTTGAGTATTAATCAGTTGTTTGTACCTTCTTAACAAAGGAAGGCCATATTGTAAAAATTGAAATTGCAGAATCTCTTTTGCGTTCCTGGTTAATACATGTCCGTGGTTGTGAATTTGCAGAGTTAAATTGGAAACCATCTCCCGAATGGTTGCCTAAATGTGATGATATAGAGAACCTTTTTGATTCAGGGAATCCTTCGGTAAAAATAGCTATGGGACAATTGTCGAAGTTGATTTCGGGGTCGAACCAAAAGTATGTAGATACTAAAATGGCTGCGATCACAGTTGATACGCTGCCATTCCTAAATCGAAAATGTAGAGTAGACGACATCTGTTACCAAGTGTCGTCGCTTTAAGAACCCAGCGTGCAACTTTCACGGCACTAGGCTCAAGCCTTCACTAAGTCACCGATTGGCATCCAGTAACTTATAATGTTGATAACGCACGTAACTGTGATGAGATTTATTTATGCCATTAGCTGTTGGCCAATTGTGAAACTACTTGTTTCGTGAATTATCTCAGCCACATTTAGTGGTGTAATATACTCATCATACTGCTCTGCACCACACATGAACATTGATACAAGGAGAAACCAAATTAAATTAATGAGTTACACAGATACTGATGCTGAAATACTGTTGTCTGAGCTGGTATCGATCGGGCAGCGAGCTTCGGATATGTTTGATCAAATAAAAGAGATAAATAATGAGCCGTCTGCTCAAAGGGTCTACAAACAAATTGGTTTAGCACAGCACCCACTGTTAGACCTCTACACACATGCACGAACAGATACATCCGTGTTGCTGAGGCGCTTAATTACTGTACTCACATTGGCGAATTAGTAACCTTTCTAGAGGAGAAGCTAATAGATCCTGACGAAGAAGTATTTCATTCTGCTTTCGCTTACATTGAGCAGAGTGGTGATGGGGGGAGTTTTCGAGATATGCTACACCTTTTTGGTGATGTAATTAAAATGTATCGTACTACGCACAGGTTGTTGAAGGAATTACCAGCTACTGTGGCAGCAAAAATGGAGTTGATCCCTTAACTAAAATTAACTACAAATCCATCTGAATCAAAAATGCCTCGAAGTGTGTTACTCAATAACCCTACAAGTGCCACAATGATTATCTTTTTCCATATATTTTATCGTGCCTTGGTAGAAAACGAGTCATCCGTTCGTGAATTAGGTAATGAAAATTTGCGTCAACTCGTCATTGAATGGGCTCAACAATTACGTAAATCTGCGACGGTAGATTGGCAGAAACGGGAAAGCGTTTGAGCTCGTATGCGTAACCTTGAACGCTGATTATTACGCAAATGGAAATACCCACCAGATGCTGCTGAAGAAGCGATTAAGCTTGTGTTAGAGGAAGCAGAAGTGTTGGTTGGTATGCGGCTTAAATTATTTGTAGAAAAACACAAAGGCAAGGTGAATTCACCTTGCTTTTTTTGTTGGTACGTTGTGCTTAATCTCCCCCCTTCTTTGTCGCAAAATAAAACGGTGAATACAATTATTTTTAAGTCGATGAAAGTAACAATAGTTTCAAAATTTAGCTCTGTATGGCTGAAATTTAAGGGAGAGTGTAAACAGTTTTTTTAGTCTTCGACCTCTTAACGTTTTCAACATTCTTGAGCGAAAGTTGATGTGTAAACTTTCGCTATTATCACGAGGATTTATGTACTTGACAAAGGAGTGTTTTCTAAAAAGTTGTTGAGAGTATTCATGTTCTAAGTGGTGGTCGTTGATGCCTACTTTTATGGTAAAGAATGCTCAGAAATATTTTGAAGGCATTAGATGGATTCTGTCGAGGAAATGCAAGTTTGTCATCTTTGTTGGACGATGAGTTTGGAGTGTTTGTACGAAAAAATGACGTGATAGTGTTTAAAATAATATAGAAAAACATCTTCTTTTATGGCTTCTACTTTTGTAAATGGTGAGAGGATATTATGGTATTTCTTCCTACTATTCACATGAGAAAAAATTGTATGCTTCGAACGAATTAAGGCAAGCAACGACGTGCATTTCTGCATTTATTGTTTGCGATTCTATGAAAATATCATGACGAAAAATCATTCAAATTATGAATGTTTTCTTGTGATTATACGGTGATGTTTTTTGCAAAAAAAAACGGAATAAAGTTATCCAATATGATGTGTTCATTGGCTATGAAATTGTGAAAAAATAATGGATTTAAGTCATGTTTATCTATGATGTAACCGCAAAATTTAGTCCTTGCCGATCTTGTTTTATCGTATAGTTAGTTCTGTTTTATAGACGAATATCGTACTTGGTTAATTTGGTTATATCTTTTTAGTAGGTCGTTAGTGGTGTTTTTTTGAGCGTCGATTGGTTGTCAAAATGTCAAAGTAACTGTCAAAATGTTCAAATCTGCTATCAAAACACATTGCAACGAGTGTCAAATTGCTCAAATCAACTATCAAAATGTTCAAATCGTCAGTATCAAATTGCTCAAATCAATTATCAAATAGCTATCAAATTAAAATTTTCTCGTGTGTCAAATTGCTCAAATCAACTGTCAAAATGCTCAAATCAAAGTGTCAAATTGCTCAAGTCGACTGTCAAAATGCTCAAATCAAAGTGTCAAATTGCTCAAATCAAAGTGTCAAATTGTTCAAATCGACCCTATTTAAATTTAATTATTTAAATAAAAGTTAAATAGGCATGCATCGATATGCTCTGTTTAGAAAGATTTTTGCGATAAAAAGGGAATGAGAAAACAAAAGAAAATTTTTAAGCATTATTCTACAAGAGAAAGTGGTAATCGAATTGATGTGATTTACAACATGTCCCATGCGTCTATAAAATCATCAGAACAGTTCCTGTCAATTAGCAGTCAGATATAAAAAATGAACACGAAGCATATTAATATTTTGAACGTGTTTAGTAGTAACACTTCGGTGAAGTAATGTGGTTTGAGTTTTATTGCAAAATTAAGATAGCTTCCGTTAGATTTTCTCAATCTTGATGCTTCATTTTTTATGCATGGTTCAGTGCATTTAATTTTTGTGATGATGGATAGAGTTTATCAATTCCCATGTTCAATTTTATTGCTTGGTGATTGCAAAATAGAATGTGCTCTTTAGGTGTTTGAAGTTATCCCTGAATTTAAATCTGGATAAGAGCGAATGGCTAGGTGAAAACAACGAAAGTTAAGCATTTTTTTCTTCCATCCCATTTTGAAAAACGTTAGCTCAACAATCTGTAATTTAATTTGCAATGGTTCAAAGTAGATCCGTAACGCCAAAGGTTTTTTGATGCATGTGTATGCAGACTAAGTGAAGAAGATGTGAGTGAAATTGTTTTTGTTATAAGCAAATACATATCATGCAACCAAGGCATTAGTTTGCGTTTCAATAATCATTTTTCTTTTAAAAAATCAAAAGTAGATTCATTGCAAAGTTCCTTATCTAGTTATTGCGCGAATAAGTTAATGAAACATGTACGGGGATTAGTGGTGATTCATAACTGCACCAGTTAATGGTTTTGGTTATGTGTTTGTCATTTTTAAGTTGATACTTTTAACCTAATTGTTCGTGTGACATGAGCATCGATGTTTTGGTTTTTTTTGATTGTGAAAATTTAACTTGAGAATGGAGATTGCCTCCTGGTTTTTTGTTCTAGTTTCGATACTTTTTATGCAGCTAAGAGAGATATTAGAGTGTTTTGGTATTGGATATGGATTGACTACGTCAAGATAAAACTCATTTGATCTAAACGGTGAATTTTAACTGGGCTTAAAGGGAGTGAATGTTTTGTCATTGGTAGAGTGGTGTGAATTGTGACTACAGTGATCTGAAATTTAAAATACTAGGATGTATTCAATAGTTAAATTTCTGTGGGTGGAGCAAGAATGCAATTTACATAGTTACGGACATTAATTTGATTTATCGAATTGCTTTCACCATCCCTCGTTGAATCTATTGAAATGTTTATTCCAGAACTATGAATGGTTATCACAAACAACGTCGTGCACATTTTTAAGCAAATCAAAAATAGAGCCACGCAATGAACAAGGATTAATTCACTGTTTACGGAACGTAAAGAACTTACTTGGTTAGTGTTGGTCATGAGAAGTCATGTTCAAGTTAAGTCATCGCAATTGAAAACTAAGACTCGAACATACCAAGGACATGTAGCTGAGTTAAAACTGAAAACCACGGAAGTAATGGATTGCGATTGTAAGAAACAGAAAATCAAATACGACGTTGATGGGGAAGTGAGCAATTCGCTTGTTTTGTTAGTTTGTCATTTTCAATTTTGCACTAGTGATGGATTCAGAAAAACCAGACTGAATTTTTTATTGGGATGAGCAAAAATAGGGTTGCAGATTGATGCTTTGTATTCTTTCGTCATGGTGAGAAATCTCACAAAGTGCTCGACGCTAGAAAAGCACTTCAGACCGCGAGTTATTTAGGGAATAGAACAAAATACTTAAACCACACCGTATTAATGCCATTTTAACACCCCAAAATGGCCAACTGAGAGTGTTTAATTGAAATGTTGAGGTGTTACAGCTGTGAAGGTGAGTAGCGTGCTTACATGGCCATTTAGAGCGAAAATAAAAGAAAGTAAGTTGATGTTAAACGAACTCTGGAAACTGAGGGGAATTAAATGACTAAACTTGGTCGCTTATCCTAAACGTTGATCGCGTTTTATTTTTGTCGAACATTGTGAATAAATCCGCTATTTTTAAACGTAAACACAGTCATATCCTAATCAGACTTTAAGTGACAGTGTAGCGTTGGTTGCGTGGCTTTTCCTGACGTACCACAGCAAAATGATTATCTTTCGGAGGAATGTATGATTACGATAAACCTAGCCAATGGATTTGTACCACTTCTCATTGCTTTAGGTGGGCTCATGATAGGAGCCGCTTTGATGCTTTACTATGCTTACAAATGGGATCAGCGTCATTCTGATGATGATTAATAAACTATTGAAAATAAGTTATTTACTTCAAATGGTTATTGGCTTTTAAATGGCCATGCTTAAAGCCAATCGAACACTTATCATTTCGATAAATTGATATAACCATTTGTTTCATCATATCTCTATTGTCACCCTTCTAGCATCACCGTAGAATCTCTAACAATTAAAAGGTTTTACTGCGACGCCAACAGTCGCACGCCACCCTAATATCGATGTTATACCTAAACAAAAGGGTATAGATGTTTATTTTGGCTTTTTATCACCAAGCCTTTCAGCTTTGAAATGGACAACCACATGACCAATAGCGCGAAAATCACCCTGCAACAGCTTGAATCTTTCCTTTGGCAAACCGCCGATATTCTTCGTGGCAATATGGATGCCTCTGAATATAAAGATTACATCTTTGGCATGTTATTCCTAAAACGCCTGTCTGATGCTTTTGAAGAATCCCAGCAAGGCGTGGTGCAATATTATCTAGACAAAGGCAAAACCCAAGAACAAGCAGAAGAGTTGGCCAATGACGAAGATGAATACGACACCACCTTTTATGTGCCAGAAAACGCCCGTTGGTCAGCGCTGAAAGATTTAAAACACAACATTGGTGAAACCCTCAACAAAGCCACCGAAGCCATCGAAGAATTTAACCCGTCATTAGAAGGCGTGTTAGTCACCATCGACTTCAACATCAAGAACAAACTGTCGGATGCCAAGTTACGCGATTTGTTATCCCACTTTAGCCAATATCGCCTCCGCAATGAAGATTTCGAACGCCCAGATATGTTAGGCGCGGCTTATGAATACTTGATCAAAATGTTCGCCGACAGCGCAGGGAAAAAAGGCGGAGAATTCTATACGCCATCGGAAGTGGTAAAACTATTAGTTACCTTATTAAAACCTCGTGCCGGAATGCGTATTTACGATCCAACCATAGGTTCGGGCGGTATGTTAATCCAAACCCGTGGCTATCTTGAATCGCAAGGTGACAATGTTGCTAACCTGTCTTTATACGGTCAGGAGATGAACCTAAATACTTGGGCAATTTGTAAGATGAACATGTTCTTGCATGGGGTACAAAGTGCCGATATTCGTAAGGGCGATACCTTGCGCGAGCCTAAGCATACCCAAGGCGGCGAGTTAATGACCTTTGACCGCGTGATCGCCAATCCGCCGTTCTCACTAAAAAAGTGGGGCAAGGAAGAATGCGATAGCGATGGTTTTGCGCGTTTCCCTTATGGTACACCGCCGAAAGATGCCGGTGATTTAGCCTTTGTGCAACACATGATCGCCAGTACCAACGCAGAAGGCATGGTCGGCGTGGTGATGCCACATGGGGTGTTGTTCCGTGGCTCAAGTGAAAAAGCGATCCGTCAGGGCATTTTACAAGACGATTTATTAGAAGCCGTGATTGGTTTGCCGTCGGGCTTGTTCTATGGCACTGGCATTCCGGCTTGTTTGCTTGTCATCAATAAGAACAAATCTGCTGAGCGTAAAGGAAAGGTGTTGTTTATTAATGCTGAGTTGGATTATCAAGAAGGCAAAAACCAAAACGTTCTGCGCCAGCAAGATTTAGACAAAATTGTCGCCGCTTTTGATGGCTATCAAGACATTAAACGTTACGCCAAAGTGGTGGAACTGGCGGAAATCGAAGCCAATGATTTTAACTTAAACATTCGTCGTTATGCCGATACCTCACCACCGGCAGAAATCTTTGATGTGCGCGCGATTTTACACGGCGGCGTGCCAGTGCGTGAAGTGGAAGAAGATTATGTCCGCGAAGAGATCTTAGGGGATTTTGATGTGTCTTTGGTCTTTGATACACAGGACATGCCTAACACTGACGAGCGCTATTACGCCTTTAAACCGCAAATTGAATCAAAAGAAGCGCTTCGTGAGTTTATCTTACAACATGCCCCAGCCGACACCGAAGTGGATAGCAAGGTGATCACTCAACTGGAACGCTGGTGGGATAAATACCAAGTATCACTACATGAGTTAGACCAACAAGTGCAAGATGCCGAGCAAGTGATGCAAGGTTACTTGAAGGAGTTGGGTTATGAGTAATGTAGTGCCAGAGGGGTGGGCTATAGAAACTATTGGTGATATTGCCTTCGTTAAAGGAGGGAAGAGGCTACCCAAAGGAGAAACATTTTCAGAAAATAAGACAGAGTATCCGTACATCAGGGTTACTGATTTTAAGAATGGTGGTATTGATCAACGTGATTTACGCTTTGTCGATGAATCGATAAGAAATAAAATAAAAAGATATGTTATCTCTTCAAATGATTTATATATTTCCATTGCTGGAACATTAGGTTTAGTTGGTGAGGTTCCGAACAACTTAGATGGTGCTTTACTTACAGAAAATGCTGCTAAAATTGTTTTTAAACAACAATGCCAAAGCAATAAAAGTTACTTTAAATATTATTTGAATAGTGATGAGCCGCAACATTCGTTTAATCAAGCTAAAGGTACCGGTGGTGGAGTGCCAAAATTAGCATTATTTCGTATTGAAGAAACCCAAACCTTACTCCCCCCACTCCCCGAACAAAAGAAAATCGCAGCAATCCTCACTTCCGTTGATGAAGTGATTGAAAAAACACAAGCGCAAATCGATAAGCTTAAAGATCTCAAAACCGCCATGATGCAAGAACTGCTGACTTGCGGTGTCGGCGTAGATGGCAAGCCTCATACCGAGTTTAAAGATTCCCCTGTGGGTAGGATTCCGAAAGGGTGGGAGGTTGTTGAGTTAGATACGTTACTGAATGTCATGGAATCTGGGTGGAGTCCGCAATGTGAAACAGAAAAAGCTGATTCTGGGGATTGGTGTATTTTAAAAACAACCGCAGTATCTTGGGATGGTTTTAACTACCTAGCTAATAAGAAATTACCTGCTTCATTAGAACCAAGACCGGAAATTCAAGTGAAAAGTAATAATATTTTGATTACTAGGGCTGGTCCTGCGGACAGAGTTGGAGTGGTTTCTTATGTTGAGTCAGTTCCTGAAAAAGTGATGTTATCAGATAAGATTATTCGTTTAACGACTAAAGAAACAATACACGAAAGCTTTTTATCTTTTTGGTTGGCAGGTACTTTTGCGCAACGTTTTATGGCAAATCGTATTTCAGGGTTGGCATCGTCACAAACAAATATATCTCAAGCAATATTAAAATCTATACCATGTGTAGTCCCTTCTCTTACGGAGCAAGAAATCATAGTTAACAGTATTACTAGCGTGAATAATCACCTTCGAGTTTCTATTGAACGTTTATCATCTCAGCAAATACTTAAAAAAGCCTTAATGCAAGATCTCCTCACCGGTAAAGTCCGAGTTAAGGTGGATTAACATGCACTACGTACCGCCTTTCTCGCTTAATAACCAAATCCTGTCGCGGGTGGCCAACATCAGCGAACAACTTGGGCGATTGACCGCCACGCAAGATATGGCGCAATCGTTATTGCTCCGAAAGGTCAACCGAGTGCGTACCATCCAGGGATCACTGGCGATTGAAGGTAATCAACTCACCGAAGACCAAATTACCGCCATTCTAGAAGGCAAGCGAGTGATTGCCCCTGCGCGTGAGGTGCAAGAGGCCAGCAATGCCCTCAATGTGTACGAGCAACTCGACCGCTTTGCATACCAAAAAGAATCAAGCTTATTGCAAGCGCATAAAACCTTAATGTTGGGCTTGATTGATAGCGCAGGGCAATACCGCAACACTGGCGTGGGCGTAATTAAAAATCAGCAAGTCATTCACATGGCACCACCAGCGGATCGCGTATCCAAATTAATGGGTGAATTGTTTACCTGGCTCGCTAACAGTGATGATCATCCGCTGATCAAAAGCTGCGTATTTCACTATGAGTTTGAGTTCATTCATCCGTTCGCCGATGGTAATGGCCGCATGGGGCGCTTGTGGCAAACGCTGATCTTAAAGCAATACCATGAGGTGTTTACCTACTTGCCAGTCGAGAGCTTAATTGCCGCCCATCAAACCGAGTATTATCAAGCCATTGCCGATAGCACTAAGGCCGCCGACAGCGCACCTTTTATCGCTTTTATGTTGTCGATGATAGAGCAGGCTCTACAGCAGTTGCATCATACTTCTGAGAGTGTCGAAACCGGTGTTAGCCCCCAAGTCACCCCTCAAGTCAGCCCCCAAGTCAAAATGCTAATCAAAGTGATGAAAGTGGCCGGCGAAACCGAGCAAGCACAAACCAGCTTTAACCGAACGTATTTACAGAAATTGCTTGGGTTAAAAGACAAAAAATCCTTCAATCAACGTTATTTACAGCCTGCATTAAACAATGGATTGATTGAAATGACGATTCCAGACAAACCCACCAGTCGCTTACAACAATATCGACTGACGGCGTTAGGCAAATCAATGCAGGTTGGATAGGGAAGGTTAGTCATGTTAAAAGCCATTCTAAACGGCAAAGCAGGTCGAATAGACAACCAACAAGGTGAATCCGTGAGTTGGTCGAGCGTATTCAAAGCCCGTGAAGACTTATTGACGTCCACAGTATTTGAACGCTTTGCTTATCTGTCTGATTAGATTCAAGCCTATTTAATTACGCAATGGTTTGTTCATTGTAGTGGACATGCCCCTAACAACATTGGTGAACTGGTAGATATCAGCTATTGGCCTAGATTTAGCCATGAACACAATAACGGTAGCAACCAAGTTGAACCTGATTTAATTCTGCATTTTGAACATGCCAATATTCTAGTGGAAGTGAAACCTCCCGAGGGTGGTGATCAATACAAATGGCAATGGCAAAAGGAAATCGAATCCTTCTTGCAAAACTCAGAAGATGAATGTGATAAACCACTGTATTTTTTGGCCATCGGACGGATTGAGCAAGTTGATGCTATGCGCTGGGCTAAATCACTACTCGAACAGAATGAACAACTGAATGGCCTTGGCGCTTTGAAATGGCAAGTAGTGACCGATCAGTTGATTGAATTAGTGAGTGATAAAGGCGCGAATATTTTAGTCTCTAAACAAGATAAACGCATCATCGACGATATTTTAGAAGGCTTAAGTTTATACGGCTTGAAGATATCGCCGTTTAAGTGGAGCCAATTCTTTGATACTCGTCTTCCTACGCTATCACTTACCCATTCACAACTAAATAAAGGTATGCCGGCCTCTACTAGCAAATCACCAAAGCTTTTAGCGGATAGTGGTATCACGCAATTGAATCAGCATAATTTTCCTAGGCTGGATCTCGAAGTATTTTCTAATTTATTAAGGCCTCATCATGCAAACTCATGACACTGACCAATTGTTTTTACAGATACGCACTGCTCATCGACTGTTAGCCGCTTATTATCAACGTTTGTTGCCAACCATTGAGCAAATAGCTAAAGGATTAGAGTTGGATTATTGTCTATGGCAACCAAAGGACTTTGCGAGACCAGGTCATCGTTCAACAAATCAATTTGACCGTTGGCATTGGGATTTACTACCGGCTTTATCTACTTATTACGTTTTCGGTCACTTTGAGCATTCTAACAAGGTAATCGTTGGTGAATATCTGGTAGATTTTTTAGTGAACTCAGATACGGGTGTAACGAAAACAAATAGTCATGGAGAGCCCGATGCTTTGAGTTTAGTGACCAGTGTAGAAAATGCTGAAAGTACTCTTACTATCAACGTGTATGCACCTTATCAAGCTATGACTGGCAATTGGGCTAATGGTGTCTGGGATGGTTGTGCAAAAGCCAATATAAGCGAATCTCCAAATCCACAATTAGACTCTAAGAAAGCAGTAGTATCGAATGGTTTTACTATTCCCCTGACCGACCTATTTAATGACAATGCGGTGGAGTGTCTGATTGAACGTACTCAAACCTTTATTGGAGCTGCGGTAGATAAAGCCAAATCTTTAGCTGAAGAAAATCGACAAGAGAATAGTTAGGAATTGGTATTGAATATAGAGTTGGTTTATTTTTTCATGCTTTTTAACACCTAGGGTATGAAAACCTCTTAAATTTTAAACCAAAGTGTCGATTAACCAGTAATCAAGCCAGCAATAATATGACGTATAGATAAGGCCGTTTAGGATGAACAACGAATTCGATAAGGTAGAAGCTCCCGCCATTGCACAGTTGGTATCACAAGGCTGGCAATATGTGAGAGGTCAAGATCTCGCGCCAGATCACCTGGATACCGATGGTAAGGCCGAACGTGCCTACTACCGTGATGTGGTGTTGGTGAAGCGTTTGGAGTCGGCCATTAAGCGCTTAAACCCTTGGATTAGCGACGAGAACTTGCGCAAAGTGAGCCGTGAAGTGACTCACCCACATCATGCAGGCTTGATGGAATATAACCACGCCTTTTATCAAACCATGGTGCAATATCTGTCTGTTGAGCAAGATCTAGGTAAAGGTCGCAAAGGGCAGACGGTCAAACTGATCGATTTCGATAATCCTGACAATAACGAATTTCTATGCTGTAACCAGTTTAAAGTCGAAGGGCTGAATCAAAACATCATTCCCGATATTGTGTGTTTTGTGAATGGTATTCCTTTGGCTGTGATTGAGTGTAAATCGCCATACATTGCCAGCCCGATGAGTGAAGGGGTGAATCAGCTGAGGCGTTATGCCAATCTTCGTCAACCGGAAGTCGATGAAGGGGCGGAAAAACTGTTTTGGTATAACCAATTGATGATCTCGACTTGTCGCGATAAAGCCAAAGTGGGTACCATCAGCTCAAGTAGCCAGCATTATGGTGATTGGAAAGATGCTTATCCTTATACCGCAGAGCATATCACTCAACAAACGCTCAGCAATAAACTGGATAATCTCCAAGCCAAGCTAGAAATCGAACTTCCGGAACACGCGTTATTAGTGGATACAACGCCTCAAACCGAATTATTGCAAGCGGCAGAAGCGCCAGCCTTATACGAAGTTAACGCACAGAACATTACTGAGCCTAGCGATCATGATGTGACGGCTCAACAGCGTTTGCTTGCCGGTATGTTCAATAAAACTAGCTTCTTAGATATTCTGCAGAACTTCGTTTTGTTTGAGACCGACGATGGCAAGGTGATTAAGAAAGTCGCCCGTTATCAGCAATATCGTGCGGTGAATAAAGTTATTGAGCGATTGAAGGGTGGTAAAGACCGAAAAGCCCTCTCTCGTAAAGACAGAAGCGGAGTAGTTTGGCATACCCAGGGCAGTGGTAAATCCCTGACTATGGTGATGCTGGCGGTGAAGATGCGCCGTGATCCGATTTTAAAACAATACAAGCTGGTGTTTATTACCGACCGAACTCAGCTGGACGAACAACTTTCTAATACCTTCCGTGATGCACAGGGCGAAACCGTTTATAACGCAGGCTCGGTGGCTCAGCTCAAAGAATTGCTGAAAAAAGACAGCTCAGATTTGGTGACGGCCATGGTGCAAAAGTTCTCCGATCTTGAGAAAGAGCAAGCCAATAGTGAATTCGTCGATTTAAACCCAAGCGATAAAATCATTGTACTGGCCGATGAAGCGCACAGGACTCAATTTGGTGGTCTGGCGTTAACCATTAATGCTGCGTTGCCGAATGCGCCTAAGATTGGTTTTACGGGTACGCCTTTGCTTAAAACACAAAAGATGGGGCAAGCGTTTGGTGGTTATATCGATGAATACAAGATTAACCAAGCGGTAGAAGATGGCGCGACGGTTAAGCTGTTGTATGAGGGCCGTGAAGTGAAGTCCGAAGTGGCAGGGGATTCCCTCGATGCTTTGTTTGAAGAATATTTTGGCGATTACAGCAAAGAAGAACAGCAAGAAATCAAACAAAAGTACGGCGTGGAAAAAGCGGTACGTGAAGCGCCAGCTCGCATTCGTTGGGTTTGCCTAGACATTATTAAGCATTATAAAGAACATATTCGCCCGGATGGATTCAAAGCCATGATCGTGGTGGGCAGTCGTCATGCCGCAGCCTTGTATAAGCAAACTTTGGATGAATTGAATGGGCCGTTATCGGAAGTGATTATTTCAGGCAATCATAACGATGAAGCTTACCTTGCCAAGTACACAGATAAAGCGCATCAAAAGCAGGTGATTGCTAATTTCAAAAAGCCTTTTGGAACCGATGCAAAAGACACCAAAGAAGCGGATAAGAAGTTTGATAACACGTCATTTTTGATTGTGAAAGACATGCTTTTAACCGGCTTTGATGCCCCGATTGCGCAAGTGATGTATATCGACCGTTTATTGCAAGATCATACCTTGATGCAGGCGATTGCACGGGTGAATCGTAGCTATAAGGGCAAAGAGTGCGGTTATGTGGTGGATTATTACGGTCTCGCTACTCAGCTAACGCAAGCTTTGGAATTGTTTAGCAGTGAAGATGTGGAAGGCACTTACCAAAGCCTGAAAGATGAAATACCTAAGCTAAAAGCTAAACACACTCGCGCGATGTCTTTCTTTAAAGGCATGACTTGCGACGATGTGGATGATTATGTGGTGTTACTAAAAGATGAAGCCAAACGCGCTCAGTTTGATATGGCGTTTAAGCAATTTGCCAAACAACTCAATGTGATTTTACCGGATACCGCCGCGGTGCCGTTTATGGCGGATGCACGCTTTTTAGGTAAGGTGCATCATGCCGCAAAAAATAAATACCGCGATGAAGGGTTAGATATGAATGACATTGGCGCTAAGGTTCGGGCACTGGTGGATGAGCATATTTTAAGTACTGGCGTTGATCCAAAAATTCCGCCGATTGATTTATTGGCAGTGGATTTTAAAGAAAGCATTCAAGCCACTAAATCCGATGAATCGAAAGCTTCTGAAATTGAAAGTGCGATTAAGCATCACATTAATATCAACCTGGACGAAGACCCGGAATATTACCGTTCGTTAAGCTTGCGATTGCGTGACATTATTGAAAAAACTGCCGGACGTTGGAGTGAGCAATTAGAATTGTTGCTTGAGTTTACTGGCGATATTGAACAAGGTCATCAACAAGCAGCGCAGGATTTAGGACTTAGCGAAGTGGAGTTTGCTTTCTATGGCATCTTAATGACGGAAGTGACCAATGTGAGCGATGGTGATGTGGTGGATGCCAGTATTCACGAGTCAATCAAAGACACGACTCAAGAGTTAGTGAAAACCTTAGAAGAAGCCACTCAGATCGTTGATTTCTTTAATAAGCAAGATGAAATCAAACGCATGAAAAAGATCATAAAGCGTATCGTGTTAGAACAGCCATTTGGTGACAAAGCGTTGGTGAATATTTTGCAAGAACGCTTTATGGAACTGGCGAAGACCAAATTTGGTTAATTTGAGGATTGATTAAGTACTGACATGAATAAGCCTTTAATTAATGAAAAAACCGCCAATGCCGAACAAGCAGATTTGATTGAAGGGCAAGGTTATCAAGTTCATATCGTAAGAACTTCACGCCGTAAAACGGCTTCGGTGAAAGTTGAAGACGGCGTGGTGAGTATTGTTGTGCCAAAATCTTTAGCCCATGAACGGATTCAATCGCTGGTGGAAGCAAAGCATCAATGGATAGTCGAAAAGCTCGCGATTTATCAAGCCAGCCAACCGGCCAGTGAAAAGCATTATGTATCGGGTGAAGCCTTTCCTTATCTTGGGCGTAACTATCGCTTAAAGGTGCTGCAAGGGGAGTTAAAAGGGGCAAAACTGCTCAATGGCCGCATGACGGTGACAGTGCCAGAACCTGAAACACAACGTCATTATGTGCGTAAGTCATTAGAAAATTGGTACTTACGCCAAGCGCAAAAGAAAATCCGTGAGAAGGTGGAACGCTACCGTACTGTCATAGGTGTCGAAACCGGCGTGATCCGCATTAAAGAGTTTAAAAGCCGCTGGGGCAGTTGCACTTCTTATGGAGATTTAGAATTCAACTGGCTCATTGTGATGGCGCCAAACCGTATCGTGGATTATGTTGTGATCCACGAGCTATGCCATCTCATCCATCACGACCATTCCCCAAGCTTTTGGAAAGAAGTCGAGCGCGTGATGCCCGATTATCGTGAACATAAAGCGTGGCTGAAAGAGCACGGGCACAGGTTGGTTTTTTAAGTATTGAGTGGACTCAAAGTAAACTCATACATTGATGTTTTCTCAGGGGTCGTTGATGCTGATATTGAAAAGAAACCCAGGACACTTAATTCACGCTCTATAACATCTGGATGTTCCGTTTTTATAAAAAGCGTTAACGGCTTAAGCATAAGGCCATCCGCGTCGAATGATTCTGCAATTTGAGCTTCCGATACCATAAGGATATCTTGATCATCCATGTCATCACTTTCGGTCAGCATGCTATAGATACCACCTTTTTCCATATGGGTGAGAACGCGAAATAGCTTTTCTGAATCATTAGGATTAACAACGGATTGATAGCTATCGACGATCTGAATAAGTCTCTTCTCAATCGATTCACCGGCAGGCTTCATTAAAGCGATGGTTTTCAGTTTTTTCTTCACTAGAGCGTAGCGGCGATCTTTAACTAATGGTTTGATATACCTAATAATGATCTGGTTTCGTGCTTGTGTTGTGAAGAACTTTTGTGATTTCGTTACTTCCAGATATAGGTGCAGTAGAGCGTTTGTGAGTACATCAGATAATTGCTTATGAAAGGTTGAATCTGTCATCTGTGTTAAGTTTCTTGTTAGTGCTATGTTTGTCGATGAGCTTATCACAATGTAGCAATAACGGTAGTAAGGGAGTGTAAATTGATCTGTTGTTTCTAACGCCTAATATTCACTGAACGCTACTGGCCATCGATAGTCGATTCAAGGTGACTCGGTTAGCATAGAGGTTAAAGAACAGTTTGGGATCACAGTTTACTGAGGTGAACTAATAATGGAAATTAAAACAAGGAAAAGTAATGTTTAAAAAAGCCGTAGTATTAAGCGCTAGTCTCTTTTTAGCAGCATGTTCAGCGCCGAAGTACACAGTTAACCCAATCCAAGAAAACGAACAGAGAAAAGAAATAACCATCGTTAAAGACGATGCTACAAGGGCAATATTCCTAGATACCATGCAAGAGTGGTGTTTGGATAATGCTAAAAGGTGCACCCTGGTGCCAGATGGCTCTCATCCGAATCCATCCGAGTTGACTCTGATCTACGTCTCTAGATGGAGTTGGGATTTAAGCACATATATTTCCGATTCCCGAATTAATGCTTACAAAGATGAACGAAAGGTTGGGGAGGTTGAGTTTAAAGCGCCCGACACTATTAATACTGATAAATGGGGCGATGACCGAAAACGCATCTTGATGATGCTAGACCTTTTATTTGGTAAGCAAACTACTACAGAAGCACATTCTAAAATTGGGTCTGGTGAGATTTAATGTGAGAGAGTAATTTCGGTCTAGAAAAGCGATTAAATATCTTCAATTTAGACAAGATCTAAAGGGCAAAGATGGACTTTGAGGCTGGAATGAAATCATGCCCAAATCATTCTGAAAGAGAGTTCTCGACAAACGCTCAGATTAGTATTCGGGCATTTAGTTTATTACGCTATATTGCGAGTGCTTCTTTTACTAGTTCAGTGATGCCTTGCCAATCCTTTGCCTTGATCTTATCTGCAGGTAGCATCCACGATCCCCCTACAGTCATGACGTTTGATATTGCACGATAATCACGAACATTTTTCGGGTTGATGCCGCCAGTTGGACAGAACTTTACTTGAGTGAGAGGGGCACAAATCGCTTTAAGAGCAGGTGCACCACCGTTGGCTTCGGCAGGAAAAAACTTCAAATGGTCATAACCATGCTCTAAAGCCGTCATCACTTCACTTGGTGTAGCAACTCCTGGAATAAGTGCTACTTTGTGCTGTTTGGCATGTTTTAATAGCGACTCACTGTATCCTGGAGAAATAGTAAATTGTGCGCCCGCATTTACGGCTGCGTCGTATTGCTCTGAATTCAGTACAGTGCCAGCACCCACAAGTGCATCTGGCATTGCCGTGCTAATGAGGCTAATGGCTTCTAATGCGACAGGGGTTCGTAAGGTGATTTCAAAGATAGAAATACCACCATCTGCTAGAGCTTTCGCCATAGGCAGTGCATCGTCTAAGTCATCTATAACCATGACAGGGACAATAGGAGAGCTTTGAAATACGCTTGCAGGTGAAATAGTCCAATTCATTTTTGTATTCTCTGATTGTTGAAAGGTATCTATATCAGGTTGGGTCAATGCGTGTGATTTTCCAACCTGATAAAATCGATCTGATAGGTATTAGAGGATGCTCGCTCCAGCTTCTGCACTAGAGACGTGTTGTCTAAAGATAGTAAATAACTCACGACCGGCACCAAGATGCTCATTGATATTGACGGTGACATTGCTGTCACGAGCCTCTAAATTCGACTCACACATGATGGTACCTTGCTGCGCATCAAGCACTATAACGTCACCATCTTGTAAACGAGACAGTGGTCCCCCCTTAGCCGATTCAGGTGTCATGTGTATTGCCGCTGGAACTTTACCGGAAGCACCGGATAAACGTCCATCGGTCACCAGTGCGGTTTTAAAACCAGCTTTCATGACATTGCCCAGAATGGGCATCAACTTATGTAATTCAGGCATACCGTTTGCTGCCGGACCATTATGGCGAACCACTATAATAATATCTTGGTTAAGCTCTCCGGCTTGGTAAGCTTTCTCTACATCATGTTGAGATTCAAACACTCGCGCAGGCGCTTTGATATAACGATCTTGTTCCGCTACGGCACTGATTTTGATCATGCCTCGACCTAGGTTACCGTCGAGTAACTTTAAGCCACCTTGCTGACTAAACACGTGACCGTTGACGGCGATAACATCGGGGTCAGAGCTGTCTTGTGCTGGTTGATACACAACTTTACCGTCAATTAATCGAGGAGAAGTTAAATAATCACTCATTTGGCCGTAAATTGGGGTGGCATCCATATGAATTAAATCTAGCTCTGCCAGGCGTTTCATTAAGGTTGGAACGCCGCCAGCAGCTTGGAATGCATTAATATCAGCTGGGCCATTCGGGTACATTTTCGTTAACTGTGGCACGACATCAGATAGGTGATCAAAGTCATCCCAAGTAAGAATAAGTCCTGCCGCTTTCGCAATCGCTATCATATGAATGGTATGGTTTGTACTACCACCAGAAGCAAGCAATGCGACTAGTCCATTAACTAGAGCCTTTTCATCAACCACTTGACCTATTGGGCGGAAATCGGCGGAACCATGCGCCACTTTGACCATTTGTAGTGATGCCATTTTGGTCAGTTCATCACGTAGGGGATCGGTCGGTGAAACAAATGCAGAGCCTGGCAGCATGAGCCCCATCGCTTCAAATACAAGTTGGTTGGTATTGGCGGTGCCGTAGAAAGTACAAGTGCCTGGTGAGTGGTAAGCGTTACATTCCATATTTTGCAGTGCAGCCACACCAACATTTCCTGCCGCATACTCTTGTCTTACTTGGACTTTTTCACTGTTGGATATTCCGGTTGCCATTGGTCCTGAAGGGATAAAGGCGGCGGGTACATGGCCAAAAGAGAGAGCACCGATAATTTGACCCGGTGCAATTTTATCACATACGCCTAGTAGTAAGGTTGCATCAAATGCATTGTGGCTCAAGCCTATTGCTGTTGCTTGTGCAATTAAATCTCGAGAGAACAAAGATAAATCCATACCTGGTTGACCTTGAGTCACACCATCACACATCGCCGGAACACCACCTGCTACTTGAGCACTGTGGCCAGCATTAGCAAGCGCCTCTTTGATTTTATCTGGATAAGTGAGGTAGGGCTGGTGAGCACTTAGCATATCGTTGTAAGCGGTAATAATACCGACGTTCAACGTTGTAAAATCTAAAATGGAGCTTTTTGAGCCACCACAAGCCGCAACCGTATGAGCCAAGTTACCACAGGATAAGCTTTTCCGAGATTTACCTTGATTTGCTAGTTCTGCAATATGTTTAAGGTAAGCCTCACGAGTTGCTTTGCTTCGTTCAGCAATATTGTTAGTGACTCTTAAAATTGTGTTATTCATTATTTATCACCTCTTATTAGGCTGTAGTAGCAGTAGCGAGAGCATCTTTCTGCTTAATTTGGTCAATTTGTTGAAGGCAGCGCGTGATGACAGTATTAAAGTCACCCTCTATATCCACTTGGAAGACGTTGTGCTCGTCGCTAGCTGGCATTTCGAGGGTATCAAACTGGCTTTGCAATAGTTCAATTGGCATGAAGTGCCCCTTTCGTGCCAGCATACGTTGTTTGACTAATTCGAAGTCACCATGTAAATGCAGGAAGTTAACGCTTTTGTTACCCTCACATATTTGATCACGATACTGACGCTTTAGTGCAGAGCACACAATGACACCCAATTCATTTTTCGTTTCGATACTAAATGCAGCATCACGAATACGCTCTAACCAAGGTTTTCGGTCGTCATCATTGAGTGGATGACCAGAAACCATTTTCAAAATATTCGATTTTGGATGTAAATCATCCCCATCAATAAACTTTGCACCTAGCTGTTTGGCGAGTGATTCACCAATGCTCGATTTACCTGTACTAGAGACACCCATGATCAGAAATACTTTACCAAGACCTTTGTTACTCATTTTTTTGACCTCTATCTAACTTTTCAATATTCCCATAAATTTATGGTGTCTACTCTAACAAGTTACGGGTAACATGTTACCCGTAACTATGAATAATGTGAAGTTAACCAAAAAAAATAATTAATGGAGTAACACGAGAATGTCCGATTTATCTTTAATCATTACAGCATTAGGCTCGATAGTCCTTCTGCTATTTTTAGTAATGAAAGTACGCCTGCATGCTGTGGTTGCGTTGATACTCGTTTCAATGATTGCTGGTTTATTTTCAGGAATGAATCCTGCTGATATTGCAGCCACCATTCAAAAGGGAATGGGCGGAACACTTGGCTTTGTTGCCGTTGTTGTTGCATTGGGTGCTATGTTCGGAAAAGTCATGGAAGAGACGGGGGCACTCGATCAAATCGCTCATACATTGTTGCATCGCTTTGGTGAAAAAAATGCCAATTGGGCTATGACCTTTACTGGCTTTATCTGTGCTTTACCTTTGTTCTTTGATGTGGCGGTCGTTCTACTTATTGGTATTGCTTTTGCTGTCGTGCGTAAAGGGGGCGGTAGTGTAATTAAAATTGGTATTGCACTTTTAGCGGGTATCGCGACCTGTCAAGCCTTCTTAATCCCAGCTCCTGGACCTATCTTAGTTGCATCACAGCTAAATGCTGATTTTGGTTATATGATCCTATTTGGTTTACTTGCTTCTATACCAGCCATGATTTTAGGCGGGCCTATTTGGGGTAGCTTTATTGCTCAACATGTACATGTTGAACTGCCTGAGCATGCACAATTTGATGGTACCGATCGTGAAGGGCAAGGTATTCCGAGCTTTAAAATTGCGATTGCCCTTATTGGCTTACCTTTATTTATGATTGGACTTAAGACTATCGCAGCGCGATTTGTTGGCGAAGAAACCGCTTTGCATGATTGGTTAGAATTTATAGGGCATCCTTTTACGGCCATTATGGTGGCTTGCTTAGTGTCATTTTATGTATTAGGTGTGCGTCGTGGAGTATCAAATGAAAAAATCATGGCCATTTGTAGCAGTGCATTACAACCCGCCGGTATCATCATTTTAGTAACGGGTGCAGGTGGTGTATTTAAGCAAGTACTTATTGATTCTGGAGTGGGTGAGGCATTAGGTAATTATCTAGCAGGCTCTGGGTTACCAGTAGTAGTGCTGGCCTTTATTTTGGCAGCAGCGGTGCGTGTTATCCAAGGATCAGCAACCGTTGCTATGTTAACTGCCTGTGGCTTGATTATTCCTATGCTCGATCCATTGGGTTTATCTGGAGCTCAACTGGCTGCCGTTACGATTGCAATCGGTGGTGGTTCTATTGTGCTGTCTCATGTAAATGATTCAGGATTTTGGCTTGCTAACCGTTTCTTTGGTTTAACAGAAATTCAAACATTAAAAACATGGACTGTGATGGAAACCATTATCGGTACTACAGGTGCGGTAGTTGCAATGATAATTTCTATCTTTTTATAAGTTAATCAAAAGTTTCATATCTATAAAATTAAAGGTGGCCTTCAATTGGATTATTGAGGGCCACTTTTTTGTGCTTTAGTTTTTAACGTTTAAATAGTTTGTCCCTTGACCACTTCAAAGCCGAGATCAAAACACGATTGTTGGCTTTCTATACCATTTAGCCTGTCAATTAATTGTTGGGCAGCAAACTCACCAATAGCTAACCTAGGGGTTTTTACACTGGCTAGTTGAGGTTGCATAGCTTGTCCAACATCATGTCCGTGAAAACCAGCAACGGCGAGTTGCTCAGGAATGGAAATGTCCAAACGTTGGCACTCAAAAACAATACCTACGGCTAAATCATCGTTAGTACAAAAAACGCCATCTACATCAGGATATTGTTTTAGCGTTTCATGTAATAGTTTTGAGCCTAAGGAGTAAGATGAGGCTTCATCAGTTAGAATTTTACGTGGTTCTAGTTTTGACTCACGCATTGCTTGTGTGTAACCAGCTAATTTTTGTTGGGTTCGAATATCTAATCGCGCACCTATATAAACAATATTCAAATGGCCTTGTTGAATCATTAAACGGGTTATTTCATAGCCTGCTTTATGATTATCAAAACCAACACATTGATGAATGGGGGAAGGTTGTAAATCCATTATTTCAACAACTGGAATACCCGCGGTTTGAAGCATTCGATAGGTTCGTTCACTGTGTTGGCTTTCTGATAGCACAAGCCCATCCACATGATAGGAGAGTAGGTGTGAGATTCTATCTTCTTCAATTTCTTGGCTGTAGCCGTAGTGAGCTAGCATGGTTTGGTAGCCAGCCTGCTCAGTTATGGATTCAATGCCACGGATAACATCAGCAAATACTTGGTTGGTTAAAGAGGGCACTAACACTCCAATCGCATGACTTTTTGCGTGAGAGAGTAAATCAGGTGCTTTATTTGGGATGTAACCTAACTTATCAATAGCCGCCATTATTTTTTGGTAAGTAACGGGAGAAACTTTGGATGAATCACGTAAGCAGCGACTCACGGTCATTTTTGTAATACCGACTTCGTCTGCAATATCTTGTAAGCTAGGGCGTTTATTTTTCATATTGCTTAAATTATTAATTGTATGTTACTTGTAACATACAATTAAATATTAAAAATGACTACTTTTTATTGGTTATTGACATTGCTGCCTTGGGCTGTAGTCGTTAGTGGTTATCGGTTTTTTTACCCGAGCTAGTATTGTGATGTGTTGTCTGAATCTGCTCATAGGGCAAACCAACATATTGCTGGGCATATTAAGTGTTGTTTGGTTTACTCAAACTGTACGCGTTAAGTTTTCCGTGAACTTAAATCAAAGTAACCGTTCACCAGCAGCGTATTGACACAAAAAACGTGACCATTCGCACTGGATCCCACTTTGCCTATTGAGTGATCATTCCTAGCGTTCATGCTGACTGCATGACTAAGAAAAAATCCAAATTCTCATCAACACCACCCATTGCATCGGACATCAACGAAGCTAATGCGTTAATATCCGAGCTATGGGAGCAATTACGCCACTATGAAGATAGGCTAAAAGCCAGCAGCGCTAATTCTTCGAAATCCCCATCTTCCGATGGGCCAAAAACGAAAAAAGCTCAAAGCCCTAGTGGTCGCAATCCGAGAGGAGCTAAACAGGGTCACGAAGGGCATAAACGACAACTCTCAGAACTAAAAGAATCCGATACAGTTGTTGATTGTTACCCTGAAAGCACATGCTCTTGCTGTGGTGACACCGACCTCGAAATGAGTGACAAGCCGTTTTATCGCCATCAAGTTCATGAAATCCCACCGCCACGCATAGATATTACCGAATATCGGCTCTACTCGGGCAAATGCTCGCAGTGTGGAGAGGCAGTAAAAGCACAAAAGCCAAGCGACACTCCTCAAGGGGTTATGGGACCCAACCTAATGAGTCATATCGCTATACTGGCTGGTCAATATCACCTTAGTGTTCGAAAAATACGCTCATTACTGCAAGATCAGTTTGGTACGACCTTCTCAGTGGGTGCCATAAGTGAAGCGCAAAGCCGTATTGCTTCCATGCTGACGCCACTTCATCAAGCTATCAAAACCAACATACAATCTGCGCCTCTAGTGCATGTTGATGAAACGTCACACTCGAGAAATGACGAAGAGCGCCTACGTTGGTGCTGGTTAGTGTCGAGTGATGACTTAGTGTATGAGAAAATCCTCTACTCTCGTTCAACGCACTCAGCAAAAACGGTTCTCGACTCAGACTACAGTGGAATCGTGGTTAGTGATCAATATAGCGGTTACAACTGGCTTTCATCAGACCGACATCAGCTGTGCTGGTCGCATGTTATTCGAAATCTACAACAAATTGCCGATTATGCAGGTAGAGGTCATGCTGCAAATATTGGTCAACGACTGTTACTTCTAAGCAAATTAGTTTTTCGCACTCGTCACCGTTGGGAGTCTGACCATATTGATGAAGCACTCTACCTCGACCGACTGAATCGCATACGATGTCGCTTTAATCATTGGCTTGATAAGGGCGCAAGCCAAATCCCAATTCAGCGTTATCAAGGGCGATGTCGAAAACTCAAAGAGCACAGCGAAAGCTTATGGCTGTTCTTAACCACCCCCAAAATACCTCTTACTAATAACGAAGCAGAACGACGATTACGCGGGTTCGTTATTCAAAGAAAAATCAGCTACGGTACAACCTCAGATGCAGGCGATAAGTTCCGAGATAGGTTGCACGCGCTCATAGAAACCTGCAAGAAGAGGCAGATATCTTCGCTCGAGACTCTAACTCGTATTGTAACTGCTGTGATCTCACAGCAACCGTACCCCAATGTCTTCGGCCTCAGCGAAACCAGTTTTTACGCAAACGCTTAGTCAATAACTTGCTGGTGAACGCTTACAAATCAAAAGCATGAAGGAAAGCCGAGGTATTTTTGCAAACACGGTGGTGACTTTATACAAAACGTTATAATCAAGAATAAATTAAATCATTTAAATCAATAGCATAAATCCGATTTAGAATCGGCATGCCTTCATTTTTCCAGAAAATTAGAGGCGAGGTATTTTTGCAATCACATCAAATATCATATAAATAACAATTGGTTAGTTTAGTGTATGTTTCTGTCAATACACTCTTGATTTAGAGCAACACGACCAAATTAAACTATAAAGCAGATCCAGTGGTCCACTAGGTGAGAAACTGGGGTTAATGGCCTGCATTATCAATGTTCTAGATCGAGTGGTTGCGACAAAATTTGAATGTATCAGTTTTACGTTCTACTGCCTAAATAGTATCCCCCGGAGTCTGGTTATGACTAATATCTTTTTTAATATACAGCCGTATAAGGGTTTATGAATACAATTTAACCCTGATGAACATTCTGATTAATTTTTAACGCGCAATATGATGTCTCACAAAGTATGAAAGCCTTATATGAGCTAAAATGTGATCCCTTTTAGTTTGTACTTGAACTGCGATTATGACTTCTAATATTCAGTTAACCTATCACGGTTATTGCCAATTGGTTTCACGTATTGAGCAATTGACCGATTCTGAAAAATCTTTACACACATATATTGCAGAGCATTTTGGTGAGTTACCCTATCACGGTATTGTGGACCTTGCGACGAATGCAGACGTGAGTAAAGCAACAATAGGGCGCTTTTTAAATAAATTGGGCTTTACTGGGTATGCGGCATTTAAATCTGCCTTGAAAGATGGATTAAAAGATAATCAGATGTCTGCTCCGATTGATATTTATCATGAAGAGCGAGAGAGGAAACCTCAAGACACGCCACCTTTAGTTCATGAATTCTCTAGTCAGATTCAACAACTCATTAATAAATTTACCAATAGCATCAATATTGATTGCCTTGATAAGGCTATTGATTTGTTTATGGATACAGAGCGGAAAATTTATGTGGTTGGGCCATCATCTTCTGCAGCTATGGCGATGCACTTTTCAACGCTAATCAAATATATGCGCGGTGATGTGGCATTGCTGAATTTAGATATTGGTGAATTACCCAAAAGGCTTATCGATGTTAAAAAAGACGATGTATTAGTGGTTTTCTCTTATTATCGATTTAATAGTGTGGCTCATGATATTGCTCGGTGGTTTAAGAAAAAACATGCATCGGTTGTACTTATTACCAATGCTAGTTCAAACCCTTATGGTAAATATAGTGATTTACAGTTTGTATTACCGAGTGAAACACAAACGATATTCCAAAGTCGAATGGCTGGGTTTATGTTTGTGGAGTTAATTTTGCATCTGTCTTATGAGAAAAGTGCAGGGGAGGGCAATTTTGCCATTCTGGAAGAGCTTTTTCAGTTTTTTGGTACCTTCTCCGCTGATTAATCTTTTTGATAAAGTTTATATTTTCGATAAACCAGAGTATTCAACTTGAATTCTCTGGTTTATTTTTATCCAACTATGTTGGGGATATCAAGATGCAATACGTCGATATTCTGCATACTTAGCCTGCCAAAATAACTCATCGAGTTTACTGCTAAGTCGTGCTTCTGAACGAGGTGCTGCTACTTTTTGTTCAATAGCTTTTTTGGCAACCGCTAAAGCTATATGTTTTGATACTTCTTGGATGTCTTGTAATGGTGGCAACAACCTGTTGCTACCGTTTGCCATAGGAGATAGTTCGGCTAATGCTTCACTGGCAACTTGTAACATGTCATTGGTAATACGAGTTGCTTCGCTAACTAAGACGCCCAAACCGACTCCAGGGAAAATATAACTGTTGTTACATTGAGCGATTGGATAGGTTTGACCTTGGTAATGCACATCTGGAAATGGGCTACCTGTTGCTACGATCGCTTTTCCTTGAGACCAGGTAATAATGTCTTGCGGTGTTGCCTCTACTCGATTAGTTGGGTTAGAGAGTGGTAGCACCATAGGGTGTTCACAGCCTGCGCATAATGCACTGATAATTTGCTGATTAAATAAACCAGCGACACCAGTCACTCCAATTAGCACATCTGGTTTAGCATGAGTAATAACATCTAATAAACTGATATCCTGATTGGCTTTTATTTTCCATTGTTTACGAATGGACTGTGGTTGAGTAAGTTTTTGTTGGAATGACAGTAAGTTACTCATTCCTTGTTCTAGCATACCCCAGCGATCGATCATGAAAACTTGTTGTCTAGCCTGTTGTTCACTAATGCCTTCTTTTACCATTTGAGCGATGATAGCTTCTGCAATGCCACACCCTGCAGATCCTGCTCCAGCGAAAGCAATCTTTTGTTGACTTAGAGGTTTACCGCTAGCATTGGCAGCGGAAAGCAAAGTTCCGACAGTGACAGAAGCAGTACCTTGAATATCATCATTAAAGCAGCACAGTTTGTCTTTGTATCGCTGCAAAATAGGCATAGCATTTGCCTGAGCAAAATCTTCAAATTGAATCAATGCTTTGGGCCAGCGTTTATGTAATGCTTTTAGACAATCATCAATAAAGTGATCATATTGAGCGGTAGATAATCGCGGGTGACGCCAGCCCATGTAAAGCGGGTCAGATAATAATTTAGAGTTATTGGTGCCGACATCAATCACTATCGGTAAGGTATATTCAGGATTGATTCCGCCACATGCGGTATAAAGGGCGAGTTTCCCTATGGGAATGCCCATGCCACCAATTCCCTGATCTCCTAGGCCAAGGATACGCTCACCATCGGTGATAACAATCACACGTACATCGGAGTTTGGAGCGTTGTTAATCATTTCTTCAAGTTGATCTTTATCTTCATAACATAAAAATAACCCGCGATTTCGACGATAAATTTGTGAGAAGTTCTGACACGCTTCACCAACTGTCGGGGTGTAGATAATCGGCATCATCTCTTCAATGTGATTATTAAGCAGTTTGTAATATAAGGTTTCGTTAGTATCTTGAATATTACGAAGGTAGATATGTTGATCCATACCACTGGCCATTGATGAAAATTGTTCATAAGCACGATCGGCTTGTTCTTCAATACTCTCAATATTGTGTGGCAATAAACCTGTTAAGTTAAAATTTCTACGTTCAGTTAGCGTAAAGGCGCTGCCCTTATTGAGCAGTGGAGTGTTAAGCAAAGTATTACCTGCTTGACGGATAAATAGTCGGTTTTGAGTACTCATTATGGTGCCACTTGTTCAAATTGTTGAATCGCTTCTTGGATTAATTCTTGATTGCAGCCAAGATAGTTCTGTGGATTACACGCTTCAGCGATTTCTTGGTCGGTCAAGATATCCGAGATAGAAGACGTAGCTCTTAGGGCTTGTTCGAGTGAGTCGGTTGTTGCAGCTTGAGCCACCGCATCTTTTAGTGCTAAATAGCTGTTATTACGACCGACTTTTTTCGCTAATGTCATCATGACCGCTTCAGACATGATGAAGTTGCGCGAGGCAGCAAAATTATCTTTCATCGTTTGTTCGTTGACGATTAAGTGCTTGATAAGACGTATTGCTCGTTCGAGACTGGTAGAAACGGTTAATGCAGATTCAGGTACTAAGCTCCAATTGAGCATGCGCATTGAGGCGGCACGTAAATCCTGTTGATCCATCATATTGGGAGCACTGCTGGCATACATCCATCCCATACGAGAAAGCGTTTGGATTATATTGCTTGCTCTTGGGTTTGCTTTATGAGGCATGGTGCTTGAGCCACCACCACCTTCACCTTCGCGCAGCTCTGCAATCGAAGCACGACCCATAGTTTCAACATCATTTGCTATACGGCAAAGCGAACCATGGATTAAAGCAAAAAATTGCACGACTTCCACAATGTTATCTAGACTTCCATTATTAAGGCCTTGCGGTTGAGTTAATTCCAACTCTATAAACAAAGCTTTTCGAACCGATAACCCTTGAGAACCAATAGAAGAAAGGTTACCAACCGCACCACCATACATGCCAGTGGTTGCGCGACTATGCAAGGCATCAAGACGAACAATATGACGGCTGATTTCTTGCAGATAGGAGCTAACTTGTAGCCCCCAAGTCGTTGGTAATGCATCCATCGAGTTAGTGCGAGCGACACAAACGGTGTCTTTATGCTCTATAGCCATAGACTTTAAATGTTCACCTAACTCATGTAACTGCCTACGAATAATGGTTAAGCTTTGCTTTAATCGCATGGCTAAACTGGTATCAAGTAAATCTTGAGTAGTGCATCCCCAGTGCAAATATTGTTTAACCTGGTCATCGCCATGCTCACACACTTGGTCGATCAGGGGCTTGATTGCCATTCCTACCGATTCGGTGTCGGCAGACAAGCGTTGCCAGTCAATCTCGATAGTTTCACAAGCCTGCTTAATTGCTTCGGCTGCCTCAGATGGGATGATGCCTAACTGAGCTTGCACCTTGGCAATAGCGGTTTCAAAGCGTAGCCAGCAATGGATGAGATTGGTATCCGACCAAACTTGCTTCATTTCTTTTTGAGTAAATAAAGGAGAATAAAGGTCGGAATCAAAAACCGATGTATTTTGTCCTAGCATAGTATTTTCTCTTTTCATCATAACGGCTTAAGCACCAAGGAACGTCACTAGAATAACGGTTAACAACCCACCAACCATAGGGATAAAAGTACGTTTTACTAGCTCTGTTGGCGGAATGTTTGCAACCCCTGCACAGGCAATGACAACTCCTGAAACCGGTGAGAATGAGCGGAAGATACCCGCAGATAATTGCATTGGTAGGGCAAGTGCGGCAGTTGATACGCCAACTTGTGCTGCAACATCAGGAGCTAAGTTAGAAAAACTATAAAATGCTGCGTTACCAGAGCCTGATAAGAAAGAAGTAATACCAATAATGGCAATCATCAGTAATACCATCATCATATAACCAAAACCAAGGTGCGATGATAAGTGTAATAATCCATCGATAAAGCCAATTGCTGTTAAGCCAACCACGAAGGTTTGTGCTGCAATAATTAAAGAGACAACACTAGAAAAAACATCACCCATTCCTTTTAAATACACTTTAAGTGAATCCGCAACTTTGCGGCCATCACGAGAGTATATAAAGTCACATAACATCGCGATGGCCAATGAAATAAACATAGCGGTTACGACATCAATTTTGACTGAGGTAATAGCGAATTTACTGAAAGCCAAAAGCATGAATAGAGGCAAAATAGGTAAGAAAGCAAACCATGTAGGAGCATCGCGCACCTCAATTTCTTTGGCTTGCAGTTCATATTCAACGCCTTTTTCTGCATCTTTCTTATCGAAATATTTTTGTGATACGAAGTGTAGTGCAGCGATCACTAGTGCGGTAATTACGCCAATAAATAGTTGATGTTCAATAAAGTAACTTGCAGCATCAATACCAATGACTTCTGCCGCTTTGTTGGCGGTGCCAGATGCAGGACCTAAATCAAGACAAGCTGTTGTTGCTAGCACAGCAGCAACCGAGGCGGGAGTACAACCTATGCCTACTAAAACTGGGTAAAGCGCAACCAATAGCAACATGGCAAGGCCAACAGCACTTGGTATAAATACGTTTAAACTTTGGCCTAATAAATAGCTTAATGCCAAAATGATGTAAGGATTTTTAATCATGGATAGTGGCTTGGTGGCAATCGATACCAAAGCATTAGCCGCGCCAATATGGCCCATGTATTTTGAAAAACCCCCGACAGCCATAATGATAAGGCCAAGTTTCGCTAATGTGCCGGAACTTATGGCTTTAATTGCTAAGAAGAAATCGACAAACACAGAGCCAGAGCTAGCTGTCCCTTTAGGCACAAAATCAACGTGGCCTGAAAAAGCACCAATTAACATCATTAATAGCCCAGTACCAAATAGCACCGCTTGAGTATTATATTTTTTTGTAATCAGGAGACCCGCACCAAATACAATAGGTAACGCAAGTAAAGCAACCATAAATTATCTCTCTATTGTTTTGTCACTTTATGCCCCATTCTTATGCCGCGTCTGTTCAGGGACAAACCAGCAGAAACAAAATATAGAGCACATTAGATAGAGAGAGTGTTAACAATGCTGAACGATAAAACTATGAGAATTTTTGTTTCCCACCCAACCTGACATTAGCGTTTATATTTATGTGAACTAGATCAGATTAGTAGTTTGCTTAAGGCTCTAGTGGTGCTTATAGCCCTGCATAAATCTACTCCGTGAGTCACGTTTCATAAATCGTGTTAATTGATAAAACTGCAATTCATGAATGAAACAATTTATACAGAAATGAGAATTTTCTCATAACGTGAGTATTTGCCTTACATTGTATTGATAATAATTCTCAATTAATTAATTGATTGCGGGGGGAAATTGTATCTTAAGGTAGGCCATTAGCTTACTAATGATCTGATGTTAGAAATACATCGATGAGGCATCCATTATCTGTAATATACTGAAGTGCGAGTTACGATTCACATCACTGACCAGACCTTCAATATCTATAGCGTAATGTTGCGCCATCCTAGTACCGATAAAGCTTAATGAAAGAGCGATTTCTGAATTCACGAATGGTGGGTTCGTCAAAAGGCGCATTACGACTCACACAAGTGGCGTGATCACTCAAAGGGCGCGTTACGACTCAAGGAAGAGGTCATATACAAGATTCAAACGAGGGCATAGTGCTAAGTGGTTGTAAACAAAACTAAAATGCAAGATACAGATCTAACATTTAAGGAATATGCACTGAACCCGTATTAGATATGCACAAAGTGCGCGTTACGACTCACGAAAGTGGTGTGATCACTCAAAGGGCGCGTTACGAGTCAAGGAAGAGGCCATATACAAGATTCAATCGAGGGTATAGTGCTAAGTGGTTGTAAACTGGCCCTAAAATGCAAGATACAGATCTAACATTTAAGGAATATGCCACTGAACCCGTACTAGATATGGGCTTTGTTGCTTAAATCGATGGAACTAAATCAAGAAGCTACGATCTGATCGGCTACACCCATTAATCGTCGTAGCCTCATGCCTAAACCTCGTTACAAAACAACTAACTGGACGCAGTACAACAAAGCCTTAATAAACCGTGGTTCTCTGACCTTTTGGATTGATGAGGAAGCGATAGCCGAGTGGAAGCAAAACAAGCAAGGCAAGCGCGGCAGACCTCGCCAATTCAGCGACTTAGCCATTACTACTGCACTGATGGTGAAACGCATATTCTCTATGCCGTTGAGAGCACTGCAAGGATTTCTAGACTCGGTATTTAAGCTGGCTAACATCCCGCTAGTTTGTCCC
>NZ_AUFZ01000002.1 GCF_000426765.1 Vibrio litoralis DSM 17657 | reverse complement strand
CGTGTCTCAGTCCCAGTGTGGCTGATCATCCTCTCAGACCAGCTAGGGATCGTCGCCTTGGTGAGCCATTACCTCACCAACTAGCTAATCCCACATAGGCGTATCCAGTAGCGCGAGGCCCGAAGGTCCCCCGCTTTGCTCCAAAGAGATTATGCGGTATTAACAGTCGTTTCCAACTGGTATCCCCCTCTACTGGGCAACTTCCTATGCATTACTCACCCGTCCGCCGCTCGACGCCGAAGTTGCAAGCTCCTTCTCGTTTCCGCTCGACTTGCATGTGTTAGGCCTGCCGCCAGCGTTCAATCTGAGCCATGATCAAACTCTTCAATTAAAGTTTTGTTGGTCTTTCGACCGGCTCAATGAATACTGCCTTCAAACTACCTAAGTAATTTAAAGCTATTACCACTCCAACAGAATGATAATGAATTGACTGTGCTAATTATTAGTAAACTAATAACTGATTGGTCACTCAGTTCATTGATAAATCTTTTTGATTATCATCAACGAGTGCCCACACAGATTGATAGGTTTAAATTGTTAAAGAGCGTTGTTCTTATTGAAAGCGCTTAGCGCGTCTCGTTGAACAGGGCGGCCATTCTAGCTCAATAAATCATTGTGTCAAACACTTTTTTAAATTTATTTTCGCTTGCCTTTAAAAGGCTTAAACCGCTTTACCAACAAGGTCTGCATTGCTGCTTACTCCGTGTCAGTGAGGGCGCATTATAGGGAGTTATTTTAGGTTGGCAAGCGCTTTTTTGAATTTAAGTTTTGATTGCTTGTTTTTAAAGCAAACCGCGATGTTGTGATTATAATTTAAACATTTTGAGCGGTATCACAGCAATAAGTTGGTAAATGTCGGCTATTAAACGTAAGATCTAAGTGTCTACTTTATATAGACGTATTCTTATTTCCTTTTATTCAACTAGTAGTATGCAGATATGAACTCAAAAAAATCGACCATATTGGTCATCGCTCTTGCAGTACTTGGCACCGTTATCTTTTCCCTAACTAATGTAATCCCAGCTTGGGGAAGCTTTTTAATTGGTGTTGTCGCTACCTTCTTTATTACGTCTAATTCTTCTTCGTCAACGCAATCTCAAAGCTCATCTGATAAAGCTTCAACTCAAACGCTTTATGTAGGTAATCTTCCTTATAAAGCCAATGAGTCTAACGTTCGTCAGCTTTTCTCTGAATACGGCGAAGTATTTGCAGTTCGCTTAATGAAAGATAAGAGAACCGGTAAACGCCGTGGTTTTGGTTTTGTTGTAGTAGCAGAATCAGATACGGATAGCGTGATTTCTTCACTGAACGAAAAAGATTATATGCAACGTACTTTAAAAGTTCGTGTTGCTAATGATCCTAAGCATCCTGAAACTGGAGAATCTCAACAGGACTAAAACCAAAGTGTTCTAGCCCTTTATTCAGTGCCGCGCCATCCCATGGTGCGGCACTGCTGTATATGGAGTAGTAATTTTGCTTCGATTGACTATTCTTTTGTGACTCGACCTGTAATACCGCCCCGACTCTCATCGCAATGGCTTCACCTGAATCAATCAATGTGACCCTCAAACCAAACACTTGCTGAATTTCAGATCTTAATAACGGAAAGTGAGTACAACCAAGTACTGCTACATCTATCTTATTGATTAGTGGCAGTAAGATTTCTTTCAATTCGTCTAAATTAACCGCTTTCCCTCTGATCTTTTCTTCTGCCATCATCACTAAACGCGTCGAACCTAATAGTTTCACCTCAACTCCGGATGAAAATTGCGAGATGAGGTCATGCGTATAAGGACGCTTTACGGTTGCAGGGGTCGCGATCAAGCCAATCGCCTGTTTTGATATTGCGGCTGCCGGTTTAATGGCAGGGACTACGCCAACAACCGGAATATTCAATGCTTGTCTCAAGTGAGGTAAAACAATTGTACTGGCGGTATTGCAAGCGATCACCACGATATCAATACTTTGCTTAGTAACGATATTAGCAACCAATTTAACCACACGCTCAATAAGAACTTGCTCAGGAAGCTCTCCGTATGGGTAGGCTTCATTATCAAAGAGATACAGATAATCCAGCTGAGGGTATCGTGCTTGGATCTGCTGATAGACTGAAAGCCCACCGACACCAGAATCGAAGATTAATACTTTTGGAATAGAATTAGCTGAATGATCCACAACACTTACTCATGATAAACGGTACTGGTTGCATGATACTCTGCTAACTAAATGGATGGAAATAAAACACAGAGGAAGATAAAAATGCCCTCGAAGAATAGAGGGCACTTAGATTGCATAATATTAGAATTGGTAAGCTATCGAACCATAGTAGGTTCTTTCCGGTTCAATATAGTTAGCAGCAGTTTGGTAATCGGTATCGAATAAGTTTTCAACTTTGGCCGATACTATCCATTGCTGGGTCAGATTATAACTGGCACCTAAGTTCACTAAGCTATAACCATCTAATCGAACATCACCACTATCATAACGTTTGCCTTGGTATACATAGCTTAGATTTGCTTGCCAAGTTTCCGCTTGATAACCAACTTGCCATTTATAGTTTTGGCGAGCAATACGAATCGCATCATCACCGGTCGCTTTATCTTCTGGATCTAAATATTCCAATGAAACTTGATGGTACAACGGTCCAGTATCAAAACTTCCCACCCATTCAACACCTTGAATAATTAAACTGTCATTTTCACAGGTAGAGAAAGCTGACTGGCAGCTGATTCGATTATCGATGTCATTATAGAAGCCAGCTAAACGCCAACTTAAGAAGCTATGCTCACCTTCGATTGCCACTTCATAATTGGTCGACTCTTCTGGCTCCAAATCTGGGTTAGAATACCCCGGATAATAAAGTTGATTAAAGGTTGGCGCTTTAAAGCCAGTACCGACATTAGCTGTTAATCGCAGTGATTCAACAAATTGCCAGCCGGCACCAAGCTGCCAAGTGGTTTTATCACCAAACTGCTCATTGTCATCAAAGCGGACACTGCCTTCTAATTGAATAACCTCACCATTGTGCCCTAAGGTAAGATAAGCCGCTTTATTGTCGCGTTCTTGTTCTTCATAAACTGTATCTGAGTCACTGACATCATCATTTAAATATTCAGCGCCAAATCCAATCGAGTCAGCTTTGGTGACTTGGAAGTTATTACGCCAAGTTACTTGGTTTCTTTGCGTTACCGTTTGAGATGAAGGGACATTATGTTGAGTTTTTGATTTATCTTGGCTGTTGCCATAGGTCAAGTTGGAAACAAAACGTTCCGTGCTATAAATAACTTGGCCATTAATGTTGTAATTGCTGGTTTTATTTTGATCAGCACTCGGGCCCCATGTAGGGTCATAGTCGTATTCAGTTTGCCCTTGATGATAATAACCATTCATGCGGATAATCCAGCTATCGTCTAACTGCACTCCCCAATCTGCCACAAAGTTACTATTCTCGTAGCCATCGCGGTCGTCATCACCAAATTCAGCCACGTTATAGCCATCAGAATGCTGATATTGAGTCGTAACATTCAACCAAGCTTTATCACTCGGCACCATCGCGACTGATCCTGTATAGCTTTGATAACCATTAGAACCACCTGTCGCTTTTACACTGCCGGTAGTCTCTTGGTTATTACCATGAGTGATAATGTTAATTACCCCAGCACTGGCATCGGCACCATAAACAGCAGCACGTGAGCCTCTAAGGTATTCAATTTTTTCTATACCAGCTAACGGCACTTGACTAATATCCGAATAACCTAATGTAGCACTGCCTAAGCGAACACCATTAAACATCACCACAACATTGTCACTACCACGAACAAAAACCTTAGAGGGTTGGTTCGGTCCGCCATTAGTACTCAACTGCACACCTGGTAATTGTCGTAACACATCACTGAGAGTATTCGCTTGTGAGTCGGTTATATCTTGCTTAGAAATTTCGATAATAGGGGTAACAAGATTGGTCACTGGATCAGTACGCTTAGTCGCGGTCACCAACATCACATCAGTAGTGGCACTGGCGGTTGACTCTTGCGCTACAGCAAAAGGAGATAAAGAAAGGAAAACGCCACCAGCAAGACTACTGATCGCGGTTGCTAAAACCGTTTTTTTCATTGTTAATAAGTCCTAAAACGCGAGAAACATAATGAGCAATTGCTCTGAATCACTGGCAGGTATTCGGACTTAAAGCTCGACAGTATTCCTTACTATCACCTACTCCTTTCAACTTCCCACCTCATAAAGGTAGTGTCTGGCTATTCACCCAAAAGTTTCGTTCTTCTTACCGCTGCGCGTCAGTTCTGGATTTACACCAAATTCCCTTTTCAGCCATCGCTATTCGTATATGAATAGGATAGACACCAGCTGATTGCATCCTAAAGTGCTAAGATCTTGATGTCTACTGATAGTTAACGGCAGGCGATGTTTTTCTTAACTTCATTCAAAAAATCAATATATCGAAATCAGCTCAACACAAAACTGGACATCTGGTGCTCGATGGATAAAATCTGCGCTCCTTGTTCACGGTTTCAAATAAAAGGCTTTTTATGGCAACTCACACTAGCGACACCACCAGCTACGCTCAACAACTCGACCAAAAGTTGCTGCGCCTAGACGACATGTTTGGTGAATTTACCACGCCAGAAATCGAAGTATTTGAATCCCCTGAACAATATTATCGTATGCGGGCGGAATTTCGCGTATGGCACGAAGGCGAAGACATGTACTACATCATGTTTGACCAAGCGACTCGCCAAAAATATCGTGTTGACCATTTCCCAACCGCAAGTCGATTGATTAATGACTTAATGCCGTTACTCATGGATGCCATGAAAGATAATGCGATATTAAGAACCAAATTATTCCAAGTAGACTTTCTGTCGACCTTAAGCGGTGAGATTTTAGTGTCGCTACTCTACCATCGCCACCTGAACGATGAATGGCAACAAGAAGCGCGCGCACTTAAACAAAGACTCAATGAAGAAGGCTTTAACTTAGATCTCATTGGCCGTGCCCGTAAAATGAAAATTGTCATGGATCGTGACTACGTAGTAGAAAAGCTGCACGTAAATGGTAAGCCTTACATTTATCAGCAAGTTGAAAATAGCTTTACCCAACCAAACGGCATTGTGGCGCAAAAAATGTTGGAATGGGCAGTCGACTGCACTCAAGACAGCCAAGGAGATTTACTGGAGCTTTATTGCGGTAACGGCAACTTCTCACTGGCTTTAGCACAGAACTTTGAACGTGTGTTGGCAACAGAGCTGGCTAAGCCATCGGTCGATTCCGCGCAATACAATATTAAAGCCAATAATATCGATAATGTACAAATCATTCGTATGTCGGCAGAAGACTTTACCGATGCAATGGAAGGTAAACGGGAGTTCCGCCGCTTAAAAGACAATAATATCGATTTAACCAGTTACAACTGCAATACCATTTTTGTTGATCCACCTCGTTCAGGGATGGATGAAGGGACTTGTAAAATGGTACAAGGTTATGAGCGCATCATGTATATCTCTTGTAACCCAGAAACCTTGAAAGACAATTTAGAGATCTTGGCGCAAACTCATAACATTACTCGCTTTGCACTGTTTGATCAGTTTCCATTCACTCACCATATGGAAGTGGGTGTGTTCCTAGAACGCAAATAAGCTTTCCAACAGCAATAATATCCAACACGTAATAACCAATAAGCCGCTGAATATTGAATACTCAGCGGCTTATTTCGTTTCCCTTCTTTTGTTTTCATTGAAAGGGAAAGGCTTTTAATGATTAATCGCTCTTCTTAATGGAGCCTTTCATCAAAGTACTGCCCTTCGCCAGCATTCTTAATTGCAAAATCATACGCTCTGCCAGAGCATCACGAGCATCTTCTTCTAGATCAAGCGCCTCAGCACCAGAGGTAAAGACAATCATTACGGAGGCTTCCGCTTGAATAGCTGCTACTTCTCGCGCCATTCCAGCACCGACTAAATACTCGGTTAATTCTGCGCCAAAATGTTGGATCTCACGCGCCACCGCGGCACGGAATTCAGCCGACGTCCCCGAACGTTCACGCAATAGCAGACGAAACACGTTAGGGCTTTGTTCAATAAACTCCATAAAGGTTTGCACCGAGGTACGGATTAAGCTGCCTTCCGCCACAATGCGTTGGCGAGCCTGACGCATTAATTGTCTTAATAGCAGCCCACCTTCATCCACCATCACCAAACCGAGTTCATCCATATCTTTAAAGTGACGGTAAAAAGAGGTTGGTGCAATCCCCGCCTCACGAGACACTTCTCGTAGACTTAAATTTGAAAAGCCGCGATCAGCGCTAAGTTGCCCAAAAGCGGCATCAATTAATGAGCGACGTGTTTTTTCTTTTTGTTGAGCTCGAATACCCATTATGCTTTCTCGTTGATCACCATCTGGCTAATATACCGATAAATGTATCTATCGCCTATCTTCGCTCAATAAATTATTCAACAGCAGGCTATTTTTCTCTCTCAGCATCAATCTATGTGATCGTGGCGACTGTCTTTCACCTCAATCATTTACCCAATAATTTAATGCGTTACTATCTTACCTCTATCGAATATTGATTCGGTACGCATTTCAGGATTTCACACAATATCAAGGGAAAGCATGATGAATTCAACACACTTTGATGTCATTGTCATTGGTAGTGGCCCTGGCGGTGAAGGTGCCGCAATGGGGTTGGCAAAAGCAGGACTTAACGTTGCAATAATTGAAAAAGAAAGTAGCGTTGGTGGCGGTTGTACTCACTGGGGAACCATTCCTTCTAAAGCCCTCCGTCATGCAGTCAGCCGCATTATTGAATTCAATAGCAACCCGCTTTTCTGTAAAAACAACACTAGCTTAACGGCTTCATTTTCCGACATTCTCGACCACGCCAAAAGTGTCACAGATAAACAAACTCGCTTACGCCAAGGGTTTTATGATCGCAACGCTTGCACCCTATTATTTGGTAGTGCCAAGTTTACTGGCCCAAATAGCGTGTCGGTTGCACAATCCGATGGCACGTTTGAAGAATATACCGCTGATAAATTTGTGATTGCCACCGGCTCTCGCCCATATCAACCTGAAGATGTCGATTTTACCCATGAACGCATCTACAACAGCGACACTATTTTAAGTCTCAAGCATGATCCTAGACACATCATCATTTACGGCGCTGGGGTAATTGGTTGTGAATATGCTTCTATTTTCCGTGGCCTAGGAGTAAAAACAGATCTAATAAACACCCGAGATCGCTTACTGGCTTTCCTCGATAACGAAACCTCCGATGCCCTTTCCTACCATTTTTGGAACAGTGGCGTGGTGATCCGCAACGATGAGACCTACCATAAAGTAGAAGGCACCGATGACGGCGTTATTGTGCACCTTGAATCCGGCAAGAAAATGAAAGCCGACTGTTTGCTCTATGCCAATGGACGAACAGGTAATACCGACAAGCTCGATTTAGAACAAGTGGGATTAACGCCAGACTCACGCGGACAGCTTTCGGTTAACAAGCACTACCAAACTGAAGTGGATCATGTTTACGCGGTAGGCGATGTGATTGGCTACCCTAGCCTTGCCAGCGCGGCGTATGACCAAGGGCGCTTTGTTGCTCAAGCGATTGCGAAAGGCAAAGCTGATGGATTCTTAATTGATGATATTCCAACCGGCATTTACACCATTCCAGAAATCAGTTCGGTTGGTAAAACAGAACAAGAGCTCACTGCCTCGAAAGTCCCTTATGAAGTAGGACGCGCGTCATTTAAACATTTAGCGCGCGCGCAGATCGCTGGTAAAGATATCGGTAGTCTGAAAATCTTATTCCATCGAGAAACGAAACAAATCTTAGGCATTCACTGCTTTGGAGAGCGTGCTGCGGAAATTATCCATATCGGACAGGCGATTATGGAACAAAAAGGCCCAGCCAATACCATTGAATATTTCGTTAATACCACGTTTAACTACCCAACCATGGCGGAAGCTTATCGGGTAGCGGCGCTCAATGGTTTGAATCGTTTATTCTGAAAGCAGCACCAGAAACTACACTAATCTCGAAAATAACGTAGTCACAAAACAAAGGAGCCAACTTGGGCTCCTTTTGTTTTTTACTACTCACTATCAACGATATTGGCCATCAAACCGATTCAATAAATCGTTGCTGCTTCCATTGGGTAATAAATATCACCGCAAGCCCAATACCACGCATTCCCATAAAGGTTAGCATCGACATCCACAATGCATGGTTGCCCCAAGAAGCGAAACTGAAATACAAGGCAAAAAAGCACAACATGGCGATAAGCATACTATTGCGCATATCTTTGCCTTTGGTCGCCCCGACAAAAATGCCATCTAATAAAAAACACCACATCGACACCAGTGGCATAACAATCAGCCAAGGTAGGTAAATATCTGCTTGTGCTTGTACATTAGGAATATCGGTAATCAGCCGAACCAATTGGTGGCCAAATAACCAAAACATCAAAGTTAAGAAAACACTGCACACTAAACCCCAAAATGAAGTACCGATTAACGAATTGAGTAATTGACCACGGCTTTTCGCCCCTACCGCTTTACCAACCATAGCTTCCATCGCGTAAGCAAAACCATCCATGCCATAAGACACCATCATCAAAAAACTCATCAATACTGCATTGGCAGCGACCACATCATCACCTAGTGCCGCACCTTGGAAGGTCATAAAACTAAATACGGCTTGTAGGCACAATGATCGTAAGAAAATATCGCTGTTTAATCGCAGCATTCTACCCATTCCATGAGTGGTAGAAGGTAGTAAGGTCAATACATTCGGAAGCTGTTGCTTGATCCAGGTACGCATCACGAAAAACAAGCCTAGTGATAAGCCGGTATAATCCGCTAAAACGGAAGCCCACGCTGCGCCTGCTACCTTCCAATCAAATACCAAGACAAACAACACATCCAAAATAATATTGGCAAGGTTAGTCACGATCACTAGCCACATCGGCGCTTTGGCATTTTGCGTTCCTAGCAACCAGCCTAAAATAACAAAGTTGGCGAGTGCTGCCGGCGCGCTCCACACACGAATCGAAAAGTATTGCATGCCGTAATGCTTCACTTCAGCACTAGCATTACTTAAAGAAAAAATCAGTTCAGCCAATGGCGAATGAAACAATAGGAACAAGCCAGCCAGCAACCAAGCTACCAACATACCTTGCAACCAAACATGGGCTAACTTTTGTGGGCTTTCTTCACCTTGTGCTTGAGCGGCGAGTCCGGTGGTGGCCATACGCAAAAAACCTAGCAACCAAAACGTCACGCTGATCATGGTACTACCTAGTGCCACGCCACCTAGATACCAGGCGTAGTCTAAATGACCGATCACCGCTGCATCGACTAAACCTAAAAGAGGCACCGTAATATTAGAAAGCACCATAGGAATGGCGAGCAACAACACCTGCTTATGCAAAGAGCGTTGCGAGAGAATTTGTTGAAGCAGTTGGAATGACGAAGATTGTTTGATCACGAAAACCTCACTTAGATGAGGCGACAGTTTACCCTGTCTAAAGGTCTGGATGATAGCTCTGAATTCTGCATCTTGAAGTCACTTGGGTATAAGCAAAGAAATTATTAGCCGTGATTGATCTACCAACTCAAATGAATCATGGTTGGGGTAAGTCTATGCTTGATAAAAGGCAACTTAGAAACCAATTTCTGCCAAGCTCGCCAACGCTTACAGTTATGTTCGACAGGAGAGCGTGCTTTAATCCGATCAATCCATGGCAGCCAAGATAAAACACTAGTTACAGGATCTTTTAAGCCATGCTTATAGAGTGAACAGCCCATTTTCTTGCCCCAGTGTGATTGGCTCTTATCACCCGCCAACACCAAGCAAGCTTGAGCATGAGAAAAATGTCGCCCAAGTTTTTGCACAAAATGCGCCACTTGATTGCGAGGTTGCAGCAATAGCGCTTGCTCACACACCACTAAAACCGGTGCGTTATCAGGAATCGATAATTGATCAAGCCACTTCATATCCGGCACGGAGCCGCACATCATTTTATAACGCTCACTATGATGAAAGAGTTTTTGTCGCCATAACAAGGTTTCATCGACATCGACTTCAATCCAATGACAAAGCCCATTATCTAAACGATAAAAACGGGTATCGAGTCCCGCACCGACATTAATGATCCACGCATTAGGATGGCGAGTAAGAAAGCGCGATACTTCCATATCACATAGTTGAGTAAGAGTGGCATGTAGTAACTGCTTTTGATCAATATCGCCGGCTAAGCATTCCGCCGAAAGGTGACAACGCTGACAAGCTCGCGCTGCAATCGGATCATAGACTAAACCATCATCAATCAAGCTTTCGCGACTACGTAACCACAAAGGCTGCAATAGCTCACTAGGAACTTGATAAGCTTGGCAAGTAGCGGGTTGAGTTGGATCAGAAGAAGCAGTCATCAATTAATCCCCTAGATTGAGATTAATTGATGATAATGATTATCATTTCATTTTACAAGCAGGTTTATATGAAATTTACTCATAACCCCAAGTAACATCAAGATGCAAAAATATTACATCCAAGTGTTATTGCGGATAATACCTACTGCTAACCCTTCAATGGTCAATTCTTGCTGAGTTAAATCCACTTCAATTGGACTAAACGCTTCATTTTCAGCATACAGGAAAACTTTCGAACCTTTACGTTCTAAACGCTTAACCGTCACATCTTCATCAACGCGCGCAACTACCACTTGGCCATCACGAACATCTTGAGTTTTATGAACCGCCAATAAATCGCCATCAACGATACCGATGTCTTTCATGCTCATCCCATGAACACGCAACAAAAAGTCAGCTTGCGGACGAAACATCGCAGGATCAACATGGTAATGGCTTTCCACATGTTCTTGCGCCAAAATTGGCTCACCGGCAGCCACTTGCCCAACGAGAGGTAGTCCTTGCTCTTCTAGCAATTCTTCTTCACTTTGCACAATACGAATGCCACGAGAGGCACCAGGAATAATTTCAATTACATTTTTTCGAGCTAATGCCTTTAAATGTTCTTCGGCAGCATTGGCCGAACGAAAACCTAATTCACGCGCAATTTCTGCACGAGTTGGTGGCATTCCAGTCATATCAATTTTATATTTGATCAATTCAAAGATTTGCTGTTGGCGAGGCGTCAACGGTTTCATAATTCACCTGTCTTTTTATACAGTTGACTGTGAGTATATACAGTAAAGTAAGATAACTCCAGAGATATGAATCACTTTTTGAGCATTGATTTGGGTCTTTCTTAGCCTCATATAACCATTAAATATACATCGATATTTTATCATTTGGTGTGATTTAACCGGAATAAGCTAATAGAACTGGCAACTTTCTGCTATTCTTGCAGCGCATTTTATATGGGGATTTAGCCCCGCTTTTTATATTTGAGGCTGTACACTGTTATGTCTTACGGACACCGCGTTTCTCGCTCACTTCTAAAATTGCCCCTTTCTTTTTTGGTTAAGGGTAAAACCATTCCAGCCAATCCGGTTGAAGAACTGACGTTAGATCTAACCAAGCCCATTGTCTATGCTCTGCCTTTTGATTCAGATATCGATCTGATCAGCTTACAAACACAAACTAAAGCGCTCGGTCTACCCGACCCACTAACGCCATTACAAATCAATGGCCAAGAATTTTCTCGTTTTGTGTTTCTAACCTCAAAAGGCATGACGACTCACAGTAAACAAATTCTACCCAAACAATCCGTTGAGTTATTTACTCAATTGCTCAAGTTGCATCAAGCCGATTCTGAGCTGGATATTCAGATGCTACCTACTTCTATTTTATGGGGTCGCAAGCCGAATCAAGAAGGTAAAGAAAAGCCATATTTACAGGCGATGAGTGCTTGTCAAAAAAGTCGCTTATTAGTTTCATCTGGCCGAGATTGTATGATCCGCTTTAGCCCTGTAGTGTCATTGCGTTATATGGCCGATACCCATGGCGTAGATGAAACCATCGCTCATAAATTAGCCCGAGTGGCGCGTATCCACTTTTCACGCCAAAAGTTAGCCGCCTCAGGCCCAAGCTTGCCACAGCGCCAAGTACTGTTTAACCGTTTGTTAAAATCGCCAGAGATCCAACAAGCCATTCAAGATGAAGCTAAGAGTAAAAATATCTCACTAGAAAAGGCGCAAAAACAAGCGCAAGGCATGCTAGAAGAAATTGCCGCCGACTTTTCTTATACCTTAATTCGTGTTGGCGCTCGCTTCTTAGGTTGGTTGTGGAACAAGCTATATCAAGGCTTAAATATCAATAACATGGCAGTTGTACGTAAACTGGCGCAAGATGGCCATGAAATCATTTATGTGCCTTGTCACCGCAGTCACATGGACTACCTACTCCTTTCTTACGTATTACATCATGAAGGTATGGTTCCGCCACACATTGCCGCAGGGGTAAACCTCAACTTCTTCCCAGCAGGCCCAATTTTCCGCCGTGGTGGCGCTTTCTTCATTCGCCGTAGTTTTAAAGGCAATAAGCTCTACTCCACCATTTTCCGTGAATATTTAGCGGAGCTGTTTACTAAAGGCTACTCAGTTGAGTTTTTCAGTGAAGGTGGCCGCTCACGTACCGGTCGTTTATTGCAAGCCAAAACCGGCATGCTGGCGATGACTATCCAAACCATGCTGCGTGGTTTAAACCGTCCAGTGACTTTAGTACCGGTTTATATTGGTTACGAACACGTGATGGAAGTGTCGACTTACGCCAAAGAATTAACCGGCAAACGTAAAGAGAAAGAAAGTGCCGGCATGGTACTGAAAACGCTACGTAAGCTACGTAACTTTGGCCAAGGCTATGTGAATTTTGGTGAGCCAATTAACCTCAACCAATACCTCAATGAAGAAATGCCAGGTTGGTCGAGTAAAGAAAGCCAAGCGCAAGATAGCAGCCAAAAGCCACAATGGATGAATCCCGTGGTAAATAAGCTTGCCAATAAAATGATGACGCATATTAATGATGCGGCAGCAGCCAATGCCCTGACACTCTGTGCCACTGCCTTATTAGCCTCGAATCAACGTGCTCTTTCTCGCCGTAAGCTTGAACAACAAATTAATTGTTACTTATCACTATTAACCCAAGTGCCTTATACGCCAACCAGTACCGTGCCAGATAGCAGCGCCGCACAATTGGTGGAACATGCAGAGAAACTAAATAAGTTTGTGGTAGAAACCGATGAACAAGGCGATATTATTTCTCTTGATCGACAACAATCGGTTCTAATGACTTATTATCGCAATAACATCATCCATTTATTTGCTTTGCCGTCGTTGATCGCTCACCTAGTGGTGCAAAAAGAACACATTTCTCGCGATGAGTTACACCAAGCAATTAGCTTGATCTACCCATTTTTGAAAGCTGAATTGTTCTTACATTATCAACAAGATCAACTAGACGCGGTGATCACGGATTTGGTAAATGAGCTACTACGCCAAAAATTGATTAAAGAAGACAATGGCGTGATTTCGATTAACCCTTCTCAAGTACAAGTGTTAATTCTACTCTCTCGCACTATTGTCGAAACCTTGCAACGCTATGCGATTGCGTTAACTCAACTAGTTGCGATGCCAGATATTGATAAAGCACTACTTGAAAAGCAAAGCCAAACTATTGCTCAGCGTTTAGGAAGATTACACGGTATTAATGCACCTGAGTTCTTCGATAAAGGGGTGTTTACCACTTTATTCCAAACGCTTAAACAACAAGGCTACTTAGCGCCACAAACGGAACAGCAGCACAAAATCGAAACCTTGGTCGATTTGCTGGGTGAACTATTATCACCCGAAGTTCAGCTGACGTTACAAGAAAGTATTATGCGTAAAGTGGATTCTAAATAATCAGCACGCCCTGCTGAAACTAGAAACAAAAATGCCGCCGATGATATGAAGTCACCGGCGGCATTTATATTTGGGTAGGAATAATGGTTAAATCACGCTAATCAATATCCCAATCGCGATAGCCATACCCACGTAGTTATTGTTTAAAAAGGCAGTGAAGCAGCTATCTCTTTCTCGATCTTTGATCATACGTTGTTGATAAACAAATAACGCTGCTGCAGCAAGCAGACTCCAATAATAAGCGGGTGAAAGCCCTATCCAATCACCCAATACCATTAATAATAATAAGCAGGCTAATTGTAATAATCCTATGATCAGTTTATCGAAGCGGCCAAACAAAATTGCCGTCGACTTAATACCAATTTTTAAATCATCATCTCGGTCCACCATGGCGTATTGAGTATCGTAAGCGATGGTCCACAACACATTAATCACAAACACCAACCACACTTCAGCTGGCAGTGTTCCCGATTCAGCAGCCCAGGCCATTGGAATCGCCCAACTAAATGCTAAACCCAAAAATAGTTGTGGTACATGAGTAAAGCGTTTCATAAAAGGATAAATAAACGCCAATACGACACCAACTAACGACAGTTCAATCGTCAGTGTATTCATACTTAGCACCAATAAAAATGACGCTAACACCAGTACGAAAAACAGTACCAAGGCTTCTTTACTCGATACCAAGCCTGACGGTAAAGGTCGATTCTTGGTGCGCTTAACATGGCCATCGACTTTCCGGTCGGCAAAATCATTAATCACACAACCGGCTGAACGCATGGTAAACACACCTAACGTAAAGACAATCGTTACGTCCCAGCCCGGCCAGCCATCGGCCGCTAACAATAATGCCCATAATGTTGGCCATAAAAGAAGTAATGAACCAATAGGACGGTTCATACGAGTAAGCTGCCAATAGGCTGCAGCTTTTGCCATAGTCATATCATTCATTCCTTGCGATAAATAGGCGATGGGGGAAGAAATAGCTCGGCAACCAACATAGGTTTTTTATTCATCCACAAACGAGAGCTACGTGCTGCCAATTCGCCTAATGGGGAAGATATAGTCGCTAAATGCAACTGATCTCGGGCCACTTGCTCTGCTTGAAATACCGTTAATCCTAGCGGAACTTCGCCTTGTTTAGACAAATCAAATTGCTCATCAGTTAATGACGAACGGGGAATTAAGGTACTACCCAGTAACCAAGGCTCACCATCAGCGGCTAACACCACTTCTCGTAGTAGATAGTCTTGATCTAAAGCGTCCGCTCTTAGCAACATATCACGTTGAAAGTCGGTTAATTGACCACTCGGGATAATTTGATTGCGCACCACTTCAGCAGACAAGTGCTGACATTGCTGAGAAAAGCGCATCGAGAGCGAACCTTGTTCTTGCAACCACTCTGCATCCAAACACTCAGCAAAATGAAACGACGATGCTGTTTGCCAATCAAGGCGAGTAAAATAATTAAAATATGAAGAATACATTTGCTCAATCATGTGTAAATCGTCGCTGAATATTACGGCCAATCGCCATTGTACCAATAGAATGACTTATCGAATATCCAACGCGAAAGAAAGGTAAACCTAAAGCACAAAAACTTATACTGCTTTTGACTGCCCTTCCAAGGCGGCTAAACCACAACCGGCAAGCAAGCCCGCTAAATGAGCGCTGTTGGCAATCGCCATAAATGGCTGAATAAAGCCTAACACCAACCAACCTAGCATAAAGATCACCAATGGACGCGGAACCGATAAACCTTTGTCAGGTCGACGCCAGCCAATAATCCATAAGTAGCCCAGCAAGGCATAAACAACGCCCGATAACCCGCCAAAGTTTGCCCCTTCAACCCAATATTGCGCCGCACCGGACAACGCAGCCGACAGGAGAAAAATTTGTAATAACTTACCCGAGCCTAGTTTCTTCTCAATATCGCCGCCAAACTGCCACCACCATAAAAGGTTAAAGGCAATATGAGCGACCGAAAAATGCAAGAAGGCATGACTGACCCAGCGCCATAATTGCCATTTTTGTTCAGGGTTGGCAGGAAAATGCAAAGATTGGAACAATGGCTGACCAAAACCAAAGAACAACAACCCATACACCACAAGGCAAATCGCCATAATCGCCAACGTCAAAGGGCCAGCTTTGGCTTTAATCTGAGCCATAAAGCTCGGTGAGTCATAATGAAATTGCTGAGTACGAGAGTCTGCCACCTGCCAGGAAGCCGCTTGATACTTTTGAGCGTGAGGGTTATCGACAAATAACTTGAGCTCCGCTTCTACTTCAATTTGATGTTCAGTTTGTTTTAACCACAGAGCGAACTGTCCTTCGCCTTCTGGAGTCATCAAAATTTCAATATCTCGCGATGCCATATAATCAATAAATGATTGTGCAATCCGAGGGTTATTTAAAGCGATCAAACGAATCATACGACTACCTATTAAATTTTTCGGTAATGATTAGCCGAAATGCGACCCCCAAAAAAGAGTCGGTTTAGCTTAACAATATCGAAGCCTAATAATACCAAAACTTAACATTTCAAAGCTTAATAATCCCAAAAAGAATGCTTAAGCCATTTTTATCATTGGCAAATCACTACGCTGCCATGCTTCAAAACCACCATCAACACTATACACCTCTTCGAAGCCTTGGTTTACCAAATATTGTGCCGCCCCTTGACTGCTTATACCGTGATAACACATCACTAATAATGGTTGATCAAACTCTAAATCTTCCATCAAGGCTACAATGGTATCGTTGGTTAGGTGTTTAGCTTGCTCTGCGTGGGCAACCGCAAAAGATTGTGGATCGCGGATATCTAATAACACCGCCGATTGATCGATTATCATTTTCTGAGCGTGTTCTACATCGATATGTTGAAACTGGTCCATTATTGTCTCCTTTTTCCATAATAAGGGCTGACTAGTATAACGTATCCCACAGCAAACAAAGACAGATAGAAAGTGAGGACACAGTGTTGTGTACATAATTTGTTCTCTTGTGGATAAAGCTGTGAATTACGTTGATAAAGTGTTTTTATTTTTTTAGATCCACAACATGTAGTAATGATCCTGATCTAAGTGTGGGTAAGCGTAATTTTATCAACATTCCCCAAAAGCCCTTAACACTATATATAGTGTATCGTGCCCTGCCATCGCCCCTAGCTTCTCCACACATTTACCCACAGAAAACGATCACCAGTGATTAGTCATTAGATCATTATCCATGATCGCGATAAATAAACTCGATCGCATAAAAAAGCCAAGATCATTTGATCTTGGCTTTTCATACTAAATTAACCGTTAATGAGATCGAATTAGAACTCACCTACCGCCAATTTTAATTTTTTCATCGCGTTCTTTTCTAACTGACGAATGCGCTCTGCCGAAACACTATACGTTTCCGCCAGTTCTTGTAGCGTTGCTTTTTGATCATCTAACCAACGAGAACGTACAATATGCTGACTACGCTCATCTAAAGTTGCTAATGCATGACCTAGGCGGTTATTGGTATGGGTTTCCCAGTTATCCGCTTCGATATTATCAGCAATGTCAGAATGCTTATCTTCTAAATACAAAACTGGCGCAGTATAAGAAGAGACAGAATCGTCATCTTCTGATGGCATCTCAAAGGTCGCATCTTGTGCCGCTAGACGAGATTCCATTTCACGCACTTCAGTGGTCGAAACACCCAACTCTTTGGCTACCGTTTCAACTTCACCATTATTAAACCAACCTAAGCGCTTCTTAGACTTACGTAGGTTAAAAAACAATTTACGCTGTGCTTTGGTGGTGGCAATTTTCACAATACGCCAGTTACGTAACACATATTCGTGAATTTCTGCCTTGATCCAATGCACTGCAAAAGACACCAAACGAACCCCCACTTCTGGGTTGAAACGTTTTACTGCCTTCATTAAGCCGATATTACCTTCTTGGATCAGATCCGCTAGAGGTAAACCATAACCAGAATAGCCACGCGCAACGTGTACAACAAAGCGTAGGTGCGACAAAATCAGGCCTTTCGCAGCCTCTATCTCACCGTGGTAATGTAGTCGCTCTGCTAAGTCACGTTCCTCTTCAACCGTCAGCATTGGGTAGCTATTGGCTGTACGAATATAGCTATCTAAACTATCTGAAGTGACTAAAGCCATTGGATATGCGTTTGACATTCAATTCCTCTTTTGTCTTTAAAAAATTAATAACACACTTTAAAAAAGACAGATTGCTTAATTTCAACCCACCTATTCTGGACCTTCTGCTAAAGATCTTCAAGGGGGTAACTATTATTCATAGCAAATCTCTAGAATGCAAGAGTGAATATAAATTGAATAGAAAAAAACCTACTAAACTCACATTCGCCTCATTTCCACATAAAAAAAGACCTCTACATTAGAGGTCTTATAATTCAATTGGTTCAGATTTTTATTAAACTGGTTCGATTTCTTTTAAATGCTTTCTGGCAGATAAATTCGCCGCTATCCAGCCTAAGGTAGAACCTAGCATCAACAATAAAATACTTTCATCCCAACCTAAACCGAGCAAGCTAAAGTGGCTATCATATAAGCTCGCTAAGGTATCGACCGCGCCACTTACCAACAAGGTAATAATTAAGGTTAAGAACCAAGCAATTAATGAACCTAATAGGCCAAGCCATAATCCGGTATACAAATAAGGTCGCAAGATAAAGCGGTCAGTTGCACCGATCAGCTTCATTACTTGGATTTCTTCTTTATGTGCCAAAATGTTGAATCGTAAGGTATTACCAACTATTAAGAACACCGACACTAGCATCAATAAAGCAAACGAATAAGCGACGATATATGACAAATGTTTAATCGCATCAAGACGAGCAAACCAATCTTCATCCAAACGAACGTCGGTCACATCGCTTTCTGCTTGCAGTTTTTTCGACAATGTTTTGATGTCATCGGTTTGTTGATGCTCAGGATTTGGCATCACCACCAGTACCGGCGGCAAAGCGGTATCATTTAATAGCGACATGGCTTGTTCTAAGCCTGCAAACTGGCTTAAATCTTCTAGGCCTTGTTGTGAGGAAATGTACTGCACCGATTCTACTTCAGGCCAAGTTTCAACTTGGTCTTTTAAAACCATCAAGCGAGCTTCTGGCGTACCTTCTTTTAAATACACACTCACTTGTGAGGCAGTATTCATATCTTCAGCAACCGTCGCAATGTTTTTGCCCGCGGTATAAAAGGTCGCAGGTAGTGTTAAAGACATTGATACTACAGCTAACGTCAAAATAGTGCCGAGAGGGCGAGCCATTAAACTACGAAAAGAATCTTTAGCTTGTTTGATGTGAGTTTGAAAAAAGCCTGCCGATTGTGGACGCGCATTCGCTTTAGACGATTTGGCCGCTTTAAGCTTCTTATTGGCCATAACGTTCTACCTCACTTAAAAAACCTTGGTTTAATTCAAAACGACGATATTGCGGGCGACTATTGACCAACTCTAAATCGTGGGTAGCAAAAATAATCGACACTCCAGCGCGGTTAAACTCTTCTAATAGATTGAGCACTTGATGAGATAAGTCATGATCTAGGTTACCCGTCGGTTCATCGGCTAATAACAAACGGGGACGATTCACTACCGCACGGGCAATCCCGACACGTTGCTGCTCACCGCCTGATAATTGACGCGGCAAACAAGGCGCTTTATCTAGCATGCCAATTTTATCTAAGGCAGCTGAAACGCGACGTTTGATCTCATTCTCAGAAGCGCCTTCGATACGCATTGGCAGCGCAACATTATCAAATACGGTACGATCCATCAGTAGCTTATGATCTTGGAAAATAATGCCAATATTACGACGTAAAAATGGAATATCTTTACTACCGATACGGCTAATATCATGATCATTAAAGTGGATCTTGCCATCACTAGGACGCTCGATCGCACAAATCAACTTCAGCAGAGTACTTTTACCTGCACCGGAATGCCCCCCAAGAAAGGCCATTTCGCCGCGACGTATATGAAAGTCGACTTTTTGCAGCGCTTGGTGACCACCACGGTATACCTTGCTGACTTGTTGAAACTTGATCATTTTTTTCCCTTAAAACTCACCCACAACATGGATAAAAATTATTCTTCTCGGCTAAATAGCGCTTCAATAAAGTCTTGTGCTTGGAATGGACGCAAATCATCAATGCCTTCACCTACCCCAATATAACGGATAGGAATTTGAAATTGATCGGCCAGCGCAAAGATAACGCCACCTTTAGCAGTACCATCTAATTTGGTTAGGTTAATACCTGTCACTGGTGCGACGTCACTAAATAACTTGGCTTGGCTAATCGCATTTTGACCGGTTCCTGCATCCAGTGTCAGCATAATTTCATGCGGCGCGGAATCGTCAATTTTCTTCATAACACGAACAATTTTACGCAACTCTTCCATCAAGTTACTTTTATTCTGTAAACGACCAGCCGTATCAGCAATCACCACATCAACACCGCGTGCTTTAGCCGCTTCAATGGCATCATAAATTACCGAGGCACTATCCGCACCAGTGTGTTGAGCGATAACGGGCACATCATTACGTTGACCCCACACTTGCAACTGCTCGACAGCAGCCGCGCGGAAAGTATCACCCGCCGCGAGCATCACCGACTTACCTTGCGATTGGAATTGTTTGGCTAGTTTACCTATGGTAGTAGTTTTACCGACACCATTCACACCAACCATTAAAATAACGTAAGGCGTTTTGCTGGTATCAATTTCTAGCGGTTGTTCAACATCGGCTAAGATATCCGCCATCTCTTGTTTTAAGAGACCATATAATGCTTCACCATCTTTTAGATCTTGGCGTGATGCTTTTTCCGTCAGATTATCAATAATTTTCACCGTGGTGTTCATGCCCACGTCAGCAATCAATAACTGCTCTTCTAATTCTTCAAATAATTCATCATCGATTTTCTTGCCTTTAAATAGGCCAAAAAATCCTGCGCCAATATTTTGTTTGGTGCGTTGCAAACTGCGCTTTAAACGTGCAAAGAAGCTTTCGGTTGGCTTAACTTGCTCTTGAACGCGATCAGTTTCTAATGCTTCGGCTTGTTGAGGGGACTCTTCTTGCTCAGCGTCATCTTCTTGCGATAACTCAGCGGCCGCCTCTACTTCAGGCTCAACGTCTTGTTCAATGGCTTCAATATCGTCATTGGTCGAGGTTTGCTCTGGCGTTTGCTGTTCAACTTCTGCTTGTTCATCCGCTTCTACGGCTTCATCTTGCTGTGCTTCAATATTTTGGTCGGATGAGGCTTTATTCTCTTCTTCTTCAGCAAAACCGAGCCAAGAGAGTAAACCGCGTTTCTTTTTAGCTGTCATGAACAAGTCCTAGCATGCACTTTGATTAAAAGTGGCAAATTTATTTAAGTTTGAGTGGGTAACTAACGCGTAACTAACACATTGACCAGCAATAATAGCCAAACATCCGTAATCAGAAAACGGCAAAGTTCTGCACCTTGAAGTTACTTCTGTATATAATATCACTTTATTAGGGCTCTCAAAAATCTATCTGCGGTTTATTCTATGCAAAGACGTAAAGCTTCACCTTCTCAATCAACCAAAGGCAATGTTGGTTTTGTGCGCATCATCAGTGGCTTATGGCGAGGCCGCAAGTTACCGGTCCATGATGCTCAAGGTTTACGACCCACGACGGACCGCGTCAAAGAAACATTATTTAATTGGTTAGCAGCTGATATTCCTCATGCTCGCTGTCTTGATTTATTTGCCGGCTCCGGTGGATTAGGTTTTGAATCGGCTTCACGCCAAGCAAAACTGGTGACTATGGTAGAGCTCAATAAACAGGCTTACCAACAGTTAGTAACCAATAGTAGCCAACTCAAAGCCAACAATATTGAGATCCATCAACAAGATGCCTTGCAATTTTTACAGCAATCAGGGAAAGCTTACGATGTGGTCTTTATCGATCCCCCTTTTCGCCAAGGCTTACTTGGGCAAACTCTCAACTTATTACAACAAAATGGTTGGCTGGCAGAAAATGGCTTAGTCTATATCGAAACCGAAAAAGAGCTGCAATTACCTGAAATTCCAAAGCATTGGCAACTACATCGTGAAAAAACAGCCGGACAAGTTTGCTACCGCCTGTATCAACTTAGCTAAAGCCGACACACTACGGAGCGACGGGTAAAGAAAGTATTAAACCTATTAGCGAAAGCCTTTATGTTACTGGTGTGGGCGGTATTTATTACTAACCTAGTTAAGCCATTTCCGGGTATAGCGCATATTACACTGAATGTGATAGCGGTTTTCACCTTGTTTATGCATGGGCTACAAAGCCTGCTATTTTCCAGTGCGCTTGGCGAAGGAGTGGCACTGACACGCTAGGAAAAAATTTCGATTGTGTTGTTTGGTACTTTTGCGTTACTCGACCTGACAAATAATTATTTAACCTAAATACTGTTTCAGCCCATCTAAGAACATTTGCGTCGACATCATCACCAATAACAGCCCCATTAAACGCTCAATCGCTTTTAGGCCCTTTTCACCCAAAATCCGATGGAAGAAGTTATAGAACATCAAGATCAAAAAGGTTCCGCCCCAAGCGAGGAATACCGCAATCGACCAATCCAACATACGATCCGGAGATTGAGTCGATAACAGTAATAAAGAAGCGATCACTGATGGCCCTGCAATCATAGGGATCGCCATAGGCACAAAGAATGGCTCTTCACCAGCAGCAAGACCAACTACACCACCAGGTTGTGGGAAAATCATTCGAATCGCGATAATAAATAAAATCAAACCACCCGAGATACTCAAGGTTTCCGCTTTTATATGCAAAAACCCTAAGATGGATTTACCTGCATATAAAAAGAGCAACAAAATCACTAAAGCAAATAACAGCTCACGTACCAATACAATACGGCGACGTTTCGGTTCTAGGTGCTTCAAGATAGAAAGAACGACCGGTAGGTTACCAAGCGGGTCCATGATCAGAAATAGCATCACTGCTGCTGATAAAATTTCCATAAAAAATCCAATTCAAATAATAAGATAATGCGCTTTTAATGTGGCGCGTGGTTGGTTGAATCCACCAGCTATTCGCTCAGGTTAGCAAAAATTACTTCAATACAATTGGCGCGATAATCAAAATATGAGCACTAGAATAGCAACACAGGATCCAAGCATAAGAATGTTTAAACGGTTTTCTAAAATAATGAAGCGCCCAAACTAATACCGTGATAGCGAGCAATAACGCCCCTAAAAAACCACTAATATCTAATAAAGTACCATTGATATATAAGAGCTCACCTGCAGCCCATAACATCTGCCATAAAATTAAAGCCACCACCGACGCTTGCATCGCAAAACTATCTAGCAATGGCAATACCAACAAAAAGGCAACCACAACGAGAGCAAAAGACGGTATAGCCACCGTCCAACTTAATGAATCAACTTGAAACCAGAAATCTAAGCTGTAACAGAGACAAGCTATCGAGAAAAAACATAACTGAAGATTTCTATGTTTGGGGGCAAACTCTTCGACGGCATAACATAAAGTAAAAAAAGCTAAAGCTAAAAACGAGAGTAACCACGACAGGTGAGTCAAGTCGTATTTCAGCAGCAAGCTACTCATTAAGCCAATAAAAAGCAATAACTTGGAGACAGCCAGCCATTTAGGTTGTTCAAGCTTTATAGACACAAGCATGGGGAGTAATAGCCCCCCCATCAATAGCCAATACCACATGCGTTTCCCCTTTCAATTTATCAACTTAGTGTAGAGAGAGGCTTGCGGAAGGTAAAGGTGAAAATAGTCAAGCTTAGACAACCGATGATCTTAGTTATTACCCCCCAAATCACTAACCCATTAAAACAAGCGTAAAAGGTTAAAATCGGCCCCTAACAGATAAAAACAAACCTTTTACAGAACAACAAATGAACAACCGAATAAATGATATATATAACAACAGGTTAAACACAAAAAAGGCGTACTAAAAACAACCAATAAATAAATTAAAATATTCTATTGCCAATTAAGCCTATACACGCCATCTAAAGATGATAATCACTATCAACACCCCCAGAAATTCCAACCACTATTCAAGTTAAGCGATTAAACCCAAGGTCAGTGATACTATTGACCAAAATTATAAGTTTAAAAAAAACAAACCACCAAAAAACAAAAAAAACCAATTTAAACAATAAAAATCAATTAGTTAAATAAAAACAATCAACACCATAAATGGAATAATGGTTTTCAAAAATAAAAACAAAAATATTTAATGGTCACAATGAGCAATTTTTCTGACACTAAACTTACATTTATAGGACGATATCAAATAGATCTAGATCAACTGCGCTTTTTTTGTTATATTAGCTGCATATCTAATCAACCAGAAGGAAGTTTTCACATGACAACATCTCAAAGACAAGGATTGGTATTAATTGCAGTAATGGTTGGTTTAATGACTCTACCAATGATTTCTTAATTAAATACTAAAACAAAAAAGGACGCTAATAGCGTCCTTTTTTGTTTATATTCAATAGTTTGAACTAATTTTATTGCAAATTTAAATGATGAGCCACTACATCCCAATGGATTGAGTAAAATAAAATCGCACCTAGTGTGATTGCCAGCATTAACAAAATTGCCACCCCCCAAACAAAACGACCACTTCTTGGTGTCAGTTCCTTTTCACACTCAATACACGCCTGAATAAAAGCGGCTGTTGATTTCGGATCAACCTCATCATCATCTAATAATTGTTGACGACTTTGAGCGATTAAATGAATTCTTTGAGCAACATCATGAGGCAAACGCGTCACGCAACTTTCGGTCAGCTCAATTAAGCCTTGTCCTTTAGCGTGATATTGCTCTCTCAATAAACGTTCTAAACGACGAGTATGTAAAACTACTTTTTCAATATCGGACACTCTACACACCTCTTAGCCACGAATCATATATAAGAATAAACCAACATCAGTCCTATAAAACCAGTCATATGTCGACAAAAACGAGACTGGATCACGATTTATTCTATTAGGTTAGGTAATATCTAGCGTAATTTGGATGCTATACCCAAGTAACTTCAAGATACGAGTTTCAGCAAGAATAAAACAAGCTTTAGGCAAGGCAAAGTGAATATGATCATAGTTATTCTATCTCTGTTCAGTTTAACGCAGCATAAAGCTTGTTTTAACTTGCCCTTTGGGAGCTTCATCCAAACCTTTATGCCGCGTCAGCTTGATTTGAAAGGTGCCTACATTCCTTCACCAATCTTCCTTACCTAAAGGTTTGGATGATAGCTCTGAATTCTGTATCTTGAAGTCACTTGGGTATATGTACTGTAAAATTAATTATTTAGGATGTATCACTATGCCAATCACTTTATTAATTAGCCTTATTTTACTCATCGGGCTGGCTGCATGGATGTATCGCCAATTCCATAAAAAGCACAACTTAGGGTTAGATGCACCAGAGCAAAAAGTCAAAGTGATGGTTCTCGATAAACAAACCATCGATATTCCTGAAGCTCAACCTGGCCAAGAAGATCAAGAGCATTGGATTTATGTACAAAAACTCCCAGTTGGCCCTAAGCGAGAATTTAAAGTTGGTATCCATTACTACAGTGCATTAAATCCAGGTGATAAAGGCACACTCACTTATCAAGGTGATAAATTCCTTCACTTTGCTCTATTAAGAGAATAATCCCCATTGAGCCCTGCCTTAAGACTTGCTTACCACAGGCAGTAACCAGCAAGTCTTACTAGAACGAGTAATTAGCCAGCTTAATCCCAACGCTCCTGCACCACTCAACACTACCCAAACAGGAATTACCCAAATTGGATGGCCTTGATACCAACCATAAGTTTTCATCGGCCATAGAAAAATTGGATGTAGAATATACACCCCCAAGCTGTGATCGCTAATAAAGCCAATCACTCGTTTCACCTTACCGGTAATAAGCTCACCAAAATAACGAGCTAACATAAATATCATGGTAGCCGCTAATACGGTATTCAAGGTTTTATAAGAAAGCCAACGTCCTACTGTGTACTCACCTACTTCAACGCTATCGGTTATCACCGAAAACCCAGTCACCAATAATGCAGCTACGCCCAATACCGTCATCCCCATCATGAGCGACTTATCTAGCGGCAGTTTTTGATAACACGCATAGCCCAATAATAGATAACCACTATATAAATAATATTGATTACTCCATGGGCCATCAAAACTCAGTAAGTAAAAGGTCGTGGTCAATAGCCATAGCATCACCAAGATAAACAACCCGGTGTTATCAATTTTTTGCACTAAAACTTGTAAGAAAGGAACAACGAAATACAAAGGAAGGAAATAATAGAAAAATCCAAGGTGGTAGTAAGTTGCATGGTGAAAACTATCCGCTAACACCGAGGAAGCAAGCTCACCATCAAAGCCATTGATTCCCCAACCAGAAAGATAAGCATAAAACAACGACCAAATTAAAAAGGGAACTAACACTTTGCCAAATCGGCGTTGCAGATAATATTTGGCATCAAATGGGCGAGTGTCGCTGAGTAACAAAGCACCAGAGATCATAATAAACACCGGTACCGCCCAGCGAGATACGCTATTGAGGCTTACCGCGGTGACCCATTGATTAAAAGGAATAGCCCCAAGCTCATGACGATAAGGGGCAAGCACATGAATTGCGATAACAAAAATAGCCGCAACACAACGTAATAAATCAAAGAAAAAAACCCGTGACTGGGTAGGTTGGCTCACTGGCGGCATAAAGTGTCACTCCATGGTTACTTTATCCATCTACCATAAAGCAACAATAACAGCATAGCTATAACCTGAACAAAACTTAACCTATAATCACTGTCATCAATGCTTCATATTTAAAACCATAAAATGTCCACTGAAATAGCCAAGAAATCACTACGGAAGACAGGAAAAAAGTGGCATAGTTAAACCAACACCACAGAGTAAAGATTAAGCCGAATATGATTGAACACAATGAAGAATGGCAACGTGAACAACGATTAATAGAGTTTTCACAACAGACCTTAACCCCTTTCTGGCAATCACGAAATGGCGGGTTTATTGAGGGCCAACAGGGCAAGAAATTGTACTGGGTGTCTTTTACTCGTCCGGAAAATAGCAAAGTTATTTTATTGGTCAATGGCCGGATTGAGAGTGTTTATAAGTACCAAGAAGTGTTTTGGGATTTAGTCGAGCAAGGGTATGACGTTTACTCTTATGACCATCGTGGCCAAGGCATGTCAGAGCGATGCTGCGCCGATAAACAAATCGGTCATGTTGAGCATTTCGACTACTACATTAAAGATATGCACCATGTGGTTGAAGCGTTTGATTTTGGCCGCTACCAACAACGCTTTATTTTAGCTCACTCAATGGGAGGGGCAATTTCAACCCGTTATCTTCAAACTCATCCAAACCATAGGTTTGATGCGATTGCACTCAGCGCGCCAATGATTGGTATTCAAATGCAATGGTATCTGCGCCCGATATCAGGCCCTCTCACCAAATGGATGTCATCTCGCAGCCCAGATCCTACTTATGCACCGGGGCAAAAACCGTATTATAACAAGCCCTTTGAAACCAATGATCTGACCCACAGTGCGCTTCGTTACCAATGGTTTCGCGGTTTATATGAGCAACAGCCAGACATTCAACTCGGGGGCGTCAGCACTCACTGGGCTCATCAATCATTAATCGCCGCTAAGCTCTGTGGTAAAGAAGCGCATAAATTGAGTTTACCTGTACTATTGATGCAAGCCAGTCAAGACACTATCGTCGATAATGCTGCCCAGCGGCGCTTTATCAACAAGCTCAATAAAACCAAGCCAGGGTTAGCGCAATTGGCAGTAATACAAGGTGCTCGCCACGAATTGTTTTTTGAAACCGATGAACTACGTAGCCAAGCTCTTGCTCAATGCCTGAATTTTTTTGCTCAGCAATCTTAATGCCCAGCGACTTTACATCAATAAAAAAGAGGAAACCAACTATGCAAGCTTTACCCTCTTTTTTCCCCTTAAATTAACGTAAACTATTCCTGTTTTTAAATGATTCTATAGAGGCAATATGTCAAACAACACGCTTTCTCAACCTGCTCTACAAGATGTACATATTGTTGCATCGGATCTAGATGGCACGCTATTGTTGCCCGATCACACCTTAGGTGCATTCACCAAGCAAACCCTGAAGAAGCTACATGAACAAGGCATGACGTTTATTTTTGCCACCGGTCGCCATCATGTTGACGTTGAAAGCTTCCGCGCCAGTGCGGGCATTCCTGCTTATATGATCACTTCTAATGGCGCACGCGTTCATTCTCCAGATAATGAATTGCTGTATAGCAAAAATCTGCCTGAAGATGTGATTCAACCGATTGTCGATATCATCAAACAAGATCCAGACCACCGCATTCATATCTATCGCAGCAACGATTGGCTGACCGACAAAGAAGATCTCAAACTCAGCAAACATCACCAAGAGTCTGGCTTTAATTATTCATTATTCGATACTGATAACGCGCCAACTGAAGACATAGCTAAGTTATTCTTTACTCATACCGATCATGATCATTTAGCCGCTTATGAACAGCAGCTAAAAGAACAGTTTGGCGACCGCATCAGCATTGCCTTCTCAACGCCTTGGTGTTTAGAAATGATGGCACCTAATGTGTCAAAAGGGGACGCGCTATTAGCCGTGGCCAACAAGCTGGGCAAAGAACTTGATCATTGCATCGCATTTGGCGACGGCATGAATGATGTGGAAATGCTAGCCGCGGCACATAAAGGTTTAATCATGGGCACCGCTCACGACAAAGTGATGAAAGCGCTACCAAACAATGACATTATTGGTAGCAGCATCGACGAAGCCGTGGCGCACTACTTAGAAGATCACTTGTTGTAATACCAATCGTACTAATTATCTGATCATCCTTGCTTGTTAAAAGGCTCGATAACTTCGTTGGAAATTTTGATTGTAGAATAACTACTAACCGAAAATTTTCGCCTTGTTCTCAAGCCTTTTTTCTACGCAATTTCTGACCATCTAATTAGTGTGATTGGTATAAGACCTAGTCCAACAAATAGTTGAATCAAAAATGGCAGCTCAATTAAGCTGCCATTTTTATCTACCCATCGGGTATAACTCTATTCTTTATCTAAAATCGTCTGCCATTCAAATTCAGTCACGGGCATGATCGATAAACGATTTCCTCTTTTCACCAAAGGCATATTTTCCAATTCAGGCATGGCTTTCATTTCCGCCAAACTAATAATGCGGCTGGTTTTACGAACAAACTCAATATCCACCATTACCCATCGTGGGTTGCTCGGATCAGACTTAATATCAAAATAAGGACTTTCTGGATCAAATTGAAAGTGATCTGGGTATGCGTTTTTCACCACTTTGGCGATACCTGCCACGCCGATCTTTTTGCAAGAAGAATGGTAGATCAACACCTCATCCCCCACTTTCACTTCATCACGCAACATATTACGGGCTTGATAATTGCGGACTCCCTCCCAACACGCGACATTTTGCACTCGCAAAGTATCAATCGAAAAAGTGTCGGGTTCAGTTTTAAATAACCAATATGCCATAATGAACCTTCTGTTTTGCTGTCAGTCTATGAAAAATAGATTATTTATACCCAAAGTAATTGGAGCTGCAGTGAGGCGACAAGTGAATGAGGCCCCATGAGCATAGCTTGTCTATGTGATTGGGGCGAATGAACGCCGGCAACAAAGCTGCAGCTTCAAGTACGACGGGTATAGTTGTGTACCATTAAGGAATAAAAAATACCATGAAGGCTTATACAATCCCATTGAGTTTTTCTGCACTATTGTTACTAAGTGCATGTTCCAGCCAACCGGATGAACCGCAACTACTGGCACAAAGTGAGCCAATTGAAATGGCCAGCAACGAGGCTCAGTCTTCTGCACATAATGACATTTCAGAGCAAGATTTCATCTTAGCTAGTCAGCAACAAGCCAAAGACAAGCTAGCCGAGCAATTCGTGGGAACTTATCAAAGCCAGCCTAGCGCCGGTTTAACCACCAGATTAGTGCTGAATGCCGACCACACCGCGACTACTCATTATGATTATCAAAATGGTGATAAAAGCCTAGTTGAAACGGGTTATTGGCAACAACAAGATCAGCAAGTGCATGTGTTAATGACTCAACATGAAAGCACTCAAATGAAAGCACTACGAGTGTTTAGCGTGGATGGTTTTCAACTCAAAGCCCACAAAGAAATCATCAATGGTGGAGAATATAACCTAGGTACGGATGGTTTAACGCTGCAAAAAATGAAAGTCGACACTACTATGGTCGAAGCGGGAGCCAAAAGCACTCAAGGCCCAGTTGATGCACTGGCAGTTGCGAACATTAAAGGCAGCAATCAATACGATGCCAAAGTCGATGCCACCTTACGTCAATACTTTAAAGACCACCGTACCGATCCAGAAAACAACCGTTATCGCTGGCTCACTTACGATATAAACAACGACCAACAACCTGAATTATTTATCTTAACCGACTGGTGTGGCTCCGGCGGTTGCACCATCTTAATGTTTGAAAATTATAATGATGAATGGCGTTTTAACAGCCGTATCACTCAAGTACGCACGCCGATTCAAGTCAGCAATTATCATCACTTTGGCTGGCGTGATTTAATCATTCCAGTGAGTGGCGGCGGTGCCAAAGCAGCCAATCACGCGATGGAATACACCGGCGTCAGCTACCCGATTAATGCCTCTACTGCGCCAGTAAGCGATAAAAAAGGCAACGTCACCCTATTCTCCGATAACATCAGTGCAGCGCAGCAAGGGATAAAAATGTAGACTATACCCAAGTGACTTCAAGATGCAGAATTCAGAGCTATCATCCAACCCTTTAGGCAAGGTAGATTGGTGAAGGAATGTAAGTACCTTTCAAACCAATCTGACGCGGAATAAAGGTTTGGATGAAGCTCCCGAAGGGCAAGTTAAAACAAGCTTTATGCTGCGTTAAATTGAACAGAGATAGAATGACTATGATCATGTCCAATTTGCCTTGTCTAAAGCTTGTTTTATTCTTGCTGAAACTCGCACCTTGAAGTTACTTGGGTATGAACTCGTTTTCAACTATTCAGCAGAGCCAGTATGTCACAGCAAAACACTACTCAAACCACAGCATGCCCACGTTGTGGTTTACGTTATCAATGTATTTGCACTCACCGTCCTATGCTTGATAGCAGCACGCAGATTGCTCTACTGACGCATCCAAATGAAACCCAACGCGCGACCAACACCGGCAAACTTCTTACCCATAGCTTATCTAATTGCCAAGTGCATATTTGGGATCGAGTAAACCCACCCATTGAGCTAGTAAAGCAAATTGCCGAACAACCAAGTTATCTGTTATTTCCAAGTGAAGAGGCGATTGAAGTGAGTGAGTTACAGACTTCGATAAAACCCCATGAGAGCCGAAACTCGCCATTATTTATTATCTTGGATGGCACCTGGCAAGAAGCCAAGAAAATGCTCAATAAAAGCCCGTGGCTGCAAGCCTTGCCGAAAGTAGTGCTATCGAATGAACAAACGTCGAACTACCGCCTACGTCGCAATCAAGAAGCGGGAAATCTATGTACTTGTGAGGTTGGAATATCGCTGTTGCAGCAACGAGAGCCACAAAATGACTTCTCATCACTACAACAGTATTTTGAGTTGTTTTTAAAGGTGTATGAGGCGGATAAAAACCACAAAGTCATTAACTTAAAATAGATCTTATACCCAAGTAACCAGTAAAAATTATAAGTCAGCAATGGATGATGAGTTCATTAACTAAGGGCTTTTTTTAATCTCATTAATGCTATATCTAAGCTAGCAGAAGGGCAGCCCAAATTCAGACGTACAAATCCAGAGCCTTCTTTGCCAAAAGCAATCCCCATACTTGGGACGAGTTTTGCTGTAACAAATTTCTGCTCCAGCTCGGTATCAGTCAGTTTAAGAGCTCGGCAATCTAACCAAGTTAAATAACCCGCTTGTGGTACGACAAACTTCACCTCTGGCAGTTCAGTTTGTATAAATTGCTCCAACTTGGCGATATTTGATCGAAGGTAGTTTTTGAGATCGATTAACCAACCGGAACATTCTTGATAAGCAATAGTTGCTGCACTCATAGATAGACTATTAAATACGTCCATACCATGAGCATCTAGCCTGCGAATAAACCGTGCTCGAAGCAACTCATCTGGAATCATAAAATTAGAGATTCGCAGTGAAGACAAACCAAAAGTCTTACTTGCAGCTGTTGCAACAATTAGCCGTTGAGTGAGCGCTTTTGGTAGACGCAAAGCGGAATAGTACTGCGCATCACCAACCACTAAATCGCCCCATATCTCATCACTCAACAGCCATACTTGGTACAGCTCACACAGCTCGGCAACTTTTATCATTTCGCTTTCGGACCAAACTCGCCCTGTAGGGTTATGTGGGTTACAGAAGATCATCGCTTTTGCACCATTAGCGAAGCAGCTTTCGAGGTGGTCAAAATCCAGTTGATATTTGCCTTCTGTTTCTTTTAATGGATTTTCGACCACAAGGCGATCGTTAAATTCAATGATCTTACGGAAGGACCCATACCCCGGACTTTGCATCACAATACCATCACCTTTTTCAGTGAGCATTTGTAATGCCATTGCGAGCCCAGGAAGTACGCCATGCACTGTGGTGATCCACTCACGTTCAATATGAGTGTCATGCTGGCTTTGATACCAATCCATCGTTGCTTGGTAGTATGCGTCATCGCGCTCAGCATAACCAAAGATCCCGTGTTCAACACGTTGCTGTAGCGCATCTAGTACCACTTGTGGTGCTTTAAAGTCGTAATCGGATACCCACATCGGGAGTAAATCTGTTTCTGATAACCCCAGCTTTTGCTGCATAAAATCCCATTTAACAGAGCCACTTTCCTTGCGGTTCAATATTTGGTCGAAAGTGTTCATCAATGATTTACCTTATTTTATTTCTACTGTTACTGTATTCGAATGTTCATCAGCAGTCTGCTGTTCGTTTTGCTCAGGCTTTGCTTTTGCGATACCAAAACCAGTAAAACCGTAAATTAGCGCGAAGATCACTCCGGTGTAACATTGAATAGCCCAAGGTAGGTAATCTAACGTTGCCACTCCTAGTGTGCTTGCCATGTAGATACCTGCGGCAGTCCAAGGCACCAACGGCTCAATGATAGTGCCCGCATCTTCGATAGTTCGAGAAAGGTTCTTCGTGTCTAAACCCATTTTACGATAAGCACTTTGGAACAATTCGCCCGGAATCAATAATGCTAATTTACCGTCAGAGGTTGTAAAAACCACGGTGATAGTAGCCACAACAGTCGAAGCAATAAGCTTGCCTGTGGTATGAATTGTATGTAAAAACTTTCCAAGTACTACGTTTAGTGAACCTGTTAAACTTAAGACTCCTGCAAAGGCGAATGCGCAGAAAACGAGTAAAATAGTGCTCATCATTGAGAACAGACCGCCACGATTAAGTAGCTTAGCGATATCGGGAACCAAACCATTTACACTGTGACCGTTTGATTCAAACATCGCTATATTGAAACCATCTACGTAAGCTTGGAAACCTTGTTTTAGGGTGAAATCTTGAAAAAACATACCTAAAACAATTGCGATGGCCGATGCACCAAGCATCAATGGTAAAACTGGCTTCTTAGATAAAGCTCCCCACAAAATCATGACTGGTGGTACCAGAAGTAAAATATTGAAGTTGTATAGATTATCCAAATCAGAAATGATTTGGACGACTTTCTCTGGCTCGTGAATATTGGCGATATCAGCACTTTGACCCGCAAAGAAGAATACTACTGATGCAATCACAAAACCCGGTAATGTAGTGTAAAGCATATGTTGAATATGTTCGTACAGGGTAGTGCCAGAAACGATGGGAGCAAAGTTGGTAGAATCTGACAATGGTGATATTTTGTCACCAAAGTATGCTCCAGATACAACCGCACCCGCTGCTGCGGCTAGCGAAACGTCAAGACCTGCTGCAACCCCCATGAGCGCAACACCAACAGTACCTGCAGACCCCCAAGATGTACCAGTACAAACGGAAACGACGCTAGTAACAAAGAAAGTGGCAATAAGAATATATTCAGGGCTGATGATTTTAAGCCCCCAGTACACCATGTAAGGAATTGTACCGCTGACCATCCAGCTGGCAATAAGACCTCCAACCGAGACCAAAATTAGAATCACAGGCATCGCTTTCGCCAGTTTTTCTACGATGGCATTAATGATGTCATCCCAGTTGTACCCAAGTTTGTACGCGATAAGACCAGTAAAGGCAGCTGAAATCAGCAATAGAACTTCAATGCGAAGTCCGAGTATTCCGTATCCGACAGCTAGAAGTGCAAACATCGCCGCAATCGGAGCGAGTGCTAATCCGAATGACGGCAGAGGCTTAGAGTTTGTCATGTTATTTATCCTCAGGATCGATGTAGTGTTTGTTCGAAGTGGATAGTAACGGTCACAGAGTAGGTAGAATGAGAGCGATGTATTGTTTTCATGTAAGCGCTTACATGGAGTGTTCGAATGTAATATTCATCACAGTTTTATCCAATCTTTTATACCTCTTTGACGGTTTGACGAATAACTAAGCTTGCTTCGAATTGATGTAGTTTTGGTGGAGAGTAACCCTCTTTACTTAAATTTAAAGCTAACTTCGCTGCATAAATCGACATTTCATCAATCGGGTTATGCATGGTGGTCAATCGAGGATAGAGATAACGTGCAAGTAGTACATCATCAAACCCAATTACAGAAATATCATTTGGGACCGATAAACCTTGTTCATGCAAACTAGTCATTAAGCCTGCTGCCATTACATCATTAAACGTCACTACCGCAGTGACGCCCGGACAGGATTGAATAAGCTGACGACCTGCATGTTCTCCTCCTAACTCGCTGAAGTTTTGGTTGATTACCCAACCTGTTGGAATTGCTAAGTTGGCAGCATTCATTGCGTCTCGATAACCCTCAAGGCGGTCGGCTCGATCTTCAATGGGCAAGTCACTGGTAACACATGCGATCTTACGATGACCTTGCTGAATCAAATATTCAACCGATTTTCGTGCGCCCACTCGGTTGTCTACCCAGATAGAACGATTGGATATCTGTGCAATGGTACGGTTGACCAATACCATCGCCGGAAGTTGCGCTGCGTATTGTATAAGAGTGATGTCATCAAGCATTTTTGAGTGTACAACCATAGCTTCACAACCTTGGCTAATGAGAAAGTCGAGCCCTTCTTTTTCTCGTTGAGCATTATGCTCCCCACTAACAACAACTAGTTGATAACCATTGGTTCGGGCAACTTCTTCGACCCCTTTAGCAATCAAGGCAAAAAAAGGATCCGCTAAATTACCGGTTAATAAACCGAGTGTATTATTACTACGATTAGCCAAAGCCGTTGCACGAGCATCACGACGGTAGTTGAGCTCTTTAATTGCACGCTCAACTCGTTCTTGTGTCACAGGCTCAACATAAGTGGTGCGATTTATAACACGTGAGACCGTTGCAGTGGAAACACCAGCAAATATTGCGACATCTTTCATGGTAACCATGCATTCACCAAATATGTTAATTATGATTTATCGATAAAAACCAACAAATCCTCAAGAGCGGTGATCTCTACATCCGGCAGTACTCGCCCATAATCTTCATGTTTAAGTGATTTGTGATAATCATTAATCCAACAGGCTTGCATGCCAACGTATTTCGCTCCTGCGACATCAGAAATCAGGTTATCACCTACATGCAAAACATGTTCAGCCGGTAAGCCGAGATGTACTAGTGCGGTTTCGAACATTTGACTATGTGGTTTTGCCCAACCATCAGGACCGGCATTAAGCACCAAATCAAAATACTCACCAAGACCAATTTTATCCGGGTTGACGTTGCCGTTGGTGATCGCGATCAGCGGCATTTGCTGTTTAAGCTTCGCCATCACGTGGTGGGACATTGGTGGTACTTCAATTTGATGACGCCAAATCACCACTTGATCCATTGCCGATTTAGCCGCTTGAGAAGCTTTTGGATCATCGTAACCCAAATGGATTAATCCCTGACGAATTTGCTGAAAACGCCACTCAGAAACGTCACTTTGTAGAAACGGCGTTTGCTCGGCTAGTTTGAATTTCAGCAAGCGCCATTCTTGATGGCTCATGTTTTGGCTGATCGGGTGATGTTGATGCATCCAGTCAGCGGTCTTTTGCTCAAGGCCGACAATCACTGGATGGTTATCATAGAGGGTATCGTCTAAATCAAACGTCATGGCTTTAATGGTGGGAATGTTGCGATAAAAGCGTAATGACATAGGTAGCTCCTAGTTTGATTTAGTGTGGAATAAAGGGTTAATCGTCCGATTCAGAGTTTGATGGCGCGCGATTCTTCTTCGCCCTAGGGTGTGCGTTATCGTAAACCTTAGCTAAGTGTTGGAAATCTAAGCTAGTGTAAATTTGAGTAGTCGAGATATTTTCATGGCCTAGTAATTCTTGCACCGCTCTTAAATTGCCGCTTGATTCCAACATGTGAGTGGCAAATGAGTGACGCAATTTATGCGGGCTAATATGACTAGAAACGCCTTGTTTAATGCCCCATTCTTCCATACGTTTTTGCACATTACGATGTGAAATGCGTGTGCCACGTTTGGAGACAAATAACGCTGGCTCTTCTTCATTGGCCAAACTAGAGCGTACTTGCAACCAACGGTCTAACCATTGTTTAGCTTGGCCAGAAAACGGCGCTTTACGTTCTTTATTGCCTTTACCGATCACGCGAATTTCACCAACACTTAATTGCACGTGATTGATATCAATGCTGACTAATTCGGCTAAACGTAAGCCTGCGCCGTACATCAATTCCATCATGGCGCGATCACGAATCGAAAGTGGGTCATCGTCATTCATTTCCAACAACTGACCAACCGAATCGATATCAAGGTTTTTAGGTAAAGGGCGTTTTTTCTTCGGCGCTGATACGCCTTTAGCAGGGTTAGCGGTTAACTCATCGATTGAAATAAGATAATCAAAGAAGCTACGCAAAGACGATAAACGCGTGCCAATGCTGCTGGCTTTTAATCCTTCGCGCATCCCTTTGGTGGTCAACTGTCTTACCCAGGCGGCGTCGACTTGCTGCCATTCGGTAATCCCCATATCAATCAGTTGTTGAGTCATAATGGTTAACTGACGCTGATAGTTAGCTTGAGTATGGCCGCTTAAGCCTCTTTCATGATGTAAATAATCATAAAAGCGTTGTAGTGATCTCGCTAAACTAGCAGGGAAATTAGGATTCATTGGCGCAGCTTAAGGTTTCTAGCTCGCTCGATTCCATTTGTTCATCAAGCAGCTGAACCATAAAAGTGACTAACTCGGTCAGGTGGCGCAAAAACAAGGTGTCCATTTCTGGCTGAAAATGACCGCCTTCTTGACTAGAAAAAGCCAATAAGCCCAATTTTTTACTATGCGCTGCCAAAGGCAAAATCACGTAAGAGCCTAATTCGGACATCTCATTGTTAGCAAAACGATCACCGCCAAATAACGCATAACGGTCTTGGCGATTTAAACGACCAAGGTAAGCATCTTTACCATTTAAGTGATTGGTGGCAAATCTCTGGTAGGTGTCGCGCGATAACTGCCAACTTGAATTAACGTTATCAAGCAATAAAAGGTGTGATTTCAAGCCGATCTTGCGGCTATATTGCATGATTTCTTGATCAAGCGCTTCGATGGATTGACAAGCCAGTAACGACTTTTGCAGTTCCATTAGTTGATGGAAAGTGCGATCGTTTTTGGCTGCCAAAGACATCATTTGCGTAATGTCTTCTTCAAGCTCTTCGATACGCTGACGTTGACGGCGCATTTGCACTTCAACCAAAGAAACCGCCCCTTGTTGCTGATGGGAAATGGCTAAGCGGTCCACCAGCTCAGGACGATGTAAAAAGAAATCAGGATTATCTTTTAAATATTCTGCTACCGTTTCGGCAGTCAAATGATCCGCTTGCATCACTCACTCTATGTTTGAAATGTATTGTTAATTATATGGCTATCTAAATTTAGCAGCTAATTTGTCCGTCATACACATGCGCCACAGGGCCTGTCATGTATAGCGGTTTGCCTTGACCTTGCCAGAAAATACGCAGCTTACCGCCAGGCAATTGTACTGTCACTTCTTGATCGAGTACCCCTTGGTCAATACCGATTGCAACCGCAGCACAAGCACCGCTACCACAAGCTTGAGTTTCACCCGCACCACGCTCATACACACGTAACTTAACGTTTTGACGATCAATAATTTGCATAAAGCCGGCATTGACTCGCTCAGGAAAACGCTCATGAGATTCCATTAACGGCCCGATGTTATCGACATCAAAAGTATCGACATCTTCAACAATCGTCACCACATGTGGGTTACCCATGCTGACTGCGCCACAAAATAATGTGTGTTCACCAGCACGTAAAATATAGGTCTTTTCCGCTTGTTTTGCTTTAAAAGGTATTTTGCTTGGCTCAAAAATCGGCTGACCCATGTTAACGGTCACTGAATCTAAGCTTTCTACTTTAAGCACCATGCGACCTTTTTTGGTACTGACATTAATGCTGTATTTATTGGTGAGCCCTTTCATGCGTACAAAGCGGGCAAAACAGCGCGCGCCGTTACCACATTGCTCTACTTCGCTGCCATCGGCATTAAAGATGCGGTAATGAAAATCAGTTTCTGGATCATAGGGCGCTTCTACCACCAACAATTGATCAAAACCGACACCAGTATGGCGATCGGCCAAACGGCGGATCAGATCAGGTGAAAAGAAGATGTTTTGAGTAATACAATCGACCACCATAAAGTCATTACCCAAACCGTGCATTTTAGAAAAATGGAAATGCATATCGCCTCATTAATTCAAATAAAACGCCCTAACGAAACTAACGTTAGGGCGTAAGCTGTTATATTTATTCTGGTAGGATATTTTCCAATTCCCACAAGCTGCTCAACTCTTCTCGCTGACGAACAAGATGAACAGCAGAACCATCCACCATCACTTCAGCGGCGCGAGTGCGAGTATTGTAGTTAGAAGACATCACAAACCCATAAGCACCTGCAGAGCGTACTGCCAGTAAATCGCCTTCTTCTAGCACTAACTCGCGGTCTTTACCTAAGAAGTCACCGGTTTCACAAATTGGGCCAACTAAATCATAAGTAGCAGGCTGACCTTGACGAGGGGCTACCGGAACAATATCCATCCAAGCTTGGTACAAAGCCGGACGAATCAAATCATTCATTGCTGCATCAATCACCGCAAAGTTTTTATGCTCAGTAGGTTTTAGTAGTTCTACTTTAGTCAGTAGTACACCCGCATTCGCCGCAATGGCACGTCCCGGCTCAAACACTAGCTCTAAATGACCGTGATTTTCTAAGCGAGATAATAAGGCTTTAGCGTATTCCGACGGTTGTGGCGGCAATTCATCACGATAAACCACACCTAGACCACCACCAACATCAAGGTGACGAATATTAATGCCTTGCTCAGTCAGTTGGTCGATCAGCGCAAGTAAGCGATCAGTCGCGTCAATAAACGGCGCAAGGTCGGTTAATTGAGAACCGATATGGCAATCAATGCCTTGTACATCGAGGTTTTCTAAACTATGCGCAAATTTATACACTTGCGGTGCACGATCAAACGCGATACCAAATTTGTTATCACGTAAACCGGTCGAAATATAAGGGTGGGTATGTGCATCAACATCTGGGTTAATACGCAAAGAAATCGGAGCAATCACACCAAGCTCACCGGCGACTTTATTTAAGCGCTCAAGCTCAGGTTCAGATTCCACATTAAAGCACTTAATACCAAGCTCTAACGCACGCTTCATTTCAGCGCTGGTTTTGCCTACCCCAGAAAACACTACTTTTTTCGGATCGCCACCTGCGGCAATCACACGCTCAAGTTCACCACCAGACACGATATCAAAGCCAGAACCTAAACGAGCCAGTACATTAAGCACGCCAATGTTCGAATTGGCTTTCACGGCATAACAAACTAAATGCGGGTGATCAGCAACCGAGGAATCAAATGCTTTCCAATGGCGCTCTAATGTGGCACGAGAATACACATAAAGTGGTGTGCCATGTTGTTGTGCTAATTGCGTAAGAGAGACGTCTTCAGCCCAAAGCTGACCATCATCCTGATAATTAAAAAAATCCAATGTTCTCGTCCTTATTTTGCGTCTTGAGCCTCTGCAGGCTGAGTCGATTCTGTCGCGGGTTCTGGTTGCTCAGTTTCCACAGGCTTAACAGTCACGGTTCCGCCATCAGAACCTGAAATAGAAACTTCACCAGTATTAACCGGGGCTGGCTCTTCATCCGGCAAGTAAAGTGGCCCGGTTTGACCACAACCGGCTAAGCCAAGTACGGTTAACGCAAGTAAGCTAAAAGTTGTTTTTTTCATTGTGATATCGTGATTAATGATTCAATGCCCCCTATAATCGCACCACACACAAGAAAAGCAATAGCCAAGCTATCTCAACCAATAGGATGAAACCAATGAACGATACGGAATTCCACCAATTAGTCGATATTCAAATGACGCAAATTGAAGAAGCGATTGATGATTCTGGCGCAGATATTGATTATGACGTGTCAGGTAATGTGATGACACTCGAATTTGAAGACCGTAGTCAAATCATTATTAACCGCCAAGAGCCAATGCATGAGATTTGGCTGGCTTCAAAATCCGGTGGTTACCATTTCAAATATAATGACGGTGAGTGGATTTGCTCAAAAACAGGTGCAGAACTTTTCAGCCTAGTGAAAACCGAATGTGAGAAACACGCCAACGAAACCATTGAGTGGGCGTAACGTCTCAAGGTTTAAAAACAGAAGAAAAAAGAAAACCGCTATTCGTGGATATTCGAATAGCGGCAGCAAATAAGCTTAAGATAAATTCAGATTGGAAGCAGGAGTTAGTCCATTCCATCAATAGGAATACATTGAACTCTCAGCATTAACACTAGTAAATAAAACTCGCTTTACTAAATCCCGATTGCCTTTTTTTTCTCCATCAGTATTATCTCGGTTCATTTTTCGTCACACATCACACTAAGAGTTAAACGGTTATGTCATTCGATCCTAAAAATGCCAGTAAAACATTAGATGCCCTAGGCTTGCGCTGCCCAGAGCCAGTGATGATGGTAAGAAAGACGATTCGTACCATGCAAGATGGCGAAATATTATTAATCACCGCCGATGATCCATCGACCACTCGTGACATTCCGAGCTTCTGCCGCTTTATGGACCACCAGCTATTACAAGCCAGTACCGACGATCTACCCTATCAGTTCGTGATCAAAAAAGGCTTAAACTAAAAACGGCCTATCCTTAACCAAGAATAGACCGCTGTAATATTTAGTTTAGGTTACTTATGCTCAAGCCGAGTTAATCGCACCGTCAGCTCGGTGAGCTGTTTCTTCATTGGAATGATGTAGAGAATGCGGATCCAAGACTCAACCGCCAGCCCGGCTAAAATAATCGCACCCGCCACCATCGGCAGCCACATATCCGTGACCATCATACCAATTAAAGTTAAAGCCAAACCAAAGGTAAATAAGTAACTTTGGCTCTTTGGGGTCATACCTGCGTAACGTGTCAACATCGCATCACCTCACTATTAATAGGGTCTATAAATAGTATAGTGACAAGCATGACAAATGGATGAATTAAAGATCACTAAACCAATAAAAACTTAAATGCGATTCCTATCAATACCAAACCACCCAATAATTCCGCCTTACTTTCCAACCAGGTTCCACTTTTACGGCCAATAAACACCCCAAGAAAACTAAACAAGAAAGTGACAATACCAATCAAAGCACAGGCCAAGAATGGGTCGACATCAAGCAGCGGCAAACTAAAACCCGCCGCCATCGCATCGACACTGGTGGCAATCGCCAGAGTTAACATCACTCGATGGGTGATCTGGCAAAAATCTTCTTCAATGCCTTCGACAAACGACTCATAAATCATCTTGCCGCCAATAAACAATAACAACACAAATGCGATATAAGGTGCATAACCTTCTACCCAGCCAAGCACTCCATGACCACCTAAGAAGCCGATAAATGGCATTAGTGCCTGCGCCACACCAAAGTACACCCCAGCCTTTATCGCTAATGCAGTCGGTTTCTTAGTTTGACCAACTAATTTTGCACCTAACCCAATCGAAACCGCGAACGCATCCATGCTTAATGCTAACGCTAAAAATAAAACATCCAACATTGCTTATTACTCACATTTATAATTTTTTCGCCGTTAATGGCTTTTTTGTCGCAAAAGGATATAAGTTCCCCGCTTTTCATTCAATCAATAAAGCTTTTACTGCAATCACAGATTGAGGGGAATAAGTGAACTCGCTATACTGAACTACTATTTTTCAATTAAAATCGCGCGAACTGAGTAGGCAAATAAAGTTATGCAAAAATACGACGTCAAAACCTTTCAAGGGATGATCCTCGCGCTGCAGGATTATTGGGCCCAAGTCGGCTGTACCATTGTTCAACCTTTAGATATGGAAGTAGGCGCAGGCACCTCTCACCCGATGACCTGCCTTCGCGCGATTGGTCCAGAGCCAATTGCTACCGCTTACGTACAACCATCACGCCGTCCAACCGATGGCCGTTACGGTGAAAACCCGAACCGTCTACAACACTATTACCAATTCCAAGTGATCATTAAGCCTTCTCCTGACAACATTCAAGAGTTGTACCTAGGCTCATTAGAAGTACTTGGCATTGACCCTCTTATTCACGATATCCGTTTCGTGGAAGATAACTGGGAAAACCCAACACTAGGCGCATGGGGCTTAGGCTGGGAAGTATGGCTAAACGGTATGGAAGTGACTCAGTTTACCTACTTCCAGCAAGTGGGTGGCCTAGAGTGTAAACCTGTTACTGGTGAAATCACTTACGGTATCGAACGTCTTGCCATGTACATTCAAGGTGTGGATTCAGTATACGACTTAGTTTGGACTGATGGCCCACTAGGTAAAGTGACTTACGGTGATATCTTCCACCAAAATGAAGTAGAACAATCGACTTATAACTTCGAACACGCTGATGTGGATTTCCTATTTAGCTTCTTTGACCAATGTGAAAAAGAATGTCTGCACTTACTTGAGCTTGAAAAGCCTCTACCGCTTCCAGCTTACGAGCGCATTCTTAAAGCTGGTCATGCGTTCAACTTGCTTGATGCACGTAAAGCCATTTCGGTAACAGAGCGTCAACGCTACATCTTACGCATTCGTAACTTAACCAAAGCGGTTGCAGAGGCTTATTACGCTTCTCGTGAGGCGCTTGGTTTCCCAATGTGTAAAAACAATGATGTGAAAAGCAAAGGCGAGGAGAAGTAATCATGGCGAAGAATTTCCTAATTGAACTCGGTACGGAAGAGCTACCACCAACGCAACTTCGCACTTTAGCTGAAGCATTTGCCAGCAATTTTGAAGCAGAATTAAAAGCGGCTGATCTCGAGCATCAAGGCGTAAAATGGTATGCCGCACCTCGTCGTTTGGCTTTAAAAGTCAGCGAACTTGCTGAAAGCCAACAAGACAAAATCGTTGAAAAACGTGGTCCTGCGATCGCTCAGGCGTTTGATGCCGATGGTAATCCAACTAAAGCAGCTCAAGGTTGGGCGCGTGGTAATGGCATTACGGTTGAACAAGCAGACCGTTTAAAAACCGACAAAGGTGAATGGCTACTTTACAAACAAGAAGTCAAAGGCCAAGCGGTTAAAGACCTAGTGGTCGACATGGTAGCTAAAGCATTAGCTAACCTACCGATTGCCAAACCAATGCGTTGGGGTGATAAAGAAACTCAATTTATCCGCCCAGTAAAAACGCTAACCATCTTATTTGGTGAAGAGCTTATCCAAGGTGAAATCCTAGGTGTGGCGTCCGATCGCATCATTCGTGGTCACCGCTTTATGGGTGAACGTGAATTTACTATCGATAATGCTGACCAATACCCAACATTACTGGCTGAAAAAGGCAAAGTAATGGCCGATTACGAAGAACGTAAAGCGATTATTTTGCGTGATTCACAAAAAGCGGCAGCAGCGGTTGGCGGTACTGCGGATCTTGAAGATGACCTAGTCGAAGAAGTCACTTCTTTGGTTGAATGGCCAGTGGTATTAACCGCTAAGTTTGAAGAAGAGTTCTTAAAAGTGCCTTCTGAAGCTTTGGTTTACACTATGAAAGGCGACCAGAAGTACTTCCCAGTCTACGATGACAACAAGAAGCTACTACCTAACTTTATCTTCGTATCGAACATCGAATCAAAAGACCCTCGTCAAGTGATCGAAGGCAATGAAAAAGTCGTACGTCCTCGTCTCGCGGATGCTGAGTTCTTCTTTAATACTGACCGTAAGCGCACGTTAGAATCGCACCTTCCTGAATTGGAAACAGCGATCTTCCAAAAGCAACTAGGCACGATCAAAGACAAGACCGACCGCATTACTGAATTGGCTGGCTTTATTGCTGAGCAAATCGGTGCAGACGTTGAAAAATCAAAACGCGCTGGCCTATTAGCTAAATGTGACTTGATGACGTCTATGGTATTTGAATTCACCGACACTCAAGGTGTTATGGGCATGCACTACGCACGTCACGACGGTGAAGCCGAAGAAGTCGCAGTAGCACTAAACGAGCAATACATGCCTCGCTTTGCTGGTGATGACTTACCAAGCTCAGGTGTAGCAGCGTCAGTGGCGATGGCAGATAAGCTGGATACGTTGGTTGGTATCTTCGGCATTGGCCAAGCACCGAAAGGTTCGGATCCATTTGCACTACGTCGTGCCTCTTTAGGTATTCTGCGCATTATCGTAGAGAAAGGTTACAACCTGGATCTAACGGTTCTGATCGCAAAAGCCAAAGAACTACTAGGTGACAAACTGACTAACGCCAATGTTGAATCTGACGTATTAGACTTCATGCTAGGTCGTTTCCGCGCTTGGTATCAAGATGAAGGCTTTAGCGTTGATATCATTCAAGCGGTATTGGCACGTCGCCCAACTAAGCCTCTTGATTTTGACCAACGTGTTAAAGCGGTATCTCACTTCCGTGGTCTAGATGCAGCAGAAGCACTTGCAGCCGCCAACAAGCGTGTGGGTAATATCCTAGCGAAATTCGATGGTGAGCTAAGCGCTGACATCGATCTGACTCTACTACAAGAAGATGCAGAAAAAGCCCTAGCCGAAAACGTTGAAGTCATGACGGAAGCACTAGAGCCTGCTTTTGCGAACGGTGACTACCAACAAGCGCTAAGCAAGTTAGCAGACCTTCGTGAGCCGGTTGATGCTTTCTTCGATAACGTAATGGTGATGGCAGACGATGAAGCACTGAAGAAAAACCGTCTGACTATGCTGAACAATCTACGCAACTTGTTCTTGCAGATCGCGGATATCTCTTTATTGCAAAAATAAGCATTAGAATTAATCGGTAACAAAACATCGCTTTGTTAACAGATTAAAAGTATTAAGATTAAGCCCAAGCTATACTCTATTTAGCTTGGGCTTTTATTTTATAAGGACTTTAACCAGTGCCAATATTGCAGTTATTACATCGTTGGATAACCGCTAAATTTAACCGCTTAACCGGGCAGAATTTACTGTTTGCTTTATTGGTTTATTTAGCGGTGTCGTGGAGCTTGCTCTACTTTGCCAATGAAACGGCGCTCACTCCTTTTTCCGATTTCATCTATTACATCATGGTGACGGGATCTACCGTGGGCTACGGGGATATGTCGCCACAAACAGAAATGGGAAAATGGGTCACCGCACTGTTTATTATTCCGGGTGGCGTCGGTTTATTTGCCATGGTGATCGGTCGGTTAGCGACTAACGCGATTCAACTATGGAAAGCACGATTAATGGGGTACAGAAAAGTGAATGTAGAAAATCATATTTTAATCTTAGGCTGGAGCGAAGAGCGCACGCCGCATTTAATCGAGATGCTGTTACATGAAATAAAAAGTAGCCATCAGGATATTGTTTTGTGTTCCGCGCAACAAATTGAAAACCCCTTTCCGAGCAAAATCGAATTTGTTCATGTTAGCGCTTTCACCGATGAGCAAGACATGGCAAAAGCAGGACTTAGCAGAGCCAAAACCATCATTATTGATCTCGATAGCGATAATGACATCATGGCTGCCGGTTTAAACTGTGCTAACGAAAACCCAGATGCTCATATTGTGACTTACTTCCGTGATGCGCATTTAGGTACGCTGCTCAAGCAGCATTGTAAAAATGTGGAATGTATTCCATCAATTGCCTCAGAAATGATCGCGAAATCAGCAGTCGATCCGGGTTCTAGCCAGTTGCACTATGAACTGGTCAATAATGCGCTGGGTATGACTCAATATATGGTGACCTATCAAGGTCAATCCACCAGCTTTAATAGCGTTTTCTCACGCTTTAAACAACAATACGATGCGATTTTAATTGCGGTTAATCATGGTGATGGCTTAACCCTAAACCCACCACTGGATCACACCATCAAACAAGATGATGTATTGGTGTATATTGCCGATGAACGAATTACTGGGATTGATTGGAAAACCTTTATTTAACCTCTTGCTCACTGAGACCTTAAAGCCATGACTCAACTCATGGCTTTTTGTTACTCGCATCTACGCTGCCCCTTTCTATCAACACCACAATCAGGTATGTTTCAGCATTCAATCGGTAACCGTAACCTTGGATATAAAAGATATGCAGTTTTCTCAGTTTGGTGACAAGTTTAATCGCTACTCAGGCATTACCCAGTTAATGGATGATCTCAATGATGGTCTGCGCACTCCTGGCGCTATCATGCTAGGGGGTGGCAACCCAGCCGCCATTCCAGAAATGCTCGAGTACTTTAAACAAGCCAGCACTGATATGATCAATAACGGTGAGATGATTGCGGCCATGACCAACTATGATGGCCCGCAGGGAAAAAATGTCTTTATTCAAGCCCTCGCCGATTTGTTAAAACAAACTTATGGTTGGGATATCAGTCCTAAAAACATCAGCCTCACCAATGGTAGTCAAAGCGCCTTCTTCTCACTGTTTAACCTATTCGCAGGTAAACATGCCGACGGAAGTCATAAGAAAATCCTACTGCCATTAGAGCCTGAATATATTGGTTATAGTGATGCGGGAATTGATGACGATATTTTTGTTTCTTATCACCCTGAAATCGAGTTGCTGGATAATCGCATGTTTAAATACCATGTCGATTTTGAGCAAGTTCAGGTAGATGATTCAGTAGCGGCAATTTGTGCTTCTCGTCCCACCAACCCAACTGGCAACGTGCTCACTGACGAGGAAATCCGCAAGCTCGATAAATTAGCCCGTGATAACAATATTCCGCTGATCATAGATAACGCTTACGGCACGCCTTTCCCTAATATTATTTTTGAAGACGTCACGCCCTTTTGGAATGACAACACCATTTTATGTATGAGCCTATCGAAACTGGGCTTACCGGGGGTGCGTTGCGGAATTGTGATTGCCAGCGAAGCCATGACCCAAGCAATGACCAACATCAATGGCATCATCAATTTAGCCCCTTGTAGTATTGGCCCTGCGATCGCGACTCATATGATCAAGCAAGGGGATTTACTGCCATTAAGCGAAAATGTGATTAAGCCTTACTACCAACACAAAGCCCAACATGCGGTCGAGCTATTACAAAGTGCCATTCCCGATCCACGTTTTAAAATCCATAAACCGGAAGGCGCGATCTTCTTATGGCTGTGGTTTGATGAACTGCCGATCACCACTATGGAACTCTACCAACGCTTAAAAGCCCGTGGCGTATTGATTGTTCCGGGAGAGTATTTTTTCTTTGGGCAAGAGAATACAGATGAAAAATGGGATCACGCCCATCAATGTCTACGCATGAACTACGTACAAAGTGATAAAGATATGCAACGCGGCATTGAGATTATTGCTGAAGAAGTGAATAAGGCGTATCAAGTAAACTAGCTTTAATAATATAAGCTTAATAACAAAAAGGGTGCCCAATTGGCACCCTTCTCTTCCTAAAGCCGCTGATTAGATTAGCAATTTTCTAACTTACTAGTTTTCTAGCAGCTCTTTACCGTTAATTGCGATTTTACGTGGTTGCATCGTTTCTGGGATTTCACACTCTAAATCGACGTGTAATAAACCATTTTCCATATTGGCACCTAACACTTTTACGTAGTCCGCGAGCTGGAATTTACGCTCAAAATCACGCTCTGCGATACCTTGATAAACGTAGTTTTTGCCTTCTTCCGGCTGACGTTCACCACGAACGATTAGCATGTTTTCATGCTGCGTAATATCAAGATGCTCTTCCGAGAAACCTGCCACCGCCATCGTAATACGGTAATGGTTATCGTCTTTTTTCTCGATATTGTATGGAGGGTATCCTCCAGAGGTATTTTTGGCGTTATTGGTTTCCATTAGGTTTAATAAACGATCAAAACCAATGGCGTTACGGTATAAAGGTGAGAAGTCTACATTACGCATAATACTATCCTCTAATTTAAGCAATAGTGTGCAAGTTTTCGACCCGAACCGAAACTCGCGGTTTAATTTAAGTGCCTATCTATAACCCTATCGGCGAAATAGATTCAGCGTTGCAAGGGCCCACTCTTTGTCTTTATCGCAAAGTCTTTATAAGAGTCAGAGCTTATCGGCATCCCTTTCAAAATCATATATAAGGTCGAAAGAATGGCTTTCAAGAGAATAATTGAAAATTTTTTAATCTATTTTTTATCCCTAGAAAACAAAAAACCCTTTGCGTGAACAAAGGGCTTTTAAAGATTTTAGATAGCGTTTCAGACTACACGTCTAAATCTAAACATCCAAGTCTAAACATCTAAGTTCGCTACTTTCAATGCGTTGTCTTCAATGAACTTACGACGAGGTTCTACTTGGTCACCCATCAATGTGGTAAACAACTCATCAGATGCAACGGCATCATCAATGGTTACTTGCATCATGCGACGAGTTTCTGGGTCCATAGTGGTTTCCCAAAGTTGATCTGGGTTCATCTCACCTAGACCTTTGTAACGCTGTAGTGATAAGCCTCGACGTGATTCTTTGATTAGCCACTCAAGCGCTGCCGAGAAAGTCGAAACTTCTTGAGTACGCTCACCACGCTTCACATAAGCACCTTCTTCAACTAAGCCATCTAATGCTTCAGAAAGATCAGCTAAACGACCGTATTCTTTAGAGTTTAATAAATCTAAAGATACCACGTATTCATGCATCACACCGTGAGTACGCACCACCAATTTCGCAATGCTGACACCTAACTCTTCGTGTTTTTCAACTTCAAGAGAGTACTGGCTCGCACCAACTTCTTTGGCATTCAATTGTTCTACTAGTTTCTGCCCCCAAGCCCGAACTTTCTCAGCATCTTGGCACATTTCAGCAGTTAGACGTGGAATGTAAGTTAATTCGTTGATCATCGCATATGGGTAGCGACGGCTCATACGTTTAATTAACTTGATACCTTCATTGTATTGAAGAACTAATTTTTCAAGTGCTTCACCGGCTAACGCTGGTGCATTAGCATTAACATAAAGAGCAGCATTATCTAGTGCAAGGCCCGCTTGGTAAAGCTCCATCGCTTCTTCATCTTTAATGTATTGCTCTTGCTTGCCTTTCTTCACTTTATAAAGTGGTGGCTGAGCAATGTAGATGTAACCACGTTCGATAAGCTCTGGCATTTGACGGTAGAAGAAAGTCAAAAGTAGAGTACGGATGTGAGAACCATCGACATCGGCATCGGTCATGATGATGATGTTGTGGTAACGCAGTTTATCTGGGTTATATTCGTCGCGGCCGATACCACAACCAAGTGCGGTAATCAGCGTTGCCACTTCTTGTGAAGATAGCATTTTATCAAAACGTGCTTTTTCAACGTTTAGAATTTTACCTTTCAGTGGCAAAATCGCTTGGTTTTTACGGTTACGTCCCTGCTTGGCACTGCCGCCAGCAGAGTCCCCTTCCACTATGTATAGTTCAGAAAGAGCAGGATCTTTTTCTTGGCAATCAGCAAGTTTACCCGGTAGGCCGGCTAAATCTAACGCGCCCTTACGACGAGTCATATCACGCGCTTTACGCGCCGCTTCACGAGCACGAGCGGCATCAATAATTTTGCCACAAACAATTTTTGCTTCGTTCGGGTTTTCAATAAGGAATTCAGACAGTTTTTCACTCATCGCTGATTCAACTGCAGATTTCACTTCGCTTGATACTAATTTGTCTTTGGTTTGGCTTGAGAATTTTGGATCAGGCACTTTTACCGAAACCACTGCAGTTAGACCTTCACGAGCATCATCACCCGAGGTCGCCGCTTGCGCTTTCTTCGAGTAACCTTCTTTATCCATAAAGTTATTCAAAGTACGGGTTAATGCACCACGAAAGCCCGCTAAGTGAGTACCACCATCGCGTTGTGGGATATTGTTGGTAAAGCAATAAACGCCTTCTTGGAAAGTGTCATTCCACTGCATTGCCACTTCAACAGTAATGCCATCTTCTTCACGAGCGTGGTCAAAGTAAAAAATCTTTTGGTGAATCGGCGTTTTGTTGCGGTTTAGATGCTCAACGAAAGCACGAATGCCGCCTTCAAACATGAAGTGATCACTTTTATCTGCTTCACGTTCGTCAATTAATTTAATCGAAACACCTGAGTTTAGGAATGATAATTCACGTAAACGCTTAGCAAGGATATCGTAATGGAATTCAATATTGGTAAAAGTTTCTTCACTTGGCCAAAAACGAATACGGGTACCGGTTTCTTCGGTTTTACCGATCACAGCAAGTGGCGCTTCTGGCACACCGTGTTTATAAACCTGTTGATGGATTTGACCTTGACGCTTGATAGTTAGCTCAACTTTTTCAGACAAGGCGTTAACCACTGAAACACCTACGCCGTGCAAACCACCAGAAACTTTATAAGAGTTATCATCAAACTTACCACCAGCATGTAGTACTGTCATGATAACTTCAGCGGCTGAAACACCTTCTTCTTCGTGTATTTCGGTTGGAATACCACGACCGTCATCGCTCACCGATACAGAGTTATCTTCATGAATGGTGATTATGATGTCTGAACAATGGCCAGCTAATGCTTCATCAATTGAGTTATCGACGACCTCAAACACCATGTGGTGAAGGCCAGTACCATCATCAGTATCACCGATATACATCCCAGGACGCTTACGTACAGCATCTAGCCCTTTAAGTACTTTAATACTCGATGAATCATAGCTATTTTCAGAATCATTGTTATTCGACATGAATTGTTCTCGCCTTAATTATCCTTGCTCTATTTTGCCATGTTCCACATGAAACATCCTGCTATTTTCACTTTGCATTTCAGCAATGTGACTTGCAGTAATAGAGCTTACAAAAACCTGTGCCTGCGTTTGCTTTAAATATTCTGCAAGACGCCCTCGACGTTGACCATCTAGCTCGGAGGCAAAATCATCAATTAAATAAATACACTGCTTACCTGTGGTATCGGTTAGGTGTTGACCTTGCGCTAAACGCAAAGCACACACCATAAGTTTTAACTGCCCACGTGACAAAACATCGTCCACCGGTGTCGCATTAATTTTTAGTTTTAGATCGGCTTTATTCGGTCCACTAAAGGTGTAACCGAGTTGCTGATCGCGCTCGAAATTCTTTTGTAAAATTTCAGCATAGGACGTGTCTTTATCCCACCCTCTATAATACTGAATTTTCACTTCAAATTCAGGTAAAAATACACCACAAATGTGTTCTGCCACCTGTTTTAACTGTGTGACATACTCAAAGCGCCACTGGCTTATGGTTTCCGCCAATTCGGCCAGTTCTTTATCCCAATAACTCAGCTCTTGATAACCTCTCGCGGTTTTCAATAATGCGTTTCTTTGCTTAATTAAACGCTTTAAACGTGCCCATTTTTCATAGAAGCTAGGTTGAGTATGAAATACTCCCCAATCAATAAAGGCACGACGAAACTTAGGCCCTTCCGTCAGCAGTTCAAAGCCTTCGGTATGAATTAACTGTAGAGGCAGAATTTGCGCCAGCTGAGCAATTTTCTGCCCACCCTGACCACCAATTTTTACTTCACTGCTACCATCGCGCTGTTTATTAATACCAATTGGTAATTCAAAATCATCATCAGACAAAAATCGCCCATGGACAAACAACTCGCTTTGTTCATTTTGGATCACTCGGCCGGTTAAGGTACTTTTGAATGAACGGCCATGCCCCAGCAAATAAATCGCTTCTAATACGCTGGTTTTGCCACTGCCATTCGGCCCGACAAGAAAATTAAAGCCTGATGATAACGAGATATCACAGGCTTCAATATTGCGAAATTGCTTTATAGATAAACGAGTTAATGGCATTTATAAGCGAATCGGCATCACAACATACATCGCAGCCGTATCTTCGATATTCTCAACCAAAGCACTTGCGTTAGCATCACTCATCGACATACGCACAGTTTGGCATTTTAGAGTATTCAAAATATCCAACACGTAGCTCACGTTAAAACCAATTTCTAATGGCTCACCTTGGTAATTTACATCCAAGTTTTCTTCTGCTTCTTCTTGCTCTGGGTTATTGGCGGTAATGCGCATTTCAGAGCCCGATAAATTTACCCGTACGCCGCGGAATTTCTCATTTGATAAAATTGCCGCACGTGAGAATGATTGGCGCAACGCTTCACAATCAGCTTCGAGTGTTTTATTGGTTGATTGCGGCATGACGCGGCGATAATCCGGAAAACGGCCATCAACGAGCTTAGATGTGAAGGTAAATTCGTTTACATTAGCGCGAATATTAGAGCTACCGATTTGCAACGTCACTTGCTCGTCAGGGCGATCAAGTAGCTTAATCAACTCTAGAACACCTTTACGCGGGACGATCACTTGCTGCTGTGAGTACTCACCCACCAGCGCAGTTTCAGCCACAGCCATACGGTGGCCATCGGTGGCCACTGAACGTAATGTGGTGCCTTCAATTTCAAACAACATGCCGTTTAAATAATAACGCACATCTTGGTTGGCCATTGAGAATTGGGTTTTTTCGACCAAATGACGTAGCTCACCTTGAGTAACGGTTACTTCGGCTTCACTGGTCCAGTCTTCAATATTTGGGAAATCAGACGCCGGTAATGTCGCTAATGAGAAACGACTACGGCCCGATTTAATCAATAAACGCTGATCATCCAGCGTGACATCAATCTGAGCGCTATCGGGTAAACCACGACAAATATCCAAAAACTTACGTGATGGAACGGTGGTGCTGCCCGGTTCAAAGTTACCTTCTAGTGCCAAGCGACACACTAACTCCACTTCAAGATCGGTCGCAGTAATCGACAATTCACCATTATCAACTTTAATTAATAAGTTACCCAAAATAGGCAAACTTGAGCGACCACCAAGAGCACCAGACACCTGCTGCAAAGGTTTAATCAATTGAGTACGTTCAATGGTAAATTTCATAATCTACTCTAAATAGTCTAATTCTATTAAAAACACGGCCAAACAGCGCTAAAGATAGCGAATTAAGAAGCCTTACTTTAGGAAGATAAAGTACGAATCAAGTTCGAGTAATCTTCTTTAATATCATGGCTTTCTTCTCGTAATTCTTTGATTTTACGGCAAGCATGCAACACCGTGGTATGGTCGCGACCACCAAAAGCATCACCAATTTCAGGCAAGCTGTGGTTGGTTAATTCTTTCGATAATGCCATCGCCAATTGACGAGGACGTGCAACCGAACGAGAGCGACGCTTAGATAATAAGTCAGCCACTTTAATTTTGTAATATTCAGCGACGGTTTTTTGAATATTATCGATAGTCACCAGCTTTTCTTGTAACGCCAGTAAATCACGTAATGCTTCACGCACGAAATCAATGGTGATTGGACGACCGGTAAAATTGGAATTGGCTATCACGCGATTTAACGCGCCTTCCAACTCACGTACGTTTGAACGTAGACGCTTCGCAATAAAGAATGCCACTTCATCAGCAAGGGTAATTTGGTGATCTTCGGCTTTTTTCATTAAGATCGCGACACGGGTTTCCAGTTCCGGTGGCTCGATCGCCACGGTAAGTCCCCAACCAAAACGTGATTTCAAACGATCTTCTACCCCGTTGATCTCTTTTGGATAACGGTCAGAAGTCAAAATGATTTGCTGGTTACCTTCTAACAATGCGTTGAAGGTATGGAAGAACTCTTCTTGCGAACGCTCTTTATTGGCAAAAAATTGGATATCATCTATAAGCAAAGCATCTAGGCTGCGGTAATAACGTTTAAATTCTTCAATCGCGTTATTTTGTAATGCTTTTACCATATCTTGCACAAAACGCTCTGAGTGCATATACACCACACGAGCATCCGGCTTACTTTCAACAATCGCATTGCCCACCGCATGCAACAAGTGAGTTTTACCTAAACCCGTACCACCATATAAAAACAGTGGGTTATAAGAAACACCTGGGTTATCAGAAACTTGTTTTGCTGCTGCAAGGCCTAACTGGTTCGACTTACCCTCAACAAAGTTATGGAACTTATGTTTAGGGTTAACGTTAGAACGGTGATTGACATCGATCACTACTTCACGCTCACCGGTATCCCAAGATTTATCCAGTGGGCGGCTTTTTTGTAATTGCGCAGGCGCAGAAGATTCAGCAGCCACATCAGCAGCGGTTCTTCTTGGCAGTTCAACCGAACGTTGAGCGGGCTTACTACCAACCTCAAAATGCAGGTTGGGCGTATCGGAACCACAAAACTCTTTCAATAAACGGTTAATACTATTGAGATACTTATCACGCACCCAATCCAATACAAAGCGATTAGGCGCAAATAAAGTGAGAGTATTGTCATTGAGTTCAGCTTGTAGCGGTCTTACCCACATGCTGAATTCAGTTGCGGGAAGCTCTTCTTGAAGCTGTTGCGAACACTGCAACCATAACGAAGACGACACATTAACCTCACACGAAATGAAATGATCTGAAAGGAGAGTAATTCTACAGCTATCACTATAAGATCACCAGCAATAGATCCTGAGATCAGTGAATAAGATCTAAGTTATTCACAGTTTTTTTAGATCTATCCCGATTTTGTGCGCCGTCAAGCAATTAAAGCATTTTAATAACCAATTTTTGCTATTCGGGGATAAAGTTACCCACAAGATCAAAGCTGAATATTGAAGCTTTAGCAGCACCAACTGTTATTATTAATAACATCTTGTTCTTAGGTTTATCAATATGTGAATAACTATAATGGAACTCAAATAATCTGGAGAATTAAATATGAGCCGAATTTTAAATAAAATTGTTACTGCTGCCGCACTATTTTTTGCTGTTACTAACTTTGCTCAAGCAGCGAATCAACAAGTAAAAGTAGGCATGTCTGGAACCTACTTTCCATTTACTTTTCAAAAGCTTGATAAACTACAAGGCTTTGAAGTGGATTTATGGAATGAGATTGGTCAACGCAACCACTATGACGTGAAATTTGTCACTGCCAACTTCTCTGGTCTTTTCGGTCTACTCGAAACGGGTCGGATTGATACGATTTCAAACCAAGTGACTATTACCGATTCACGTAAAGCCAAATATTTATTCTCAAATCCTTATGTGGTCGATGGTGTGCAGATCACCGTGAAAAAAGGCAATGACTCGATCAAAGGGGTTGAAGATCTTGCTGGCAAAACCGTCGCGGTAAACTTAGGTTCAAACTTCGAACAAGTGCTACGTAGTTACGATAAAGAAGGCAAAATCAATATCAAAACGTATGATGCTGGTATTGAACAAGATGTGGTACTCGGGCGTTCTGATGCTTTCGTAATGGATCGTCTATCGGCTCTACAACTGATTAAAGCGAGCAACCTACCACTACAGTTGGCAGGTAAGCCTTTTGAAACTATCGAAAATGCTTGGCCATTTGTTGATAACGAAAAAGGCAAAAAGCTACAAGCGGAAGTAAACACGGCATTAACCGCGATGCGTGAAGATGGTACTTTGGCGACTATTTCTGAAAAATGGTTTGGTGCTGATATTACTCACAAATAATCCAGCCTTTTCTTTTAACCGTTCGCCCCTTTAACCGCTTGCCATTCTCCTGATACATAAACGAGGAGTCATGGTAAGCGGTTTGTATTTTAAGCCGCTGAATCAATGTGTGATTAAATTACCCAATGGCACCAGGTTAAGTGATTTGAACCAACTTACCTTGCAAGCCGGTCAACATACTTTGATTTCTGGGCAATCAGGTATTGGTAAAAGTACTTTAATGAAAACCATTGCAGGCATTTGGCCGTTTTCGGAAGGCAATATTGAACTAGCCGAGCGCAGTTTATTCTTACCACAAAAGCCTTACCTGCCGACAGGCACACTACGGGAAGTCTTGTGTTATCCAAATGTCGATATCAATATCAGCGATCAAGATATTGAGCAATTATTGTCTGATTGCCAATTGGCACATTTCAGCCATAAATTAGATGAAACCGAGCAATGGTCACACACGATGTCACCGGGTGAGCAGCAACGTGTCGCGATTGTCAGAGCGTTAATAATCAAGCCTACATGGCTATTTTTAGATGAAGCGACCTCATCACTCGATGAAGAAACCGAAAGCGATATATACCAACTATTAGCCAGTCGATTACCCGATACCACCTTAGTGAGTATTGCGCATCGCAGTAAAGTTGCCCATTATCATCAATATCGTTTGCACGCACAGGGCTCAAAAGGCCAAGTAAGCTGGCAATTTTCACCAATACAAGGACTGTAATTTTCAACATGAATTTTGATTTCAATTACATGCTCGACCTACTGCCGATATTATTTCGGTATTTAGGCACCACTTTGCAAATGGCATTGTGGGGCATGGTTTTCGCACTCATACTCTCGGTCGTTATTGCCAATATTCGGGTATTTAAAGTGCCGGTATTGAATCAACTGAGTCAGCTATACACCAGTTTTTTTCGTGGTACGCCGCTATTAGTACAGTTGTTTTTGCTCTACTACGGGCTACCACAAATATTTCCAATCTTAGTCGGTATGGATGCCTTTACCGCGGCAATTATTGGTCTGACTCTACACTTTGCGTCTTATATGGCAGAAAGTATTCGTGCCGCAATTATTGGGATTGATCGCAGCCAAATGGAAGCCAGTATTTCGATAGGTATGACGCCATCGCAATCCATGCGCCGGATCATTTTGCCGCAAGCTTCCCGTGTGGCACTGCCTTCTTTGATGAACTACTTCATTGATATGATCAAATCGACCTCTCTCGCCTTTACGCTAGGGGTCGCTGAAATTATGGCCAAGGCGCAAATGGAGGCTTCTTCAAGCTTTCGTTTCTTTGAAGCCTTCTTAGCAGTTGCCCTGATTTATTGGGGAGTAGTATTGGTATTAACACGCGTACAAACTTGGGCTGAAACTAAACTCAATAAGGCTTACCAACGATGATTCGAATTTCTAATTTACATAAATCTTTCGGTAAGACTGAAGTGCTACGCGGAGTGGATATTGAGATCCAAAAAGGCGAAATCATTGTCATTATTGGTTCCAGTGGTACCGGTAAATCGACCTTACTACGCTGTGTAAACTTTTTGGAAAGCCCAGAACAAGGTGTCATCGAAATTGAAGGCACTAGAGTTGATACCCAAGACTACAACAAAGCCGATATGCTAGCACTGCGCCGTAAAACCGGCTTTGTGTTTCAAAACTATGCGCTATTTGCTCATTTAACTGCTCGTCAAAATATTGCCGAAGGGTTAATTACCGTCCGCGGTTGGAAAAAAGACCAAGCACTGGCCCACGCTCAACAAATTTTAGATGATATTGGGCTGGGCGATAAAGGGGATAGCTACCCAGCGGCATTATCGGGCGGCCAACAACAACGCGTAGGGATTGGTCGCGCAATGGCATTTGATCCTGAGCTGTTATTGTTTGATGAGCCAACTTCGGCACTCGATCCCGAATGGGTCGGTGAAGTGTTGTCTTTAATGAAGAAATTAGCCAAACAACACCAAACCATGCTGGTGGTCACCCATGAAATGCAATTTGCTCGAGAAGTAGCGGATCGCGTGATCTACATGGCAGATGGCAAGATTGTTGAGCAAGGTACGCCGGATCAAATATTTAAAGATCCGACTAATCCACAACTTATTAAGTTTTTAAATCAAGTAGGGATCCAATAGGATCCTTGCGCTTGGTTTAAGAACCCGTATAATCCGCACACAGATTTTTAGGCCAACTGGCTTTTTATTATGTGATTTCCGCGTTTATTAAGCCCTGTAGCATTGACTCTTAGCCAGTCAATGATTACAATTCCGCCTCTTTGTTGAGAGGTGTCGGATAAAACATCTTACACCAGGTTTAACAAGAACCTATAAACTACTGATCAGTAAAGGTAATTACCATGAAACGCACTTTTCAACCAACTGTTCTTAAGCGCAAACGTACACACGGCTTCCGTGCTCGTATGGCAACTAAGAATGGTCGTAAGACAATTAATGCACGTCGTGCAAAAGGCCGTAAGCGCCTTTCAAAATAATTCTTGAATTATTTTGACTAAGTCTACTTTTACTCGGGAGTTACGTTTGTTAACTCCCGAGCATTATCAAAACGTCTTTCAGCAAGCTCATCGAGCCGGCTCCCCTCATTTCACTATTATCGCTCGCAATAATACACTCTCCCATCCAAGACTTGGATTAGCTGTTCCTAAAAAACAAATCAAAACCGCTGTTGGTCGTAATCGTTTTAAACGTTTAGCCCGTGAAAGCTTTCGTCTAAAACAAACTCAACTGCCAAATAAAGATTTTGTAGTAATTGCGAAAAAGAGTGCTCAAGATTTGAGTAATGACGAAATTTTTAAAATATTTGAGAAGTTATGGCATCGCCTGTCTCGCCCTTATCGTGGTTAGCTATTAGGTTAATTTACCTATATAAAGGAATCATTAGCCCCTTAATTGGACCTCGATGTCGCTTTACTCCAACTTGTTCTACTTATGCTATTGAAGCAATTAAAGAGCACGGTTTTGTAAAAGGGTGTTGGTTATCTGGCAAACGTCTATTAAAATGCCATCCTTTAAATGCTGGGGGATATGACCCTGTCCCACCTAATCAAAAACACGACAGAGATAAATAACAATGGATTCTCAACGTAATATCCTGTTAATCGCTTTTGCTCTAGTCAGCTTTTTATTGTTCCAACAATGGAATAATAAAGATGCTCAACCGGCCCAAACTAGCGTGCAGCAGACTCAAACGAATACAGACAGTAGCCTACCGCATGACCCTGCTGAAGCGTCAGCTGATCCGTTAGCTCCTCAGCAAGCAAAAACTCTACCGGCCGCTTTCAACATCGAAGTAAAATCTGATGTACTGACTCTAGCGATTACCCCGGTAGGTGGTGATGTTGTTTCAGCTAAGCTGAACGAATACAACGCAACGCTAGATTCGAAAGATTCTTTTGTTCTGCTAGAAAACAACAATGAGCATCAATATATCGCTCAAAGTGGTCTAGTCGGTCCTCAAGGGATTGACGTTAGCACAGCAAACCGTCCTCAATATCGCGCGAGTGCAAAGTCTTATCAATTAGCTGAAGGTCAGGATGAATTACGTATACCTCTTACCTACAGTGCAAATGGTATTGATTACACTAAAACCTTTATCATCAAACGTGGCAGTTATGCGATTGATGTGGTGTATGACATCAATAACCACTCTGGTCAAGATGCAACATTAGGTATGTATGCTCACCTACGTCAAACAATGATTGAAGGTGACGGTCATATTGGTATGCCTGTTTATACTGGTGGCGCTTTCTCAACTTCAGACACCCACTATAAAAAATACAAGTTTGATGAGATGAAAGATAAAAATCTTAACATCAAACTAGAAGATGGTCAGGGCTGGGTAGCCATGCTACAGCACTACTTTACTTCTGCTTGGATCCCTCGTGACCAACCAGGCACTACCATCTACTCACGCGTTATTGGCAACACAGCTGATATTGGTGTTCGCACACCAAATCTAGTAATTGCAAATGGTTCAAGCGGTCAAATTACATCAACTCTTTGGACTGGTCCTAAACTTCAAGATGCAATGGAAGCCACCGCTCCACACCTTGATCTCGTTGTTGACTATGGTTGGTTATGGTTTATTGCTAAACCATTGCATTCACTCCTATCTTTCCTACAAGCTCACATCAGTAGCAACTGGGGTGTTGCGATTATCTTACTGACTTTCATCGTTCGTGGTGCTATGTACCCACTAACCAAAGCTCAGTACACCTCAATGGCGAAAATGCGTATGCTGCAACCTAAGATTGCTGCAATGCGTGAGCGTCTAGGTGATGACCGTCAACGTATTAGCCAAGAAATGATGGCGATGTACAAAGAAGAAAAAGTGAACCCACTTGGTGGCTGTTTCCCTATTCTTCTACAGATGCCAATCTTCATCGCTCTATACTGGGCATTGATGGAATCGGTTGAATTACGTCACGCACCATTCTTTGGTTGGATCCACGATTTATCAGCGCAAGACCCTTACTACATCTTGCCTATATTGATGGGTATCTCGATGTTGATCATCCAGAAGATGAGCCCAACAACGGTCACCGATCCTATGCAGCAGAAAATGATGATGTTTATGCCAATCATCTTCATCTTCTTCTTCTTGTGGTTCCCATCAGGTCTAGTGCTTTACTACCTAATGTCGAACATCGTAACCTTGGTACAACAAACCTTGATTTACCGAGCGTTAGAGAAGAAAGGTCTGCACTCTAAGAAATAATCTTAGCCAGACGAAATACTAAATAAGGCGACCGCATTGGTCGCCTTTTGCTTTTTTTGCTTTATAAATTCATAAGGCGAATTACAATTGGAAAACCTTCACCTTTTGAAATGGTTGGAATTATGAATACAGAGACAATTGTCGCTCAAGCTACCGCACTCGGCCGCGGTGGTGTTGGTATTATCCGAGTCTCAGGCCCTAAAGCCACTCAAGTCGCTTTGGAAGTTCTTGGTCGAGAGGTTAAACCTCGTTATGCTGAATATTTACCTTTTAAAGATGAAAATGGCGTTCAACTTGATCAGGGAATCGCGCTTTATTTTCCAAACCCAAACTCATTTACCGGTGAAGATGTTTTAGAACTGCAAGGCCATGGCGGCCCTGTGGTTATGGATATGTTGATCAAACGCATCTTAAAAATTGATGGCATTCGTGCCGCTCGCCCGGGTGAATTCTCTGAGCGTGCCTTTTTAAATGACAAAATCGATCTGACTCAAGCTGAAGCGATTGCTGATCTGATCGATGCGAGTTCAGAAGAAGCGGCTAAATCAGCACTTAATTCTCTGCAAGGTGAATTTTCCCAACGCATCAATAACCTGGTCGAATCATTAATCCATCTGCGTATCTATGTAGAAGCAGCCATTGATTTTCCCGAAGAAGAAATCGACTTTTTAGCCGATGGAAAAGTCAGCGCCGACTTACAAACTATCATTGATAATTTAGCTTCAGTACGTAAAGAAGCCAATCAAGGTGCGCTGATTCGTGAAGGTATGAAAGTAGTGATCGCTGGACGACCTAATGCGGGTAAATCTAGCCTACTCAACGCCCTATCAGGCAAAGACTCAGCGATTGTGACCGATATCGCCGGTACGACCCGCGACGTACTACGCGAGCATATTCACATCGATGGCATGCCACTACATATTATTGATACCGCAGGCTTGCGTGAAGCGTCTGATGAAGTAGAAAGAATCGGTATCGAACGCGCTTGGGAAGAAATAGAGCAAGCCGATCGTGTGTTATTTATGGTTGATGGCACCACCACCAATGCCACTGATCCCAAAGAAATATGGCCTGATTTTGTGGAGCGTTTACCAGAGAATATTGGTATGACAGTGATCCGTAATAAAGCCGATCAAACCGGCGAAGCACTTGGTATTTGTCATGTTAATAATCCAACCTTAATACGCCTATCAGCCAAGACTGGCCAAGGGGTAGAATCTCTGCGTGAACACTTGAAAGACTGCATGGGCTTTGCTGGCGGCAGTGAAGGTAGCTTTATGGCTCGACGTCGACACCTAGAAGCGCTAGATAAAGCGTCTGAACATCTGTCTATCGGCCAGCAACAACTTGAAGGCTATATGGCCGGAGAAATCTTAGCAGAAGAGCTGCGCATCACTCAGCAGCACCTAAACGAAATCACCGGGGAGTTTAGCTCGGATGATTTATTGGGTCGTATCTTCTCTTCATTCTGTATTGGTAAGTAGTTAAAGGAATATTATGATCCACATTATTACAGGTAGTACCTTAGGCGGAGCTGAATATGTTGGCGATCACTTAAATGATCTGCTGCAAGCTCAAGGGGTAGAAACTCAGATCCACAACCAACCGGATCTTAGTGAAATCGAAACCAGTGGTATTTGGTTGATCATCACCTCAACTCATGGTGCTGGCGATTATCCAGATAATATTCAACCTTTTATCGAAACGATTAAATCAACACCACCGCGTATGTCAGAGGTCAAGTTTGCAGTAATTGCCATTGGTGATTCAAGCTATGACACCTTCTGTGGCGCTGGTAAAGATGCCCGAGCGACGCTGCTAGATATTGGAACTCAAGAGCTTTGCCCACATTTAGAAATAGATGTCATCGAAACCCCTGTACCAGAAGAACCAGCAGAAGCTTGGTTAAACGATAATATGGCAGCGTTTATCGGCTAATCCTAATTAAAACAACCCCATTTAAAAGCAGATCTCGGTCTGCTTTTTTTTGGCTTTCTCGTCATGATTAAGGATTTTTTAGAGCTGGAATTAGGTTAATTTAAGTCATAAATCGAAAATCAATAAAACTGTTTGCTGTTTTTTTAAACAAACCACCTGTGGATAAACTACATTTTATCCTGTGATCCTAGCAAAGTTATCCATTGGATAACTATTATCTAAATACCCTCTGTGGATAACCATGGATTTAGATCCCAGCTAATACAGAGTTAGATCAAAGCTAGATCACAAGAAAGGATCCACTTAAACTACATGATCTTAATGATCATTTATCGCTTATCCACACGATCGTGGTTCCTTAATAATAGATCTAATAAAAGATCTATATAAAGATCTTATATATATTAAAGCTCTTTGATCATTTCTTAAAACCAACAAATTGATTCTCAGTGAAGATTAAAAAAGGTAGAATGTCGCTCCTTTTATTTCCTAAGATCATTTTGCTGTGATCGTTTTATTTTTAACTCTTGAGGTCTGATCATGTTTTATCACGAAAACTTTGACGTCATCGTCGTAGGTGGTGGCCATGCTGGAACGGAAGCTGCTCTTGCGTCTGCTCGTACAGGCCAAAAGACGTTGCTGCTTACTCACAATATCGACACTTTAGGTCAAATGTCTTGCAATCCAGCGATTGGTGGAATTGGCAAAGGACATTTGGTTAAAGAAGTGGATGCGTTAGGTGGATTAATGGCACAAGCCATTGATAAAGCTGGTATTCAATTTAGAACGTTAAACGCATCAAAAGGTCCTGCGGTACGTGCTACTCGCGCCCAAGCCGATCGTATTTTATATAAAAATGCAGTTCGCACTACTTTAGAAAATCAACCGAACTTAAGCCTTTTTCAACAAGCGGTTGATGATGTGATCGTAGAAAACGATCAAATCACCGGTGTTATCACTCAGATGGGCCTTAAATTTAAAGCCAAAGCAGTGGTACTCACCGTTGGAACTTTCCTAGGTGGTAAGATTCATATAGGTATGGAAAATTTCTCTGGTGGCCGTGCTGGCGATCCTCCATCTATCGCATTAGCGGATCGTCTACGTGCTCTACCATTTCGTGTTGATCGCTTAAAAACCGGTACTCCACCACGTATTGATGCTCGTACGGTTAACCTTGATAGCCTAGAAAAACAACATGGCGATAATCCAACGCCAGTATTTTCTTTTATGGGTAAGCAAAGTGATCATCCGCAGCAGATCCCATGCTTTATAACACACACCAATGAGCAAACTCATGATGTGATCCGAGCTAACTTGGATCGTAGTCCGATGTATTCAGGTGTGATTGAAGGCATAGGTCCTCGTTACTGTCCGTCTATCGAAGACAAAGTGATGCGTTTTGCCGATAAAAATAGTCACCAAATCTTTATTGAGCCAGAAGGCTTAACCACAACTGAATTATACCCAAATGGTATTTCAACCAGTCTGCCATTTGATGTGCAAGTGAAGATCGTTCAATCGATGAAAGGGTTTGAAAATGCCCAGATCGTTCGTCCTGGTTACGCGATTGAATATGATTTCTTTGATCCTCGCGATTTAAAACAAAGTTATGAAACCAAGTTTATTTCTGGTTTATTCTTCGCTGGCCAAATTAACGGCACTACGGGTTATGAAGAAGCGGCTGCTCAAGGTTTAATGGCCGGTCTTAACGCTTCGTTATTTACTCAAGGTAAAGAATCTTGGAGCCCACGTCGTGACGAAGCTTATATGGGCGTTCTGATTGATGATCTATCTACCATGGGCACCAAAGAACCGTACCGCATGTTTACTTCACGCGCGGAATATCGTTTGTTGCTTCGTGAAGACAATGCAGATTTACGCTTGACCGAAAAAGGTCGCGAATTAGGTTTAGTGGACGATGCTCGTTGGGCACGCTTTAATCAAAAAGTCGAAAATATGGAACTGGAGCGTCAGCGCTTAAAAGATATTTGGGTGAATCCTAAATCTGCCAATATCGATGCCTTAAACCAATTACTTAAAACACCGATTACGCGCGAAGCTAATGGTGAAGATCTACTGCGTCGTCCAGAAATGACTTATGAGAAATTAACCTCTCTAGAAGTATTCTCTTCGACGATGGAAGATCCTCAAGCGACAGAACAAGTTGAGATCCAAGTAAAATACGAAGGATATATTCAACGCCAGAAAGAAGAGATCGAAAAATCACTGCGCCATGAAAATACCAAATTACCGGCAGAGCTTGATTATGCCCAAGTAAAAGGGTTATCGAATGAAGTGGTGGCAAAATTAAATAATGCTAAACCTGAAACGATTGGTATTGCTTCGCGTATTTCAGGCATTACCCCAGCGGCGATTTCAATTTTATTGGTGCATTTGAAGAAACAAGGTCAATTGAAGAAAGGGGATGCAGCATGAATCCCAATTTGCTCAATCAGCCATTGAGAGACAAGCTGGATAGTTTATTATCTCAAACCGACCTTGAAGTCTCGGAATTACAACGTGATCAATTAGTTGGTTATGTTCAGATGCTAGATAAATGGAATAAAGCCTATAATTTAACATCTGTGCGTAACCCTATGGATATGCTGGTTAAACACATTATGGATAGCATAGTGGTGAGTCCATACTTATCCGGTGAGCGCTTTATTGATGTTGGTACTGGCCCTGGTTTACCGGGGATTCCTTTGGCTATTATGAACCCTGATTATCAGTTCACGTTATTGGATAGCCTAGGTAAGCGAATTCGTTTTATTAAGCAGGTTTTACACGAACTATCAATTGATAATGTAGAACCGGTACAAAGCCGCGTAGAAGAGTTTCAATCAGAAGTGGGTTTCGATGGCGTGATTAGCCGCGCATTTGCATCTATGATAGATATGGTTGACTGGTGCCATCATCTTCCAAACCCTGAAAATGGTGTTTTTCTTGCACTTAAAGGTCAATTGCCTGAAGATGAGATTGCACAATTACCTGAATCATTAATGGTTTCTCAGGTGCATGCATTGCAAGTTCCAGAATTAGAAGGTGATCGTCACCTAATCATTTTGGAAAAAAAGGGATAACGGGGTACTCGTGGGTAAAATCATTTCCATTGCCAATCAAAAAGGTGGAGTAGGGAAAACGACAACGTGCGTTAACCTTGCTGCGTCTATGGCTGCAACCAAAAGAAACGTCTTAGTTATTGATTTAGATCCACAAGGTAATGCCACGATGGCCAGTGGTATCGATAAATATGATGTTGATTTTACGGCATATGATTTATTGGTTGAGCAAACGCCTTTTGATGAAGTGGTGTGTCGTAATACGCCTGCCGGTTATGATTTAATTGCTGCCAATGGTGATGTGACAGCCGCTGAAATAAAGTTAATGGAAGTGTTTGCTCGAGAACTTCGTCTTAAAAATACTCTTGCAGATGTATGGCAACAATACGATTATATTTTTATTGATTGCCCACCTTCGTTAAACTTATTGACTGTCAATGCGATGGCCGCTTCACATTCTGTACTAGTGCCAATGCAATGCGAATATTTTGCTTTGGAAGGCTTAACCGCATTGATGGATACCATCAGTAAGCTAGCAGCGGTAGTCAATCATGATTTAAAAATTGAAGGGATCTTACGTACTATGTTCGATCCGAGAAACCGTTTGTCTAACGATGTTTCTGAACAGCTTAAAAAACACTTTGGCGATAAAATGTATCGCACCGTTATCCCACGTAATGTTCGTCTAGCTGAAGCGCCTAGCCATGGTAAACCCGCTATGTATTATGATAAGTATTCTGCTGGCTCTAAAGCCTACTTGGCGTTAGCTGGAGAAATTTTGCGTCGTGAAGAAGCGCAAGCGATAATGGCTTAATCCCTCTTGAATTAAGAAATAAAGGAAAACCCTCAGATGTCTAAACGTGGTTTAGGTAAAGGTCTTGATGCTCTGCTTTCTACTAGCTCACAAGCTCGAGAAAAACAACAAAAAGTGGCATATAGCCAAGCTTTATCTTCTGAAGGCCAACTGGCAGATCTTTCTATTTCACAATTGTCGCCAGGTAAATACCAACCAAGAAAAGATATTCAATCAGAAGCGTTGCAAGAATTATCCTCATCTATTCGCTCACAAGGTATTATTCAACCTTTAGTCGTTCGTAAGATTAATGAATCACAGTATGAAATTATTGCTGGTGAGCGTCGTTGGCGTGCCGCTAAGTTAGCGGGATTGACTCAAGTTCCTTGCGTGGTTAAGAATGTTCAGGATCGCGCGGCTATTGCTATGGCGTTAATAGAAAACATTCAACGTGAAAATCTCAATGCCATTGAAGAAGCTCAAGCACTAGAAAGATTACAAAAAGAGTTTGAATTGACCCATCAACAAGTGGCTGATGCGATTGGTAAATCCCGTACTGCGGTAACCAACTTGCTACGCCTCAATACTCTTGATGAGTCAGTAAAGCATTGCGTTATATCAAAGGAATTGGAAATGGGACATGCTCGAGCCCTCCTATCCCTTGAATTATGTGATCAAAGTAATGTTGCAAAAATTGTAGTTGCCAAGAAATTAACCGTTAGACAAACTGAAGCTCTAGTCAAAAAACATTTAGAACCAGTGGAAGATAAGCCTGCTGAGGAAGATATCCCAGCGCTAGGCCTGGCGGAAAAGCTTTCTGAGCAATTTGGTACTAAGGTGGTGATTCGCCGTAATGCTAAAGGAAAAGGCAAGGTCACCATTGATTTTGACGATATTGAACAACTCGAATATCTCCTTAACACAAAGTTAGGTAGAAATTAACTCTGTTATTATAATATCGCTAAACAATTAACAAAATGTGAAAATAATCATTTTACGCCTTGCTCTTTTCTGTATTAGAAACAAAGTAAGGTGTAGTATGTCTTGTGCATACAACTGAGCCAAAAACAAATGTAATTGGGTGTAAATAGAATGTTTTTTTTAGTTTTAACTCAGTTTATTGTAGTTGGTGCTTTTAGCTTGATCAGTTTGTATGTTCAGGGAGATATGGCGAGTCAATCTGCCATTTTTGGGGGACTAGTGTACTGCATCCCGTATATTGTTACTCGTTTGTATCAAAACAAACAAGGTGCAGATACGGCATCAAAAGTCATGGTGAAAGCCTGTATTAGTGTAGTTTATAAGTATTTGATTACAGGTGCGTTGTTTGCTTACTTTTTTAAGTACACAGAAGTACACCTTATTACATTCTTTTTAGGTTACATTTTTGCTTTTGTTGTGCAATGCATTATGTCATTTAGTTTTAAACGTAATTAGACAGGATATCTAATGGCTGGTTCAGGTGAACTAACTCCTCAGGAGTACATCTCGCACCATTTACAAAACCTACAAGTCGGTAGTGGATTCTGGACATTTAATATTGATTCATTGATCGTATCAGTTCTTTTAGGCTGTGCTTTTTTGTGGATCTTTTACCGTGTTGGCCAAAAAGCCACAAGCGGTGTGCCAGGAAAATTACAGTGCTTTATAGAAATGGTCGTCGAGTTTGTAGATGCCTCAGTAAAAGATATTTTTCATGGAAAGAGTGCTCTATTAGCGCCATTAGCGTTAACCGTATTCGTATGGATTTTCCTAATGAATCTAATGGATCTTATTCCGGTCGATTTTCTTCCTCATACAGCCACTCTGTTAGGGATCCCTTACCTTCGAGTTGTACCTACAGCGGATGTGAACATCACTATGTCTATGGCATTAGGTGTTTTCTTCTTGATTATAGGTTACAGCATAAAAATTAAAGGTGTTGGTGGGTTTGCAAAAGAGTTGGGTTTACAGCCTTTTAACCACTGGGCTTTTATTCCAGTAAACCTAGTGTTAGAAACTGTAACGTTAATATCTAAACCAGTCTCTTTAGGTTTGCGTTTATTTGGTAACATGTATGCAGGTGAATTGATTTTCATTTTGATTGCCGGGCTTTTACCTTGGTGGTCTCAATGGCTTCTTTCTGTGCCTTGGGCGATTTTCCATATTTTAGTAATCGTTTTACAGGCATTTATCTTTATGACATTGACGATAGTCTATCTATCTCAAGCATCTGAAGAACATTAAAAAATTATTTAACACAAAAACTTGGAGTTTTTTATTATGGATCTGATTTACATATCTGTTGCTATCATGCTTGGTCTTGCTGCGGTAAGTGCTGCGATTGGTATTGCACTACTAGGCGGAAAGTTTCTTGAAGGTGCAGCTCGCCAACCTGATTTAATCCCTGTACTACGTACCCAGTTCTTTATCGTAATGGGTCTAGTGGATGCGATTCCTATGATTACTGTAGGTCTTGCTCTTTATCTATTGTTTGCGGTTGCCGGATAATATTTAATTATCATGGTGTTGGTTTTTGAATAGCAAACAAAGGAGAGTATGCGGTGAATATAAACGCAACTCTGTTAGGTCAAGCGATAGCATTTGCTCTATTCGTGTGGTTCTGCATGAAATATGTATGGCCGCCACTAATGGCTGCAATTGAAAACCGTCAGAAGAATATTGCTGATGGTTTAGCCGCCGCTGACCGCGCAGCTAAAGACTTAAACTTGGCACAAGCTAACGCTTCAGACAAATTAAAAGAAGCGAAAAAAGCAGCTGCTGAGATAATCGATCAAGCGAATAAGCGTAAAAGTCAGATTTTAGAAGAAAGCCAAACAGAGGCTCAGGCTGAGCGTCAGAAAATCTTGGATCAAGGCCTAACTGAAATCGAAACTGAACGTAACCGCGCACGCGATGAACTTCGTAAGCAAGTAGCTGTATTAGCTATTGCTGGTGCTGAGAGAATTTTGGAGCGTTCTATTGATGAGAGCGCACACCAAGATATTCTTGATGATATTACTGCAAAACTTTAACCAGAGGGGCAGCATATGTCTGATTTGACTACAATAGCACGCCCCTATGCTAAAGCAGCTTTTGAATTTTCGGTTGAGAAGGGCACATTAGACCAATGGTCTGAAATGTTAGCTTTTGCTGCTGAAGTTACAAAAAATGAAGGGATGATCGATCTACTTAATAAAGCTATTGCAGCTGAAAAAATAGCCGACATCTTTATCTCTATTTGTGACGAGTTTGATGAGCACGGTAAGAACTTTTTGAAGTTACTTGCTCATAATGGCCGCTTAAAGGCCCTGCCACAAATTTGCGAAGAGTTCTTATCTTTACGAAAAGAACATGACAATCAAATTGATGTTGAGGTGACTTCCGCAACAGAATTATCCGATAGTCAACTCGCAGAAATAAGCAGCAAACTTGAGCAGCGCCTTGAGCGCAAAGTAAAGCTGAATTGCAGTGTAGATGCGACTCTACTTAGTGGAGTTATTATTCGAGCCGGAGACTTAATCATTGATAACTCAACTCGTGGTCGTTTGAACCGCTTGAGCACTGAATTAACGTCTTAATGGGGATTGGAGCATGCAACTTAATTCCACAGAAATTAGCGATCTGATCAAACAACGTATTGAGTCTTTCGACGTTGTAAGTGAAGCACGCAATGAAGGTACAATTGTATCTGTAAGTGATGGTATTATCCGCATCCACGGCCTAGCGGACGTGATGCAAGGTGAAATGATAGAACTACCGGGCGGTCTTTACGCTCTAGCACTAAATCTTGAGCGTGACTCGGTTGGTGCGGTTGTAATGGGCCCGTATGCTAACCTTCAGGAAGGCATGAAAGTAACGGGTACAGGTCGTATCCTTGAAGTACCTGTAGGTCCTGAATTACTTGGTCGAGTGGTAAATACACTAGGTCAACCAATTGATGGTAAAGGTCCTATTGATGCAAAACTCACTTCTCCAGTAGAAATGATTGCACCAGGTGTTATCGATCGTAAATCAGTAGACCAACCAGTACAAACTGGTTATAAGTCTGTTGACTCAATGATTCCAATCGGCCGTGGTCAGCGTGAGCTTATCATCGGTGACCGTCAGACTGGTAAAACAGCGATGGCGATTGATGCAATCATTAACCAGAAAGATTCTGGAATTTTCTCTATCTACGTAGCGATTGGCCAAAAAGCTTCAACTATCGCCAACGTAGTACGTAAACTTGAAGAGCACGGCGCACTAGCAAACACTATCGTGGTTGTAGCATCGGCTTCTGAGTCTGCGGCATTGCAATACCTGGCTCCATATTCAGGTTGTGCAATGGGTGAATACTTCCGTGATCGCGGTGAAGATGCACTGATTGTTTATGATGATCTATCTAAACAAGCGGTGGCTTACCGTCAGATTTCTCTACTTCTAAAACGTCCACCAGGTCGTGAAGCCTTCCCTGGTGATGTTTTCTATCTTCACTCTCGTCTATTAGAGCGTGCTTCTCGTGTAAGCGAAGAGTATGTTGAGAAGTTTACTAACGGTGAAGTGAAAGGTAAGACAGGTTCTTTAACCGCTCTTCCTATCATTGAAACACAAGCTGGTGACGTATCTGCATTCGTACCGACTAACGTAATTTCGATTACCGATGGTCAGATCTTCCTACAAACTGAGCTATTTAATGCTGGTGTTCGCCCTGCGGTTGACCCAGGTATTTCGGTATCTCGTGTAGGTGGTTCAGCGCAAACTAAGATCATTAAGAAACTGTCTGGTGGTATTCGTACTGCACTTGCACAGTATCGTGAATTAGCCGCGTTTGCTCAGTTTTCATCTGATCTTGATGCTGCAACTAAGAAGCAGTTGGACCATGGTCAAAAAGTAACAGAGTTAATGAAGCAGAAGCAATACGCTCCATTCTCTGTATTTGATCAAGCATTGGTTATCTTTGCTGCTGAGCGCGGTTATTTAGAAACGATCGAGCTAAACAAATTAGCTGATTTTGAAGCCGCTCTTCTATCGTACGCTCACGGTCAATTTGCTGATTTCGTTTCTGAAATCAACAAGACGGGTGCTTATAACGATGAAATCGAAGCCACACTTAAGAAGTTGGTTGATGGTTTCGTAGCAACCCAGACTTGGTAATTCGTAGGTGATGTTTATGGTTAATTTAAATCTTAATTATCAGCATCACCAATTAGCGAATGTCCATTAAAGGAGAGTAACGATGGCCGGCGCAAAAGAAATTCGTACTAAAATTGGTAGTGTTAAGAGCACACAAAAAATTACGAAGGCAATGAAAATGGTTGCGGCTTCCAAGATGCGTCGTACACAAGACGCGATGGAATCGTCTCGACCATATGCAGAAACAATGCGTAAAGTGATCGGTCATGTAGCCAATGCAAGCCTTGAGTATAAGCATCCTTATCTCGAGGAGCGTGAAGCTAAAAAAGTAGGCTACATTATCGTGTCAACCGATCGTGGTTTATGTGGTGGTTTAAATATTAACTTATTTAAAACAGCAATAAACGATATGAAAGCATGGTCTGATCAAGGTGCAAGTGTTGAACTTGCGGTAATTGGTAGCAAAGCTACTGCCTTCTTCAGACATACTGGCGCTAAAGTGGCTGCTCAGATTTCTGGTTTAGGTGATGAGCCTAATCTTGAATCTTTGATTGGCTCTGTTGGTGTGATGCTGAAAAAATATGACGATGGTGAACTTGATCGCCTTTATGTTGTATTTAACCGGTTCGTTAACACTATGGTTCAAGAGCCTAGGATCGATCAATTGCTACCTTTGCCTAAATCGGATAGCGATGACATGAAACGCACTCATTCTTGGGATTATATTTATGAGCCTGAGCCTAAGCCGTTATTAGATACCTTACTTCGACGTTATGTTGAATCTCAAGTGTATCAAGGCGTGGTAGAAAATCTCGCATGTGAGATGGCAGCCCGAATGATTGCGATGCAAGCAGCAACAGATAATGCGAGTAATCTGATTGAAGATTTAGAACTTGTGTATAACAAAGCGCGTCAAGCAGCGATTACACAAGAGCTATCAGAAATCGTATCTGGTGCAGCAGCAGTTTAATTTTATTGTTAAATCAGGTTTCGTTATTTGAATGAAGCTTAGGTAAATTAATAGTTTAGAGGATTAACGATGGCTACAGGTAAGATCGTACAGATCATCGGTGCAGTAGTCGACGTAGAGTTCCCACAGGACAGTGTACCTCGTGTATACGATGCCCTGAACGTTGTTGATGCGAAAGAACGTCTTGTTCTTGAAGTTCAACAGCAACTTGGCGGTGGCGTAATTCGCGCAATCGTAATGGGTAGCTCTGATGGTTTACGTCGTGGTTTGGAAGTGGTTAATACAGGCGCTCCAATCTCAGTACCAGTAGGAACAAAAACACTTGGTCGCATCATGAACGTATTAGGTGATGCTATCGATGAGTGTGGTGAAATTGGCGCAGAAGAAAACTATGCGATTCACCGTGCTGCACCAAGCTACGAAGAACAGTCGAGTGTAACTGAACTTCTAGAAACCGGTGTTAAAGTAATCGACTTAATTTGTCCATTCGCTAAGGGTGGTAAAATCGGTCTATTCGGTGGTGCAGGTGTAGGTAAGACCGTTAACATGATGGAACTTATCAACAACATCGCACTACAACACTCTGGTCTATCAGTGTTTGCTGGTGTTGGTGAGCGTACTCGTGAAGGTAACGATTTCTACTTTGAAATGCAGGAAGCCGGTGTTGTAAACATCGAAGAGCCTGAAAAATCAAAAGTAGCAATGGTTTACGGTCAAATGAACGAGCCACCGGGTAACCGTCTGCGCGTAGCATTGACTGGTCTAACAATGGCGGAACGTTTCCGTGATGAAGGCCGTGACGTACTACTGTTCATCGATAACATTTACCGTTATACCCTTGCGGGTACAGAGGTATCGGCTCTACTAGGTCGTATGCCATCTGCGGTAGGTTATCAGCCAACGCTAGCGGAAGAAATGGGTGTGCTTCAAGAGCGTATCACTTCTACTAAGAATGGTTCTATCACTTCTGTACAAGCGGTATACGTACCTGCGGATGACTTAACTGATCCATCTCCAGCGACAACGTTTGCTCACTTGGACGCAACGGTTGTACTTAACCGTAACATCGCAGCTATGGGTCTATACCCTGCGATTGACCCACTAGATTCTTCATCTCGTATGTTGGATCCACTAGTGGTTGGTCAAGATCACTACGATGTAGCGCAAGGTGTACAGACGACTCTACAACGCTATAAAGAGTTAAAAGACATCATCGCAATCTTAGGTATGGATGAGCTATCTGAAGAAGATAAGCAACTTGTATCTCGTGCTCGTAAGATTGAACGTTTCCTAACTCAGCCTTATCACGTAGCGGAAGTATTTACTGGTGACCCTGGTGTGTACGTTTCTCTAAAAGAAACACTACGCGGCTTTAAAGGTCTGATCGCTGGTGACTACGATGATATTCCTGAGCAAGCATTCATGTACTGTGGTTCGATTGACGACGCAGTAGAGAACGCTAAGAAGCTTTAAGTTTAAAAGACAAAGACGTTTAAATTTAAACACTGAGTTTATTAAGCTATAAGCTAATTAGGAGGCAACATGGCTATGACTTTTCACCTAGATATTGTAAGTGCTGAGAAAAAATTATTTTCTGGCACCGTCGAATCTTTCATGGTGACAGGTAGTGAAGGTGAACTAGGTATTTACCCAGGACATACTCCACTTCTGACTGCTATTAAGCCTGGTATGGTGCGTTTAATTAAGCAACACGGCCACGAAGAAATTATTTATGTTTCTGGTGGTATGGTTGAAGTTCAGCCAGGTACTGCAACAGTACTGGCTGATACCGCAATCCGTGGTGAAGATTTAGATGCAGCTAAGGCTGAAGAAGCCAAACGCAAAGCTGAGGAAAATATTAAGAATCAGCATGGCGACATTGACTTCGTTAAAGCGACCAGTGATCTGGCGAAAGCAATTGCTCAGTTACGAGTAATTGAATTAACGCGCAAATCACATCGTTAAGTTTTAGCGGTAATAGAGTAAGAATAAAAGGCGGCCTAAGGTCGCCTTTTTTGTTGTTTTTTTGTCAGTGGTTCTCAAACTTTGGTCAAAGTAGATACTTTTAAGGTAGAATCTTCGCAGATTAATTTTATAGGGAATATTTTATGAATTTTAGTGCTGTCATTCTTGCTGCGGGTAAAGGTACTCGCATGTATTCGGAAAAACCTAAAGTATTGCACCGCTTGGCTGGTCGTCCGATGGCAAAACATGTCATTGATACTTGTGCAAAAGTTGGTGCTCAAAATATTCATTTGGTTTATGGTCACGGTGGTGATCAAATGAAGGACGCTTTAGGTGCTGAGCCAGTTAATTGGGTACTACAAGAAAAACAACTTGGAACTGGCCACGCAGTGAATCAAGCGGCTCCGGATTTTTCTGACGATGAAAAAGTGCTTATTTTGTATGGTGATGTACCATTAATTTCTAGTGAAACCATTGAAAACTTACTCGATGCTCAACCAAATGGTGGTATTGCGCTACTAACGGTTATCTTGAAAAAGCCGGAAGGTTACGGCCGTATTATTCGTAAAAATGGCCCAGTGGTAGCGATTGTTGAGCAAAAAGATGCCACGGAAGAACAAAAGCTAATTAAAGAAATCAACACTGGCGTGATGGTTGCCACTGGTGGTGATTTAAAGCGTTGGCTATCAGCGCTTAAAAATGAAAATGCTCAAGGTGAATATTATCTAACCGATATTATCGCCGCGGCCCATAAAGAAGGCCGTGCAGTTGAAGCAGTTCACCCTGTCAGCCCGATAGAGGTTGAAGGCGTTAATGATAGAGCTCAACTAGCAAGACTGGAAAGAGCCTATCAGTCAATGCAAGCGCAAAGACTATTAGAACAAGGTGTGATGCTGCGTGATCCAAATCGTTTTGATTTACGCGGAGAAGTACACTTTGGAATGGACGTTGAAATTGATGTTAATGTTATCTTAAAAGGTAAAGTTACCATTGGTAATAATGTCCAAATCGGCGCTGGCTGTATATTAAAAGATTGTGAGATTAAAGATAACGCGATTCTTTACCCTTATAGCATTGTTGAAGACTCTGTTGTTGGTGAAGAATGTACTGTCGGGCCTTATGCACGTTTACGCCCAGGATCTGAGCTGAAAAAAGCCGCTCACGTGGGTAACTTTGTTGAAATCAAAAATGCCACTCTAGGTGAAGACTCTAAAGCAGGCCACTTAACTTATTTAGGTGATGCACAAATTGGTGATCGCGTGAACGTTGGTGCCGGTGTGATCACTTGTAACTACGATGGTGCGAATAAGTTTAAGACCACTATTGGTGATGATGTGTTTGTCGGTTCTGACTCTCAATTGATCGCGCCGGTTACTATTGCCGATGGCTCAACTATTGGTGCTGGTACCACATTAACGAAAGATGTGGCTGAGAATGAATTAGTAATCACACGAGTGAAAGAGCGAGTGATTGCTGGCTGGAAGCGCCCAACGAAAAATAAATAGTTAACTTTCGTTACTAGTAAAAAGCCCACTCATTTGAGTGGGCTTTGTTATATCTAGTTTAGAGAAGCTATGCTTCTTCTACTAACTCAGTATTCACTTCTACTTTTGATACTGAGAACAAGTAGCCAGCTAATAAGCCAAGTGTACATAGCACAGCAACAAAACCAGTGGTTGGCAGTGCTTGGCTGGCAAATGCTGCCACTAAAGCACTGGCTAAGCCACTGATACAAATCTGTAAGCTATTTTGTAGACCTGCTGCGGTAGCTGGGCTATTTTTGCAACTTGAAAGCGCACGGTTCACTACGATTGGGTATAACGCACCGTTCGCGACAGCAATAAAGCAGAACGGGATTAACACTGGCCAAATCGTGCTGATGTTCATTTGTGAGGCGATAAACATCACGATAGATGAAACCGTGAATAGAGCTAATAAAGCTTTTAATACCTTACTATCACCGAGTTTAGCGACATAACGTTTACCAAAGTAACCACCCGCCATAAATGCAATGGTTTGAGGAACAAAGCTTAAACCAATATCTTTCGCGTCATAGCCCATAGAAGTCATAATTTCTGGCATACCGGTAAGGTAGGCAAAGAAACATGCTGAAGCCATCGCAAACATCAATACGTTACCTAGATAAACGCGAGAGCCAAACAAGCCTTTAATATCTTGCTTAATTGACGTCTGTTTTGGTTCGGCTGCTGGATCTTTTGGTTGAGCTAGCGTCATCCAAGTTAGCGCAGCACCGACTACGGTTAAGAAAATAAAGATGCTCGACCAACCAAAGTGGCTCATCAAGAAAACGCCAAGTTGTGGTGCGATAGCAGGCGATAAAGCCACTAACGGCATAATAGACGCAAACACTTGTTGGCTAACTGAGCTTGAATAGCGTTTAATCACCATCGCCTGCCAGATCACCGCTGGCGCACAAACCCCAATCGCTTGAATAAAGCGTAGAGTCAATAATTGCCATACTTCTTGGCTAAAGCCTAAACCGAGTGATGCTAAAGAAAACAGCACTAATCCGGTGGCGAGCGTATTACGATGACCAAACTTATCCGAAGCTAGACCCCATAACAGCTGACCAGAAGCCATACCGGCTAAAAAGATTGATAAAGATAAAGCAATCGATTCTGGACCAGTAGCAAAATGCGCTTCTAAGGTTTTGAATGCTGGCAAATACATGTCGGTGGCAACAAAGCCCAACATGGATAATGCAGCAAGATAAAATAATTGTGTTTTTGCGATATTCATAAAGCGACCATTCAGGATAGAAGTTGACGTAATGCCAAAGATTAATCGCATTATAAATTTTTCTATCTGAGAAATTAAACGTTATAATTTTAACTCATCGTTCAATTTTTTTGATAGATGGATAAATTGAAAAGTAAGCTAAGTGGAAGGGAATATGTATTCAAAGCAATCACTACAAATGCTCGATACCGTAGCACGTATGGGCAGTTTTACTGCAGCGGCAGAGCAATTACACAAAGTCCCTTCGGCGATAAGTTATGCGGTTCGTCAGGTTGAACAAGAGCTTGGTGTGAAACTATTTCATCGATTAACTCGAAAAGTGCAATTAACCGAAGCTGGGGAACACTTTATTAAAGAAGCGCGTCAGTTATTGCGTCAAATGGAAGAAGTGAAAGCACAAACCAAACGAGTCGAAAGTGGTTATCATAAAACCGTTAAGCTAACTTTAGATAACATCGTAAAACTTGAACAGTTAAAACCTTTAATTGAGGATTTTTATAACACTTTCGATTATGCCGAATTGCAAATTAATATGGAGGTGTTTAATGGATCATGGGAAGCGATTTCTGAAGGGCGCGCGGATGTCGTGATAGGAGCAACTTCGGCGATTCCGGTGAGTGGCGATTATGGCGTTAAACCTATGGGCAGCATTGACTGGGCGTATGTGATGGCCGCCGATCACCCATTAGCGAGTCAAAGTGAATTAACTGATGACGATTTAGCCGCGATCCCAGCCATTTGTTTGGACGATACCTCGACCATTCTACCTAAACGCCATACTTGGCATTCCGCACAGCAGCGTCGTTTATTACTGCCTAATTGGTTTAGTGCTATTGAATGTTTAAAAAACAAAGTCGGAATGGGGTATATGCCACGTCACATGGCGACGTTTTTTATCGAGCAAGGTGATTTAATTGAAGTGAATCTCACTGGCGATAAACCCTTAAGCGCTTGTTGTTTAGTATGGCGCAAGAACCAAGGCAATAAGCTGGTGGAATGGTTGATAGACTACCTTGGCGATAGCCAGAAAATGTATCAAGACTGGCTTAAATGAGTATTGATTTATAGGAATCACTATTAATCAAAAATGAAAAAAGCGCCTTTACCGTTAAATGATTTTACTGGTAAAGGCGCAAGCTAGGATCTAGGGGGGAATCTAGCTTAAATAATAATTAACTTAACTCTGTTAATTAAGAGATTGTTAGTTCAGAGATTGTTATCTCAAAGAGGCTTAGCTTAAATCCACATCCTTAGTGCCAAAGAAGTAGGTCGCAAGGAAGCCAACAATGTAAGAAATCAGTAGCCCGACCAAGAACACCATCATTGCAGGGAAGATACCGCTAGCGGATGTCATCAGTGGTAGAGCAACAATACCAGATGGACCAAATACGGTATTTAGCCCTACAGGTAACCCAAGGTAGGATACTAAGCCAATAAAGAAGCCACCAGCCGCACCACCTAAACAAGCCGTCACAAAAGGTTTCACGCGAGGTAATGTCACGCCATAAATCAGCGGCTCACCAATCCCTAAAATTCCCGGAATAATCGCACCTTTCACTTGTGTTCTTAGTAGCGCATCTTTATTGGCTTTAAAGTAAAGCGCCATAGAAGCACCCACTTGACCACCGCCCGCCATGGCTAGAATAGGGAACAGTGAGTTAAAACCTTGTGCTTCCATTAACGCAAAGTAGACAGGAACAAAGCCTTGGTGAATACCAAACACCACCGAGATTAAGAATAAGCCTGCGAGAATAGCGGCACCAATCGGGTTGTCATTAAGGTTTAAGAACAACCAAGACATACCTTTAAACAGCTCGCCACCAATTGGCATGATCACCACAAAAGTCACAACACCCATTATCAATAAGGTGACGACCGAGGTTAAGATCATATCAAGGTCATCGGGCATATATTTACGTACAAATTTCTCGACCTGCGCGCCAATGATCGCTGCCATCAATACGCCGATAATATTACCGCGTGGATCGATAACCATACCGAAGAACTCACTCATGCCAGAGTAAATACCTGAGGTCGCATCTGGGTTATAGCCTAGTACGAACAGTGACGCTAAGATGGCACCATTAACCCCAGAACCGCCAAAGGCTTGTTGAGCGTTATAGCCAATTAAAATACTTAGGAAAGCAAATAGGCCTTTACCAAATACTTTCATATAAGCGATTAAATCGACCATAAAAACACTTGGCGTTTGATCGAGAACGTAAATTTGCTCAAGCAGCGTAGCAAAACCGAGTAGTAAGCCAGCCGCAATAAAGCCTGGGATAAGCGGAGTAAAAATAGTGGCAAACTTACTTAAGAAGCGTTGTACTCCGCTGGTTTGTTTACTTTTCATCTGCTTTTTTTGATCAGATGCGATGCTTGATAAGTCTTGGTTTTCTACTGGTTGTGCTGTTTCAGAACTTGAATTGGCAATTAAGTCATTCATCAGATCGGCAGCGGTTTGCGCTTTACCTGGACCTAAAATAATTTGCAGTTGTTCGTCACCTTCAACTACCCCCATTACGCCAGCGACTGACTTTAAGCCTGTTAAATCAATCACACCGTAGTTGTTGAGTGATAGACGTAAGCGCGTCATACAGTTGCCGCATTTATTGATATTCGCACTACCACCAACGGTTGCTAAGATGGTTTCCATCATTGCAGAAGTAATTTTCGCCATGATTTTATTCCTTGAGTGATTGTGAAATCAGTTAATTAAAGCGGCACGAATAAAGCCGTTATGTTGGATTAAACGCTGTTTGGCTTGCTCAGCATCAATATCAGCTAGAAGCATCAAAATAGCGGTTTTGCAGTGACGGTCACATGCATTAAGTGCTTGTTCAGCTTGCTCAGTCGTCGCGCCAGTTGCTTCCACCACAATATTGGTTTGGCGCTGAATGAGTTTGGCGTTAGTGGCTTCTACATCCACCATTAGGTTGCCAAAGACTTTACCACTGCGAATCATTGCGCCAGTGGTTAACATATTCAGTACTAGTTTTTGTGCGGTGCCCGCTTTCATGCGAGATGAACCAGTAACCACTTCGGCACCGACAATCGGAGTAATCACGATTTTGGCTTGTGCTTCCATTGGGCACCCCGGATTGCAAGCCAGTGATACCGTAGTAGCGCCTACTGAATTAGCATATTTCAAACCGCCAATCACATAAGGAGTACGGCCACTGGCGGCGATTCCTACTACTACGTCTTTGTTAGTTAGATTTAGTGATTCAAGATCCGATTGGCCGAGTTCGACATTGTCTTCAGCATTCTCGACGGCTTTTAAAATAGCTTGATGACCACCAGCAATTAAACCGACTACTAGGTCTGGGTTGCTTCCATAAGTTGGCGGGCACTCACTTGCATCAAGAATGCCTAGTCGACCAGAAGTGCCTGCACCCATATAAATTAATCGACCACCAGAGGCAAACGCCTGGGTGATCACATCGACTGCTTGGGCAATTTTTGGTAGTTCCGCTTTCACCGCCAGAGGGACTTTTTGATCTTCTTGGTTAATGATGGTCAGCATCTCTTGTGTTGAAAGGGTATCAATCTCAGCACTGGCAGTATTTCGGCTTTCCGTTACTAAGTGGGTTAAATCAATTTTCATAATATGTCTCTCTGGTGGAAGGTGATTTGATGAGGATAATATGGAATACATTATTCCTTTTTAGTGATAGTGATCACAGCTGAAGTTATTCTTTTTGGGCTTTATTATGGAATAATGGCGCAATAATTTTGTTTAATATCTCAGCGATTTTTATTAGTATTCAATTAAATTAATTAGTTATATTTGGTTGTTGTGATTCCTATTGTTGGAATAATTTATTCTTTTTTGTGTTTTTTTTATTTAGGATGGTTTATGTCGGTTTTTTATAAAATGATTAAGCAAAGGGATGGAATTTCATCGAGCGGACGAAAAATTATCGACTGGATAAATCAAAACCCAGAGCAAGCTTGCCATTTAACCAGCCAAGAGATGGCCGATTTAATTCAGGTTAGCCAATCAAGTATCGTTAAGCTCACGCAAAAGCTCGGTTTTAAGGGGTACAGTCAGTTTAAATTGGCGATTAATGAAGACTTAATCCGTCGCCATTCCTCTCAAGTGACTCCTTTACATCATGATATTTTGGCCGATGATCCGGTTACTGTGATTGCTCAGAAGCTAGTACAAAGCAAGATTGATGCAATGGTGAATACCACTAATGCATTGTCGATGGCGGTGTGCGAGCAAGCGATTCATTGGATTGATAATGCTGAGCGAGTGCAAATTGTTGGCATTGGCGGCTCAGCATTAACCGCTAAAGATTTAAGTTATAAGTTACTTAAGTTAGGTGTCACAGCGCTAACTGAATCAGATAGTCATGTTCAACTGGCAGTAGCGCGCATTTTAACCCCGCAAGATGTGCAAATCGTAATTTCATTTTCAGGGGATAGAAAAGAAGTGCTATTGGCAGCAGAAACCGCCAAGCAACAAGGTGCGAAAGTGATCGCCTTAACCTCACCAAAAAGCAGTAAATTAAGAAAAATCGCTGATTTATGTTTTGATACCATTGCCGATGAAAGCCAAAACCGTAGCTCTTCTATTGCATCGCGTACCGCACAAAATGTGATTACCGATTTATTGTTTATTCAGCTAGTTCAATATAAAGAAGATATTGCCAGAGTGCTAATTGATGAAATTCGCTCGGATGTGGAACGTTTTTCTTAAGTGGCGTGTTTAGTTGTCTTGTTCCATTACTTGGGTAATGCAATAACGCGTGAGTTGTTGATATTGTTTTTGCATCCTTTCGATAAATTGCTGCGTATTGGTAAATGTCATCTGAGCTTCCCCTATCACAATATCGCAATTAAAGGGTACTAACATGGCGGTGCCTTTGGGTAATGAACGACCTAAACCTCTTATCACCACAGGTAATACCGCGGCATTAGGATGCTGTTTGACTAGGTGATAAATCCCTTTCTTTAGCCCGCTCATGATTTCGGGGTTACCGCGACTGCCTTCCGGAAAAATAATTAAAATTTCCCCATTGTTGAGTGCCTGATGGCAAGCAGAAAAAACCTCGTTGCGTTGAGAGGCTGAAGGGGCTCTGCGAATAGGAATAATGCCAATCACATTTAATGAGAGCCAAGCAATTAACGGGTTAGCGAGAAAGTAATCTGCTGCTGCAACTGGACGCACGCGATGAACCATATGAATAGGAAATAATGCTAACAATACTAGCGTATCAAGGTGACTATTATGGTTAGCGGCAATGATGATAGGCCCATGTTCTGGTAGGTTTTGTCGTTGTATAATATTCAGCCCTAAGCCAATAAAAACCAAAGGCTTCACTATCAATAGGACAAATAATATTTTGAGTAGTCTGGACATAATCACTTAGTAATATAGGTAGTAGATATAGTGGAAAAATAAAGGGGCGGTAAACATCAGGCTATCAATGCGGTCTAATATGCCGCCATGCCCTGGAATAAACTGCCCAGTATCTTTTATGCTTAAATCTCGTTTAACTGAAGAGATCACTAAGTCTCCAATAAAACCACTGAAGGCGATAATAAGTCCGGCAACAACACCTTGTATTGGTGTCAGTGGGGTTAAATAAGGGGCGGCAACATAAGAAACGACAACAACGGTGATCGCGCCACCGATAAAGCCTTGCCATGTTTTGTTCGGGCTCACTTTAGGGACAATTTTATGTTTACCAAAACTCTTACCCCACACATATTGGCATACGTCATTAAATTGGGTCATGACTAACAGAAACAACAACATTCCTAACGCGCCAGCACTTGGGTTGAGGCTAGGGAGCACTAACAAATAAGCCATATGACTGACGCAGAAAACGGTCAACATCATGGCCCAATGAATAATCCCCGCCGAACGAATAAAACCTTTAGTATCACCAATTAACACCATCACCATAGGTAAATACAAAAAGACATACACTGGGATGAAAATAATAAACATCCCGTACCAGCCAATCGACAACCAATAAAATTGAAATGGAATAGAGAGATAGGCCCAAAAGATCACGCGTCTGTCGGTCATGCGGGTAGGCACTATAGACAGAAACTCTTTGAGTGCCATAAAACTCAGGAAACCCATAAAAAATAAGGTGTAATTAAGTGGTAAAGCCAGTACCACGAGTACTATCGCTATCATCCACCACCAAGAGCGAATACGCAGTTTCAGTTCGAGATAATTTTTGTCTGAGTGTTGACGTGAGAGCCAGATATAGGTGATGGTGGAGATCAATAAAACCGCAATAATGGCGATCATCACATGCTGAGAGTGATCTGGAATATTAAACATGAGGGGCCTCATCATGGTTTTGATGATGGCTATAAATATATTTCAGTCTCAGCCATACGGTGAGTAGTAGGCCGAGTAACATGATGGTAAGCGCAAAATCCATGCTGAATTTGAGTAACGGTATCGGCCAATCAAACCAAGCTGCGATGCTTAATATCACGAGTGATAGTGTTAGTAATGCCATACGGTGTTGCTTCGCCATTGGGCCGCAAAAATTCGCTGCTCCACCCATACTTACTCCAAGTACACGAATGTAAGCGGTGAGTACTGCCAAAATGGCGCATCCCCAAGCTAAATCGAGACCCAAAGCAGATTGAGTTGTAAAACCGGCCGCAACGATAAAAAGTGGATCTGCAATTCTATCCGGTACGTCATTAAATAATTCTCCGGCTGGGGTTTTCTTTCCTCCTTCTACCGCGACCATGCCATCAAAGAGGTTGCACAATAAACGTAACTGAATGCTTAGCGCGGCGAGCAGTAAGAGTAATGGCGTGGGATTGATTGAATAGCTAAGCAATAAGGCAAAACCAATAACAGCAAAGACTATGCTTAATAAAGATATTTGATTAGACGTGACATTTTTGTGACTCAGCCAGATCGCAATTTTTTTTGTGATCTTTCGTTCTCGAACCGCTAATGGCCTGCGGTTCGATTCATCTTTAATTGGGGTTTCCATATAGACTCTAGTGGTGATTTTATATAGCTGATAATGTTAATTACTTTTTATATAAAAAAACTCAGATTTAGATTAATTACGATGAATTTTTCTAAATCTGAGAGTGGCTATTTACTGTTAAGTAAAAGGAAACAACAATTTATTAAATTTAAGACAAAAAGAACTTATACGAAGGACTGTCATTCTCATCTTTATATTGGTAACCCAACTCTTTTAGATGAGCAGAGAAGCGTTCTAAGTCGGAATCTTCTAGCTCAAAACCACATAACACTCGGCCATAATCCGCGCCGTGGTTACGGTAGTTAAATAAGCTAATATTCCAATGAGTGCCAAGCGTACTGAGGAAATTCAGTAGTGCGCCAGGGGATTCTGGAAACTCAAAGCTGTACAAGCGCTCTTTTAATGGTTTCAGCGGTTTTCCGCCAACCATGTATCGAACGTGCAGCTTAGCCATTTCGTCATCAGACAGGTCTGCTACGGGATAGCCGCCTTGGCGTAACTCTTCTACAATATGCTCTAACTCTTGTTGACCATTTTGCAGGCGAACACCGACAAAAATATTGGCTTGGCTGTCATCGTTATAACGATAGTTAAACTCTGTTACCGCACGGCCACCAATCAGGTTACAAAACTCAAAGAAAGCGCCTTTGCGCTCTGGAATGGTCACCGCCAATAAACCTTCTCGTTTTTCACCTAGTTCGCAGCGTTCTGAAACATAGCGTAGTCCGTGGAAGTTAGTATTGGCACCTGAAAGTACTGTACCGAGTTGTTTACCTTTCAGTTGATGCTGTTCAGAAAACTTCTTCAAACCTGCTAAGGCTAGTGCCCCAGAAGGCTCAGCAATGGCGCGAGTATCTTCAAAGATGTCTTTGACTGCCGCGCAAATTTCATCGCTAGAAACCGTAATGTGTCCATCAAGGTATTCTTGGCAGACGCGGAAGGTTTCATTACCAATGATTTTCACTGCCACACCATCGGCGAACATGCTAACGCGATCAAGTGGTACTGGCTTACCTGCATCGAGCGCGGCTTTTAAGCAGGCTGAATCTTCAGGTTCAACCGCAATTACTTTAATCTCAGGCATTAACTGCTTGATTAACACTGCGACACCGGCCGCTAAACCACCGCCACCCACTGGCACAAAGATATAATCTAAGTGGCCGTTTTGTTGCAGCATTTCCATGCCAATCGTGCCTTGGCCGGCGATCACTAATGGGTGATCAAAAGGTGGAACATAAGAATAGCCATGTAATTCGGCTAAACGCTCGGCTTCGGCTTTAGCTTCATCAAAGTTACTACCGTGAAGTAATACTTCCCCACCAAAGTTACGTACTGCCGTGACTTTAATGTCTGGTGTCGTGGTCGGCATCACGATAATGGCTTTGATATTCAGTAAATTACCAGAAAGCGCGATGCCCTGGGCGTGATTACCTGCCGATGCAGTGATCACGCCGGCTTGTTTTTGCGCTTCGGTTAAACTGGCGACCATGTTGTAGGCACCGCGTAGCTTAAAAGAGTGAACCGGTTGGCGGTCTTCACGCTTGATTTGTACTTTATTGCCTAAGCGTTCCGATAAGCGGGTCATCTCCTGAAAAGGAGTAACGATCGCCGCTTCATAGACTGGCGCGCGCAAAATGTGGCGCAGGTATTCTGCGCCAGTATGTGGCAAATTGAGCTGTTGGGATTCATCTGGCATAAGGATCACTCCTCAAGCTTAGATTTATCACGTACCGCGCCTTTATCTGCGCTGGTAGCTAGCATGGCATAAGCTTTTAAGGCGAATGATACTTCACGCTTACGATTGGCGGGTTTCCAACCGAGCTTTTCTTGGCGAGCATGTCGCTCTGCGAGAATCTCATTGCTGACATTAAGTTCGATTGAACGGTTTGGGATATCGATAGTGATGATATCACCTTGCTCGACCAAGCCTATCATACCACCATCAGCCGCTTCTGGTGAGGCGTGACCAATTGATAAACCTGAAGTACCACCAGAGAAACGTCCATCGGTTAATAGTGCACATTCTTTACCTAGGCCCATGGATTTTAGGTAAGTGGTTGGGTAAAGCATTTCTTGCATGCCAGGGCCACCTTTCGGGCCTTCGTAGCGGATCACTACCACATCACCGGCCTTCACTTTGCCACCTAGAATGCCTTCAACTGCATCTTCTTGGCTTTCAAATACTACCGCTGGGCCTTGGAATTTTAGAATGCTTTCATCCACCCCAGCGGTTTTTACGATACAGCCATCAAGTGCAATATTACCGCTTAGTACCGCAAGACCACCATCTTGGCTAAAGGCGTGTTCTTTGGTGCGGATACAACCATTTTCACGATCGTCATCTAAAGTATCCCAACGGCAATCTTGTGAGAAAGCTTTGGTGGTACGAATGCCTGCAGGGCCGGCACGGAAGAATTTTTTCACTTCTTCAGATTCGGTTTGCATGATGTCGTACTGCGCCAGTTGTTCAGACATGGTTAGGCCAAGGACGGTTTTGTTTTGATTGTTGATAAGACCTGCACGATCCAATTCAGCCAAAATCGCCATTACACCACCAGCGCGGTGAACATCTTCCATGTGGTATTTCGGAGTAGAGGGTGCCACTTTACAGATGTTAGGAATTTGACGAGACATGCGATCGATATCGTCCATCACAAAGTCAATGTCGCCTTCTTGAGCTGCTGCTAATAGGTGAAGTACGGTATTGGTTGAGCCGCCCATTGCGATATCGATCGCCATCGCATTTTCAAAGGCATCTTTATTGGCAATATTACGTGGTAGCGCCGAGTCATCATCTTCTAGGTAGTAACGCTTAGTCAGTTCAACAATACGTTGACCGGCAGTTAGGAATAGTTGTTCACGGTCGGCGTGGGTGGCCAGCATTGAGCCATTACCCGGCTGGCTTAAACCAAGCGCTTCAGTTAAGCAGTTCATTGAGTTGGCGGTAAACATGCCAGAACATGAGCCACAAGTTGGGCAAGCGGAGCGTTCTACTTGTTCACTTTGTTCATCGGATACTTTTGGATCCGCGCCTTGGATCATGGCATCAACCAAATCAAGCTTGATGAGCTGATCTGAAAGCTTAGTTTTACCCGCTTCCATTGGGCCACCAGACACAAAGATCACTGGAATATTAAGGCGCATTGAAGCCATCAGCATTCCTGGGGTGATTTTGTCACAGTTAGAGATACAGACCATGGCATCAGCACAGTGAGCATTCACCATGTACTCTACAGAATCAGCAATCAATTCGCGGGATGGTAGGGAATACAGCATGCCGCCGTGACCCATTGCGATACCATCATCTACTGCAATGGTGTTAAATTCTTTAGCGATACCACCAGCTTTTTCAATTTCAGCGGCAACCAATTGACCCATGTCTTTTAGGTGCACGTGACCGGGAACAAACTGAGTAAATGAGTTAACCACAGCGATAATTGGCTTACCGAAGTCTTCCTCTTTTACGCCGGTAGCACGCCATAAAGCACGTGCGCCAGCCATGTTACGGCCGTGAGTAGTAGTGGCGGAGCGATAGATAGGCATAGTGTTAAATCCTTTTAAATCTTAATAAATTGGTCAATCAATATTGGTAAACTACCCGTTATTTAGGCTTACTTGTCTTGAGGGTGCTATTTATCTTTTGGATAGACAGGATCTAACCAACCCCATTTGTCTTCGGTAGTACCGTCAAATAAGCCAAAGAAGCTTGATTGAATATGTTCGGTAATTGGGCCGCGTTTGCCAGCGCCAACCGTAATTTGATCGACACTACGTACCGGTACAATTTCAGCAGCGGTGCCAGTCATAAAGATTTCATCGGCAAGGTAGAGAGCTTCACGGGCAATATTGGCTTCTTCTATTTCATATCCTAGGTCAGTAGCAAGGGTCACAATTGAATCACGAGTAATACCCGGCAGAATCGAGCTGGTGGCCGGTGGTGTGACAATTTTGCCATTTTTCACCACGAATATGTTTTCACCAGCGCCTTCTGAAATGTAGCCATTCACGCTCAGTGCAATCCCTTCATCGTAACCATGGCGACGAGCTTCACCACCAACTAATAAAGAAGAAAGGTAGTTACCACCCGCTTTAGCCGCGGTTGGAATGGTGTTTGGCGCAGCGCGGTTCCAGCTTGAAATCATTGCATCGACACCATTAGCTAAAGCTTCTTCACCTAGGTAAGAACCCCAAGGGAAAGCGGCAATGATCACTTCCATTTCTGAATCGACCGGTGGACAAACTCCTAGACCAACATTACCGACAAAACCTAATGGACGAATGTAAGCCGAATCGAGCTTATTAACGCGTAGCGTTTCACGACAGGCTTCCATCATTTCATCGACTGAATATGGAATTGGGAAGCGGTAGATTTTTGCTGAATCTTTCAAGCGATCCATGTGCTCTTTATGACGGAACACAATTGGACCATTTGGGGTGTTGTAGCAACGAATACCTTCAAATACCGAAGTACCATAGTGCATAGCATGCGTTAAGACGTGGACATTAGCCTCAGCCCAAGGCACCATTTTTCCATTAAACCAAATAAAATCTGCGGTATTTGTAGCCATCTTAGTCTTCCTTTTCAATGCGATGTTTTTATTCTTCTACTAAATGCGTTTGCAGCAGTTGAGTTTCGACGGTGCGAATGTCCCATAGCTTTTCAATCTGATTGATCAAAATCGTGATAGGTCGGTTGCTATCCACAATGATTTCCACTGTTGCAATATTACTTTCGTGGTTCACGGTGGCGATCACTTGTCGGATTATAAAACCACGATGTCGAATCACGCGCAACACTCGCTCTAACAATACGGGTTTGTCGTCTGCTTTTATGTTTAATTGATATCTGTCCATTAGGTGTTCTCCAACATATCTTGGTTTGCGGCGCCCGGTGGCACTAATGGCCAAACATTTTCTTCTTCTGAAATTAACACGTGTAATAAGTAAGGCGTTTCACTGGCGAGCATCTCTTTTAATGCAGGCTCAACTTCTTCTTTGCGAGTAATGGTTTTGCCCGGAATATCGAATGCTTTAGCTAGCATGATGAAATCTGGGTTGTCATCCAAAATGGTTTCACTGTGGCGACCATCAAAAAACAGTGATTGCCATTGGCGAACCATGCCTAAACGTTGGTTATTCAGCAGCACCATTTTAACTGGGATCTTGCGACGCTTTAATGTGCCAAGCTCTTGGATGTTCATCATAAAAGAGCCATCGCCAGTGATCAGAATTGACTCATCATTTGGGCGTGCAACTTTAGCTCCCATTGCCGCTGGTAGGCCAAAGCCCATGGTGCCAAGACCGGCTGAGGTGATGTAGTTTTGTGGCGCGCGTGGTTGAATATGCTGAGCTGCCCACATCTGGTGTTGGCCTACGTCAGTCGAAATCATTGAACTGTCCGGCATCATATCTGACAGTTGCTTCAACAATTTTGGTGCATAAATCAAATCACCCGGGTGATCGTAGCGCCATTTGAATTTCTTTCTTAAACGATCGCAATGTTCATTCCATTCAGCAACATCATTGCTTACTTCCAATTGCGGTAGTAGTAGGTTGAGATCACCGCGTAATGGTGCGTGAGCATGACGAAGCTTGTTAAATTCTGCCGCATCAATATCTAAATGAATCACTTTAGCGTGTGGCGCAAAGGTATCGAGTTTGCCAGTTACTCGGTCATCAAAACGTGCACCGACCACGATTAATAAGTCACATTCTTGCACGACTAGGTTAGCGGCTTTGGTACCGTGCATGCCAAGCATACCTAGGTAGTGTGGATAATGACGCTCAATAGTACCTAAGCCTTTTAGGGTGCTGACAGTTGGGATTGGATTTAACTTTAAAAATTCACGTACTGTATCAGTTGCATGAGCGAGTTGAACACCACCACCGACATATAAAACAGGCTTATGGCTATTGGCTAAAACCTGTTGAGCTTCTTCGATGGCTTGTTGAGTTGCAACTGGAATCGCAGGAGGAGTAAATTCAGGCAGTATCTTGGTTGGCGCTTGAGCTAATTGAACATCTTTCGCGATATCAACTAATACTGGGCCGGGGCGACCGGACTTGGCTAACTCAAAGGCTTCAGAAAGAGTAGGAGCGAGTTCGTTGATATCCGTCACTAAGTAGCTGTGCTTACAACACGATAGCGACATACCGATCACATCCATTTCTTGGAAAGCATCGGTACCGATATGAGTACTGGCAACTTGTCCTGTGATGGCAACGATAGGGATCGAATCCATTAAGGCATCGGCAAGACCGGTCACTAGGTTCGTGGCACCGGGACCGGAAGTGGCCATACAAACCGCAACGTCTTGTGTTGAACGAGCCATTCCAATAGCTGCCATCGCTGCGCCTTGTTCATGGCGGCATAAGATATGTTCGACATCACCATCATACAGGGCATCGTAAATTGGCATGATAGCGCCACCAGGGTAACCAAATACGGTTTTGATGCCTTCTTGCTGTAGTGCGCTGACTACTAACTCTGCTCCATTCATCGTTTAGTCTCCTGCGCGTTGTGTGTTTTTTCGTCCATGTGTTGTGTCTGCATGAGGCGTATTCCTTGTCCTACTATGTTGGCGTTAATTTATTATTATTGTCATAACCAATCGTGAATTTTGAGTTTTAAAAAGAGATAAAAAAAGCCCCCGACTTAAAGTGCGGGGGCTTGATAGTGTTTGGTGTTACTTATCGCTCACTAATCCCCGCGCGGACCGAATAATGACCACGACTAGGAGAATAATCAGAGTGTTAATACGAGCGATAGGGTTCATTTCAATTCCATTTGAAAGCGTAACGTAATCTGTAGTGTTAGTGGTATCACAGAATTTGCTCATATTACAAGCAAAAACTCACACTTTTTTCACCATCCGACTTACTTCAAAGCTTGTATACAGGTACCACAAACAAAAACTCTGTAATTAAATGGATGAATAAATGGAATTAGCAATCATACATAGCCGAGCCTGCGTGGGGGTAGAAGCGCCAGAAGTGACCGTTGAGGTACATATAAGCAACGGTATGCCCGGGTTCTCTTTGGTCGGGTTACCTGAAACCACAGTCAAAGAAGCCAAAGATCGGGTGCGCAGCGCCATTTTAAATTCGAACTTTGAATTTCCTGCCAAAAGAATCACCGTTAACTTGGCTCCTGCCGACTTACCCAAAGAAGGTGGCCGTTTTGATTTACCAATTGCCTTAGGCATTCTGGCAGCCTCTCAACAAATCGCGATTAACAAACTCGATAGCCATGAGTTTGTTGGAGAGCTTGCTTTGTCTGGCGAACTTAGAAGAGTCAAAGGTGTGTTGCCAGCAGCATTGGCTTGTATAAAACAGCAGCGAACCTTAGTCGTACCCAAAGATAATGGCGATCAAGCCGCCTTAGTTGGCCAAGAAGTACATAAATCTGCGACTACCTTATTGGAAGTGTGTGCCGATTTATGCGGTCAGCAGACCATGGGATTATTTACGACTGAGAAGGTGCAACCCAAGACAAATAATGAACGTGACTTACAAGATATTATCGGACAGCAGCAAGGTAAAAGGGCGTTAGAAATTGCCGCGGCGGGTTCTCATAACTTGCTATTTCTAGGTCCGCCGGGAACCGGCAAAACCATGTTAGCGTCTCGTTTGTGTGATCTATTGCCTGAGATGAGTGATGATGAAGCGTTAGAGAGTGCTTCAGTCGCGTCATTAACTGAATTAGAAATCAATCATCATAATTGGAAAAATCGCCCTTTTAGAGCGCCTCATCACTCTAGTTCAATGGCGGCGCTAGTCGGCGGTGGCTCGATCCCAAGGCCGGGAGAAATTTCATTAGCGCATAATGGCTTATTATTTTTAGATGAAATGCCCGAGTTTGACCGTAAAGTGTTGGATTCTTTGCGTGAGCCTTTAGAGTCGGGTGAAATTATTATTTCTCGCGCCGCTGGAAAAACCCGCTTTCCTGCTCGCTTTCAATTGGTTGGCGCACTAAACCCGAGCCCAACTGGCTATTATGAAGGCGCCCAAAGCCGTGCTAATCCACAAACTATTTTGCGCTATTTGAGTCGTTTATCTGGCCCGTTGCTAGATCGTTTTGATATGTCGATTGAAATCCCTGCTTTGCCAAAAGGCACTTTATCGCAAGGTGGTGATCGTGGAGAGCCCACTCAAGTCGTAAAGCAAAGAGTGTGGCAAGCGAGACAAGTGATGTTAGCCCGTAGCGGTAAGGTTAATGCCTTGCTCAATAGTCGTGAAATAGAAAAAATTTGTAAGTTACAAAAAGCCGATGCGGAATTTTTAGAACAAGCGTTACATCAGTTGGGATTATCAGTGCGTGCTTATCATCGAATCTTGAAAGTCGCCCGTACTATTGCTGATTTATCACAAGCAGAGTGGATTGAAAAAGCCCATTTAGCCGAAGCGTTAGGTTATCGCAATATGGATCGTTTGCTAAAGCAGTTAACCGCTCAAGCTGTCTAATGGTATTGCTTCCATTCAAATAAAAAACGGGAAGCGAATGGCTTCCCGTTTTATTTATTGAGTCTGTTTAATTACTTCTTCAATAAGAAATCAATTAAATCAAAGTACTCATTAATATCTTTAACTTTGCTCGCATCAACAATGTACTTGTTGTTTACCACAACGGTTGGAACGCCAGAAAGACCGCTATCTTTAAAGGCTTTATCAAAGCGACGTACCATAGAATCAACCGCAAAGCTGTTGTAAGTACCATCGAAATCAGCCGCAGATACACCGTTATCTAGGAAGATTTGGCGTAATTCTGCTTCGTCTTTTGGTGGGTTGCGTTGCACATGAATACGGTTAAACATAACTGGAGTCAGTTTGTCTTCTACATCTAGAGAAACCATGGTCGCGTAAGCTTTACTCATTGGTTTACCCATATTGCCACCCATGAAAGAAACCGGCACTTTTTCAAAATCCGCTTCACCATCAAGGTGTTTTTTCAGTGCGCCAATCATAGGTTCAAATTCATGACAGTGTGGGCAGTAGAATGAGAAAAACTCAGTGACGGTTGGTGAGCTAGCAGCCGGTAGGTCAACTACCTTGTAGTAATCACCTTCAGGAAAGCGTTCCGCTTGAGCAGCAAAGCTCAGCACCAAGGCTGCGAAAAGGGTAAAGATTTTTTTCATTGTAGAATTAACTCCATTTCATTTTAGGTGAGTTACCACTGTGGTGTTAATGATAACGTCGGTTCTTGCAAAGCTGAAATTTGTTCTTTAAACGCCAGCACTTGGTTCTCCCAGTATTTTGCATCGTTAAACCAAGGAAATGCAATCGGAAAAGCCGGATCATGCCAACGTTTTGCTAGCCAAGCCATGTAGTGGACCATTCTCAGACCACGTAATGGTTCAATCAGTTTCAATTGATTAGTATCAAAATGTGAAAACTCGCTATAAGCCTCAAGAATAATATCGAGTTGCATTAATTTTTCTGAACGTTCACCACTGAGTAACATCCATAAATCTTGCACCGCCGGACCATTACGCGCATCGTCAAGATCAACAAACATCGGCCCATCACGCCATAAAATATTGCCGGGATGACAATCGCCATGCAAACGGATGAGTTGCTTAGGTTCGAACCAATGTTGTTCTAATTGTTCGATCAGCATATCAAGATCGCTGAAAAAGCTTTTCTCTAAATAGCTTGGGATAAAGCTTGATTGTTGTAGTAATTGACGCGGTTGATACAAATATTCATCTAGATTGATGGTAGGGCGATGTTCAAACGGTTTAGCTTGGCTGACTTGGTGAATACGCCCCATAAAACGGCCTACCCATTCCATTTGATCGAGGTTATCCACTTCAAACTGACGACCACCAACACTTTCAAATAGCGCAAAGTAGTAGCCTTGGTATTGATGTAGCGTCATGCCATTAATCACGCAAGGAGGAGCAACCGGAATATCTTGCTCTAGTAATTCTTGAGTGAATTGATGCTCCTCGATGATTTGCGCCTGTGACCAACGTTGCGGGCGATAAAACTTCACCACATAACGTTTTTTATCTTCATCGACAAATTGGTATACCCGGTTTTCATAGCTGTTAAGAGCCAGTAAACCAGATTCCGCCCTGATGCCAATACTTTCTAGGGCGTACCACATAAAGTCAGGGGTTAAGGCTTCAAAGTTGAAGGCCATGTTGCTATGAATATCGTTCATAAAATAAAAAGGGCCAATTACTTAGCCCTTCCTTATGTGATTATTAACTTGTGATGTGGATTAAAGCTTCTTAATAAAGCGACTTTCTACATTTAAGTTAAACCCGCTATTGTCGCTGAGTATAAACTCAAACTTGATGATCGGCGAGGTTAGTTCATCAGGGTTTACCGCCAGCGTGAGTGGCTTACTCACCAATTGACCGGCAGGAACCTGAATGGTTTGGCTGCCATACCATTTCACATCGGTTAATCCTTCCACATCAATATGATATTGCTGAGTTTGTTGGGTTTTGTTTAAGATTTTTAAGGTGTAGGTATTTTCTATCCAACCTTGATTATCGACTCGATACATTTGGTTGCGATCACGCAGTACACTCATATTAACCGGATCGACCGTTGCCACTTGGCTAACAAATAGCCCCAACATCAAGACAAGAGTAATGCCGTAGCCAATTAATTTAGGGCGCATGATTTTGGTTTTGTTGCCCGCCAGTTTATGTTCGGTGGTGTAGCTGATTAAACCGCGAGGGTAGCCCATGCGATCCATGGTTTGATCACAAGCATCAATACAAGCGCCACAGTTGATGCATTCATATTGTAAGCCGTCACGAATATCGATTCCGGTTGGGCACACTTGTACGCATAAGTTACAGTCGATGCAATCTCCTAAACCTGCTGGTTTTTCTGCTTTACGTGAGCGTGGGCCTCTTTGTTCGCCGCGCTTGGCATCGTAGCCAACGATGTAGGTGTCTTTATCAAACATTGCCGATTGGAAACGAGCATAAGGACACATGTGTAAACACATAATTGAGCGCATCCAACCGGCGTTACCATAAGTACAAGCCGCGAAGAACCATACCCAAAATGCAGGCCAAAAGCTTAATTCAAAGGTGGCAAATTCGCTAAAGAGTTCACGGACGGGAATAAAGTAACCGACAAACACTAAGCCCGTAATAATAGAAATCGCCCACCAAGCAAGATGTTTTATGGCTTTGCGCAGCATAAGATTGGTGGTGTATTTATTATTATCTTGTTTGCGACGCTTGTTAGCTGGGCCTTCTAGCTTTTCTTCTAACCAAATAAAAATAAAGGTCCACACGGTTTGTGGGCATAGATAACCACACCATACTCGGCCTAAAAAGGTAGTGATAAAAAACAAGCCAAAGGCTGCAATCACAAAAATGGTGGCTAATAAGGTCAAATCTTGCGGGAAGAACGTCGCGCCAAAGAAAACGAATTGCTGTTTGGCTAAATCAAATAAAATCGCCTGGCGATCTTGATAGGTAATCCAAGGTAGCATGGCGAACAGAACCATTAGAAACCAGCCACCATAGCGACGCATTTTCTGGAAAGTCCCTTGGCTTTTTCTTACGTATATTTTGCCATTGGCATCCCGGTTGGTCTTCGGGGTAATGACTTTGACATCGATTCTATCATTGCTCATTGCTGCTTCCTCTTGTCGAGGTGCATGGCCTCAACCTATGGGGGAAATTATTGTGCCACAGTATATCGGATTGAAGGGTTGTGATTCGTAATTACGATCGAGCTTTGTGATGATTGTTATTGAAAATGTACTAAAAAAGCCAAGTAGAAGTGGATTTCATAACTTGGCTTTCCAATAATGGTTATTCAATAATGCCACGAGCACGTAACAATGCGGTTTTAAAGTCATCTTCTTGATCTTTTGCCAGACCTGGAATCATTTCTTCTTTACCACTATTACGCATTTTGAGATGGTAGATCAGAACATCATCGGTAAGGTCTTCTAATTTACCTTGATAGCCCGCTTCTTGACTAAGCTTAACGATGAACTCTAGTAGGTTTAGATCAGGATCTTTTTGCCATTCAGGGTGGAGTAGTTCAATTAATTCATTAACGCGGTGGCATTTCATTTTCTTCACCATAGATAAAGTAAGGGTTATTACGGTACGGTAGCAAATTCTAAAAAAAAGCGCAGCACCTAAATGATGCTACGCTCTTGAGATATCGAGTTTTGAGCCACATTACTTTTGCTCTGGGGCTTCCACTGGCGCTTTGACTGGTTTAGCTACAGGAACCGTAGCAAAGCAGTGGCGGCGACGAGAAGCTGAACCGCGAGAAAATGAAGCTCGAACAGGAACAGGACGCATATAGTTATTGCCTATAAAAACGCACATCCATGGCTATTGTTACCTGATCCAACCATTATGTATTTTGATTGTTTGTCCTAAATCTGACCAGTAATCGAATAATTTTTCGACTGTGTAATAGTATAGTCATAAAGAATTGCTAAAGCGATATCCTTTTTATCGCTAAGTGAATAAATTGACAGGAATTTAAAAAAGCGAGGAGCAAGTATGTCGTTTTTTAAGAAAACATTAGCGAGCTTAGGTATTGGTTCGGCGCGCGTCGATACTATCTTAAAACAAGATGTGGTTTATCCGGGGCAAACCGTGTCGGTTGATGTGCATGTCTATGGTGGGGCAACCGAGCAGTCGATCGATAATATTTATCTAAAACTGTGCTGTCGTTACCGTGCTGAGAGAATTAACCCTGAAGGGCGCAAAGTCGAAGGCAGTAAAGTGGCGCAAACTTATGTGCTGGATAAGTGGTCTTTGCCTGAAGCATTCGATATTAAGCCAAATCAAGATAAAGTGTTCTCGGTCGATTTACAGGTACCTTGGAACACTCCAATCACACTAGGGGACTCTAAGGTGTGGCTAGATACTACTTTAGATATTGCCTTGGCATCCGATCCTAAAGATACCGATATTTTAACGGTGCGGCCAGATCCATTGGAAGATGGCATTTTCTCTGCTTTAGAAGAAGCGGGGCTGCGTATTCGCCAAGTAGAATGTGAAGCGGTGAAGGGCTTTGATTTACCGTTCGTACAAGAGTTTGAGTTTGTGCCAGTCCATGGTGATTTTCATGGTCGTTGGCGTGAATTGGAAATTGTCACCTACCGGACTGAACACGAATTGAAGATCTGGTTTGAAGTAGACCGTCAAAAGAAAGGCATGGGTAGCATGCTATCGAGCTTGATTGGCAGTAATAAATTGAAGCGTGAATTGGTTCTGCAACATGATGAATCACCGGTTGAAGCAGGCAAGAAGGTGCTGGGGTTTTTAGAGCAAAGTACTTAATTGCAATTATGATTATTTTGAGCTTACACTTGTAAGCTCAATGTGTCAAAATAGAGACTACATTTTTTGCGCTTTAGAGGGTAGGCCATGTCGTCTGCAGAATATACCGCTCGTGAAGAGCTAGCCAACAGTATTAGCCATGGTTTAGGGGTGATATTTGGTGTCGTGGCTTTAGTGGTGTTGTTAATGAAATCTTATGCCGCTCACGCAGATACTATGACCTATGTCAGCATGGCTGTGTATGGCGCAAGTGTGATTGTGCTGTTTTTAGCTTCCACCTTGTATCATTCAATTTCTTCCCCTACAGCTAAACGTTGGCTAAAAACCTTAGACCATAGTGCTATTTATTTATTAATCGCCGGAAGTTATACCCCGTTTTTGTTAGTTGGTTTACGTACCGAGTTAGCGATTGGATTGATGATCGTGATTTGGTCGATAGCCCTTTTAGGCGTGATCATGAAGGTGTCATTTGTCTATCGTTTTAAGTCTTTTTCGCTGATCAGCTATCTGATTATGGGCTGGTTATCTTTGGTGGTGGTTTATCAACTGGCGACGCATTTAGATATTCGAGCGGTAGTCTGGTTGGTAGCTGGCGGAGTGATTTATTCGCTTGGGGTGTTTTTCTACACCAATAATCGGATCCCTTATAACCATGCGATTTGGCATCTGTTTGTACTCGGTGGCTGTATTTGTCACTTTGTGAGTATCTATGGATACGTAGATCCGGTTACTCGATGATGGTTATCTGATATAAAAATGGCGAGCTGATTAGGCTCGCCATTTTTGTATTTGTGAGATATATAAATAGATAATGAATTGGATTGATATAAGTTTATGTGCGCCAGAAAGCCGGGAAGAAAATCACCAAGATAGTTAGAATTTCCAAACGGCCCATCAACATACCAAAACTGAGTAACCATTTAGCCGCATCCGGTAGTGATGCAAAGTTCCCGGTTGGTCCAATCACGCTCCCCATTCCGGGGCCGACATTGGCGACCGCGGTCATTGAAGCACTGATGCTGGTAATGGGGTCTAAGCCCATGGCACTCAGTGCCCCTGCAATAAAAATCACCGTTAGAATAAAAGTTAATACAAAGGCCACCACTGAGCGTACGATGTCATCGTTAACCGGGCGTTGATTGTAGCGTTGGACAAATACCCCTGATGGATGAATTAATCGCATGATTTGTTTTTTTAATAAGGTCGCGGCAATCTGAAAACGGAAAATTTTAATCCCCCCCGCCGTTGAACCCGAACACGCTCCAACTAACATCAAGAAAGCAAAGACGACCGATGGTAATCCTCCCCAAGCGGTAAAGTCATCTAAGCCAAATCCGGTGGTGGTTAATACTGAAATAATGTTGAAAGTTGAAATTCGAACCGCATCTAAAAACGCATAATGATCACGAAAGGTCATCCACAGCGCGACCAACAAACTAGTGGTAACCACCAGATAAAAGAAGCCGCGCACCTGAGCATCAAGGAATAGCGCTTTTAGGGTTCTTTTACGCAGAGCGGTGACAAACAGTAAGAAAGGTAAACCGCCTAAAAACATGAAAAGAGAGCCTACCCAATGCGCACCATTCGAAAAGTGATTCATTGAGCTATCGCTGGTGGAATAACCGCCCGTCGAAAGCGTGGTAAAGGCGTGGTTAATCGCGTCAAACAATCCCATTCCTGTGTACAGATAACCAATAATACATAACAGGGTTAAAGTGACGTAAACCACCACAATGTTCTTCGCGATATTTTTGGCTCTCGGGCTGCTTTTATCTGACCAGTCGGATGATTCGGTTTGGAACAGTTTCATACCCCCAACGTTTAACATCGGTAGCACTGCCACTGCCATTACGATAAAGCCAACGCCACCAATCCATTGTAGGGTAGAACGCCACAGTAGAATGCTGGGTGACATATTATCTAAATCACTTAATACTGTAGAGCCTGTGGTAGTGATGCCTGACATGGTTTCAAAGTAAGCATCGGTAAAACTGATATGGTTGATAAAGACAAATGGAAGCGCGGCAAAACAGCTGGAGACACTCCAGACTAAAGTGGTGATTAAGAACATATCACGCACCCCGAGACGGAAGTTTTTGGTGCGGCCAAGTGACAGAAAAACAAATGCGGCAAAGTGGGTAATTAATAAAGATTGGCCGAATTCAATAAAACCGTCGGTACCGGTGAAGAATGCCAGCAAGGTTGGCACGTACATAAATAGTGCGATTTTTGATAGCACTAAACCGAGTACAAACGATATGGGACGATAGTTAACCATGCGATTGTCTAACTCTTATAAGAAGAATGGGCTTGGTTGGAATAAGCGTTCTACATCCTGCACATATTTCTTGTCGACGAGGAACATCACAACGTGATCGTCTTGTTCGATAATCGTTCTATCGTGAGCAATCAGTACTTCTTCACCACGCACGATCGCGCCAATGGTGGTACCTGGTGGTAATTTGATATCCCCAATTGCTTTGCCGACCACTTTTGAGGTGGTCTCATCACCGTGGGCGATCGCTTCAATCGCTTCTGCAGCACCTCGGCGCAATGAAGAGACGTTAACAATATCGGCGCGACGTACGTGAGTCAGCAGTGCCGAAATGGTCGCTTGTTGCGGAGAAATTGCCACATCAATCGCACCACCTTGTACGAGGTCAACGTAAGCACTGCGTTGGATTAATACCATCACTTTTTTGGCACCGAGACGTTTGGCTAGCATCGCAGACATGATGTTAGTTTCATCTTCGTTGGTTAGTGCGATGAAGACGTCCACTTGGTCGATGTTTTCTTCATTCAGTAGTTCTTGGTCTGCAGCATCACCACAAAATACGATGGTGTTTTCTAGTTCTTCTGAGAGGCGTTCTGCTCGTTGATAACTACGTTCAATCAATTTAACGCTGTAGTCTTTCTCAAGGCATTTAGCGAGACTTGAACCGATATTACCGCCACCAACAATCATGATGCGGCGGTAGGCTTTTTCAAGACGTTGTAGCTCACTCATGACCGCGCGAATATGGTTACTGGCTGCCACGAAGAATACTTCATCATCGGCTTCAATAATGGTTGTCCCTTGTGGGCGAATAGGACGTCCTTGGCGGAAAATCGCTGCCACACGAGTATCAATGTGTGGCATGTGCTCACGTAACGTCGATAACGCATTACCTACCAGAGGGCCGCCATAATAGGCTTTTACCGCCACTAGGCTGACTTTTTTCTCAGCAAAGCTCACCACTTGCAGTGCGCCAGGGTAGTGAATCAGGCGCTCAATATAGCTGGTGACTAACTCTTCAGGGGCAATTAGGTGATCGACAGGAATGGCACCAGATTGAAACAGGGCATCTTTTTCGGCTAAGTATTCTGGTGAACGAATACGGGCAATTCGGCTTGGGGTGTTGAACAAGGTGAACGCCACTTGGCAAGCGGCCATATTGGTTTCATCTGAATTAGTCACCGCCACCAACATATCGGCATCTTGTGCGCCGGCTTCACGAAGGGTATCTGGGTGGCTAGCATAACCATTGACCACACGTAAATCATATTTATCTTGTAGCTCTCTGAGTCGATCAGTATTGCGGTCGATAACGGTAATATCGTTGTTTTCACCCACTAGGTTTTCCGCTAGTGTGCCGCCAACTTGTCCTGCACCAAGAATAATGATTTTCATAATATTTCGTGAACCTTGAGTTAACCTTGCAAAGTGGCGAGGGATTGTCACCACAATATTGAGTTGATGTGCTTCGGGAATGAAGCCACAGTCTCAACGATTTTTTATCTATATTATGCGGTCTTACGTAACACCGCGTAATAGAAGCCATCCATATTTTCTTCACCAGGAAGAATTTGACGACCCGGATTGTCTCGCTCCGAACCTACTAATTCGACATTGCTAGTACGGGTTAAGAAGGCACTAACTTGTTGGGCGTTTTCCTGTGGTGTGATTGAGCATGTTGCATACACTAAAGTACCGTTTGGCTTAAGTTGACGCCACATTGCATCGAGAATTTCGCTTTGTAGTTCGGCCAATGCTTCAATATCACTGCCTCGACGTAGCCATTTAATATCAGGATGGCGACGGATCACACCGGTTGCAGAACATGGTGCGTCCAATAGAATGCGATCAAATTTCTCACCGTTCCACCATTCTTCTGGGTAACGGGCATCCCCACAAATCACTTCCGCTTGCAGCTGCAGGCGCTCTAGGTTTTCATGCACGCGTTTTAAGCGGTTTTCATCGCAATCAATCGCAACCACCTCTGTGTTGGTGGTGTGCTCTAAAATATGAGCAGTTTTACCACCCGGCGCGGCGCAGCAATCTAAAATCAATTCGCCATCTTGCGGCGTTAAGTAGTCAACCGATAACTGAGCGGCGGCATCTTGCACTGATACCCAACCGAGATCGAAGCCCGGTAGAGTCATCACATCACAAGGTGAAAGTAAACGTAGTGCATCTTGTGCTTGTGGGTGAATTTCCGCTTCGATGTCGTCTTGCTTTAGTAATTCTAAGTACTGATCACGAGTGTGATGTTGGCGATTGACTCGCAACCACATAGGCGCTTTGCTGTTATTGGCTTCAACAATCTCTTGCCATTGTTGTGGGTAGGCTTGCTGTAATAATTTCAATAACCAGCTTGGATGCGCATATTTACCCGCATTGTGGCTAATTGCATGCGCATCGAGTTGCTCTTGATTACGTTGGTAGTTACGTAGTACTGCATTAATCAAACCACGTAAACGCGGGCCTTTTAATGCCTGAGCACCTTCTACCGTTTCACCCACAGCGGCATGCGGCGGAATGCGCATAAAGCTTAATTGATAAATACCAATCAAAATTAAATGATGAAAAACGCGCTGTTTGCCTTTCAGCGGCTTATCCATGAGTTCGTTAACAATGGATTCTAGGCGTGGAAGATAACGCAATGCACCGTAGCACATCTCTTGTAATAGCGCGTGATCTCTTGGGCGAATACTTTGCTGTGCAATAGGAAGCGCAGAAGAGAGCGAATAACCTTGGTCTACAACTTCAAATAATACTTTTGCAGCAGCGGCACGAACGTTCATGATGTTTTCTCTTGTCGATAACTTACAAGTCGCAAGTTAGATAAATCAGTTACATGGATAAAATAAACAAGGCACATCGCTGCGCCTTGCTTGGTTGGTTATCGTCGTTTAGTCAGCGATTAACCTAAAATGTTGCCGACTTCAAACCACTGGCTGCGAGCATTCAAAATGTCTTGTACTGACAATGCTTTTTTGCCTGGGATTTGTAGTTGTTCAAGTACCAGAGTGCCTTTACCTGTTGCTACATAGATGCCGGTTTTATCAGCACGAATAATTTGCCCTACCGGATGGTCAGATTGTTCCGGATCGACTCGAGATTGCCATACTTTGACGTTATGCTCTTGGTCGTTGTTATCGGCAATACTAAAGAAGCTCATCGGCCATGGATTAAATGCACGAACGCAGCGTTCAATATGTTCTGCGTCATCTGCCCAATTTATTTTGGCTTCTTGTTTGCTGAGTTTTTTGGCGTAATTGGCGTAATCATCATTTTGTTTTTGCGGGAAAATTTGCCCTTGGCTGATTTCTGCTACGCATTCAATCAAGGCTTTCGGGCCAAGCTGCGCCAGTTTTTCATACATAGAGGCACTGGTATCGGTGCTCTCAATTGGCATGGTGGCAATTTTCAACATGTCACCGGTATCTAGACCAATATCCATTTGCATGATGGTGACACCCGTTTCCGCATCACCTGCCCAAATGGCACGCTGAATCGGTGCTGCGCCACGCCAGCGAGGTAGAATCGAGCCGTGTACGTTAATGCAGCCTAGGCGCGGAATATCCAGAACGTCTTGTGGTAATAACAAACCATAAGCGACCACGATCATCAGATCGGCATTCAATTCTTTAAGTTGCTGTTTCGCCTCATCAGATTTGAAGTTTTCAGGTTGGAATACAGGGATATCGTGCTCTAGTGCTAATTGCTTCACCGGACTCGCGGTGAGTTTTTTTCCACGACCTGCAGGGCGGTCTGGTTGAGTATAAGCGGCGACGATTTGATATTCAGATACAGTATTTTGTTGTGCAGAAGCTTTCTGTGCAGAAAGTAACGCCGCCAAGTGACGGGCGGCGAAATCTGGCGTACCTGCGAAGACAATGCGTAAAGACTGGCTCAAGGTAACCTCATTAATGATTGGGGTAATTATTGTTTCTTCTCATTAAAGCGTTTGATTTTTTCAAGCTTATCTTTAATGCGTTTACGCTTTAATGGTGAAAGATAATCAACAAACAATTTGCCCATTAAGTGGTCAAGCTCATGTTGCACACAAATGGCTAATAAATCATCCGCTTCAAATGTGAACTCTTCACCGTCGCGATTTAATGCTTTTACCGTAACTTCCGCTGCGCGAGGCACTAATGCACGAGCGCCGGGAACCGAAAGACAACCTTCTTCAATGCCATCTTCGCCACGTTTTTCGATGATTTCTGGGTTAATCAACACCATTGGTTGATCACGCTCATCAGAAACATCAATCACTACTATACGTTGGTGGATATCAACTTGAGTTGCCGCAAGACCGATACCTTCTTCGTCGTACATGGTTTCAATCATGTCATCAACGATCTTTTGAATCTCAGGTGTCACTTTTTCAACGGGTTTTGCTACCGTGCGAAGGCGATCATCTGGGAATGTTAATACTTGTAATACAGACATATACACTCTAAATATTGAACTGTGCCGAAAACAGCTTAAACCTAATTGCTCCAATTCTAGACATTTTACAAGGCAAATGACAGCATCCAATCACATTAAGCGACAAAATGTCGACCAAGGAATCCAGGTCATGCCTAAAGTTACACAATTTATAGTGAAGTTATTTGTCTTTTTTGTGGTGAATTTTTCAGTCGTTGCCGCCACTCAATCTACTCCTCCGTTAGTCCTCAAAGAGGGCGCGCCAAGCACCTATGTGGTGAAAAAGGGCGATACACTGTGGGATATTTCAGCGTTATTTCTCGATAGCCCATGGTTGTGGCCACGTTTGTGGCAAGTAAATCCGGATATTGATAATCCGCATTTAATCTACCCCGGCGATAAGCTGACGTTGACTTGGCAAAATGGCCAGCCTTTGTTGAGCTTAAAGCCAATGAAAAAAATTAGCCCACAGGTTCGTAAGAGCAGTAAACAAGCGATCTCTACCTTATCGGATGGGTTAATCTCGCCGTATTTAAAGTCGGATCAGTTATTGACTGACCAGCAACTAGAAGAGGCACTGCGAGTACTAGGCACCAGTGAAGGGCGTAAGTTCTTAAGCCATAATGAGCGTATTTATATCGACGGTAAAGTGACTCACCCTGATTGGGCGGTCTATCGTTTAATCGAGCAATATCAACGTAGTGGCGATGATGTGGATGCGAGTGCTTATTCATTACGTTTAGTCGCCAAGGCGCAATTAAAAGAATCGAATGATAAAGCCAGTGCGTTGCAGGTCGTCAGCCAGCAGCAAGAGATTTTGCAAAACGATATTGTATTGCCAGTGATTGGCGATGACTTAACCTTATCGACGCTGTTTCAACCTAGCCCTGCTCCAGTTGGCTTAGTGGCCAATATTAAAGGTTCAATGGAAGAGCATCACTTTATGGCAGTGAATCAGGTGGTGGTGATAGACCGTGGTTCTGATGACGGCTTAACTCAAGGCAGTAGCTTTAACTTGGCTAAACAAGGTGCAGTGGTTTATGGCGGCAAAGGTGATTACCGCTATGAAAAAGAAGTCGGCGTTAACGGCTTTAGTTCTGCAGATTTGCCGCCAGTTTCAATTGGTCAAATGGTGGTAATTCGTCCTTATGCTAAATTCAGCTTAGCTTTCATCACTCAGAGCTTAGAGCCGGTTGGGGTCAACTCTCTAGCGGTGTCTCCATTAACCGAGCAACCGGTGATTGAAGGTGTGGACGTACAAGCCAATCATACATCGGTACCGCAGGCTGATAACGCTTCTTAATGGTGGCAAATCTTTATTATAGAAACGTTTGATTATGGAACCGCTTGCAAATGAATGATGCTCAACTGGCGGCTTGGTTAACGCTGAGCTTTACCCCAAAACTGGGTGGAGTGGCGCTGGCTCGTCTGATGAGCGTCGACTCTCCACAAAACTTGGTTCGCTATTCTACACAACAATGGCAAAAGCTAGGGCTGAAAGCTAACCAGATTGACTATATTCAACACAAAGCCGAGCCAGAGGTCGAGCGATGCTTACACTGGCTAGCACAATCTTCACAGCATCATATTTTAACGCCACTAGATGAAAACTATCCTCATCTATTAAGTCAAATGTCCTCGCACCCTCCGGTATTGTTTATCAAGGGGGAGTTGGCGGCAGTTAATTCTACGCAATTTGCTATGGTCGGTAGCCGTCACGCGAGTTTAGATGGCTTGAAAGCATCGAAAGAGTTTGCTTATCAGTTGGCTCAAAATGGGCTCACCATTACCAGTGGTTTAGCGTTAGGGGTAGATGGTCATGCTCATGATGGCGCTTTATTGGCACAAGGGACGACCGTGGCAGTGTTAGGCTCTGGTGTCGATCAGATCTACCCTTCGCGACATAAAGGCTTAGCAGAACGAATTTTACAGCAAGGTGGTGCTTTGGTTTCGGAATTGAGGCCGGATGCAAAACCTCGTGCGGAAAACTTTCCTCGTCGCAATCGAATCATTAGCGGCTTATCGCAAGGCGTGTTGGTTGTAGAAGCGGCAGAGCGTAGTGGCTCGCTGATTACCGCACGTTATGCGCTAGAGCAAAATCGAGACGTGTTTGCCTTGCCGGGTTCTATTTATCAGTCGGGATTTGCCGGAACTAACCAGCTATTAAAGCAAGGGGCTATTTTAGCGTTGAACCCACAAGATATTCTGGATGAATTAAATCCGGCGTTATCTCGGTCTTCTTATAACTATCAACCAGTACAAAATCAGCTAAACTTAACACAACAGGCAACGCCAGAAATAACAGTTAATCACTCCCAACCATTGCCATTTCCCCAACTGTTAGCTAACGTAGCAAATGATCCAACACCAGTTGATATTTTGTCTCAGCGTACCCATATACCGGTACACGAAGTAATGATGCAAATATTAGAGCTTGAGTTAGCTGGGCATGTTATTTCTGTTCCTGGAGGTTATATTCTTAATAGTGGGAATAAACCAAGATAAAGTGTTGCCGCGGAGGGTAAAGCTATGATGGACATTCTCATGTACCTGTTTGAAACCTATATTCATAGCGATGCAGACCTCATGATAGATCAAGATGAACTTGAAGATGAGTTACTGCGGGCTGGCTTTCACCAACAAGAAATTTATAAAGCATTAAATTGGCTTGAAGGGTTAGCTGCCTTGCAACAAGGTGAGCGCCTCGATATGGCGACCGGTTCGGCTAGTTCAACACGTATTTTTACCCAAGAAGAAATGCTGCGCTTAGATGTGTCTTGTCGTGGTTTTTTATTATTCCTTGAGCAAGTCCAAGTACTGACCACAGAAACTCGCGAAATGGTGATTGACCGTGTGATGGGGTTAGAAACCCAAGAGTTTAGCTTAGATGATCTTAAGTGGGTGATCTTGATGGTACTGTTTAATGTACCGGGCAATGAAAATGCTTACACTCAAATGGAAGAGTTACTCTACTCGACTGAACAAGGTTTAGTGCATTAATTTGCGTGCTGCTAATGAATAACAAAATAGACCAACAATTATTTTCGGCCCATGAACATGCGTTAGAGCATGAGTCTTGCCCTAAATGTGGTGAAGAGCACCAAGGCGAATTGCAATTACGACATGGTAAGCACGGGCCATTCTTGGGTTGTGTGCGTTACCCTGAGTGTGATTTCATTCGACCGCTTCACCAAAACGATGGTCATATCATAAAAGAATTGGGTGTACCTTGTCCTGAATGTGGCGGTAATGAGCTACCGGGAGAGTTAGTGTTAAGGCAAGGGCGCTATGGCATGTTTATTGGTTGTAGTCGCTTTCCTGAGTGTCATCATATTGAATCTTCCGCTCCGCAACCTGAACAAGCGGCAGAATTGAACCTAACTTGCCCTGAATGTAAAACGGGTAAATTAGTTGAACGTCAATCTCGCTTTGGGAAGAGCTTTTATGCTTGTGATGCCTATCCAAAGTGTAAATTCTCAATCAATTCACTACCGCTTGAAGGTGAGTGCCAGCAATGTGGCTTTCCCTTGTTAATTGAAAAGCGTTTAGCCAGTGGCACTAAAATCCAGTGCGCTGATCGTAAGTGTCAGCATACCCAAAGCTAGATAGTTAAAGCTCGTTTAGTTTTTATATAACATAGCTTTAATATAAAAAGACCCGCATCAGAGCAATGAACTGATGCGGGTCTTTTTGGTGGTAGTAATTTATAGCTTAGCGACTCGGTCTTTCAGTTCTGGAAATGCTGCTGGATCTAATACTGAGACCAATTCAGTTAGGGCTTGTTTCATTTGTTGGTGAGAGTCACCACAAACATTAATGTGCCCCATCTTACGGCCTGGGCGCTGCTCTTTTCCATACCAGTGAATATGACATTGCGGCATCGAAAGAACGGACTCTGGCAGACTATCTTGCCCGAGAATATTGACCATTGCGGTATGGCGAATCGCTTGAGTGCTTCCTAGTGGCAAATTGCACACGGCGCGCAAATGGTTCTCAAACTGACAAACTTCAGCACCTTGTTGCGTCCAGTGACCTGAGTTATGTACTCGTGGCGCGATTTCGTTGACCAGCAATTTTCCTTGGACATCGAAAAACTCAATCGCCAATACACCTACGTAGTCGAGTTGATTAGCAATCGCAGTAAACATTTCTGCGGCTTGAGATTGTAATTCTGGCTCATCAATGGCGACCGATAGGCTCAATACACCATTAACGTGAACATTTTCCGCCAGAGGGTAGATCGCAACTTCCCCGTTCGCACGACGAGCACCGACTAGGGATACTTCTCTATCAAAAGGCACAAACTCTTCAGCGACTACCGCTTGATGTGGAGTTACTTCGATAGCGGCGGAGACCTTTTTCCAAATCTGATCGACTTGCTTAGCATCGGTTAAGCGCCATTGCCCTTTACCATCGTAACCGCCTAGTGCGGTTTTCAGCACCATCGGAATGCCGACAAACTCAATCGCCGCATCAAGATCTGCGCGTTTCTCAATAATCGCATATTTGGCATTAGCCGCTTTGGCATCATCAAGTAACCGCTTTTCAATACGGCGATCACCACCAGCTTTGATTGCTTGGGTAGTGGGTAGAAACTTGCCACTTTTTTCACAAATATCGAGCACTGAATGTGGAATGTGTTCAAACTCAGCGGTAATCACATCAGCAGAAGCAATCGCATTATTTATCCCATGACCAATGACATTTTTAGTCAGCGGATGAACAATTTGCTCACTGCCGACATCAAATGCAGAGATATCGATGTTTAATGGTGCACCTGCTAAAGACATCATTCGTGCCAATTGGCCTGCACCTAATACTAAAACGTGTTTGTTTGCCATGAATATTAATCCTCGGCTGGATTCGGATTTGCCAGTACGGTATCAGTTTGCTCTTTACGGAATGCTTCTACTTGAGCCATTACTCTTTCATCGTGAGTACCGATAATTTGCGCTGCTAGAATACCCGCATTGGCGGCACCCGCTTCACCAATCGCGAGAGTACCTACTGCGATCCCTTTAGGCATTTGGACAATTGAGTATAGTGAATCAACGCCAGATAGTGCACGAGATTGAACCGGCACACCAAGTACAGGAAGGCTAGTGTAAGCAGCTGTCATTCCTGGAAGATGAGCCGCGCCACCTGCGCCAGCAATAATCACTTTAATGCCACGTTCTTTTGCGCTTTCTGCATATTCAGCTAATAGGTGAGGAGTACGGTGAGCCGACACTACTTTGGTTTCGTACGGTACATTAAAACGGTCCAGCATTTCTGCGGCAAGTTTCATGGTTGGCCAATCAGATTTTGAACCCATAATGATTCCAACAGTCATCGAACACTCCTTAACGACTCAAGTTATTAATACAATAATTACCGCTATTATACTGACAAACGCCAACAAGGAAAACGTTTGCGTCAGGTTGTTACTATATTCTTATCTGAATAAATAACATTGAGGTGAAAAAGTTTTAGTCATAGGCAATAAGGTTTTATACACTGGCGCTATTACCGTTTGTACAGGGAAGAAAATCATAGTGAATAATTTTGAATCTGTTGTTGAGGCTTTGCAGCAAGGAGAAGTCATCGCGTACCCAACCGAAGGCGTGTTTGGGGTGGGCTGTGATCCTGATAATCTATCTGCCATCGATAAGTTGTTAATGTTAAAGCAGCGCCCGGTAGACAAAGGGTTGATTTTGATTGCGGCTAATTACCAGCAACTATTGCCTTACATTGATGACTCTCAATTAACGGGTGAACAACTGCAAGTGGTGCAATCTACTTGGCCCGGCCCTGTTACTTGGGTAATGCCAGTTAAAGCGGGGATCTCATCCCATCTTACCGGACAATTTGATTCAATTGCGGTTCGTGTGACTGACCACCCTTTAGTACAACAACTCTGTTTGGCTTTTGGTAAGCCAATTACTTCAACCAGTGCTAACTTAACTGGGTTAGAGCCTTGCCGTACTACGGAAGAGGTTGAGCGCCAACTCGGTGATAAGCTGGTGGCGATTCTACGAGGGCAGGTGGGTGGAAGAACTCAACCAACAGAAATTCGTGATGCCAAAACATCGAATGTATTAAGACAAGGCTAGCTTTTAAATAAGGCTAATATTAAATAAGAGAAGTAGGTTGATGGTTAATAGAACTCAACAAGTCGATAAACACGCAGTAAAAGCCTTTCTGATGAGCTTACAAGATTCGATCTGTGCTCAATTGGAAGCTGTCGATGGCAACCAATTTATTGAAGACGCTTGGCAAAGAGAGCAAGGCGGTGGCGGTCGTAGCCGAGTGATTAGAAATGGTCAGGTGTTTGAGCAAGGCGGGGTCAATTTTTCACATGTGTTTGGCGATAAGATGCCTGCTTCGGCAACCGCTCATAGACCGGAACTGGCAGGGCGTCAGTTTGAAGCGATGGGGGTGTCATTAGTTCTTCACCCTAAAAATCCTTATGTTCCGACTTCTCATGCTAATGTGCGCTTTTTCATTGCAGAGAAAGAAGGCGAAGCACCGATCTGGTGGTTTGGCGGTGGGTTTGATTTAACGCCGTTCTATCCTTTTGAGGTAGATTGTCAACACTGGCACGATACCGCCAAAGCGATCTGTGCGCCATTTGGTGATGGTGTCTATGATGAGCATAAGGCTTGGTGTGATAAATACTTCTTCCTACCACATCGCAATGAAACTCGCGGTGTCGGCGGGTTATTCTTTGATGACTTAAATCAATGGGATTTTTCGGTCTGCTTTGATTATATAAAATCAGTGGGTGAAAGGTTTACGCAAGCCTATTTACCTATTGTGAGTAAAAGACGGGACCATCAATATGGTGAACGTGAACGTCAATTCCAACTATATCGCCGTGGTCGCTATGTTGAATTCAATTTAGTTTATGACCGAGGTACTTTATTTGGCCTGCAAAGTGGTGGACGTACTGAGTCTATTCTCATGTCGATGCCACCGCTGGCACGTTGGGAATATGATTACTCCCCGGAAAATGATTCAGCAGAAGCTAATTTATATCAAAACTATTTACAGCCACGAGAATGGTAGCGGTTGTTTACTCTTTAAAGGCAAGGAAAGGGCCTATTCATGCAAATATTCGATCAATATACAGTATTCGGTAATCCGATAAAGCACAGTAAATCACCTTTTATTCATACCTTGTTTGCTCGTCAAACCAATCAAGCAATGGAATATGGCATTGTTGAAGCGCCTGTTGATAGTTTTGAGCAAGCTGCACGTGAGTTTTTTGCCGAAGGTGGTAAAGGCTGTAATGTTACCGCACCGTTTAAACTAGATGCCTATCAATTTGCTGATCGCTTAACGGAAAGGGCGGAATTAGCACAAGCGGTGAATACATTAAAGAAGCTTGATGATGGTTTGATTATTGGTGATAACACCGATGGTGAAGGCTTAGTTCAGGATTTACTACAAAATCACGCGCAACTTAAAGGTGCGAGAATTTTACTGCTTGGTGCCGGCGGTGCGGCTCGCGGGGTGTTAAAGCCATTACTTGATCAGCAACCGCAACATATAGTGATAACCAATCGTACTTTAAGTAAAGCTGAAGAGTTAGCGGAAACCTTCATGTCTTATGGCTCTATCTCGGCACAGTCGATGCAAAGTATTGATTCTGGCTTTGACATTATCATTAATTCTACCTCTGCGGGGTTGGCTGGTGGTCTACCAGATATCAGCACTGCGATCTTCACGGCACATAGCGTCAGTTATGATATGAGCTACGGGGCAGATAAAACACATTTTACGGATTGGGCAAAACAGAACGGTGTATCTCATGCTTATGATGGTTTGGGCATGTTGGTTGGACAAGCGGCTGAAAGCTTTATGTTATGGCGAGGATTACGCCCGAGTGTACGCCAGGTGTTGAGAGAATTACGCCGTAATTTAGAGAGTTGAAATGAATCAGAATATTCTTTTTGCGGATCGTTGTGAGTGGGACGATAAGCGTCAGGCGGTTATTTTTCAAGCTCAACAAGCCGGGCAGCTTATAGATTGCATCGTTTCTCTAGGTTTATTATCTCAATTAGATGATACAAAGGTCAGTAAAGAAAATGCATTAACCGCTTTTGAGCGTGTTCGTTTCGATCTCGAAGACTTAGCAGAAGAAGCAATAGAGAATGAAGAATTTAGCCCAACTGGTGAAATCGTATTGGGCTAATGGGATGATGTCTATTTTACTTCGGTCAGGTAGTCATTTTTATTAACCACATAATTATCGGCAGACCTAAGTAAAAATGCTGTTTCTTCATCTTTAAGTGGTCTGGCTTGTTTTACTGGGCTACCCACATATAAGTAACCACTTTCTAAATGCTTACCCGGTGGCACTAAACTACCCGCCCCGATCATGACGTCGGAATCGATAATCGCACCATCTAAAACGATAGCTCCCATGCCAACCAATACTCTGTCATTGATCGTACAGCCGTGTAACATGACTTTGTGACCGACAGTGACATCGTTGCCAATTATAAGAGGGAAGCCGTCTGGATTATCTGCGCTCTTATGGGTGACATGTAAAACGGAACCATCTTGGATATTAGTCCGCTTGCCAATATGGATATGATTGACATCTCCACGAGCCGCCACTAGTGGCCAAATACTAGAATCATTGCCAATTTTTATTTCTCCCACTAAAACGGATGACTCATCTATATATACATTTTCACCAATGAGAGGGTATATACCTTTATAGCTACGAATATTGCTCATTATTTACTCCTTATCTCGTTTGATTATGACGAAATACCATTAGTAAACTACATAAAACAGTGCCTTTTGATTCAAAAGTAACCAAACGATCAAAAAAAACAAAAAAACATGAAAAATGGCTTGCCAATGTGAACTGCGTCTCTATAATGCGACCTCACTGACACGGAGCACACAGCCTAACGGCAGCAACGAGTCAGAGGTCAAAACCTTCTCAAAAAGGTTTGCGATGATAGTCTTGAGCTAGTTTGATTTCACTTTTTAAAGTGAATAAATAAAAGTTTTAAAAAAGTGTTTGACACGAACTTTTAAATCGCTAAAATGGCCGCCCTGTTCAACGGGATGCACCAAGTGCTTCCAATAAGAACAACGCTCTTTAACAATTTAAACCTATCAATCTGTGTGGGCACTCGTTGAT
>NZ_AUFZ01000001.1 GCF_000426765.1 Vibrio litoralis DSM 17657 | reverse complement strand
AGCGTCCTAAAGGGTTGTCGGAGACTACGACGTTGATAGGTTGGGTGTGTAAGCGCTGCGAGGCGTTGAGCTAACCAATACTAATTGCCCGTGAGGCTTAACCATACAACACCTAAAGGGTTTTGGTTGGACTGAATAGAAAAGAATACAGATTGATACTTGAATGAGTGTGAGAATGAACAGCTTTCCGAATTAAGTTAAAGCATCATAAATGATGTTTTAACAAAAGAATTTGCTTGGCGACCATAGCGCTTTGGACCCACCTGATTCCATGCCGAACTCAGAAGTGAAACGAAGTAGCGCCGATGGTAGTGTGGGGTTTCCCCATGTGAGAGTAGGACACCGCCAAGCTTTAAATTAAGTTTTTAGGCTTTAACGAGTTTAAAAATAGAAAAAGCTCACTAGAAATAGTGAGCTTTTTTGCGATCTAATAGTAGAGAAATTATTGTTATGTCGTAGGGTATGTAATCTACCCACTTTTAACTGACACAGAACCCTGAACGCCCTTGATGATTTTGGGCGTTTAGTTTTTTATTTATTGTGCCAGACCTAATGACTTTTTGATAACCCAGATAATCTAAAGTCGCAGCAGATCTTGTGAGTGTTCTCGTTTAATTAAAACCAGCTGAATCACAAAGGCTGGTTTTTTATTGTCATAATGTTGTAGTTATGTTGATTCTGTAGGTAAGATTAGTGAGGTATTAGGAGATCTCGCATGAAAACTAGTGGATTTACACTAATTGAATTAGTTGTTGTTATTATTATCCTTGGTATTTTAGCGGTAACGGCAGCCCCTAAATTTTTGGATATCACAACAGATGCGCATGTAGCTAAAAATAATGCGAATGGTGCGGCGTTTAAAAGTGCAATTCAATTAGCATCGGCTAAAGCTATGATAGCTAGTTCAAGAGGCGTAAGTTTTGATGACCTTCAGGTGTCGGGAAATAGTGCTGCTGGCAAATTAGATTTCAACTCAAATGGTTACCCTGTACAACAGTATTTTCGTTTGGAGGAGGACCCAAAGTTAAATAATGTTGTTGATTGCAAAGCCGTGTGGATGGTCATATTAGATGACGCACCGACACTTTCAAATTTTTCCGATAGCAGCATCTCAGACTATCAAGCGATTTATATTCGAAATGAACAATGTCTCTATAAATATAATCTGCGGCCTACACTCTCTATTTATTATGACTCTCGAAATGGGCAAGTGATCATTGACGATGATCCTGAGAGTTAGTAGACAATTCCAATAAATGCCTAACCGCTTCCATGTGTTGTGGGTACCCTTCAAACTCTTGCTGCTTTGCTGCTGTCATTTGGTATAAATCATCCGGCAACTTCCAATACAAAATTGAGGTATACAGCATTTCGGCTAGAGGTTTATACACTTCTATTTCATAGGCCATCGCTAATTGTTCGCGCACAGCTTCGCGCTTATCTTGATTCTCACTAGCTTGCGAAAGTGCTTGAATAGCATCTTGATAAAGCTGGCTTTGCTGCAATTTCTCCATCACAGGTAGGTTGTTTTTTGCCTGTTTAGCAAGAGAGGTATGGATGAGGTTGAGCCAGTTTTCTTGTGTAAGGTCGAAATCTGATACTTCATCCAATTGGTGCTTGATCTTCTTCTCAATGACTTTCTGAGACTGCTTTAACACCTTTCGCACTGCTTGAAATGGAAGTAAGTACTCACGTGCCAGTTCAACGATTAACTTATGAAATCCGCCATTAGGTAGGTGAAGGTTAGCTTTGAAAGTGGCAATGGCTTGCTGTTGGGGAGTTAGAGTGAGCTCAGTCATGATGTTAGTCTTATCGGTAATATTTATCCGGCATTATGCCATGTTTATATTATTGCGTTGAGATTAATGATGAGCATTGATTGAGTGATTTCATTTTATCGCGCTACTGGGTTTTGCCAGTTTGATTGTCCTTTCCCATAAATAGTGCAGCCTTTCACCTATCTCATCTACCTTTCGAGCAATATCACCTTTTTGGTGAGCTGGTTTAAAATTACGCACCATCGCTGATCATTTGTTTGCTTGTCGTTTGTAAGTCTGCCTTTATTTGTTTGTAAAATAACGGGTTTATCTGTCTGGCACGCTCTTTGCTCTATTGAAAATACCACCAATACCTAATTGGTTATTTATCAAGGAGTGATATCTATCATGCAAAACAAAACGCATAACAAATCCCTTAAAACTCGTCTTAAACTGTTGGCAGGTACTGCGGCAATTAGTGCTTGTGCCTTTACCGTACAAGCAGCCGATACGATCAAAGTCGGTGTTCTACACTCGCTTTCAGGCACCATGGCAATCAGCGAAACCACTTTAAAAGATACTGTTTTAATGCTGATTGAAGAGCAGAACAAGAAAGGTGGTGTACTAGGTAAACAGCTTGAGCCGGTCGTGGTTGACCCTGCATCAAACTGGCCAATGTACGCTGAAAAAGCGCGTGAGTTAATCGAGAAAGATAAAGTGGCGGTTACGTTTGGTGGTTGGACTTCGGCTTCTCGTAAAGCCATGCTGCCGGTGTTTGAGCAAAACAACAGCATCTTGTTCTACCCTGTGCAATATGAAGGACAAGAGTCTTCGAAGAATATTTTCTACACTGGCGCTGCGCCAAACCAACAAGCGATCCCTGCGGTTGATTACTTAATTGATGAGCTTGGCGTACAACGCTTTGTGCTTGCTGGTACCGATTATGTTTACCCACGTACGACCAATAAAATCTTAGCGGCTTACCTTAAAAGCAAAGGCGTAGCGGATGCCGATGTGATGGTGAACTACACGCCATTTGGTCATTCAGATTGGCAGTCGATCGTTTCTAATATCAAGAAATTTGGTTCAGAAGGTAAGAAAACCGCGGTCGTTTCGACCATCAATGGTGATGCTAACGTTCCGTTTTATAAAGAGTTAGCGGCGCAAGGTGTGTCTTCTGAAAATATCCCAGTGATTGCCTTCTCGGTAGGTGAAGAAGAGCTTTCTGGTATGGATACGTCGGCACTAGTCGGTCACTTAGCGGCTTGGAACTATTTCATGAGTGTCGATTCTGAAGCGAACGATACCTTCATTGATACATGGCACAAGTATATTAAAGATGATTCTCGCGTAACGAACGATCCAATGGAAGCGACTTATATTGGTTTCAACCTATGGGTAAAAGCGGTTGAGAAAGCCGGTACGACAGATACGGCTAAAGTGAGCGATGCTATTGTGGGCCTGACTGTTCCAAACTTAACGGGTGGTAATGCGACGATGTTAGCCAACCACCACATCACAAAACCAGTTGTTATTGGTGAGATCCAAGACGATGGTCAATTTGATGTAGTTTGGGAAACCGAACAAGAAGTGAAAGGCGATGCATGGTCTGATTTCCTACCAACTTCTGAGCACCTAGTATCTGATTGGACTGCGCCAATTATGTGTGGCAGCTACAACACACAAACGAAAGCATGTTTAGGTGGTGAAGCGAAATAAACCGATTGGCCCCATTGAGATTTATATGATCAATGGGGCTTTTTTGGTTCTTTGCGGGAGTTAGTTCTTCGGGGGGTTTTAGTTCTTTCACTGGTTAATAGAGAGAACCGTTTCAACAATAACGGATATTTGACTGCCATGCTTTTGATTGTCAGGGATGAGACATAATGAAAATAAAACAATATCTACATAACAAATTACCGTCTCAAATATCATCATTCATCGGTTTAATGTTGATGTTGTATTTGAGCCTATTTAGTGCGTTTTCGCTTGCGCAAACGTCTTCTATTCAATCGCTTTCTGATGTGCAGGTGGCGTTGTTATCGAAAAAAAGTTCGGTAAAACAAGATGCGATTGAATGGTTATCACAATCTTCTGATGCAGAAGTCGCTAAGGCAGTATTAACGCCTTGGTTAGAAGGGAATTTATATTATCAAAAATCGGATGATGCTTTATTTGTTATCACGGATTTAGAAGAAGGTAAGCAAGCTCATGGATTACTTTCTGAACAAGTGGTGACTATCGAAGGCAAGCGTGATTTTGCAAAGGTAAGAACCAACAACTCACTGCGTTCTGATATTCGTGACGTATTGGCGCGTATTGATATTTCGGCGAATAATGCTGATGTACGTTTGTCGGCAGTGAATAGTTTGCTGGGTACCACCAACCCGAAAACCATCGAAAAAATCACTCAACAGTTACAAGTAGAAAGCGATCGTGATGTTCGAAACAGTTTAGAGTTGGCGCTAGCAATGCAGCAACTCAAAACCAGCACCAATGCGGCAGAACAAATTGACGCGATTGAAGTGATTAGTGAGTCTAAACAGCAAGAGGTTTACGGCGCACTCTCTCAAGTGATTAATAGTGATGCTGATGAGAAAGTGATTGAAGCGGCGCAACTGGCGTTAAACCAGTATAAACAAACCCAAAGCTTTTACGGTGGTATGGAAACCGTCTTCTTTGGTTTAAGTTTAGGCTCGGTGTTGGTGCTGGCGGGTATTGGTCTTGCGATCACTTTTGGCGTGATGGGCGTGATCAATATGGCACATGGTGAGTTGATCATGATCGGCGCTTATACCACTTATGTTATTCAACAATTAATGCCGAATAATATTGGGGCCGCGTTGCTTCTTTCTATTCCAGCGGCTTTTGCTGTGTCAGGGTTAGTGGGTATTGCGATTGAGCGTACGGTGATTCGTCGTTTGTATGGTCGTCCGCTGGAAACTCTCCTCGCCACCTTTGGTATCAGCCTTATTTTACAACAAGCGGTTCGCAGTATTTTCTCTCCTTTAAACCGCTCAGTAAGCACACCAGATTGGATGGCTGGTGCGTTAGAACTTAACCCTATGTTATCTCTGACCTATAACCGCCTATACATCATCATTTTCTGCTTTATGGTTTTTCTTGGTTTAGTCGCCATTCTCAAAAAAACACCACTAGGTTTGCAGGTGCGGGCGGTTTCGCAAAATCGAGCCATGGCGCGTTCTATGGGAGTTCGCTCTGAACGTGTGGATGCCATGACCTTTGGTTTAGGTTCCGGCATTGCTGGTGTTGCCGGGGTGGCATTATCTCAGTTAACCAACGTAGGTCCAAACATGGGACAAAACTACATTATCGACTCCTTTATGGTGGTGGTATTTGGTGGGGTAGGTAACTTGTGGGGCACGCTGGTGGCAGGGTTAAGTCTAGGTCTATTTAATAAGATCTTAGAGCCTTGGGCTGGCGCGGTTCTCGCCAAAATATTGGTTCTGGTTTTCATTATTTTATTTATTCAAAAGCGTCCGAAAGGTTTGTTCCCTCAACGTGGCCGCGCGGCAGAATAAGGAGGCGTTATGACGAGTGTAGTAGCAAGTAATTCAATGACTAATACGTCGAACTTTGCAAGCCGTCGTTCTTTTATCGCCTCAGATACTGGCGGAAAAATCACGATTGTATTTTTATTGGCCCTCGCGATTGTGGTGCCATTTTTAAATCTAGTGGTACCGGAAAGTAACCCATTTCATGTGAGCTCATTTACTGTGACTCAAATGGGTAAATATCTGTCTTATGCGCTGGTGGCGTTGGCGGTTGATCTTATCTGGGGTTATTTAGGCATTTTAAGTTTAGGGCATGGCGCTTTCTTTGCGTTAGGCGGTTATGCGATGGGCATGTACCTCACCCGCGAAATTGGCGACCGCGGCGTTTACGGTAACCCATTATTGCCAGACTTTATGGTATCGCTTAACTGGCAAGAACTGCCTTGGTTTTGGCACGGTTTTGATAACTTTGCTTTTGCCGCAATGATGATCATGTTGGTGCCGGGCGTATTAGCATTTGTATTTGGTTATCTGGCGTTCCGTTCTCGTGTTTCCGGGGTTTACTTGTCCATCATGACCCAAGCACTGACCTACGCGTTAATGCTGGCATTTTCACGTAACGAAATGGGTTTTGGCGGTAGTAGTGGTTTGACGGGCTTTAAAGATGTACTTGGTTTTAGCCTAGAGCAAGACACCACCAAAGTAGGTTTGTTAGTGACTACCATTGCAGCGCTGATCATAGGGTATTTGATTTGTCGTTTAGTGGTGGCAAGTCGTTTAGGCCGAGTAGCCATGGCGATTCGTGATGCAGAATTACGTACTCGTTTCACAGGCTATGATGTCGATAGCATTAAGCTGTGGGTATTTGTGCTTTCTGCTGTGCTAGCTGGCATTGCTGGTGCGTTATATGTGACTCAAGCAGGTAGTACGAGTGCGGCTCAGTTTGCGCCAATTAACTCAATTGAAATTGTAGTGTGGGTTGCTTTAGGCGGTCGTGCCACCTTGTTTGGCGCCATTGTAGGGGCATTAATTATTAACTATGCCAAGAGTTGGTTTACCGTCGAATTCCCAGAGGTTTGGTTATTTGCATTAGGGGGAATTTTTGTTCTAGCCACCATGTATTTACCAAAAGGCGTGATGGGCGCTTTATCAGAAAAATGGGCAAAAAAATCGAGCCAACAAGATGAATCATCGACACAGGAGAGCCACTCATGAGCGCATTAGAATCAGTCGTCACACCAATCAGAAAAGTGGGCGAAGGCTTTGAGAAGTTTACCCGTCGCGATGAAGTGTTCGATTTTCTTAAACCGGTTAACCATCCATTGATTGATACTCGCCACAACATCATGTTGTATATGGAAGGCGTATCGGTTTCCTTCGATGGTTTTAAAGCGATTAACGACTTAAATCTGTATATCAAACAAGGAGAGTTGCGATGCATCATCGGGCCAAACGGCGCAGGAAAAACCACCATGATGGACATCATTACGGGCAAGACTCGTCCGGATCAGGGCAAGGTGTGGTTAGGTTCAAAGACCAACTTGTTGACTATGTCCGAAGCGGAAATCGCCAACGCGGGTGTGGGGCGTAAATTCCAGCAGCCTACGGTGTTTGAGAGCTTAACGGTGTGGAATAACTTGGAACTGGCGATGACCGGTACTCGTTCGGTTTGGTCTACCTTTACCGCTAAATTAACCGGCGAACAAAGTGATGAGATCGACGGTGTTTTATCTTTGATTGGTCTTGAACAATGTCGAAATCTGTTAGCTGGCGTGCTTTCTCACGGTCAAAAACAGTGGCTAGAAATCGGCATGCTACTGATGCAAAAACCAAAGCTTTTGTTGGTGGATGAACCGGTTACTGGCATGACTCATCAAGAAATGGATCGCACCGCGGAATTACTGAAATCTCTGGCTGGCAAGCATTCAGTAGTCGTGGTTGAGCATGATATGGAATTTGTACGCTCGATTGCCGATCAAGTCACCGTGCTGCATCAAGGGCATGTGTTGGCGGAAGGCAATATGGATCAAATCCAGTCGCATCCAAAAGTAAAACGTGTCTACTTGGGAGAATAAGGATGTTAAAAGTACAAGGCGTAAACCAATTCTACGGCGAAAGTCATATCTTGTGGGATCTCGATGTTGAGATCGAAAAAGGCAAATGTACTGTGTTGATGGGTCGTAACGGGGTAGGAAAAACCACATTACTTCAATGCATCATGGGCTTAAATCCAATCAAAAGCGGCGATATCGTGTTTAAAGGTGAAAGCATTAAGAAAGCTTCAACCGAGCAACGTCCTCATCTAGGCATCGGCTATGTTCCGCAAGGTCGACAAATTTTCCCGATGTTAACAGTGCAAGAAAATTTAGAAATCGGTTTACCTATCCGTAAGCGTGGCGATCGCAAGATCCCTGACTTTATCTTCGAACTATTCCCGGTGCTAAAGGAAATGCTGCATCGCCGAGGTGGTGATTTATCTGGTGGCCAACAACAGCAATTATCGATTGGCCGAGCATTGGTTGTTGAGCCGGATTTATTGATTCTGGATGAACCAACCGAAGGCATTCAACCGAATATCGTTCAAGAGATTGGCGATATTATTAAACTGCTCAATGATAAGCATGGTTTAACGGTATTGCTGGTGGAACAAAAACTACCATTTGCTCGTAAAGTCGGTCATAACTTCTGTTTGTTGGATCGCGGTAAAGCCGTCGCTAAAGGGCAAATGGAAGCCTTGAATGAGCAGTTGATTAAGGATCATTTGACGGTGTAAAACCGCCATAAGTAAAGACTAAAGCCCTTCATAGGATATTAGAAAGGAACTAATGTCCGATGAAGGGTTTTTGCTACTTGATGAGAGGTAGGGTTAATTATTATTAGTTACGCTAAATTTTATTTCAAGTAGTGTAAATTTTATGTTTCTCAAAATAATAAAAGCCTATATATTTCGCTCAAGTATAAGGTCGCATGTTTGTGGTGCTGACCAGTTTCTTATCCATCATAGTCAACATTCAATGATGGTGATAACAGTCTATAACATAAGGAATTTACCATGGCTGTCGAAAATAATATTGAATCCATATCTGGCGCACAAAGTACCTCCAATATATCAGTTTCAACTAACTGGCTAACGGATAACGCAGATTTATTGGTTCAATATGGCGTTAATTTTCTTGCAGCACTTTGTATTCTACTCGTGGGCAGTATTTCAGTTAAGTTTATCCATAAAGGCGTAGTTAACTTGTTGCAAACAAAACGTGTGGATGCTGCTGTTGTGCAATTTATTGGTAGCGTGATTCGCTATGCTTTGCTAGTGATGGTGTTTATTGCGGCATTAAATACCATGGGCGTTGAAATGGCGGCGGTGATCGCAGTACTCGCTTCTGCTAGCCTTGCGATTGGATTAGCGTTAAAAGGGTCGCTTTCCAATTTTGCCTCTGGTGTGCTAATTGTAATTTTTCGTCCATTTAAAAGTAAAGATTTCATTGAAGTCGGTAACGTTTCAGGCACTGTCCAGGCGATTGAAATCTTCCATACAGTTTTAACTACTGGCGATAATAAAATGGTCGCTATACCAAATCGTTTAGTAATGTCTCAACCAATAGTAAACTTTTCGAAACATAAGATTCGCCGTATCAATTTTGAAATTGGCGTGTCGTATGACGCTGACTTGCAAAAAACGAAGCAAGTGCTCGCCCGTGTTCTTAAATCGGAAGAGCGTATTCTTTCTTTGCCAGCTCCAACTATTGGTGTATTAGCCCTCGCCAACTCTTCAATTAATATTGCGGTGCGTCCTTGGGTAAAATCAGAAGAATACTGGAAAGTGTACTACGACACATTACAAGCAATAAAAGAAGAGTTAGATAAAGAAGGTATTCAAATTCCACTTCCTCAAATGAATATACATATTAAGTAATGGTAAATATTCTTGGTGGTAAAGCCAGCGTGACTAACTAGACTTAATTGACTAGACCATGACCAGAAATGAATGCAAAAAGTGATATTGTCAGTTGATAAAAGTGTATCTCTCTCTTGGTTAAGTGCAAAGATATTCTCGATCAGAAATTAAATAAGGATGTGTTATGACGAACAAAAAAGCTGTCTATACTGCGTTGATTTGTGGCTTATTATTGAGTGGTTGTGCGAGTACAGGGTCAGATTCTAACGCTAAATCTCAAACGAATGCAGAGACAGCGAAGACCGACTGTACTGCTTCTGGCCAGAAGAGTTATGAAATGGCAGATGGTACGATTATTTGTTATTAATCTTCTATCATCAAAGCTGTAATTTAAAAGTGATGTGGCAATCACAGTAACATCATACGGTTCAACCATGGATGAAAATTGACTATGCACCAACATGAAAAGCTAAATTATGTTGAGTTTGCGGCGAAAGATTTAGCCGCGACAAAGGTGTTCTTTCAATCGGTTTTCGATTGGGAATTTGTTAACTATGGCCCAGACTATACCGCTTTTTCTAATCAAGGCTTAGACGGCGGTTTTTATCACGCACCTTTGGCGAGTCAAACCAGCAATGGTGCAGCACTATTAGTATTTTATAGCCAAGATATTGAAGCAACATGCTGTAAAGTAGAGAAGCATGGCGGCAAAATCATTAAGCCTATTTTTGAATTTCCTGGTGGTTGCCGTTTTCATTTTGAAGAACCAAGCGGCAATGAATTTGCGGTTTGGTCGGAAGGGCGTTAAGTGAAATTAGCTCCGCGCCCTTCCTCACGATCAAAGTACTACCTTAAGGTGCATATTTTTCAAATACTTCCTGCTCTGTCATTTCAGTGGTACGTTCAGCAAAGCTATAAAATGTGGGTTTTTTATCGATAAAGATTTGCTCATTAAAGGTTAAGTTCTCGAGATCTTGAAATAGGCCAATAGGTAGTGTGTATAAATTGGCGTGGATGAGTTTGTAGTACAAGTGAGTACCGCATTGTTTGCAAAACCCACGTTCCGCCCAATCTGAAGACTTAAAGGTTTGGATAAATTCACCACCTTCAATTTGTACCCCATTTTCACAATGAAAGCCCATAAAAGGGCCGCCGCCCCAGCGTCTACACATTCCGCAATGGCATTGCTTCAAAGCTTTGTTTGTCTTCTGTGGTCAGTGTCACGCTGCCGCATAAGCAATGTCCCTGCATTTTTCCTTCCTCATTCGTTTTCAATCGTGCTTTCAGTATAGATAACTATTCCCGAGTTAAATGATTACTTCCTGATAGTTAAATCATTAGGCGGCATAGTTATTGCTTTAATAATAGTAGATGGAAATAAATGGAAGTCACACGAATGGAAGCGCTAGAAGAATTAAATATGACGGGAGTTGCTCAAACACCGCCAATAAACACATTGAATCGCAGCGATGGTTGGAAAGCAGAATTAACTCTGGGATTTACCGACCGAGGGGACAAAACCGTCGTCGGACACAAAACTCAACTAGGGCCGTTGGCGATTCAAAGGCCACTGTATCCTGAAGGCGATGTTTGCCATACCTACTTGCTTCACCCACCTGGCGGGGTAGTTGGTGGCGATGAGCTGTTAATTAAAGCCACGACTTACCCTGGAGCGCATGCTTTAGTTACCACACCCGGCGCGACCAAGTTTTATCGCTCGGAAGGCAAGATCGCCCGCCAAAAACAAATCTTAACCGCCAAGTCAGGAAGCTGTTTGGAATGGCTCCCACAAGAGAACATTTTCTTTCCTACCGGACAAGTGCGTGTTGATACCGAAATTCACCTTGAAACCGATGCACTATTTATGGGCTGGGAGATGCACTGTTTTGGTCGACCTGCACTAAATGAGTGCTTCGATGCAGGGAAAGTGTGGGGTAAGACGCAAGTTTTTGTTGATAGAAAGAATATTCTCACCGAAAACGTGCAATTGCTCGGAGGGGATAAATCAATATTAAACAGTGGCTTACAGGGTTTTCCCATGATGGGGAGTTTGTTTATTACCGCGCAATCGGAAGATGATCTTGAAATGGTACAGGATTTGCTTCGTGACTTTGCACCAAGTGATGAATTAGTGATTGGCGCGACTCAAATAGAACAGCTAATCGTAGTTCGCGCATTAGGTAAATGGACCGAGCCAATGTTGGAAGCGTTCGCATTGATTTGGCAACAATTTCGCCATCAATGGTTTGGTTATGTACCAGAGCCACCAAGGATTTGGGCAACTTAATCCGTTGCTCGGCTCGCTGCGCGACTAGGGCGCTTTGCTGCTCGTATTACGACAAAGACAACTAGATCAATACTAATGAGTTAAACGGGGCATTTCGAGAGACGAAAAACGAAGTGCCCGAGACCCGAGGATCGAATGTAGATGGAACTAACCCCAAGAGAAAAAGACAAATTGCTGATCTTTTGTGCTGGCATGTTGGCGCAGCAGCGTAAAGATAAAGGTTTAAAACTCAACTACCCAGAATCAGTGGCGTTGATCAGTAGTGCGATTTTAGAAGGCGCGCGCGAAGGTAAAACGGTGGCTGAGTTGATGAATTTTGGCCGCACCATTTTATCGGTTGATGATGTGATGGAAGGCGTACCGTCGATGATTCCTGATGTTCAAGTAGAAGCTACGTTTCCTGATGGCACCAAGCTTGTCACTGTACATGACCCGATAGTGTAAGGAGAAACCATGAAAACCAGTAATGCCAATCCTAATGCGTTTATCCCCGGTCAGCTTGTTTCTGGAGAGGGTGAGATTGAGCTGAATGTCGGCCGTGAAGCCATCAAAATTAAAGTCGAAAACTTAGGGGATCGCCCTGTTCAAATTGGCTCTCATTATCACTTTTATGAAGTTAACGATGCTTTGAATTTTGATCGAGAATCTGCCAAAGGCTTTAGGCTCAATATTCCCGCAGGCACCGCGACTCGTTTTGAACCTGGACAGTCACGTACCGTTGAACTGGTGGAATATGCCGGTGATCGAAAAGTATATGGCTTTAAAGGCCGAGTAATGGGTTCTCTTGATTGATATTGAAAAATAAACGGTTCGCTAAAAGGATTTAATAGCATGGCAAAAATTTCAAAAAGAGCCTACGCCGAGATGTTTGGGCCGACGACTGGCGATAGATTACGACTTGCTGATACTGAGCTATGGCTCGAAGTAGAAAAAGATTACACCGTTTACGGCGACGAAGTGAAATTCGGTGGCGGTAAAGTGATTCGTGATGGAATGGGGCAAAGCCAACTGGCGTCTGAATTTACGCCTGATCTTGTGCTAACCAATGCGGTGATCTTAGATCATTGGGGCGTAGTGAAAGCGGATATCGCTGTTAAAGATGGCCGTATTTGTGGCATAGGTAAAGCTGGTAACCCAGATGTTCAGCCGAATGTCGATATTATCATTGGTCCGGGAACCGAAGTGATTGCCGCTGAAGGTTCGATTGTCACTGCTGGTGGCATTGATTCACACATTCACTATATCTGCCCGCAACAAATTGAAGAAGCGCTGACCTCTGGTATTACAACCATGATTGGTGGTGGCACGGGGCCGGCAACCGGAACTAATGCCACAACCTGTACGCCTGGCCCTTGGAATATGCACCGAATGTTAGAAGCTTTGGATGAATTTCCAATGAACTTTGGCTTACTCGGTAAAGGCAATGCCAGCTTACCTGAAGGGTTAATTGAGCAAGTAGAAGCCGGTGCGATTGGATTAAAACTGCATGAAGACTGGGGGACGACGCCAGCTTCGATTGATATGTGTTTAACCGTTGCCGATCAAACTGATATTCAAGTGGCGATTCATACCGATACGTTGAATGAATCGGGTTTCGTTGAATCGACTCTAGATGCGATTGGCGATCGTGTGATTCATACATATCACACCGAAGGTGCGGGTGGCGGTCATGCACCAGATATTATCCGCGCTTGTGGCGAGTCGAATATTCTACCATCTTCGACCAACCCAACTCGTCCTTACACAATTAATACCGTCGATGAGCATCTAGATATGTTGATGGTATGCCACCATTTATCCCCATCGATTGCAGAAGATGTGGCGTTTGCTGAATCTCGTATTCGTCGTGAAACCATTGCTGCGGAAGATATTTTGCATGATCTCGGTGCTTTCTCGATGATTTCATCGGATTCTCAAGCGATGGGACGAGTCGGTGAAGTGATCTTACGAACATGGCAAACCGCTCATAAAATGAAAGTACAGCGTGGGTCATTAAAAGAAGACCAGCAAGCGTTTGATGCTCAAGCAGAAAAGTTTGGTCATCAAGCGCCAAGTGATAACTTCCGTTTGCGCCGATATGTTGCGAAATACACGATAAACCCAGCGATTACTCATGGCATTGGCCACGAAGTGGGTTCAATAGAGGTAGGTAAACTGGCCGATTTTGTATTATGGAAACCGGCTTTCTTTGGCGTAAAACCAAGCGCGATTATCAAAGGTGGCATGATCGCAATGGCTCCTATGGGGGATCCGAATGCGTCAATTCCAACACCTCAACCAGTGCACTATCGTTCTATGTTTGGCAGCTATGGCAAAGCCTCGAAAAAGACTTCAATGCTATTTGTTTCTCAATTGGCGCAAGATAAAGACATTGCGGGTCAATTAGGGCTAGGCAGCTTAATTGGTGTAGCCAAAAACTGCCGCACCATTTCTAAAGCCGATATGAAACTCAACGATTGGCAACCAAAGATTGAAGTCGATTCTCAAACCTATGAAGTAAAAGCGGATGGGGAACTTCTCACTTGTGATCCTGCGGAAGTATTGCCAATGGCACAAAGGTATTTTCTGTTTTAGTTAGCGTAGCTCGAAGGCTCGACGCTTCGCTCTCGTTGCTCGAAAAAGATTGTGTTAGTCAAAAGCCTTGGGATCTTGCCTTCGAGACCCGAGACCCGAGACCCGAGACCCGAGACCCGAGACCCGAATAATTGGATAAAAAATCATGATTGAATTAACAAAAATAGTCACAGATAGCGCTCAAATTGCTGAGCAAAATGTGGATGGTGTATTGAGCCTTCCTATTAATAGTCGTATTAAAAGTCGTTTAAAAGTATCACTTGAAGATGGACGTGATGCGGGGTTGTTTTTACCTCGCGGTAATATTTTGCGTGGTGGTCAGTTATTGCAAAGTGAATGCGGGTTATTGATTGAAGTGACCGCAGCGCCGGAAACCGTTTCTAGTGTTTATTGCGACGATGCATTATTGCTAAACCGAGTGACTTATCATCTAGGTAATCGTCACGTTCCTCTGCAAATTGCAGATGGTTGGGTGCGTTACCAGCATGACCACGTGTTAGATGACATGGTGGTGGGGTTAGGTGCCAAAGTGACGGTAGAACAAGCCGAATTTGAACCTGAAGATGGGGCGTACGGCGGCCGTTCAGGAGGACACCATCATCACGATCACGAGCATGATCACTCTCATTAATAACAACTTGAAATTGAATTCAAAAATACAAAAAACAAAAAGGATATTTGCCATGAAATTAGTTCGCTTACTTACACTTACCTCTGTTTTTGCTGCTCCTGCGGCGTTTGCACACGTTGGTCACATGCATGATCACGGCTCAAGTAATGCGTTTTTTGAAGGTTTTGTACACCCATTAACCGGCCTTGATCATTTAGTTATGCTGTTAGGTTTAGGGATGTTGATTAATCATTTTAGTTCAAGCAAGCAATCTTCGAAGACAAAACCCGCTCTTTTCATTGCAGCGTTGGTTAGCTTAACCGTTGGTCTTACAGCAGGAAGTTTATTTGGCGCAATTAGTGGTGTGGAATTAATGATTGCCGCATCAATTTTTGTAGTTGCATTAGGGATTTGGAATGCGTTTTCGACACGTGAATCTTTAACCCAGGCGTTAGTGATTGCTTCTGTTGGTTTGGTGTTCTTCCATGGTTTTGCTCATGGCGTAGAAGCCACTGGCGGGTTATTTGGTTTTGGCGCAGGCATGCTAGTCGCCGCGCTTGGCATCATGTTTACTGGTGAGCGTATCGCGCATTTATTATCAACTAAATGGCTTGGAGCGGGCATTGCAGCTTCTGGCGCCGCGCTAATGATGGCATCTTAATCACTTATGAATGATATGAGAGACATAGACTCTATATCTAACTCAGCTCTCAACTCAGTCGCATCGTCAAAGCATGGTGCTTCTGAGGTAGCTTGCTTTCGTTTGTTTCAGCTAATTAGCCCTTCACTACCCATTGGTGGCTTTACCTATTCACAAGGTTTGGAATGGGCGGTTGAGGCTGGCTGGGTGAGCAATCAAGCTAAGTTAATGGATTGGCTTGAAATGATGCTCAAGAACAGCTTAGTGACGTTAGAGCTGCCAATTTTAGCTAAGTTTTATCAAGCACTAGAAAGCGATAATGATGCGAGTATTGACTATTGGAGTCAGTATTTATATTCGTGTCGAGAAACCAGTGAGCTACGCGCAGAAGAATTACAACGAGGTAAGGCGCTTTTTACTTTATTAAAACAGCTCGATTTACCCGTTAAAGCTGAATGGCAACCAGAAGATGATCCGAAAGCGGCGACTCAAAATCAATTGCTAGGATTTTGTGTCGCAGCAAAAGCGTGGGGAATTTCACTGCATAGCTTGCAACAAGGGTACCTGTGGAGTTGGGCGGAAAACATTGTGATGGCAGGGGTAAAGTTGGTGCCACTTGGTCAAACTGCCGGCCAGAAAACGTTAATTGCTCTGTCAGAATGGCTGCCTCAAGCGATAGATAAAGCCAATCAAATTCAAGATGACGATATCGGTAGTTTTACGCCTGCCGTAGCCATTGCCAGTAGTCGTCATGAAATTCAATATACCAGGTTATTTCGTTCTTAATTTTCACCAGTAATAAAACGAAAACCCGACAAAACAAGGAAGATAAAATGTCTCAAGCAAGTAATCAAAACGAAAGCTATAAACAACCATTACGAATTGGAATTGGCGGTCCGGTTGGGTCGGGGAAAACGGCGTTGTTAGAAGTTTTGTGTAAAGCGATTCGTGAGCGTCTGAATATTGCAGTAGTGACCAATGATATTTACACCCAAGAAGATGCCAAAATACTCACCCGAGCTGAAGCGTTAGATGCTGATCGTATTATTGGTGTTGAAACCGGTGGTTGCCCACATACGGCGATTCGTGAAGATGCTTCAATGAACCTTGCGGCAGTTGAAGAGCTCGCTAAGCGGCATAAAAATCTTGATGTGGTGTTTGTTGAAAGTGGTGGTGATAATTTAAGTGCTACTTTTAGCCCGGAACTTGCTGATTTAACTATTTATGTGATTGATGTGGCTGAAGGGGAAAAGATCCCACGTAAAGGTGGGCCAGGCATTACTCGTTCAGATTTATTAGTGATTAATAAAATCGACCTCGCCCCTTATGTAGGTGCGTCATTAGAGGTGATGGAATCGGATACTCAGCGCATGCGTCCAACCAAACCTTACGTGTTTACTAACTTAAAAGAGAGTGTTGGGCTCGATACGATTATCGATTTTATTATTACGGAAGGCATGTTGAAGCCAAAATACTAACTTCTACTTAAAAGGTTAGATTCCACAAAACTAAGCTTAGTAGCAAATTGGCTGCTAAGCTTTTTTATTGTTAATCGGTTATTGAGTCTCTAAATATCTAATTGATTGATTTATAGCAAATATAGAGTAGATAACGGTTTTAATTCATGGGTTAAATTCGCTTTTTATGAAATATTAAGTTACATTTGCTGTCACATTTTTGAACTTTTCAATTTCAAATGGTCTGTTATAACATATCAACGTTATCAAGTTGATATTTAGCCGGCTTTTGAGGTCGATTCACACAACTCCCTACGTTGGGAACTATAGAAACTAAACCTTATGTCTAAACAAAAATTTGCAGAACTTCGCCAGCATCCTAAGTTTCCATTGATGCTTAAACTTGGCGTGGCTTTTGTCGTGTTACTTATTATTGTTTTAATTGCCGAATCTGGTAATGGACGCAAATCAGTTCCTATGGATATGGACAAAATTTTAGCAGACGAGGCGAAAGCGGTTGCCGCCACTGAGCCTGTTCATGTGGATGAAAACGTTCCACTTTATTCATACGAAATTCAAGACGGTGATAATTTAAGTAGTATCTTTGTCCGTCTTGGCGTCCCGTATGGTGACATGCTCAGCGTGATGGATACCGACCAAAACCACCTAACACTCGATACCCTAAGACCGGGTGATATCTTAAAAATTTGGATGGATGAAGATCTAGAACATTTAACCAAATTGGAAGTCGAATTTACTCTAGCCGATCGCGTGGTATTTACTCGCAACGATGATGAAAGCTATACCTTCCAAGAAGTGAACTTACCGGGTGTGTGGAAATCGTATCCACTATTCGGTGAAATTCATGGTAGTTTTTCGACATCGGTTTATAAATACGGTATTTCGGGTGCGGAAACGGCGCAAATTACTCAGTTATTAAAAGATAAGCTGAATTTTGTGCGAGATTTGCGCGCGGGTGATAAATTCGAAATTTTGCAAAAGCGCCAATTTATTGATGGGGTTGCGACGGGGAATCGTGAGATTGACGCAATTCGTATTTATAACCGTGGTAATGTGATCAGTGCTTATCTGCATACCGATGGTCAATATTATGATCGCAATGGCGATAGCTTACAGCGAGCATTTTTACGTTGGCCATTAGCGCAACACTACCGTATTAGCTCTCCATTTGATGCAAACCGACTACACCCAGTAACGCATCGTCATGCACCGCATAATGGCGCAGATATCGCGAGTCCTTCTGGTACTGATGTTCTGGCAACCGGTGATGGCATTGTGACGCTAACCACTAACCATCCGTACGCGGGTAAATATGTGGTGATTCAACATGGTTCGACTTACCGTACTCGCTACCTGCACTTGAGCAAAATTTTAGTGCGCCAAGGCCAGGCCGTTCATCGTGGGCAAGTGATTGCGAAATCTGGTGCTACCGGTCGTGTCACCGGACCACACTTGCATTATGAATTCATCATTCGCAACCGCCCAGTGAACTTCTTAACGGCTAAGATCCCGATGGCAACATCGATTTCGAAAGAAGAGAAACCAGCATTTGAGAAGCAGGTAAAAGCGATCGATGCTGAGTTTGAAGCGGTAAAACAAGCTGCATTAGAGAGCCCAGAGCAGACAAATGCCGAGCAGCCTACTCTGGCAAAAAAATAATTTAACAATTTGAATTATTTCTATGAGAGCAAGTGATATCATCGCTTGCTCTTTTTTTCGTCTATTTGATTACAAGGATGAGCAATGAGTTCTTTGGAAGACGCACCGAAAAATTCGCCACACTCAGAGCAAGCTAAAACTTGGAAAACACCACAAACCTTTTTGATGCTTATCTCTATCGTGGTGCCAATTGCCTTTGCCAGTTGGATGGCATTATTAAATAACTTCGTGGTAGAGAAGGCATCTTTCACTGGTGCTGAAATTGGCCTGCTACAAAGCGTACGTGAAATTCCCGGTTTCTTAGCTTTTACTGTAGTCTTCGTACTGCTGTTCATTCGTGAACAAAAGTTTATGATCGTCGCGCTTGCCATGTTATCGATTGGTGTGGCGATTACCGGTTTTTTCCCTTCGGTACTTGGCCTGCTAATGACGACTTTATTGATGTCGATAGGCTTCCACTACTTTGAAACCTTAAAGCAATCCTTATCATTACAGTGGCTCAGTAAAGAAGAAGCGCCAGAGTTCCTTGGCAAGTTAATTTCGGTGGGTGCGCTTGCATCACTACTGACTTACGGCGCACTGTGGGTCATGCTAGAAATCTTGAAGTTTGATTATTGGCATGTGTATTTAATCACTGGTAGCTTAGCCTTAAGTGTTACTGTCTTTATGTGGCTAGCATTCCCGCAATTTGAAGCGACAACCATTCAGCATAAAAATCTGATCTTAAGAAAACGCTATTGGCTGTATTACGCGCTTACTTTTATGAGTGGCGCTAGACGTCAAATCTTTACCGTATTTGCGGGCTTCTTGATGGTGGAGAAATTTCACTATTCGGCGGCAGATATTACGTTACTCTTTCTTATCAACTACGCTTTTAACTTTTTGTTTGCCAAGAAAATTGGTCAATTTATCGGCGTTGTTGGAGAGAGAAAAGCACTGATTTTTGAATACTGTGGGTTGGTGTGTGTATTTGTAGGTTATGCGGTTGTTGAAAATTCACATATTGCGGCGGGTTTGTACGTGGTCGATCATTTATTCTTTGCACTAGCATTAGCGGTTAAAACTTATTTGCAGAAAATCGCCGATCCACAAGATATGGCCTCCACTGCTGGGGTTTCGTTTACCATTAACCATATTGCAGCAGTAGTCATTCCTGTGACATTTGGTTTGTTGTGGCTACATTCACCAGCGGCGGTGTTTTATATTGGTGCCGCGATGGCGGTGGTCTCTTTGATATTATCTTGTAATATCCCGCGTATCCCTAAGCCAGGTAATGAAGTATGTCGCTTTAAATGGGGAAGTGAGGTAGCGGAAAAATAATCTACTTTTATACCCGTCGTACTTGAAGTTGCAGCTTTGTTGTCGGCGCTCATTCGCCCCAATCACATAGGCAAGCTATGCTCATGGGGCCTCATTCACTTGTCGCCTCACTGCAACTCCAATTACTTTGGGTATAGGCTTTCTTGAACGAGGCAATGTGATCTAATCGGATCCGTTGCCTTGTTTTATTTTTGTCGACCAATTCTACCTCTAGCCATTCTCCGGTTTCTTTTTCTGAATAGACATTGATGGCTGAAGCGATAAGCGTGCGCTTGTCATGTAAATGTATCTCAAGCTTATCATGATGCATACATGCCACCTCAAACTCATCGTATTGTGAGCAAGCGATAGGTTGGTATTTTATCTCGTCCATGAGTGCTCGCTTATATGAAGTGGCTGTTTAGGGATCCATATATTAGTTTAGTCTTTAAATGCACTAGGTGTGAAAGTATCCGCTTTCGGACGAATCACCACGGTGCCTGCAATCTTGTCATGGAAGCCTTGTTTCTTGCTATCAAAGCCGACCCAGATGAAGCCCAACATAAATAAGAAAGTCGATACAAAGTAGCCTAGGTAACGAATAATTGACTGAACGGTAGTTAAACGTTGTCCTGTTTTCGCATCGACAACTTGTGCTTTGATCAGCATTTTTCCGGGGGTTGCACCGCGGAACTTCCAAAATAGTACCGTGATGATGAGCAGAGGAATGTAGCTCCACCAAGTATCCGACAGCATAGTTCCAGCCCATGAAGTGGAGTAAGAAGAATAAGAGTAGTGTTCTGTTTGAGTACTAAAACTTTGTTGATAAGACTCTAGTCCCGGTAGTGCAATGAGCACTAAGGCAATGGAATAAAGAATATTATCAATAATGCTGGCCCCAACACGCGACCAAAATCCAACATATTCGTATTCCATTAAGGTGTCGCTTAATTCAAATTTTTTCATAACCTAGTCCAGTTTGTTTTTATTATCTGTGCAGTTTTTTAAGCCGCGCTAACGATAGCTGAAATAACACCAATAAGGCCACCAAACACGCCACCCCACACCACAAGCCAACCTAAATGTTGTTGAATCATAGTCTTAACAATTTCTTTGACCATCTTAGGGGTTAATTCGTTCAATCGCTTATCAATAATATTTTCAATATTGGCTTGAATATCATCCATCATTGACGGCTGCTCTAGCTGCTCTTTTAATGCTTGTTTTACCTGATCACTTTGGCTGATTTCAATCATAGAGTCTTGCATTTTCTCAATAAAAGGCTGTTTTAGCGGTTGAAGTGCTTCCGCGCCACCCAACATTGCTAGCATTCCACCAAAAGAAGAATGGGTGATCACTTCTACTAAAGAGTCAAAACTCGGCTCTAAATCGATTTTTTGTATGACGGGCTTTAAATCTAACGAGGCGCTGCTTGCCAATTCTTGATTTAAAAACTTATCGATGTTTTGGCTAGTGAAAAACTGCATCATCATGAGGTTTTTAATCGCCGCTTTAAACTCTTCAAAACGAGCTGGGATAATGCCCGAGCCATACAAGCCCGGTACTTTTTCAAACAGCATGTGAATGGCGAGCCAATTGGTCACCGCACCTGAAAAGGCAAATAAGCCAGCATAGAGCACAATGGTGTTTTGAGTTTGGTAACCAATCGCTAATAAAACAATTGAAATAAGGTTAGTGATAAAGCTTTTGTTCATAGTGATTTTCTTGTTTTGTTATATCCAAGGGACGTAAAATTAAGGCATAAAAAAGGATGATAAACGTGAGTAGTATCATCCTTCGACAGTCATTGAGATGCGACTCGCTTAAAACTCTTTAGGAGCAAAGCCTGTCATTTCTTCTAATTTTAACTCTTTACCAATTTTGGTTAAAGGGTGAACGATAACAAGACCCTTCACTGATTTTTTCAGTTTACCTTGGTCGGCTTTCTCTTCTTTAGTTAATGCGCGGCTAAAAGGCATCGCGAGTAAGGCTTTGCGTTCTTTATTTAAATCGTAGTTTTTTTTGTGGTTATGCTGAGCGATTTGTTTACTGAGCTGGTTAATTTCAGTTTCAAATTGATAAATCATTGCTTTATCTGCTCGCTTTTGAGCAGCTTCAAGTTTATGGCGGCACTTATCAAGTCGATTATTAAGTTGTTGTAGTTCGTTTTGTTGGCTCATGTGTTCACCATATTAAGTAAATTGAATCTGTGATTACAGCAAATAGTTTGTGCAGGATTATAACATGAGCGAAGAGTTTCACCTATATGGAATAGATTTCGTACCCGAATCATATTTATGATATAAGAAACGACGATTTTTTTGTCATCCATAACTATTTTCATCTATTAATAGGATATGAAGTGAGCAAATTGACAGGAGACTTATGATTATTTTTCAGCGTTTTGTGTTCCTTGTTATTTTTACGGCTTTTATTAGCTGCTCGACCGTTTTTGCTCAAGCTACTCCGCCGAAAACAGATGATACTCAACAAAAAGTGGAAACCAAAGATTCTACGCCTATCTGGGTGAAAAAAGTGGTTGATGCAATGTCTCTCTTTAATGATGAGGTGTTATTGATGTCACCAGCTGAACCCTCATGGTCGCGACATGGGAATGTGATACAAGGCATACCCAAAGGCGAGGCGGCTCCTTCTTATTGGGTGGATGCCATAAAAAAGGCGGGTAATAAATCAGCGATTGGATATACGAAAGGTGAGTGGTCTGCGGTCACTGCATGGTTTGTTGCTTACCCTGGTGTAAGTCATTCAGCCAATCAAAAAACAATACAAATAAGAATTGGTGAAATTAATTTATGGGTATTACGCTCGAACCCTAATTTTCCTCGTCAGATTGCTAAAGCGAGTTGGGAAGAAGTAATCCCTTCGTCAGCGCCAACCTGGGCTGGTAACTATGATCACCAGTTAATTGAATACCAGAGTGAAAGTGTGAGAGTGGATACTGATTCAGGCTATGCATTATATTCTATGAATAACAGTTTGAGTCCAGTTCATGGTGGAACGGAAGTTCATTCTTTAAATGGTGTTGATGAGAATAGAAGCTGTAACAAGGCCGGTAATATTGTTGGTGTGTTTGTTCGAATGAAAGCACAGTTAGTCGATAGCCCTCCGGAAACGAACATATTACTTTCTGTTGGAGCTGATTACTACCCAGATAAAGCAGTGACTGCGTCTGATTTAGTTGGCGCAGGTTACTTTCCTGGTGCGGGAGGCAGTCGTTTTCAAAGGCTTACTTCACAAGAACAATGGTTTTATATGGCAAATATTGCCGACCCTGAGCAGCGGGATATGCAAGGGAATTTATTCTATGAACCTAATAATGAATATACACGAAAAGGTTTAAATACCTTTATAACATTCCAAGAATTTATTAATAATCACCCAGATATTACTGAATGATATTGTATTAATAAAATTTATTATCTTAAGAGGAAAGTTAAATGAGTCGTGAAACGTTGAAAATTGCAGATGATGGGTTTTCTTTTTTAATTAAACTATTTGACTTTTTAGTCATTAATGTGGGCCTTATCTCAACACTGAAAGTATTGGGCTTAACACCAACTATTGTCGATGTATTTGGTGGTTTAGTCTTCTCAACGATATATTTACTGTGTGGTGAATATTCTGGATTATATAAGTTGAGTTATGATGCCCCGAAAAAAATGATTATTAAGAGAAGTATTATTGGCTTTCTGCTTTCACTTATTATTATGAAAATGGCTGTAATGAATGTGTCAACTTTAAAAGGTGTCGATATTGCCGTATTAACACCTTTAACATTTTGGGGGGCAAATACTCTTTCTGCTTTGATAAATCTTATTGCTCGCCTGATGATACATAGATACTCAACTAAGAAAATCTTTTCTCAAAAAATAGGAATTATAGGGTTAACCGCTGGGGGGCTTTCAGTCGAAAAAGGATTGCTAGACAAGTATGGAGGGGCATTCAAAAAAAATATAGCTTATTATGATGACCGGGGTGATGACCGTTTTGGTTATATAACTAAAAGTAAGTATATGGGAGAAGTAGATTCATTATTAGAGGCTTGTCAAAAAGGTGAGATAGATCAAGTGTATATTGCTTTACCAATGGTAGCCCGTGAACGTATTCGTGGTTTTTTAAATGCACTGTCTGATACTACCGTTGATACCTTTATTGTTCCGGATTTGTATACTTATAATTTGAGTCATTCCCAATTGAGAGCCGTTGGCAATGTGCAGACTTTCAGTGTGTTTTCTTCTCCTTTTGAAGGCTTAGGCGCTGTGATCAAGCGTACAATTGATATCGTTGTAGGTGGCCTGATTACCTTAATTATTCTCCCTGTATTACTTGCGGTTGCGATTGGCGTGAAGTTAAGTTCTTCTGGCCCCGTATTGTTTAAGCAAGATCGTTATGGCCTAGGCGGCAAAAAGATTAAAGTTTGGAAGTTTCGCTCAATGAAAGTAATGGAGAATTCCGAGGTCGTGACTCAAGCGACGAGAAACGACCCTCGAGTGACTAAATTCGGAGCTTTTATTCGTCGTACTTCACTTGATGAACTTCCTCAATTTATTAATGTTTTACAGGGTACGATGTCGATTGTCGGGCCTAGACCACACGCAGTATCTCATAATGAGGAGTATCGAAAAATTGTTGATAACTACATGATACGCCATAAAGTGAAACCGGGCATCACCGGGCTGGCGCAGATTAGTGGCTATCGAGGCGAAACCGATACTCTAGATAAAATGGAAAAGCGTGTTCAATACGATATTCGCTATATGCAAAATTGGACCCCGTTTTATGATATAAAAATTATATTCCTGACCATATTTAAAGGGTTTGTGAGCGATACTGCTTATTAATTGATGATGGAATTGTGATTTATAAAGTGAAGGATAAGTTTTGGTTAGCGCTATGTTTCGTGAGCTTTTTTAGCCAGGCAGAGTTGACACCAAAATCACATACAGGTTGGCTTGGTATTGATTATCAAGCCAATGTGGGTATCGACACTGGTTATAATGACAATGTGACCTTTCAACCCGATCCACTGTATGCCTCAGAGAGTTTTTTTTACCGTATTAATCCTGAAATTCGTATGATCGGTCAGCGCTATACTGATACTTATGTGCTTTCCTATTCAGGGGATTATTTAAAATATGAAGATGCTTCTTCTGATGATGCTAACAAACATGACCTAAGCTTTTATGGTGAATGGTGGCTTGGGTTTAAGCACTCGGTGAAGCTGAATCTCGATAATACGATTAATCGAGAACAAAGAGGTCGAGAACTAACAGAAGGTCTATTGCCTAGCCAACTCGCGCTTTATGGTATTGATGAAGGATTGAAAACCAACTTTTTTAACGGTGAAGTTCGTTATAACTATGGTGCCCCCGAGGGAAGAGGGTCGTTACAATTTGCGCTGCAACAGAAGCGTTTAGATTACACGGATTTATCTTCTGTTGAGCAGGCCAGTTCAGACTTTTATCAATATGTATTAGCTCAAGAGTGGGTTGAGAGTAGCGCTATTGTTGAGTTATTCGATAAATATTCGAAAGTTTCTCGTTTTCGCTATAGCTTTATAACTAACCACCGTGATTATGAAAATCAGATAAAAAACTCCAATGAATATTTTTTAGTGGTAGGGGTCCAAACTGAATTAACGGGTAAATCTTACATCGATTTTAATTTGGCTTGGTTATATAAAAACTTCCTTAATAATAGTGACTCTGATGATTTTAATGGCTTGAACTGGAATTTTAAATATCGTTGGCAACCTGTTAATTATTCGACTTTGGAGTTGCAGACTAGTCGAACGGTTAAAGACCCGAATGAATCTGGCGGTTATATAAAAGATAATAAGTATGGTATCTCCTGGAAGCATTATTGGTGGGTAGACAGGTTATATACTCGGTTCGAATTTTTATATAATGATCTAGATTACGTCAATATGAATACGAGACGAAATGATAAGCAATATACATCGACAGTGGCAATTGGCTATGATTATCGTCAATCTGTTTATATGGAACTGAGTTACCAAGATTTGCGAGTGGGCTCGAACCTAGTAACCGATACTTTTTATATCGGTGAGAATGGTACAGTTCCAGTAAATAGAACGCTTGGGTTGGATAAATCCTTGATAATGCTGACATTTAAGGTAAATATTTAATGAATACATTGAGGTTGTGGAGCTTAAGTATAGTTATGATGTTGGCAAATATTGCACATGCCAATGAATCAGACGTTTCATCAAACACTCTGACCGAGCAGCAACGTCAAGAGGCCAACCAACAAGCGGTACAAGAGGGTTATACCGTGGGAGCGGGGGATATTTTGAAAATTGAAGTTTTTGGTGAGCCTGACATGAGCATGCGTGTGATTATTGATAACAAAGGCCAGATCAATTTCCCCTATATCAACCAAGTTTCCGTACTCGGTAAAACCTTAGAACAGATAGAAAATTATATAGAAAATAACTTGCGTGGTGATTACCTAATTAACCCAAATGTTACGGTTACCATGGATAGGTTTCGCAAATTTTATGTGACAGGACAAGTTGAAGATCCTGATGGTTATGAGTATCAACCAGGGTTAACGGTGGAGAAAGCACTAGCTACCGCTGGAGGCTTTACTGATCGGGCTGATAGGGATGAAGTGAATATCCGACGTTCAGGCTCACAAGAACTATTAGAAGATGTGAGTATGACGGAACTCGTGTATCCGGGTGATACCGTTATTGTAGAAATGAGTTTTTTTTAATATGACAGCCTCAATAATTGAAAATGGGAAGAGATTGGAAAGTATTATCGATTTTTCTAAATTGACCGGTGAGATATTCAAACATTGGTGGAAAGTGGCGCTGATAGTATGTGTCATAACTGGCATTAGCTTTCCGTTCATACAAGGAATGGTGTCGCAGTATGTCTCGACGGCTACCGTATTGATTAAAGCCCAGTCTGATAATGCAACCCCGATGGAGCAAGTGGATGGTTATGATTCCACTCGAAACCCGTACTACGAAACTCAGTACACCTTGATGCAATCTAGGGTCATTATTGAAAAGGCAGTTAGAACATTAAAGCTGGATGAAGATCCTGATTTTAATGGTGAAGCAGGGAGAAGGTTAGTTGAAGATACGCCATTATTTGATGGTTCGACTCGTCATGAAGATAATAATATTAATGAAAATACATCCCTTTCTCAACATGGCATTCTGTCAAAGCAAGAACGGATAAATAATGCAGTTAAAACCGTTTATCAGCATATTACGATCAGTGGAGTACGTTTAACCCAATTGGTGTATGTTTCGTTTGAATGGCCTTCCTCTGAAGTAGCTGCGAAGGTTGCTAATGGTGTCGCTCAATCGTATATCGACTATACCGTTGAGCAAAAAGTACAGAAAACAATTGCGGCGCAAGAGTGGAACCAGCAACGTTTAGCAGAATTAAAGCAAACTATGCTAGAGCAGAAAAAAGGCATTGAAGCGCTTTTAGATGCCGAAGGGTTACTGACCTTTCGAGGCGTTGATGGATTTGAAACTGAAACCTTAGGAATCGTCACCAATAAGCTCGCTGATGCGAAAGATCGCCGCTTAACGTTAAAAGCCAATTACGATGTTGTCAGTCAAAGCTCAGGAATACCATTGTTGGATGTGATTACCTTACCTGAAATTTCAAGTCATGCTCAGGTACAAGACTTGCGTATTGCCCTTATTTCTGCCAATAAAGACTTATATCAACTGCAAAAACGTTATGGGCCAAAACACCAGAAAGTGCTGCAAGCGAAAGCTAAAATCGAAGCTATACAAGTACAAACACGCATGTTACTGCGTGAGCTAGAAAAAGGTTTATATAAATCCTATCAAGCGGCTTTGCAAAAAGAACGCCAATACGAACTTGAACTAGCAAAGCAGAAACAAACTTTCCAGGCGATGGCTGTCAAACGTGATAAGTACAATACGTTAAAAACGGATCTAGACAAAACCACAGACCTATATAAAGAGCTTTATCAGCGTACTCAAGAGCTTTCACTCAATCGTGAATATCGAGAGCCAGATTCTGTGTTATACGATCCAGCGGTAGCACCAGAAAAACCATCGAAGCCCAATAAAGCGTTATTCTTGATCATGATCTTCATGCTGACGTTGATCTTATGTGTAGTAGCTCTGATTGTGAAAGCAGCATTGCAAAACTCGATCACAACTATGTCCGATATCAAACGTCGGTTGGGGTTACTACCATTAGGAGAGCTAGGGGTGATTCCTAATCAAGCTGAGGAGTGGCATTTATCAACTTTTGAAACACCTCAAGTCGATGATCTGTTGGTCGGTTTACGAACCAAGTGGATTTTAGAAGAAAGTAATCAAATACAGCAAGGCATTATTGCTGAGCCTCATCGTGTTATATCAATAATGTCAGCCACAGCAATGGAAGGGCGTTCATTAGTGTCCTACCTGATAGCTAAAACATTTGCGCATGATAGTCGCACGTTATTAATCGACATGGATTATCGTAGCGAAAATGGGCTCACTGAGCGCTTTAACTTCCAGGGACATCCTGGTTTTTCCGATAGTTTAAACAATATTGAGGAACTTGAATCGTTTATTTTACCGGTTGAAGGCAAAGTTGATTTAATGCCGAAAGGCACATCGGATAGTTCTTCATTACTCTTATTGTCAAATCTTAATATACCAATGCTATTGGAGCATCTTAAAGCAAGATATGATCGAATTATCATCGACTTACCTTGTGTAGAAAGTTTTAAAGATGGCTTATTAGTTTCTAAGCAAACAGAAACCACTTTATGGGTTGTAGAGTCGAACAAACTGAATGCGAACCAAGTGCTCGAGCAACTCAAGCGCGTATCAGAACAAGGCATAAATGTTATGGGCGCGATGGTTAATCAAGTAAAGCTTGAACATATGCAAAGCGAAGAGGCTAAAACATTAAGGGATAACAACGCGCAGGTTTTGATACGGAAGGGTAGATAGTGAGTTTATTAAAAAGTGTTGGAACGATTGCAAGCTCGTCAATTGTCACCCAGTTAATTGGCGCTGGCACCATATGGCTGATTTCGCACCGTTATGGTATGGCAGATGTGGGGATCTACGCTTTAACGTACAGCATAATTTTGATTGGTGCTCAGATATGCATGTTTGCTTCACAGCTATTGTTGCCCAAGCAAAGCACGGAAACGTACATGCAGAACTTTGCTTTTTGCATTGTGCAAACATTGCTGATAGCCATTCCTTATGCATTGATATGCCATTATGTTTTTGACCGAGATTTTATTATTTTGTATCTCCTGACTTTATGTCAGGCCTGGGTGCTTATTTCGGAAAATATGCTGCTGCGTGACGAAAAAATAAGACTGTTAGCAGTTCAAAGACTTTCTGTATCGATACTGGTCGCGGCTGGTGTGTATTTATCTCAAACCATGTCTGATTTTTATTGGGTCTGGTCGATTGGGCTGTTGTGCTTAGTGTCTTTATGGTTAAGTTATTCTATTGAGTGGAAATGGCTTAATTGGAGCTTATTTCGGCCTAAAAACCTTCATCGTTTTTTTAAAGAAAATATTGGTCATATTTCAGGGATCGGCAGTGCGGAAGTGTTAGCAATGGCGAATGCGAATTTGCCGACAGTGTTGGTCAACTTATGGTTTACGCCTGTTATGGCGGGTTACTTTGCTGTAGTCAATCGTTTTTGTTTATCGCCAGTGGTGATTGTTGGCAATGCAGTGAGAAACTCTATTTTCTCAAAGTGGTCGATTGATTTTCGTAATCATCGATTTAATTACACTGAGTTTAAAAAAGTTCGTTTACTGCTATTGATTCTTGGAGTAGTGGCAACCGCTGGTGTGTTTGTCTTTTATCCGATAGTCATGCACTTAGGTTTTAGTGATGAATGGATAAGTTCGATTCCGACCTCACGCTACATGCTTCCTTATTTACTCCCAGCATTAGCAGTATGCCCACTGACGGTTATCGAGCTGGTGTTTGGTTCAGCAAAATATTTTTTGAGAATCCAGCTTGAGCAATTACTTGTCGTTTTTTGTGCCTTTGTGGTATTTCCTTACTTCTATAATAATTACGAATATTCAGTACTTATGTACGCAGTGCTTTCTTTTATTCGCTATGGATTTATTTATGTAAAAGTAAATCGTCGCGCGGTCAGTCTGTCTCACTTAAAGTCTAAGATTTAGAGCGACTATGAACATAATGAGATTACAGCTAAATACAGGACATTTTTTGCAAGTTTATGCCTTTGCGAGCCTTGTGTTTTGTGGTCTAGTTCAATACTTTACGGGAATTGGTGCAGTGCTCTGGCTACCATTTCTTTTGGTTTGTGCCATGTTTCTATTGTTGTTAATGCAAACACGTTATGAAGCTTTGGATCTGGACTATCAAGAGTATGCCATTCTCACGCTGTTTGTCGGTTTTTTTGTCATGGTGTTAGTCAATACCTTCCTACAAAGCGGGGTATTAGTCACTATCGTTGGGCTTAAAAATGAACTGGCGTTATCGTTGATATTATTCTGTCTTTTACTTGGCTTTTGTCGTGAGTCACAGGTCTATCGTGTGCTCAAATCGTTTTACTGGATTTTTTACCTACAGTTTCCGATTATTTTATATCAAGTGCTTGTGATTGTACCTAAAAGGGTTGCAATTAAAGGCCCGTATGAAAAGTGGGACTCGGTCGTCGGTACGTTTGGCGGAGACCCGATGGCGGGAGGAAACACGGCAGCAATGGGGCTGTTATGTTTACTGGTCATGTTGATGAAGGTTTCCGAATTTAAACATGGGGTTACCTCTAAGAAGTCGGTTGTTTTTCATGTGTCGGCAGCATTTTTACTGTGTATTCTAGGTGAAATTAAATTCGTGATTTTATTGTCTCCTATGTTGCTGGCGATGGTGTGGTTATCGACCAGTTATATTAAAGGCATGAAGAGCTTTGATCTTAAAATGCTATTAATTATTGTGGCTGGCGCGATGGTGTTGATCACAGGGGCCATTTTAGCTTTAGCGGCCTCTTATACCTCTTCAATTGGAGCCGATCCTACTAAAGGGCCTTTCGACGTATTCATTGATTCATTAGGCTACATATTTGACCCTAACTACATTATGGAGTCGGGTGAGCTAGGCCGGATGACAACGATCTTTTTCTGGCTGAATAATAGTGATCTTTATGGCGTGTCAGGCATGTTTTTCGGCTACGGATTAAATGCGACAAACCATGGTAGTTCCGTTTCCCCTGGTTTTTTAAATATTGTATTAAATGTCTTACTTGATTCTACATCATTAAGTATGTTGCTTTGGGAGACAGGTTTAGTTGGCACGGTGTTTTTTATTACCTTGGTGGTCTATATTTTTAAAGTGACTAAACCGGTTGGGACTTTTGAACCAATACAGTTGAATAAAGAAGACATTCAATTACTTAGCTTTCAGCCTGCTTTACGGGCCTTTGTTATTGGTTGCTTATTAAGTTTACCTTACAGCCAGATCTTAATGCTGACACCGATGTTGCAGTTCCTATTTTATTTCAGTTTAGGAGCGTCACTGGTGATCCGTCATTCCATTTTAAAATATGCAGAGAAATTATGAATAAATCGCCCTTTATTACCGTTATTATTAAAACCTATAACGAACAGGCGGGCATAGCCAAAACGATTTCAAGCGTTCGAGCGGCAATGGGGCATTACCCATACAAGATTATTGTTGCCGATAGTTTATCGACCGATGAAACTGCAAAAGTGGCGATTGAGGCGGGGGCAACGGTGGTTAGCTTAGTCCATGCTCACCAGCGTTGCTGTGGAATTGGACACCAACTTGGCTATCAATATAGTGAAGGCGATTATCTTTTATTACTGGATGGCGATATGGAGCTAGAAGCCGGGTTTGTTGATTCTGCTGTCAGCTTTTTACAACAGAATTCAGCTTACGCGGGTGTTGCCGGCCGAGTTGAAATGGATGAAGCGTCAAATTATGAATTTGAATCAAGAAAGCAGCGTCTAAATTCTATTTACCCAACAGGTGATGTTGATCACTTAGCTGGGGGGGGATTGTATCGTCGTTCTGCGATTGAAACGATTGGCTACTTAACGAATCGTAATTTACATGCGTATGAAGAGGCTGAATTAGGTATTCGTTTACAGTCTGCTGGATTTAAACTGCACCGCCTTGATATTCCTTATTTTTTTCATACCTCCTATGATCTGTCGACATTTGAATTATTAAAACGCCGCTGGAAAAGTAAGTACCTTTGTGGGCCGGGAGAGTTAATCCGATCATCGCTTGGTCAGCCTTATTGCTTAACCTGCGTAAAAAAAGTGAAAAATGAAGTAATTTTTGCTAGTTATTTATTGGTCGTTTTACTTGGGTTCATACTACTGAGCTGGCCAATGAGTTTACTGCTTCTAACGCCACTCGCTTTATTTTTCACTTTAAAATCAATTCGAAATCGCTCTATGGTTGCTGCCAGTTTTAGTGTGATTAACTTAACCTTATATTCGGCGGGCTTAGTGCGCGGGTTAATTCAACCTACCGTTGACCCTGCGGCACAAATTGAATCAAAAGTGATGAATGATCAGGAAAATGTATGAAAATTTTATTGGTGAATAAATTCTTTTATAAGAAAGGAGGCGCGGAAACGGTCTACTTTCAAGAGCGTGAGATGTTGCGCCAAGAAGGTTTTGATATTGTTGAATTTTCAATGACTCATGAAAGTAACGAGGCTTCTGATTATTCAGACTATTTTGTCAGTAATGTCGATTATTACCAAGGTTCGGGCATTATTGCAAAATTAAAAACAGCTCAACGATTTATCCATAACTCTGAGGCTTGCGAAAAGTTCAGCCAATTACTTGAAAAAGAACGTCCAGATATTGTTCATTTTCATAATATATACCATCAAATTACCCCTTCAATCATTAAAATCGCGAAGCAATTTGGTTGCATCACGGTATTGACGGCACATGATTATAAAATTGCTTGTCCTAATTACACCATGTATCGAGATGGTCAGGTCTGTGAGGCGTGTGTCTCTGGCTCCGTATGGAATGCATTTAAGTATCGTTGTCAGGAAGGCTCCGCTTCAAAAAGCTTATTGCTGTCTTTAGAGGCACTTTATCAGTCCTGGAGCAAAAACTACCACGCGTTAGATGTCGTGGTCTCACCTAGTGCTTTCTTAAGCGAGAAAATACAGCAGAAGCTGCCAACGGTGCGTACTGAAGTCATAGTGAATGGCATTGATGAAAACATAGCACAAGGTGAGATAGAAGATGAAGGTTACTTTGTGTATGTGGGTCGCTTAAGTAGCGAAAAAGGGGTCCCAACATTATTAAGTGCCCATCAACAATTGGCGGTAGACTTTCCTCTTAAAGTAGTAGGAACTGGGCCAATGTATGAGCAGTTAACCGCAGAGTATGATTCTGCTGAGTTTTATGGTTATCAAAGTGGTCGTGAATTAGAAAACCTAATTAAAAAGGCAAGGGCAGTGATTGTACCGTCTGAATGGTATGAAAATTGTTCCATGTCGGTATTAGAAGCTATGGCTTATGGTAAACCGGTTATTGGAGCCAAAATCGGTGGGATACCGGAGCAGATTCGTGATCAACAAGAAGGTTTATTGTTTGAAGCGGGTAACCAACAAGCACTGACAGATGCGTTGCATTATATGGCAACTAATCCGGAGCAAGCTCAGAAAATGGGAAGGCAAGCTCGCCAACGATTAATCGAAAAGTATTCTCTTAGTAAACATAAAGCAGATTTACTCGGCTTATACCAAGAATTAACAGAGACACAATCATGAAAATAACCGTAACTGGGACACGTGGTATTCCTGATGTTCTTGGTGGTGTAGAAAGCCATTGCCAACACTTATACCCTGAAATCAAAGCGCAATATGACACAGAGATATGTGTGATTGCCCGTTCTCCTTATGTTTCTTACCAAAATTCAGAGTACAAAGGGGTACAAACGAAAGCGATCTGGACGCCTAAAAAACAATCATTGGAAGCAATTGTTCACACTACCTTGGCAGCCTTCTCTAGTGTATTTGATAAATCAGATATTGTTCATGTTCATGCGATAGGACCAGGGCTATTAGTTCCCTTATTGCGTCTACTAGGAAAGAAAGTGGTGTTTACACATCATGGCCCAGATTACGATCGCCAAAAATGGGGCGGATTTGCCAAAAATATTTTAATGTTAGGTGAAAAGTGGGCAGTAAAATATGCCTCGGAAGTGATTGTTATTTCAGAGGTTATTAACAATATCATTAAACAAAAACATGGCAGAGAGGACGCGAATTTAATTTACAATGGTGTCGTGATCCCTGAACCAGTATCTTCTGATGTTATTCACTCGACATTACAGCGCTTTGATTTAAAAGAAAAAAAATATATGGTTGCGGTTGGCCGTTTCGTTGAGGAAAAAGGTTTTCATGATCTCATTGCTGCGCATCAATTAAGTGGCTCGAACGAAACGTTAGTCATTGTAGGCGATACCGATCACCCTAGTGAATACAGTGAAAAACTAAAGCAGCAAGCTCAAGAGGCTGATAATGTTATCCTTACTGGTTTTTTAAAAGGTGATGAACTGAAAGCCGTGTTCTCTCAAGCTCGCCTATTTATTATGCCGTCGTATCATGAAGGGTTGCCGATTGCCTTGTTGGAAGCGATGTCTTTCTCTTTACCAGCGATTGTCAGTGACATTCCTGCTAATCTAGAAGTGAAATTAAATTCAGAGAGTTACTTTGAAGTCGGCAATGTAGAAGCGCTCGCTGAAAAGCTTGATTTGGCGAGCTGCTGGGAACAGAAGGATTATAGTGAGTATCTTAAGGTGTATGATTGGCATTTAATTGCGCAACAAACTATGCAAGTATATCAACAAGTGGTTAAACGCAAATCATGAAATCTGAACAGCCAAGACAATTAAAAAACTTTTATCGCGCGCTAGATGATGATGCGTTTAATGAGCTTTCGGAGGAGACTAAAACCTCGATCGAAAAAGCGGTACTCGCCTTGACGGGTGATCATCACAAAGTAGACTATAGAGCAACATTCCCATTTTTCTTTAAGCGCTATTATATTGTTTTGTTAATGGGCAGAGACTTGCGAAAGATACGTCGCAAAGAATCACCCTTTAAATTGATCTTTTTAACCTTACTACTATTAATGTTCCTATCGCTTGCTTGTGTTTCAGTCGTTTTTGTTTTGTACATCATCAAGTCGGCGTTGGGAATTGATATTTTTCAATACTCATTTGGTGTATGGGATTGGTTTCAAGGTCTTATCGGAAGCCATTAAATATTGATTTATATTGAACTGGATGAGGGTGATTTCGTCGCCTCATCCACCAAATATAAAATTGATTGATATGGCACGCCGCTGTGATGTGATAACCCGATTTCACAGGTTAAGCTATTACTAAAACCTCGGTTGCAATGTACGGGTACTTGCTCTTTAAGTGGGGTGAGGGCGGCTTCATTAAGCTCTGGAGTGTTAAAGCCTTTATCGCCAGCCCAGCCGCAACATTGAATATGTTCAGGCACTATCACTTTCTTGGCGCAACGCTGTGCCAGTTCAATCATGGTGCTTTCCAGTCCTAGTGTGCGAGCACTACAAGTTACATGCAGCATAACCGTTTCATTAATCGGCTTTAGGTTGAGATGAGGCGTGACGTGCTGCATGACAAATTCAGAAGGCTCAAACAGATGTAGTGGCTTAGTAAATTGCGCTTGGCTTTGCTTCACACACGGACTGGTGTCCATCAAAATTGGGTATAAACCTTGATGGCTAGCTTGCCATAAGCTCTCTTCTAAGTCTTTCGCTTTACTGTCACCTAATTGGTCTAACCCTTTGCTTTTATAAGGCATGCCGCAGCATTGATTATTCAAATCTTTAGGTAAAATAATATCGAAACCCGCTTTGGTGAGCAGCGACATCGTCACTTCTGTTAGTGATTGCTTATTATGATTCGATGTAGAGGTTCGGCTGATGCATGATGGAAAGTAAACCACTTTACGGTGTTGAACATCGGCGATTTTAAATAGATCTTGTTGCGCTTGTTTTTGAGTATCCATCGGTAATTTATGATGGTTAGCATTTAGGATCTCTGGTAGCCATAAAGGTAGTCGATTGCCGCTGAGTCGACGAGTACCGTTGGCGACTTTGGACACCAGCGCATTGGGCAACAATTTAGAAATAATGTGGTTAATGGTGAGGCCATGTTTAACCAGTTTTGTCGAGGTGCTGAAATGCTCATGAGTCCAACGAGCGATTAGAGGTGCTTTATCTGTGTGGCGTTCGGAGCGTAATTTCTTTATCAAATCGCCAGTATTTATTCCAACCGGACAACGTTGTTCACATAACCCTGTCGTGGCGCAGGTTTCGATCCCCTGGTAGTTAAACAGTTTTTCTAGTTCCGGCGCAGTGGCTTTACCGTCACGCTTTTGTTGCTGTAATTCTCGGTACAGCACAATGCGTTGGCGGGGCGATAAACTTAAAGTGCGCGAAGGACAAACCGGTTCACAGAAACCACATTCAATACAACGGTCGACCAAATCATCGGCTTTTGGCATAGGTTTGAGATCGCTTAAATGGGCGTGGGGATTATCATTAATAATCACGCCGGGATTTAACAACCCTTGAGGATCAAACAACTGCTTAATTTCTTGCATCAAGCGATAACCTTGTTTTCCCCACTCAAGCTCGACATACGGCGCCATATTGCGCCCAGTGCCGTGTTCTGCTTTAAGAGACCCTTGATATTTCACCGCCACCAATTGAGTGACGTCATCCATAAATTGGCCGTAGCGGTCAATTTCTGCTTGCGCTTCAAATCCTTGAGTAAATACAAAGTGCAAGTTGCCATCTAGTGCATGCCCGAAAATAATGCCTTCGGAATAGCCATACTTTTCAAATAACTGCTGCAGTTCACGAACGCCTTGTGCTAAGTGTTCTACCGGAAAAGCCACATCTTCAATAATGACGGTAGTGCCCGCTTCTCTTACCGCACCTACCGCGGGGAATAAACCTTTACGGATATCCCATAAGCCTGCAACGATTTTTGGATCGGAGGTAAAGGGAATCGACTCAATAATCTCAAATGAAGCCACACGCTCTAGAATGGTATCGCATTGTAGCTGTAGTTTTTCTTGGTCGTTGGCGTGAGACTCCACCAATAATGCTGCAGCTTCTAAGTCTAGGTCTTTAATAAAATTCGGCATGCCCGGTTTATTGGCGACCGAACGTAAAGAGCGCCCGTCCATCATCTCAACCGCAGCAACCGGAGAATTCGATAGAACCGTTACCGCTTGGCTGGCTTGTTCAATATTTTCAAATACCAGCAGGGCAGAGGCTTTATTAGCGTGCTCTTCTACCGTGTTGTAAGTGATTTCGGCAATAAAGCCTAATGTACCTTCAGAACCTATCATCAAATGTTGAATGATCTGAATTGGGTCACTGAAATCGACTAAAGCATTAATTGAATAGCCGGTGGTGTTTTTTAAACGATATTTGTGTTGAATAAGATGTGCCAGTTCGTGATTGGCTTTAGTAGCTTGGGCAAGTGCGCCAATCTTACTGATAAAGGTGACATTGGACTTTTTAAAGGCTTCCACACTACTTGGGTTACCCGTGTCTAAAATCGAGCCGTTGGCAAACACGATTTTCATGCTTTCTAGCGTTTGGTAAGAGTTTTGCGCGGTGCCACAGCACATGCCACTAGAGTTGTTGGCGGCGATACCACCTATCTTACAAGCATTGATAGATGCCGGATCGGGGCCGATTTTTCGTGCAAAAGGCGCAAGGTATTTATTAGCATCAGCACCAATCACACCCGGTTGTAGCGTGATCTGTTGGCCATTATCGTGAATCTGATGGATACGCCAATTGTCGGTTAGGGTAATAAGAACGGAATCAGAAACCGCTTGGCCAGATAAACTGGTACCTGCGGCGCGAAAAGTGAAGGGCAGTTCAAGCGTTCGACAGCAACGCATGGCATACAGCACTTCTTCTAAATCTTTTAATCTCAACACCAACTTAGGCACTAAGCGATAAAAACTGGCATCGGTGCCATAGGCAAGGCATTTATCTTGTTGGGTAATGATGCGTTCGCTATCAATGCGTTTAACTAATGCGTGCTCAAGTTGAGAATAGATGCCCATGCTTCCTGCTTTATTATCAATATATTAACGAGGTTGTGAGCAAGTATAGGGTGTGATGGAAACGAACAAAAGTGATAGTGACAGAATTTGTCGGAATGGATCGTGTAAAACAAAAAAGGCAGCGAGCGCTGCCTTTTGTCTATCTCCAAGAGATTTAGCATATAAGAGATTACATTACAGCGTAATCACAACTTCTTCTGCTGATAAGCGCGATTTAGGCAGTTTAGCGTTGTAGTCTTCTTCTGGGTTGTGGTAACCAATCGCCAAAGCAACATGACACTCGTAACCGTCTAACTCTGCAGCAAACTCTTTACCAATAAGCTCAGAATCGATGCCTTCCATTGTGGTTGAGTCGATACCTAAGCGAGCCAATACATGCAGAGCATTACCTAGGGCAATATAAGTCTGAGATTTGGTCCACTCATCGTTGTAGCCCTGATCATTGGTGTTTAAGTCAACGAATGCGAAAGCACCGAACGCTTGCTCTTTTTCTTCGGCTTTATTACGGCCATCCGCGATACCTTGGTCGATAACTTTTTCATAATCGGCTTTGCTGTACTGCATCTTATGAGCAAACAAAATGATATGAGATGCAGTAGTGGCGTGCGGTTGGTTAAATTGGAACTTATTGGCGAAGGTATCGTGGAAACGTTGTTTTGCTGAATCGGATTCTAATACAACAAACTTCCAAGGCTGAGAGTTAATTGAAGATGCCGATAAACGGATCGCATCCATCAAAACTTTCATGTCTTCTTGAGGGATTTTTTTGCTAGCGTCATAACGTTTAGCCGTGTAGCGAGATTCTAAATCTTTGATAATTGGGTGAGTCATTATTTTTATTCCTAATGAAAGCAGCAAGCGAACGTGCTTTGAAGTATATATGGTGACTATACCAAGAGTGATCAAGATCACAGTAATAATTATTTGAGCAGTTTGTTCGAAAAACTTGTTCAAGTGAATGATTTTCATTGTATGTTTTATGAGCGCTTAAACAGGAAAGGTACTTAAATCACTCAAATCGAAACAAAAATCGGCTATTCTCTAATAACAAACTTTAAAGTAGGGATTGCTTATGACGATGTATTCTTCCTCCCTCAGCTTATCAAGCGACAAGCTATATCACCCTGCTGAACTCGAACAGCTGCCTTGTAAATCGACCAAAGATATCACGCCGATTGATGAAATCGTTGGCCAAGAACGCGCGCAAAAAGCGGTGGAATTTGCGATGTCGATTAAAGACAAGGGCTACAACATTTATGCGACAGGGCAAAATGGCCTAGGCAAACGCACCATGATTTTGCGCTATCTGAACCGCCATCAACCTGATGACATGCAAGTGTTTGACTGGTGTTATGTCGCCAACTTTGAAGATATCCGCCAGCCGAAAGTACTTAAACTGCCAAGCGGTATCGGCAAAGCATTTCGCCAAGATATGGAAAAACTACTGGCGAAATTGGTAAAGGCGATTCCGCTGGCGTTTGATAATGAAGTGTATTTTACCCGCTCTGAAAAGTTGAAAAATCAGCTTAATCAAAAGCAGCAATCGGCGCTCGAAGAAATCAGCAAGATAGCGAAAGAGAAAGGGGTAAGTCTTACCATTACGTTGCAAGGTGACTATGAATTTATCGCCATGCAAAATGAAGAAGAAGTCCATACCGAAGAAAGCTTTCTTGAGTTAAGCAAAAAAGATCAGGAAAAATTCCACAGTACGATTGACGCGTTAGAAATTCAGTTGCGCGGCATGATCCGTCAATTAACGGAGTGGGAAGAAGCGTTTAGCGAAAAGATGAAAAAGCTTAACGATGAAACCGCGCTTGAAGTGTTTTCTCATCTGATCAAAGCCTTGAAGAAAAGCTATTCAAAGTACCCAGAAATTAAGCAATATCTAACCGAACTACAAAAAGATATTGTTGACAATGTCGACCAGTTTTTACAAGAGTCGAATGAACAAAATGAAATTGCCTCCGCCTCTTTAGATAGCAAATTACCGCGTCGTTATTCCATTAATGTGTTGGTCAGTCAGGCTAAAGATTCCTTTCCAATCATAGTAGAAGACAACCCGAATTATCATTCATTATTCGGCTGTGTGGAAACTGCGACCTACAAAGGCACCGTGTTTACCGACTTCTCGCTAATCCGCGCTGGTAGCATGCACAAAGCTAATGGCGGTGTATTGCTGATGGATGCGATTAAGGTACTTGAGCAACCTTATGTATGGGATGGCATTAAACGTGCGCTACGTGCTCGCCAGTTGAGCTTAACGTCCTTGGAAAAAGAGGTCACGTTAACCGGCGCAGTTTCGCTGGATCCAGAACCTATTCCGCTAGATGTGAAAATCATTCTGTTTGGTGATTATCGCACCTACCAATTGTTGCAGCACTACGATCCAGAATTCAGCGAACTATTCCGTGTTACCGCCGATTTTGAAGATGAAATGAAGCGTACCCCAGAAGCAGAGATGCATTATGCGCGCTTTATTTCCAGCATTGTGCATGACAACAATATGCTGCATTGCGATAAAAAAGCGATTGCTAAAATTATTGAACACAGCTCACGTAACGCGGGCGATCAGAATAAGTTGTCGCTCCATTCGGCGCATATTGCCAACTTATTGCGAGAGTCTAACTACGTTGCTAGAAGCGCAAAATCGAGTTTGATTCGAGCCTCGCATGTTGAACAAGCGTTGAATAACCAACAAATGCGCGTGAGTCGCCTGCAAGATAACGTGATGGAAACTTTCACCAATGGCACCACCTTGATCAAAACTGAGGGTAGTGCGGTTGGTCAGGTGAATGCGTTGTCGGTGTTATCAACCAGCGACCACATGTTCGGGGCACCTAATCGCATTACCGCTACCACCGCATTTGGTGATGGCGATATTTTAGATATTGAACGTAATGTCGATCTCGGTGGTAGTATTCACTCTAAAGGCGTAATGATTTTATCTGCCTATCTAGCTTCGATTCTTGGCCGCAGCGCCAAAATTCCACTGACGACTCATATCACTTTTGAGCAATCTTATGGTGGTGTCGATGGTGATAGTGCCTCGATGGCAGAAGTGTGCGCGATTGTTTCGGCATTTTCGAAACTCCCACTACGACAAGATATTGCGATTACTGGCTCGATGAATCAGTTTGGTGAATCGCAGCCAATTGGTGGAGTGAATGAAAAGATCGAAGGCTTCTTTGATGTTTGTGCCATTAAAGGAAGAAGTTCAACTCAAGGGGTGATCATTCCTCAATCGAATGTCCATAACTTAATGCTACGCAAAGATATTGTTGAAGCGGTGCACAAAGGCGAGTTTCATATTTGGGCCATCGAGCATGTGACGCAAGCCTTGTCGATTTTCACCGGAATAGAAGCCGGAGAATTGGAAGATGATTTCACCTATCCTACGGGCAGTATTTTTGGCATTACCCAAGCCAAACTCAATGCGTTGAGAAAATAACAAGGTACAAGCATTGACCTTCTAGTTACGGGAAGCTTTATCATTTCAACAGATCGTTTTAAGCGTGAAGTTTTAAGTGGTAAAGCTTTTATTTTATGGAGGACAAATCAATGGGATGTTGTAATCAAGCACCAAACGGCGGCGGTGACTTAAAAGTGGCGATGAAAGTTTTTGGGATCATAGCATTAGTGGTATTTGTGCTGGTGGTCATTTTTGGTTAATACAAAGCTGAACCAATACAAATTGTGATTAGAAAGGAAGTGTTTTAATGCGAGACTCATTACGAGAGAAAGTTATTGCGGTTTGTACTAAGAAAATAGAACAAAAGGGCGATAATGTCGGCGTGTCATTTTACGCCTTCTTTGCCAATAAAAATGATAACCCAGAGCTTTTAATGGAAGCCGCGACTTGGTGGATCCAAACGCATAAGCTCGATCACTTTGAGAAAGCCATCAAGATAATTGAGATGGTGAAAGCGGGAAAGTAGCTCCGTAGTACAAGTTCAGTGTTGATGGTAGCTCATGCTCGATCTTATACCTCTGTTGATATCCTAACTTATGACTGGGGAGGGATTAATCGCTCCGGCTTTGTCATCCCGCACATGAGCCTAGGCGAAGAAGATGCGGGATCTCGCTTTCACGTAAGTTTCACTGGTGTAAGAGATTCCGGATAATTCGTTCCTCATTTCCGGAATGACAGGTTTTAGAATAGTCAAAACCTAAAGTATTTCTTAGGTAAAGAAATAAACTCGTTTTTGGACAAAAGCTTCTTACGATTTCTGACAGATTTCGAGTCTTCGGATAAGATCCGTTAAGGATAACAAGTAGCTCAGGCGATAGCCCAACTAAGCACCATCGCACATTTTTCATAAAGTAAGTGGCTTCGAGTTTGTTCAACACCTAGGTTTCAGAACTGACTGGTGTTTTTGCCTTACCCATCAGCTTTCATAATGCGATTGCGAGACATTACATACATACTCCCTATATAACTCTTAACCTATTGTAACGCTTATCAAAAGCAGTTGCTCCGCCTTCCATGATATTACAAACATGATCCCTCACCGTTTGCTCGCATAAACCACCTGACTCCAATACCTGAACCTGCCCTGCGTGGAAATGGAGCACATTTACAAACTCAGCATCACCATTAACAACAATATTAGGGTTATGCGTCACCATGATAATTTGCCTGCGCTTCTTATTCTCATGTATCTGAGACACAATCAGCTGGTAAATGAGGGCATTGTCTAAGTCATCCTCGGGCTGATCGACAATAATTGGATTATCACCGTGACTAAGCAAAAAGGCTAAAATGGTTGCCGCTTTCTGACCCGCTGAACCTTTTTCAATGTTCTCAAACTTACCTTTTTCTATGTCCTTAGCATATTCAACGACAAGTTGATCATCAGGACACCATGTTTTCAATCGGTCAAACATTTCAGGTTGTTGTGAAAGCTTTTGCGTGAGCGAAGTCTTCAAGCGACTATCGATGCGATATGGGGGTACATCGTCACCAGAAGCTAAGGATAGAGTCGCATCTTTTAACTTGCTGACCTCTGTTGCAATGCCCTTAAGGCCTAAATCCTTAGAAAGTAAGTCATATAACAAGCTATTGGTTTGGTCATCCTGATAGATGGAAGTAGCAAAACTAGTCTCTATCCCAATGTGCTCTCTAAACTTTCTCTCTATCGTAGTTGTGTTCGCAAACGGCAAAAGCTTCATTTTCACATAGCGATTTTCACCAATAACTTTCTTAATAAATTTTTGACGTTTTAGCTGAAGCCTTCTTCTTAACACATACAATTTTCTAAGTGACTTATCACAATGGTCTTGTCTGATATCTAGATTCGATTGTACTGTTTCTAGCTCTTCCAACTGAATGTTGATCTCATTGCGTTGAGTAAGCCAAGATTCATACTGCTCTGGGTTCAGTTCTTCCCCTTTTTTGGCATACTCTTGAACAACTTGTTCATACCGCTGTGTAGATTCTACACCTTTTAAATACCAACTTGATTTGCTGATTGCATCTTCTCGATCTTGTTCAGCTTTTGTAATTTGATCTTTTAGCTTTTCCAGTTCTGTCTGAACGGAAACTAAATTTCCTTTGAATGCCGACTGTATTTCTTCTAACTCTGCAACGTAATCAGGCTTGTCGTCACTTTCACCTATGAGGCTAAGCTCCGCAAACTCCTCAGACAGCATGCCGTCGATAGAATCAACTAACCCAGAGATACCAGCTGCCTTTTCAACTTTTTGTTTTTCAAGTGTAAAAGTTTGGTAGGCATTAAAGATATCTTTGTGGCCACCTTTCTCGAAGCTCTCGATATCGCTATTTAGGTCGTCTTTTTGTGATTCTAAGGTGCCTTTATTATCAAGCCGCTCCTGTAACTGACGTACTTCTCGACAAAGTCCTAAAAACTTATTGAGCTCAGCATCAAACTGATACTTCCATGCCGAAAAATTAACTTCGTTTGAGCGATCAATAATTTCTAATAAGCTGTTCGTATTGCTTGCCAGTGCATTGATTTGTTTTTGGCTGTATAAGCTTACATGAAAACGCTCTTCTGGCCGTCCGTTATCAAGCGACCAATCACCTGCTTGCATTTTATTAATATAGGGGGTTGTACTGTGTTTCCAAATCGATTGGTATGCCTCATCTCTTCGTTGTAGCTCAACGCATATTTCAGTATCAGATTTCGTTACTCCCTCTCTAAAAGAGTGAACATCTTCTTGTATCTGCTCAAGTTCTGCTACTTCATTTTCACGCCCTAATGCCAACCGAACAGATTCAATGAATGTCGATTTACCAGAGCCTCGGCCACCGATAACAGCATTAAATAAAGGGTGTAATTCAAATATCGCTGGCTGCCCAGGAATACGTCCACAATGACGCATTTGCGAAATATTCAATTTCTTTAAGAATAAATCTGGCGTCGCATTAGGATTATCAACACTGTTTTCGACACAAAAGTCGTGATCATGCAGAGCTAACTTCAATCCATCTATTGATGGCTGGCTCATTTTTATCCACGAACACTTCTTACCTAATCGACTACATTCATGGGCATCTGAGCCTTGAAGTTTTGCTAAGTGCATAGCCGCCTTTGATAGCTCAGGGTTAACCGCATCGAGAAAAGCTAAATTGACAAACTCAGCGGCTTCAATCTGATTGAGCCATGACTCAATCTCATGATTGGTATTTGTTATTCCGTTTAACAGTCCTTTAGGCCCATCAACATGCGCAGGTATCGCTGCACCACCAGCTTGCTTTACAATAGAGATAACCTTGTCAACAGACTCTGTTGCACAGGTCTCTTCAGCATCACCATGCCCCTCAGTAATACCACATTGACCTAAAACAGCGGCAATCTTTGCAGAATTACAGGAAGGATCAAAAATAGCCAAAATATGTACACGGGATTGACCTGTACTCACTGTTATTTCGCACCCTGGAAATAAGTAAAGCGGTCGATACCATTCTGCAGTCTTATCAAGTTCAGCGTAAGTTGCTTTTAGTCGGTCTACCCAATCACCAGATACATGATCGGTAATAGCCACGCAGTCAACTTCTTCAGCCATTAAGGCTTTTAACCAATCAGTTTCAGTCTCTTCTGGCTTTTTATAATCTGACGATGCTGGCGTATGAGTATGAAAATCAAACTTATACCAACGGCTTCCTAAATATTCATTACTCATACTTCTATTGCCCCTAAGATCAACTTTTTTAACATCGTATCATTTTTTTTGGCTTTAACTTTTCGTTTTTGCAGGTTCAGAATCGAAGCAAGCTGAGGTTGTTTTATAAAATAATCTGGAATGAGTGGGGGGAGATCTTGACTTTTTCCCCACACATTAGCTTTCATTGTACAATTATGAGGCTATAGTAGCTTCGTTTCTGTCGGTACTGACACACTTTGGGGCATAAATAAGTCACTCACATCAACCCTCCCCCGCCCTCCCTTGGCTATAAATCTTGATACCAAGTATTTTCCGTTGATAAAGGGAGGGAGTTATTTGTGATCGCTTGTTGTGTAATGGTATTAGCGTAAAAAACACTGTAAATATTCAGCGCCTGATAAGTAGATTCCTGCTCTCGCTTAGGCTCGGCTGGAATGACGCTCTAATAATGTGCGGGAATCTTGGGTAGATATTGCAACTGCAAGCGACAAAGACTAGTTCTTCCCCTTGGTAGATGATGTCACTTGGCAGCAGAAGTCGATATAAGGGGAAGCGGAGATGGGGTTGATCACACTAAACGCCTTTGGGGCAAAAATAAGCTACTCACATCAACCCTCCCTTGGCTGTAAATCTTGATGCCAAGTATTTTCATTGGTAAAGGGAGGGAGTTATTTGTGATCGCTTGTTGTGTAATGATATTAGCGTAAAAAAACACTGTAAATATTCAGCGCGTGATAAGTAGATTCCTGCTCTCGCTTAGGCTCGGCTGGAATGACGCTCTAATAATGTGCGGGGTCTAGCTTTCACGTAAATTTCATTCTTCATTTCTAGAATGACAAGTTTGAGGATAGATAAAACTACGGATCATTAACTGATTTAGGGCAATCTGTCAGATCTAGTTATATCGCAGACACTAAACTGGCAAATTATATCCAGACAAATTCATATTACTCATGTCCCCCAAAAAAAGCTCAAACTTCATTTGAAATTTGAGCTTTTATTATCGAGTTAACCGTAATCAAGTTCACCGTAGCTGAATGGCTTATCTATCAACTACCATCTAAAGATAACTCTGCAGAGCGATCTTCGGTTTTCAGTTTGGTCTTACTGTCTAGAATGAATATACGAGCTGGTTCAATTTTCTGAACATCGACTAAGTAGGCTTTGATTGCACGCGCGCGTTCTACCGCGAGGCTACCGAGTTCATCATGGTTAACATCTTGTACTTCAACCAATTGGTTATACATGCTGGCATTGAGTGCTTGCTCTAGAACGTCATCGTCAATGTCTTGTTTACCCGTTTCAGCTTTTAATTGCTCTTCTACTTTATCTTCTTCAGTACCAATACGGATATTGAATTGGTCTTTAAAGAGATCTTCTAAAGCGTCGGATAAATCACTATCAGCAGGGAAGTTATCGGCAGTTAAACCTTCAGGAATTGCATCATCCCCACTTTCTTTAAGTAGTAAGGTTTGCAGTTTTTGTTCGGCAATCGCTCTGGTATCTTCGGCTTCTTGAACAGAACCTACAATGCTGAGTTTTAGCTTTGGTCTTTCTTGTAGTGCCTTGGCAACGATATCCAACTTGCCTTGTTCTTCTCCGGTAATCATCGCTTTGCCAGCATCAAAGGTAATGTGGTTTAGTTCTTCATCGCTGCCAGCAAGCCCTGCAATCATCGAGAAAGGCGAGGTGACGGCTTTGGTGATGACATTAGCAAATGCTCCCCATATCACACTACCAAAGCTAAAGTCGGGAGCATTGACATCACCGGTCACTTGAACGCCTAAATCAATCACGCCGTTGCGATCTTGCAGTAGTGCAATCGCAAGTGATAACGGTAGGCTAGTCGCGAGATCAGAATCACTTGGTTCACCTAATTTTAACTGGTCAATTACCATGTGGTTTTCACCAATTAAGTGGTTGTTTTCCAATTGATATTTTAGAGCAAGAGATAGCTGACCTTTATCAATGTAATAACCAGCATAGGTCCCTGAGTATGGGTTTATTGAAGTGAGTTCTACACTCTTAAAGATGAAATCTAAGTCCAAATACGGGTTTTTAATCAATGGGTTAATATCACCTTTTAAGGTAACCGGTGCGTATTTATTGATTTTGCCTTTTAGGTCTACGCTTGCTTTGGTGCCTGGCGTGGATGATAAGTGTCTAATCGAGCCATTAAGTGATTCAATCCCAGAGGCGAAGCTTGGCGTTAATGAATAATCGGCAAAGTAAGCGGAACCATTGCTGATATTGATGCTACCGACATCCACAGAGTAGGGCTTGCTGTTTTGGCTGCTTGAAGTATTTTTTGATGCAGAAGCTGGTTGAGGCTTAACCAAGCTACCAATGTTGGTGCGCTGTTGTTTATCAATCAATACTTTGCTGTAAAGAGAGTTAAAGTTAACCGAATTGATTTTGATGCTCTTTTGTCCAAGATCGAAACGCAGGTTATTCACTGCCATGTTCGACCATTGGATCAGTGGTTGATATTCCAATTTATCGCGCACTAGTAAGCTAGCAATATTAGTTTGTCCTGTAAACGTCGCATTGCCCTCAGTGTCGGCGCTGTATTGACCTTTGGTGGATAACTTACCATTTTGCAAGCGCACATTGAGGTAGGGGTCGATATAGGCTTGGAATTGGCTTAGCTCAAGTTGATCTAGGTTGATATCACCCTTAAAGGTAAGATCTTTGGCATTAATTTTACCTTGGCTAGAGAAACTGCCTCGGGTGTGATCAAGTGGGCTTTTCACCCATGAGTTCACTTCTAAATTAACATCGTAATCAATCGGCTGAGATAAATCGCTAATGATGTTATTAGCTTCAATATTTAAAGGGTTGATGCGCCAATGTACGCCACTACTGACCATTTTCTCGTTGATATTAATATTGGTATTGATCATGGCGAATTTATGTAAACGTACGACCCAAGGAGAGGCATTTTGAGTAGATTGTTTGGTGACGGTTACGCTTGGTTGCACAACTTCTTCTGATTCTGCTGTCGGCTCGATTTTATCTGTATCGGCTGCTTTGACACTTACGGTAGGTTTTGGCGCTTCTTGTTTTGGTGTGAATAAACGTTGTAGATCGAGCCCTTGCTTGTTGACTAGTGCATCAATCCATAGGCCATCGAGGGTTAGCGCGGCGATATCAATAGCATGTTGTTTGTTACCTAGGGCAATATTATCTAGCGTTAAACTCGGTAGTGTAATTTTGTCTTTTTCACCGTCAGTGAAATTGAGATCTAATAGTTCAAAACGACCCTTACTGGTTGAGTAATCAAAGCGAGTCGGTTCATTTTTCGCTTGGAATTCAGTTGAGAAGTTGAATTTACCGCTAGTCAGCTTGGCATCCAGTTGCTTTTCAGCAAACGGCCAGAAATTCGATAGCGTAATATTGTTCATGCCCAACTTGCCTTCGATAGCAAAAGGTTCAAATTGGAACTTACCTTCTAGATCCAACGCGCCATTATCTGCGCCAGTTACATTGATGGCGAAGTGGTTTTGTTGATCTGAGCTAGAAGAATCCTGTATGTCGGCTTTGGCAAAAGTCTGTGCTTGAGAGTCCAAACGCGGCAAGCGGATATTTAAGCCTTGGTATTTTAAATGTGCGCCAGTTGGGTTATCGATAAAATCGAATTGGCCGTTGATCAGTTGAATATCACGCGCGTGAAACGGAGGAAGGCCAGAAGAAGGCTCATCAGTTGCTTTGGTTTCTTCTGTTGGTTTTGAAGCGTTAGCAACAGATTCAATAATATCGGTAAAGTTGAAGTTACCTTGGTTATCGACACGCACCATCTTTACATCAGGCTGTTGTAAGTGCAGGTGATCTAAGCTCGGTGTTAGGTGTAATACACTGCGCCAGAAACCAATTTGTAGATCTAAGTGCTCAAAGCTGACAAAAGATTGGCTATCATTCGCTTCTTTAATTTCAAACCCATCGACTCTAAAGCGTAATAAAAATGGGTTAATGCGGACTTTTTCAATATTCACTTGTCTGCCAAGTAATTCAGAAAGTGCCGTTGGTACTTGTGATTGAACCACAGCAGGAACAATTAACCCTAATATAAGAGCGTAAGTCGCATAAGCTAGGCCTAAATAGGATGTAATTCGAATAGAACGAGGGGCTTGTTTAAAGCGAGAACAAGCAGTTTTGGCAAAGCTGAGCATGCGAGGTGTGTATCCTATAACGGTTCAATTTCAAAGGGCAGGCATCAAGCAACAAAATGTACTTTCAAATGCCTGTTTGAAGAGTGGCTATTATATCGCTCAATTGATAATAACAAAGGTGTATTTGTAGGTTTTTCCTAGTGCGGTGTCAGGTTTTTGTTACAACAAAGGCCGAAAAGACAGAGTGAGAGCAATAATGTTTCCTTTGTGTTAAATAAAGGTAGCCAAGGTTGATTATGGTTGAGAGGTGAGTCATTTATCTCAACTGAATCGCACCAATAAAGCAGTCACTTTTACAGATCCCGCAGCCAGCGCATTTGTTGATATCAATGCTCGGGATTTGACTGTCTTTCCATTCCAAAGCCTGGCTTGGGCAAGATTGCGCGCATGAATCACAATAGCCATAAAGGTTAATACAGGTTTCAGATGCTTTTGCTCGTAGCCCGGTATCTTGCTGTTTGTTGGATAACGCAATCGTCGGACAAGCGGTTTGGCATTTACCACACAAGGTGCAATGAGAATATTCGACATCTAACGTTGGAAAGCCGTTTTCCATACGAATAATAGACTCTGGGCAAACCTTTTCACATTCCCCACATTGATTGCACAAACGAGTAAAAATATCTTCATCGACCGCAGTAGGTGGTCGAGGTACGGTGCGTTGTACTTTCTCTTCAACTTTTGCTGCTTGATAGCTGCGTTTCGCCATGCCGGTAAATAAGGCACGGCGGCTTGGTTGCGGTTCTTGTGTTTTAATCTTACGTTCAGTCATTGGCTTATTACTGCGCAATTTTAAAGTGAATCTTTCTTGGTTTTACGGTTAAGTTAAATGCCGTTTGTAGATCATTTAATAAGGTTTGCGTCAGCGCGATGGCTTGTGCGTAAGCTGGCTCAGAAATCAATGGTGCAACTTGTCGTAAGTAATGCGGCGTCCAAGGTAGTAAGTGATAACTTAATAGTTCATCTAATGCAGATGATATTTCATCGGTGGTTTGGTTTTCAAGTAATTCGCCCAACGTCATTAGCATTAAGCCAATGTGATCGAGTGGATCATTATTGTGGGTTTCAAATTCAAAACCTTGCTGCACTAAAAACTGCTTATATTCAGAAGTCGATTCACCAAATAGCACACACTCACGATCTAAATACACCGAACCCCAAGGTGGCACTGGCATATCACCAATACCTGAAAAAAATTCATCGTGAGCCATATTTAAAGAGTCGATATCGGCACGGTTAAATTGATCAAGTACGCTTTGAAACATTTTAATCAAAGCACTGCTTTCTTGTGATTCGACCTGTAAAGCTAAGACTCGGTCTAGGCCATTGTCGCTAAATTCACTTGGTCGGAAATAGATTAACGCGCCAAGAATTTTGGTGATTAATGCAGATTCTGTGTAAAAATTCGTCATTTTAAAGTGTGCTCTATATCTCATTCTAAGTGGCACGTAATATACGTTGAATAGAGTCGACAGACTTTGATTTAGAACAAAGTACCTCTATAGGGGTAAGTCCATAATCACGGCCATCACTCGAAGTATAAAATGAGGAAAAGTCGTGTCAGTTAATAATAAACAGACAAATAAGAACGACGCATTTGCAGTCACACGTCGTGGCTTTGTCAAAGGTAGTGCCGCGTTAGGTGCCCTAGCAACTGTGACTAGTGGCTTAACATTACCGTTCAGCAAAAAAGCGCTTGCGATTGAAACTCCAGCGAAACCAGATGAAAAAATCGTATGGTCGGCATGTACCGTAAACTGTGGTAGCCGTTGTCCATTACGTATGCATGTGGTTGATGGTGAAATTAAGTGGGTTGAAACTGACAACACTGGGCTAGATGAGTTTAATAACTCTCACCAAGTGCGCGCGTGTTTGCGTGGTCGCTCTATGCGTCGCCGCGTATATAACCCTGATCGCTTAAAATACCCTCTAAAACGTGTTGGTAAACGTGGCGAAGGTAAATTCAAACGCATCAGCTGGGATGAAGCGCTAGATACAATTGCAGCAAGTCTGGATGACACGATTAAAAATTATGGCAATGATGCCGTTTATCTTAACTACGGTACAGGTACGCTTGGCGGTACGGTTACCAAAAGTTGGGATCCAAGCTCAACACTGATTGCACGCTTAATGAACCTAAAAGGTGGCTACTTAAACCACTATGGTGATTACTCGGCAGCCGCGATCGAATGTATGACCGATTTCTTTTATGGCGGTTGGGTTGCTAACAACAGCATGGATGATATTCAAAATGCTGATCTTGCTATTTTCTTTGGTAATAACCCTGCTGAGACGCGTATGTCTGGTGGCGGCCAAACGCATAACTATGTAGAAGGTCAGCAAAAGAACCGTACTCGCACCATTATTATCGATCCTCGTTACACCGATACGGCTGGTGGCCGTGAAGACCAATGGGTTCCATTACGTCACGGTACCGATGCCGCATTATGTGCAGCGATTGCGCATGTACTGATCACGGAAGATAAAGTCGACCAAGCATTCCTAGACACTTACTGTGTTGGTTATGATGCGAAGACTCTACCTGCATCAGCACCAAAAAATGGTAGCTATAAAGATTACATCCTAGGTAACGGCAACGATAAAACGCCTAAGACGCCTGAGTGGGCGGCACCAATTACGGGTGTACCAGCAGAAGATATCATCAAACTGGCGCGTGAAATTGGTAATGCTAACCGCATCTATATCACTCAAGGTTGGGGCTTACAACGTTCTGCAAGCGGTGAGCAAGCATGTAAAGCGATCGGTATGCTTTCTCTACTTCGTGGTCAAGTTGGCCTACAAGGTGGTGGTACTGGTATGCGTGAAGGCGACCATAGCTACCCATTCCAACGTTTCCCGAAAATACCCAACCCAGTTAAAGCGTCTATCCCAATGTTCTTATGGACGGATGCAATTTACCGTGCACACGAAATGACCGACAAAACTGACGGTATTCGTGGTGTTGAGCGTCTGCAAAATCCAATCAAATTTATCTGGAACTATGCAGGTAACTGTTTGATTAACCAACACTCAGACATCAACCGTACTCATAAAATTCTGCAAGATGAAAAAGCGTGTGAAATGATCGTCGTGATCGATAACCACATGACCTCATCTGCAAAATATGCCGATATTGTACTGCCAGACTGTACCACTTCTGAGCAATCGGATTTCTGTATGGATGGCGCAGCAGGTTCAATGCCGTACTTCATCTTTGCAAGTCAAGCGATCAAACCGCGTTTTGAATGTCGTCCAATTTACGACATGTTGTCTGATCTGGCGAAGCGCTTAGGCGTAGAAAAAGAATTCACCGAAGGCCGTACTCAAGAAGAATGGTTACAGTGGATGTACGCACAAACGGTGAAGCAAAATAACGATGCAGATCTACCGGATTACGACACTATGCGTAAGCAAGGTATCTACAAGAAACAACATGATCGTCCTTATGTTGAACTTGAAGACTTCCGTAAAGATCCAATTGCCAACCCATTACCGTCACCATCGGGCAAAATTGAAATCTACTCTGAGCAGTTAGCAAACATCGCAGCGACTTGGGAATTAGATGAAGATGAGCACATTACACCAATCCCTGAATACCACCCAACGTTTGATGGCTGGGATTCACCGAAGCGTGAAAAATTCCCACTGCAAATGACGGGTTTCCACTACAAAGCTCGCGCTCACTCAACTTACGGCAACGTCGAGTTATTGAAAGCGGCGGCACCACAAGAAATTTGGATTAACCCAATGGATGCCGAGCCTCGTGGCATTAAAAATGGTGACCTAGTTCAGGTAGAAAGTGAATTCGGTAAGTTGCAAGTGTGCGCCAAAGTCACACCACGCATCATCCCTAATACGACTGCGCTTAGTGAAGGTGCTTGGTATGCGCCAAACCGTGAAGGTACCGACATGAATGGTTCAATTAACGTATTGACTACCGCACGTCCAACTCCACTGGCAAAAGCGAATCCATCGCACACTAACCTAGTTGAAATTAAACTACTGAAAAGCATGGGAGTTAAGGCATGAGCGTAACGACTTCATCTGGTGCTAACTCGCCAGTAAATGTAAAAAAACAATACGGCTTCTACATTGATTCAAGTAAATGTACTGGCTGTAAAACTTGTCAGCTTTCATGCAAAGACAACAAAGACCTAGACGTTAAGCGTAACTTCCGTCGTATTTACGAATATGTTGGTGGTAACTGGTCTGAAAACAACGGTGTTTACCGTCAAGATGTATACGCCTATTACCTATCGATTGCGTGTAACCATTGTTCAAATCCTGCTTGTACTAAGGTTTGTCCATCTGGCGCGATGCATAAGCGTGAAGAAGATGGTTTAGTGGTGGTAAATGAAGAAGTATGTATCGGTTGTAAATACTGCCACATGGCTTGTCCTTACGGCGCACCACAATACAGCGAAGAAAAAGGTCACATGACGAAGTGTGATGGTTGTCATGAGCGTGTTGCGGAAGGCTTAATGCCAGTTTGTGTGGATTCATGCCCACTACGTGCGATTGAGTTTGGTCCAATTGATGAGTTACGCGCTAAATACGGTAACAACGCAGATTGTGCGCCACTACCAGATTCCCGCTTAACCAGTCCAAACCTTATCGTGAAGTTAAACCCGAATGCGAAACCATTAGGGGATACTTCAGGCTTCTTACAAAATCCGAAGGAGGTGATCTAATGCACTTTTTAGAACTCCCTTTAGTTATCTTTACCGTATTAGCCCAATGTGCGGTTGGCGCTTACCTATTAGTGAGCACTCGCTTAATGTGTGTGACTGGTGAAGATGAAAGTAAGAATCTAGCGATTAAAGCTTTATTCTTTGTGTTGGGCTTTATGGCGATTGGTTTCGCTGCATCGACGCTACACTTAGGCTCACCATTGCGTGCGTTTAACTCGTTTAACCGTGTTGATGCATCTGGTCTATCGAATGAGATCTTAACCGGTTCAATTTTCTTCGCCATTGCTGGTATCTACTGGTTAACCGAAGTGTTGAACCTTGGTACTCGTTCACTACGTACCGGTTTACGTCACCTAGGTTCTCTAGCGGGTGTGGTTTTCATGGCGGCAATGATCAAAGTGTATTTGATCAACACCGTGCCGTTATGGGATAGCATCTACACGCCAATCGAGTTCACGTTTACCGTGATCACCGCTGGTTTATTGTTTGGTTACGTATTGCTGAATGCCTTTGATGTGCGCTCAGTAAAATCAAACAAAATCATTGCTGGCGTAGGCGTATTACTGATTGCTGTGCACTTTGTAGTGATGATTTCTCGCGTGTTGGATTTCTCAACGGTCGTGACATCGATTCACCAAGGCACAACAGTATTAACTGAATACTCAAGCATGATCATGACGCAATGTGTATTGATGTTAATTGCGGCGGTATTGTGGTCAGTATCGGCTCACCAAGAAAACAACAAAGTACGCTTTTATAGCTTACTGGCTTTAGTCGCGTTAATTGGCGCAGAAATTTTTGGCCGCGGTGTGTTCTACGGTATGCACTTTACCTTTGGCTTGATTTAATCAAAAATCGGCCAAAGTAAAATATAAACATTAAACCCCTGGAGCTGAAAGTTTCAGGGGTTTTTTACATATCCAATAAGGCTACTTAGGTATTATTATAAGTAACCGTTAGTATCGGCGCTTCGGTGATTGTGAGTGGTGATGAAAAACGTGGTCTAGTGAAACGAGTCGATGAGGCGCTTTATAAAGCTAAAGAAAGTGGACGTAATCGCTCTCACTTTGCGTGATTTATCGTTAGTTGACGGTTAAAAAAACATCTCAATGTGAGGCTGCTGAAAGAATTTTTAGCGCCCTAATTTTATATTAAAAAGCTCTACTTTCTTCAAATCGAGACTAGGTAAGGGCTGTAGAAGCATCAAAAAATAGTTCACCTTTTCTTGTTCAAGTTTTTCGATGATCTAGTGCAGGTTAATGCAGTTTATTGTGATGAAAATCACGCTATCATTAGTTTGGTAAATGAGTTCAATACAGAATTTGTTTTAAGAAAGGAGCTAATTATGAAATTGTTATCTACAACACTGCTTGCGACTTCTTTAGTGTTAAGTTCAGCAGCAATGGCTTCTACTTCAAACGGAATTAACCTCAGTGTGAATTCTCACACTGGTGATCAAGCGGTAGTTAAGGTGACCCAGGATGGTGAACCGCTAGCAAACTACCCAGTAGAAATTAAAGGTTTTGGTCCTAAACAAGCAATGACCGATGAGAATGGTATGCTTGTGGTGAGTAATGTAGCCGGATCCGGTATGAATTATGTTTTCACGGTTCAAGATGAGCAAGGGAACAAAATTTCAGAAGATGCGTTTTTAGCGAATAAACGTCGTTAATACGGTCTTGATAAATCAATGACTTAGTAAGTTAATGAAAAGTCACTGCGATAAAAATGCCGCTAACTTTCTTTTGGAGTGATCCTTTGAAGTTAGCGGCATTTCTGTTTTTATACCTTTCTGGTAGATATTTAATCTAGGCTAAGAGACTGTTTGCGGTTTTAGTTCAACCGTTTCTTCTTGATCTGCTTGTGCAATTGGCTCACATTTATCGACGAACCAACCCATATAAGAACATAGAATTGTCATGAAGATACAAATAAAGCTTAGCCACATGAAAGGTGCATAGGATAGAGTAGCAACCCCTAAAATACTCGCCATGTAGATACCATTATCACTCCAAGGCACCATGCCTGAGGTTAATGTGCCACCGAATTCTGCATTACGAGAAAGGTTCTTACGTTGGTAGCCTAAGCGGTCGTAGTTCTTGGCACAAATCTTAGGTGTCAGAATCAAAGACACATACATTGCCGAGCCAAATACGTTCCCCATAAAGGCCGTTGCAATAGTGCTAGAGGCAAGAGAACCCGCGCTTTGAATACGTTTTTCGAATAGTTTGGCTACTGTTTCTAATAGACCAACCTTATCAAGTAGGCCACCAAAGCCTAAACCAAACACAATCACAGCCACTGAGCCAAGCATTGAAGACATGCCGCCGCGGTTTAAGATTGCATCAATGAAATCAACGCCAGAGCTAATGCTGTAAGGTGCCCATGCGGTATTGAATGCGGTTAAGAAATCAATATCTTGCACATACACGGCCCACACGATACCCAGTAGAGAGCCAAAGCTAATCACTGGGAATGACGGCATACGCATCGCCAGTAAACTAAGAACTATAATTACCGGCACAAAGGAAAGTGGGGTAATAGTAAATTGTTGCTCCATAGCCGTGATCACGCCTTGAACCTGTGACATGTCCACTTTGCCCGCATAGTGAAAGCCAAATGCGGTAAACAGCACACCAGTAATGATATAGCTGATCAGGGCAATCGGAAGCATACCTTTGATGTGTTCCATGACTTCTACGTTCGACATAGAAGACGCCAAGATCACAGAGTCAGACAGCGGCGACATTTTGTCACCAAAGTAACAACCAGAAAGCACCGCACCAGCGGTAATTGGAGCAGGAACGCCCAGACCTTGCCCGATACCCATCATCGCAATACCAGCTGTACCTGCTGAGCCCCAAGAGGTACCCGTAGCAAGAGCGGTTAATGAACAAATGATCATGGTCGCTAGAAGGAAAATAGAAGGGTGGATTGCTTTCAGACCATAATAAATAATGGTTGGAACGATACCGCCAGAGATCCAGGTGCCGACAAGGGCACCCACGGCCAGTAAGATCAGTACAGCACCTAAGCCGTTTGAAATTCCACCTAAAGCAGCTTTTTCTAAATCTTTGTATTTATGGCCAAGATAGGTACCTAAACCGATGATGATAAACCAACCGATATAAAGCGCGAGTTGGATAGGAAGGTTTAACTTAGCAGTAAAAGAGAATGCCAGTAATAAGAACAGTCCTAGAGAAATAAAGACTTGTGTCAAACTGGGTAAGCGCGTTGGCTGATACGTCATTGTCGCCTCTAATTAATGTTATACATTCGGAATAGTCGATTCCTACCGGTTTCAAAAAGACGCCGGTAATTTTAAAGGCCTGCACTTTACATGAAGTTTCTGAATATATCGAAAATAACCGATGATAATGTGATTTTAATCTGTCAAATTTAGTTTTGTTGATATTTACTGTTGTTTATTTGCTCGTATTTGAAGTTTTTGTTAACTCTATGATGTGTTTTTGTTTTTAAAGAAGAGAGGGGAATGTTATTGGATTCACCACGCTAGGCTTATACTTAAGTGACTTCAAGATGTTGAAACTCACACCTTGAAGTTACTTGGGTATAGATTCAGTGGTAAAGTGCGAGTTAAAAGATTAAAGAGAAGGTACAACATGGCTGGTTTAAGTTTATTAACGTTATTAGATGATATTGCATCAGTGTTAGATGATGTCGCAGTCATGTCTAAAGTGGCGGCTAAAAAAACAGCCGGTGTACTTGGTGATGATTTAGCGCTAAATGCTCAGCAGGTAACGGGTGTGCGAGCGGAACGAGAAATTCCAGTAGTATGGGGCGTGGCGAAAGGTTCTTTTCGCAATAAGTTGATTTTAGTGCCATCGGCATTGATTGTGAGTGCGCTAGCCCCTTGGTTGATCATGCCGGTTTTGTTACTCGGTGGCTTATATCTTTGTTATGAAGGTGCAGAGAAAGTTCTCGAAAAGTATCTGCCGCATCACCACCATGTTGAGCAAGAGAATGCAGAAGCCGTTCCACAAGACCTTGTGGCTTACGAGAAAAAGAAAATTAAAGGTGCCATACGTACCGACTTTATTCTTTCATTAGAAATTATAGTGATTGCGTTAGGTATCGTTCAAGGGCATCCACAACTGACGCAAATTGTCGTGGTGAGTTTAATCGCCTTTATGATGACGTGCGGTGTGTACGGCTTAGTGGCAGGGATTGTAAAGCTAGATGATCTAGGTTTTTACTTACAACGAAAAAGTGAAGGCCAAGGCATTATGAATTCAATCGGTAATGGCCTTGTAGCTACTGCGCCTAAGTTAATGAAAGTATTAACGGTAGTCGGAACCGTCGCGATGTTTTTAGTCGGTGGCGGTATTATCGAACATACTATTCCTGCGGTGCATCATTTGACGGATGGCATGATCCAATCGGTCGTGAGTTTGCCAGTTGTAGGCTCTGTACTGCCATTTGTTATCACTGGCGTGCTTGGATTGGCGGCTGGCGCGGTATTAGTGGGGGTGTTTACTTTACTTGGTAAGGTAAAAGCGAGCATCACAAGTCAATAATCAGAGTCTACAAATCTATAAATACCAACTATCCTTACTAGATAAGTTCTAGGTTTAGGAGGGCGTGATGAAAGGAGTAATTGCGCCTGATGCTAGCTATTGGAAAGCTGCAACCTTGCTGTTGATCATAACAGCACTAGGTTGCAGTACTTCGCCTTCACCACCTTCGGATACTCAAGCAGAACCTCGTTCTCAAAGCGAATTACCACAAACCTCTTCAGCGCAGTCTAATCTGCTTACCCCTACCACGTTAACCTCACCAGAAATTGAAGCGATGCAAGCGGTGAAGCGCCACTGTCAGCTGATCGATACAACACTCGACTTTCCGGTTTACTGTGAATTGGATACCCAATCAGATACCTACCAACTCAGCTTGTCTTTTAATCATTACGATAGTTCTCAGCGATATTTGATGGTGTTATCTCATGGGCTAATCTCACCCTACTGCCGCGCAGTGAATTTACATGAAGTTGAGGGTAGTGTGATGATAACGATCTTTGCGACCCAAATTCAGCGCCAGTACGATTGCCGCAAAAAGCATTGGCAAGACTGGCAGCCAATCTCAAAGCCTACCCATTCACCATTTGTTGTGTTTCTAAACCAATGCCGTACATGGGATGAAGATCACCCTGACGCTTTTCACTGCAATGTTGACTGGTATGAATACGTTCCAATACTCGTGTTTACCTTTGCTGACATGCAGTCGGTCAGTGAGTTAAGCACCGGCCAGACCAATACCTTCATTCAATCGTTTTGCCAATCCGGTTTAAAAGAGTTTGGAGATGCTTTGTATCTACTTGAGGTGCCGAGTTTTAATTTAGCAAAAATGAAGCACTGCGGTTCAGAAACCGAAACAGAATGGTTTGCGATTGATTCAGAAACCGGGCCAACTTCGGCGAATAATGTGATTTAGGGGAAGGTAGCTTGAATCATTTACAGAAAATTGACTCCTTTGTCGCAAAGTTAGCTTGTTTGATATGAGTGTGGTTGCTTGTTATTTGAACTAAAATATTATGCTTTTAATAAGAGGCATTTTTTAGTGTTTATATTGGTAGTTCAATGAAAATATTAATCTTTATCACCACAGTCATAATAGCGAAATATTTAGGCTCTCAAGTTGGCTTATCTTACAACATCATTTCAGATCCATTTAATTTTAAGCTCGCGATATTAGATTTGGTTTTGTATGTTTCAGTTTATTTCGTACTGACGTTTTTATATAACAAGATTAAAGCCTTTGTAGGTAATAATTAGTCATACAAGCAACTTGAATGGAAGTGCCAAGAGCGTTAATTTGGGTTTAGAGTTTGTCACCATAATGGATGCTCATTTAATTGGGCGTGATGTGTACATTGGGACTGGAGTCCACATTTAATGTCAGAAAAAGAAAAAATGTTAGCTGGTAAGTTTTATGACCCAAATGACGAAGAGCTATTAAAGTTAAGATTGAAAGCTAGATTGCTAACTGAAGAGTTGAATAAAACTTCTGTTGAGTTTCAACAAAAACGTGTCGAAATAATTAATCATCTGTTTGGTACAACAGGTGACAATATTCATATTGAATCTTCTTTTAATTGTGACTACGGATCTAATATTCATGTTGGTGATAACTTTTATGCTAATTTTGGCTGCGTGATTTTGGATGTTGCGGAAGTAAAGTTTGGTAATAACTGTTTACTTGCACCTCAAGTGGGAGTTTATACAGCGACACATCCCTTAGACCCAATCGAGAGGAATAGTGGTCTAGAACTAGCAAAGCCAATAAACATTGGTGACAACTGTTGGATAGGTGGTCATGCGGTTATCAACCCAGGTGTAACTCTTGGTGACAATGTAGTGGTCGCCTCTGGTGCTGTGGTAACAAAGAGTTTTGGAAACAACGTTTTAATTGGTGGTAACCCAGCTAGAGTGTTGAAAGTAATTTGTGCCGATAACTAGCCGAGCGATAAACCACTCGGCTAACAGCATATTAATTTACGCTTGTGCAATCTCTTGCTCTAAATATTGGATGATGTCATTCGACTCATACATCCAGGTTACTTCACCTTCTTTTTCAATACGTAGGCAAGGTACTTTCACGCGGCCACCACCATCGAGTAGGGTTTGACGGTGCGGTTCGGTTTTGGCATCTCTTAATTCAATATTTAAGCTATTACGTTTCATTGCTCGGCGAACTTTGACGCAAAATGGGCAGGCATCAAATTGGTAAAGCGCGAGCTGTTGAGTTCGCTCATTGATAACTTGTTGAGCTTCTGGGGTGCGCTTTACGCCGCGTGGTGAAAAGATAAAGTTGAGTAATAAAATGATGCGACCAAGGATCCAGCGAATAACGGCCATGTTAGTGTCCTTTTGATGATGTTGGAGAGTGGGCGGCATAATAAAGCAAGTGTTGGATATTCAAAAGTGAATACCAAAAACTTGTGTTACAAGGCACAAAAAAAGCTGACCTAATGAGTAAGATAAGGTCAGCTTTTCAAATATATAAATAGCTTAATTACAACGCTTTAATGTAATCAATAATTGCGTCTGATTCGTACATCCAAGTTACTTCGCCCGCTTTCTCGATGCGTAGACATGGCACTTGTCCTTTACCGCCACCGTTGATTTGCTCTTCACGGTAGTCTGGATTTTTGCGAGTATCACGCAACTCAAGCTCTACACCTAATTCAGCCATTGCACGACGTACTTTTTGACAAAATGGGCAAGTTTCGAAGTGGTATAACGCCAGCCCTTGAGTGTTTTTCTCAGTCATCATTCTCTCCTAAGAGTTTAAATTTTAATATTGCTTAACCCAATCAAATCGATATAGGCACTATTACATTTATATTTGGTTGATAGCTCATCTTCCGCTTTAAACTTAGACACGCCTTGGTCGCGAGAAATTTCAGCTAACCTGTCATTCACTAATGCTTTATATGTTTCACTGTGGCTATACCATTGAAATTCATAGTTTTTAATCAAATAAGCACCGATTTTATAGCTGTCTTCGGTATGAAGGTAACTACACACAAAATAGCGAGTGACATCTGAGTCAGAGAGCCTTTCATCGGTGGCGGCGTGGCTAGAAAAAGCCAGCATAAAAGAAAAGCTGATAGCGAAAAGGCGAACCATTAATGAGCGAAGCATCCGTGTTCCTTAATATGAAATGAGTTCATCGGGTTTCTAGGTTCATCATATCAAACAAGTGAATTAAAAAACCATTACCGACTTACATTACGTCGTTATTCTTGCAAGGTTTCCCAGCTAATTTCACATTGCTTATCATCACTTGAGACATAAGCTGTATTGCCCGACAACATCACCCCTAAATCTAAGGTTCTGGCGGTCATTTGGCTGAATGCTTGAATGCCTTGATGTTCTAAGCGCACGATAGTGGCATTGAGTTGAGCAAATTTAGATTGATTTTGCTTCCACCACACATCTGATTTGGTATTAAAGCTGTATACTTTTACTTGTTTAGCAAGGCGCGTGGCTTTCTTAATGCGCTCAGGATCTGGCTCACCGGCTTCAATCCAAAGCTCGATTTGATCATCTAATGTCTTTAGCCAAATATCCGGTTCTTCAATGCTTGATAAGCCTTTGGTGAATTGAAGATCTTGGCTAGCATTAAGACAAAAAGCGATGAGGCGAGCCATCATACGCTCTTCACTTTCTGAAGGGTGTTGCGCGATAGTCAGATTAAAAGAATCATAGTAATCACGATTCATATCAGTAAGTGCGATGCGGAACTTGTATATAGTGGGTTTTAAAGCCATGAGAAATCAACATTAGAAAAAGGGTAGTATACCCAAGTAACTTCAAGATGATAGCTCTGAATCTTGAATATATCGTTAACCGCCAAGGATTCAAATGTCATCGTTAAACCTTTTAGATTTACAGCAGCGTCATTTCCATATCACTTGTCCGGCAGGCTTTGATTATGATTTTATGCTCGATTTTCTTCGCCCACGGATTATCGAAGGTGTTGAATGCGTCACTCAAGGCAAATACGCTCGCAGTTTCCATTTTGAACAACCGTACACAGCTGACGGCTATACAAATGGCTATTTTGAAGTGGAATACCAAACAGTAGAGAATGCGCTGGTGGTTAAAGTCGTGTGTGATGATGATCTTGGTTTTGATATCGTGCAGCAACGTGTCCGTTTTATGTTTGATCTTGATACCGATATGCAAGCCATCGAGCGACAATTACAATCAGACTCAGTGTTACAGCGAGGGTTTGTCGATAATCGAGTGCCTCGCATGCCTAAAGCGTTTGATTCTTTTGAGTTTTGTATTCGAGCGATTCTCGGCCAGCAAGTATCGGTAAAAGTGGCAACGACATTGGCGAAGCGCATCGCACATTCTACTCAATTAACAACTCCAGAGAGCTTTCCTGCTGGTATCGATTTCTTTTTTCCTCAGTGTGATGATTTACTTCACCACACCTTTGATGGTTTAGGGTTAACTTCATCTCGGATTGCTACCTTACAAGTAGTGATTAGCGCGCTAAGAAATGAGGTTATCTCTTTGGACAAGGCGCAAGTATTTGAAGATTTCCTCGAACAATGGACGGCCTTAAAAGGCGTTGGCCCTTGGACGGCAAACTATCTGGCAATGCGCGGCTTAGGTATTCAAGACAGTTTTCCAGATAAAGATCTTGGGGTATTAAAAGCATTGCTCACTAGTGATAAGTACCCCACGAGAAAAGCCGTTTTACAGCAAGCAAAAGCGTGGCAGCCATATCGAGCCTACGCTACATTATGTTTATGGAATGGATTAGGACATTAAGCCAATGACAACCAAAACCGATAACACTTGGTACTACCAAACTTTTGCTACTCAATCTTGTGATGTCACCTTGGTTGGCAGCGATGATGGTTTGCATATTTTGCATTTAGAAACCGGAGCCGGAAAAAAAGATGGCTTTAAAGTCGAGCCTAATTGGGTAGAAGACCCAACGCGCTTTGCTGATGTGAAAGAGCAAGTGATCGAATACTTTGCAGGCCAGCGAGTAGAGTTTAATTTCACCACGCCACTAAAGCCCTTAGGAACCGATTTTCAGCAAAGCGTTTGGCATGCGTTAAACCAAATCCAAACCGGCAGTACATGTCGTTATATGGATATCGCACAACAAATTAATAATCCCAAAGCGGTACGTGCAGTTGGTGCGGCGATAGGGCGCAATCCCATTCCGATTATTATTCCTTGTCACCGAGTTGTCGGCGCCGATGGTAGTTTAACGGGCTTTGCTCACGGGCTGGATATGAAGCGAATGCTGCTTAATCTTGAGGGCTGTAAAGTAGCCTAGTAACGAGTATTACGTATAAAAACTAACGCATAAAAAATTAAAGCCACTAACGATTAGATAATAAATCGTTAATGGCTTTTGAGTTTAGGGTTATTGATTTTATTCTGACTGATGTTTTTTGGGTAGCAGCGCTAAGAAATTATCTCGTGCAACTTTATTGGCGATATCTGCCGGTAAAGCATCAAGAAAAACGTCAAAATCGCTGGCCAACTTTGGTAGTGAATCAAATTGCCCAACTACATCCGAGCCGATAAAGAATTTATCTGGGTAAGACTCTACTAATCGAACCCAATGTGGGTCAGGCTTGCCTTTTTCATCAAGCATATAATCATCAAGTAAACTCCAAGACATATCAATATAAAGATTAGGGTAGGTTTTGACCATACGACTGATTTCTTTATATAGAAAATTCATGTGAATACGTCGATTGATCGACAAGCTCGTACCTGCATGCGCCCATATAAAACGGGTTTTAGGGTTCATTTTTACCGCGCTTTCCATTTCAGGTAGAAAGATCGGGCTTTTGACTCGTGTTGAGGTGATGTTGGAATGCAACATGACGGGTAGATTGTATTTAGCAGCAAGGCGGTAGACACGCATTAAAGCAGGGCTGTCGGCTCGTGATGTTTCTCCATAAGTCAGAGCAGTAAGATCATCATGGCGAGTAAATACTTCACCAATACCTTGCCAAAAGTCTGGTCGCCACTTCAACATTAATTCGATGTGATCAACTGCATTCATATCGGTTGGATTGAAGCCAGTCAAAAAAGGGTGAAAGCGAGATTGTTGTTCTTTGGGTAACGATTCAACGGCTCTTGCGACTATTTCATCTGTTGCGCTGTACCAATAGACTTTAGCATCATCTGCCATGTAGTAAGGTGGGCGTTGGGGTTCATCTTTATGCCATTTCTTTACTAAGCTAATACCAGAAATCATCGCATGATCGATGTTGCCTTTATCCATTTTGGCGAGCAATTTCGTCATGCCTTCGCTTTCTTGGAAGAAGTTAACATAATGCAAATGACCATCAGTGTAGTGGTAATCTCTTTGATCTGCCGCCCATAAAGGATTGCTAATAAGAGTGACTGAGGCAGCTAAAGTGGCTAACCAAGGTTTCATACTATCTCCTGGTTTGTGATGAATTGACATTATCAGTAATAGTTAGGTTTTATTAGCTGATAATGTTTTGTACCGTTATTTAAACAATAGGTTATTTGTTGTTATGTCTTTAGAGTAACGGAAAAAATAGGACATTTATAAAATTAAATAGTTTCACTAATTGTTTTGAGTACTAACTATTTTTTGTCAAAGCTGCGTTTATTGCAACTCATTTTAAGGCGGCAGAGATAAGCATCTCTCGTGAAGAATTGAGTTGTGCATCGCAATATTATGCAAGCGTTTGCTTTTGCATTACAATGCCGGCTTCATTTTCTTAACTAGGTGAGTTATGCAATTGTTTATTCGTATGTTGGTGGTAGTTACCACTATGTTGAGCGCAGCATTTATGAGTGTTGGAGTACAAGCAACCGAGATGGCGAGTGTGTCGGTTGCTGGCAATAGTAAGCCGGTACAGCCGATTATTATTCAAGGGCCAATGCCAATTGAAGCGCAACACTTTGCGGCACTTTTAAAAGACGTTTCAATCGAAAAAACAGGCTCATTTGTTTTTTATAAAGGCACATTAAATGGCTACCCAGTGATTGTAAGCCAAACCGGTAAAGGCTTAGAGAACACAGCAGCGGCGACCGCGATTGCGATTGAGCGTTACAAGCCATTGGCGATTATCAACCAAGGTACTTCTGGCGGCCACGATCCAAAATTAGCCGTCGGCGATATAGTGTTAGGTAAGCGTGTGGTAAACATCGGCAACCTAAAAACCCCAAGCAAAAAAGCGGGTGAAGGTTCGAATTCACTAACATGGATCCCAATGGATATCATGGCCTCTTCAGGTAGTGCGGGTTCAGATGATGCGAATAAAATCCGTTACTATGAAGGTAGTCCTGAACTACTCGCCATTGCTAAAAAAGTGAAATACCAGCACGGCAAAGTAGTAGAAGGCACTGTCGGCTCTGCTAATTTTTGGAATAGTGAACTCGACCGTATTGAATGGTTCCATGAAAACTTCGGCACTAGTGTAGAAGAAATGGAAGGTGCATCAGTGGCACAAATTGCAGAGGCTTACAAAGTACCATTCTTATCGATTCGCATTTTGTCTAATAACATTACCAATGGTGGTCATTACGATCCAAATACCGCCACAGAATGCCAAGCGTTTGTAAAAGATGTCATGGTGAAGTACATCGAGACGCTGAAAAAATAGAAGACAAACATTTAACCTCCGAAGAGGTTATATATCCAAGTAACTTAAAGATGCGAGTTTCAGCAAGAATAAAACAAGATTTAGGCAAGGCAAATTGAATATGAGCATAGTTATTATATCTCTGTTCAATTTAACGCAGCATAAAGCTTGTTTTAACTTGCCCTTCGGGAGCTTCATTCAAACCTTTATGCCGCGTCAGATTGGTTTGAAAGGTGCCTACATTCCTTCGCCAATCCTCCTTGCCTAAAGGCTTGGATGATAGCTCTGAATTCTGCACCTTGAAGTCACTTGGGTATACAGTTAAAAGCCTTGAGATTATTGTGTCTCAAGGCTTTTTCATTTTTGTTGGATCGAGTATTAACTAGCGACGATCAGTAAGTTGATCCAAAGGACGAGTACACACAAAAACGAGCCCCAAAAAGCTAAGGCGCGGTGTCTCACATTATTAGAACCGAGATGAATATAGCTGTGTAAATAACGAAATAGTACAAATAACCAAGCAACCACTAACCCAAAGCTGCTGTCGATATGTAGGCTGACATACAAGGTACATACCACATAAAACAGCACCGGGATCTCAAAAAGATTGGCCAGATGACGATTGGTTTTAACGACCATGTCAGGTAGGTTATCACCTTGCATCAGTTGAAAATACTTCAGACTAATTTGTTTGCTTTTCACACTATTGATACGAACTTTCAGCGTCACACAGCCAACAATAAAAATCAGCAACACCATCGCCGCCATTGGATAAAGCATAAATATTTCCTTGTGAGTTTCAGGTTTGGATAAAATAGATTTAGAACAACTTAACCAGTACGTAGTGTATGGAGTTTTGGATCGCTTTGCTTGTTATTATTTTCTTTTATCGTGATAGTATTTTGAGTTAACAATGGTTGTGAATTAGAAGCAAGGAAGCAATATGAATATGAAAGCGTTTTCTAGCCTAGTCGGCTTGTCTTCTCATACTCTTCGATATTATGAAAAAATCGGTTTGCTTAAGAATATTCATCGAAATAGTAGTGGTCATCGTGAATATACCAATAAAGATTTAATTTGGATTGGCTTTGTGAAGCGATTAAAAGATACCGCGATGCCTTTAGATGAAATCTTACAGTATGCAAAGTTAAGAGAGCTGGGGGCGGAGTCGCTATTGGAACGACAACACTTATTAGAACAGCATCAACAAAACTTAAAAAAACATATTGATGAACAACAGAAACACATGGCGGCTTTAGAAGAAAAAATTGACCTATATAAAAATGGAAAAGTGAGTTGACTTAGAGTGAACTCTAACTTGTATGGTGTGCTTATTCTTAACTAAATAGGTACATAAACCATGCAAAAATCACGCTTTGAAATTGGGTTACAACTCCTGTCTGAAATTGATGGCGAAGCCGGACATAACGTTATCGAAAGCTTGCAAGATATTTGCCCAGATCTTGCTAAGTACACCATTGAATATCCTTTTGGTGACATTTATGCTCGCCCAGGTCTTGATTTAAAATCCCGAGAAATTGCAACGGTAGCCGCTCTCACTGCCTTGGGAAATTGCGCCCCTCAACTCAAAGTTCACCTACATGCAGCATTGAATGTTGGATGCAGTGAAGATGAAATAAAAGAAGTAATCATTCAAATGTCTGGTTATGCAGGGTTCCCAGCGGCACTGAATGGCATGTTTGCATTTAAAGAAGTGTTAGCCGGCAGAAACGAGCAAAACCCACAGACCTAAATCTGTGGGTTTTATGTATTCAGCTTTTAAGTAACTCTAAGCTTAGAGTAGTGGCAAGCTTAGATTAGCTGCATTGTGGTAATGCAGGTTCTTGCTTTATCAGCAGTGCTTAGTACTTCGGTGCTGGTTTTACCATTATAAGTAAAGGTCACTTCTAGGTTCTTGCGATCTTTTGGCATCCATAAATCAATGAAGCCGTCTTTTTGTGTGGTGACTTGGCCGTATTTCAACACCTTCTTATTATCTAAATCGACCACTTTAACCATCATGGTTTTTTCGACCATTTCACCTTGGCAGCCAGTGGGTACGTGGTAGCCGCATGGGTGAGTTTGGTTTTCATAAGGGGCGATAGATAATAAATGCTGATCTTTAGTTGGGATCTGAATTTGGCTGTTGTCGTCAAATTTCGCCACGATCACATCCGGCATGACTTGGATCGATGCAGTGCCTTTACCGTGATAGTCATGCGCTTTTTCTAACGCTTGTGGCGCGGTTAATCCTTCAAATTTATCAGCTTCATTGGCTAACGTTGAAAAAGATAAAGCCGCGGCGAATGCGCCAGTGAGTAGTGTTGTTACCGTTAAACGTAGGTTCATTGTATTCTCCTAACACTTCCAATATTGGTCGTGTTTTTATTCAAAAGTTAAGTTTTTTAATCGTGTTGATGTATTGAATTAAAACCAAACAGATTGAATAGGAGGTCGTGACAAATTAGGTAGCGTTAAAGAGGGGATGGATTCGGTATGATCATTGTATTCTGACGCTGCTGATGGGTTACTTTCCATATCCAACGCCGTAGGCAAAGTGGCATAAATTGGTGCGCAAGAGGCGCAGTGATCATCGCTATGTTTGGCAAAATCTGAACATGGGAAATCAGCAACTAGGCCAGTTTTAGATAAGCTGGCACAGGGTGAAGCGTGATGCTGAGAATCCGATTCAACCGCTGTGTCGTGTGTCATGCTCTGAGCGGTTGTTTGAGGTATAGCAGCTTGAGTCATTGGAGTCGCAGAAATTGGCGTGGCAACACTCACATTTGAAAGCACAATGGCGATCAAAGTCATCAACAATATAACCGAATGTTGAAGTTTAGAGTGAAGCCGAGCTAAACAAAACCTAGTGAAAAACATCGTGAACAGGCGACTCGCTATAGTTTCAATGAATAAGTGGTGAGTATAAAGCTTCCCACTAGGGGAAGGTCAATACCCTTTGTATTTGAAATTACAGCTATTCATCCGCCCCAATTATTTAGATGGACTAAACATGGAAAGGCTAGATCTGAAACTTACTTTTATCGCCAATATCATAGTGAAACGGTTGTCTAAACTTGGCAATGCCAATGGTAAACAGCAACACAGCAGATAGGCCAGCGGCGAGATAAAAAACCGGCAACCAAATTGGCAGAGCGAAGCAAACCCAAAACAGAATTAATATCAGTGGCGTAATTCGAATCAATCTAATGCGGAAGCAGTAGTACTCTTTGATAGAAAGGCCGCACCACACGGCGAGGCTTGCTCCAACCGCAATCGGCGTAAACAAATTCGCAATTAATAAACAAACCGCAAATAGGGCGCTACTTTGGATAAACCAGCGGATGGTTTTGTCATAAAGATGCACACAAGCACTGGCAATTAATGCACTAACAATGAGTAGTGGTACGCCATATTGTTCAAGCCCGAATCCTAACAAAGCAATCGCAATGGCTGACAATAAAAAGCACGAGCGATACACCGCCACGGTAGCGTAGTCGATGCGGTCGAGTTTTTCTTCAAAATGAATGTCAGCCATAGCCGGTTTCCTATTAAATATTACTTAGTTAATTATAGGCTTTGAATGTCGATCAGCGCGCCAGTATGTAGTCTAAAGCGCCGGTAATCGCCGCTACTTGAGCACGGTTACATTCATCATCAGTGACTTTCGGGCTATCTGGATACACTTCTGTGGTCGTGCAATATTGGCAGTCAGTGAAACCGGCACATAACCCTAAAGCGACAAGTGGGTAGTTAATCACGCCATCTTGAGTAACATTTGAACCGATGATCTGATTGTTCTCATCTGCTGGCGCAATGTGCGTCACTTTACGTACTGAATCAATGATGGCTTTTTGCAATTCATCATCTTGTTTTTCTGTATCGCCGACCGTGTAGAAACCATCTGGAATTGAGCCTTTTACGTATTCAATACCATCACGCGCCGCCAGTGCAGGGCGGAATTCTAATTCATCGGTATCGGTAGTTTCATGTAGATCGATATGAGCCAAAATTGATACGCCAAGATCGGCGACCATTTTCATAACCGCAGCAGATTCTTGCGCCGGGCTATTGGCCACAAAGTTACGGTTTGGATCAAGCGCATCTGGGTTCCAGCGGTTAATCGTTTCATAACCCCAAGGGCTGACACATGGCGCAATCACAATATTGAATTTATCTTGATAACGCGCCGCTTCGGTTTGAGCAAACAACAACGCGCCATGCACGCCACTGGTTTCATAACCGTGTACGCCACCGGTAATTAAAATCGTTGGCTTGGCATCATTCCAAGTTTTCGATTTCAAAACAAAAAGAGGGTAGCGAGATTCACCGACAGGATTATTGTCGTATTGCAATTGACCGTATTGAGCCACTTCAAAATCACTACTTAGAGCCTGTATCTTGGGCACAACTTCTTCTGAATAAGAACGCTTGATGGTGGTTTGTTCAAGCCATTGACGTTTTTCTATGTCGCCCCACGGTTGGCCCGGAGTGCCAATTGGAAATGCATTGGTCGCGTTCATGATATGTCCTTTGGTTAAATTTGCTTTAAATATCTAGGTAAAACTGCACCTTACTGAATTGAGGGTATACACTAATCAAGTGACCTTCATTGTTTATAGGCAAAATATGTTTAAGCGTTTGATTATTGTAGTGACTTTTCTTGTGCTAACAGGCTGCTCAACTCAGTTTTTTTACAATCGATTAGATTGGCTAGTTACCCAATATGTCGATCGCTACTTACCGCTTAATGATGCGCAAGAAAGCATGTTAAAGCAATCAGTGATTGACGTTCGTCAGTGGCATCGAGAGCAAGAACTGCCTAAATACATCGAACATATTGATAGACTGCTCACTTTTCAGCCAAAAGAAATCGGCCCACAGCAAGTTGAGGCGGAGTTCTTTCGTTTAAAAGACTTTTCCGCGGATGTCGCCCAAAAAGTAGTGCCGGAGATGTATGAGCTATTTATGACGCTCGATCAAGAGCAGGCCGATGAATTGTTTGTCTCGCTAGATGAAAAATATCGTGATGAATTTTCAGACTATAAGGACCTATCAGAATCTGAAATGCGTGAAAAATCAGCCGAGCGAATGACCGAAGCGTTAGAGACTTGGCTGGGGGATTTATCGGAACAGCAAAAGCAATGGGTACTTCAGTGGAGCCTCGAACGTCCGAATATGGCGAAAGACTGGTTTTGGCAACAGCAAACCAATAAATCCGAATTACAGGTTTTATTCTTGCAACGTAATCCTTCCCCTGAATTTAAGCAAAAGTTCTTGAATACGATGCTCAACCCAGAGCAACTCTATAGCGCAGAATTTACCAAAAAAGTGCAGCGTAACCGACAAGTTACCTTCCAAATGGTTAGCCAAGTCATTCAAGCGATGTCCGAGAAGCAACTTGAACACTATCATGAAAAATTACGTGATTGGCGTGAAACATTTAGTGATTTGGTTTCAGACAACTAGTCGTAAGGTATAAATCAAGTAAGAGCTAAATTGCAGGTATAAACTTGTTTTCTGTCACATATTTTTAATTGAAGTGATCATATTATTGCGCCTGATTGATAAGTCGCTCAACACTGTTAACTAACAACTCTTATTATTAAAAAATTCACACCGGAGTGTTTCATGAATTTTGTTCGTCACCCTATTTCGCTTTCTGTTCTGGTCGGGATGATCAGCATAGCTAACCCTGCCTTTGCCGATACCATCAAACTTCGCGTAGTCGAAACCACCGATATTCACGCCAATATCATGGACTACGACTACTACAAAGATAAGCCATCCAACCAAATTGGTTTAGTGCGTGCCGCCACTGTCGTCAAGCAAGCGCGTGGGGAAGTAAGCAATAGCGTATTGATCGATAACGGTGACTTAATCCAAGGTAGTCCAATGGGCGATTATGTCGCGGCCAAAGGGTTAGAATCTGGTGAGGTCCATCCCGCTTATAAAGCGATGAATCTACTTAATTATGATGTGGCGAACTTCGGTAACCATGAATTTAACTACGGTTTAGACTTTCTTGCCGAAGCGACCAATGACGCAAAATTTCCTTATGTAAATGCCAATATTGTCGACGCAAAATCCGGTAAAAACTATTTCAACCCTTACGTGATTAAGGGCTACCAATTTAAAGATACTGATGGTCAATCACATGACATCAAAGTGGGGTACATTGGTTTTGTACCGCCACAAATCATGGTATGGGATAAGAAAAATCTAACTGGCAAAGTTCAAGTTAACGATATTAAAAAAACCGCCGAAGCCTTCATTCCTAAGATGAGAGCTGAAGGTGCTGATGTCATTGTTGCGATCCCGCACTCCGGTATCTCAACTGAGAAATACCAACAAGGCGCGGAAAACTCGGTTTACTACCTAACGCAAGTTGAAGGGATTGATGCGATTACTTTTGGTCACTCACACGCGGTTTTCCCAAGCAAAGACTTCTCGAATGTCGATGGCGCGGATATCAAAAAAGGTACCATCAATGGCGTTCCATCTGTGATGCCAGGCCGTTGGGGGAGTCACGTTGGTGTGATTGATTTAGAGTTAGAACAAAAAGACGGTAAATGGGCGGTTGCCGATGGAACCGCTGTCGCTCGTCCAATTTATGATGCCAATAAGCAAAAATCGTTGGTAGCAGAAGACCCTGAAGTGAAGCATGCGATAGACCAAGATCACCAAGCGACTCGTAAGTTTGTCAATCAGCCTATCGGTAAAGCAAATGACGTGATGTATAGCTTCTTGTCATTAGTGCAAGACGATCCTACCGTTCAAATTGTTAACCTCGCGCAGAAAGATTACGTCGAACGCTTTATTCAAGGCGATCCAAATTTAGATGGTTTACCAGTACTTGCCGCCGCAGCACCATTTAAAGCGGGCGGTCGTAAAAACGATCCTTCAAACTTTACCGAAGTGGAATCTGGCCAATTAACTTTCCGTAATGCGGCCGATTTATACCTCTACGCAAATACACTAGTGGCGATGAAAGTATCGGGTGCAGAAGTGCAAGAATGGTTGGAATGCTCAGCAGGCCAGTTCAATCAAATTGATCCAAACAGCGATAAGGTTCAGTCTTTAATTAACTGGGATGAATTCCGCACTTATAACTTTGATGTGATCGATGGCGTGAACTACCAAATCGACATCACCAAACCCGCTCGATACGATGCCAATTGTAAGCTTATCAATAAAGATTCGCACCGCATTGTGGGGTTAACCTACCAAGGTGAACCAATTAAGCCGAAGCAAACCTTTATTGTGGCAACCAATAACTACCGCGCTTACAGCGGCACGTTCGCCGGTACCGGTGCAGACCACGTAGCTTTTGATTCACCAGATGAAAACCGCACTATCTTGGCAGACTACATCTCTCGCATCAGTAAAGAGAAAGGTGAAGTGACGCCAAGCGCGGATAACAACTGGTCATTTGCACCGATTAATACTCAAGTGGATTTAAAAGTGCAGTTTGAAACCTCACCAAGCGATCTTGCAGAGAAGTTCATTGCAGATAAAGCGCAATATCCAATGAAAAAAGTCGGCAAAGATGATGTGGGTTTTGCGGTGTATCAGATTGATCTGAAAAAGTAATAATCAAACTTAAATCGTAGAGTGATAACAATGAAGCTCGGCATTTTGTGTCGAGCTTTTTGTTGTGTGTGGATAAATGTTTGGTGATTCATTTCTCACCACAGGGTCATCCTGAATAGCGACGAAGGAGCGTAGTTCAGGATCTCCTACCGCGATTGACTTATCAACACGTGGTAGGAGATTCCGTATCTTCTTCGCCTAGGCTCATGTAGAGCATGACGCTAGGGGAGGCTAATTTATTTCTACGCACTTTGAAAGTGAGATATGAATCCAAGATATAGTTCTGGTTTACAGTTAGTTTTAGATTCGGAGTAAATCTGCAGTTCTTCATCATGAGTTGGCTTTGATGAACTATACGAGGTTTCTATTTATTAAATTGTTATAACCTTAGAGAGAAAATGGAACTTATAGCATTTGAAAAGGAAGACTATGACCAGCTTATCGGTTGGATTGACTCGGATAAATTGAATTATCAATGGGGTGGTCCAAACTTTGAGTTTCCATTGGATTCAGTGCAAATTTCTAAACACTGTTCTCAAGCGCAAGTGTTTCCCTATATCTTCGTTGTTTCAGGTCAGAGTGCTGGTTATGTTGAACTATTTAAAGTTTCAGAGGCGCACTTTAGAGTTTGCCGCGTATTTGTTTCAGACAGCTTTCGTGGAAAGGGCATTTCAAAGCTAATGCTTAGTCAGTTAATCGATCTAGCAAAAGAACAATATAGCGCTAGCTTACTATCATTGGCTGTGTTTGAACGAAACATAGTTGCGAGAAATTGCTATGAATCGCTTGGTTTTACCGTGACATCGCATGAAAATGGCTCTCGTTCTTTCGATGGTGAGGTTTGGGGGCTTTTACGTATGGAAAGACGGTTATAACAAACGTCCAACCCTTAAGAGATTAGCTAAGCCAAAACACTAAAATCACCGATGACACAATCATGTTGATCAGTAATGCTGCCTGTTTGCGTGGTTTCGCAATACGAAAACGTCATATTCATATCATCCACATTTCCGTTCACTAAAACGTGGCGCATTAAAATATCACAATTAAGTTGGTGAATAATACCATTCCAAGAGAGATTATCTTTAAAGAGATTAAACGTTATTTTCATTCTATTCCTATTTCTTTTTTATCATTGTTTTTTTCTTTTGTTGTTGAAACCAAAAATGTTTACGACCAGTTGTTCTAGACATAGTTAATCCTTATTTATTTTCGTTACATATAACGAAGCGAGCAGTATTTTAGAGATACTACTGTTGATAGATATTAATAATTTTATTTATAAAACGAAGTAAATAAGAAACGTAACGACAAATACAAAAGTACTGGGGAATGTTGGATATTTTCGTGGGGAGTTATAAATAAGTGTTCTAAAGAGGAGTAAGCGACGCAAGTGGTATTACCACCTGCGCCAGCTTTAAATCTTATGCAGGTACAACGTTTGCAGCTTGAAGACCTTTTTGGCCTTGCTCTACTTCGAAAGACACAGCTTGGCCTTCAGTAAGAGTCTTGAAACCTTCAGAAGCGATTGCACGGAAGTGAACGAATACGTCAGCGCCGCCGTCGTTTTGAGTTAGAAAACCAAAACCTTTCTCTTCGTTAAACCATTTTACTACGCCGTTTGTTTTGTTAGACATGTTGTGTCCCTTATATAAAATAAAAAATTAATCGCGAAATGCGATGCGCTAAGAGCTGGAATTATTTAATGTATTTACGAAGCTAAGGGAAACACTGAGGACAACGACAATAACGAAGGAATTCTGAGGGCTTTGCTTTTACAACTGTATATTTCATTTAATAACTCTGAACAACAGAGCAAGGCCATTCTTGTTCATTTTGTCTCTTTTGTAAAGCACTCATTTAAAATAAAATTGAAATAATAAAAAATAAACAGCCGATAATTCACGTAACTTACTAAAATTTCTCCGTTGGTGCTAAGTGTTGAATATTCAGAAATATCTAAAAACGTGCCACATATTTGGCACGTTTTTATTTTGACCATTGTGTTTCATGGCGTCTTTGGTTTCATCGGCAATGCCGAGCCCGAGTTGTAAGCCACGCAGAATACGAATCAAGATTTCAAAAAAGTGGATCCACAGTAGGGTATGGGTGGGCGATATGTTGTCCTTTACCTGCTTTTATTTTTATGACACCTGTTGCCCTATGCGGTTTGCTTAAGAATAGGTATAACTTTTTTATGTTCTCTATCTTGAATTGCTGCATTTTGTGTAAACGTTTTCACTTTTTGTGTTGGATCACAGAATCGAACCTTCGACACTTGCTAATATAACGTCAATCAAAAATGGTCTAGCGTTGTTGTAATCGTTTTCTTTATTTAAGAGATACCTATTACGCAGCACTCATGGAGGCATAAATGAAAGTATTAGTGACAGGTGGTTTGGGCTATATCGGCAGCCATACTTGTGTTCAGTTAATCGAAAATGGCCACACACCAGTGGTGATGGATAACTTATCCAATAGTAAAGCGCTGGTTCTGAACCGTATTGAAGCCTTAACCGGGCAGCGTCCGAGTTTTCATTTAGGCGATGTGCGTGATGAAGCGTTTCTTGATTCTATTTTTGCTCAGCATCAAATCGATGCCGTGATCCACTTTGCGGGCTTAAAAGCGGTCGGGGAGTCAGTTGCCAAGCCATTGGAATATTACGATAACAACGTCAACGGATCTTTAGTGTTGGCGCGAAGCATGCGCAAAGCGGGCGTGAAGAACATCATTTTTAGCTCATCTGCTACCGTGTATGGCGACCCACAACAAGTACCCATTACCGAAGACTCTCCAACCGGAGCTACCACAAACCCTTACGGCCGCAGCAAATATATTGTTGAACAATGCTTGAGTGATTTGTTTACCGCAGAAGACGATTGGAGCATTACGCTATTGCGTTACTTCAACCCTGTTGGTGCGCATCCTTCCGGCACTCTGGGTGAAGATCCACAAGGTATTCCGAATAACCTAATGCCATTTATCGCACAAGTTGCAGTCGGTCGTCGTGACAAACTGGCGGTGTTTGGTGATGACTACCCAACACCAGACGGCACCGGCGTTCGGGACTATATTCATGTGATGGACTTAGCCGATGGCCACCTTGCCGCGCTTAATGCCTTAACTAATAAATCAGGCTTACATATTTACAACCTAGGCACAGGAAAAGGCAGCAGTGTACTCGATATGGTTAACGCATTTTCGGCAGCATGTGGGCATCCGGTGGCTTATGAAATTCATCCGCGTCGAGCTGGAGATATTGCTGAATGCTGGGCAAGCACCGCTAAAGCAGAACAAGATTTAGGTTGGAAAGCGACCCGTGATATCGCCCAAATGAGCGCCGATACATGGCATTGGCAGTCTAACAACCCGCAAGGTTATGACGAATTAGAGAAATAGGAAAGAAGATGTCCAAGATAGAATTTAACCCCGTTGATCATCCACACCGCCGTTACAACCCGCTGACTGGACAGTGGATTTTAGTCTCGCCACACCGCGCCAAACGTCCGTGGAGTGGTCAAGATGAAAAGCCCGTTATCGATAGCATTAAGCCTTACGATGAGGGCTGCTTTTTATGCCCAACTAACACGCGTATATCCGGTGATGTGAACCCGAATTATCAAGGCACTTATGTGTTTCAAAATGACTTTGCCGCGTTAATGCCTGATTCACCGGATGCGCCACAATCGGCTAATCCGCTATTTAAAACTCAAGGCGTGCGCGGTTTAAGTCGAGTGATTTGCTTCTCGCCTGATCACAGCAAAACGTTGCCAGAGCTACCACTCAATCAAATTCGCAATGTGATTGATACCTGGAATGAGCAAATAGAGGAACTCGGTAAAGAGTACCTGTGGGTACAAGCGTTTGAAAATAAAGGCGAGGCGATGGGGTGCTCTCAGCCGCACCCGCACGGGCAAATCTGGGCCAATAGTTTCTTACCCAATGAGATCGAGCGTAAAGACAAACATCTACGCGATTACTATCAACAATACGGCTCGAATTTATTGGTTGATTACGTGCAGTCAGAATTAAAAGATGGCGCGCGTACCGTCGTCGAAACCGAGCACTGGATTGCCGTAGTGCCATATTGGGCGGCGTGGCCATTTGAAACCATGTTACTGCCGAAAACCCACATTCGCCGCATGAGTGAATTAACCGATGCACAGCGTGATGATTTAGCGCTAGCGATTAAAAAGCTCACCAGCCGTTACGATAATTTATTCCAATGCTCATTCCCGTATTCAATGGGCTGGCATTACGCGCCTTTTTTTGAAAATAGCAAGGTTGAAAATGAAAAAGTTGAAGATGACAATCAACACGAACCCTCAACCGAACATTGGCAACTGCATGCGCTGTTTTATCCGCCGTTGCTGCGCTCCGCTACGGTAAGAAAATTCATGGTCGGTTATGAAATGCTAGCCGAAAGCCAACGCGATCTAACCGCCGAGCAAGCCGCTGAGCGCCTACGAGCCTTGAGCGATAAGCATTATAAAGAATAACGAATTTAGGATGCTCGGCTCTCGTTACTCGAGGTTTGAGCGCAATATTTAAAGGCTGGATCCGAGTTACGAGATTCCTAGCCACAAGAAACGATTTAGGGCTTTATTATGACCGAAAGAACCACTCAACTTATCCAAGCGGTATCTAATGCGTTTGAAACCGTACTAGGCTACGCCGCCAAACACATCATCCAAGCGCCGGGGCGTGTAAACCTTATTGGTGAACATACCGACTACAACGATGGCTTTGTACTACCTTGCGCGATTGATTATCAAACTGTTGTTGCAGCCGCTAAACGTGATGACAACATCGTGCGCGTAATTGCGGTTGATTATGACAATGAAGTGAATGAGTTCGATATTTCACAACCGCTTGAGTTTGATAAAGACGTCATGTGGGTTAACTACATTCGTGGTGTGATTGATTGCCTACAAAAGCGTGGCTATCAATTTAAAGGTGCCGATATTTCGGTCAGCGGCAACGTGCCTCAAGGGGCTGGGCTGAGCTCATCTGCCGCGCTAGAAGTGGTGATCGGACAAACATTCAAAGTGCTTTATGGCCTAGAGATTTCTCAACAAGAGATTGCACTCAACGGTCAGCAAGCAGAAAACCAATTTGTCGGCTGTAACTGCGGCATTATGGATCAGCTCATTTCTGCCGAAGGGCAACGTAACCATTCACTATTAATTGATTGCCGCTCATTGGAAACTCAAGCAGTTTCAATGCCAGAAGATATGGCGATTGTGATCATCAACTCGAATAAAAAACGTGGCTTGGTGGATAGCGAATACAACACGCGTCGCCAGCAATGTGAAGCCGCCGCCGAGTTCTTTGGCGTGAAAGCACTACGTGATGTGACGATTGAGCAGTTTATCGAGCGCCAAGCGGATCTTGATCCAGTTGTTGCTAAGCGTGCCCGCCATATCATCACGGAAAATGACCGCACGGTAGAAGCGGCAACCGCCCTAAAAAATCACGACATGGCGCGCCTTGCAGTATTAATGGAGCAATCTCATATTTCAATGCGTGATGATTTTGAAATCACCTGCTCAGAAGTCGATACCATCGTCGATATTGTAAAAGAAGTGATCGGTACTCAAGGCGGCGTACGCATGACCGGCGGCGGCTTCGGTGGCTGCGTAGTCTCACTGGTTCCACCGTCACTCGTTGATGCCGTGAAGCAAGCCGTAGAAGCGCAATACCAAGAAAAAACAGGTTTAAAAGAAACCATTTATGTGTGTAAAGCGATGGATGGAGCGGGGGAGGTTTAATAAAATTTCTCGTGACTCGTGACTCGTGACTCGTGACTCGTGACCCCACCACTGCGTCATCCTAAATAGCGACGAAGGAGCGTAGTTCAGGATCTCCTACCGCGATTGACTTCTCAACAGGCGGTAGGAGATCCTGTATCTTCTTCGCCTAGGCTCATGTACGGGATTACAGGGCTTTGTGATTAGTGCGCACTAGTTAGAATCTGCTTTATATTTACCCACACCAATGAAACAACCCCCTCCCGATAGCATCCCTGTCACAACTGGCTCGCTAAACCCAATTCTCGCTTTCTCCATCACATAAGATCGGCTAAATGCTTTTAAAAAAGCGTTATTAGAGTATCTTATGGCAATAAATGAGTTGATTAGCAGCGATCGTGTATAAAATCAATTCGGTTTTATCCGAGTTTCTTGCTAATACGCTGTTAGTTTTCAAAGAGGCCATACAGAAATATGACCTCTTTTGCTAGTTTAGTGCGTTGTTAGAGTTTTTGGAACAACTGTCTCCAATAGTAACTCTGCGCCAGATACAGAAATGGTCTTTTTCTGTATTTGCCCTTTGATGTATGTCGGGAATTTCTCAGGTAAATAAGTGTTTTCAAACCAAGTCCTGAACTCACCTAAAGCAGCAAGTGGGTAAATATTTACTGGCACAGGACCGGCTTTCGCTTGAGGGAAGTAATCAGGATATACATGCGGGTGTTTAGTTACTGGACCATAAACATTATCAAATTGATTTTCTTTCCAGTACTTAGCCCAAGCGCCACCAACGCTTATATCTGGTACAACATGGTCATCTATCACTAGCCCTTGACGTACAGATGACACCATTAAATCTGCGATTTCCTTGAAAACGCTGAAGTAACCTCTTGGTACTTCATTTAGAAGCATGCGGTCATGGAAATGCTTCCATTCAAGAGGCACCAAGTTGTCTGGATCATACCCTAGGCTCGTGTAAACAAACTCTCGAATTGAGCGTCTCGCAAGTAAACGATAGTTTGTCTGGGCAATTTCTTGAGTTTTGGATGTTGAATCAAAGGCATAGTATTCAAGAATTGCCAAACATGTAGCATCATCCACAGCGTGCGTTTTAACGCCATTTAGTACAACTTCCACGTGAATCTTCGAGTCATCGACTCCTTGTTCACGTAATATTTGCGCTATCTTAGCCCCCCTTGGCTTTGTTTTCTCTTCATCCCACTTCGACACCAATGTAATGATATTGCCGGGAGCTTGACCGACAAGTCGAGCTACACCCCTAGAGGACAAAAAAGGAGTACCGTCCGAGAGTACCCCCATATTAATACCGTTAACTTCACCCTCCTTTACAGGAACTAAGTCTAATTCGCCTTGGTTTTTAGGAATAAGTTCGTTACTCATCTTTTCTCCAATTATTAACGTTTACACTATAGTATACTGCTCTATCTGTGTGTTCTATTTCATATTGAACCAATTTCGTGAGCCGAAGCAGAAAACTAACAAACGACTAAGGTTTCAAGATACTTTTATTAATCTTCTATAACTCGCTTAACATGACTTTACGAAGTGTTTTCTGCCCAAAAACGTGCCACCTTGGCACGTTTTTATTTTCTTTACCTAACCCCCCTAAGGCATCCCCAACGCCTCTGGTAACCACAACGACACTGCTGGTATATAGGTAATAATCATCAAGAATACCAACAAGATCATCAGCCACGGTAGGGCGGCTCGGATGGTGGCGCTGAGTGGCATTCCGGTTACTGCCAAAGTGAGTAGGGGCGATGCCAAATTCAATCGAAATAACACCGCTATATTCTTTCTCTTTACCTACTTTTACCTTTATTTACACCGGTTGCCCTATGCGATTTGCTCAAGAATCGGTATAACTTTGTTATGACTTCTCTATATTCCTTTGTCTCATGAAAATTAAAGCAAAATGGATCCTTATCGCGGCGATTCCGGTTATTGGCGTAGCCAGTTGGTTTTATTACGGCCAGTCTGAGCCTGCGCCAACCTATGCCACGGAAAATGTTCAACGAGGCGATATTGAAAACGCCGTCTTAGCCAATGGCATGTTGCAAGCAGCCAAGTTGGTGAATGTCGGTGCGCAGGTTTCTGGTCAAATTCAGAAACTTGCGGTGTCGCTGGGTGATGAGATTAAACAAGGGGATTTGATTGCTCAGATTGATAGCCTGACTCAGCAAAACAACCTTAAAGAATCGCAAGCCTCATTGGATAGTTTGAACGCGCAATATCGAGCGAAGCAGGCACAAATCAAACAAGCGCAGTATGAATACAAACGTCAAAAAGGCATGTTGGCGGCAGAGGCCAGTTCTCGTGCCGATTACGAAAGCGCCGAAGCGACGTTGGCGATCTACCAAGCCGATTTAGCCCAGTTAACTGCCGAAATAGAAAAAGCCAAAATCAATGTCGATAGCGCCGAAGTAGACCTAGGCTACACCACCATTAGTGCGCCAATGGATGGCACGGTTGTTTATACCTCGGTTGAAACCGGTCAGACGGTCAACGCCAATCAAACCACGCCGACCATTATTGAACTGGCTCAGCTTGATACTATGACAGTGAAAGCACAAATCTCCGAAGCCGATGTAATTCATGTTCAGCCGGGTCAAACGGCCTATTTCAGCATTTTGGGTCAGCCCAATAAAAAATACCAAGGCACATTACGCGCGATTGAACCGGGTCCAACTATTATGACTGGTGATGATAGTCAATTGGCGGTCACCGATACCGATGCGATTTATTACAACGCGCTATTTGATGTCAAAAACCCCAAAGGCACGTTACGTATTGGTATGACAGCGCAAGTGTCGATCATCTTAAATCAATCGAAAGATGCGTTATTAGTGCCAGCTCAAGTGTTGCAGCCAGCGAAAGGTGAAGGGCAATTCCAGGTGCCAGTTTTACAAGGTAAGGATATTGTTTATAAAACCGTGAAAGTTGGCATCAATAATAAAGTTAATGCAGAAATTCTTTCAGGCTTAGAAGAAGGCGATCAAGTGGTGGTCGGTATGCCGTCGGATGATTCGTTTTCTAGCAAACGCGGCCGAATGAGATTCTAGTATGAGCCAATCTTTATCAAAACAACCTTTACTGAAAATAGAAAATTTAACTCGTAGTTTTGCCAGTGGCGACGAGTCGTTAACCGTATTGAATAACGTCAGCCTTGAGATTCAACAAGGTGAAATGGTGGCGATTGTTGGCGCGTCGGGCTCGGGTAAATCGACTTTGATGAATATCTTAGGTTGCCTTGACCAGCCAAGTTCTGGCCAGTATTGGATTAATGGTCAAGATACATCTGCTATGAATAATGACCAATTGGCGCAGCTACGTCGTGAGTATTTTGGCTTTATCTTTCAGCGTTACCATTTACTTAGTGATTTAACGGCGGTTGGTAATGTAGAAGTACCTGCGGTGTATGCTGGCGTGCCGCATGTCCAACGTAGTGAACGCGCACAACAGTTATTGAGCCGTTTAGGTTTGGGTGAGCGTTTAACCCATAAGCCGAATCAGTTAAGTGGTGGTCAGCAACAGCGTGTCAGTGTGGCGCGCGCTTTGATGAATGGCGGCGATGTGATTTTGGCCGATGAGCCAACCGGCGCTTTAGACAGCCAAAGCGGCAAAGAAATGATGGCGCTGCTGAAAGAGTTACACCAAATGGGGCATACCATTATTTTGGTGACGCATGATATGGATGTGGCTCACTTTGCCGATCGAATTATTGAAATTAAAGATGGCGAGATCATTGCCGATACGGTGAATGTTCATTCAGAGTTGAGCGTTGAACAATCGAATGGTGAGCATCAAGCCATCCCTGAAAAGCAAGTTAGCCCTGAAAAACACAGCACGCGTTTACACTCAAACCCGCAAGCTAGTTCTGCCTCGCAATGGTGGCATTGGGACAGTTTTATAGATGCGCTCAAAATGGCGTTATTGGCGATGTCGAGCCATCGAATGCGTACCTTTTTGACCATGTTGGGCATTATTATTGGTATTGCCTCTGTGGTGTCGGTGGTAGCGCTTGGTAATGGTACTCAAAAACAAATTTTAGCTAATATTGCTTCGATGGGGACCAATACGATTGATATTCGACCGGGTACAGGATTTGGTGACAGACGCTCTGGGCGAGTTCGTACTTTGACTGCTGAAGATGCTAAAGCGATTAAAAACCTTTCTTATGTCGATAGCGTGACGCCATCACTCAATAACAGCTTAACGGTTCGTTATGACAATGAAGCGGTCAGTGCTTCGGTAGAAGGTGTCGGGCCGGATTATTTTCGCGTCAAAGGTTATGAGATTGCTCAAGGACAGTTTTGGCAGCAAGACAGTGTCGATGCGTTAGCTCAAGATGCAGTGATTGATGACAACACGCGTAAGTCGTTATTTGCCGATAAAAACCCAATTGGTCAGGTGATCTTTTTAGGTCGATTGCCGGTGCGTATTGTGGGTGTAACCGCTCCCAAAGAAAGCGCGTTTGGTAATAACGATAGCCTTAATGTGTGGGTGCCTTATACCACCATGTCTGGACGAATGATGGGACAGCGTTATCTCAATAGTATCACGGTACGAATTGATGAAAATGCCCCAAGTAGCGCCGCTGAACAGGGCATTATTAGCTTGCTCAAAATGCGTCACGGCACCGAAGATTTCTTCACCATTAATACTGATACCATTCGCCAAAATATTGAAAAAACTACTGCCACGATGACGCTACTGATCTCTGCGATTGCAGTGATTTCATTGGTAGTTGGCGGCATTGGGGTAATGAATATTATGCTGGTCTCAGTGACCGAGCGAACTAAAGAAATTGGTGTACGAATGGCAGTTGGTGCAAGGCAAATTGATATCTTGCGTCAGTTCTTAATTGAAGCGGTGTTGGTGTGTTTGTGCGGTGGTATTGCCGGCATTGGTTTGGCCTTTGGATTGGGCGCATTACTGAGTTCATTTGGCGGTAGTTTCGTGATGATTTATTCGGTGACCTCAATTGTTTCAGCCTTTGTATGTTCTACCTTAATTGGCATCGTATTTGGCTTTTTACCGGCTCGAAATGCTGCCAAGCTTGACCCTGTTGATGCATTAGCGCGAGATTAATGATGATGAATAAAACAATAATTAGCCTAGTGTTAAGCTCAATGGTATTAAGTGGTTGCGGAACCTTAACGCGAACCGACTACCAAGCGCCGCCAGTACAAGTACCAGAAGCGTGGCAGCAAAAGCATTTGGCGCAAGATGTGAAAGTCGACCCGTGGTGGTATGCGTTTAATGATCAAACCTTAAATCAGTTTATTGATAAGGCGTTGATTACTAATAACGATCTTGCGATTGCGACCTTCACTTTGAAAAAAGCGCGCCTACAAATGGGTTTAGCCGATGATGATTTGTATCCGCAGTTAAGCTCGAATACTTCGGCTGGTGTTTCGAAACCGTTAGATGGTGGCGATTCAACCGACAGCTACAGTACCAACTTATCGGTCAGTTATGAGCTGGATTTATGGGGCAAGATTTCTGCCGATACCGACCAAGCAAAGTGGGCAGCTATGGCGAGCCTTGAAGACCGCGAAAGTACCGCGCAAAGTTTGGTGGCCACTACCGCATCGCTTTATTGGCAAATCGGGTATCTCAAGCAACGTATCGCATTGAGTGAAACCGATGTGGCGGATGCGCAGAAAACCTTAGATTTGATCACTCGTCAGTATCAATTAGGCGCTGTGACTAAGCTTGATGTGCTAGAAGCCAAGCGTAGTCTCGCCAGTTTGCAAGCCCAGCAAAGCCAGTTCAATCAACAGCTGGTGGAAGCAAACAATGCCTTTGCGATTTTGTTCAACCAACCGCCGATGGATATGACACAAAACGTCAAACAGCTACCAGATATTACACTGCCACAAGTATCATCGGGCGTTCCTGCGGATTTATTGATCAGAAGGCCGGATGTCAAAGCCGCGATTTATGAGATTAAATCTAGCCTCGCCAGTAAAGACTCTGCCGATTTGGAATATCTACCTACCTTAACGCTTACCGGCGCATTAGGTGGCTCATCGCAAGAGTTAAAAGAGTTGTTATCTAACCCGATAGGTAGTCTAGGTGCCGATTTAACGCTGCCATTCTTGCAATGGAATGATATGCAAAACAACCAAGATATCGCCGATGTAGATTATCAAGCGTCAATAGTCAGCTATCGCCAGGTGTTGTATTCAGCGTTTCAAGATGTAGAAAACGCACTGTCGGCTCGCGAGCAGTTAAGCTATCAACAAGACCGCTTACAAGAACAATACGATGCTGCGGAACAAGCTGAGAAAATTTACGTTTCGCGTTATAAATACGGTTCAATCACCATCATGGATTTACTCGATTCTCAAGAAAACACCCGCAATGCCAAAGCATCATTATTAGAAAATCGTTATAACCAATTTGTCGCGCAAGTCGCTTTGTATCAGGCTCTAGGCGGGCAAGATGTCGCACCGAATGTCGATGCGTATCAAGATGATGATTCGGATATTTAAAAGCAGTTTAAATAGGGAAGTATGAAGCTAGGTTTTGTTGGTTATTTCTACTACCTAATTTATTCAATTACACCGGTGTGGGAACGTTTACATTGTGGGGATGGGATCACAGTAATCAAGTCTATTTAGATATAAACTAACAATAATTATAAGGTTAAATGCCGCATTGCTTTTAAGGTCCACATGTCTGTTTCTAATGTTTATGGTTGCCATGTGATGGCAAAACCGACAAGTTCGATTTGTAATTTAAATTGTGAGTATTGTTTCTATCTAGAAAAAGAGAAACTGTATCCAGAAAATAATACTCATTGGCAAATGACCAGGAAAACACTTGAATTGTATATTCAGCAATACATCGATGCCCAATCTGGTCTTGATATTCAATTTGCTTGGCAGGGAGGAGAACCAACTCTTATGGGGGTTGATTTTTTTCAACAAGCAATGGAGCTTTGTTTACATTATTCCAGAGGTAGGAGTGTTACTCATTCTTTTCAAACCAATGGTATTTTGCTTAACGATCAATGGTGTGAGCTATTTAAAAAGTACAATGTATTAGTCGGTATATCTATTGACGGACCAGAAGACTTGCATGATGTATATCGGGTTACTCGCTCAAATAAGGCTACTCATACAAAGGTTATGAAGGGAATCGGTTACCTTAAAAAGCATAAAATTGAATTTAATACACTAACCGTTGTTCATGACCTTAATTCACAACATCCAGAGCGGGTATATCAATTTCTGAAGCAAATAGGGTCAACCTTTCTACAATTTATCCCTCTTGTTGAGAGGAATAACTCTGTAACAGAAATGGCATCTAAAACTTTGACATTAGTTCATCCTGGTGAGACGCAAGCGGTGATTACACCATGGTCAGTTCCTAGTCGCCGCTACGGTGAATTTCTCAATCGTATTTTTGATATTTGGGTGAAGGAAGACATCGGGCGTATTTTCGTCAATATGTTTGATTCAACGTTGGCGACTTGGTGCGGGTACCCATCGGGTTCCTGTGTTACCGCTCCAACTTGTGGTCATGCTTTTGCTTTGGAGTCTAATGGTGACATGTATCAGTGTGACCACTTTGTGTATCCTGAATATAAATTGGGAAATATTCATAACATGAGTATTAAAGACATGAATAATTCTGCTGCCGCAAAAAGGTTTGGCCAAGATAAATCCGAAGCTTTATCTGTAGATTGCCAGCAATGTGACTATAAATTTGCTTGCCATGGAGGCTGCCCTAAGCATAGATTTTCAGTCTCGCCTCTAGGTTCCCCTCACCATAATTACTTGTGTTCAGGCTATAAGCATTTTTTTCAACACACGGAGCCTTATATGAAGTTAATGAAAAGTTTTATTGATAAGCACCAATCACCGGCAAATATCATGGGAATAATTTGAATGTTTAATTTAGCATTATATTGAATGATTATACTGAGAGGGAAAACTATGTGGAGAAAAACGGGTCAAGCACCGGACTATCGTTTTACTTTAGCGAACGAGCGGACGTTCTTAGCATGGATTAGAACTGCTTTGGCTTTTCTTGCCGCCGCTATAGGGATTGACCAACTTGCTATTAATATTGCCCCAGAAATATATCGTGAAAGCTTAGCTTTGTTATTAAGTCTCTTCTCCGCGTTATTGGCTTTTTATGCTTATAAACGTTGGTCTCATAACGAAAAAGCAATGCGACTTAATGCCGAACTTGCCTACACTCGAACATTGGCGGTTATTAGTGTTGTGATGATAATCGTTGTTGTGTTTGTTGCTTATTTGATTTTGTTCCTCTGATGCCATCTAGTCAAATGAATATGTCAGCAAAAAGAGAGTTAGATGGAGGCTTACAAGCTGAGCGGACGTCTTTATCTTGGTATCGAACGATTTTTGTTCTCTTACTTGATTGCTTACTAGTGATTAGAGTGGGTTATACTAATCAAAATCAAATCGTCCTTTATACTGGTATGATATTAGTGATTTTAACAATATCTTTCTATTTTTCTGCGGTTTTTCGTTCGCCTAAGCTATCAATGGATGTTGATTTAACTAATAACTCATCGATATGGATGAAACGTTATTTATCTGCTTTATTGTGTATTGCTGCACTAATGCTATCTCTATCTAGTATTATAAATATATACTTATTATATCAATGATATATGTATTTTATGATCAATTAATCGGTCATCTTCTGAGCTCTATGAGTTTCACTTTTTCATTATTTTTGATGGTGGATATCCGAACTTTTCTTTAAATGCTTTGCTAAAGTGAAAAGCATCATAAAAATTAAGTGCTGAGGCGGTTTGATTGATGGTATAGCCTTTATGCTTAAGTAGCACTCTTGAAGTATTTAAACGGCTATTTAAATAATACTCCTTTGGCGTTTGATTTGTGTACTTAAGGAAAAGCTTCCTTAAATATTGCTCACTGCACCCAGCTGATTCTGCCATGTCTTTTACTTGCCATTTCTGAGTGATATTTAAATGAATTTTAGTGATAACTTCTTGTACTAAATTGAGTTTTTCATCTTGATCTCTTACTTTTGCTAAGGTTAGCCAATGGTATATTGTTTTGGTTAAGGCTGCAGTTGCAAAGTGACGTTCAACAGGCTGATTAGATTGGAAATATTCAATTATTTGATTCATTTCCTGATAAAAAAATTCATTGTTGGATAGTGTTATTAAGTGTTGATAAGGAAGATTTATAGCGCCATTTGGAATAAATTCCATTAAAAATACCTCCCAGATAAAACCTTTGCATTGATAGCTTTTGATATCTTTAGGATGTAAAAACATGACAGTACTTGCTTCTAATTGAATCACTTTATCTGAGTTTAGAACGACCTCACCATGGCCTTGTTTGGTATATAGAGCAATAATACTTTCCTCAATTAGAGGTCGAAGGCGGTCTTTTGGCCAAACTACTCTATAGCTTTTATCCGACATTGTGCTCCATAGAGCTAATAAAGTAATACCGCTTGATGTCTCACTTTTGTCAATAACTATGGGGATATTGAATTTGGTTTCGTTTTTTACATGTGAATTGTCATTTGTTCCATTCATTTTTATTCCTTTATGAATAAATATTAAGTAAGAGTGATAGGTAGATTATAAATTACATATTCTGATGTTCCTACAATACTGCTCTTAAGTGGCGAAAATAAATATTTGCCAAATAATTATACCAATAAATAAAGGAAACGGAGGTCGAATGTTTACATTAGCTTCTTTTGTATTTTTTACCGCTCTAGTAGCCGTGATCGCATACATTAAAACCAAAAAGGATAACCTGAATAGTGAAAGTGGCTATTTTTTAGCAGGACGTAGTTTGTCGTGGATTGTGATTGCCGGATCATTATTTCTTACTAATATTTCAGCAGAACAACTTACGGGCTTAAATGCGAATGCATTTGCCAATGGTGCAAATGTGATGGCGTGGGAGACAACATCTGCATTGACCCTTATCGTTTTAGCTTTTGTGTTTTTACCACGATATTTAAAATCAGGTATTGCGACGGTACCTCAATTTTTAGAGTTGAGATATGGTAAGCGAATGCGCATTGTTTCATCGGTAATTTTTATTTACGCCATTGTGATCGGGTTCTTGCCTTTTGTTTTATACGCAGGGGCGATCACATTAGGTAAATTATTTAATATCAGTGAGTTGTTTGGAACGACAGATTCAACGACAACTTGGATTATGGTTATTGCTATCGGTGTCATTGGTGGTATATATGCAGTATTCGGTGGTTTAAAAGCTGTTGCTGTATCCGATACTATTAATGGTATTGGGCTACTGATAGCTGGAATGTTGGTTCCAGCTATCGGTTTGTATCAATTAGGTTCAGGTAGTATGACGGATGGTTTTTCTGTATTACTTACAGAGGCTCCTGAGCGTATGCAAGCGGCAGGCTTAACTGCTGATGCTAATATTCCGTGGCACGGTATGATTTCAGGCGTCATTATTATTAATTTATTTTTCTGGTGTACAAATCAAGCCATTGTGCAGAGAGCATTTGCTGCTAAAAATCTAGCAGAAGGGCAAAAGGGCGTATTAGCCGCCGCTGCTTTAAAAATCATTGGTATTTTAATGTTGGTTTTACCCGGTATTATCGCTTGGCATATGTTCCAGCGTGGAATGATCGATATTCCATTTAAAATGGTTGATGGTGTTCCCAGTGACGTATTAAACCGTGATATGTCTTACCCTATTTTAGTGAGAGAAGTACTACCGACCTGGCTGACTGGTTTTTTCGGTGCAGCCTTATTTGGCGCAGTATTGAGTTCATTTAATAGTGGCGTTAATAGTTTATCTACAATTATTAGTCTCGACATATATAAGCAACTGATTAATAAAAATGCCAGTGATATGCAGACCGTTAAAGTAGGGCGTATTTTTGGTATTGCTACCATTATTATTTGTATCATTATTGCTCCTTTTATTGCCACCTCTGATAGCTTGTACACACTGATGAGGACTATTATGGCGGTTATTAATGTCCCAATTTTTGCTGTGTTATTGATGGGGATTTTATCAAAACGAGCGCCTGCTTTGGCCGGCTACATTGGCCTAGGATTTGGAATGGTGTTCTTTTATGTTACCCATTTTGTATTAGGCGATGATCTTGGTTTCATTAAGCTGCACTGGTTAAATTTAGTTGGAATTAATTTATTGTTAATGCTACTTATTATGACCATTGTTCGTTATATCAAGCCGTTAGAAAAACCTTATGTACAGGTAAATGCACAAGAAGTAGATATTACAACTTGGAAACATGGCAAGTTGGCTGGTTGGTTACTGGTGGTTGCATTTGTATTGCTTTACACCGTCTTTTCACCTTTGGGTTTAACTGGACCGACAGGATCTGTCCTTAAAGTTTTAGCTGCAACTGCTTCAGGTCTTGCTGTTATGTACTTAATTTATGCGATGTATAAAAAAGTGACAGATGAACCAACCCCTTCCGTTGAGTTGAAATCACAAGAAAGCTAGAAACAAAAAGCCTATTTATTGAAATATAAATGGGCCTTTTTCTTATCATTAATTTAGGTGTTGTAATGAAAAGACCAAATATCATTTTAATAATGACAGATACTCAAGCTACTAATATGGTCGGTTGTTATAGTGGCAAAGAATTAAATACGAATAATATCGATAAGTTAGCCGAACATGGCGTTCGCTTTAACTCTGCTTATACATGCTCACCAGTTTGCACCCCCGCTCGTGCGGGTTTATTTACTGGGATTTATTCTAATCAATCCGGTCCTTGGACTAATAATATTGCTCCTGGAAAAAATATATCCACTATGGGGCGTTACTTTAAAGATGCAGGTTATGACACATGCTATATAGGAAAATGGCATTTAGATGGTCATGATTATTATGGAACAGGGCTTTGTCCACCTGAATGGCATGAAGACTATTGGTATGACGGTGCTAATTATTTAGCTGAATTAGATGACCGACAAATTGCATTATGGCGTAATGGTCTTAATACAATTGAGGATCTAGAAGATAATAAAATTGATGAGACCTTTACTTGGGCGCATCGAATTAGTAATCGTGCGATTGATTATCTGGGTACTAAAAAGCCGGATGAGAAGGAACCATTTTTAATGGTACTGTCTTATGATGAGCCTCATCATCCATTTACTTGTCCTCCTGAGTATTTAAAAAAGTATCAAAATTATTACTATGATCTTGGTGAGAAAGCTTTTGACGATCTGACGAATAAGCCAGAGCATCATAGGCTTTGGTCTGCTGCAATGCCTGCTCCAATAACAGAAGATGGTCATTATTACCATCCTCTTTATTTTGCTTGTAATGATTTCGTAGATGATGAAATTGGTCGAGTTATTCGGCACCTGGACCAAAGTGAAATTGAAAATACATGGATTGTTTATACTTCCGATCATGGTGAAATGATGGGTGCGCATAAACTGATTAGTAAAGGCGCGGCTATGTATGATGACATTACTAATATTCCATTGATCATTCGTCCTCCAAAAGAGCGAACAAGTGAACTCACTGCGCAAATTGATACGCCTGTGAGCCATATTGATATTTTGCCCACGTTGATGAAACTGGCCGATATTGAACAACCTGACATGTTACCCGGTGGTGATTTATTAAGCGTGGATGTACCAGATAACGGCCAACGTAGCGTAATGGTTGAATTTAACCGCTACGAAGTTGAACATGATAGTTTTGGTGGTTTCATTCCTGTCCGTTGTTGGATTAGCTCTCAGTATAAATTGGTGATTAACTTGTTTACTAGTGATGAGCTTTATGACCGAGTGAATGATATGAATGAAATGCATAACTTAATTGATTCGCCAGAGTTAGTCGATATTCGCGATCAAATGCATGATGATCTAATGGATTATATGGATCTCATCCGAGACCCTTTCCGTACTTATCAATGGTCGATGCGCACGTGGCGTAAAGGTGCTCAGCCTCGTTGGATGGGATCTTTCCGCCCAAGACCCGATGATGGTTATTCGCCAGTTGTGAGAGATTACGACACAGGAATGCCGACTCAAGGTGTTAAAATTGAAGATAAAAAATTGAAGTTTTAATTCGATGATTATTGCTGGAACTTAAGCTATAAAAAAACCGCCAATATCAAATGTTGGCGGTTTTTTGTTGTGGCTTATTTTTCTAAATAACCTTTGGATTGCAAGCCTATTTAGCTTGCTTATAACGGTCAAAGATAACCGCGGCAAGTAAGATGCTGCCGCGTACTACGTATTGAGCAAATGGTGAGATGTTGAGTAGGTTCATGGCATTTTCTACTGTACCTAGGATTAATACCCCGGCAATAACATAAGAAATTTTACCAATACCACCTTTCAGTGATACACCACCAAGAACACAGGCAGAGATTACGGTTAACTCAAAGCCAACTGATGTCATCGGTTGACCACTAGTCATACGCGCCGCAAGGATCACACCAGCAAGGGCACTGATTAAGCCAGATACGGTGAAGATGATCAGTTTGGTTCTTGTCACGTTAACACCGGCTAGACGGGCCGCTTCTTCGTTACCACCAATCGCCAATGTGTTACGGCCATAGACTGTTTTGTTCAACAAGAAGCTGAATACCGCGAAGGTAGCAATGGTTAGCCATACTGGTACTGGCAGGCCTAAAAATGACGCGTTACCTAGGCTAAAGAAGCCTTCTTCTGTGATGCCGACTGCTTTACCATCGGAGATTATGTAGCCAAGACCACGGGCTATCTGCATGGTGGCGAGGGTGGTGATCAATGCATTTACTTTTAGCTTAGCAATGATAAAACCATTGAATAAACCAAATGCTACGCCTGAAAGTAGGCCAGCGCCGATACCGAGTGTCACGCTTTCTGTGGCATTAATGGCGACCGCGGTCACTACCCCAGAGCAAGCAACAATTGAAGCGACCGAAAGGTCTAAATCACCACAGGCAAGACAGAATAACATCGCACACGCGATCATCCCGCTCATGGAAATGGCAAGCCCTAGACCACGCATGTTGATCATTGAAGCAAAGTTTGGCACTAAGAGTGCGCAAAGAAGAAATAGACCGGCGAATACGGTCAGCATGCCAAATCGATCCCAGAAGTGATTGATTTTGAAGCGTGATTTTTTCTTTGTATCGTCAGTGGTGGTTGTTGGGTTCATCGTTGTCATGGTCTATCCCTCATGAACTAATCGTGATTCTGTAGGCTCGTCATTTTTGCCTTGAGGCGTATTTTGTTCGAGCATTGCAAGGTTTAAGGCTGCTTCTTCATTGAAGTCGGAACGATTAAGTTCGCCATTGACCTTGCCATCTTTCATTACTATTAATCGGTCGGCTACGCCAAGTACTTCTGGTAAGTCACTTGAAATCATCAAGATCGTGACGCCAGATTCGGCTAACGTGAAGATAAGATCGTAGATCTCAGATTTTGCACCCACGTCGATTCCGCGAGTCGGTTCATCCAAAATCAGCACTTTCATATGAGTTGAAAGCCAGCGACCTAGGATGATTTTTTGCTGGTTTCCTCCCGATAAGTTGCCAATTTTTTGCTCTAAATTGGGCGTTTTCACTTTTAAGTTTTTGACTTTTTCATCGGCGTTTTTATGTTCCCACTTTTCGTCGATTAAGCTGCCAAAGTGTAGGTTGTTACGTCGAGCCGTTACATTCATGTTTTCTTGAACCGATAAAATCGGCAGAATTCCGCTGAGTTTGCGGTCTTCAGGGCAGTAAGTAATGCCGGCTTTAATCGCATCAATAGGGGAGTTTACTTTGACAGGGTAGGTATCAACTGCGATATCACCTTGCTGTCTAGGCTCTGCGCCAAACATTAAACGAGTGAGTTCTGTTCGACCTGAACCGACAAGGCCAAATAAACCTAAGATTTCGCCGCGACGAATCGAAAATGAAATCGGTTCAGAAACGCCCGGGCCGAGCATTTCTTTGACCGCGAGTCCTTCGATACCCATTTCACGCTCACGATAGTTGTAAATATCTTTCAATTCTCGGCCTACCATCAAGCTGACTAGGCGATCATTGGTGAGTTTGCTGAGATCGTAAAACGTCTCGACATGGGTTCCATCTTTAAAAATGGTTAACGCATCTGAGATTCGGAATATTTCTTCCATGCGGTGTGAAACATAAAAGATGACCTTTCCTTGGTCGCGTAATTCTTCTATTACTTTGAATAAGTTGCCAATTTCACGTTGAGAAAGGCTACTGGTTGGTTCATCAAAGGCGATGATCTTGGCATCACGGCTTAGTGCTTTGGCGATTTCAACCATCTGCCATTGACCGATAGAGAGGTTCTTCACTGCATCGGCAGGGTCGATGTTTTCCCCTAAGCGTTCCAGTTGCACTTTTGCCATTTGATTGAGTTTTGCATAATCAACTCGGCCACCCTTAGTTGGCAGTTGACCTAGGAAAATGTTTTCCGCCACACTTAACTCTGGAATTAAGTTAAGTTCTTGATAAATAATGGCGATACCGTGATTTAATGAGTCGGTTTCGTGAGCGAATTTTACTTTTTCACCATTGATGATTAGCTCACCTTTGGTTGGTTGGTTAATACCACTGAGAACTTTTAATAGCGTGGATTTGCCTGCGCCATTTTCGCCCATCAGCGCATGTACGCTACCTTCTTTAACACCAAAGCTCATTCCATCCAGTGCTTTAACGCCCGGAAAGTATTGGCAGATGTTGTCAAATTCGACGAAATACGGTTGGGATGGCTGGCTTTGTTGAGATAAATTATTTTGTTGAGACGACATAATGACCTCGCTTAGCAAGGCTTAGCCCTATTGGGACAGGACTAAGCCTTGAGCACATTTGTTGTTTTGTGCATTGCGTTTTAGATAATTACTTTTGGTTACGGTTGCTACGTTTTTACATAGTGAACCGCAGTAATTAACTCACTCGATTACAGACCTTTTTTCTTCAGTTCTTCTTTGAAGTTATCGCGAGTGATTAGGACAGCGTCAGTAACCTCAACAAATTTTTGTGGTTCTACGTCTTTGGTTACCCATTCGTACAACATTTCAGTTGATTTGAAACCGTGTACATCAGGGCTAGGTAGTAGTGAACCGTAGAAACCGGTTGCTGTGCTTTTTGCAAGTTCGTTAACCGCATCAACACCATTGATACCAATACCGATCACGTTATCAGCAGTAAAGCCTTGGCCTTCTGTTGCACGTACGCCACCGAGTACCGTGTTGTCATTCATGCCGACAATCAACCAGTTTTTAACATCTGGGTATTGAACAAGAAGAGAGTTCGCAGCATCAAGTGCCCCAGGGATGTCGTTTGTTTTGGTTGGAACGGTGTAGATTTGAGCTTCAGGGAAACCTTCTGCTTTCAATGCATCCATTGCGCCATGTACACGGCGGCGAGCAGTATCTAGTTCATCCGCTGTGATAGCCATAACTGCTGTGCTATCTACATTCCAGCCACGTTTTTCCATTTCTTTATAAAGTTCGTTACCTTGACGTTGACCAATTTGAGACGCTGCCATCATCACTAGCGGCACATCAGTCATTGGTTGGCCTTTGGCTGTTAGGAATTGGTCATCAACCGTAACGACTTTAAGACCATAGCTTTTGGCTTTGGCCATGATCGCAGAGCCAAGTTTTGGATCGGGCGTGCAAATTACGAAACCTTTTGCGCCACTTGCCGCCAGTGTATCAATGGCGTTCAGTGTTTTTTCGCCATCTGGAACCGCCATTTTAATCAGTTCAAAGTTGTATTCTTTGGCTGCTTTATCGGCAAAAGCCCATTCAGTTTGGAACCATGGTTCTTCCGGTTGCTTTACTAGATAGCCAAGTTTCAATGTGTCATCGTCGTCGCTTCCCCAGAAGGCATTCGCATTGACACTGAGTAGAGCGGCGCTCGCAAATAAGCAGGTGGAGAGTAGTTTTTTTAGTTTCATGTTAATTCCCTATGCATGATTATTTTTCTATGTAGGTACAGCATGGAGAATCATAGGGTTTATGAATATGTTATGAAGTGAGGCAAGTCACGTAGAAAATTTGTAGCAAAATAGTCCATGTATTTAGCAATTAGATACACGGTGAAATAATAACAATATTTGAGTGGGAAAATGGTAATAAAAAGGTGAATAAGAAACCGTAAACTAGGCAAGAAGTTGCCGAGTCGTTGGCAGTTTTTTGCCGGATATTTATCTGAGTATGTTTTTAACTGCATGTTTTTACTTATCTTTTAATTTGGCATGTTAATTGCTAATACCGTTGGTGTTATTCGAGGGAAATATTTGACCTCATTCATTTACAACAACGAAAAAGGATATTAGTAATGCCAACTCCATGTTATTTATCAATCAAAGGCGCGACTCAAGGCAACATCACTGCTGGCGCATGTACTGCTGATTCTATCGGTGATTCTTACGTAGAAGGTCATGAAGATGAGATGCTGGTTCAACATGTTGACCACACTGTCACTATTCCAACCGATCCACAATCTGGCCAACCTTCAGGCCAACGTGTTCACAAACCATTCAAATTCACGGTTGCTTTAAACAAAGCCGTTCCGCTGATGTACAACGCATTAACGTCTGGCGAAAAGTTGGATGAAGTTGAACTGAAATGGTACCGCACGTCTATCGAAGGTAAACAAGAGAACTTCTTTACCAGCAAACTTGAAGGCGCAACCATCATTGATATCAACTGTGAAATGCCACATTGCCAAGATCCTGCAATGAAAGACTTTACACAAAACATCACGGTATCGATGTCTTATCGCAAAATCACTTGGGACCACAATAATGCGGGTACTTCAGGTGGTGATGATTGGCGTAAGCCTATCGAAGCCTAATATATCCTTCGTACTTGAAGTTGCAGCTTTGTTGACGGCGTTCATTCACCCCCCCTATCTTTTTATAAAGAAAGTCATAGACGAGCTATGCTCATGGGGCCTCATTCACTTGTCGCCTCACTGCAACTCCAATTACTTTGGCTATAGATTAGGTACTCGAGCTTGGCAGAAAACTGCCAAGCTTTTTCTGTTTATTTTTCGTCTTGTTTGCTTTGGGTGTGACTCGATTGTTCTCTCGCGAACAAAGCAAACCGGTAAAGCGTTAAACATTAAAAGGATAGGGCATGGCAACGCTACAATTTAGTATTCGCGTCGATGGCGTCAGTGACGAATCGTTAGTAGTGAGAAGCTATCAAGGGCAAGATAACTTTTCTTCGATTCAGCAAGCTGATGGCACTTGGTGCCATGGCTTTCATTATCAGATTGAGCTTGCTAGTCGCCGTCCCGATTTAACCGCCTTAGACATGGTGGATAAAAACGCTGAGCTTGTCATGCATCGCGATGGTGAAGTGGTACAGCGTATCAACGGCATTGTGCGTAACTTTACTCAAGGTGAAACCGGTCACCACCATACCTTTTACTCTTTAACCCTAGTGCCTGAAATTGAGCGTTTATCCTTGCGCCATAACAGCCGCATTTTTCAATCGATTGCTGCGCCCGACATTATCGCCACCTTATTTAAAGAGATGGACATTCAAGACTTTGCTTTTGCATTAACGCGCACGCCAAAGCAACGAGAGTTCTGCATGCAATATCGAGAAACTGACCTTGAGTTCATTAACCGTCTTGCCGCCGAAGAAGGCATGGTTTATCACATTGAACAATCGAAGGGTAAGCACAACGTATTGTTTACCGATGATACTCAAGTCATTACCTCACTAGACTCACCGGTGCCTTATAACGTCATGGCAAGCGGTATCAGCTCAACGCCATATATAAAAGAATTCAGCAAGACCACTCAGTTTGAAGTTAGTGAAGCGCACAGCGGTGATAGTAGCTTTAAAAAACCACAATACAGCTTTAGCCAACAAGCGGTTGCCAGTGATATAGACTACCAGCGTGATACCTATGAGCACTTTGATGCGCCGGGGCGTTTTAAAGATGATGCGATTGGCAAAGAGTTCAACCAACTGCGCCTAGATAGTTTGCGTCGCTATGCTCACACCGCCAAAGGCAAAAGTAATGAGCCACAACTGCAAACTGGCGCTAAGTTTGAATTAAGCGAACACACTGATGACGGCTTTAATAAAAAATGGTTAGTCATTGCGAGCACTCATCAGGGCGAGCAACCGCAAGCGCTTGAAGAGTCCGCAGGCGGTAAACCGACTACTTACGCCAATCAGTTTGAAGCGATTCCCGCAGATAAAACCTGGCGCATGCCACAGATGACTTTCCCACAAGTCGATGGCCCTATGACAGCTTATGTTGTCGGCCCTGAGGGTGAAGAAATCTTTTGTGATGAATATGGTCGCGTGAAACTGCATTTCCCATGGGATAGATATTCAAACGGTGATGAACACAGCTCATGCTGGGTACAAGTCTCACAAGGGTGGGCGGGTAGTAAATACGGACAAATCGCCATTCCAAGAATCGGCCATGAAGTCATTGTCTCATTCTTAAACGGCGACCCAGACCAACCGATTGTCACAGGTCGTGCCTTTAACGCCCAAAACCTACCGCCTTATACACTTCCTGACAACAAAACCAAAACTGTATGGCGCAGTGAAAGCCATCAAGGTGAAGGGTTTAACGAAATCAGTTTTGAAGATCAATCCGGATCAGAGCAAATCTATGTTCACGCGCAAAAAGACTTTAAATCCGAAACCCTCAATGACCACATCACTGACGTAAACAATGACCAACATCTAACAGTAGAAAATGACCAATTCACCCAAATCAAAAACAATCACAATTTGACGGTAGAGGGTGAAAGTGCAACTTATGTGAAAGGTGATTTGTCTCAAGAGATTGTAGGTTCAATACAACAAAAAGTCGGCTCAATTCATGTTATGGAAGCGGGAAAAGAAGTGAGCTTAACCAGTGGTGGTAAGCTAGTTGTTGAGGCTGGATCAGAGGTGACTTTAAAAGTCGGTGGCAGCTTTGTAAAAGTTGATGCAGCAGGGGTTCATTTAGTTGGCGCGAGTGTGAATATCAACTCGGGAGGTAGTGCAGGTTCGGCTTCGAAATACAGCGCTCAATCAGCAATGCTTCCTAAAGGTATTGAACCGGTTGCTCCCCCGCAGCCACCACGACCAATTGCAGCAAGATCTTTTATAGCCGCTGAAACCGCAGGTGTGAGTACGGTGAAGCCGTGTCCGTTGGCGACAAATTCTAGTACTTCTGCTGTGTTGAGTAATAAGACGGATAGTGCGAAAACTGACAACCAAGAACAGGTAGAAACTATTTTACAATCAGACTTGTTGAAACCTTCAGCGACGTTAAATCAATTAGCTTCAGGTTCTTCTACCGCTTATCGAAAAGGCGATAAAGACGCAGAAATTAAATTGATTCAACAAGCGTTAATACAACTGGGCTTTGATTTAGGGAAATACGGAGCCGATGGAGATTTTGGTAGTACAACAGAACGCCAAGTGAAAGCTTTTCAACAAAACTATCAAGCAACTCACGAAACACATAGTTCTTATCAAGTGGGCCAAGTTGACGGCATAGTAGGTAAAGGAACAATTTTGGGGCTAGATGAAGCTATTGTTGCTGGGTGGAGGATTAGTAATAAGGAAAGTTATAACTGGGCTGATAGTGACTTCGGCCTATTATTAGGAAGTGTTGAATCTAAAAACGATTACTCGGCATATAATCGAACCAAAGGTGGATTACGTTCATTTTTTAATACCAATATTACGGACTTAACGATAAAAGAAGTTCAATCTAAGCAATCTACAAGAGAAATGTTTGCTGTTGGACGCTTTCAATTGATCCCATCTACTTTAAAAGAAGCAGTGGATAACTTACAGATCAGTACCGATGTTCTTTTCAAAAAAGAAATTCAAGATGATATTTTTAATCGTTATTTAATTCGCATAAAAAGACCTCAAATAGCTCGATTTTTAGAAGATAATGGTAGTGTCGATGATGCCATGTACGCTTGGGCTAAAGAGTTTGCATCTGCTGGAGTAGAAAAAGGTAAAGTTATCAGTAGAAATAGAATTGCTGTAGGAGGGGAGTCATATTATTCAGGAGATGGTTTGAATAAAGCTCATTTATCTCCAGACCAAATGAAGTCGGTATTAATAAAATCTAGATTAGAGAGTTTAAAATGAAACTGTTATTAGCATTATTTGGTTTTTCTATAAGTACCTTATGTCTTGCTAGCGCTGGAGCTACGCCGCAACTTGATGATAATAGCTACTCTGTGGAATTTAAAAGAAACTTCTTAGAGGTTAAAAAATTAGGCCCGAACTTTAATCATGAGGATTATATTTTTAGTTATCCTTGTGGTGGCGGGGCTATATGTTCATCTATTTATAGTTCTGAAGGCAGTCTATTTATTGATTTTCCTGATAACTATATTGGTGCATCTGAAAGCCATCCTTTCCATATTAAGTTCGAGTTAGATAGTGACGTGTTCTGTGTATGGGGAAAAAGTGCTTATGATTTAACGATTTATAATAACTCTTGCTATCAGCTTAAAGGTGTAAAATTGGGCGAAATAGTAGGAGAGTAATTCTAATTAATTGACTTTACAGGTTAAAAGTTGATTTGGATTAAACCATTATTAAAAAACTAAAACTTAATCCGGAAGACTCTTAGTCATTGAAGCAATTCTTTACTGAGATTCTCGATAAATCAGCTATCAAATTAAAAGGAAATAATATGCCAAATGCAGCGTTAATCGGAGATTTAGGCTCTGATCATGATGGTTTTCCTGCGACCCCAATTATTGCAGGATCACCAACCGTCAAAATTGATGGTAAAGCGGTGGCGAGACAAGGTGACCCACTTGCACCACACGACAAACCTAAAAATCCAACCCATCCTAGGATGATAAAAGGCGGTTCTTCGACCGTTATGATTGATGGCAAACCTGCTGCGAGAATTGGGGATGCCGTCGATTGTGGTGGCGTTATTATTGGAGGTTCAAGTGTTAATATCGGTTAGATTAGGTGTCAGCATTCTACTTTTAATCTTGTGTTCTTTCGGCGCGGTCGCTCAGCAGCCATTCGATATTGATCAACTGACACCAAAGGAGGCTTTTGAAAAAGGTGAGTTACTGAGAGCTCAGTTTAAAGATAAAGAAGCAAGAGAGTACCTTCTATATGCAGCAGAAGAGGGGAATGTGAATGCCCAGTATTTGTATGCAATTAGTTTATTAACCTACCACCCATCATCACGTTATCAGCCTATGGCGGTTCAAAATTTACTAGGAGCGGCCAAAAGCGGTTATAGACCTGCAATGTTTGCGCTTTACAGCCATCAAGAGTTATTGAGTCGTGGTGAACAAGCTAAATGGAAGCAACGTTATTTAGAATCGCTATTAGAGCTAGCAAAAAATGAAGCTAGTGATGCTGATTTTTATCTTTATCAATTTTATAACCAAGAGCATGGTGGTGATGAAGAAAAAGCCGAAAAGTATTTTGAACAAGCTTTAAAGGCTGAGCAACCATTAGCTATGTATGAACAAGCGCTGAACTTGCAAAAAGGTGAAGGCTTTTATTTTTTTCAATCGAATCGTTTTGAAGAGATGAATGAGTGGTTAATCAAAGCGGCGAATAAAGGCTACATCCCTGCCTATAGACAGTTGATCCAAAATTATGAGCTAGATGATGATTATAAAACCGCTTATCAATGGCGAGTTCAGTTATTGCAGCAAGGTGATTTATTGTCTTTGGCATCAATGGGAAATATATTATTAGGACATTCTGCTGAAGGTTATGATGAGTTTACTGATGAAAGGTTAGGCTTAGAATATCTCAGCTTATATTTAACCTTTGCAGGGCAAGATCGTATGGGTTCAGCATATGATAAAGCAAAAGAGAGCTATGACCGAGCATTTGAAAAGTTAACGGAAGCGGAACGTAAACAGCATGAAACTCTGACGCTTTCTCAGTTAGATAGCGTGAAGTTTGTTTATGCAGATCGTTATTTTTTCAATAAAATTTAAGTAGGTAACGAATATACTTTCATACCATTGTACCCATTCAGGTTGTTTATATCTGAGTGGGTACAATGGTTTTTAGTTCATCAATGTAAAGCAACTCTATTTCTACCCGCAATCTTCGCTTGATACAGGGCGGTATCGGCTTGATGCATAAGTTGGTCAATGTCACTTGTATCGGCTCGTTGATGGCAACAGCCAATCGAAACGGTGATGGAAAGACTCGTTTTATCGTTGATTTTGATAGTGAGATCTTCAATAACTTGACGTAGCTTCTCAGCTTTATCAATGGTTGCTTGCGGTGAATCTAAGTGGCATAAAATGGCAAATTCTTCTCCTCCCATTCTTGCAAAAATGTCACCTTCCTCAGTATGTTCTTGTATAGCTTGAGTGAAACTTTGCAGCACAAGATCACCTGTTTTATGGCCATACGTGTCATTAATCTTCTTAAAGTAATCAACATCAAACATTAATGCAGAGAGCATGTGAGATTCTGGTGTATGAGGTGGAAAAAATTTTTCCGCTTGTTCGAAAAAGTAACGGCGATTATGGATCCCGGTAAGAGAATCTGTGTTGGCAATTTTCTCCAATCGTTTTTCCAGTTTCACGCGGTCAGAAATATTGAATACCGTCGTTCTCGCGACGACTAAGCGATTGCGATCTTTAATACCACTCGCGGATAAAGAAACGTGAAAGCTACGGCCATCTTTGCTGATTAACTCTAAAGTGATGCCTTCCACTTGCTCTTTAGTATCTAAATCCTCAACTAAGTTGTTGAATAATAGTTTGCTATTATCGGTCAAAAAATCACTAAAATGATGATTTAGTAATTCTAACTTTTTATAACCAAGCCATTGAGCCAAGGTGTTGTTAACTCGCTTTATATAACCTTGCTTATCAATCGTATTATACCCACATGGGGCATTTTCATAGAGATCGGTGAGTTCTAAATTTGCTCTTTTGTTGTACTCACGTTGATAACGTTTTTGTTCATATAAGTTAATTAATAAATATAAAATAAACGCTATAAGAATCAAACCACTGAAGATTAATCCTATTCCTAAAGGTTGATAAAAGAACGATGATTTGTGTATTAATTCATTGGGGATAAATAGTATGAGTTTCCAGTGGGAGTTATTGATTGATTCTGGCGTTACTGTTAAGCGCTTAACTGCTGGGAAGACATGGATATCTTCAAAATCAAATGGTTCGATAGATTGAAAGCGAAATAACCCCGCGTCAGTATGGAGTGAACCTGAACTCTGGTTTTGAATTTGTTGCCATGCTTGGGGATACTTTGTTTTATGTTTTTTTCTAATTGGTTGAGATCGCGTCCCCATTCTAATTGAGGGTTGTAATGGTTTAACCAAAAGCCTTGGTTATCAGCGAGCATCGCATGGCTAGTAATATCGTTTTTAGATTTATTGCTAAAACTGTTGAGAAAGTCTTGCGCGAGATAATTGATCAGTAATATGCCAACTTTACTTCCATTATCATCTAGTACAGGGGTAGCAAATCTTAAAATAGGTTTATAAGGCTTTTCTAATTTGCCTTTGTATAAGCTGAGTTCCATTTTAGAGATGTAGGCTTCATTTGGTTGGATCGCTTGAATTGCTTTGAAGTAATGTGCATTCGACAAGTCTTGTAAATCATTGGAACCAATACTTTGCTCAAATTTTGAATTATATAAAGCCTTTGCCACCTCTTGTCCATTTAGGCTTATTAGGCGGATCTGATCATGGCTTTGAAACGTATTCGCAAGGTTGATAAATAAAGCTTCAACTTGTTGTCGATACGCCTCTCGTTCTGCATCTGTCGTTGCCGTAAAGTAGCGTGAAAGGGCTTTTGATTTTGATGTCATTTGCAAGATCATCATCTGCTGCTGAATCTCTTTTTGTAGCAGCTGTGAGGTAGTTGTAATGAAATTACTCTCTCCACGTAGAATCCGTACTTCTAGCTTATGAGTGTAATTTTGATATAAGAAGTAGCCGACAATTGCCGAAATGAAAAGTACGCAGGGCCACATCCAGGCAAATCGGCGCCAGATCTTTTTTGGAATTTGCTTGGGGTCAAGTGGCTTATGAAGCAGTGTAAATGAATGTTCCTGCACGGCTGATTACATCCTTTAATCATGACGATATTACAAAGGTACCTGATTTTTTGGTGAATTCTAGGCTATTAATCAAAAAATATGAAACGAATGAAGAATAGCTATCAATTTATTCATGTTTCATGATTATGGAGATAAGTGTGGATAAAAATTAAGCAACCTGAAGGTTGCTTAATAGTTAGTTTGCTAAGAGTTGCAATCAAGCTTAATTTGCTAATTTATAGGCAAGCACATAATCACCCGGTTTTGTTCCGATTGAGCCGTGTCCACCCGCAACAATCACAACCATTTGCTCACCTTTACTATTTAGATAAGTCATTGGTGTTGCTTGCCCGCCTGCAGGGAGTCGTCCTTTCCACAGTTCTTTACCAGATGTGAGATCGTAAGCTCGAAGGTAATTATCAACCGATGCGCCTAAGAACGCGACGCCACCACCAGTAATGATTGGTCCGCCAATTCCCGGTACGCCCATTTTGATTGGAAGTGGTAGCGGGGTCATATCATAGATGGTTCCATTTTTGTGCTGCCATGCCGTTTTGCCTGTTACCAAATTTGCACCGGCAACATAGCCCCAAGGTGGTTGCTGACAAGGTACACCTAATGGAGATAAGAATGGTTTTAGCTCTACGGCATACGGCGCGCCATGGTTAGCGTTGACGCCATGTTCACCTGTATTACTGCCTTCTTCTGAGAAACCAGACGCTTTTTTATCGACGACGGTAGAAACGAAAGCGAGGTTAAGTGGCATACCAAACATTACTTGACGCTTAGGATCGACCGCAATGCCGCCCCAATTGAATACCCCAAAGTTACCCGGGTAAACAATGGTACCTTGTTCTGATGGTGGCGTGTAACGACCTTCATAACGCAATGATTTGAATTGGATTCGACAAATCATCTGGTCAATTAAGGTAGCGCCCCACATGTTTGATTCGGTCAATGCGGGTGGATTAAAACTAAGCGCTGAAACCGGTTGAGTCTTCGATGTGAAATCACCTTCCATTGCACCTTGTGGCGCAGGTCTCTCTGTGATTGGTTGAACCGGTTCACCAGTGGCTCGGTTTAATACATACACATCACCTTGCTTGGTTGGAACCACCAAACCAGGTTGTACACCATCTTTAGTGTTGAGGTCGATTAAGCTTGGTTGGGCAGGGGTATCCATATCCCATAAGTCATGGTGAACAAATTGTTGTACCCATTTGGCTTGTCCGGTTTTGGCATCCAGTGCAACCACAGAGCTTGAGTATTTTTCTTCACTCTCATTACGATACATACCGAGTTGATCCGGAGTACGGTTCCCCATTGGGAAATAAATTAAGCCAAGCTTTTCATCGGAACTGGCGACCGACCAACTATTTGGTGAGCTGACTGAATACGTTTCACCTTCACCAATTGGTGCTGTGTCATCCGGGTTGGCGGAATCCCAATTCCAAATCAGCTTACCGGTTTTATCATCGTATGCGCGGATCACCCCAGATGGTGAGTTGATGTCATAGTTATCATTGACTGCGCCTGCAACCACAACCACACCGTTAGTCACTATAGGAGGAGAGGTCGAGTAGTAATAGCCATCTTGTTTATATGGCATGTTCGCCATGAGATCGAGTACGCCATCTTTCGCAAAGTTATTACAACGAGCACCAGTTTTAGGATCGATGGCAATCAATCGTGCATCTGACGTTGGTAAGAATAACTGGGCATCACATTGAGTACTTGGTAGATCCTGAGTACTCATATTTGGTTCTTGTGTCGCTATCGTCATACTTGCCGATGGATCTTCCGCTGGTAGGTAAGATACACCACGACACGTTTGGTGCTGACGCTGACTTTCAGCAGGCACTTTGGCATCAAAAATCCATTGTTTTTTACCCGTATCAGCATCTAATGCGACAAGCCAGTTATGTGGTGTGCAGAGGTAAAGGGTATTGCCGACTTTAAGAGGCGTAGCTTGATAAGTCGTTTCACCGACGTCATTTGGTCCTTTTACATCCCCGGTTTGGATCTGCCATGCAGGTTCAAGTTGAGCAACATTTTCGGGAGTGATTTGCTCTAGGGGGGAGTAACGCTGGCCATAATTACTTCGACCATAGCTTGTCCACGCATCATCGTTGATTCCGCCCATGTCTGGGTTTGAACTTACAATCTCAGTGGATAAATTACCTTCAATATCGTGTGTGGTATTAAAAATTGAGCCTAGGGTAATCACACTACTGACAGCCCAAATAACGAAAAGAGAAAGAGTGGAAGGGCGGTTTGCTTTCTTAAATGTGACTAATAATGGAATCGCCAGTAATAATGGTAAACCCATGCGCGTAGCTAAGGGCCACCAATCAATCCCCGATTCTAATAGGGCCCATAAGGTAGTGAACAGTAGAAATATCGCGTAAATATAGTGAGAAGCCGTGCGCTTTTGTTGCCAAACACACAGGCCAGAAGCAAGCAATGCAAGTCCTGCGAATAAATAATAGAAACTGCCACCTAATGACACCAACCATGCACCACCAATCGCAAGGCATAGGCCAATCAAGATGAACAGCAGCGAGAAAAACTTCATAGAAACTCCCTGTATAGATAAAGATCACAATATAAAAACAACTCAATACAAAGTGTAACAAAATGTGAGATATGTCAATAAATTAATAATCATAATTTAAATGGTTGTTAATGATCTGTGTTCTTTATTTCTGGTGTCTATTTACTTTGCCCGCTAAGTATATATAATATCAATCCTTAAATGGTTAGCCTGCTAACTAAATTGACTGCTTTTACCTTACTTGGTATGGACGCTATGAATTCTTCTGATACACAACATCTTCAAAACTTACCTCTTGCAGAGCGATTAGGTCGTTTAACTCGGTTATGGCGAATGGTTGCTGATGCTGAACTAAGTCCTCTAGGGCTGACTCATCCTAGGTGGAGTGCTTTATGGAAGCTGCGTCAACTTGGTGATTGCATTAGTCAAAAATGTTTAGCCGAAGGGTTAGAAATAGAACTGGCCTCATTGATGCGAACGCTTAACCAACTAGAGCAACAGCAACTGATTGTCCGTAAGACGTGCCCAAATGATAAGCGAGCCCGTTTAGTCTGTTTGACTAAGGAAGGCGAAACCATCTTGCAGCAGATGGAGACCAGAATTTTCAATGTCCGTAAAAAAGTATTATCAGGGTTATCAGAGCAGCAATTGCAAGAATTTGAATTTGTGGTTGAGCATATTAGCCATAATGCGTTAGAGCAGCTAAAAGCCCGAGAGTAAAATATTTAATAAATTAGAGAGAGTTATGTCCCCAGATCAACAATTTGCACGCCTTGTGCGTATCGCCATGTTTGGCTTTGCCTTCATATTCATTTATTTCTTAGTTGCCGATTTAAAAATGCCAGTGACCACGGAGTCTATGGCGACGAGGTCGATTGTCAAAGTAGCCCCGCAAGTCAGTGGACGCATAAAAAATGTACATGTCCATAATAATCAGACGGTAAACAAAGGTGATGTGCTATTTGAAATCGATGCTTCGCCTTTTCAGTTAGCGGTCGATGAAGCGCGCTTATCACTAGAGCAAGCCAAACAAAATAACCAAGAATTAGATGCAGCACTTGAGGCGGCGAAAGCGAATGTTCATGCCGCAGAGAGCATCAGTGAGCAGAGGAACCGCGAAGCGAACCGCATGGTTAATTTATTGAAAAATTACGGAGTGTCGCAGCAAGAACGAGATCAAGCCGTGAGTAGTGCACGCTCGGCACGCGCCGATTTGCTAGCAGCAAGAGCTGAGCTTCAAAAAATCAAAGTCAGTCGTGGACTTGGCGGTGAAGATAATTTAAGTATTCGGCAGGCTCAAAATCACCTAAAGCAAGCGGAATTAAATCTTTCTTATACCCAAGTAACAGCGGAGAAAGATGGTCTAGTCACTAACTTACACCTACAGGAAGGCAGTTTTAAAAGTGCCGGTAGTCCTGCATTAGCTTTGGTGTCACAGAAAGTGGATGTCATTGCCGATTTCCGTGAAAAGAACATTGCCTACACCCATCAAGGCGATCATGCGATGGTGGCTTTTGATGGTCGTCCGGGGCAGTTATTTGATGCCATAGTAGAAAGCATTGATGCAGGGGTAAGTTCTGGTCAGTTTGATGCTAATGGTCAATTAGCCTCTCCAACGTCTTCAGACCGCTGGGTGCGAGATGCGCAGCGTTTACGTCTGCATTTGAAACTGGTAAATCCATTGGACTTTCCCGCAGCAGCAGGGGCACGTTCTACGGTTCAATTGATTCCTAATAATGGTTTCTTTGCTTTATTAGCTAAGGCGCAAATTAAATTCATTAGTTTATTGCACTACGTTTACTAAGGGCGGGTGAGTATGTTGTTACTTCGCCACCATCCATTAAATGCCAATGATGTTAGGCAGTGTTTACGTATCGCCACGGGCGCAACATTAGGCTTTTTGATCTGCAAAATATTCGGTTGGCAAAACGGTGTGTTTTATACCGTTACGCCGATTTTATTATTAGGTTTGATTCCGCAGGTCAATATGCATGTGGTGCGTCAGGTGTTGGCTTCTGCTTGTGTTTCAGCCGTTGAAGTTGGATTGATCGCAGGCATGCTTGGCGATCATCCGGCTATGATGACGTTGATGGCCTTTTTGATGTTTCTTTACCGCTTTATGGCGATGAGTAAGGGAAGCCTATTTTTATTTGGTGCTACCGGAGTCATCAACCTCAGTATCATGTTGCACTTTGCTAGCTTTCCGAGCACCAATATCGAAGTGCTGATTTCAGATAATATTGTTTCGTCTTGTACCTCATTGATGATTGCTTATTTAATGATGTACTTGTGGCCTGATGTCGAACCTCGAGCGGCAAGGCCTGTGGTCGAAAAAAACACTAACCGCATGCGTCATGAAGCCTTACTAGGATCCATCATGGCAACCTTGTCTTTTATTGTTTTCCAGGTACTCGACTTACAAGATTCAATGTCAGCGCAAGCGACCAGCTTACTGCTGTTATTCCCTATGAATTGGGATGGAATGTTGGGTTATGCGCGTAAGCGGGCGATAGGCACTATTCTTGGTGTGACTTTTGGGATCGCAGTGCAAGTGATTTTATATGATTGGTCAAATATGCTGATCTTCGTGGTGCCACTTCTTTGGATTGGCCTGATGATTTTTAGCCAAGCTCATGTCAAAGAGGCGAGTGGATCTGGTGCCGGTTTTGGCGCAATGACTACACTAGGGATCTTATTTGGTCAGTATTTAAGCCCCAATGGTGATTTGATATTCAGCGCTTTATATCGAATGAGTAGTATCGGTGTAGCGATTGTGATCACTCTAATGGTGTGCTTTTTCCTGCATAAGTTTTTAAATCGTTTCGAAGCGACACGCTTTGGTGCATAGCATCGTGTAACTTGCCTTGTTTATCGGGATTTCTTTGCTTTATTTTTCGCAGAGTGACTCTCAATATAAGGCAAGTTTTTCTACTAGGCTTGGCTTTAAATCCCATCAAACGAAATCTTATTCATTTATTGTAAATTAATATCTACTTTTCCTTTCTGCATTCATTCCTTCTTTCTTTAATACTTAAAAATATAAAGTTTTGATCTGTGTTTTCGATCATGTTTTGCTGGTTCTTCTGTTTATAAAAGATGTTATAAATATGTTTAAAATTCTGCAAATAACGATTTTGTAGATAGTATATTTTGCAATTTGATTCTTTATGCGACATTTGTGACTAATTAGGCGTTCCAGCGCAGAGATAATAAAAGTAGGAATTACAACCAATAAAATAATTGTATTTTTAAATGGAATTTTGGCAGTAAAAGGATATTGATATGATGATAATTCGACCGGTCAGATTGGAAGACCGAGCCGCAATTGTAGAGCTTGCCAGCAAAACGGGAGTCGGTTTTACGTCACTCCCACAAAATGAACAGCGAGTTGAGCAACGAATTGAACGAATGCTTAACACCTGGCATCAACATGTTCAGCTTGAAGAGCAAGGTTACCTGTTTGTTTTAGAAGATACCGAATTGAACAAGGTCGTGGGGGTGAGTGGCATTGAAGTGGCCATTGGCCTAGATGAACCTTGGTATAACTACCGTGTAGGCACGACAGTACATGCCTCCAAAAAGTTGGGTGTTTATCGTAGCATGCCAACGCTTTTCCTAAGTAATGATCACACCGGTTACAGCGAACTGTGTACACTTTTCTTAGATCCTGACTACCGTCACAGTCAAAATGGCTATCTATTATCTAAAGCTCGCTTTCTGTTTATGGCGAGTTTCCAAGACCGATTTTCTGACAAATTAATCGCTGAAATGCGTGGCTATTCTGATGAGGAAGGACGCTCACCATTTTGGGAAAGCCTAGGTCGACACTTTTTCAGTATGGATTTTGCCGAAGCCGATCATCTATCTGGCATGGGCAAGAAAGCCTTTATTGCTGAACTGATGCCGAAGCACCCGATGTACGTTGAGTTCTTAACTCAAGAAGCGCAAGACGTGGTTGGCAAAGTACACCCTCAAACTGAACCAGCAGCCGCTATATTAAATAGTGAAGGGATGAAATATGAAGGGTGTGTCGATATCTTCGATGCGGGCCCAACCTTAGAGGCGAGAATTGAAGATATTCGTGCGGTCAGAGACAGTGAGCTGTGGCCTGTTTCTATTCAATCTCCGGCGCTATCGCAAGATAGTCCCGTTTACTTACTCGCCAATCAAGATTTCTTAAATTATCGAGCCGTGCTGGGGCAAGTGTCATTTGAAGGCCAATCTATTTGTATTCCCCCTCATGCCGCCGAAGCATTAGGCGTAAAAGCGGGTGATGTGATCCGCGCTGTTACTTTATTTCCAAAGGAGAATTCGTAATGTCTCATCCAAATCTATTCATTAACGGCCAGTGGTGTAACGCAACAGGTCAGTCATTTGATAAAATCAATCCTGCGAATAATACGGTGATTTGGCAAGGTCAAGAAGCAACAGCCGAGGATGTAGATCAGGCGATTAGTGCCGCGCGAACCGCTTTCCCTAGTTGGGCGAGAACACCACTTGAGAAACGTATTGAGTTATTAGAAACCTTTTCTCAATTACTGGCTGAAAATAAACAGCATCTGGCAGAAGTGATCTCACAAGAAACCGGCAAGCCACATTGGGAAACCTTAACCGAAGTCGGCGCTATGGTCGGCAAAGTGGCCATTTCACTGAAAGCCTACCATGAAAGAACTGGTGAAAAATCGACGGATATGCCAGACGGACAAGCGGTACTACGCCATCGTCCACATGGTGTGTTGGCTGTATTTGGTCCTTATAACTTCCCGGGGCATTTGCCGAATGGACACATTGTTCCAGCCTTATTAGCCGGTAATACCATTGTGTTTAAACCAAGTGAACTGACGCCTTGGACCGCCGAAGAAACCCTAAAACTGTGGGTAAAAGCGGGCTTGCCTGATGGCGTCATTAACCTAGTACAAGGCGGTAGAACCACTGGTGAAGCCTTAGCCTCACATAGCGGTACTGACGGTTTATTGTTTACTGGTAGCGCGAATACTGGTTATCACTTACATCGTCAATTGGCCGGTCAGCCAGAGAAAGTATTGGCCCTTGAAATGGGCGGCAACAATGCGCTGATTGTTGAAGAAATTGAAGATATGGATGCGGCGGTGCATTTAACGATTCAATCGGCCTTTATTTCCGCGGGTCAACGTTGTACCTGTGCACGTCGCTTATTGGTGAAGGAAGGTGCGCAAGGAGATGCCTTTATTAAGCGCTTAGTTGAAGTGAGTAAAGACATTGGTGTTGGTGAGTGGAATGCAGAACCTGCGCCGTTTATGGGTAGTGTGATTTCTCTGCTCGCGGCGAAACAATTACTCGCGGCTCAAAAAGATCTACTAGAGAAAGGTGCCACCTCACTACTAGAAATGACTCAAGTCGATGACCAAGCGGCGCTGTTGACTCCGGGAATTATGGAAATTACCGGTGTAGAGGGCATTGCCGATGAAGAACACTTCGGCCCGCTACTGACCATCATTCGCTATCAAGATTTCGACCAAGCTCTGCACATTGCCAATAACACTCGTTACGGTTTATCGATGGGATTGATTTCGCCAAATCGAGATCATTATGAGCAATTATTAATTGAATCGCGGGCTGGTATTGTCAACTGGAACAAGCCGTTAACTGGCGCTTCAAGTGCCGCGCCATTTGGTGGTACGGGGGCATCGGGGAATCATCGTCCTAGTGCTTATTACGCAGCGGATTATTGTGCATGGCCAATGGCATCACTTGAAAGTGACAACATTGCGTTACCTGAGCAATTATCTCCCGGTTTAACGTTTGGGTAAGGGAGTCGATATGAAAGTGTATGAAGTCAATTTTGATGGTTTAGTGGGGCTAACTCACCATTATGCAGGTTTGTCATTTGGTAATGTGGCGTCAACCAACAATCAAAATGCCGTATCTAACCCTAAGTTGGCAGCCAAACAAGGCTTGCTGAAAATGAAAGCTTTGAGTGATATGGGCTTTAAGCAAGGCGTGTTACCACCGCAAGAGCGTCCGTATATTCCTACTTTAAGACAGCTTGGTTTTAGCGGAAACGATCAACAAGTGCTTGCCAGTGTTGCTAAACAAGCGCCGAAATTGTTATCTGCGGTCAGTTCTGCATCTTCGATGTGGACAGCCAATGCCGCTACCATGTCTCCGTCTGCCGATACATCGGATGGTCGAGCACATTTTACCGTCGCTAATCTCAATAATAAATTCCACCGTGCTATTGAAGCGGATACGACGAGTGCCACGCTTCGAGCCATGTTTAATAACGATCAATACTTTGCTCATCACGAAGCTCTACCGCAACAGTCGGTAATGGGCGATGAAGGCGCTGCTAACCATAATCGCTTATGCAGTGAATACGGCGCGAAAGGTGTTGAAGTTTTCGTTTATGGCAGACAAGCCTACGGTGGGCAAGTTGAACCGACTCGTTACCCAGCAAGGCAAACCTTAGAAGCCAGCCAAGCCGTCGCTCGACTACATGGTTTATCTGAACAACAAACGGTATTTGTGCAACAAAACCCAGAAGTTATCGACCAAGGCGTTTTTCATAATGATGTTATCGCGGTCAGTAATGGCAACGTACTATTTCATCATGATCAGGCTTTTTTGAATCAGACAGCGGCTTTTGATGAAATTAGACAAAAACTCTCATTGCAACAAACCGACTTTATTTCCATTGAAGTGCCGACCGAGCAAGTGTCGGTACAAGATGCTGTCAACACCTATCTTTTTAATAGCCAGTTATTAACGAAACCCAACGGTAAGATGATGCTGGTGGTGCCGGAAGAGTCTCGCCAAAACACCAATGTGTGGAATTACCTTACGGAATTACTGAGTTCGAACGGACCGATTGATGAAGTGAAAGTGTTCGATTTACGCGAAAGTATGCGTAATGGTGGTGGGCCGGCATGTTTGCGCCAAAGAGTAGTGTTAACCGAAGCAGAACTGCAAGCGGTGACGCCACAAGTGCTAATGAATGATGAGCTGTTCAATACTTTAAATACTTGGGTAGACCGTTTTTATCGAGATCGACTATTAGAAACGGATCTAGCTGACCCACAATTGTTGAATGAAAACCGTCAAGCACTAGATGAACTGACGCAAATTCTCGCACTTGGTAGTATTTATCCGTTCCAAACCAGAGGCTAGTTATGATTCAAGACTTCTTAGCTTTGACATTAACGCAACAAATACCACAACAATGTGAAGGCGAAACAAACGGCTTTGCGTGGAAATGGTTAGCACATGGTGCTTTGTTATTAGAGCCACTCAATCAACGTGAAAGTGAAGATCATATTGTTATTTCAGCGGGCGTACATGGCAATGAAACCGCGCCAATCGAGTTGCTAGATAGTATATTGAGCGATCTCAATAGCGGAGATTTAGTTCTGAATGTGCGTTTGTTGGTGCTGCTTGGTAACCCTAGTGCAATGGCCCAGGGTGAACGCTATCAGCAGATTGATTTGAACCGCTTATTCAGTGGAGTGCATAATCAATATGATGCTTGTGAAGAAACGCAACGAGCAGCACAATTGGAATCTTTAACTAAAGCGTTTTTTGCCGCGCCGACTACGGGTAAAAAATGGCATTTAGATTTACATACCGCCATTCGAGAATCTCATCATGTGCGTTTTGCCATGTTGCCTTTTCAAAAAATAGACACGTTTAGTCGCGCTTTATTTAGTTGGCTAGAAAGCGCCGATATCGAAGCTGTAGTAGTTAACCAAGCACCAAGCGGTACGTTTTCTTACTTTTCTAGCCACCATTGCGGCGTAAACAGTTGCACCTTAGAACTAGGAAAAGCCAAACCGTTTGGAGCCAATGACCTGAGTCAGTTCACGAGAATTGATGCTGCGCTGCGCAATCTGATAACCAAAGGCGTTCAAGATTGCCCCGAGTCATCAGGACGCAACATACTGGTGTATCAAGTCAGCCAACAATTAACCAAATTATCAGACGCATTTATAATGAAATTTAGCGATGATGTAAAAAATTTTACTGCTTTCAAGCAAGGCGAAGTATTAGCCGTCGATGGTGATACCACCTATCGAGTGCAACAGCCGACAGAGTGGGTACTGTTTCCTAATCCTAAAGTTAGGCCAGGTTTAAGAGCAGGGTTGATGTTGGTGGCAATCGATCAAGATACAATTTTCCAATAACAGACATACTGATTAACTCTACCCAAAGTAATTGGAGTTGTAGTGAGGCGTCAAGTGAATGAGGCCCCATGAGCGTAGCTTGTCTATGCCTTTCTTTATAAAAAAGATAGGGGGGCGAATGAAAGCCGACAACAAAGCTGCAGCTTCAAGTACGAAGGGTATATACTAAAAAGCCACTGATGCTAAATACAGCATACAGTGGCTTTTTTCATCCCAGGGGATTATTTATAAGAATGATACATTCACTTGATAGTGATTAACAATCCGTATCTTCAGCGTTAACGCCTTCTTTAATGTTTTCACATTTATCTTCAATCGCGTTACCAGCGTCAGTTGCCATGTCATCCATTGAATCTTGAGCATCATTGGTATGATCTGACATGTCATTACTCATTTCATCAACTTTAGCGGCTGCCGCATCGGCTTGATCAGACATTGCATCGCCTGCTTGGTCTAGTTGCTCACCCATTTGATCAGAAGCTTCAGATGCTGACTCTTGTACATCAGTTGCCATTTCATCCATTTGTTGTCCTGCATCGTCAGCCATTTGCTGAGTCTGCTCGACGGCAGTATCGACCTTTTCTTCAGCTTTATCTGCCGTATTGTTATCACAAGCGGCAAGCGCAAGTGTAAAGAAAGAGGCTACTGCGAATGGTTTCAACCAATTTGTTTTAGTCATATTCACTCCTTAGTGTGTGAGATATGTTATACCCATCATACTTGACGCTGCAGCTTTGTTGACGGCGTTCATTCACCTCAATCACATAGACGAGCTATGCTCATGGAGCTTCACTCACTTGTCGCCTCACTGCAACTCCAATTACTTTAAGTATAAAAGGGGGAAATCTCAAAAAATTATTTTCTCAATGTTGTGTACCAACTAACTCTAGCCTATCTATAAATAATTACGATGCTAAGTTGATGAAATTAACTCGTTTATAACAACACATGACAACGAATTTACCTTTGAGCCCTATTTCTCCCGTTTTTGCTCATAATTAAATCAATAGACGTATAAATTATAAGTATTTGTCGTGATCTTTCTCAAGTACAATAGCGCCAAATTGTATCTGTTTTGTTATGTAAGGAATTCCATGAGTCAATTTGTTGTCTGTGCTCTGTATAAATTTGTCGAGCTCAAAGATCATCAAGCGCTGCAATCTCCATTATTAGAATTGATGGAAAAGCATGCCATTCGCGGTACGTTATTACTGGCTCATGAAGGGATTAATGGCACGGTGGCAGCCTCGCGTGAGGGCATTGATGCTTTACTGGCGTGGTTTGGTCAAGATGATCGCTTAGCCGACATTAACTATAAAGAGTCTTATCACCAAGAAATGCCTTTCAATCGCTCTAAAGTGAAGCTGAAGAAAGAAATTGTCACCATGGGCGTTGAAGGGATCGATCCTAAACAGGTCGTTGGAACTTACGTGAAGCCGCAAGATTGGAATGATTTGATCGCTGATCCGGAAGTGTTTGTCGTAGACACGCGTAATGATTATGAAATCGAGTTAGGCACCTTTGAGCGCGCGGTTAACCCTAATACCGAGACATTCCGAGAATTTCCTGATTATGTAAAAGACAATCTCGATCCGGAAAAGCATAAGAAAGTGGCGATGTTTTGTACTGGTGGCATTCGTTGTGAAAAGTCAACAGCATACCTAAAAGAACAAGGCTTTGATGAGGTGTATCACCTTGAAGGTGGCATTCTAAAATATTTAGAAGAAGTACCAGAAGAAGAGAGCTTGTGGAATGGCGATTGCTATGTATTTGACGGACGAGTAGCGGTTAACCATCAGTTAGAAAAAAGTGAATATGAGCTTTGTAATGCCTGTCGCTTACCTATTACGGATGAAGACAAGCAAAGCGAGCAGTTTGAGCAAGGCGTAAGCTGCCCTAAATGTTTTGGTACCCATTCTGATGAGCAAATTGAACGCTTTCGCGAGCGTGAGAAGCAAGTTCAATTGGCAAAGCAACGTGGCGAAGAACATGTTGGTGGCGATGCGGTAAAGCTCATGGAGCAAAAGCGTCAATTAAAGCTTCAGAAGAAAGCAGAACAACGTCAATCTAAGCGCTGATTTTACAATGTAAATAGTTCGAATAAACTCAGGCTTAGAGTGAAAAATTCATCTCTAGGCCTGAGTTTTTTACTACTGCTGCTTAGTTATGCTCTTTGGGGGAGTAAAGTACTCTTAATATATGGAAAGACTTTATCAACCTAAGCATTAGTATTTCTTCAAGATCTCAGTAACTTCCTCTACCGTCTTAGCTGAAATGATTGCGTTAATATCACCATCATTTTGGAATAACTCAGACAATGCCATTATTGTTTGTATGTGGCTATCGGAGTCCATTGCCGCAAGTGTTACAGCAAAGTAAACCAGCCCATTGTCCTCGGATTCAAAATCAGCACCATTTTTAAATACTGTTACTTGAAGAGAGGCTTCATTTACACCATCTTCCGGCCTAGCATGTGGCATCGCAATTTTAGGTGCCAATACATAATAAGCGCCAATTTCCTGATGCTTTTGTTTAATAGCCTCTAGGTATGTAGCTTCAATACTTCCTTGCTCAAGAAGTTTGCTACAAGTGATATCCAGTGCAGCATTGACGCTCAAGTTTTCTTCATTTGAGATAACGATGTTATCGCTAATTAGACTTAATAAGCTCATGACACAATCCATCCAAGAATTAAGCCAACAACACCAAAGTCAAAGTCGGCAAAAGTAGTGGCTTCTAGACCGATGTTTCCTAATACAGGTAGTAGAAGCATAGGTAAGAACGAAATACATAATCCTTGTGTAAAGGAACCTAAAATCGCGCCTCGTAAACCGCCTGTCGCATTACCATATACTCCGGCAGCACCACCAACAAAGAAGTGAGGAACGACACCCGCAACAATAATTGTCCAATCAAACATGCCTTGGATACCCATAGCGACAAGGCCGGCTGCAAATGATGATAAGAAACCAATTAGAACTGCGTTAGGTGCCATTGGGAATACCATTGGGCAGTCTAGTGCAGGTTTTGCACCAGGGACTAACTTGTCAGATATCCCTTTAAATGCAGGAACAATTTCAGCAATCAACATCTTCACACCTTGCAGAACAATGTATACACCACCTGCAAAAGTAAGCGACTGAATAAAAGTAAATACTACCCAATTTTGACCGCCAGATACTGTTTCAACAAAATCGCCACCGGCAAAAAGAGAAGCAAACAAGAAGAAAATAGCCATTGTTACGGCTACTGCTACTGGAGTGTCACGCAGGAACATCAAGCTCTTTGGTACATTCATGTCTTCAGTCGTTCTAGAAGTATCACCAAATTTGCTACCAATGAAGCCAGATATTAAATAGGAGAACGTAGAGAAGTGCCCCATTGCTAGTTGGTCAGTTCCCATCACTTTCTCTGTGTATTTTTGAGCAAGTGCAGGCATGATCACCATTAACGAACCAACAAGAATTGAACCTATAGCTACCAACATTGTTCCAGTGATACCCGCGGTAGATAAAATCACCGCAACTAGCATAGACATAAACATTGTATGGTGACCCGTTAAGAAAATATATTTTAACGGCGTAAATCTAGCGAGGAGAATGTTGACGATGAAAGAGAAAAACATGATCAATGCCATCTCATATCCAAAAGCTTCTTGTGCTAGAGCAACAATAGCTTCGTTATTTGGAATGACACCACTAACACCAAATGCTTCCGTAAAGACGACTGAAAAGTTATTTAAAGCGCCAACTAATGCTCCAGCACCAAACCCTAAAATCAGGAAGCCCATTACGGTTTTTATTGTACCCTTAAGAACCGTTGAAACATCAGCCTTCTGAGCAACCAAACCAATAAAAGCAATTAAACCGACCATGATTGCTGGCTCTTTTAATAAGCCCAGCATAAATTCAAAAAAGTTTTCCATTATATTACACCTCAGATGAATGCTTTTAATTGCTCTTCAATTGATTCTTTATCAAAGATATTTGAAAGGCTTACAACGTTCTCTTTACCCATTTCTTTTAATTGAGTTGCAATATCTGTTGCTGCTACCCAAATATCGGCTTTAGTGGATGTCGCTGAGGATAAATCTTCGTGTTCTACTTCTGCTGAAAAGCCAATTTTCTTAACAACTTCTTTTACTGCCATCTCCATCATTAATGAAGTACCAAGACCATTTCCGCATACAACCATAATCTTTTTCATAATTATTATCTCTTATAGGGTTTATTGTTTTGATGGGAGGATGTTAGCGAAATTGCCCTGAATCAATATAGATCTACTTCACAAAGTCAAAATGACCTTGTGAGTCAGATCACGCAATTTAAGGCTAAATTAGTATGACTTTCGAAATGAACAACTTAATGTGACATTGATCAACGTTATAGGTTAGAGAGGAATCATAAGCAAAAAGAGGAATTTACTTACCATAGTCGGTCAGCATTTTCTTAAGAAGGGAGTTTACGTCTTTAGTCTTTTTATTTCTTTTTGTTAAGGCACTTAGTGATGTAGGGAATTCTAATTCTGCATTGGTATTACTGTCTTCATCTTCTGCTGCTCGTTCTCGCAACTTTTGAACCGCAGCAAGTATTAGTCTAATTTCAGTGCCATTTTTATCTTCTAGCACCACAATATTACCTGAATCAACTTGCTTTACCGTTAATAGGCCATGCTTTTGTGATTCATATTGCTTACCGACCATAGAGGATTGTGCAGGCACAGAGCGGTCGATGATTTGCCCATTGCGAAGTTTTGCTGCTGTTGTGGATCTAATATTGCCCGTATTTTCAAAGGCTATAATGACAGTATGAGTATTGTAATATTCAACCACCACAACAGGGCCATGCTTTTTGGTTTCAAAAATAGAACCAATCTGCATATCTTTGGGGGCTTCCATTTTTTTTACAAACATCATTCAATTCCGTATACAACGTGAAATCTATCATTTATATAATTATACCCAAGTAACTTCAAGATACGAGATTCAGCAAGAATAAAACAAGCTTGAGGCAAGGCAAATTGGACATGATCATAGTTATTCTATCTCTGTTCAATTTAACGCAGCATCAAGCTTGTTTTAACTTGCCCTTCGGGAGCTTCATCCAACCCTTTATACCGCGTCAGATTGGTTTGAAAGGTGCTTACATTCCTTCGCCAATCGTCCTTGCCTAAAGGATTGGATGATAGCTCTGAATTCTGCATCTTGAAGTCACTTGGGTATATACGCACAAATTACATTGCAGAGTATTTTAAACACTATAAGGACATATCAACGAAAAGTGCAATCCACACTTTTAATTATGATACAGCCAAACCTAGTAGTGATAGCGACACGAAATTATCGTAATAGCTTGAGCGTCTACGGCATAAACAAGTCTGTTTGTATCATCAATGCGGCGAGACCAAAAACCAGATAAGTTCTCTTTCAACGGTTCAGGTTTACCTATGCCCTCAAATGGAGAGCGCTTTACATCATTAATGAGTTTATTTATGCGCTTTAGTGTTTTTTTGTCTTGGTATTGCCAGTACACGTAATCACCCAAAGCATCGTCAGTCCACGATAATAAACGCTGCTGACTACTCATCAATTAACTCTCGTTCTGTTGTTTTTCCAGCACGATATTGTTCGATTGAGCGATCTAGATGCTCTGCGTTTTTAGGGGAACGAAGTAAGTGGACGGTTTCCATTAGGCTATTGTAATAGTCTAGTGACATAACCACGGCATCTTCAGAGTCTCTGCGAGTAATTATGGTAGTGTCGGCATCATTAACGACACCGTCTAAAACGGCTTTGAGACTATTTCTAGCTTCAGTAAACGACACGATTTTCATAATAACCTCCACATGTACAGTTAACGGAACAAGTATAGCGTCGAGTGATTAACCTGTACAGTTAATAGGACGGGTTAATAAGGTGACCTAGTGAAAACGTTTGCGGTGTACCAGTACGTAAATTTTCATACTTTATCGTTGCATTAATAAAATGGAACGGTAAGGTGCGATAAATAGATTAATCAATAGAGATAACATCATGACTGCTACGCTTCCTAAAGTAATTTTACATGAACATATTGAAGGTTCTGTAACGCCTGAAATGGCTTTGATCTTGGCTAAAAAACATGGGGTGTCATTACCTGATGATTTTCTCTATGCCGATGGCGCTTATGATAAAGCGGAATTCCCAAATGGCCGTTATCAATACGATGAAACTGACTTTGGTGAGTTCGTAAAAGCTTATGATGTTGTTGCTGATCTCGTTCGTGATGCCGATGACTATTACTTGATCATGAAAGACTACCTGAGCCGTAATGCGCAGCAAGGGATGATCTACTGTGAAATGATCACATCTGCTTTCCACTTATGTTGTGAAGAAGATGAAAATGGCACAGTGTTGTTGAACGCAGATAAATACCACGAATTCATGAATGGCATTGAGCGTGCGATTAATGAAGTCAAAGAAGAGTACGGTACAGAAACACGTCTGCAAGGTTGTGGTGTTCGCCATTTAAGCCTAGAGCATCTGGATTTGAGTGTAGACTTTATCGCGAAAAACCCGCGTGAAGTTGTCACAGGTTTCAACATTGCCGGTAACGAAATGGCGGGTGAATTTGAAGATTTCATCTACGTTCATGAACTGGTGGACAATATCCCATTGCCTAAGTCTTATCATGCGGGGGAAATCCGTGGCCCTGAAAGCATTCGTGATGCTTTAAAATTTGGCGCAAAACGCATTGGTCATGGTATTGCAGCCATTAAAGATGACGCTTTGATTGAGCAACTGATCGCAGAAAACATTACCTTAGAAGTCGCTCCAACCAGTAATCGAATTCTGGTCACGGAGTTTGAACAAAAACTCGATAATCACCCTTTACGTCGTTTATATGAAAAGGGCGTGCGTTTGTCGGTCAATACTGATGATGCGGGCTTATTTGGTACCGATGTCGCCAAGGAATACCACATTGCAGAAACGGTATTTGGATTTAATCGTGTCGAACTATTAGATGTCACGCTATGTGCACTAGAAGCAGCGTTTGTGTCGGATAATGTGAAGCAAGACTTGATTGATAAAGCCTACCAAGCGTTTACTGATCAAGATTGGCATGATTTAGAAGTGCATGCGGCAGGATTAGCTGATGGCGCATTGAAAACACGTTTGCAAAATCGTTTACTATAAGTAATGCCACGTTACCTATAATAAAAACCGTAATAAAAATCACGGAGAGTAGTAAGCTCTTCTACCAAAAAGGCAGCGTTCAATTCATATTGGTCAGCTGCCTTTTTTAAATATTTATGCCTTAAAGTAGTTGGGTGTAACCAACCCCATCCCCGCTTCCCCTTATATCGACTCCTGCTGCCAAGTAACATCATCTACCAAGGGGAAGAGCTAGTCTTTGTCGATTTTAGTTGCAGTATCTACCCAAGATTCACCGCACATTATTAGCGCGTCATTCCAGCCGAGCCTAAGCAAGAGCAGGAGTCTACTTATCACGCGCTGAATATTTGAAATGTATTTCTTTAAGCAGATACCATTACACAATAAGCGATCACAAATAACTCCCTCCCTTTACCAACGGAAAACACTTGGCATTAAGATTGATAGCCAAGGGAGGGCGGGGGAGGGTTGATGTTAATGACTTATTTGTGCCTTAAAGTAGTTGGGCGTAACCAACCCCATCCCCGCTTCCCCTTATATTGACACCTACCACCAAGTAGATTCATCTACCAAGGGGAAGAGCTAGTCTTTGTCGCTTGTAGTTGCAGTATCTACCCAAGATTCACCGCACATTATTAGCGCGTCATTCCAGCCGAGCCTAAGCGAGAGCAGGAATCTACTAATCACGTGCTCAATATTTAGAATGTTTTTTCTTTACGCAGATACCACTAAACAACAAGCGCCCACAAATAACTCCCTCCCTTTACCAGAGGAAAATACTTGGTATTAAGATTTACAGCCAAGGGAGGGGGGGAGGGGAGGGTTGATGTGAGTTACTAATTTATGCTCATTCCTAGTTAGGATTGGAATTTTTCTCAATACACTAAGTATCCTTCTGAAAGGTAAATCGCCTTTCTGTCTCATTCTGTGTGTTTATACAGTTATAATTAAATTTTTTGCGTATTAAGCGACTTTGTTTGAAAGCACTTTATTGTTTGTGTACACACAAACTTGAAACAGATCTTTTGCTAACTCAATACCAATAATAGTAGAATTATTCATAACTGTTTGACTCCCAATAAAAACTTCTTAGCAAGTTAAGTTTAGCAGAGGAGAGGGAGTCTAATTATCTGTTAAGCGGTAGTAAGGAACTAGCATCGTGCTATTTGAAAAACCAAATCTAAAAAGGCCTATATCACTTGATCTAGTGGGGCTGGTTTGTGTCGTTGTGATAGTCACTGCGTATATTACATATGGCGCGATTGTTATATCGGAAATTGTGAATGTAAATGGCTCTAGCTCAAAAATAACAATTTTAGATTTAATTAACGGCATTGCTCAAATAGCTACTGCGTCAGCTTTTGTGTTGGCTTATGTTCAGTTCCGAAAAAATAGGATCCAACAGCGACAGGTGATTATTGCAACAGAAGCAACATCACAACTAGAAAAAATGATATCGGTTATTAATGAAATGGAACTTGGTGAGAAAACCGATTTAAAGAGTCTCAATAAATCCATATCTCTTCTTTCTAACCTGGCTACAAATTTCGATGAATTGTTTAAGGCCATGAGTGAAGATATCCAAAAAGCCATCGTCAGGATGCAGTGGCAAGACATGTATTTCAACTATCTTAGTCACGCGCTAAGAGGCATTGACCCGGTAGTAATTCTGAAAAAGGAAGCATCAATTGATGAGGCTGTGTTAGAGAATGCGGTAACTGAGGCTAAAAGGGAATCTGAAGAAAACAATATTTTGCCGGTATTCAAAGAATATGTTTTTACTGAAAAACTCTTAAGCCATCCGGACATAAAACCCAAATATAGTCTTGGTGGAAAAATAGACACCCTTGATATGTTTGTATCGCATTATCTAAATGATCACAATTTGAACGATTTAATGTACGGTTTGCTATCAAGAATCGATATTAGGGCCCATGCTCCACTGCTCGCTGTTGCTGGCCCTAGCGAGTGGGCTTTGAAGAAGTCAACATGAATCGCTTAACAAACGGCTGCTGTCGGACTGGCAAAAGCTCCGTCTACGCCTCCACTATTTCTAGCCGCAGAGCCGGGCGTTAGGCTTTTAAGCGGTACTAAAAAAATAAGTTACAAATATGAGAGGCAGTACATGAGCCGACGATTAAGAGTTTTCGTTAGTAGTACAATGAAGGATTTACCAAATGAGCGTTTTGCCGTTGTAGAACGACTTAAGTCATTTAACGTTGATGTTATCAACGCTGAAGGTATCAACCCGAGTGGCCTTGGTTCATGGGACACTTTGGAAGCAAAGATAGACTCGGCAGATATCTTCGTCCTTATATTGGGTAACGCATATGGGTGGGTTCCTAAAGATGGTCCAAAAAAAGAGTTAGAATTATCTGTTACACATTTAGAGCTAAAATACGCTCAGGAACTAGGCATACCAGTACTATCATTTCTTAAAAACCTTGAGTATGGGGCTGATAGTCATTCTGAAGATGCTAAAAGGAGAGATGCATTTAGAAAAGAGGTGCAGGACTGGAAATACGGGTATTTTACGGCTGGATTTGATTTAGCTCACGACCTATCGTCAAAAGTTGCGGATGCATTTATAAGTTTGCTTATGGATGAGTTTCAAAAAGTTAAATTACAAGAACGGGTTCCTCTTGCAACTAAGTCAATAGTGAGGCTAGGGGAAGTCAATGACGTAAAATCTGAGTTAACAAGTTTACCATTTGAATTAGTCGAAGCTGTGAAGTCTGGGAATGCAATCCTTTTTGCTGGTGCGGGTATATCACTCGCCGCGGGCCTTCCATCAGCATCAGCATTTGCTCAAAGTCTGATTAAGTCGATGAACAGCGTTGAACCAGATTACTCTGTAAATCCAACTGGCTCTGCGTTTGCTGGGATAGCTACTGATTTATCTGCAGTTATGGGGCGTGAGTATCTAGTTGAAGCTATTTCAACAGTAATAAACTTCCCACAAGGAATCGAGCCTACTGAAGCTCATCTCAAATCAGTGGAATTATTCGATCATATTATTACTACCAATTACGATATGCTGTTTGAAAGTGCAATATCATCTCTAGGCTTAAATTCAAATGTTTACGCTGAAGAAATAAATGGTGAAATCTCAAATAGAGCATTAATAAAGCTTCATGGAACAATTGATATTCCAAGTTCTCTTTTACTTTCAGAGTCGGAAGTAATTATGTTTGATAAGACAAGGCCAAACTTGTGGAGTGCAGCTTTGGATGATTTGAACTCCAAAGTTGTAGTAGTGGTTGGTGCATCGTTGCATGACCCTAGTATTATTAGGCTATTTTCGGAAGCGAAGAATATTAAAGGTTACTTTGTTTCTCCAGAGTTACTAAGCTCAACTCATAAGAGAGTCAATGCATGGAACTTAGAGAGTATCCAAGCAGATGCTGATGAGTTTATGTCTAAGCTTTACGAGTATATCAAAGTTGTTTAATTGTATCGGAAACAAAGCATAACAAACGACTATGGTGTCAATAACTAATTTTTAGCAAAATTTTCATCCCACATGGAGCCATCTCTTATCATCGAATTTAATATGACTACCATCTTACGAACACAAGCGATGATGGCTACTTTTTTAGGTTTTCCAGCTTCAACAAGGCGTTGGTAAGTGGCTTTGAAAATAGGGTTACATTGCATAGCTGACATCATCGCCATGTAAAGAACGGTCCTTACTTGCGACCTGCCACCTTGTATTGTTCTCTTGCCTTTATAACGCCCGCTTTCTTTGGTTATCGGCGCAACGCCGATAAGAGAAGCCGCTTGTTTATTGGAGATGTATCCTAACTCAGGCATATTGCTGATGATTGATGCTGCTGCGATATTACCTATACCGGGGACACTTTGTAAGAGTATGTTTTTAGCTTGATATTCGGGGCAATTTTCGATGAGTTTAGTCAGTTTATCTTCGATTTTTTTGATTTGATTTTTCATCGCTATGAGCATCGGTTTTATCGTTGAATGCAGTGATTTAGGTAAGATTTGTATCCGGTTCTTTTCCATAGTTTGCATCGATAATAACTGATTTCTGCGGACGACTAAGTCACTCATTAATCTTATGTTTTCAGCCTTTATAATAGTAATTTCTGGCTTGATAGATTCAGCAAAGTGAGCAATTAACTCGGCATCCAGTTTGTCATTTTTTGCTCGACGCCCAATGGCGCCGGCGAAGCGTTTAATGTGCACGGGATTAGCTCGGACTATAGGGAGTTTTGCTTCAGCACATTCAAGCACAAATGGCATTTCTAAGCGCCCAGTGGCTTCAATGACGATACGTTGTGGGGCATGTTTTTTGATTTTTTTAATCGCTTCTTTAATACCTTTTTCATCATTGGTAACAGTGAAATAGATATCAAGAGGGCGAATGAATATGTCTAATTGTGATTTGCCAGTATCAACACCGACATTAATGTTTTGAAGTGTATTTGTATTCATAATAAGCTAACTCATGCTTGCGTAATGCGGGTTCGAGACCCAGTCGACTATTCGAGGTTTATGCTTGGAGTTCTATGTAGCGTTCATGTTTGTTATCGGTCTCTCAACAGAGGAGCCAGCGTTCAAACGAACTACTACATAGAGAGCTTTAGTTGCAGCTAAAGCCTGGGTCTCACATTACCCAAAAGCAGAGTTAATTTCCCATACAA
>NZ_AUFZ01000023.1 GCF_000426765.1 Vibrio litoralis DSM 17657 | reverse complement strand
AGATCGTCGCCTTGGTGAGCCATTACCTCACCAACTAGCTAATCCCACATAGGCGTATCCAGTAGCGCGAGGCCCGAAGGTCCCCCGCTTTGCTCCAAAGAGATTATGCGGTATTAACAGTCGTTTCCAACTGGTATCCCCCTCTACTGGGCAACTTCCTATGCATTACTCACCCGTCCGCCGCTCGACGCCGAAGGTGCAAGCACCTTCTCGTTTCCGCTCGACTTGCATGTGTTAGGCCTGCCGCCAGCGTTCAATCTGAGCCATGATCAAACTCTTCAATTTAAAGTTTTGATTACCTAAATAAATAGGTGTGACTCAACGAATACTGACTTCAAAACTATTCTTCTTAAAAAGAAGAAGTAACTTTAAAGCTATTACCATTCCAACAGAATGGTAATGAATTGACTGTGCCGCTATTATTACTTTCACTTTAAAAAGTGAAATCAAACGAGCTCAAGGCTGTTTTTCACAATAGCAATTTGGTCACTCAGCTCATTGAAATCATTGTTGCTTCCCCTCTTCGTTAAAAGAGACGAGCTATATTGATTATCATCAACGAGTGCCCACACAGATTGATAGGTTTAAATTGTTAAAGAGCGTTTTCTTCATCTTATCTACTTAAGATAACTCGGTTACCGTGTTGGCTTCCCGTTGAAGAGATGCGCATTCTAGGCTCATTAAAAATATTAGCAACCTTATTTTTGAAAAAAATTAAAATAATAATTCCAATTGGTCAACCACTAAACAAAGCGAACAAAATACACTCAAATCGATCGTTAATCACACAGAAATATCAGTGTGAATGTTACGATTCAATATCTATAGAAAAATAAATCAAGCGGATACACGACTCTGCTCGTAAAAAAAAACGCATTAAATTAAGACGGTCTTGCTCGTGTCTGAAAGTTAGTCAAATACTACAGGTTCACATTATATTAAATTGTGCAGGCTACCAATAAAACAACGCAATAAGATATAGGTAAAATACCTACATTACTGGCTGATAATTTTTAGGTTTATCTATGACCAGAAAAACTCTACCTAAATGCCCAAATATCATTCTATACCAAGCAGAAAACATTACGGAACTGCTTGGTAGTCTAGAAATAAAAGAACCCCAAATGCTGAGTTCTAAGCGATTCGGGGTCTACTTATTATCAATGGTGTTATTTAATCGATAACCTTAGCATTTAAAGTAACATTGGTAATTAAAGCAGCATCGACAAAAACTGCTGCAGTCTTGGATGCTCTGGATTATCAAAAAAGTCATCAGGGCTGGCATCAACCAATAGTTCACCATCTTGCATAAACAGCACTCGGTCAGCGACTTCGCGCGCAAAACCCATTTCGTGAGTTACAACAACCATCGTCATTCCTTCATTGGCTAGGCTTTTCATTACCTCTAATACCTCCCCTACCATTTCAGGGTCAAGCGCAGAAGTTGGCTCATCAAATAGCATAATATGAGGGTTCATTGCTAACGCACGAGCAATAGCCACACGCTGTTGCTGACCGCCAGAAAGATGATTTGGGTAGTTGGTCATTCGATCCGAAAGACCAACTTTCGCCATTAACTCTTTAGCATCAATCTCAACGTCTTTACGTTTGCGCTTTGATACCACCATCGGCGCTAACATGACGTTTTCAAGCGCTGTCTTATGTGGAAACAAGTTAAAACTCTGAAATACCATACCGACATTTTCACGTAGGGTATTAATATTGGTTGAGCGAGCGTACATATCAACGCCATCAATCACGATCGAACCATCACTAATGGTTTCAAGCTGATTTATTGCACGTAAAAATGTCGATTTCCCTGAACCAGAAGGCCCAACAATCACTACCACTTCGCCACGCTTTACCGTCGCTGAGACATTTTTTAATGCATGACATCCATTTGGGTACACTTTGTTGATTTTTTCAGCCACGATCATTGGCTCGCCCTGTGCCGTTGATGGCGAAGATGACTGAGACGAATGGCTTTGCTTAGAATTAATCACTGACGGATAACCTCTTTTCTAATGCTTGAATACCCCAAGATAAACTACCCGTTAGCAGCAAATATAATAAAGCGACAGTGATCCATACTTCAAACGGAGCAAAGGTTCCACTGACTACTTCTCGACCTGCTTTAGTCAAATCGGTAATCGCGATCACTGATACTAGAGAAGAATCTTTAATCAGATTAATAAACTGCCCTGCTAACGGCGGCAGTACTTGTTTAAAGGCTTGAGGCAAAATGACATAAGACATCGATTGAGGATAAGTCATACCCAATGAACGCGATGCTTCCATTTGACCTTTGTGAATGCCTTGAATACCAGCACGAATAATTTCAGCCACATAAGAAGCTGTAAACATCGAGAGCGCCACTACACCGGAAGTGAAACGATCAAGATCGAGTACCGTTCCGATAAAGAAATACACAATAAAGATTTGAACTAATAATGGCGTACCACGGATCAATTCAATATAACTAACGGCAAGTTTACGTAATGCGATATTGCTAGAAAGCCTCATTAAGGCAAGAAACATCCCTATTACAATCGCAAATACTAACGAGATCACAGACAGCTGTATGGTAACAATCACACCTTTGCTTAAAGTGCCTAGTTTCCATTGGCTCTTTTCGGCCAAAGTATCGCCTTCAAACACTAAATCGCCAGCTGCAACTTTCAGGTTTTTAAATTGCGATAAATCCATCAATTCATCGCCGGAAACCGATTGTAGAATTAATGTTCCTTCAGAATTTTTAACGATATCACCATCAAGTGGAGCATTGATGATCTCTGGTTGAGTATCAATGATATAAGGAACTACACGTTCCCAATTCCAGTTGTAATTAATTCTAGACGTCGAGAAATAGACGAGAGTGAAGAGTGCGGCAATAATGCCAACAAAGACAAGATTCCAAAAAACCGTATTGGGTTTAGACTGCATAGTAATCCTTTGAATAACAACGTAAAAGATAGATACAAAACAGCCAGAATATAGCATTCACTATTTCTGGCTGTTATACAGTTTCTTACTGAACTTTATCTAACCAAGAAGCAGACTTAAACCATTTGTCATAAATGCGATCATAAGTACCATCGCCTTTAATTTGATTTAAGTAGTTATTCAAGAAGTTAAGAAAATCAGGATCACCTTGACGAACTGCAAACCCTAGAGGCTCAAAAGTAAATGGCTTATCTAAGTGAACCACTTCGCCTTTATGCTGCGCGGTATAGATGGCATTAAATGGTAAGTCATAAACAAAGGCATCCGCTTTACCATTAGACACTTCTAGCGCAGCATCTGCAGTGGTTTCAAACTTGTTTTGTTTCGCATTTGGCAAGAAACGGTCAGTCGCAATAATACCAGTGGTACCTAACTTAGTCGCAATGGTATATTTTTCGTCATTCAGGTCACGGTAGCTAGTAATTTTACCGGCATGCTTAGCATTTAAAAGGATACTTTGACCAATCACTACATAAGGTTGGGTAAAGTTAACCTGCATATTACGCTTAGCGGTGATGGTCATGCCACCCATGATGACATCACATTTATTGGTTAGAAGAGCGGGGATAATACCATCCCAAGAAGTGTTCACCGGTGTGAATTTAACGTCGATCGCTTTAGCAAGCATTTTGCCTAAATCAACATCAAAGCCAATAAATTCACCATTTTTAGCTTTCATTTCAAAAGGCATATAGCCAGCATCAAAACAAACACGAAGCTCGCCTGATTTAGCAATATTTTGCAGAGTCGTATCAGCTAACGTTGAAGTAGCCGTAAACAAAGTGGCTGAAAGTATAGCCGCTTGGAGTAATTTTTTCATAAAACATCCGTATCATTATTATATTTATCGCTGCATCCCGCAGCCTATCGAAAAGACAAAACCAGTCTTTCTTAACTCATTTATAACAAAGTTGTCATTTACATTAAACCGTTGATCTTTAGAAAAACTTTCATGTTATTTTAAAGAAACCACACAAAATACGCCTAATACACTGATACTTATATAATTAACAATAAAAAAGATGGTGCAATATTATCGTGAATTCTATGAACTGACGCACCATATATGATATTCAGAAATATTTTGGTTAGCTGTGATTAATTAGATGCTTGTGCTGGCATAAATCCCATCACAAGCCTCTATTAACTTATCGACTAATAACTTACTTTGCTGACTCAATTGCTGCTGTGCATGCAAGATTAACTCCAGCGGTGGCACATCTGGCAAACCATCCTTTGCATTTAATAATTGATGTAGCGGTGTCACTAGCCGTGTAGGTAGTAACGAAACGCCAAGGCCGGCTTCTACTGCGCAACCTACCCCAGATAGACTACTGGTGATGTAAGACATCCTCCAACGCTGACCTAGTGAATCAAAAGTATGCGCCATTTCACTGCGATATAGCCCAGTGCTCGGTAAGCCCACCAGCGGCACAGTTGCCTTTTGTAAATTATTAACCCCTTTCCCGTCGATCCAACTTAACGGTTCTTGCCATTTAGCGATCCCTTCGGCTTGACCGGGGCGGTGTTTGACGAGTGCTAAATCCAATTCATTGTTTTGAAACTGCGTCCAAATTTCGCTACACATGCCGCTTTTCACTTCCAAACGCACCTCGGGAAAGGCTTGAGAAAATAACGATAATGTCGGGACTAATTCGTGAGTGGCAAAATCTTCCGGTACGCCAAGTTTAATCGGTCTTTGCTCTGCGGTACTCACAGTTTCTGCAATCGCTTCTTCCATCATAGTGAGAATTCGACGAGCATGAGTAACAATACGCTCACCTTCTATTGTTGGCGTAGCGTAGCGCTTTTTACGTACTAGCAGTTCACAATCGAGTTGCGCTTCGAGCTTGCGGATCTGCTGGCTAATTGTTGATTGAGTTAAGTGAGTACTGTCGGCGGCGCGAGTAAAACTTCCGGTATCCACAACCGCAACTAAGCTACGTAATAGCACAGGATCTAATGTTGTATTCATATTTCATCTCACTTATTGATTCGCCGAATTCATTTACCACTTAAACTAGTGGTTTATCCACTAATAGTAATTAAATTATTTAATTTTTAAATTACAAATGTGAAGCGCATAATAAATAATAAATCTAGACTCAAGTAATTGGAGTTGCAGTGAAGCGACAAGTGAATGAACACCGGCAACAAAGCTGCAGCTTCAAGTACAATGAGTATATATTCACTCTCTTGTATGAAGGATCACAAGAATGACTAATAAACACACCTATTACTCTCCACAGGGAGGCCTACCACCTCAGACCCAATTATTGTCTGATCGTGCGGTACTTACCGATGCTTATGCCATTATTCCAAAAGGCGTATATAGCGATATCGTGACTAGCTTTTTGCCATTTTGGGAAGGCATGCGTATGTGGGTGATCGCTCGCCCACTTAGCGGATTTTCAGAAACTTTTTCTCAATATATTGTCGAAATTGAAGCCGGTGGTGGCTCTAATAAACCTGAACTCGACCCTGCAGCCCAAGGCGTATTGTTTGTGGTTGCCGGTGAAATGGAACTGACCATTGAAGGCGAAAAGCATCATATGACCGAAGGCGGTTATGCTTACCTACCACCAAAATGCAATTGGACGGTACACAACAAAGGAAATGAGCCTGTGCGTTTTCATTGGGTGCGTAAAGCTTACCAATACGTAGAAGGGTTAGACGTTCCTGAAGCATTCGTTACCAATGAAAATGATATCGAGCCGATTCCGATGCCTGAAACCGATGATGCGTGGGCGACAACACGTTTTGTGGATTCAACTGATATGCGCCACGATATGCACGTGAATATCGTGACCTTTCAACCGGGTGGCGTGATCCCATTTGATGAAACCCATGTTATGGAACACGGGCTTTATGTTCTAGAAGGTAAAGCGGTTTATCACTTGAATCAACAATGGGTTGAAGTAGAGGCTGGCGATTTCATGTGGCTGCGCGCTTTCTGCCCTCAATCTTGTTATGCCGGCGGCCCTGGCCCGTTCCGCTACTTGCTATATAAAGACGTAAACCGCCACATGCCATTTATTCGTCCGACTAACTAATAGCTTAACGACAGCCATAAAAAAACCTAGCTCATTTTTTAAATAATGAGCTAGGTTATATACCTAAATAATCGTCGGTATCAAAGGGGGTTGAAGGGTACACGGCAAAACCGAATACACTGCTATTATCCGCATAATCAATCAATAAAAAACAGAAGATTAATGATGTCAATATTTCCTTGTTTCCGCACTAGTATCTTCTAGTCCTTGAACCCTAAAACAAATTTCGCCACCTTGATATACAACGTCAAGTTGATAGCCATTTAACCGACATAGGTTATTAACAATCGACAACCCTAGACCATAACGATCATTAGACGTTCTAGATTGATCAGCTTGATACATAGGCTCCAATAAGTGTGCGATATCTTGTTCAGCCAATACCGTGTGTACTTGGTTTCGAACTTCTAACACTACCCCAGCTTGTTCTGGCACTAACGATACCGTGACTTGGGAACCTTTTGGACTATAAAATAATGCGTTATCAATTAAATTCTGCAATATCGTATGTAATGAAAATGAATCACCAAATATCAATGGCTTATCAATTAATATTTGAATGCGGTTATCAACATCTGAAAACTTAAAGGTCAGCTCTTCCATCACTTCACTAACCAGCTGATATAAATCGATCGCTTCTAATTCAATCTGAATAGTCTCTGATGATGTCTTTTGTAATAACAATAAGTTATCAACAATTTTCTTCATTCTTTGGGCGATTTTAAACATATCTTGTTTATAGGTTTCCCCTATTCTCTCATCTTCAGGGTAACGAATGTAAATCTCACTCAAACTCATAATTTCTGCGATTGGCGTTTTCAGTTCATGAGCAATATCACCGGTTAAACGCTTTTCGTTTTGCAAAAAAACTTGGTTTGCCTTAATAAAAGCATTCAATTCTTTGCGAATAGGTTCGATTTCATCAAACTGCAAGTCAGGCTCAGGGAGCTCTGTCACCGAACTTTGATCAATTCCAATTTGCTTAATTTGAGCGTTCATGGTTTGAAGTGGTTTCAATCCTTTATCAACGATACGTATCGCAATATAACGCATCACTGCAATAGACATAAAAAACGTCACGACCAACAAAATATCAATCAATACCAACATACTCTCTGAAGAACGATTGGATTGATATAAGGCTAAGTAAGCAGGATGCTCATGGTTAGATGACAGTTGCTCGGATTCAGGTAAAAAATAGGAAAGAAATGCTCTTCCCTCTTCCCCATTTGGCAAGGTGACATCGAGTAATTGATTAGTATTTAGCGGAAGAGTTAACTTGATAAGGTTTATCTTTGGATACTGAGCTAATGATTGGGAGCGTTTGAAACTGCTACTATTAGACCACAACTGATAAAAGTGAGCATCTTCGTCTTCTTGAAATTCAGAGAGGAGGTCATCATCAAAAGTTAAGCGATCACCCGAAACCTTAACGAGAGATTTCATATAATTCGCTTTATTGACGAGGGATTTATCAAATTGCTTATCTACCCAACTATCTAAACTTAAGTCAATGGAGAGATAAACAGCAAAAATGATGATGCCAAATACCAAGGAAATCGAATTGACTAAATTACGCTTAATTGAGGATGTTTGCGATTGCTTATACATTAGGAGTCTCTTCGACAAAATAGCCAAAGCCGCGTTTATTTTTAACGGGCAATACACCACCTAGCGCTCTGACCTTTTTCCGCACTGAAGACAAGTGGGATTCAATGGTATTTTTCGATAAATAATCAAAACTCCCCACCACAGATTCACTGATCATCTCAACGTTGACTATTCGCCCTTTGGCAGAAAATAAACATTCCATAATTTTAAACTCATTACGAGTCAGTTCGATCTCCTGATCTTGATAGCTAAATCGTTTCGTTTCAAGATCGAGACAAAAACCACCGACCTGATGATGGTTTCCTTGTTGAAGCAGTTGGCCTCTACGTAACAAAGCTAAAATTCTGGCATGTAATTCTTCAAAGGAAAATGGCTTGGTTAAGTAGTCATCGGCTCCCTGCATTAGACCATCAATTTTATCCTGAGGTAGTGTCTTGGCAGATAAGATAAGGACCTTGGTTTGAATCCCTTGCTGGCGTAAAGATCGCAAAATACTCATGCCATCCACATTCGGGAGCATTAGATCTAAAACAATCAAATCATACTGCTGATTCAAGGCCATGGTTAAACCCACAGAACCATCACCTGTTTCATCAACGGTAAAACCAAGATTATTTAATCCAACGCTCAATCCTCGGCGCAATGCTTCAGAGTCTTCAATGATCAATACTTTCATCTTTTGCTACTCTCTGCTCAAATTAGATCTTGTCTGAATTCATGCCATCAAAATAACGGGTAAACAATCACGCCCCACACCATCGCAGACATAATCATGCTTAAGGTAACGACGGCTGAGCCAACATTTTTCGCCACACCAGATAAAGTGTGATACTCCAAACCCACCCTATCAACAACTGCTTCAATGGCGGTATTCACCATTTCCGCAAATAGCACAAACATCATAGATAAAATTAAGCACACCGATTGCACAGCGCTAATATCAAGGTAGCAAGCCAAAACGGTTAATGGGATAAATAATATTAACTCTTGCTGAAATGCCGCTTCATTTTTTATCATCCACTTCAAACCATTAAAACTGTGCTTTAAGGTAAAAATGATGCGCATAATACCGGTTCGTTTTACGACAACTTTTTCATTCATCTTTATTGGTAACTCTATTCAATTTTATACGTGACAGTTAGAAAATAAATCTAAGCTTGCTTGTTTAGCTTCGGTGTCCACTCCATATAACCCAATCAAACTATGAAAAAAGTTATCATGTGTGTAGCGAGATTTCTGAGCTTCCTCTTTTACACAAGCCTTATCAATCAGTTTTTGTTTTGCATATTGCTTCGGAAGCCATAACAACCAAGGAACGGTTTTCTGCTCTTTTGGTGCAATAGCATACGGCGTACCATGCAAATACAAGCCATTTTCACCTAATGATTCGCCATGATCGGACACATACATCATCGCGACATTATAGTCTTGTGAATGACCCTGTAGTTGCTTGATCACCTGCGCTAAGAAGAAGTCAGTATATACCAGAGTATTATCATAAACATTGGTAATTTCTTGGTCAGCACACTGCTCAATATCTTTTCTATTGCACCATGGGGCAAACTTCGCAAATTTTGCCGGAAAGCGCTGAAAATAAGTGGGGCCATGGCTACCAATCGCATGTAAAACGATCAACTTATCTTTATTATCTTTTTCGATAAATTGCTGGGCAGGCTTTAGCATTACCTCATCGACACAAGTGTTACCGTCACATAAAGCATCATTCTTCGTTGGGTCAATATCAATCAACTGAGTATTGTGGGCAACGCCTTTGTCTCCACCATCATTATCAACCCATAATGTTTCCACCCCTGCCTTTGCAATAATATCGACAGCATTATCTTGTGCATTAGCTTTCGCTTTATTGTAACCAGTGCGATTCATATTCGAAAACATGCAAGGCACGGATAGCGCGGTATAAGTGCCACATGACGACACATCTTTAAATGAAATCAAACCAAGGTCTTTAGTGTATGGCTGCGTGTCACGAGAATAACCATTATCCGAAAAGTTCATTCCTCGAGCGGTTTCCCCTAGCACCATCACCACTAATGTTGGTTTGCCATTTTTTGCCGGCAGTAATTTGGCATCATCGCCTAATGACGTATATGGCAAGGGCTTAGTTAAGTAATTACGCTTAATGTACTTATACGTATCATACACATGCGCAGGAATTATCATCTTATTAAGATAACGGTTATTTCTGCCAACAGAGGCATAATCTTTATACGTAGTAATCGCAATAATGGTAATAAAAACAATTGAAACCAATATTAATATCACTCGGCTCACCAGTTCACGAAAAACCGATGAACGAAATTCAACCTTAACCCACATTAGTAGCAAGGTAGGAATCAGTCCAAAAATCACAAAATAAAACACCGAACGCACATTCAAATAAAACAAGGCTTCTGATGCGTTGGTTTCCATAATATTTTCAATCATGGATGTATCAAATAGAACATGAAACTCTTGTACGGAATATAAAGCAAGAGCGGAGCTTAAGAACAGAAATCCATACCAAGGCTTAATAATGAATGGCAGAGTTACAATTGAAAACACAATAATAAAAGCAAAGAAAAGCACAAAAGGTCCAGTATAAGGAAACCAAATATCTGGCACATTTTTACCAAGCTCAAAAACCTTTGAGACGATTGGGTAGTTTAGAATAAATCCAAAATAGAAAGAGACGACAAGAATAAAAGTGCTTGTTTTCACCTTAGGACGAAACGCATTATCAAAAGTAAATAATCGAAATATGAAAGACGTCATTGAAAAACCTTGTTTAAACCAAAAATATGAATAAAAACCTGAATGGCAGCACTACTATTAAGCCATCACCGAAAAATGCTCAGTAATATCAGTGTGATACCAATCATGAAGATTTAAAGAATGCCCATTAATGACACCATAGATCTCTGAATTTGTGTGAGTAAACAAACCAATACAATTAACACCCGCAGCGTCTGCCAAATGCAAAGGCCCTGTATCACAAGAAATAAAGGTATCTACATTTTTCAAAAAACTGGCAAGCAAGCGCAAATTATTGTTTTGATATATTAATGATTGATTGGACAGTGGCTGACTGATATCACTGCTCAAAATTTCCACCCATTGAATAGGTTCTATGGAGTCTTCTTCGAATTTAATTAATATGTCTTTCCATTGTTGATTGGATAATTGTTTCTTTCCTCTAGCGCCTCGAAAAAAAGCAACTAACTTTTTATTTCCATCATAGACTAGAGATCTGTCTTTCATGCCTAACAACTCTTCACTTTCACTAAAAGCTAATTTATGACAAACTTTGCTTAACTCTTCATGCGTTAGCTTCTTAATAAGAAATAGTTTATTAAACGCCATATGTGAAAGTTCAAAATCATTCTTAAATGTATGGGTAAAACATTCATTTCTATTTTCACTATGAGATGAAATTTTGTTTTTAGCTGGTAACACTGAAGCGATAAAACTATCCTCAGCAGAAGAGTAAGGAACCAACATCAAATCAATGCTTTTTCGTTTTAAAGATCTTATTAACTTTAAACATGATACTACTTTCGAAAATGAGAAGTTAGAAACGAGAATTTCATCTATACCGATATTTTCAAAAATAGACTTCTGCCATGATTGAGATAATAGCAAAGTGATTTTTGCATTCGGATAAGACGCTCTTACCTGCTTAACGAAAGGGATTAGAAATAGAATGTTTCCTATTCTCTTATTGTTTCTAATTATCAATATTGAACTCACATCCTTCTTTTGTAGGAGATGAGATTGATTTTGGCTGTTATTCATAAACAATCGATATAATAATGGCTCCAGTGTTGCCATCTTACGTCGACGATATCGATCAAAATTCCGTAACCATATTTTAACGCTCATACTGTACCTACTTCAATTCACTTCATTAACCACGACTTTAAAGGGTCAATCTGAAGATTTACTGAAGATGCACTGAAACTTAGCGCAAGATAAAGCCACCACAGGTTTGCCAATCTATACTGAAAGTGTATGCTGGAATTGTTGATTTTTATCTTAATATCCAAGAATAAACAGGGAGATGCAGATGAAAGAAGTACCACTCGGATTTGTTACTAGTACTATTATTAAACGGATAGATTGGGCGGAGCATTTATTCTCTCTTCGTGTGCAAGCCCCTATCAATGCCTTTCCGAATCCGGCTTTCACCGCGGGGCAATTCAGCAAGCTTGCCGTACTCAATGAACAAGGTGAGTGGGTAAGACGCGCTTATTCAATGGTCAACAAACCTAGCTTTAATGGCGATAACATTGAAATGGAGTTTTTAGTCATCGAAATTCCAGATGGCAAACTTACTCCATTACTTGAGCATAAACAGGTTGGTGATGAAATATTAGTCGGCACCCTTCCTGCTGGCTTTATGACAATTGATGAAGTACCTGAAGGGCCGAAAGACTTATGGATGCTATCAACCGGGACAGGCATCGGGCCATACTTATCAATATTAGAAGAAGTCGAACAATGCCAGCGTTTTGAGCATTTAATTTTAGTGCACGCGGTGCGTACCAAGGAAGAATTGGTTTACAAAGAGAAGATCATGGAGCTGATGAAAACCTATCAAGGCAAGTTGCGTTATGTGCCGATTGTCTCTCGGGAAGAAGTGTCAGGTGCCTTATCAGGGCGAATTCCACAAAGGTTGCAAGATGGCTCACTTGCCAAAGCTGCGCATGTAGAGCCAAGCGTAGAAAGAAGTTTCTTCTATTTATGTGGCAACCCAAACATGGTGCATGACACTAGGGATTGTTTGCAGCAAATGGGGTATAAAAAACACCTACGCCGTGAAGCGGGCCAGTTTAGCTTTGAGAACTACTGGTAATTAAAACGCCGTCTTTCACCTATTTAAGCAGTATATCCCCAATCTACTGCTTATTTTTTTGCTTTAATAGTGCTTGATATTCTTTGCGATCAAACTCTTGGTCATGTTTGGCGATGTCGTTATATACCTTTGTATCGAGTACATAGTCAGGGTACAAACTTTCGGGAATATGACTGGTAAAAGAGTCTCGATATTTATCGTCTATTTTCATTGTCATCTTCGAAATATCGTCAAATACAATGCCAAAATCCTGCGAGCTTAACGATAGAGTTAAAGGCTCGATATCATCATGAATATGATCGACCAATTCTGAATCTGGACGCGTCACCACATTCGCTTCACTCAGGAGCGCAGGAGTTTGTTGCATAGTGAGGTTATAGTTACGCTTTAAGATCATATACTTTTCAGGGATCGGGGTTTCTGAATCCCACCATGTCCCATCCACCGCATCAAAAGCTTGGGCACTCAATTGCTTATTTAAAGGCTGCAAGTATTGTAATGTTTGATACAGCCAAATCGACATATTGCGATTATAGTCATCCACCGATAGCGACAACTCTTCTACCAGCAGTTTTGAGGCTAATTTGGTTCCTAACATATTGGAATACAAATCTTCTAACGAATAAGCAGACACTAGCTCAGGAAATAGTGGGAAGCTTTTATAACCGTGCCACTGAGAAATCTCATGCCCCTGCGCCATTTTAAAACCGTAGTAAGCAGCAAGCTCAATACTTAAACGCCTTTTTTGTGCAGCGGTAAAATGGGAGGTATCAAATGCTTGAAAGTGAATTTCTCGTTCACCTAGTTCAGGGTCGAGCTTAATCGTGAACGCTTGGCCGAGCTTAGGGTAAATTTTATAAAAAAGCCCTGTGGTGTTATCTGCGGTATCTCTGACATGGGCGAGATCGATAAAGCCGCCTTGCAAGGTATATAACACGCCATTGTGCTCACCTTGCAGCGAACCTGTGGTGTCATTATCTCGCATAGAAAACTGGCTAGAGCTATAAATATGCGGGCCTATATCATCAATATCAGCAGTATTGGGTAGTTGGAAAAAGGGCACTTTCATTTTACCCACTTCAACATGCTGGCGATTACCAAACGCGCAGCATGGACGCACACTACCGGGTAAATCAAAGTCAGTACTAGTCGTCAGATTATCTTGTGATACTGGCGCTGCCGTTGACAGCATGGCGGCGACATCTTCTGGCTGAGGTTGCGTGGTTTCTGTCCATGAGTAAGTTGAGCACCCTGACAAAAAAGCCGTCATCCATAAGGCTGTCATAGCGTATTTTTTATTTGCAAACATCACGTTATTTACCCTAAAAACTTACAGACTTTTCGATTCTTGAGGAACACAATTTTGCTGATGATGGTATTGAGCAATAAAGCCTTTCAATAGTCGATTCACGGTATCGGGCTGTTCTAATAAAATATTATGTGCAGAATCGGTCACGATATATAAAGACCCTTTGGTTTGTTTAGATAACAACATCCCGCTTCCCAGAGGGAAAATTCGGTCATCTTCCCCCCAAATCACTTGAACCGGTGGAAGCTCTCTGTTGGCGATTTTAGACACAAACTCTTCCCGTGAATCCATCAAGTGATCCAGCATATAAATCTTTTGCTCTGAATTACTGGCAAAATACTTTTCGTAGAATCCATCCATCGTAAAGGCTGGTACGTGCAGCGGGTCTTCACTGGTGGCATTCATTAAGCGCTTCAAATCCGCATCATTTTTCGGTACGAATAAATCACTCGGCTTTTCAATCTCAAAGCGAGCTAATAACGCATCAAGATCTTTTTGCTCAAACGCCCCGCCCGGGCTAGAAATGAATGTCGCGGTAGTCGCAATATCATAGTTAGCCAATAAACCATAGACGATAAAACCACCATAAGAATGACCCACAATATGCACATTGCCATCAAGATCGAGGTTTTTTAATAAATCAGCAATCACTGTCACTTGATCTTCTAAGGTAGGTTGAAGATCACTGGTCGACTTGCCGTACCATAGTATATCCGGCACGATCACTCGATATTGGCTGCCCAGTGCTTGCATAGTCGATTGCCAGTTAGATAAACCATCACCACCGACTCCATGAATCAAAATCACGGTATCTTGGCTGGCAACTTGGTTATCCCAATAATGCACTTGAGTATGATGATCGTCATCATTCAAAGTGAGAGTATGCTCGGTAAACCCTTCATCCGCGACATTTGAGGCAAGGTGATTTACGTATAAATTCGTCGTGGTACTACAAGCGGTCAATAATAAACTTGCTGCCGCTAACCAAACTTTTCTCATAACGATACCTACAGATCTTGTTCATTTTAAATTCGAGCGTGCTTACCCACAATACGGTAATAGCACAGTGTTAATAACGGAAATCTAATCCAATAAATACACTATTTTTTTATCCGCACCAAACCAACACCAACCTTAGTACCACATTACGGACTGCCTGTGCGAAATCAATATAAAAAGTGAGCTTATTCAGTATTTTAATTTAAAGATGACAGTAATGAGATTGCAACAATAGCAGGGTTCTTGAAGAAAACCCTTGTAAGAATAATCCTCATGTCATCTAGTTTTCAAATTACTGTAACACAACTGTCATATTTCAACCCTAAAGTGGCTTTCGTCAACTCAACGACTTAACGGCATGAAGCCATAAAGGAAATGAAAGTATGAAAAAGACAGTAATCAGCGCTCTAGCTATCCTAAGCGCGCTAACAGTAAACCCAGTATCAGCCAAAGAAACTATCTCTGCGGTAGGTTCAAGTAGTGTTACTCCGTTAATGGAAGTCTTTGCTGAAACATACATGAAAACGAATTCTGATGTATTTATCGAAGTTCAAGGTCCTGGTTCTTCTGCTGGTATCAAAGCAGCAAAAAACAACTCAGCTGACCTTGGCATGTCTTCTCGCGATTTAAAAGCAGAAGAAAAAGAGCCAACACTTAAGGAAGAAGTGGTTGCTCGTGATGGTATCGCCGTTGTTGTTAACCCAAAAAACACATTGAAAGGCTTAACTTCTGAGCAAATCACTAAGATCTACAAAGGTGAAATCAGCAACTGGAAAGAAGTGGGTGGCGAAGATAAGCCTATCGTTGCGATTACACGTGATACAGCTTCTGGTACTCGCGGTGCATTTGAAGACATCATGGGTCTAAAAATGAAAGTGAACGATATTAAAGTATCGGCTATCTCTCAACGTGCTCAAGTTGCTAACGGTAACGGCGGTCTAAAAACAATGGTCGCAAGCAACCCTTATGCTATCGGCTACATCTCTTTAGGTACGGTTGATAACTCGGTTCACCCTCTTGCAGTAGACGGTGTTGAAGCAAGTGTTGATAACGTTAAGAACGGCTCTTACAAAGTAGCTCGTCCTTTCCTAGTGCTTTACCACGAAGGTCGCCCAACACCAACAACACAAAAATTCCTAGATTGGATGCTAACTAAAGATGCTCAAAAGCTAGTATCAGCTCAAGGTTACATCGATATCCACTAAGCAACACATTTAACTTTAATTGCTCAGCTCGCAAGGGCTGAGCTTATTTTCCATCTCGGAATGTCTTAAAACATTTTTCGATATGTGAGTTTTATTATGACCATCGCCACTTATAGTGACAAAACAACAGATAGTGACAAGCTTATGAATACTGTCGCAAACTCAGAAGGTCAAACTTCTGAAAACAATGGCAACCTACGCCAGAAAAAAGGCATTGATTGGAAAGAAAAAATCTTCCACGGTCTATTTCTAGGTAGTGCCATTATTGGTATCGTTTCTCTTGCCCTTATTGCTTACTTCATTATTGCTGAAAGTATCCCTGCGTTTAAAGCAGTGGGCGTTTCGGGGATAGTACTAGGTGATAACTGGCTACCACCGGCGCTATATGGTGTCTACACCATGATCGTCGCGTCAATTGTGTCAACCTTTGGTGCTGTACTGCTTGGTGTCCCAGTTGGCCTACTCACGGCGATTTTTATTGCTGAGATTGCCCCTAAACGTGTCGCCGATGTCATTCGTCCTGCGGTTGAATTGTTAGCCGGTATCCCATCGGTAGTGTACGGCTTCTTTGGTCTGGTGATCATTGTCCCGCTGATTCAACAAGTCTTTGATGTACCTGCTGGTAATACTATTCTTGCCGGTATCATTGTGCTTGGTGTGATGATTCTACCAACCGTTATTACGGTATCCGAAACGTCTATCCGCGCGGTACCTCATGCTTATAAAGAAGGTTCGTTGGCGCTCGGTGCTTCAAAAACCTTCACCATATTTAAAATCCTCTTACCTGCTGCTCGCTCAGGCATCATGACCGGTGTCATCCTAGGTATCGCCCGCGCTTTAGGTGAAACCATGGCCATTATTATGGTGATGGGTAACGCACCTGCGATGCCAGAAGGCATTCTTGATTCAGCTCGTACCTTAACTGCCAACATTGCGATTGAAATGTCTTACGCAAGTGGTATTCACGCTAACGCGCTTTACGCAACGGGTGTGGTGTTATTGGTCTTCATCATGATGTTAAATGCAGCTCTTCTGTACCTTAACCGTCAGAAAGCGAGGTAAGCACAATGAATTTCGCAAAAGACTCAGATTTAATCAAACTAAAAAAACAACGTCAAAATAAAGATCTTATTTTAAATGTATTCATCTGGATTTCGGCAGGCTTAACCGTTGGCTTCTTGTTCTGGATTATCTGGTACATCTTATCCAATGGCCTACAGTACGTAGATTGGAACTTCATTACCGATGACTACACTCGTACGGGTGAAGAGCACGGTATCTTCCCAATGATTGTGGCAACTATTTATATGGTGATTGCCTCAATTGCCGTGGCTGCCCCACTCGGGATTATGACGGCGATTTACTTAACCGAATACGCCAAACCGGGTAGTAAGTTGGTTAAGGTTATCCGCTTTTGTACTGAATCATTAGCCGGTATTCCATCGATCATCTTTGGTCTATTCGGTATGACGTTCTTCGTTGCGGTAATGGGCTTTGGTTTCTCAATTTTATCGGGTGCTCTAACGCTCAGTATTTTGATTCTACCAGTGATTATTCGTACCACCGAAGAAGCATTAATGGCAGTGTCACAAACTTACCGCGAAGGTTCTTACGGCCTTGGCGCTTCAAAAATCTACACTATCTGGCGCTTAATCTTGCCAAGTGCAATGCCAGGTATTCTAACGTCGGTCATTCTAAGTATTGGTCGTGTCATCGGTGAATCTGCCCCGGTTTTCTTAACCGCAGGTATGGTTGCTCGTATCCCAGAATCACTACTTGATTCAGGCCGTACGCTAACCGTTCACCTATATAAATTAACGACAGAGCTATTTACGGTCGATGAATGGAACCAAGCTTACGGCACTGCCACCGTTTTGATTGTGTTGGTTCTCATCATCAATATGTTGACCAAGTTAATCGCTAGTCGCATCAATAAAGCGAACTACTGATTCACACAAACGTAATTTATAAGCTCGTTATTAGCTAACACACGAATTAAACCTTAAATGAATGATAGTAGTGGCTCGATAAATATATCAGCGGCTACCACGACAAAGAGATAACACAATGAATAAATTTAACATCGAAAACCTAGATCTTTTTTACGGCGAAAACCAGGCATTAAAAAGTATTAACTTGCCGATTCCACAAAAGAAAGTAACCGCATTAATTGGCCCTTCTGGTTGTGGTAAATCGACCCTACTACGCTGCTTAAATCGTATGAACGACTTGATCGCAGGAGTGAAAATCACCGGTAAAGTGACCATGGATGAAAACGACATTTATGGCAATATCGATGTATCAGACCTACGCATTAAAGTCGGCATGGTATTCCAAAAGCCGAACCCATTCCCAATGAGCATTTATGAGAACGTTGCATACGGCTTACGCGCTCAAGGGATTAAAGACAAAAAACACATTGATTCAGTGGTAGAAAAGTCACTACGTGGCGCAGCGTTATGGGATGAAGTGAAAGATCGCTTAAAATCACACGCATTTGGTCTATCTGGTGGTCAGCAACAACGTCTATGTATTGCTCGTACCATTGCAATGCAACCTGATGTGATTTTAATGGATGAACCAACCTCCGCTCTTGACCCAATTGCCACGCATAAAATTGAAGAGTTGATGGAATCTCTAAAGAAAGAGTTCACCATCGTTATCGTGACTCACTCAATGCAGCAAGCACGTCGTATTTCAGACCGTACCGCCTTCTTCTTAATGGGTGAACTGGTTGAGCATGATGAAACGCAAATCATCTTCAGCAACCCACAAGATGACCGCACACAAGGCTATGTAAATGGTGACTTTGGTTAATTAACCTGTCCTACCAATTAAAGAGCTAGGCTAACGCAAAGCCTAGCTCAACAAATAACTATAAAAAAGCGATGGAACGTTTGCCCCTTACTGAGGGGCTTTTTTATACCCATAAAAACATATACTTAACTTTAAAAACAGTAAGTTAAGCCATATTACTAACGCATGAAATACAGGTTTTTTAGCATGGTTTGGGTCAAATTGTGGACAAGGGATTAAGCGTGAGTGCTTCATTGAGGTAGTCAGGGGAAAGGTGCGCATAACGCATAGTTTGAAGCACGGTACCATGGCCTAAGATTTTTTGCAGAGTGAGAATATTACCGCCATTCATCATAAAGTGACTAGCAAAAGTATGGCGTAAAACATGTGCTCCCTGCCCTTTTGGTAAATCAAAGTTTTGCTCTCTAAGCATAGAATAAAATGCGCCATAGCAATCTTTAAATAAGCGCCCACTCTTGCCCGTATAAATTTCTTGATATAACTCAGGGCTGATCGGTATCGAACGATTCTTACCATTTTTAGTATCGTGAAAAGTCACGGTACCATTTACGATATCAGAACCTCGCAAGTTTTGCGCTTCTCCCCAACGAGCCCCTGTAGACAAGCAGACTTTAGCGACTTTAAGGTGGTCACCACGCAGAACCGAAAGTAAGTGCCTAATTTCATCTTTACTTAGAAACCCCATTTCCGTCGGCTGCTCTTTTAATTTAGCAATACCTTTTAATGGATGTTCAGCGTGAAATTCATCGACTTTAATTAAAGCAGTAAACACACTACTCAAGCGATTAGAGTTACGATTGATTGTGCTGGGCTTGTTGCCTTTAGCGAGTGCGGATGCGCGATACTCTGAAAAACGTTTAGCGGTGATCTGATATGCCTTTGGGTAGCCCATTTCCTTGTTCATCAATTCAAGGATAACTTTGTCCCTGGTCCCACGTTTCAAATATTGCCCGTGGTGAAAAAACCACAGTTCAATAAGCTCAGTTAAAGAGCGTTTATCCTGCGGTTTCTCTAACCATTCTTTGTTGTTACGGGTAGCCAGTAAGTGACGTTCGTACTGTTGAGCTTCTGCTTTAGTGGCGAATTTTTTACGATAACGCTTACCATCACGGCCTTGTGGACGGCAATCGACTTCGTAGCCGTTTTTAATTGATTTAATGCTCATATATAAAAGTAGTCTATCAACCTACCCAACCTTTCTGAATTGCAAATAATTTTGCTTTCTTCTGAAGATTGATAAACATCTCAGCAATAATATCAATAAAACCATCTTCAACTAATTCTTCCAATTGAAATTCTATTAGTATCTTTGACGCACCCATATGGCTGCATAATGTATCAATAGTCAAGCCTGTATAGTTCTTCTCATAAAACCAAATAATGGTAAATAACACTTTTTCTTTAAAGTCATTATTTTTTTCAGCTAATTTGTTTTCCACAGGTAAAAAAGGATTACTACCTAGATCCGGCTTTTTAAATAATGGTTCACCATGAATTGCTCGAATAAGATCATCAATTACAGCTTCATATTCATCATCATTTGAAAAGTCGATATAAAGCTTAGACTTTAGAAAAGTAGGCACATCTGAAGAACCTTTTTGCCTAATAATAGGAATAACTTTATTGTTATCAATATTAGTCATTAAACTTGATGTTACTATCATTTTTTCATATCCAACGCCTCCAGATCCTTTATTAGCTTTAGCTACATAATTATCAGTACAAACCATAATTATTCGATCTGATCTGTTTAGCGATGTTTCCATAAAATGTGGTAAATCATCGCCAGGTTCTAGGCTCCATGCGTCAATAATTGTATCAATACCGGAGTGCATTAACCTTATAGCTAAATTTAATGACCACTGTTTGTGTTCAACACTATCATGAGAGTATGAAATAAAAACTGTTGGTGTACTGCTCATATTTAACCTTATATAAAAAAACCACAAACGTGGGCATAAAAATCACAAAACCGCTTTCATCACTGTTGTGACCACTTTACCTTCAATCGCAAACTCTTCTAGTTGCTGCTTGGTCAAAGTAAACGGGTCATATTCTTCTGTGTTATCTGAAACCACGTCATAGCTTTCAGCAAGGATGTTGTACTTTAGGCGCTTGATAAAAACATGCTTACCAATTCGAACCACATACACACCATTCTTTACTGGGTGATCCAGTTCGCGGATATCAACTAAGACTTCATCACCATCACTCAAGGTATCTTCCATCGAATCACCTTGGCACGTGATAATCCGGCCTGTTTTCGTGCATAACCCAAAACGTCTAAGCATGTCGCTAGGTAAATAAGTCGTACGAATTTGATATTCAGTGTCTACCAAAGAACCAAAACCACAAGCGGCATAAACGTTGTAAACAGGGATCGGCTCCACTTCAAGGCTAGTCAATTCTCTCATCTCGCCAGCATTACTGTGAAGAGGTGTAATTTCAGCTTCTTGCCCGTACTTGGCTTGTAACTGCTCAATTACATCATTGCTAAAGTTGGAAATGTGATATTCCAAAGCAGTACCTTTTCCACTTGCCTTACGACTTTTCCAATCATTCCTTTTTGCTTTCTGGCTAAGCCCTTGAGGTGAGCTAGGCAGCCCATCTATCTCCATTAACTCAGAACTTAGAAACCATTCGCGCATAAAAACTCCAAAAATAAATTGACATGTTTAAATTAAAATCCTAAGATTCCAAGAATAAACACAACGCAAGTTAACGCATTTAACCGCATTTATTTAATTGATTGAGGATACTACAAATGGCTGTTCCTAATGAAGAAAAAAATCAACAAGCCGTAACAGTTGTGATCCAACCAGATTTATTGCCACTCACGCTTGATGCCTATGCAAGAAAAACAAATCAAACATTGAGAGCAGTTCGTGACCAAGCCCAACGTGGACTAATCCCAACCATTCAACGCGCAAAAGGCACAACCATTTACGTGAACCAAGCGGCAATGGTAATGAGCTCACTTCAAGCTGCTGATTGGGATGTGCGTGTTCCTTCTGATCAGTTTTCTTATTGATGATTATTGGCTTTCAAGCAGAGCCAATTTGAAATGCCTTTATTGCTTTAAAAGTATTTCAAATTTTAAACACACATTCCAAGGGGTTGGACATGAACAGATTTACCAAAGCACTCGCCATTGAAACCGCAATAGAACTCATCAAAGAGCAACGCAAACAAACAGAGCGTAACAACGTAATGTTTGTTCAGCATGGCCTATCTGATTTCGATTTATCGAACGAATCAAACTGCGATAAGAATTTCAATTCACTCATTAATGCTCTTTGTGAAATCAAAGACGATGTTATGGGGGCGGTGTGAACTACTTCATTGTTCACTGCGATGAAACCGGAACCGCTATCCGTAACGATAGCGGTGAGGTGAAAAGCTCGTTAATCGGTGAGTTCGATAATTTTTATGATGCCGCTTGCCAAGCAGAGTTGCAGCTAAATATACGTCATATTCATCGTGGTGTTTTTACTGCAACAAATAAATGTCTATTGGTGCTTATGGATGCACAGGAGTTTAGTGAGTTATGAACACAAGCAGCCCTAATTTAATACATCGTCCCTGCCCTGACTTAGCAGGGTTTGTGATGTCTTCTGAAAAAGTAAAAGCGTCCAGAATCAAGGTGTGTGAATTAAGGCTCTCTTTGTTACGAGAAAAATACAAAGACGAAACACGTGATTACGTTAAAAAAAGCATTGAAAAGCAAGCCAATGTACTAACTGCCACAATAGCCGAACTACAAAAGCAAACATTATGTTAGATGCCAACGACCTCCATTACATTGCTGGGGCGGTCATGCCCCAAGACCAAATCAAAAAACACAATGCCAGTTTCGAGACTGGTTTTTTTAGATCAAAAATCAATGACGCACCAAAACATAGCAAGCAAGTACAAGCGTTAATTGATTCAGGTTTATTTAAATCTATCCCAGTTTATGATCGTGTTATTGGTGCTGAGCCAATTCGTTTAAAAAAACTAAAAGAGACGACTGAGGTTTATCGTTCGATAAATCGAGCCACCGAACACAACCGCGAAGCGGCTGCCGGAACGGCAGAAAGACATAGGCTTGTCAAAGGGCGCAAAAGTCCGACACGTAATTTTAGAGAACGTAGAGCCCGTCAAGAAGCGTTTTTACGTGTGCTAAATCGAAGCAAGCGCCCACGTTTTATTGATTATGACCACAGAGCCAACGGTGACCACTACTCCTTATATGAGGGCGCAGAACTCACCACGCCGCAGGTTCTAAATCATAATGGCCGTAAAGCTATTGGCGAAACCGACAAATCCCCTATTTCAATGCAACTTATGCATCGAGAATGGAATGAAACATTTAAATTTCAGGCGGTCAGGGAAACACCATCAAGCAATGCCCCTGATGTAAACACCGGCAAGCGATTCACAGAAAAACTGACACCACGTTCGGTAAGTCGAATTTTTGAAGCCGCTGCGTACACCGCACAATGTCACGGCGGCTTTACCACGTTCCTGACCCCAACATTTTCAAAAGAACAACGATTAGCCATATTTGGCGGCATGACTGACGGTGAAAAATATGTCAGCGCAGGTGCACACCACCCTATCCAATACAAACGAAACATGGTGACTAAACGCGCAAGCAAAGGCGAGAAGAAATATATGGACCCTGTTTGTGATATTGCCGGCGAATATTGGACCATTCCAAGCAAAGACAATCCCATTCCTAAGTGCATGAACCGAGGCGGTGAAATTGCAGGGGATTATTGCGATTTACGATTCAAGCCGCCGCAAGAATTCACGATGGAAAAAACATTAGAAACCACTATTGGTAAAGAAGTATCGCGATTTTTAGATGGTCTCAAAAAAATGTACCAACGTGGTTGGATAGCCGATCACACCATTCAAAATGACTCTGAAACGGGACAACCATATTGTGACTTAACGTATGAGAAAATTCCCGGTCACTCCAACCCAAGTGAATTTGGTCCCACAAATGTGCCTGGTGATTTTCATTACATTTGGGTTGCTGAATGCCCGGCCAATGAATATGGAGAGCCGAACCCGCATGTGCACATCCTCATTCGTTGGTCTGTACCGCACCATCAATTTAGCCCGTGGGCAAAGAGAATCGAAAGCTTATGGGGACATGGCACGGTAAAGGTCGAAAAATTAAGAAAACCGAAAGCTGCGGGTTCATACATTATCAAAGCCGTGGGTTATGCAGCTAAAGGCGAGAACGGTGGCCAAGGTCTTATTCGTGGCAATCGATACAGCATTGCTAAATGCTCACGTGCTCCGGCATGGGAATGTTTAACCTCATTTGAAGCCGACAACATGATCGCTGTCATCAAAGAAATGGGCTACAAGCTAGACCAGTGGAAAAAGCCACTAAAAAGGCAGGTCAACAAACTGCACTTTGCCAAAAATCAAACCATCAAAGCGAAAGCTATTGCTCAAAAGCAAGGTAAACCAGAAGAGCAATTAAAGAAAATGCAAGCACGGATTATTCGGTTAGAAAAACAAGCCGAAAAGCTCAATCAAAACATCAAAGAAAGAGGTGTGCACGTTAGCGCCGACAATCGCTTTTGCATTACCTTTGAAGGTAAAGACGCTGCAGAGAAAGTCGACCAGTTTATGTTTTGGGCGGCGGGTGCTCGCGGCTGGGGAATGAAATGCCGAGATATGGACATGGCAGATATCAAACAAGCGGCTGATCAACAATACCAACAAGAACGAAACCGGCACATAGACAAACAATGCTATTGGAAAGCCGTCATTAACGATTCTGTACCAATAGCCATAGATGAAGATGAATACGAACGACAACGAAGCTATCACCACTTTCTAAGGGAGAAACATGAAAAAGGTGAATATGTTTATGCAGGAAAACAAACAGCAGCTTTATCAAGAATGGAAAGCGACCAATGAACTATTTATCACAAGGTTTAGAAACCGAAGAACGCTTCCTGCTTCTACTATCGCTGACAAAAATACGCAGTGATAGCCAAGTTAAAGCGCTAAGAATGTATCTGGTTGATGGGTTAAGTTTTTCTTTATCCGCCTCACTCAACGAGATAACTGAGCCGAACTTTCAACGGGCAATGAATCGCCTTGAAAAGGTAGCTGGCACGATAGAAAAAATAAAAGAAATTGACTGGATAAAATCAGTTAAGTGAGAAGTAAACAAGCTCACAAACACGATAAAAGGATCACATTATGTTAATTACTTGCCCTCAATGCTTAACCAAAACACGTATTGCTACCTCTCGCGCTATCTCGCACGAAACAAGAGAATTGTATTGTCAGTGCCTAAACCTAAATTGTGGCAAGACCTTTGTGGCTCATATTTCGTTTTCGCACTTCATTCAATCGACCGGAAAAAAGCCCGACTTTGATTTACAGCCAGAATTACGGAAAGACAATGGTCAATTAGAGATCTTTGAGCATGCATAATACAACTGATATCAAATACAATTAAACTAATTGATATATAATGGGCTCTGGGAACAACAAATCTAAATCCCTTTTATTTATTTTAAATAATGGCCCTTTTTCACTAACACGCCCTTTATCGTTTCTCTTGATTAAATGATCCATGGTAATAACACCAGATTCAATCAATGGCATTAATTGACTGACAATCGGAGATTTTGTGTGAGTTACAGTTAACAACTGAAAAGTCTCAACACCATCAACTAACTCACTTATTGCTTCAACCCAAAACGTTTCAGCATGTTTCTCTTTTAATCTTTTTCGTAATAAGTCTCCCGGCCAAACAGCAACAAGAGTATTCTTATTGTGCCATTCTTGAAGTTCATCCTTCGACTGATCATAGATAAAGCTTAAACCTTGTGAATTTTCTCTCTGAGTTGATATGGTACAATACAGTTTGAACTCACCTTCACGCTCATAACCATATTTATCTAATATTTCAGCACTTTTTTTACATGGGCTTTTTCCCCAGTCTGCAACTTGAGCAAAAAGAGTTGTTCGAGTTTTAACCCCTCTACCTGACTTTATTTCAATGCCCTGATAGTCAGGTTCTTTACTTGAGTTAGCAACAATGCCTAACATCGTTTCTAATGTGTAACCAATAGCAGTATCACCTTGACGTAAAGCTGGAAATGGAGTTTTAGCTAACATTTTAATTTTATAAAGTAGCTCATCAGCAACCCTATTTTCTAAAACAATAAAGCTCGCTAAAAAGTCCTTAATATAAGAATTATCTTTCTTTAATGAATTTTTAAGTAGAGTCGAACTCAAATTTATAAGGTGTGGTATACCTTCCTTAAGGACAATGGCAATTTTATCTTCTGGCTTTGCAAAGTTAGGTAAGCCTCTAAACCACATTCGAGGATCACCCTTTTTAGTTTTAGGTCGATAGAGGCTAACAATAGATTTTGTTATCGCTTCATCTGTTACAAAATAAGCGTCTTTTTGAACCTTAAATTCAGGCCCTTGTTCTTGATTATAATAAAAATGAAAATCTTCTAACTCAAAATGAGTCCGGACAGGCTGTGTAGCATCTAAAATGGATTTTTTAAGTCCCGTAATCGTAGGCTCAAATATTGAGAACTCAGCCCCTACTTTGGTCAGCTGTTTTTTATTATCAATTATTTGTGTTTTTAAATCATTGGCGAGGTCTGCTGATCGATTTTGAGCTATATTCTCAGTCTCGTCATTAATTATCATATCTGGTGGAATAGTATCCACTAATAGACTAAGGCTATTAGTCTGCTCATTTTTTTTTAATTCTTTTTGGAAAGAAGGCCAATCATTAAACCCAAATGAAACACTGATTATTTCTAGTGCCTCTGAATGTGTAATCCCTTGTTCTTTCTTTAGTTTTTTAGCTCGTTGCTTGATTCGGTCAATAGTAGGTAGGTTAGTACTCGATGTACTCATGATGTCGCCCCAACGTCTGGAATTAATAATCAACATTGGGTACGCATTAGCGCTTTTTATTAAGGCTCCCCTTCTCAGCCCAACATAGACGTCAGCGAGGTGGGACACAGTTGAACCACCTAAACGGATGTCTAAGTAGATAAATAACGATTGGGTTGTTTTATCGAAGTCAGTCACAACTGCAAATAGACACCAACATACATGTCGATTTATCTACAGAGAGGACCAGAAGGGGTCTTTACACTTGATGGTTGGCTGCTCTCATTAGCCTTGAATAACAATACATTAGTGAAAGATTACATGTCAATGTACATAACCAGCATAAATTAGGCCTGGACATTTGCTAAATGATTGAATAGAATCCTCCATCTAAATTTAAAATACTGGGTTTATTGTGAATCATATAGAATTATTTTCCGGCTGCGGTGGCCTTTCTCTAGGACTTGAACATAGTGGTTTTGAGCTAACAATGGCAAACGAACTTTCTCCTATGGCAGCCGAATCATTTGCCTATAACTTCTTTAATGAAAACCTAGAAGAACTCGCAAAAAAAGGGCAAAAAGCCCAAAACACACTGTGGTTAAACAGTAACTTTGCAGAATTGAAACCAAGACTACGTGAAAACCCGTTCACTTTTCCTGCATTTGATGATGTTGGTAATAGCGACATTCCTAATAGTCCAGAAGAATTACAAGGCAAATTAGTTGTTGGTAGTATCGTTGAATTAAACCGTTTATTAGATTCAGATAAAGAGCTACTAACACAATTAAGAACGGCATTTGGTTCGACCAATGGACTTGATTTAGTTTCTGGAGGCCCACCATGCCAAAGTTTTAGCATGGCAGGTCTCCGTAAGCGAGATTGTGAGAAAAATACCCTCCCTTGGGAATTCGCCAAATTTGTTCGACATACTCAACCTAAAATTGCCATGCTTGAGAATGTGACTGGAATTCTGCGTGCTTTCAAAGATGAAGAAGGTAATAGTTTTCATGCTTGGTATGAAGTTGCGAAGGTATTTGCTTCTATTGGATATGTGCCGCTATGCCTACACATCAATGCAAGATTAGCTGGAATAGCGCAAAACAGACCTCGATTTATAATGATCGCGGTTAGGCTTGATCATTACAACTTTATTTCGAAACACTTTGAAAATGGCAGTTCAAATAAACAATTATTTGCCCCATCATTAAATTTTTATAACCTAGTTCAACAAGTTGGCGATGGCTTAGAATTTGGACACTTAGACTACTTTGATGCGACAAAACCACTACATCGTCCACTATTTGAAAAATCATTTTTAGCACCTTTGGTTAATGGAAATAATGTTACTGTTCGTGATGCACTTGACGATTTAAAACAAAATTCTCCATCGGGGCCTTCGGAGTTTATTACAACTCTTAATACAACATTTGAACATCTGCCTCAAAGAACCGAACTGTTTAACCATGACTTTCGCAATAATGGAGAAATCGTTCAACGCAGATTTAGGTTATACCAAATCCTGCAATCAATTAATGACAGTTCAATAACCAAGCAGGTTTTCAGTATCCTAAAAGGTAACTCGACTGAGTTAGCTGATGATGTATGGGAGATCTGCCGCACATATAAGTACCTTCACAAAAATGGAGAGTTGTTGCCATTTGCGACTAAACAAGGGTTTATTGATTACCTTCTAGCTCATCCAACAAAAAAACAAACTCAAAGAGCTCTGGTAGCGAATGCTCCAGCTCCTGCTGCATTATCCATTCCTGATGATGCTTGTCATTATGATGAACATGAATTACGAGTCTTAACTGTTCGCGAAATGGCTAGGATTCAGTCGTTTCCAGACAACTTTGTTTTCCGTTCTAAAGTAACAACAGGAGGACAAATGAGAAAGTTTGAAGTACCTCAATATACCCAAGTTGGGAATGCGGTCCCGCCATTATTAGGCTTAAAGCTTGGCGAATGTCTAATTCAACTACTCACCTAAATTTTGTATTTTACTCATACTTATTATCCGAAAGAGGCTAATTGTAATTTCCATTAACCTCTTTTTAAAATACTCGTCTGAAAGATTTAAAAAACGCACGTTTGCGATCTCTAAGGATCTCTAAAACCCTCATCTAAAACAGCCCTAAGTTCCCGTCACACAAAGACTTGCCCATAATATCCATAACCTAACCAATTGCGCCTATTTTTCGTTTTTTTATAGGTCTGAATTTTGGTGGGGAGGAGGGGGTGAGTCCGAATAAGCCAATATGGCACCCACCCCGATGCTATTTTCTGCCGCTCTGAGCGAGCTTTAAAGGTTGTGGCGTATGTGGGAAAGGAAATACGAACAAGGCCGCTGGAATGGGCTCACGCTTAATATACTGAGCACTGCGCTAGATGGCGGAAAGCGTCTTCAAGTTTCCGAAATCCCTTATGCCGATTTGCCGAACATTAAGGTCATGGGCAGCGCTGCCAATAAGATTGATATTGATGTCGTGTTTGTGGGAAACCATTCACTTAATGACGCCAATGCTTTACTCGACAACTTCAATAAAACCCCTCGCGGCGAGCTTGAACACCCTTGGCTTGGCGAGCTGTCTTTAGTCTTTAAAACCTATTCACAAAAAATCAGCACCACATTAGGTGTGGTCACATTAAGCCTGTCGTTCATTCGAGATGCTAACCGCGTTTCAACGATAAGCACCCAAACCGTAACCACTACCCTCAAAGAACAAACCGACGCCGTTGAAAGCCTTTCGACTCAAAGCTTTGTTAATGACGTCGATGGTATGAGTATTAGCGACATCCGCAGCTTGCAAACTGATTTCACCGAACTGGTGGGAGACCTCACCGGTATCGCCACCCAGCTCAATGTACCAAGCCAAGTATTGTCCTCATTAAACCAAGAGATAAACAGCGCAATGGTCGCCATTTCAAGCATAGCCAATGCGCCGGCACAATTTGCCGAGCAGCTCAGTCGAACCATTGACAGTGTCGCCGATGCAGTGCAATCAGAAGATAACACTGCCAATGAAGCGGTTGATCACTCACGCATGGCACAAGCGATCATGTTAGACAATATCAACCCAAGCACACCGAGCGCCCATTACAATATTCAGACGACCGTGGCGGCGGTCAAAATGAGTAAAGACATTGTGCATTTGGAAGAAATGCCTTCTTTTAATTTGGTTGATGCCACGACACAACCGGCGATCACCATCAGTGATATAAACCACATTACCGTCCAGCTTGATGCGTGTATTACCGATGTCACCACCGTCTCAACGTTAGAAAGCCTAGAATTATTTGATGCATTAACGTCATTAAAAGAAAACGTCAGTGCTCAAAGCAACAAAGTCGAAAAAGGAAGTACGCCCAAAAACTATATAGAACTCGCCCGCTTTCAACCCGCTCTTACCATTGGTCACAGCACCGACAGTGATGAAGCATTAATTACCGCGCTTAATCCGCAACAGCACCCCTTGTTCATTCGTGGCCATGTTGCCGTGGAGGTTAGCCAATGAGTCAGCTCACGATATTGATTGATAAAAAACCGACGGTCTTTCTCAGCGCTGAATTGAACTACGACATAGAACAATTGGCGCATACCTTTCGCTGCAGTATTGAGCCGATGACGATTACCCGACCACTACCGGTTGAATTTAAATTAGGTGATAAACGCATCTTTTCAGGCGCGATTGATACCGCATCCACATCGACGCAAACCAGTTCCTACTCGATGGAAATTTCAGGTCGTTCAAAAAGTGCCAACATGATTGATTCACGGATTACGATGGATGCTCAATACGGCCAAACCTTGGAAACGCTATTGCGCAATGTTGCGAGAGAATTTGGACTCGATGTCACAAGCCTGGTCGAAACTCAAATCGTCGAAGAGTTTCAAATTAACGCTGAATCTCCCGTTGATAACCTTGCGCAGCTCGTCAAAGAGCAAGGCTTTATCTTAGTGGAAAGAGACAGTGTATTAACGCTTGAAAAGCCAGCACATGCCGCAATCAATACGGATGCCTTAGAAGTCGGTCTTAACATTGAATCCTTAAACCTAGAGCGCAACTTCACTAATCAGTTCTATCACATCGAAGTGCAAGGCCAATGGGATGATGCGCATGCGGTGGTCACTTATGCACCCGCCAACACCACGCGAAAAACGGTGTTTGTTTGCGACCAATTACAAAGCACAGAAGCTTGTCAATCACGCGCGGTTTATGAGCGCTCTCTTGCAATAGCAAAAGGGCTCAATGCCTCTGCTTCCATTGACAACCTCATTTATGAACTAACTGGCAATGCCATCAATCGCACCATTCGAGTGAGTGATACATATCAACGCTTTAATGAAACGCTCTTGATCAAGTCCATTGCCTTATCCGTTGATGATTCCGCGGTAAAAACATCATTAACCCTATTCCGTCCTTTTGCCGAGCAAGCCAATGTCTAATCAAAGCATGTTTAACCGATTAATGAGCCGCATAAAGAACATGATTGTGATCGGCTCTGTCACGGGGGCGGAAACCAAAATGCTACAAATCCAAACCTCAACAAATCGAACCAACGACCGCATTAAACGCCTGCACAATTACGGATTCATGAGCCGGCCAAAAGTGGGCGCTCGTAGTTATGTCTTATTTCTTGGCGGTGTATTGAGCCGAGGCGTTTCGGTATGTACCGAAGATGAACGTCATGAAATGGAATTAAAAGAAGGCGAAGTGGCGATGCTCGATGACAAAGGCAACCTCGTTCACTTTACCAGTAATGGCATATCCATCACCTCTCTTGGTGATGTGACGGTGAATGCCAAAAACATCAAATTAAATAACGGTACCGGCGTTATCACTTGCGCAAGCATTTGCCCTTTCACCGGTAGTGGCCACGTCGATGGTTCAAAAACCGTGACCGCTGAAAAATAACCCTAGAGAGTGACCATGCCAATTTCAAACAGCTCATTAAAAGCCAAAATCGTGACACAGATGAAAGGGAAAGGATTTGTGACCGAAGGTGAATTTGCCAAGTCCGCTGATTTAGCCGAAGCCATAGCGAACGCAGTCGTAGACGAAATCACATCCAATGCCGTTGTAGTCGTGAACAAAGGCAGTTCAGCCGGGAGTTATAAAGTCACATGAATCATTTTACGTTATCTTCATTAACCTCCCCAATAAGCAGCCAAGATGGTCTCAAACATGCGGTTCTGCAAAGCATTTTAAACCATGCCGAATCGACCAAGAACGACCGCGCTCGCATGAATAATCACGAGCGTGGCGGCGTATGGTTTGAGCAATATGTTACCAGTGTCGGCTCGCGAGATTGGACACTGCAGCGTGAGAAAAATACCGAGCAAACGGCAATCAGAGCAAAGCGCTTTTATGAAGAAGCGCTGCAATGGCTCGTCGATGGTGAATATATCGCGGCGCTTAAGGTAGATGTTCAAAGGCTATCCGATACCACACTGGCTCGAAGCGTCACATTGACATTAAACGACGGCTCTCAATTTGAGGTACCTTTATGAGCACACAACGTAGCCTGCAAGCCTTAATAAACCGAGCAACTTCAACGCTAATTGCAACCACAGGGCAAAATAACCCCGCGATTCATGCTATCGCTTGTGCCATTGCTGGCGTGAGTTATGGCCAGTATGGGTATCAAGATCAACTCTTTCGAGAAATGCAGCCCGAAACAGCCTCTGAGCCTTGGCTGTATCTGCATGCTCAGCGTAACGATGTGGAAAGATTGCAACCTTCTTGCGCCCAAGGCTTTGTGCAATTTGAATCATTAAGCGAGCCGGTTCTTATCCCTCAATTTACTCTTTTGATCGACAAAGCTGGGAATGAATATCAAACGCTAGACGCTCAAATGTCAAATGAAGACGTGGCCACTTTCGCCCTACTTTCTGGTGTGGATGGCAATTTACCTGCAGGTAGTCTTTTATCGTTGGCTAAAGCCATTAGTGGTGTGAGTCCTGACAATGTGCTTTGTTTAGGGTTTGATGGCGGCGCGCCGATTGAAGACACTGAACACTGGCGAGAGCGTATTTGCACCGCTTCTAATCAAGGCGAGGAAATCGGACGTCGTGAAGATTACGAAAGCTGGGCGCTGTCCGCTCATGCTGATGTCGATTACGCGTGGGCGCTGGATAACACACCAGAGCGTGGGCTTGTTCAGGTGTATATTGGTGCAAGAGAAAACGACCCAACACTTGGCCCAGAAGTCATCGATGCTGTTCAGCAATTTATTGATAAAGAACGCCTAGCCGGTTGCCACCCAACAGTGGATATTCCGACTCATAAGCCCATTGATATTGAAATTCAAAACGTGCAAGACGAAGCCACTCGCGCCGACATCATCGTCGCATTAGAAGGGCTATTTAAAGATAAGATGGGACAACGTGACGAATCGGTCAATCCACCGGTGCAAGTCAGTATCACCCCGACTGAAATCGTCCTTGCCATTGCCCCTATCACCAGTAATTACATTGTGAAGCAACCGACTGAAGAGCAATTTATTACCGATAGTGAAATTCATGTGCTTGGGGAGGTGATATGGACACCTCTGACTTAGTCATTGATTGCACCGCCCAAGATTTTGAACAAGCCATCCGGCACTTATTACCTCAAGGACAATATTGGCAAGAATCAACCAATGTCGAGCTAAACAATGTCATTGCTGGCATGGCCATTGATTTCAAGATCACACACGATGAAATTCAATTAGCCCTACTCTCTGATTTTTCTGAAAGCTTATTTGGTTGGAAAATTGCAGATTATCAAAGCCTTCTCAACCAAAGCACAACGGGGTTGGTGTTTGACGATAAAGCGCAACCGAACTTAATCATGGTGGCATTGGTCGCAAACAGTCGAAGTGAAACCGCTTTTTATGATTTTGAGCGCGTTCGGCTTCCCCACACTGAAATTCAGTGGATAGCCAAAACTCTAGCGACAGAATACGTACAAGCGGCCAATGCTCACCACATTCGAAATATTACTAAACATGAGGTCACATCATGAGTCTCGTCATTACCGATGCTGGTATTGCCGCATCAATTAACGCCCAAACGCTAGGCGTAGAATATAAAATTACTCATATTGCGATTGGTCTTGAGGGTTATTTACCTACCGTAGACCAAACCGAATTGAAGCAAGAATTCATACGAAAGCCATTAAGCCGAGGCGCGATTATCGCTCCTGGTCAATTGCATTTTGAAGCGGTATTTGATGATAACTCTGCTTTTGAAGGTAAAGAGATTGGCTACTTTTTAGAGGATGGAACGCTCTTTGCGGTCGATAGCCGTGATGGTGAAATCCTATCGCTAAAGCGCTCAAATACCATCATCACCGAAGCCTTTGAGCTCAACCTTGCCGGCTCTGAAATTAGCAATATCACCGTTGAAATAATGGGAACGCCGTATGCAACCGAAACCGTTGCCGGCATAGCGAAAATCGCAACTGAGGCAGAAGTCGCGGCTGGGGTGGATGATGAAAAGATAGTGACGGCTAAGAAGCTCAAACTTGTAGCTTACCCTGTAGGCTCCCCCATTCCTTGGCCAAGTGATGTTTTACCTGTCGAGGGCTATTGGGCATTCATGAAAGGGCAAGAATTTGACACTGAAACCTATAAAACACTAGCCAACATTTACACCAATGGCATCCTTCCTGACATGCGTGAACTTGCCATTGTAGGTAAAGGTGATAATGACATAATTCTCGCTTATGAAGCTGATGGGGTTAAATCTCATACGCACAACATTACCGTCTCTAATAAAGATTTAGGTTCAAAATCAACCAGTTCAGATTCTCACACGCATAGTCGAGGTTCAATGGAGATTACTGGCCGTGTGAGTGAATTAGCGGCTCAAGGTGGGGCTGGTAAATATGGCATTACATCGAGTGGCGCTTTTTACAAAACAGGTGGTAATGGCGAATTTGGATTACCAGACAGTCAAACAACTGAAGCTCAAAAACTAAACGATAGCAATATTCTTGATTTTAAAGCCTCAAGAGCATGGTCTGGTACAACATCAAGCGATAGCCATGTTCATTCTGTTGTTATTGGCTCCCACAATCATGCCGCTACTGCTTCGCCTTTTGGTAATAACCACAACACTATTCGTAACCGTAAATTTAATTATATTGTAAGGCTTGCATAATGAGAGAATTCTATAAGACAACTCAAGTTATAAATGTATCGTTTTTTAATGCCAATGGTATATGGGAAGGGAACGGTGAAGAATCAGTAGCGGCTGGAACTAAATTACCACCTTATTGTACCGATATTTTATACACGCCAAGCAATGAAGGTAAGTGGGGAGTATTTAACAGCGAAAATGGTAAATGGAGTGAAATAAACGATATGCGTGGCACTCCATTTTGGGACATACAAGGAAATAGCTATGTTATCCAAGTCGTGAACGGTGACATACCAGATTGGGGCGTAACTATAGCGCCACCAAAATGCGAAGCTAATGAAGCTCTACGTTTTGATGGTAACGCATGGCATGTTCTTACCAATATATTTTGGAATGAACATGGATATGAGTTTCCAATTGGTGACGCCATTGAATTACCAGAATGGGCGATTACAACGCAACCACCGATTTATGATAGTAAAAATCAAACCATTTTATTTAAAGATAATAAGTGGCTTACCTATGACATTCTCATTGGCACACCGTATTACATGGAAAACGGTGAGAAGGTATACGTAACAGATATTAATTTTGAATTACCTCAAAATTGTAGCTGGAACCCTAAACCCGAAATAGTGAAAGGGTTTGATTTTGTTCTCATAGATGGAGACTGGGTTCAAAAAGAAGATCATCGAGATAAACCTATTTGGGAAAAAGCGACAGGTACTCGCTTTATAATGGGGGTACTAGGTGAAATTCCTGATGAATACACTCTTGAGCAACCTCAAACCCAGTGTGATGAATGGATTAATGGGAAATGGATAACAAACGACCAAAAATATTACGAGCTGCAAATACAAGAAGTCGAATCCACACGTCGCGCGCTTTATACCAACGTTGATGCCTTACGTAATGAGGCAGCCATGATACGGCTAACCGAAGGTGATGAAGCTAAAGCCCTAGACTACGAACAACAAGCCAAAGATTTATATCTAAAGATTCGTGATGAGAACCCGTGGCCAATCTCACCATCAGAATGATATAACTCACTCTAAATCAAACATTATTAGCCTCTATTGATTCATACCTTAGAGGCTTTTTCCTATCTATTACATATAGAACGATCACCGATATATCCTCCCTTCTTCGCGCGATAAGCTAAAGCTCAAATTAAATAACCAAACACGAGCACCCTATGAGCTTATCTAAAAAACAACGTGCCTTTACTCGCATGATTGGCGAACTTATTCAATACGCCTACAACGCAGGTTATGAACTCACTTTTGGGGATGCTTATCGCGACCCTCGCGTATTTGGTGAACAAGGAGTCAAAAAAGGTTACAGCGCTATCAACAGCAACCACAAAATCCGCTTAGCGGTCGATTTTAACCTGTTCGTTAACGGCGAATACATCACCACTGGCGAACACCCAGCCTATCTTGATTTAGGCCAATACTGGGAATCGCTAGGTGGCAGTTGGGGCGGTCGTTTTAATGACGCTAATCACTTTTCACTTGAACATCAAGGACACAAGTAATGCCATATAAAGAGCCCGGTAACTATTCATTAATCACTTACATTTGGATGTTGCTCATTGCTTGTTGGGGCGGCGCTGCGAACTATATTAGCCGTATAAAAAGCGGTAATGAGCCTTCATTTCGATTTCTTACCCTTCTGGGTGAATTGTGCATTTCTGGTTTTTCTGGATTACTCACATTCTATCTGTGCGTGCACTACCAAATAGAGCCTTTAATCACTGCCGTGTTCGTGGGGGTATCGGGGCATGCCGGGGGTAAAACGGTACAGGTTTTAGAGAATGTTCTTAACCGACAACTGCAAGGTATCAACATCAAATTTGGCAGCGGAAATGATATCAACGGCACACAACCTGCAATCAAAAAAGAAGAAGATAAACCATGAACATTTTAGCGAACGTTAAATCTATTGGGCTTATCGTCTTGGTGTCCATATTGGCTTTTTTGCATCTTAAAAATAATCAGTTGGAAATTGACTTGAATGAGGCTCAACGCCAAGTTAGTGCACAGTTGATTACGATCAATGGCATGAATGCACAAATTGCCAAAAACAAAAAATTAGATGAACGCTTACAGCAGGAATTAAGTAATGAAAGGAATAAAATCGACGCTATCAATAGCGACATTGAGCGTGACCCTAGCAGGTTGCGCATCACCGACGCCAATTGTCCAGTGCCCAACCACGCCGCCACCGCCAGCGTGGTTGATGCAGCAGCCGCCAAATCTGCAGAACAGCTTAGACAAAATTATATTCGTCTCAGACGAGAAATCGTCACCGTCAACACCCAAATAAAGGGACTACAAGGTTACATTGATAACCTACCAGTCGAATGTATTACAGGAAGCTAATATATATTTATGGAAATACGCTTGAAGGTTCTAACTCAAAATTTGCATATTACTTAATCATCATTACTTCCATTCTGCAAAATCATTTAGTTCACGCATTGTTCTGGTAGTCGTACTAATTCATTTTTTTAAAATACGCGAGCGACTTTACTTAAATCAAATCATTCATATAACTCTACCAACTGCCCCCCCTCCATTTTCACATTAAACAGAAATTATCATTCATACCTTTCATTTTCAGGCTAAAGAAGTTAAATTTAACAAAATAAGTCAAAAAAAGAGCTTAAAGAAGATGCTAATACAGTTTTCAGTAAAGAATTTCCGTTCAATAAAAGATGAAATCACCCTTCAGCTCATCAAAGGTTCAGGTAACGAACTATCAAAAACAAACACCTTTGATGTAGATGCTAAAGGTGCGGCAAACATGGGGTTAGTAAGAAGCGCTGTTATATATGGTGCAAATGCTGCTGGAAAATCAAATATAATCAAAGCATTAGCCGAGATGAAATGGTTAGTAAGTTCTTCTGCAAGTAAGCTCCAGTCAGAAGATACTCTTGATGTGGAACCTTTTATGTTTGCATCTGATTCAATCAGCCAACCTACTGAATTTGACATTGATTTTATAATTGATGGCACACGATACCAGTATGGCTTTAGTGCGACCAAACAAAGGATTATTGAAGAGTGGTTATTTGCTTATCCAAATGGTAGAGCTCAAACATGGTTTAATCGTGAATATAATGAAGAAAGCCACGCATACATTTGGTCTAAAGATAGCTACTTAACTGGCACTAAATCTGTATGGAAAGAGGCAACTAGAGATAACGCCTTATTTCTATCTACAGCTATACAGCTAAATAGTAAGCAACTGGAACCAATCTATACATGGTTTACACAAAAGTTAAATGCCGTTGGTTTTGATGGTATAGACCCTACTTATACAGCAAAGAAAATACACGAAAATAAAGATATCAAAGATGTATTGGACTTCCTCAAAGCTGGCGATCTCGGTATAGATGATATCCAAGTTGAAGCTAAAGAGTTCAACTTATCCGAATTACCCGATGGCCTTCCTACTGAATTAAAAAAAGCAGTAGCCGAAAAACTAAAAGATACAAAAACACTAACAGTAAAAACTGGGCATAAGTCACTAAATGGTGGTATTCATTATTTAGATCTAAATGATGAATCTGATGGAACTCAAAGAATATTTTCTCTTGCTGCTCCATTAGTTGAAAGTCTCGAAGAAGGTTTGGTTGTATTTATAGATGAATTACACAATAGCCTCCACCCATCAATGGTGAAGTTTTTGGTTTCACTGTTTAATGATCCAATTAAAAATAAAAACAATGCTCAATTGATTTTTACTACACATGAAACATCAATTTTGAGCCAAGAAGTATTTAGGCGAGATCAAATTTGGTTCTGTGAAAAAAATAAAGAACAATCCACATCAATATATTCATTGAGCGATTTCCATGTTAGAAAAGGCATTGAAAATATTGAACGCAACTATTTATCTGGAAAATATGGTGCTCTTCCATTCATTAAAAAGATTTTCATGGATGATAAATAATGGCTAGACAACCGAAAGGTTCGAAACGAACTTCAAATAAAAAAGATCCTTATGATAAAATTCTTATTGTTTCCGAAGGATCAAAAACCGAACCTAATTATTTTAATGAAATAAAAAATCTATATGAGATATCATCATTAAATATCATTATAGATGGCGACTGTGGGTCAAGTCCCATTTGTGTTGTCAATCATGCAAAAGCCTTAGCAAAAAAAGAAGAGAAGTTAGGTTCTCCTTTTGATAAAGTCTTTTGTGTTATAGATAAAGATAATCATACTTGTTATTTTGAAGCACTAGATAAAATAAAAGCTCAAAAAGGTGATGTATTTAAAAGTGTCCAATCTATACCATGTTTTGAATACTGGCTACTGTTACATTTTGAATACACAACACGTGCTTATGTATCTCAAACAGGTAACAGTGTTGGTACTCAAGTAATTAGAGACTTAAAAAATAAACCAGGAATGGGAAGTTATGAAAAAGGTGAAAAAGGAATTTTTATAAAATTATTAGATAAATTAGAAACTGCAAAAATAAATGCTACGAATGCGCAAAATTCAGCAGAAAAAAATGAGTGTGATAATCCATCCACACAGATACATACTCTTGTTGAATACCTACAAAACATTAAAAACAATCATTAGAACTGCAGATCCTAGGCCTTAATATTATCTATGATAAAACTAAGACCTAGGATTATGCTATTACTTCTTGAGATTTAAAAAAGCCTTAACTACTTTAATTTAACGAAAATAATCGGAAAAGTACTTAAAAAACTAAACTTCTGATTCCAAACTCGCATATTCTTTAATCTTCACAACCTCAAGCCCCACAAACTCATTCAGTTCGCATACTTGCTCAAGTAGCGGTACCAGTTCATTTTTGTAGAACACGCGATCAACTTTGTTAAGGTCAGAACTGGAAGCGAAACCTTCGCGTACGATGCTCATTAAATCGAGTGGGATGCGGTGACTGGCGAGCACATCTTCAGTGGTTTTACTCTTGATGTTTTTAAATTCGTCTTTTGCTTCTACCTGCCCGATGGGGGTTAAGGTTGGCGGCTTTCCATCTTTGCCCTTGCCGTTAATAAACAGATTTTTAAAGGCGATTTTCTTCGATAACTTTTCCTTAATATCCTTTTCTTGTTCGCCAGTTAAATTGGGATCGTTCATATACAGCAAGTAACCAGCATGAGAGCCGTTTAAGTAATACTTACGGCGAAACAAGGTCGCATCTTCATTGAGCCAAATTGAACTCAGCGCCCCGATATATTGCGGCAGGCCGTAGATTTCTTGGCATACATCGTATTCACCTAAGTGGAATACTTGGCCAGCGCGATAATCCACTCGCCCTTCATCGCTGTATTCGCGAGGTTTATACACATATTCGTTAATGTTTTGTTTGCGACGCATATACAGCGCCGGCAAATGCTTAATTTCCACCACATCGCCAAGCCGGTTGCGCACAATCGAAAGGTAGCCATTACCAAAAGTTAAAAAGTCGCCCATAAAACGTTTAAACTCACGGCGCTTAATTAAAGGCGACAGTTCCGCCGAACTCGATGCCATATTACTTTTTACATATAGCGCCGACCCATGCATTGGGTTGGCGCGCACCGCTTTCGCCAATGTATCGAGTGCGATGGGCGGCTCGTATAATCCATCAACCAAAGCCACTTCCATGTAACTTAAAATATCGGTGCTCATGACGCTTTCAGGGGAATCAAATGTGATCACAATGTGCCTCTTATAAAATGGTAAGGTTAACGCGCTATAGGAATGAAACTGTTGTAGAGTCATCGCGTAAAATATCAATCGGCTCCCAATGTAAAACGTGCATCGCTGCCCACGCTAAATCCGCATGAGAGCCCACTTTGCTACGATTAGAAATAAAGGTTATTTGGTTACTGGCTTTAGTGGTGTGCTGTCTTATCATCAAAAATGAGTGCACAAGGTCGTCCCATTCATCATCAAACTGAAGACGCCCAGCATTGATAATTTCTCGCGCCTTATATGCCATCATGCGTTTCATTTCTGGCGAGTAATCCACTTCAATCAGTGCTGGGTAGAATTTACGAACCAATTCCGCCACCGCAGAACCAACACCGCCCACATCCATTTCAAGATGCACAACGTTGTATTTCTTGGTGATCGCTTCAATCGCCGTGGCTTGCGCTTCATAACTCGCGCCTTTTAAGCGAATACGCTCAAGCAATCGGAATACGCCGCCTTTCTTTTCCGGTTTTAAGGCGACGATTAAGCCGGCATCATCCGAGCCTTCACCTTGCCCGCCACCACGGGGATCGTAACCCACCAACACATCACGCCGCCCCACTGGATGCAAACTATCTAATGCCACATCTTCCCATAGCGACGTATCGGTTTTACACATCAACAGCGCTTTGATACTGAAAAATGAGCTCGCATCATCGAGGAACACACAACGCAGCAAGTTATCAAACACCGATTTATCAGGGTATTTGCGATGAAGCTTATCTAGGTTAAAGAAGTTCGCCCCACCGGCAATGGCATCATCAACGGTGATCACCTGACGGAAAATGCCATCCACACCCATTGAGCCATTTTTTAAACCTTTATGACTCACATCGATGTTGTGCTCTTTCTTGCCCGCCCACTTTGAATAAGCTTCATGTGCGGTGCTCGATGGCGTAGAAAGATACGTCGTGCGGTATTGAGACTGAATAGACATGCCGCCGGCAAAATCATCTAACTCTTTAAATTTTGGTATCCAAAAGACTTCATCAAAATACAAGTGGCCATTGAAGCCTTGGCTGGTTCGCGCATTGGTCGATAAGAAATTTAAACAGGCACCGTTTGAAAGCCACAGCTCGTCCTTGCCCTTTAATTCCACATCACCAATTTCAAGCGCAAAGCGGCGAATGTAGTTTTTAAATATTTCACTTTGCTTGCGTGAGGCCGATAAGAATATTTGGTTGTCGCCGTTAAGAATGGCATCTTCAAAAGCTTCAAATGCGAAGTAGTAAGTCAGTCCAATTTGGCGAGATTTTAGATAGAAGCGGAATTCATTAATGTCATTATTGAGCTTATGTCCATGAATATCTTTTTGATATTGAAAAAAGGTTTTCTCTCGAAAATCGGCCAGCATTTCAGCCGTGATACCTGAAATATCATTCTTGGTTTTATTGGATGGTCGCCCTCGTTTTTGCTGGCCGGATTGAGTACCAGGACTCGACGTTTCTTTGGGTTTTAATGCCTGGTCCCGTTTGCGTTTTTGCTCAAGTAATAACTCTAATTCTTTAAGTTGCGATTCGTGCTTTTTCTCAACCCACATCAAATAGGCAATACGTTGCCTCATCATCAATTCAACCGGTGCGTCATCACGCATGGCTTTCCAACCAAACTTAGCAATCCATTGCTGAATGGTTCGTGTGGCCACGTTTAAGTTTTCCGCAATTTCTGCAGGTTTGTACTGACGCAAGTAATACCCCAGCGCGTAAGTTTGCGCACTGGTGTAAAGCGGTTCGTCAATGGATTGGCATTTATCGTTCATGTTAGCAGTGTGCAATAAGCTTTATTTTTCCTCAGCTTATCCAACTTCTCGATAACGTTTTTAGGATCAAGATGAATATAAAAGGTCGGTGCTTTTCGCTAAATTAAACTCAGAAATCACAAGAGGCAAAAGTATGTTTCAATCCGAACCCATTTGCATATTAACAGCAGGACCAACCATTGACGGTCGCTTCATTGAGCAAAAAGTCATTGATGATATGGCCGAGCTTTACGACCCTAAAAAATACAATGCTCGTATCAACCCTGAGCATTTTCAATGGGGTCCGAAATACGGTTCAGTTTTATCAATCGAAAAACGTGACGATCAACTATTTGCCGTTCTCAAGCCCAACTCTTTATTACTCAAAACTATTGAACAAGGGCAATTACTGCATACATCTTGTGAAATTGAACACGATTATCTAAAAACCGGTCGTTCCTATTTAACTGGTCTTGCGTTAACCGACGAACCTGCCTCTATTGGCACCACCGAAATGCACTTATCAGCCAGTACGAAAATAAGTAAAAGCCGTGATTTCCTTAGCTCAGGTGCAACATTGAGCTTAGATAACTGGATGGCAGCAGACGAGCCGAACCTAGAACACGATGATCGGAAGTTTTTAAGCCGGTTAAAAGAATTACTGGGCATCAAACAAGATGCCGCAACTCAAGATGATGTCGAGGACGTTGAAATGGATAAAGAAACAAAAGCGTTATTTGAAAAGCAAGCAGAGCAAACGGTCGCATTAACTTCTGCCGTAACACTATTAACTGCAGCGGTCGCTGGATTAACACCCCAAGAGCCAGAAACGCCGCCAGCCGCAGAGCCCGAAGCCGAACAAGGCGATACCACCAAGCTAAGCGCCAAAGTGGACGACCTTGCAGCCAAGTTCGATACACTCACCGAAAAGCTAAGCAAGGTGACGGATGAACAAGAACGTGAACTTGCCGGCGGTGGTAACGAAGGCGGTTATCTATAACAAAGCGATAAAAGGCGCTTTATTCCCTCAATTCATTTTCAATTGTTAAGGTATTTCTATGTTAGAAACCACTAAAAAAGCCGTTGCTCTGTATACCGCAACGGTCGCAAAACAAAACGGTGTAGACGATGCGACAGAGCGATTTAATGTCACACCGGCTGCCACTCAAAAAATCATTGCTCAAATTCGTGAAAGTAATGAGTTTTTAAAGAAAATTAATATCCTAAGCGTAAAAAATCAAAAAGGTGAAGCGTTGGGGCTTGGCGTCACTGGCATGATTGCAAGCCGCACAGATACAAGCTCAGGCAAAGAGCGCAAAACCAAGGCTGTCTACAATATGAAGCCGATGCCTTATATGTGTGAACAGACTAACTTTGATTCCCATATTCGTTACGCTCAATTAGATGCCTTTGCGCATCTAAAAAACTTTAATCAAATCATCTCAAACCAAACCCGTGAGCAGATTGACGCTAACAAAATCACCATTGGTTTTTATGGTAAATCATGCGAGGCCAACACCGACGCCGAAGCAAATCCAAACGGTGAAGATGTCAACAAAGGTTGGTTCCAAGCAATACGTGAGCACAACCCTGACGGCATGCTTAAAGAAGGTGCAACACCAGGTGAAATCCGTATCGGTGAAGGTGAACCACTGGTCGATGATGGTACAGGCACCGATACCTTAGTTGGTGCGGGTCTAGGTGACTTCATCAACCTAGATTTAGCCGTAATGAATGTGAAAGGTCTACTCGGTGATGCTTGCATCAATTCAGCAGATTTAATCTCCATTATTGGTACGGATTTATTGTCGTATGACAAAGCGAAGTTTTACGCTGCCAATGGCAATAAACCAAGTGAAAAAGCGCGTATTGAAGATATGCAAGTGATCGGCACTTATGGCGGCCTACCGGCGGTTTCGGTACCCGGTTTTCCAGCAACCGGCATCTTAGTCACAAGCTACAGCAATCTATCGATTTATATTCAAGAAGGTTCGGTCCGCCGCTCTGTTGCGACTAAGAATGACAAACTTGATCAGATTGAAAACTTTGAATCAATGAACATGGCGTATGTGGTCGAGCATCTTGAAAAAGCGGCAGCCCTTGAATTTGATAACGTCAAATTATGGATTAACGGTGAATGGGTATAACCCAAACGTTTGTTCATTAGTTAAATAAGAACAACCCCTCAGTAGGCTATCAATTGTTTATCAAAGCCGGTGATTAACCGCGAATTGATGCACAAGTGTTTAGCCTACTCCCCACACTTTTTTATTGGGAATCAATATTGTGAGCATGGAATTTGTCGGCAACAAAGATGAAATTTACGACTCAACACTGCCAGCGACCACTCAATACCCTGAACTTAAGGTCTCAGAGTTTCAGTCTCTGTTCCATTTTTTAAGCAATGAAACAGAGGCTGGCATTTTGCACCAAACCACAATCGCCAGAGTGACGGTAAACCGTGAATTGCTCGATGTGTTTCCCGCTAATGTCACCTTAGATGAATTTTCACAGCAGCAATTTGGAGAAACGCAAACTGGCACCACGCTTTACAAACAAGCGGTGTTTTCATTGGCGGCAAACTTTATTGTCGGCAATCAACTCAGCACGAACGCCACCAGTGAAGCCAGTGACAGGCAAGAGGCGTTGCAACAAAAAGCGGAAAACTGCCTAGTGCAATACCGACGCGCGATGGACTTACTTGGCAATGGTGTCGAGACCTATTGTTTTGAAGTGGTGTAAGGAGAAAACATGAAAGCGCTGCAAAGTTTAACCACCCTTTTCACCAACCAAGTCACCGACGCCGGCAACTTAGAAGTGTGGGCTGAAGATGGCGAATTGAAATGTACTCAAGGTCTTAGTGTTGATGGGTTTGATATTGCCTACACCGTGATCATATCAATGAGCGCCGTTGATGTTCAGCCTCATATCCTGATGATGCACCTCGTGAACTGGCTCAATCAATACGATGTTGACCGAGCGGAAAAAGGACTGCCACCGCCAGCCTTCGCCGTTCAATTACTCGATAAAGGGCTATGCGACATTAAGCTCACTATCGACATTCAAGAAAGTTATGGGCTGGAAGAAAACGACCAAGGAAATTGGCGACAAGACGACACTCGCTTTGAGTGTGTCAGCCACTTTACCCAAGCGCCAACCGAGCAAACTGCGCCTCCATTTCAATATCTCAGCCTAGTTAAACCGGATATATCCGCATGAAACTGACTAATCCCGACCAACTCACTCGGGCATTGAATGCGCTCGCTTTAACCGATGATGAAAGGTTTGACTTAAATCGCAAGCTGGCCAACCGAACACGACAATATTTTCGTGAGCAAATTCGCAAGCAGCGAGATGTGGACGACAAACCTTATCAATCTCGCAAAAAACGAAAAATCACATTAGACAGTAAAACCAAGCGAGCCAAAGACAATAAAAACATGCTAACCGGTTTTAGCCGCGCGCTGACCACTCGCGTGGACAAACAAAGCTTTGAAGTGGGTATTTCAGGTGTTGCCGGCAACATGGCAAGAGAGCATAACGAAGGGTTAGGGATTTCATTTACCACTCGCGTGAATGGGTTTTACAACTCAAAAACCCATCGTTGGGAAGGCGGCACTGGCGTGAAAGGCAATTACAAAATGACCAAGCGCACCTTCATTGGTTGGACGCCAAAAATTGAGCGGGAGTTACTCGCCATGATTGCGGAAAACTTTGTCAATGGCGCAAAAAAATAGCGCCAATAACAATCACTGACAGCATGGGAGAGAAAGCATGCGTGAAATATTAATTAAACCCAAACAAGGACTACTCGTACGAGATCCGATAACGCGGTCTCCCCTCAACAAAGTAGGCGAAACCAAACCGCGTAATACCTACTGGCTACGTAGAATTCAAGATGGCTCATGTGAGCTTATCACCAAGCAACCAACGGCGACGGCAACAAAAGTAAAAGCCGAAACAAAAAAGGATAACGTATGAGTATCAGCTTTTCGGAAGTCCCAAGCAATGCACGCGTACCCGGTGTTTATATTGAAATTGATAATAGTCTCGCCAATAGTGCAGAAGCTCAGCAGTTAGTTTTAATTATCGGCAACGCCATTGAAGGTGCCAGCGTGCCACCCAATAAGGCCGTATTGTGTCTTAATAAAGATTCAGCATTAGAGCAATTTGGGGATTCGGACATCACCAAAATGGTGACCTACTTCACCAAGCAAGATGAAACGCTGCCGATTTACGCTATCAGTGTGGCCGATGCTGATTTGATGAGCGCACTGGCCTCATTGGGCGACACTCAATACCACCACATTGTATGCGCCCTGAATGACGAAATCAGTATTCGTGATTTAAGCGAGTTTTTAGAAGAGCGCTACAAAGCCTTAGAAATGATCCCCGGCATTGCCTATTTACCCAAAAAAGGCACTCATGCGGAACTCATCACTTTTGGCTCAACGTGCAACTGTCCATTAATCAGCTTTATGCCAATTAATGCACTCGGTGATTCCAGCAATAAAGCCATTAGTGAAGCCGAAGCGGTCGCGGCTTGGGCAGGTCAAATTGCCCCATCATTGGCAACCGACCCATGTCGCCCCCTCCAAACCTTAAAAATGAATGGGGTGTACTCCATTGCTGATCGTGAATTCAATTGGACGGAACGAAACCTATTACTTCATGAAGGCATTGGGACCTACACCGTCACCAGTACCGGCGAAGTTCAAGTTGAACGCCCTGTCACCGCTTACACTGAAAATGCTGCCGGCGTGGCCGATGACAGCTATCTCGATGTCATGACGCCAGCCACCGCGATGTATTTTCGTGAAAAACAGCGCTCATTAATTTTAAGTAAATATGGCCGCCACAAATTAGCGAAAGATGGTACCAGTTTTGCGACCGGTCAAGCGATTGTGACGCCAAGTATCATTGCTGGTGACTTGCTATCGCTTTACAAACAATTAGAGCTCGACGGCATTGTGCAAGATTTTGAAGGGTATAAGAAATCGCTCACGGTTGAACTTGATGCAACCGACAAGACGCGCATTAACTACCTTGATAGCCCTCAGTTCGTGAACGGTTTAATTATCGTTGCGGGTAAAATTCAATTTAGAAAATAAGAGAGTTTGTTATGAGTACCACTATTACCAGCCGTGGTTTTTTAGATGCAGGCTCCCTAGGTCGCCTGCCAACCAAAGAAGGTGCAACCGTCAACTTTGGCGGCGTCAAACGCGATGCTGTGATGGGCGATGCTGGGGTCTTAGGGTTTAGCGAAACATTCGATGGCGCGCCAAGTATTAAAGCCACCATCGTACACGCAAGCACCACCGATGAAACCGCCATTCGTAACTTCACCGGTGAGAATGTCACGCTCAATACCAACAGTGGAAAAAGCTATACATTAATGGGCGCTTGGGTAAGCGAACCACTAGAGCTCACCGTCAAAGATGGACAGCTTGAAGTGATGTTTCTTGGCACGGAATTAATACCACAGTAAGGCGACAACCATGCTCACACTATTGCGAAAACGAAAAATTCAGGCCGAACAAAAAGCCCATCACGCGGTAAAGCAAACTATTGCTCAGGCCAAAGAGAAAGTCGCTAAAGCCTTAGTCATTCAACAACAAGCGGATAAAGCCAAAAAGGAAGCGGAAACGAACCTTAAGCAAGTGGATGAAAGCAACCTAGATGAAATCCAAGCAGCAATTGAGTTAGCCGAACAAGCGACCATTGAGGCGCAAGATGCCACTCATAATGCACAAGAAGCTACCGAGACACTTAATGACATTATTGAAGCGGCGGGATATGCCGAAGACTCACTTAGTGACGCCATTGATAAAGCACACAATCAGGTAGCGGATAACTCATGGAGTGAGATGCAGCATAAGTTAAAAATGGACTTGGAGTACGCGAGAACGCTAGCCGGCTCAGAAGATAAAATCCCTTTTAAACTTGAGCTTATTAAAAAATATAAACCTCACGTAATGGCGCTACTTCAAACCCATGAAAACTTAGAAGGGCTGGATGTTATTTGGTGGTGGTATCAATGGCAAATTGATTGTGGCCAATTCGAAGAGTTTCATGATTCTTTTAAAGCCTTAATTCTTCGTGGCCTTGATACGCCTCGCGGTTGGAAGTCCAACGGTGAAACCGCCTACTGCGATATTGTTTTTCAATATTCGCACAAAGCACACAAAGCCAAGACGCCTTTCAACCGTCAATATTTAATGGATGCGGTACAGGATTTATTAAGCGGCGCCATTGCTACCAATGCGCCATTAAAAGTGAAAATGTTTCGCCTGGTCGGAGATTGGTTTGAAAGCGAAGGAAAACAAGCTGAAGCACTGGCACTCTTTGAAAGAGTCATGATGATTGACCCCAACAAAGGCGGCCGAAAAACAAAAGTAAACGAACTCAAAGAGGCTCTTGGTTATGAATAAAGTATTTATCCCTATTGAATTAGCGGTCCCCATTGAAAAGGACGGAAAAGAACTCACCACCATTGAAATACGCAAGCCCTGCGCCGGTGATTTACGTGGCTTAAATCTTGTCGATGTATGCCAAATGGACTTTGATGCTCACAGCACGTTGTTGCCGCGAATTTCATCGCTCAACGAGCGGGATTTACTCAATATGGATCCTGCAAACTGGGCACCACTGCAAACGGAAATCGCTGGTTTTTTCGTGGATACGAAACACTGATTGAGCGTGTTGAATATTTCTATGCTGATATCGCATTAGTGTTTCATTGGCCGCCTAGTGAAATGGATTTACTCAGCCTAGATGATTTGATGCTGTTTCGGGAAGAAGCGCGTATCCGTCATCAACCACCAGAGCGCACTTAGCGCTCTTTTTTATATCAAGGCTTTTTATCTAAAGAGAAGATGAACTATGAAAATGAATTTATCGGTAGTGATGGGCGTGGTTGATAAAGTCAGCGAACCACTCCAAAGCATGGCCAGTGACTCTGATTATTATGCAAAAAAGATAAAGGCGATTCAAAAAGCACAGGCGGATGATTCCAGTGCCCTCACTATGATCGCCTCTTATCAGAAGATACAAAAAGAGCTCGACAAAAACGCGCTTGAAACCAATGAAGCCAATGAGAAGCTTGCCAAATTAAAAACCCAAATGGCCGCAACAGAAACCCCGAGCGCCGCCTTAACCAATAAGCTCGCAAAACAAGAAGAGAAAGTCTCACTACTTACGGCTAAAAACCAGAAATACGATAGCAGCCTGAAACAAACGAGCAACCAGATGAAAAAAGCTGGCGTGAACGTCAACAAGCTTGATCATGAATTTGCCCGGTTATCGAAAGAACAGGAAGCCCACTCTAAAAGCTTAGATAAAGTGAGCCGTCGCTATAAAACTCTGAGAGCGGCAATGGCACCGGTTCAAAAAATCAGTAAGTCTATTCGGCTCCCCAATATCAAAGGAGCTGCGATGGGTAAAGGTGCCGCGTTATTGGGTGGTCTTAGCTTTGCCGGTCTCTTTCAGCAAATCAATAGCGCTGCAGGTGAAATGGATCATCTCTCGAAATCGGCTCAAAACCTCAATATGCCGGTCGAAGAGCTGCAAGCGATGCAATCTCAAGCCGAACATGCCGGTGTTAGCGCCGATAAAATGACAGGCTCAATGACGCGCTTTACGAAGCGACTTGGCTCATTGCAATCAACAGGCTCTGGCGCACTCGGTGCCTATTTAAAGAAATCTAAAAATCCACTATTTGCCGAGCTTAAACACGCCCAAAATACTCAAGAAGCCTACGATAAGGTACTAGCGGCATTCTCCAAACTTAAAACGAACCAAGAACAAATGGCCTTTGCTGATGCTGCATTTGGCAATGATGGCCGAAAAATGCTTATTATGCTGCGCCAAGGAACGGAAGGACTCACCGCCGCAAGAAAGGAATTCAACGAAACTGGCGGAGGCGTGAAAACGGACGACGCACAAAAAGCGGAGGCCTATAACGATGCAATGCAAAAGGTACAAGAAAGCATTCGCTCGATAAAATTTGCCGCACTCGCGCCGGTCATGGAAAAAGTCACCAAACTCTTTACTGAATTTTCAAACAAATTTAAAAATGAGCAATTTCGCACCGACCTAATCGAAAAAATCACAAAAACCGTGATCGGGCTTTGTGATGCTTTCAAGCTCATAGCGAAAGTGGCCATCTTTGTTACTCAAAATATCAAAGGTGTTATCGCCGCGCTTGCTATTTTTAAGGTCGCCATGATTGCTGTAAATGCTGTGATTATGATGAACCCTATCGGATTAATGGTGGCTGCTATTGGTGCGGCAATTATTGCGATCACTTACTTAATTGATAAATTTATCGGCTTTGATGTGATCATCAAAGCGGTAACCGATGCGATTGGTTTTTTATGGGAAGGCATCAAGTCTCTCATCAGCATGTTACCGGATGCACTTGTGCCGGACAGTTGGCAAAAATCGGTTGAAAATGCAGGTACTGAGGTTGATACCCTCAATAACAAGTTGAAACAAGTAAAAGACACCAATGCCAAACTTGGTATTACCACCGATGAAACCATCAATCGCACTACTCGTGATGCTGCCGCGGGACAAGATAAAGGCTTATCAAATAACCCTGCATTATCAGCGTATCAGCCTTTAAATGCCCACACAGTAAAAAGCCAATCGGAGGTCGCGCTTACGATTAAATCAGATAAGCCGGTCACGGTAGATAAAGCCAAAAGTGATAATAGAACTAATTTAAACGTGAACACCGGCAACATGGTCATGAGCTATTAATATCAACCACCTCGTATTAAATAGCGCATATAGAACTGTGTAAACATACAGTATTTATTTTTATTGGTAGAATCATTTTGTTTTATGCCTTGAGTACCTGAGACCCAAATCATTTTTTGGAGAGGAAGCATATAAACCGACTCGGCCACCATTGCGTGGCTGAGTTTCTTTTTCGTATTCAAGGCTCTATTTTATTGGAGCAAAGAATGAAAACTACCGCATTACACAATGGGCAACTACAGCTTATTCAAGCCGATTGCCTACCTTATCTAAAAACCTTACCAACCAATTCTATTGATCTTGTTCTCACCGACCCGCCCTATTTCCAAGTTAAAAACAATGCTTGGGATAATCAGTGGCCAGATGTGGAAAGCTTCCTTGCGTGGCTAGATGAAGTGCTTGTTGAGTTTTGGCGCGTATTAAAGCCGTCAGGTAACTTATACCTTTTCTGCGGCTCGAAGCTCGCCTCTGATACTGAAATGCTCATACGCTCGCGCTTTGAAGTGTTCAACCATATTGTATGGGCGAAACCATCAGGGCCATGGAAACGCACTCATAAACCAAGTTTACGTTCTTTCTTTCCATCTACAGAGCGAATCATTTTTGCGGGTCATTATGGATCAGAAGGTTTTGCAAAAGGCAGTTGCCAATACGCCACCAAATGTACCGAACTCAAACAGGCGGTATTCAAACCACTGATTGATTACTTTAAAAATGCCAAAGAAACGCTGCAGGTATCCGCAAAAGAAATTAATGGAATCACGGGTACACAAATGTGTTCGCATTGGTTTTCATACAGTCAATGGAAGTTACCAACCGAAGAGCAATACCAAAAGCTTCAAACCTTATTTGCAACAAAGAGCAATGCGCTCTCTCGTCCTCACTCTGAGCTTGCTGATGAATACCAATCACTAAGCCGCCAATATGCACATTTACTAAAAGACTATGACGAACTAAAGGCAGAATATGAAACCTTGCGTCGCCCGTTTAGCGTAAGTAGTGACGTTCCCTATACTGACGTTTGGACGTTTGCGCCGGTGCAATATTACCCGGGTAAGCATCCCTGTGAAAAGCCGGCTGATTTACTCGAACACATCATATCAACTAGTAGCCGTGAAGGTGCCGTTGTGCTCGATGCATTTATGGGTTCAGGCTCAACCGGAAAGGCTTGTTTGAAACTTAATAGACGGTTTATTGGAATTGAGATGGAAGAAGAAACTTACGATAAAACAATAGTGGAATTAAGCACACCATACAAACCACTGGGTCAAAATGTGGTCACAAAATAAATAAAAACAAATTATAACAATAAGTTAAATCAAATAAAAACCCCTTACTGAGGGGCTTTTTTGTGTTTATTTGGTTCTCGCTGGGCGAAAGTATAATTGTGAGTGACTCAAACAAACGAAGTAGTTAAGTTCAGGAGTAGCTAAAAATTTTAAGTAAGGCAATTTCATAGGTATAAAAAAAGGGTAAGCCTCAGCCTACCCTCTTATTATTCAATATCGTTTATACCCAGTGACTTGAGATATCAGACTAATTTAGCCTTTTAAGCTAGACATAAAGTGCAGCTCATAAGAATGCAGTCGGTTATTGATTACAAACTCATCATGGTTAATTTCAACGTCGCGGAATAAAAAGTTACCGTACTTAATAAAAAGGAAATAGAACACCGACATTGGGATCCCAGCGTTATAATGGCTCTCTGCGATTTTCAAGCGATAGTTATGCAAATTATCGTTATCACGGGTACATGAGTAGATCATCTTGAAATAATTGCTGATCAAGTAGTTCAACTTACCATGATAAGCGGATAGAACCGCTTCATTTAACTCACTTTGCAGTAAATGTTCCGCTTCGACAAAGTTAAGTTTATCAACCATTTGTAGCTTAATATCCTGTTCGTCTTCTGATAGGTTAATATCAAAACTATCGAATTCATGACAAATCGTATCAATTTTATCGACCGACTTTTTACTCATCAAAATAGAATCTGCATCTTTAATCGCTTGAGGTAAGCTTTGATGACTTTGCGCACCAAATAATATATAGCCGCCGCTCACAGAGAAGACTGGAATCGAAGTCGCTTTACAGTCATACGCCAGCTTTTGATTTAAGCGGGTCATAAACTGACTAGGATCGAACTCATGCTTTGTGCCGATGTAAAGCACGATTAAAAACTCATCACCACCTAAGCGTACGATATCATCATGGGGTTGGCAGATGTGCTTGGCCGCATTGGCAATTAAAGCGATCGCTTTATCGCCGGTATCATGACCATATTTATCATTGATTTGTTTAAACTTATTGGCATCAATTGAAAAGATATGCGCATCTTTATCATTGGCGATAGCCTTATCAATTTTCTTATACACTTTTTGGTATAAACCGTGGCGGTTATAAACTTGAGTTAGTGAGTCAAAATATTGCTTATCACTTTCTCTAATACCACGCAGCATTTGTTGCAAAATAGTGTAGCTAAACAAGAACACAAAAAATGGCATAAAGAATAGGTAAGACTGCTCATCTAAAACCCAATGAATCATCCCCAATAATGGTACCGATAGATTCACGTTCAGCTGACCAAAAGCCGATTGATTCTGTTCCGAATTAACGGATTCAAATGTTAAAAGCTTTCTACTGTTCAAATCCATACCTTTAACGGTATGACTGAGTAACACTCTACCCTGATCTAAGATATCAAGTTGGCCATAACGCATTATATGGATATGGCTACTACGTTCTTCTAACGAATTATCGAGTAAATTCAATAAATCATCGACATAAAGGTCTCTTGCCAAAAAGCCTACGGTTTGACTGCGATAGTTTTTAATATTTTGTACGAAAGTAATGGTCTGCTTATCCGTTACCCCATCTGAATACGGATTAGAAATCCATAAACCCGAATATTGATTACCAAAAGATTCATATTGTTCTTTAATCTCTGGCGAAAAGTACTCACTTGCCGAGACCTCTGAATAAGCACGATCAAATAAAAACATAAAATCCGCATCTTTCGCCACAAAATAAAACAGTGCAGGAAGGGATGGGTGAGATTTAACTAACCGCACCATTTCTGAGTTGGCGCTTGAGCTTGTTAGTACAGTACACAACAACTTCATTGTTTCATCTGAATATTGCTGAATATCCCCCTTACCTAGCAATATACCACTACGGGTATCCGTTCCTTTATTTAATGCTTGAGCAGCTCGATTGCTATATTCCTTAGTTTCAAGGTCATTATCAATGAGGCTTAGACACTCTTTCACAAAATCAGATTGAGTTTTATCCGTGAGGGAAGGGTTCTGCCCCGGTGTATGTTGCAAAGCGGTAAATCGCAAAAACTCAAACTGACTTTGAGTGTGACTGGCAACAGAATTTAATTCCATCACGATACTTGGCAAAATATCAGTGTTAATACGGTTTTTTAAATTACGATACTCATGAAGAGCAAAGCCTGCAGTAATAAAGAGGGACACAAACACACTTAGAATAATCGTTTGATTTCTAAGTGCTTTATCTTTTTGCAACATGAGAGTTAAGCCTAATAAAGAGCAATAAACTTACTAAATAAATACCACAGCATTTCTTGCCAAAGTCTTATCTACCATAAGTTTTGTCGGAATATTATTAACCGCACAGATAATACGCTCATTATTTGTATTTTCCAGTCAAGCTTAGGTTAAATTATAATATTATTTAGTCCTATAATTACTTCCCATTTAACAGGAAAATAATAAAAAACAAACAATATCGGCTAATCAATTATAGGAAACAATTTATTTACATGCGTATTTTACTAATAAATAAAAACCCAAAGTTAGCCAAAGAAAAATAATTCTTATTTGTTTTTCGTTTTTGCTAATTGGTCTAAGTGAATATTATTTTTCTCTAATAATTGCTCTAAAGCAGGGAATAATTCACCTAGATTCTCTTCCAAGGTTTCACGTACGGTATCAACTAGCACTTGGGTACTGCGTTCAATTTCGATGTTCAACTTTGAACCAGCTTGCTTCAATTCAAAAGTCGTCATTCGGCGAGTTTCAGGGATTAGCCAAACATCAAACCAACCTTGTTTTTTATCAACATCGGAGATAGTTAAGCTCGCGCCATTAATCGCAATATAACCTTTTGGGAAGATATAACGTAACCACTGAGGCTCTACCCCAATTCGGATGCGGTAGTTTTCTTCAATATGCTCAACACTGACGACTTGAGCGCAAAAGTCGACATGGCCAGAAAGTGGATGTCCGCCGATCTCAGCACCATCTTTCGCGGCACGTTCTGCATTCACTGTATCATTTTCTGCCACTTCACTGAGTGTAGTAATTTGCAGGCTTTTTAACATCACATCAAAACGTAGAATGTGAGCGCTTACTATTTCAGTCACCGTTAAGCAAACTCCATCAATGGCAACACTAGCGCCAATTTCAATCTCGTGACAAAAGCCTTCAGGGAAAGCAATATCAAAGCTACGAATACCTTGGTGATCGGTAACTTTTTTCAGTGTTGCAACAGCTTGAACAATACCTGTAAACATAAAACATCCAGCATTAAACGAAAGGGGAAATACCCAAGTAACTTCAAGAAGCGAGTTTCAGCAAGAATAAAACAAGCTTTAGGCAAGGCAAATTGAATATGATCATAGTTATTCTATCTCTGTTCAATTTAACACAGCATAAAGCTTGTTTTAACTTGCCCTTCGGGAGCTTCATTCAAACCTTTATGCAGCGTCAGATTGGTTTAAAAGGTGTTCACATTCCTTCACCAATCTTCCTTGTCTAAAGGTTTGGATGAGAGCTCTGAATTCTGCATCTTGAAGTCACTTGGGTATGTATATATTGTCAAAATTGTGGCTTGATACCAAGACAAAGAAGTTATTAGTCTCGGCCATAAGTATCTAGGTACAACACAGTCGCAGCCGTTCGTGATGCAACATTGAGCTTTTTCAATAGGCTTTTCATGTGCACTTTTACTGTCGATTCTGAGATAAAAAGGTGATCGGCTATTTGCTTATTACGATAACCTTTAGCGACTTCTTGCAAGATTTGCATTTCACGGTCAGTGAGCTGATCCATCAAATTATCGCCTTCACTACGCGTTTCTAAATGTTCTTTTACTAGGTGGCTATAAACCGGCTCACCTTGCTGTGCTTGCTTTAATAGCTCGATCAGTTCTTCAGGCTCACTATCTTTTAATAAATAACCATCCGCTTGCGCTTTGACTAGTGCGTCAATATCCGCAGGGTTATCCGATACGGTTAAAATAATAATCTGACTATCGATATTTTCTTTGCGCATCGCTTTTAAGGTATCTAAACCTGACATGCCTTTCATATTTAAGTCCAACAAAATAATGTCGGGGTCGAGTTCATTGGCAAGCGCGATAGCATCCACCCCATTACTGGCTTCCCCTACTACTTCAAAGCAGCTTTCTAAATTCAGTAGTTGGCCAATACCACGACGCATTAATGGGTGATCATCGACTAATAAAACTTTTGATACTGTGTTTGTCATCGGTTACCTACATATTGTTATTATTTGAGGTTAATGCACCAGTGCTGCATTTATTATTACAAATTCTAAGCCGCCCCTAGCGTCATTTTTAAACGCACTAGGCAACCTTTGCCTAACATCGAGTCAATATGATGTTCAGCACCGAGTCTAGAGGCTCGTTCTTGCATAATACTTAACCCATAATGATTCAGTTTGGGATGATTAACATCAAAGCCCTGCCCATCATCTTCAATTTTGACATAAATATCGCTGTTCTCTTGATAGCAATACACATTTACCTGACTGGCGTGAGAGTGTTTAATCGCATTCAGTACCGCTTCACGTATATATTGTAGAAGATGGACCTGCTGCTGGGCATCTAATTCCATTGAAAGCAGTTGATTGTCTACATTCAAAGAGGCTTTGGTTTGTGCTTGCAGTGGCTGCAATAATTGCTTTAAAGCCTCGCCAAAATGCGCATCTTCAATTTTTAGGCGGAAGGTACTGAGTAATTCTCGAAGTTGTGTGTAAGCCTGAGCAAGCACCTCATCAACTTCTTGGATAATACCGGTGGCAGCTTCACAACGTTTGGCACATAAATCTTGGTTTAAGTTGCGCTTTAATAAGGTTATTTGGATTTTCAGATAAGACAGTGATTGTGCCAATGAATCATGTAACTCTCGCGCAATAGTGGCACGCTCTTGCATCAAGATAAATTGCTCAGTCTGTTTTTGGTTGTGGCTAAAGTACAAAGCACGCGCCATAATGCGACCCAAGTTTTCCATTAATAAATGATCGAGCTGACCCGATGTTTGCTGCCACTCCAGCAGCCCTAATGACATAGCTTGCTCTTCTAGTGGAAAGCTTCTCCATTCAATATTGTCTTGTTGCTGGCCCGCGAGCAACTCAATGCCACCGCCTTCTTTTTCATCAATCAGTAAGCGGCATGCTTGAATACCATCCACTTTTTCAAAAGCATCCAGTACTGATTGAAAATCTTGAAGAGTTAATCGAGAGCTCGATAAAGCTTCCGAACTATCGTATAAAATCTTCAAAGCGTCATTTGCTTGTTGTAATTCATGAGTTTTTTTATCAACCGCAGCTTCTAAACCTCGGTAAAGTAATGCTAATTCTCTGGCCATTGATTGATAACAATGCCCTAAAACATCGAGCTCAGTGTCGGAATTAATATCAAGTTGAATGGTAAAGTTTTTATCTTGGATAGATTGACTGGCGATCACTAAGTCTTCCAACGGTTTGACAATTTTATTGCGCACAAAACGCATGATCAGCATGGTGACAATAAAAATAAGTAATAAACATCCAGCTCCCGCGAACGCAAATGCTTTAAGTTTATTTTCAGAAAATCGCTGTAAGTTCAGAACAAAAGTATCAAGTTGCTCAACGAGAGCTTCCACTTCACTCAGATAATCAGCTTCTCTGCCCGTATTTATATCAATCGAAAGACCGTGCCAGCGATTTTGAATCGAAAGATATTGATACTTGATATCATTTGGAACTACAGGATTATCCAACGATTTCATAACTGGTGAATTTAATGATTTCTCTAGCATTTTTCTGTGCTGCTGCAACTTATCAGAATCGGTTTTTATGTCGTAGGCTAAGCGATAACTTTGCATACGTAGTGAACCCGCCACATTAATCATTTCGGCATCTTTCAAGCTATAAGTAATGGTAAAAGTCGCCACAATGATAGCCACGATGACAAAAATTAAAATGGAAATAAGCCCTTTTGCGATCGTCGAAGCAATTGGCTTTTGTGGAGCAAAATAATGTTCAGAATGACGAGCCCGATTCACACTTTATCCTATGATTAACAATCAAATAAATGATGATTTTTGATGAGTTAGTTTTAAATTAGTAACGAAGAACTAATGTAGGAATTTTTTGATTTTACTTGAATCCTTAAAAATGTGTGAAGTTTATACAGGACTAAAATTGATCTAAAACAACTTACACCCCTAATTACCCCTTTGGGGGTATTTCAGCTTGACCTATAAAAACTACAATTTTATGTGGTGAAATAAACATTTAGCGCTGTTTGTTTTATAAGTCAGGCTATTCGTATTTTACAAAGGTAATTGGCGTGTCTAATTCTCAAATTAACATATCTAGACGACAACTCTTTACTCGCCGAAAAGATGCCGATAAGCCCAACTTACCTTGGGTCAAAAATCACCTTTTTACCGATGTGTGTACTCAGTGTGGCAAATGTAGCAATGCTTGTCCGGAAAAGATCATTAAATCTTCGGATGGTGGCTTTCCAAGAGTCGATTTCAATCAAGGTGAATGCACTTTTTGTTACCAGTGTGCTGAGGTTTGTCCTGAGCCATTATTTCACCCGAAAACCGAACCAGCATGGCAAGTGAAAGCGGATATTAGCGACGCTTGCCTAGCCAAAAGAAATGTGGACTGTCGCAGTTGTGGTGATAGTTGTGATCCTCAAGCCATTCGCTTCAAGTTAGCAGTAGGCTCGGTCGCTCAACCGCAGATAGACATAGATAGTTGTACCGGTTGTGGCGCATGTGTTTCGGTTTGTCCGACCAATGCGATTACAATCAAAAACTTATAGCAATACACTAAAATATTATAGAGAGCACAATGTCGCTTAACGAAGTTCATATCTCAAGTTTAGTCGTTCATGTTATGCCAGAGCATTTAGCTTCCACAAAAACGACTATTGAGTCTTTTGATGGAACCGAAATATACGGCGAAAGTGAAGAAGGGAAATTAGTGGTGGTGATTGAAACCGAAAATCAAGGTTACATCACCGACACCATTGATGCGATCAACCAACTTGATCACGTCTTAAGCACCGCATTAGTTTTTCATCAAATCGAAGACAATCTCGATGATGAAACGGAAATAACGGAATAATAACAATTAAGTACTTAATTATTTTAAGTAAAACACTGGATTAAAAACCCGAGGGTGATGTATGAAAATGACAAGACGTGCGTTTGTTAAAGCAAACGCAGCCGCTTCCGCCGCCGCCGTCGCAGGGATAACCCTCCCCGCTTCTGCTACTAACCTGATTGTAAGCTCAGACGAAACGGCCATCAAATGGGATAAAGCTCCATGCCGCTTTTGTGGTACTGGTTGTTCGGTTTTAGTTGGTACTCAAAATGGCCGCGTTGTGGCAACACAAGGTGACCCTGAGGCGCCAGTAAACAAAGGTCTGAACTGCATTAAAGGCTACTTCTTATCGAAAATCATGTACGGTAAAGACCGTTTGAATACGCCATTGCTGCGTATGAAAGATGGTAAGTTCGATAAGAATGGTGAGTTTGCACCGGTTTCTTGGGATCAAGCTTTCGATGTAATGGCTGAGAAATTCAAAAAAGCCATCAAAGAAAAAGGTCCTACTAGCGTCGGTATGTTCGGCTCTGGTCAATGGACGGTGATGGAAGGTTACGCGGCTTCTAAATTAATGAAGGCTGGCTTCCGTTCTAACAATATCGACCCGAATGCTCGTCACTGTATGGCTTCTGCGGTAGTGGGTTTCATGCGTACTTTCGGTATTGATGAGCCAATGGGTTGTTATGATGACTTCGAACACGCGGATTCTTTCGTGCTTTGGGGTTCAAACATGGCAGAAATGCACCCAGTACTTTGGACTCGCATTACTGACCGTCGTTTAAGTCACCCACATGTGAAAGTAAACGTTCTTTCAACTTACTATCACCGTTCTTTTGAATTAGCTGATCGCGGCATGGTTTTCCACCCTCAATCAGACCTTGCGATTGCTAACTTCATTGCTAACTACATCATCCAAAACGATGCGGTAAACTGGGATTTCGTAAATAAGCACACCCACTTTAAACAAGCAACAACCGATATCGGTTATGGCTTGCGTGATGACGATCCTCTACAGCTAAAAGCGAAAAACCCGAACTCAGGCGATATGGCTGATATCAGCTTTGAAGCCTACAAAAAATCAGTGGCGCCATACACGGTAGAAAAAGCTTCTGAAATGTCAGGTGTACTACCGGAAGATCTGATTGAACTAGCCAAGCAATATGCGGATCCAAACCGTAAAGTGATGTCACTTTGGACGATGGGTATGAACCAACATACTCGTGGCGTTTGGATGCAAAGCCTAGTGTACAACCTACACTTACTAACCGGTAAAATCTCAGAACCAGGCAACAGCCCGTTCTCATTAACCGGCCAGCCATCTGCATGTGGTACTGCTCGTGAAGTAGGTACATTCTCACACCGCCTACCAGCAGATATGGTTGTCGCAAACCCTAAACACCGTGCGATTGCTGAGAAAATTTGGAAACTACCTGAAGGTACTATTCCACCAAAACCAGGCTTCCACGCAGTACAGCAAGATCGCATGTTGAATGACGGCGTACTAAATGCTTACTGGGTAATGTGTAACAACAACATGCAAGCCGGTCCGAACATCAACACTGAACGTCTACCGGGTTACCGTAACCCTGATAACTTCATTGTATGTTCAGACCCATACCCAACAGTCACCGCGCAAGCCTCTGACCTTATTCTTCCAACCGCAATGTGGATTGAAAAAGAAGGCGCTTACGGTAACGCAGAACGCCGTACTCAAGCTTGGTACCAACAAGTATCACCTGTTGAAGGGGCAAGATCTGACCTTTGGCAAATCATGGAGTTCTCAAAACGCTTCAAGATTGAAGAAGTGTGGCCTGAAGAGCTGATGGCGAAAGCACCAGAGCTTCGCGGAAAAACCATGTACGACATCTTATTCCGCAACGGTAATGTTGATAAGTTCCCGTTAGAAGAAGCGCAAGAGCTTAACGATGATGCGAAAGCTGCTGGTTTCTACGTACAAAAAGGCCTGTTTGAAGAATACGCTGAATTTGGTCGTGGTCACGGTCATGACTTAGCGCCTTACGATGTTTACCACACTGTACGTGGTCTACGTTGGCCGGTTGTCGATGGCAAAGAAACGCTATGGCGCTTTAACCCAGAATATGACCCATACGCAAAACGTGCTGGTCGTGACTTCTACGGTAAGCCAGATGGTAAAGCTCTGATCATTTCAGCGCCTTACGAAGCGCCACCAGAAGTGCCAAATGAAGAGTTCGATTTATGGCTATGTACTGGTCGTGTTCTTGAGCACTGGCACACCGGCACCATGACACGTCGTGTACCTGAGCTATACAAAGCCGTACCGGATGCACACTGTTTCATCCACCCAGATGATGCAGAAGCTCGTAACTTACGTCGTGGTGATGAAGTACTGATTGCATCACCACGTGGTGAAGTGCGCGCCCGTGTTGAAACTCGTGGTCGTAACCGTCCGCCACAAGGCTTGGTTTTCGTACCGTTCTTTGATGCTCGCATCCTAGTCAATAAATTGATTTTAGATGCGACCGACCCACTATCTAAGCAGACTGACTATAAGAAATGTCCTGTGAAGATCACGAAAGTTGGCAGTGTTTAAACCTGTTTAAGCACGAGCAATAAGAAATGAAGGTCACTCAGTAGAGACCTGAGTGACCAACAAAGAATCGGAGAAGATTATGAAAAAAATCATCATGGCATTGATCGCTACAAGTACATTGATCATGGGTGCTGTACAAGCTGAAGATGGTGACATCATTACCCCTGCTGAAACTAACCCAGGTGGTATCGGTGGTGTTCAATCATTACGTGGTAGTGCTGAACTTGAAGCAACACGCCCTGCCGACGACTTTAAACGTTTCCCAAAAGACCACAAAGTCGATAGCAACTATGTATATCAACCACCATTGATTCCACATACTATTCGTAACTACGAAGTATCGCTAAACGCGAACAAATGTCTTGCTTGTCATAGCTGGAAAAATGCGAAAGACATGGGCGCGACAAAAATCAGTGTAACGCACTACGTAAACCGTCAAGATGCCGTATTGTCTGACGTATCACCTCGTCGTTACTTCTGTTTGCAATGTCACGTACCTCAAGCAGATGCCAAACCGTTAGTAGAAAACAAATATGAGCCAGTAGACTCATTAAAATAAACGCTGCGCCTAGGTGAGCTTTAAATCAATGAGATGAAAGAGTAAGCCTAGGCCAAAAGAGAGACGATTATGAAAATCTTAAAAAACTTTTGGAAGCGTTTATCCACCCCAAGTAAAGCAGCTGCAGGCGTTATCCTGTTTATGGGCTTTATGGGTGGTCTACTCTTCTGGGGTGCATTTAACACCGGTATGGAAGCGACCAACACAGAAGAATTTTGTTCTGGTTGTCACGCGCCTATCGTGAAAGAGATTCGTGAAACTATTCACTACTCTAACCGCTCTGGTGTTCGTGCCATTTGTTCAGACTGTCACGTGCCACATCAGTGGACAGACAAAATTGTACGTAAAGTACAAGCATCAAAAGAACTACTTTTCCACTTTATCGGTACCATTGATACCGAAGAGAAATTTAAAGAGCGTCGTGGCCATCTTGCTCACCGTGAGTGGCAAAGGATGAAAGATAACGACTCGAAAGAATGTCGTAACTGTCACCAATTTAACTACATGGATTTCTCAGAACAAGGTCCGCGTGCCATCAAGCAGCACTCGACAGCACTTGCTGATGGCGATAAAACCTGTGTAGATTGTCATAAAGGCATCGCACATAAATTGCCTGACATGAGAGATGTGGAAGGCTGGCAATAAACCACCAGATAAAAAGGAGAAAGATTTATGGGTACTCTAGAATACGTTATCTGGCATATATTAGGTTACGCAGCCATGCCTGCGATTATCCTAGGTGGATTTGCTGCTGTGGCGGCCATTTGCATCGCTATTTTATCTTTCACTAAAGATAAGCAAATCGACTAGCCTGTCGTTTACTAGCTTTTATACCCGAAGTAACTGGGTGTATATAAATCGCCTGAATAGTTAATTATTCAGGCGATTTTTTTATCCGATCTAAAATGGTACCCAAATAACTTCTACTAGATGATAAATTCACTCATCTATTTCTTTGTTATGCCTCATTTATCTCGGTATGATTAACTGCAATAGGACAGCCTCTCGCTACTCCGCCATTCTTTATCACTTTCAAACAAGGAACGATTTATGACAAATATCGCTTTTATCACAGGTGCAACTTCTGGGTTTGGCCGGGCCGCTGCGCGTCGTTTTGCTCAAGATGGTTGGTCGTTAGTTTTATCTGGCCGTCGCATGGAACGTTTAATTGAATTGAAAGAAGAGTTAAGCGGCGTTCCGGTACATATTATTCAACTCGATGTTCGTGATGATCAAGCGGTGAAAACGGCCGTTGCCGAACTGCCTGCCGAGTTTGCCCAAATCAAATTATTGATTAACAATGCTGGCCTTGCTCTTGCACCACAAAGTGCTGAAAAGGTCGATCTTAAAGATTGGCATACTATGATTGACACCAACATCACTGGTTTGGTCAATGTCACTCATGCCTTACTGCCTACCTTAATTGAAACCGGCGCTGGTTCGAGCGTAATTAACATTGGTTCCATTGCGGGCGAATGGCCTTACCCTGGTAGCCATGTTTACGGTGCGAGCAAAGCCTTTGTAAAACAATTTAGCTACAACTTACGTTGTGATTTATTAGGCACCGGCGTGCGTGTCACGGATATTGCCCCAGGCATGGCGGAAACCGAATTTACACTAGTTCGTACCAAAGGCGATCAGACTGCCTCTGATAATTTATACAAAACCACCACTCCGCTAAGCGCTGAAGATATTGCTGAGCAAATGTTCTATGTTGCGACATTACCTGATCACATCAACATCAACCGATTAGAAGTCATGCCAACTCGTCAAGCTTGGTCGCCATTTGCAGTTGATCGTGATTAATAGCAGTAGCAGTCACAATAATAATTAAGCAACGCATACAAAAAAGCTTCCAGTTAATTGGAAGCTTTTTTATTGGATTCATCCTCAGACTATCTATAGCCAAAGTAATTGGAGTTGCAGTGAGGCGAATGAGTGCAGTAAACAAAGCTGCATCTTCAAGTACGAAGGATTTAGAGTAACTTTTCAATATCTTCAGCAAGCTCTTCCGCCGAATAGGTTGGCGAATAACGCTCAACCACTTTACCCTCTCCATCGACAAGAAACTTGGTAAAGTTCCACTTGAGTTCTCCATCATCAAAAACTTGGCCAATTGAAGTTAGCTTTTCAAGTAGGCCTTCTGAGGCATCATTAGATTTATCGTCATGGCGCTGCATTTTCAAATGCTTAAATAATGGATCGGCATCTGGACCATTGACTTCAATTTTGGAAAAGTTGGTAAAGCTCACGCCATAATTCACCTGACAGAAATCCATAATGCCTTGATCATCTTCTGGCGATTGCTCCAAAAACTGATTACAAGGAAAGCCCAGCACTTCAAATCCTTTCTCTTTATAGGCTTGATGTAGCTTTTCTAAACCTTCTAGCTGCGGCGTTAGGCCACACTTGGTTGCAATATTCACAATCAATAATGTCTTGCCGTGATACTTAGACAAGCTAACTAAATCACCCGACACCGCTCTTACTTTAAAGTCATGTACATTCATCTAAATCACTCCTTAATTATCTTCTTGCAAAAGCTATTTACACCTTACACTTTTACCTACTCTTTGGTACTACCATTTTAGGGCTACCACTTTAGGGTAGTTTGAGCCCAGAATTGATTTGAATCAGTATTCTTGGTCACGATTTCGCCATGATGAGTTCAGTTAATTTATTTTTATGGGCGAAATATATATGAATAAGATCAAACTCGTCGTCATCGGTAACGGCATGGTTGGCCACCGTTTTATCGAAGATATCGTCGAAAAAGGTGACTTAAACCAGTACGAAATCACCGCCTTTTGTGAAGAACCACGTGTTGCTTATGACCGAGTTCATCTCTCTTCATACTTCTCCCATCACACGGCTGATGAGCTATCTCTTGTTAAAGAAGGCTTTTATCAAAAACATGGCATCAATGTCTTAATTGGTGAACGTGCCATTAATATTAGTCGTGAAAACAAAACCGTGTACTCAAGCTCTGGTCGTGAAGTGCAATATGACAAGTTGATCATGGCGACCGGCTCTTACCCATTCGTGCCGCCAATTAAAGGCAACGAAAGTAAAGACTGCTTTGTATACCGTACGATTGAAGATTTAAAAGCGATTGAAGCGACTGCGAAGAAAAGCAAAAGCGGCGCAGTAATCGGTGGTGGCTTACTGGGTCTTGAAGCGGCTGGTGCATTAAAAGCACTCGGTGTTGAAACTCATGTAATCGAATTTGCGCCAGTATTAATGGCGGAGCAGCTTGATCTACAAGGCGGCTTAAAGCTACGCAACAAAATTGAACGTATGGGCGTACAAGTTCATACCAGCAAAAATACATTAGAGATCTTACCTCAAGGTGACAGCGCCCGTAACACCATGAAGTTTGCAGATGGCACCGATTTAGAAGTCGACTTTATCGTGTTCTCTGCGGGTATTCGCCCACAAGATCGTCTATCTCGCCAAGCAGAATTAGAAATTGGCCCACGCGGCGGAATCGCCATTAACGATAACTGCCAAACCTCTGATCCAGATATCTACGCAGTTGGTGAATGTGCTTCTTGGAATGGCATCTTCTTTGGCTTAGTGGCTCCAGGTTACAAAATGGCGCAAGTGGCGGTTGACCATCTACTAGGCAATACAGAAAGCCAATTCACTGGTGCAGACATGAGTGCCAAGCTGAAATTACTGGGCGTAAAAGTGGGTAGTATTGGTGATGCAAACGGCCGTACCCCAAACTGTAAGAGCTTTGTTTACCAAAACGATGAAGAAGACGTGTATAAGCGCTTGATCGTATCTGCAGACAACAAGAAGCTTCTCGGTGCAGTATTAGTTGGCGATACGTCTGATTATGGCAACCTACTACAGCTGCACTTGAATGATATGGATCTACCTGAGCATCCAGACACCTTAATTCTGCCTGCTCATGCTGGTGCAGAAAAACCATCAATGGGTGCCGATGCACTACCTGATTCAGCGGTAATCTGTTCTTGTTTTGATGTGACGAAAGGCAAAATTGCTGCCGCGGTTGCCGAAGGCCACACCACACTCGGTGATATCAAAATGGTCACCAAAGCTGGTACAGGTTGTGGCGGTTGTGTACCAATGATCACACAAGTGCTGAACGCAGAATTAGCCAAAGCCGGTATTGAAGTTAAAAATCATATCTGTGAGCATTTCGAATATTCTCGCCAAGAGCTATTCCACCTATGCCGCATTGAAGGCATTCGTTCATTCGATCAACTACTTGAAAAACACGGTCACGGTTATGGCTGTGAAGTATGTAAGCCAACAGTAGGCTCTATCTTAGCGTCTTGCTGGGGCGACCACGTATTAAAACCACAACACGTTGGCCTGCAAGATACCAATGACAACTTCCTTGGCAACATGCAAAAAGATGGCACTTACTCTGTTATCCCTCGTATGGCTGGCGGTGAAGTGACACCTCAAGCGCTAGCAGCACTGGCCGATGTTGCAGCAGAATACAATCTTTACACCAAAATCACTGGCGCACAGCGTATTGGTTTATTTGGCGCGCAAAAAGATGATCTTCCGGCCATCTGGAAAAAACTCATCGAAGCAGGTTATGAAACCGGTCAAGCCTATGCCAAAGCACTGCGTATGGCGAAAACCTGCGTAGGCAGCACTTGGTGTCGTTTCGGGGTGCAAGATAGTGTTGGACTAGGTTCGTACTTAGAAAACCGTTACAAAGGCATTCGTACCCCTCACAAGATGAAGTTCGGTGTGTCTGGCTGTACTCGTGAGTGTGCGGAAGCTCAAGGTAAAGATTTAGGCATCATCGCCACCGATGCAGGCTGGAACATGTATGTGTGTGGTAACGGCGGTATGAACCCTCGTCACGGTGACCTACTGGCTTCTGATTTAGATAAAGAAACACTAATCAAATACATCGACCGTTTCATGATGTTCTACATCCGTACCGCGGATAAATTGCAACGTACTTCAGTATGGCTAGAAAACCTAGAAGGCGGCGTAGACTACCTACGTAAAGTGATTGTCGATGACACATTAGGCATCAATGAGCAACTTGAGAAAGACGTTCAAACACTAGTCGACAGCTACACCTGTGAGTGGACTGATACGATTAATGATGAAAGCCAGCTAACCCGTTTTGCCCACTTCATCAACAGTGATGCTCGCGATGAAAATGTAGTATTTGTTCCAGAGCGTGAACAACACCGCCCTGCGACATTTACTGAGAAGCACCCGCACTTACGTGGTGACATCCTACACACCGACCTAAACGATAAAAAAGTAACGGAGGAAGCGTAATGACTAGTCAACCAAATACACCGCAAAAAAGTCATAAACTTAGCTGGGTAAAAGTTTGTGCGCTGAGCGACATTACGCCAAAAACTGGGGTTTGTGCCCTAGTCAACGGTAAGCAAGTTGCGATCTTCCGTCCACGTTTTGATGAGCAACTTTTTGCCATCAACAACATGGACCCGTTTGCTCAATCGAACGTGCTCTCTCGCGGTTTAATCTGTGAACACGATGGTGAGCTTTGGGTGGCCAGCCCGCTGAAAAAACAACGCTTCAACCTAGAAACCGGTCGTTGCCTTGAAGATGAAACCATGAGCGTACAAGCCTATGAGATTCGTGTGAAAGGTAATGAGATTGAGGTGAAAGCGTAAACGGTTTTCGAAATCTCGTGACTCGTTTCTCGGACTGCCCTTTCGAGAAACGAGATTCGATAAACGAGCACCGTTAATAAGTTTCCATACTCATAGCGATTCTCTTTCAATCCCGAATCGCTATCAGTATTCAAACTTTAATTTTAACTTTTGTAGGAAATCACTATGTACGCAGACACCATTAAAAAGTGCTCGAACAACGCGGCTCGTATCGTCAAGCTTGCTGATAATAACCCACTGGGTTTTTGGATTAGCTCAGCGATGGCGGGCGCTTATGTCGGCATCGGCATTATTTTAATTTTCACTTTCGGCAACCTTGTTGATCCTTCTATTCGTTCGCTAGTAATGGGCGCAACTTTTGGTATCGCATTAACATTGGTGATCATTGCAGGCTCTGAACTGTTCACAGGTCACACTATGTTTTTGGCGTTTGGCGCATTAACCGGCCAAGTGTCTTGGAAAGATAATGCGCGCATCTTGCCACAAACTTGGCTAGGTAACTTAATCGGCTCAGTATTAGTCGCTTACCTATTCTTCCTTGCTGGCGGTGGTAATCTTCTACCTGATGCAAAAAGCTTCTTACACGCAGCAGCCCTAGGTAAAACAGCAGCGCCTGCTAGCGTATTATTCTTTAAAGGCATTCTATGTAACTGGTTAGTGTGTCTAGCAATTTGGATGTGTCAACGTGTTGAAGGTACTGGTAAATTCATCGCGATCTGGTGGTGTTTATTGGCTTTCATCGGCGCAGGGTTTGAGCACTCAATTGCTAACATGACTATCTTTGCACTTTCTTATTTTGGCAACCATTCAGATGCGTTCACTCTAGGTGGTATCTGGCATAACCTATTATGGGTATCATTAGGTAATATCGTTTCAGGTGCTATCTTTATGGCGGTGGGTTACTGGTTAGCGACTCCAAAAACAGAACGTCCAGTTTTTGATAAAGAAGAAGTTGAACAGGTACAGGAAGTAAAAGCGTAAACGTTCCTCGGCTACTCGTGGCTCGTTACTCGTTACTCGGCACTGGTTTTGATGAAATCTTGTTCGAGCAACGAGTCACGAGAATCGCTACACTAAACTCAATCATTGTCTCCTACTTTATTCGGTTTTCGGAGTTCGCTATGCAGGCCACCTACTCTAACGCTCGTCCATTCGTTTCCCTTGTTGGCGCGGGTCCTGGCGATCCGGATTTACTGACCATCAAAGCTTACCGCTTGATTCAATCTGCGGATGTAGTGGTTTATGACCGCTTGGTTTCTGAAGAAATCATGGCATTAGTGAATCCTAATGCCGAGCTATTATTTGTGGGTAAGAAACTGAATCATCATTGTGTGCCGCAAGATCAAATCAACCAAATCTTGGTCGATAAAGCGCTGGAAAATAAACATGTGGTACGTTTGAAAGGCGGTGACCCATTTATCTTTGGTCGTGGTGGTGAAGAGCTAGAAACTCTCGTCGAAAATGGCGTTGAATTTGAAGTCGTGCCGGGGATTACGGCGGCATCGGGTTGCAGTGCTTATGCAGGAATTCCACTAACTCATCGCGATCATGCGCAAAGTGTACAGTTCATTACTGGGCATTTAAAGAAAGAAGGCCAAGATATTCAATGGCCGAGTTTGGCACAGAATAACCACACTCTAGTCTTCTATATGGGGCTCAAACAAGCACCGGTGATTCGCCAAAACTTAATAGAAAATGGGTTATCAGTTGAAACCCCATGTGCCATTGTGGAACGAGGTACTACCCCTCAACAACGTGTTTTAACTGGCACATTAAAAGAATTAGAGTCATTAGCAACACAGGCCATCAGCCCTTCACTTATCATTGTCGGCAGCGTGGTTTCACTACACCAGTCACTCGCGTGGTTTGAGCAATAATATGAGATGACACTATTAAACAATCAGACTTTCTTTCTCCGCTTTACTCAATTTTTTAATACGAATCTCTTCTTTAAGCGCCGCGCTTTTATCCGCCACTTGTTGTGACCAGACTAGTGACAACGGCCCTTTACCTCTTAAATACTTAGCGCCTTTGCCCGTTTGATGCTGCTCAAACCGTCGTTCAAGATCATTGGTAATGCCACAATAAAGCGTCTTGGTTCGAGTACGAATTAAATACACGAACCAAGATTTTTCTATTGGTTGAGAAGGAGTGGTTGGCATACGTTAATCAGCAATCAAGGCTTTCAGCACTTCAACTTGCACTTTCAATTCAGCGACTTGTTGCTCTAACGTGCTGATACGTTCTTCATACTGATTATGACTAGAAGAGACCGCTGTTGGCGTTGCGGTAGCATAAGATTCAACATCCACCTCGCCACAGAACAAATGCTGATAGCGAGATTCACGTTTACCCGGTTCACGCGGCAATTTCACCACTAAAGCCCCTTCTTCGCGCGATGCCATTTGCTCCAATAACGCTTCAACTTGTTTCACATCGCTAAATTCACATAAACGATTGGTGCGAGTACGGATTTCACCGGGTGTTTGCGCACCACGCAGTAGCATGCAACATACAATGCCACGCTCTTGGTCAGTTAACTTCAATGAACCAAATTCGGTATTACAAAAGCGATGACGAAATTTAGACACGCGACTATTGAAACCACTTTCATCCGTCATTAAACGACGATCAATTAAAGCTTGCGCGGCATCCATCACTTCCGCCTCGCTCAACGCCATCACAGGATCGCGGTTGCTTTTTTGATTACAAGCAGTAGTAAGGCTATTTAGCGTTAGTGGATAGTAATCAGGAGTCGTCACTTCTTTTTCAATTAAACAGCCAATGATTCTGGCTTCAACTGGGGTGAGCTCTATATTCATAATATTTATTCCTTGGGCCTGTTACCCATAAAGTCAGTGATCCCAGCGATAAGGGCGATAAATCTGGCGGCCATTATCCGCCACGACGACAATTTGGCTTCGATTCAAATCTAAATCGATTCGTTGCATCATCTTACGCGACTTTAAGTAGGCTTTCTGAAAACGCTGCCGCGTAGTATCTTGGTCAGAAGATTCCGTCGCTGCTAGCGCTTTATTGCCTGCTGTTGAATTATTCTCTGTCATTCTTAATCAGATTATCTATATTTAGATCAACATACTGTCATTAAGATATTGGTTTTCTATAGAAGTAAATCAAGGGTCAAGCCGACAAATACCAGCTCCCAAAATGGAAAAGGGCATCCTCCCTATAATAAATGATGCATTTATAGGCAAACCGACCGTCTTAAATTCAATTCATCACAATGTAAGACTATGCTTTTAAACTTATCCTTATATATTTTGATCTTAACTCTGTTTTGTCTGTTAGGTATATGGTTTAATTTGATGAGATAAATAGGATTTTAGTTAACAACTCTGAATTAGGAAGAAACTATGGCTAACGTATTTGAAATCGTAAACCAAGCTCGTCGCAAGAATAAACTAAAACGTGAAATTCTTGATAATGAAAAGAAAATTCGTGATAACCGCAAGCGTGTTGATCTGCTAGATAATCTACTTGATTACATTCACGCAGGAATGACTCACGAAGAAATCGTTGAAATCATCAAGAACATGAAAGCTGATTATGAAGACCGTGTTGATGATCACATCATCAAAGGCGCTGAAATTTCTAAACAACGTCGTGAAATCAGCCGTAAAATCCGCGAACTGACTGAAGCAGACAAACTACAGCACACAAACGCAAAAAAATAACTGATTCTTTAATATACAAAAGGCCTCTGCTATGAGGCCTTTGTTTCGTTAGTAGAGATTTAACTTTACCGCGCTTTATGTGAAATCACTTAAATCTACAAGGAAATAATAATGGCCCTGAAACGTGTACTTTTAAAACCAATAACACTTTGTGTCCTACTCGGCTTAAGTTCTTCCGCTTTAGCTAATGTTGTCATTAATATCCCTTCTGAAGTCGATGTATTAGCAGCCAATGGCCAAGAAGCAGAGATTGAAGGTGGTTTTTTCTCAAGCACTAAATCTATCACTTTACCGGATGGCGAAAACCAAATAGTCTTCCGTTATAGCCCAGTATTCAAACAAGGTAACGATCAAACAACTGTTACTACTGATGCCATCATCACCAAATTTACGGCCTCAGATACTGAGTTAAATTTTGACCTTCCTAAATACCGTAATGCCGATCTCGCACGAGACTTTGACCGTAACCCAGATTGGAAATTGGTTGATGAAGATGGCAATGCTATCGAAGTGAAACAAGATAAGTTGTTAAAGCCGGGTGTGCAGCTTGGTCGTAACTACGATCAAGAATCAGTTGCTTACAACAAAACCGGTGCCGTAGCAGCCATCGCGCCAGCAACCGCTGCAGTAGCTACAACAGCCGCAGCTCCACCACAAATGCCGGCTAACAGCCAGTACAAAACTACTGAAGAACAAATGCTGCACTACTGGTATGAAAAGGCCGACAGTGAAACTAAGCAACGTTTCCTACAAGCGATTATTCAAGCAAAGTAATACCTATTTCAACCAGCCATTGAAGTTACAGCGAGGCGAATGAGTGCCATCAACAAAGCTGTAACTTCAAGTACCAAGGATATAAAAAGGGCTTATCTACTCTTTCTAGTTAAAGTAGATAAGCCCTTCTTTTATTTGGCTAATTCAAACCTTATTCGTCATCAACGACTGGTTTCTTTTTCTTCTTGATCATGAAGACTTGTTCACCAACATCGACATTTTTATAGAAGCTCTTATCGCGTTTCACTGGCTTCTTAGCTGTATTCGATTTCTTAGTTACTTTCTTCGCACTCGCCGCGCCTTTCTTCACAAAAGGTTTGCGTGGCTTAATGCCTTTAAATTTACCTTTCAAGCCTTCAAGTACTGAGAAGGTCAAATCTTGCTGTAGGTAGGTTTCGACATTCTTAAAGCTCACCCAGTCTTTCGGGCCAACTAATGAGATCGCCGTACCTTTATTACCAGCACGCCCCGTACGCCCCACACGGTGAACGTATTCTTCAGTATGTTTTGGCATATCAAAGTTAATCACGTGGGTTACGTTAGCAATATCAAGACCACGAGATGCTATATCGGTCGTTACAAGAATCTTATGAACGGCACGCTCAAACTGACTCATGATGTTATTACGCTGAGTCTGATTTAACCCACCACTTAACGCCACCGCTTTGAGCTTTTTCTCATTCAGCTTAATGGTTAAACGCTCCGTATCACTACGGGTTGCGGTGAAGATAATCACTTGCTTGTATTCCGCTTCTTCAAGAAGTCGGTCAAGAATCGCTTCTTTATGATCGAGATGATCACAAAGATAAAATGATTGGTCGATATCTTTATGTTCTTCCGCTGATAAGCCAATTGAAATGCGCTTTGGATCCGTTAGCATTTCATTAGACAAGCCGCTTACTTCAGCGTGATCGAGTGTTGCTGAGAACATTAAGGTCTGACGACGACGGTGTTTAGCAGCATTATGAATACGGCGTAATTCTGGAGCAAAACCTAGGTCTAGCATGCGGTCTGCTTCATCAAGAACCAGCGTTTCAACACCTTCTAAATATAAAGAACGATGTTCAAGGTGGTCGGCTAAACGGCCAGGTGTTGCCACGATAAATTTCGGATATTTACGCAGTGCTTTCACTTGGTCATTAAAGTTTTCGCCACCAACAATCAAAGTGCCAGTGTAAGAAAGACCACCTAACATGGCTTTCAGCTCACCGAATACTTGTTTCGCTAGCTCACGAGTTGGAGCTAAAATCACACCACGCGGATCTTTCGCTGAAAGGGATTTTGTTTTTAACGCTTTATGTAGCATAGGCAAAACAAAGGCTAATGTTTTACCCGAACCCGTCTTGGATGAAGCCAATAAGTCTTTACCTGCAATCGCAACCGGAATCGCTTGACGCTGAATATCCGTTGCTTGTGCAAAATTGTAGTGTTGTAGGTTTTTCAGTAGACGATTATCTAAACCAAGATCTTTAAACTGCAAAGGGGTGCTCCAAAAGAAATAAAAATAAACTCATGTGCATAATAGCATAAGGCTTCCGTGGCTCCCTCATACTTTTATCCTCAAGTAACTTCAGAATAGTATTTCAATCCATTCAGACCACTCTATTTCTGACCTTCAACCTACGTGCCACCAGCTCTACTCCGGGCTTATAGCGTTTCGCGGAAGCATTAAGGGCAAGCTCTAACGCGCTGTCAGCAATGGTTTCAAAACGTTGGGATAACGAGTTGATTTTTATCGGTAAGAAATCCAACAAGCGATTGTCACCATAAGTGGCAACGTTAATTTTACTCATCAGTTCTGGGTGTTCGAATAACACATCAAGCACACCTTCAAGCAAAGTGTACGAGGTGGTAATGATCGCGTCTGGCATAGTGCCTTGATCTAGCCATTTTTGCATCGCTGCTCGACCAGTTTGAGAATTAAACAGCGCGCCATACTCGATATGGATCTCTAAAGGCTTATCATGTTGACGAACAGCCGCTTCAAAGCCAAGTTGACGCTCTTTCGATATATTCAAATCGGGCAACGCACCAATCAACCCCACCGAGGCAACACCATCAAACAATACCGAAGAGGTTAAGCTCAGAGCACCCTCAAAATCTTCACTGATCACGCAGCTAAAATATTCATCATCTAATGGTCGGTCGAGCGCAATCACAGGAATTCCGCGCTTTTGAATGCTAGTGTAAAACTCATTGGCATCTGGAATAGAACTTGCGACAAACAACGCATCGATTCGACGACTAACTAAAGCATTGACCACTGACTTTTCAGTTTCCGGATCGTCATCAGAACTGCCAATCAAAATTTGATAGCCCGCCTGACGAGAATTAAATTCCAATAATTTAGCAAGACGCGCATAACTGTTGTTTTCTAAATCAGGGATCACAAGCCCAAATGAACGGCTTTGCCCGGCACGTAAAGAAGAAGCGGCATGATCCGGTTGATATTGATGTTCTTCTACTACCGCCATTACTTTTTGCTGAGTTTTCTGGCTAATCCGGTATTTGGTTGCCTTGCCATTAATGACATAACTGGCGGTGGTTTTTGACACGCCTGCCAGTTTGGCTATTTCATCAAGTGTCATCTGGTTAACCCCTTTCACTCACGGTTCTGTGCACTGGATCAAAAATCTATCGTTCCGATCATTATGTTATTTGAATTATAAGCTGAATCGATTCAGTATAAAAGCTGAAAGAATTCAGCAAATTTGAAGTCTGGTCACATTAACTAAAAAATCTCTTATCTACTAAGCTGTATAAATAAGAATTTTTAACCCTAATTGAAGACAAGACATGATTCGCTGAATTTTTTTACTAAACAGCTGAATCGATTCAGCCATACATAATTAGAGAGCTGAACTACTACCATTGATAAATTACCCAAAGTAATTGAAGTTGCAGTGAGGCGACAAGTGAATGAGGCCCCATGAGCATAGCTCGCCTATGTGATTGGGGCGAATGAACGCCGGCAACAAAGCTGCAGCTTCAAGTACGACGGGTATAGATATCGGCTCCCAAACAAACAGAGGCACGACAATGCTTATTTTAACACCTCAAGAAGTGACGCTTGCTCAAACGGCATCAGACAAGACTGCAGCCATTAAAAATATTGCCGCCACATTAACTCAACAAGGTTATGTGGAATCCGGCTATGTCGAAGGCATGCTGACTCGTGAAGGACAATCTTCAACCTTTTTAGGCAATGGTATCGCCATTCCACACGGCACTACCGATACACGTGGCCTAGTGCAAAAAACCGGCGTGAGTGTGCATCACTTCCCAGAAGGTGTGGATTGGGGAAATGGTACGGTTTATGTGGCGATTGGTATTGCTGCAAAATCTGACGAGCACTTGGGCATCTTAAAACAACTGACCAAAGTACTTTCTGCCGATGGTGTTGAAACCGCGCTGAAAGATGCCAAAACCGAGCAAGACATCATCAATGTGTTAAATGGCCAAACTCAGTTAATGGCAGATTTTGACGCTTCATTAATTCAGTTGAAATTTCCAGCCAGTGATATGCTGCAAATGACTGCTGTCGCCGGTGGCCTACTTCGTAATACAGGTTGCACGACTGATGAATACATTTCAGAGATCATCACCAAAACGCCAACCGATCTAGGTAACGGCCTATGGTTAATCAGTGGTGGTGCCGGCGTTAATCGCTCTGCGATGTCATTTGTTTCAACCGCTAATGATTGTGAATTTGAAGGCAAACCAGTCAAAGGGTTAATTGCTTTTGCCGCTTGTAATGCCAGCCATAAGCCACTGCTTTATAAACTGACTCAATTAATCTTATCTAAGCGTCAAAATGAGATTTTAGAGGGCGATAGCAATCAACTACTTGAGCTATTCGACCTATCTGAAAAAGCACCAGAAATGAGCGAAGAAGCCGCCAATAGCGCGACATTTAAAATCAAAAACACCCACGGTTTACACGCTCGCCCTGGCGCGATGTTAGTAGCCGAAGCTAAGAAGTTTGAATCTGCGATTCGCGTTGAAAACTTAGATGGCGAAGGCGGCAGTGTAAATGCTAAAAGCTTAATGAAGGTTATCGCGTTAGGCGTAAAACATGGCCACCGCCTACAATTTACTGCCGATGGCGCTGATGCAGAGTTAGCACTTACTTCAATTGGTAAAGCAATTGAATCAGGCCTTGGTGAAGGTTAAGGAAGTAACTATGTCTATCAAAAACACGTCATCCAAAAAAGTGGTCACCATTACCCTAAACCCAGCACTCGATTTGACGGGTCACTTAGCCGATAACCTCAATGTAGGTAGCGTTAGCTTAGTATCGAGCAGCACATTGCACCCTGCTGGTAAGGGCGTAAATGTCGCGAAAGTGCTTTCTGATTTAGGTGCCGATGTCACGGTTACTGGCTTTTTAGGTGCCGATAATCAAGAAGCATTTTGTCAGTTATTTAAAGAGATTAATGCTAGCGACCGTTTTATTCGCGTTTCTGGTGCCACTCGCATCAATGTCAAATTGGTCGATCAAGCCAGTGAGGTAAGTGACATTAACTTCCCGGGGGTCGAAGTCGATCAAACCGCAATTGAAGCCTTCGAAGCCACCCTTGATGAGCTCGCCCAAGATCATGATTACTTTGTGATGGCTGGTAGCCTACCCCGTGGTATTAGCCCAGAGCTTTGTGCCGAGTGGATTGAATCGCTACACCAAAAAGGCAAAAAAGTGATTTTTGATAGTAGTCGTCAAGCATTAAAAGCAGGGCTGAACTCTCATCCGTGGCTCATTAAGCCCAATGATGAAGAGCTTTCAGAACTGATTGGAAAAGAGCTACACAGTATCGAAGATTGCCAACAAGCCGCGCAAACTTTGGAATCAAAAGGCATCGATAACATTGTGGTGTCGATGGGTGAAAAAGGCGTGATGTGGTTAAACCAAGGTCAATGGCTACAAGCGGAACCGCCTCGAATGGAAGTAGTGAGCACCGTTGGCGCGGGTGACACCTTGGTTGCCGGACTTACGTGGGGCCACCTGAATCAAGATTTGGACAAAGACAATTGGCCACAAGAAAAAGTTTTAAGCTTTGCCACGGCACTGTCGGCACTCGCTGTCACTCAAATTGGTGTTGGAGTAACTGATCTTACTCCCGTGAACAACCTACAACAAAAAATTCGCATTAAAGCGATATAAGGGAATTACCTATGAATATTGCCATTATAACTGCATGCCCAAGTGGCGTTGCCAACAGCATTATCGCCGCAGGTTTATTAGAACAAGCCGCGAAAGATCTAAACTGGAATGCCACAGTGGAATGCCAGTCGAGTGTTATTCCACATCAATCTCTGACGCAACAACAAATTGATGATGCAGAAGTGATTGTCATCGCAGCGAATACTGCTGTTGATACGACTCGCTTTACGGGTAAAAAAGTTTATCAAGGCGACATTAATTCGAGCCTAACTGACACTCAAGCTTGGCTAGAAAGCGCCGTTAAGAAAGCCTCGCTTTTAGAGCAAGGTTCAGCCCCAGTAGCGGAATCTGTATCAAACTCAAAAACAACCAAAATCGTTGCGATTACTGCTTGCCCAACAGGTGTTGCTCATACCTTTATGGCGGCCGAAGCACTAGAAGAAACTGGCGCCAAACTCGGTCACCAAATTAAAGTAGAAACCCGTGGTTCAGTTGGTGCAAAAAACCAACTAACAGAGCAAGATATCGCAGAAGCGGATCTCGTGATCATTGCAGCAGATATAGAAGTTCCACTGGATCGTTTCGCAGGCAAGCCTCTGTATAAAACCAGTACCGGCCTAGCCCTAAAGAAAACTGAGCAAGAGTTTGCCAAAGCCTTTGAGCAAGCTACACCACATCAAGCCGGTCAACAATCAAGCGCTTCTAGTTCTTCTTCAGAAGAAAAAGCTGGCGTCTACAAACACTTAATGACCGGTGTTTCTCACATGCTGCCATTAGTAGTTGCCGGTGGTTTGGCTATCGCGCTTTCATTTGTGTTCGGTATCGAGGCCTTTAAAGAAGAAGGCACACTAGCCGCAGCCTTAATGACAATTGGTGGTGGTTCAGCCTTTGCATTAATGATCCCGGTTCTCGCTGGTTTCATTGCGTTCTCCATTGCCGATCGCCCAGGTTTAGCTCCTGGTTTAATTGGCGGTATGCTTGCTAGCTCAACCGGCGCAGGCTTCATCGGCGGTATCATTGCCGGTTTCCTAGCGGGTTACGCAGCTAAATTTATTGCTGAGAAAGTGAAACTTCCGCAATCAATGGAAGCGTTAAAACCAATTCTGATCATTCCATTATTAGCGAGCTTGTTTACTGGTCTTGTGATGATCTACGTCGTTGGTGGCCCGGTTTCAGGCATCATGACTGCAATGACTGAGTTCCTAAACAACATGGGTTCAGCTAACGCGGTACTGCTTGGTATTATCCTAGGCTGCATGATGTGTTTCGACCTAGGTGGTCCAATCAACAAAGCGGCTTACACATTTGGGGTTGGTCTATTAGCATCGCAAACTTACGCGCCAATGGCGGCGGTAATGGCGGCTGGTATGGTTCCAGCGCTGGGTATGGGTCTAGCGACATTCTTAGCCAAAGATAAATTTGCTCAATCCGAACGTGAAGCAGGTAAAGCATCATTTGTTCTTGGTCTGTGCTTTATCTCAGAAGGTGCGATTCCATTTGCCGCGAAAGATCCAATGCGTGTTATCCCAAGCTGTATGGCGGGCGGCGCATTAACCGGCGCACTCTCTATGCTATTTGGTGCAAAACTAATGGCACCACACGGCGGCTTGTTTGTACTGCTAATTCCAAATGCGATTTCACCAGTGCTTTTATACCTTGTAGCAATTATTGCCGGTACGGTAGTAACAGGCGTGACTTATGCCTTCTTGAAAACCAAGGCTGAAGCTAAGGCGGTTATCGCTTAACTGCTTAGCTTAAATTCTAAGCATTACTTTACAGTGTAAACCGCGAATCATATTGTATGGCTCGCGGTTTTTTTCGTTTCTAAATAAATATAACTAAAATAATTGAGGTTGTAGTAAGGCAACAAGTGAATGAAGTCCCTACCTAACGCCGGTAACAAAGCTGCTGCTTCAAGTTCTAAGGATAAAAAGACATTAAAGTTTGAAGCTCATTTTTGGACAAAAGCCATTTATTAAATGGCTTTTGTCCGATTAAAAAAAGCATTATCAAGTATCTTAAGTATTTGTATGGATTCACTTTTTCATAGCTTTTATTATTAACATCATTGGTCTTCTCAATTCATCATGCCAACCCATTTTTGCCACCATTTCATCCGATGGTTTAGGCTCTAGTACCGCTAGAATTTCAAATCCTTCTGACAACAAAGCAGATATATTATGTTCTATTGTACGATGATATTTAATGACTTCGCTTCCTAGAAATTCAGTTACTCTTTGCCCCTCATGAAAATAGTTATCCAAAGGCCAATGTTGAACTTTGCTATTTTCGTAATGCCAATCTTGAGAGCTATTTGAAGTAAAAATTGGATGTTCAACCGAATAACAGAGAACACCTTTAGATTTTAATAACTTTGATGCTTTATGGAAAACCGAACTAATGTCTTCAACGTAATGCAAAGCAAGGGAACTCAATATTACGTCAAATGATGCTTCATCTGCCTCAAAATCTTCTATCGCACATTGCTCGAAAGTAACTTTTCCTTTGTCCGTTAATTCACGGGCTTTCATCAACATTTTTTTTGATAAATCGATACCTACAACAATGTCAGCTCCTTGTTCAACTGCATATTGACAGTGCCATCCGTAACCACAACCTAAATCGAGCACTTTTTTTTCAGACAATTCAGGTAAATTAGTACGAAATATCTCCCATTCACCAGCTGATTTTAGGCCGTCTATCGATCGCGGCATCTTGGAGTAAGCCTCAAAAAAAGCAGGATCGTCATATTTATTTTGTTTCACAATCAATTCTCCATTACACACTACTAGCTGTTAGTTTTTGATAAATTTTCGTAAGTTAAATGCGTACTATAAAGGCCGTAAGATACAATTATTTTTAACAATTTTGGAGCAATGATTCCGCTTAATTAGCGCCGGACAAAAATGAGCCAGACTTTTTTCTGGCTCGTTATCCTAGATTAGTGTTATTACAGATATAATCTACTTCAACCCTAATCGTGAAGCTTCGCACCTTTGACCACTTTATCCACTAATTTTTTCTCTGCACACATAGCAATCCCGACTAGGGGTAAGCTTTCCGTATCATAGTAACGAACGGTGCTTCGATTAGCTTCATCATGACCCGTTGCGAACATATCTTCGATGAATATTGCGGTTTCAATGTTTGCACGATTAGCGCGTTGAATAAAAGTAGGCAGTTTACTTCTCTTCACTTTAAGTACAATTGCTGGCTGAATACAAAGCGGTAGGTAGGTGCTGTTACTCCCATCCACATATCGTTCTCCAGTCTTAACCGCTGATGTCGAAGTGATGCCACCAGATAAAAAACTTACAACATTCAATTTCTGCCATACTGGTAAGTCCTCTGCCACAACAATGACAAACTTAGAATCAAATTGCATATAACCTCTTATTAATCAGAACACTAAATCAATGACGGGCGGTACACCCATCTTTAAGCCAACAAACAGTAACAACACTGCCATTAGCTTATTCATTACAACTAAATAGTCAGTTTCGTTTATCTTTTTGCCAATAAGACGTCCAGCGATGTAGTAAACAGTAGGAGCACCAAACGCAAGTAGTGCCAAAATAGCGCACCATAAAAAGATGTACCCGCCTGTAATACCTGCTGATGGAAATTGAACTGTTGCAATAGGCAATACAACCGTAATGCCTTTCGGGTTAAGAAGCTGAAGCATCAAGCCGTCTCGCAGATTCATGCTTTGGCTTGGCTTTAATTCAACCTTACCCACTTGGCTTAAGAATATTTTGTATGCCAACCAAAGAATGTAAATAGCACCCAGTATTGCTGTCCATTGTAAGAAAGCATTATTCATTAATGTCTCACCAATCAGCGAAACAGCACTGAATAATGCAAACATGGCGATCGAGACACCGAGACTAAAACCAAATATCGAATTTTGTTTCTGTATGCCACTGTTTAAGCAGATAGCATTGACTGGCCCTGGGGTGTACATGACCCCTAGAGCATAAATAATTATGTCCAGCATAGGTTCTATCTTTTGGTAGATGCTTTAGTTGAGGCTAAAGCGAGAGTTGTTTTTGGTATTGTGTCGGCGTGATGCCAAACGTATTCTTAAAGTTACGATTAAGATGACTTAAATCGGAAAAACCGTACTTAAAAGCAATATTCGTTGCATTGTCTCCTAATTCTAATTCGCATTTTACACGATTGATTTTATAGCTAAGTACATACTGGTGTGGCGTCATGCCAAACTGTTTGTTAAACAGTCGAATGAAATGATATTTAGACATATTGGCAGCGCTTGAAATCTCTTCAATACCTAGTTTTCGATTAAGGTTAAAGTGAATAAACTCCTTTGCTTGCTCCAATAGTTTATCTGTTCGCCTATAAGCTACCTTATCAATAAAAGAGCCATCTCCAAGACGAACAATCGAATGAGCGATGCCGAGTAACAGGTGCTCTTCTTCTAGTGAAGAAAGTGGCTGCTCTAAGTTCATCAAGCGTGCAATTGAAATGATCTGTTTTTGCAAAACCGCGTCATGGAAAGATGATACTTTCAATAGAGACTGGTCTTTAGATACATTGCCTATGCTTTGCATCAAACTCATCATTGTCGATTCAGGTATGTAGACCATTTCATACTCCATATCTTTTCCACCTCCAGCATGCCCATCATGAACCTGTTCTGGATTAAAAAAGATCACGTTTCCTGCCTGACTTTTATGAAAAATTCCATTACTAAAAAAGTCCTGACGGCCACGGCATGTCACACCGATACTGAACTCTTCATGAGCATGTTTACCGTAGCTAAAGTCTTTGATCTTTGCAGAAAATGAACACAATCCTTGAGTGTGCGCACTTTTTTGATAACTAAATTGTTCTTGCATGCTTACAGACTCAACCTATTTAGTGGAAACATAATGAAAGTATAGAGAGCAAGTGATAGTGAAGATAGAACAAAATTGCTAAATGCATAACAGTTGCTTTTTCTTACCTAGCCAACTTTGAGGCATAAACTTGCTAGAACAAAAGGTAAGTTGTCACAACAGCGTCAAAACGTTTTGAACTTTATTGTCATTTGTAAGCTTTAATATCCTCCAACACCAAGGGTATAAATTGGTATTCCAATATGAAACCAGTACAATTACTCCGTTTATTTAATTCGAGTCGCTGCTATGTCTTGTTTCACCGCTTTTACTACTGACGTTTCTGATATCGACTTACCAGAAAAGTTCACCTTTCCATTTTGCTATGAGCCACATCCGTTAAGCCAAATTGCCGCCAAACAACTACAGCAGTATTTAGAGTCTCAAACCGATTGGCAACATGACTTTGGCTTTGAAGAAAGCAGCAAGGAAGCCGGTAAAATGTTTGGGGTTCTAGTAGTAAAAAACGCTCAAGGAGAGCTTGGTTTTTTATCGGCATTTTCAGGAAAACTGGCTGATAAAAATCACCTCCCTCATTTTGTACCACCGGTTTTTGACATGCTCACCGAAGGCAGCTTCTTCCTTGAAGGCACTGCGCCGATTAATGTGATAAATAATACAATCAAACAACTTGAAGCAGAGCCTGAACTCGCTTTATTGCAACAAACTATCCGTGATTTTAACCAGCAAGCACAACAAGAAATCGAAGCATTGCGCCTTTCTATTGTCGAAAACCGCAAACGTAGAAAAACATTAAGACAACAAGCTGAATCCAGCCTACAAGATAATGAAATACAAGCTTTACTTGCGGATTTAGGCAAACAAAGCGTGGCCGAAAAAGCGCAACAAAAGCACTTAAAAGCCCATTGGCAACAGCAAATAGAAGAAGCAGAACAACAACTACAACAAAAAGTGGCTGTGATCGAACAATTAAAACAAGATCGCAAACAACAATCCGCCAAACTACAACGAGAATTATTTGCTCAGTACCAATTTCTTAACCGAGACCAACAATCCAAATCGCTACTGGATATTTTCAAGACTACCGCCAATCCAACACCACCAGCCGGCTCCGGAGAATGTGCCGCGCCCAAGCTTCTACAATATGCTTTCGCGCATCACTTTGCGCCTATTTGTTTAGCTGAATTTTGGTGGGGAGCCTCACCGAAATCAGAAATTCGTCAACATAAGAAGTACTACCCTGCTTGCCAAAGTAAATGCCAGCCTATTCTTTCTCACATGCTAGAAGGTATTGAGCTGGACGAAAATCCTCTGCTTAAGAATCACGCGGAAGGCCAAGAAATCGACATCATTTATCAAGATGAAGCGATAGTGGTCGTCAACAAACCAGCAGAGTTTTTATCAGTACCCGGCGTTAATGTAAAAGACTCTGTCTACACTCGCTTGCAAGCTCTCTACCCTGATGTAGAAGGCCCGTTTGTGCTGCACCGCTTGGATATGTCGACTTCTGGCTTACTGGTTTTTGCACTCACCAAGCGCGCCAATAAAAGCCTACAAAAGCAATTTATTACCCGTGGTGTTGAAAAAAGATATGTCGCCCTACTCGATGGGAAATTAACAGAAGAAAGTGGCGATATTGATTTACCACTACGTGGCGATTTAGAAGATAGACCAAGACAAATGGTGTGTTTCGAACATGGTAAACCAGCGCAAACCCATTGGCAATTAATCGAAACAATGACCATTGACGGCCTAGAAAAAAGTAAAGTTTATCTCTACCCTAAAACTGGTCGAACCCATCAATTGCGAGTCCATTGTGCCCATCAAAATGGTTTAAATATGCCAATCACAGGTGATGACCTATATGGAGAAAAAGCCAACCGTCTGCATTTACATGCGCAACAGTTGGCTTTTGATCATCCATACACCAAAGAGAGAATGGTATTTGAGGTAGAGGCTGGGTTTTAATTACCTGCTATAGAAATAAAAACGTCCATCAATCTAACTCTGCTGGACGTTTGTTTAACTATATTGTTTGTTTAACTATATTAAGAGCAATTAATACTCAAACTTACTGAGACAGAGTTTGACCATTAAGGGCAGTAATCACGTAAGTATCTTCTTTTGGCTTATCTTTATTTTAGTAGGTATCTCGTAGAGGTGAACCGCCATTGGTTTGCACCTTACGGCTCCTAACAATGCCCTCATAATCAGCATAATAGTATGGCGTAACATAGATTTTCGCCTCGCAATTGCATCAATAACGTTGTATGTTAAATAGTGTTATCTCATGTAATAAAGGAGCTAGAACATGGTCACAGCAAAAAATCAAACCCCAAAAGAAAAAATTGAAGCAGCCACCGCAGAAGCCATCGACTCAGTCAAAGACCAAGTAGAAGAATCACTGAATGAAGGTTCAGAAAAAATCAAAAATAAAGCCTCTCAAGCGGAAAATATCATCAAAGAACACCCACTATTAAGTGTCGGCTGTGCATTTTTGGCAGGCTGGGCTATTTCTAAAATTATCAAATAAAGCTATCAGTAGAGATTTCTTGTTATGAAAGACACCAAAAAAGTGTTGCATGAAAACGAGCCTTCTGATGACTTTCAAGCGGATGCACCATCGAACTCTCAAGGAATAACCGAAAAACTAGACGAGATAAAAACTCTACTGAATCAAGCCTCTAGCGTGATAGCAGAAGTTGGGCAATGGTCTGAATCTACGGCTCAACTTTTCTATCTCGAAGTGCAAAGAAACCTAGCTGCCGCAAAGCAATCCATCATTTGCCAACTTTTGCTTATTCCTTTGCTTATTATGTTTATCTTCAGTGCGTGCGTGTGTGTTGGCATAGCATCCTATGCTCTAACCCAAAATCTATTAATCGGGATAGCGGCGTTCTTATTTTCGATGGGCGTTATTTTAATCGGTTTGATATTTTGGCAAAAACGCTTGATACGATTCTTTGGCTTCCAAGAAACGATGTCTCAATTAAAGGAGGGCATCGATGTCATCTCTAAAGCAACTCAATCGCGCGATTAAATTAAAGAGAATGGAAGGTATGCAGGCGAGTCGTGAAAGCCAATTGGCACTTGGCTTATGCTTAAAAACGCTCACCGCTTATTCAAAAAATAATCCTTTCCAACTCAGCATCGGATTGGCTTTAACTAGCATCATCATGGTTAAGTATCGAAAAAAGGTTAAACTCTTTTATCCATTTGCCTCTTTCGGTATGAATTTATTAAGCCAATTCAACGCTAAACACTGATTCCTTCTTTAAGAATCAGAATCAAGCATGCGAATTAACTTCACTGGTGTTCCGCCGTATAAGCTATCCGGTGGGATATCTTTATTCACCACTGAGTTTGCCGCAATCACAGCACGAGCACCAATCGTCACTCCTTGCAAAATTACACTATTTCCACCAATCCATACATCATCTTCCACCACAATCGGTTTACTAAAGGTTTCCCAACGGCGGCGACTTTCAAAATCAAGGGAATGACTAGCAGTGTAAAACTGAACGTTAGGCCCAATCAGAACATGATCGCCAATGATGATCGGTGCGTTATCTAGCATGATGACATTCATGTTAAGAAAAGTATTCTTACCTATAGAAATCGGCTTACCAAACTCACACTGAAATGGCGGGGTAATAATACTTTCTTCACCAAGTTGGCCGAGCATTTGACCAAGAATAGCTTGTTGCTCTGTAATGGTAATCGATTGATTTAGTTGTAGCTTCAATTGAGCAGTTTTGGTGCGTACCTCTGAAACACTGGCATCCATGCCATCAAAATCCTCTCCTTGCAGCATTTTTTCAAATTCTGTCATGATCATTCTCATTTTGCAGGGTAGGTAGTATTAGAATAACGAAATAATTAATAAATGATAATAAAAAAACCAGTAACCTTTGTGGCTACTGGTTGTATTTTTAACTTACAAATGAAGTATTAACCGCGATAATAACGCTGTGGTACGAACGGCATTTTTTCTACTGTCATTGGTAATTTCTTACCACGTACATCAGCAAAGATCTCAGTGCCAATTGCAGCAAACTCAGTGGCAACATAAGCCATCGATACTGGCTTGCCGGCAGTTGGTCCGGCAGTACCGCTGGTGACAATACCGATTTCATTATCTTGCGCATCAAACAGCTTACAACCTTCACGAACGGGCGCTTTGGTTTGCCCCACTAAACCAACACGCTTACGAGCAACGTCTTTAGTTTCGATTTGTTTTAAGATGATATCTGCCCCCGGGAAACCACCCGCACGCTCACCATCAGCGCGACGTGGTTTACTGATGCCCCACAACAAACTCGCCTCAACCGGTGTGGTGGTTGTATCAAGGTCATGCCCATAAAGGCACAAACCACACTCTAAACGTAGTGAGTCACGCGCACCGAGGCCAATCCATTCTACTTCTTCACAAGCCGTCAGCTTATTCGCCAACTCAGCCGCTTTATCACTAGGAACCGAAATTTCGTAACCATCTTCACCGGTGTAACCTGAACGACTGACAATGCATTCCACGCCATCGATATCGATCACTTGCACATCCATAAACAGCATATCGGCAACTTGCGGTTGAAAACGCGCTAACACCTCTGCCGCTTTCGGGCCTTGCAAAGCTAACAATGCGCGGTCTTCAATCACTTCAATTTCAACATCTTGCGGAAGATGCGCTTGTAGGTGAGCAATGTCTTGCGCTTTACACGCCGCATTGACTACCACAAAAAGATGATCGCCAAGGTTTGCTACCATGAGATCATCCATGATGCCGCCTTGTTCATTGGTAAAGAACGCATAGCGCTGTTTACCCGATGGAAGATCGATAATATCAACCGGTACTAATGCTTCTAACGCCGCTGCAGCACCTTGTCCTTTTAAGCGTAGTTGCCCCATATGGGATACATCAAAAAGACCCGCTGCATCACGAGTATGCAAATGTTCCTTTTTTACGCCAAGCGGATACTGAACAGGCATATCGTAACCTGCAAATGGCACCATTTTGGCACCAGCTTCAAGGTGAGCCGCATGTAACGGCGTTTTCAAACATGTATCTTGATCGGTCATTTATCCTCCATCGGGCTTTCGCCTACTGCAACCTCTGATCGATTAATCAGTGGTTTCTTTGATAGTGACATCTTTCCCTGAGAAATAGTCACGAGTTAATTTAAATACCACTGGGCTTAGTAACACCAAGGCAATTAAGTTTGGAATCGCCATCATTGCGTTCATGGTATCGGCCAGAAGCCAAATAAAGTTTAATGAGCTCATCGCACCGACTGGCACGGCAAGAACCCATACTATACGGAACGGTTTAATCGCTTTAGTGCCAAATAAGAATTGGACACACTTTTCACAATAAAAGCTCCAACCTAAAATGGTGGTGAAAGCAAAAATCGCCAACGCGATAGCCACAATCACATTACCAAATGAGAAGGTGCTACCAAATGCGCTTGAGGTTAGCGATGCGCCTGTTTCACCCGACATCCATTCGCCAGACAAAATGATCGCAAAACCGGTAATTGAACATACGATGATGGTATCAATGAAAGTACCAAGCATCGCAACCAAACCTTGTTTCACTGGGTTCTTAGTTTTCGCGGCTGCGTGAGCAATCGGCGCAGAACCTAGACCGGCTTCATTGGAAAACACACCACGAGCCACACCAAAACGAATTGCTGCCCACACTGCTGCACCAGCAAAGCCGCCTTGCGCTGCCACTGGGCTAAACGCACTTTCGATGATTAAAGAAAACGCAGCTGGAATATCTGAAATATGAGCAATCATCACCCCTAAACCAGCAACGATATAACACAGCGCCATTAGAGGAACCAGTTTACCTGCCACTTCAGAAATACGTTTAATACCACCAATCAGAACCAAACCAACCAGCAGCATCAGCACCACACCAGTGACCACAGGGGAGACGCCAAAGTTGCTATCTAATGCGTCTGCCACCGAGTTTGCTTGTACACCGTTACCAATACCAAAACCGGCAATCGCACCAAAGATGGCAAATAAGGTGCCTAACCATGCCCATTTTTTCGACAAACCGTTTTTGATGTAATACATCGGGCCACCGACATAATTACCATGCTCATCTTTTTCACGATAGGTCACCGCACATACCGCTTCCGAATATTTGGTTGCCATACCCACTAATGCGGTACACCACATCCAAAACAAAGCGCCCGGACCACCGAGTGCAATTGCAGTTGCCACACCAGCAATATTACCAGTACCAATGGTGGCAGAAAGAGAAGTCATTAAGGCATTAAATGGCGTAATGTCCCCTTCCGATGAGCTGGTACGCCCATTCCATAACAACTTAAAACCTTGCGGCAGTTTTAAAATTGGCATGAATCTTAGACCGAGCATTAAAAATAGCCCGACACCTAAAATCATCACCAACATTGGGACGCCCCAAACGACCCCATTAACAGTAGAAATAAAATTGGTTAACGCTTCCATGTGAAGTCCTTTCTCTTATGATTATTCACTTATGTCCGCTTATATCCACATGACTTGGGGATATAAGAACACAAATCGAACCAGGGCCACGCAAAAACCACTCCATAGAGCATGCTCTGAATGAGTTCATCATAATCATGAAAAACGATCGTACCTAGTAAGAATCATAAAAGTGTGAAAAAACACTCATTTTTGTAACAAATAAACAACATTATGCTTATTTAGCGGTGACCCATAGTATTAATGCATCGTCATCACTGACTGAAATTAAGGTATGCCCCATACTGGCATCGTAGTACACGCTATCGCCTTGTTTTAACTCAACCGGTTCATAAAACTCACAATAAAAGCGCACTTCCCCTTCCAACACGAGTAAGAACTCTTCGCCATCGTGACGGATCCATTCTTGATAATCATCGAAACTGCGTGAGCGAATTCGGCTTTTGAACGGCACCATTTTCTTATTAGAAAGTTGAGTCGCCAATAATTCGTGCTCATAAGTCGTAGTTGGATGAGGCTTACCTTCACCGGCTAAAGTCACGTCACGTCGACCAACGGCACTCGCTTGTTTTGGTGGCTCAAAAATTTGCGGGATCGGCATATCCAATCCAATGGCGAGTTTTTGCAAAGCCTGAAAAGTCGGGGAAATTTGCTCGTTTTCGATTTTAGATAACGTCGAACGCGCCAACCCTGTGCGCTTACTGGCTTCTTCTAGCGTTAGCCCCATCTGCAAACGGATATCTTTCAAACGCTGCCCTAGATTCAATGGTGTTAAGGTTTGCTCTGGATCGTCTGACTGAAACGTCATCTGCTTATTTATTAATTCACTTTTTACACTCACCGATGTCCCCTATCGTGTGCTATCCCTTTTTCGCAGCCTTAAAATCTAGAACTCCACTAGATATACCCAAGTTACTAGGGCTCAAAGCAAACGATTGCTTAAACAGTCTACCGATTCAAAATATCAGATTAAAGGGAAACTATTTCCTAAAAGGTGCGGTAGGTAACAAAAATGGAAATCTTGTTTCTTATAGGAAACTTTTGGTTGAATAATCTACTTGTGAAAAGTATGTTATGGGTAATCGCATGCAAGAATGGTAAAGGCTTGAAAGGAAATATTTCCAGCCAACTTCCGTTCTTTTTAAATACACATTCAATGACTACACTAATTATCGTTTTCGTTTTGCAAACCTAAAGGCAAACGATTGCGCAATAAATCATTGATTAGAAAAACTTTCTATTTTTAGGAGCAAATAAAATGGACATGACACTAAAATTTACCGAAAGCCACGAATGGGTTCGTGATAATGGTGACGGTACAGTAACCATCGGTATTTCTGAACACGCTCAAGAAATGCTAGGCGATGTGGTTTTTGTTGATCTACCAGAAGTTGGTGACACTGTTGATGCAGGCGAAAGCTTTTCTCTAGTGGAATCGGTGAAAGCGGCGTCTGATATTTATGCTCCTGTGACCGGTGAGATCGTTGAAATCAATGAAGAACTAGAAGACAGCCCTGAGCTTATCAACAGCGAATCTTATGAAGGCGGCTGGATTGTTAAAGTGAAGCTAGATGACGCTTCTGAATTAGATAACTTGCAAAGTGCGGAAGATTATCTGGCGAGTATTGAAGAAGACTAAAAGATAGTTGCGTTTCTCGAGTCTCGGGCGCTGTGCTGCTCGGGGCTTGGAAAAGATGGTTACGAGAGCCGAGTGCGCTTCGCTTCGAGTTGCGAGGAAAAGCAAAAGAAACGTCATCCTGAAAAGCGACGTAGGAGCGCAGTTCTGGATCTCCGACAGCGAGTAACTCACCTATTGAGTGCACATACGTTTTAGGAAATATCCGTACCTTATTCGCCTAGGCTCTATGTGCGGACTGACGACGTTCTGTTTCGCTTTTCCTAGGAACTAGGGACTTTCTACTAGAAACCGCTCTTCAAATTTCTATAAAGTCAGCCTTTATTCGCTGGCTTTTACTTTAATTCAGGTAACACCATGACTAATCTAATCAATGATTTATGTAACAGCCAAGAGTTTATTGGTCGCCATAATGGGCCTAACTCTAACGATCAACAAGCCATGCTCGACATCATTAATTCACTCAGTGATAGCAAGGCAGATTCTCTTGATCAATTAATCGAACAAACCGTTCCCGCTCACATTCGTTTGCAAGCACCTATGAATTTAGATGCGCCAATGAGTGAAGCGGACATGCTGACAAAAATAAAAGGTATTGCACAGCTCAACAAAGTGCAACGTACTTTCATCGGCCAAGGTTATTACAACACTTTCACGCCTAACGTTATCCTACGTAATGTGCTTGAAAATCCAGGTTGGTACACCGCTTATACGCCTTACCAACCAGAAATATCTCAAGGTCGTTTAGAGTCTCTACTCAACTACCAACAAATGGTGATCGACCTAACGGGCATGGATATCGCCAACGCATCTCTACTCGATGAAGCTACCGCAGCCGGCGAAGCGCTGACTCTTTGTAAACGTGCCGGCAAGAGCAAAAGTAACGTGTTCTTCGTGGCCGATGACGTTCATCCTCAAACTATCGAAGTCGTCAAAACACGCGCTGAATTTATTGGCTTTGAAGTGATGATTGGCAATGTTGATAGCCTACCTCAACAAGATGTGTTTGGCGCGCTACTGCAATACCCAAATACTACCGGTGAAGTTCGCGATTTAACTGATGTGATCGCAGCAGCGCAAACCAATAAAACACTGGTGACAGTTGCCACTGATCTACTGGCTTCAACCCTATTAAAACCTGCAGGTGAAATGGGTGCAGATGTGGTAATTGGTAGCGCACAACGTTTCGGCGTGCCAGTTGGCTACGGCGGCCCACACGCAGCCTTTATGGCAACTCGTGAAAAACACAAACGTACTATGCCAGGTCGTGTGATTGGGGTTTCTATCGATAGCAAAGGCAAGCAAGCATTACGTATGGCGATGCAAACTCGTGAGCAACATATTCGCCGCGAAAAAGCGACTTCGAATATTTGTACCGCTCAAGCACTACTTGCCAACATGGCTTCTTTCTACGCGGTCTATCATGGTGCAGAAGGTTTACGTACTATCGCGCGTCGTACTCACCACTTTACCGCGATCCTTGCGGCAGGCTTACAATCAGCTGGTCATAAACTAGTACACGATACTTTCTTCGATACCATTACAGTCGACAGCCAAGAACAAACCGAGCGTTTATATCAATCGGCACAACATGCCGGTATTAACCTACGCAAGCTGCCATCTCAAATTGGTATCAGCCTAGATGAAACCACTAAAGCACAAGATATCGAAGCGCTATTTGCTGTGTTCTCGGTAGAAGGTAACGTTGAAACGTTCTCTAATGATATTGCTGCCAATGAGTTCGGTGCGATTCCGACCGCTTGCCAACGTACCTCTGAGTTCTTAACTCACCCAGTATTCAATACTCATCGCAGCGAAACTCAAATGATGCGTTATTTGAAGAAACAGGAAAACAAAGACTTCTCATTAACACACGGCATGATCCCACTGGGTAGCTGTACCATGAAACTCAATGCTGCCGCTGAAATGCTCCCAATCACTTGGCCTGAGTTTGGCGCAATCCATCCATTCGCACCATTAGAGCAAGCGGCCGGATACACAGCCCTTGCCGATTCTCTGAAAAAGCAATTGTGTGAAATCACAGGCTATGATGAGTTTTCTCTACAGCCTAACTCCGGTGCTTCTGGTGAATATGCAGGCTTAATCGCCATTCAACGCTACCACCAAAGCCGTGGTGAAGGTCATCGTAATGTTTGCTTGATCCCAAGTTCTGCACACGGTACTAACCCAGCTACTGCTTCTATGGTTTCCATGAAAGTGGTCGTGGTGATGTGTGATGAATACGGCAACATCGATATGCAAGATCTTGCAGCCAAAATAGACAAACACCACAGCGAGCTTTCAAGCATTATGATCACTTACCCATCGACTCACGGTGTGTATGAAGAACAAGTGCAAAAAGTCTGTGACATGGTACATGCAGCTGGCGGTCAGGTTTACCTTGATGGCGCGAATATGAACGCACAGGTTGGCTTAACCAATCCGGGTGTAATTGGTGGTGACGTTTCGCACTTGAACCTACATAAAACCTTCTGCATTCCACACGGTGGTGGCGGTCCGGGTATGGGTCCTATTGGTGTGAAATCGCACCTTGCGCCATTCTTACCAGGTCACATTGAAAATGGTCATCTCGGAATAGGACAGTCAGGTAAAGATTATGCGGTATCAGCTGCGGCACTAGGTAGTGCTTCTATTCTGCCAATCTCATGGGCTTATATCACCATGATGGGCGGCACAGGCTTAACCGAAGCCACTAAGGTTGCGATATTAAACGCTAACTACATCATGGAGCGTCTACGTCCACACTACCCGGTACTTTACCGTGGTCACAATGGTCGTGTCGCGCACGAATGTATTATTGATATTCGTCCGCTTAAAGACGCAACCGGCATTAGCGAAGAAGACATTGCCAAACGCTTGATGGACTACGGCTTCCACGCGCCAACCATGTCATTCCCTGTAGCGGGTACGTTAATGGTCGAGCCAACCGAATCCGAAGGTAAAGCTGAACTGGACCGTTTCTGTGATGCGATGATCGCCATCCGTCAAGAAATGGACAAAGTACAGCAAGGTGAATGGCCGCTAGACAACAACCCGTTAGTCAATGCGCCACACACTCAAGCAGACTTAATGAGCGACACATGGGATCATCCGTACACTCGTGAAGAAGCTTGCTTCCCATCTGCCCAAGCCAAAGATGCCAAATACTGGCCAACCGTCAACCGTGTCGATAATGTCTACGGCGACCGTAACTTGATTTGCTCATGCCCGAGTATTGAGAATTATCAGTAAGGTTTATAAAAATGTCACATCACAATTAAGTTTGTGACTTAAACTTTACAAAAGAAAAGCGAACCGGATGGTTCGCTTTTTCTTTTAGATCGAATTGAAAATGAAAGACATCGATGAAACAGAGCAAACTCTTATGCGTCGGAATTAAAACTCATCTTTGGACAATTCAGAGTTACCGTGTTTACTAATTTAGCAAATTGCGGATTGTTTGGGGTATAGCAAAACCTCTAATGTAGTGGTCAATTTCACCTATCCACTACAATCCAGCAAATCAAAGATAATTACGACCTAGTTTTCGATGACGATGGTAGCGGAGAGATCGCTGATATTGTAGCCATCAAAAATAACGATGATTCCGAGCTAATTATAGATTTATACCACTGCAAATATTGTACTAAAAAGAAAGGCGTAGCGAAGCCTGGAGCACGAGTAGACGATATCTATCAAGTGGCAGGGCAAGCTGTGAAAAGTATTAAGTGGTTCGCTAACAAAGAAGCTCTGATCAACAGATTAATCGATAGAGAGCGAGTTAGATTAAGTCAAGAGAAGGCGTCACGTATAGACAAAGGAACACTAGAGCAGCTTATCCATCTGTCAAATGTTGCTAGATATTCCTCATTTAGAGTTGGCGTAGCAATTGTTCAACCTGCCATTTCCTAAGCAGATGATTTATAAAGATATTCTATCAGTTTTAGGATCCACTGAGGCTTATATTGATGAAATATCAGGTGTCAAACTACGGGTTATCGTTAATCAAGCGTCATAATGGAAAGCCTAGTTTATATAATTAAACATGATTAGGCTGACAGTGTTGTTGCAGAGTGGTTTTGGCCACCTAATTAGAAGTGATATCATCATCTGATGACCTGTTTTACTTATCCCCTACAGAACGAAATCATGTATCTAAGCAGTAATTAGTTGGAGCAAATTGCGGCTGCATTAAGTTTGATTTTACAGGTGTTTGGCTGTGGGGAGTTCCAGTAAATTTTGTCAAATGCAGCGTTACAACCGACATCCTCCATTAGTGCGATGTTGCCATCACATATCAGCATTACTGCATTATCATCTTGGAATTCTGAAATAATTCGATAATCAGAAATGTTCGCCTGTTTCGCCAGTTCTGGGAGTTTAGCTAGTTTCTCGGAGTTTGAAGAGGTCGCATTTTCTATGATCTCTTCGCTAGTTAGACCTATGGTATCACCAAACTTTAGTTCACCATCAATAGCTTGGGTAGCATCCTTTAAAATAGAAGCTATATCATACATTACTTCTTCTGAGTATCTTGCATGAGTCACGCACGAGGTCAACGTTAGTATAAACGCTATAGTGGTAAATAATCTCATTGGTTTCCCCAAGCAGTAAGCAATCCGCGTTCACAACGGCCTGTATCTAAATTCCAATTCTTGAAAAAGCCTGTTGACTGATTTTCATAGACAGAACTTGCAGTTTGTTCCCAGAACAATTGGATAGTTTCAATTGCTTTATCAAAAATCTCGTCATAATGCTTAAGACCATGTGGTGTTTCTAGATTTTGAATAAATACAGTATTCACCTCATTTTGAAGTGGATATGTTAGCCCTTGATTTGATGCAACATGCCTTGCCCAAGGAAATAAGCGATGTGACTCTTCAGCATTATCTACAACCAATTGGAAACCGCTATGCCATGCATTAATGTCTGGCTGGCACTCTTCTTCATAAACAGGATAAACGACTGAGAGGGCATTATTCCAAATATTTTGAATAATCGGATCTATCAAATCATCATCATTACTATCTACACAGCTTCCAATATTTTCCTTTATTCGATCAGCGAAACCAATATCGCCAAGCTGCATTCTGGAGGTCCAGATATAGGCATCCTGATTCATTTCACAGACCCTATGATCCTTTGCATTTTCGGCATAAGGCCCAACTTTCATTTCAACGACTGGATGAATAGTAATATCAGCAGCTACATGTGCAACAAAACCACATAGCCAAGCAAAGGCTTTTTCTAGGTGTTCGCTATCTACAGACTTTACTTGAGCAACTAGAGCATCTATCAACTTGCCAACGTCGTTGTAGTGCATTTCATCTGCCCACTTATTTTGTGCAGAGTCCATAATGGCTAAATAAGGGTAGTCAGGGCTTACACAACCGAGCTCTAAGTACTTTTTATTTTGGGCTAAGGCCTTTTTAGCATTTCGGGGCATATTTAAATGGCGCAAAGCATTGTTTGCAGAGGCCACGTTTACTGCTGCGATGTGAGCAAAAGCACCTGGCATTATTACCTCTATTTTTTAATGTAAGAATACTGAGTCTACTATGTATGAAATATACTATTTGCGACTTAAACCTAAATAAATGCATATACTTATTATACAAACTCTTTCCCTCAACTATCGTTGGTGATGCATATGTTCCTGATCAGTATCGGTCACGAAAGCCCCCCTAAATGAGTCACCTAAAAAATCTGAAATGAGAAAAGCGAGTACTGTGAAGTGCTCGCTTTTTTGTTGGGGTTTGTATTGTAAATTACTCTAGAGAAGGGACTCTCCATATAGCCAATTTAAGACAACTGCTGCAACTTATGCTCAACCAACAAATTATCTGGTGCGATCTTCTTAGCGACTTCTAAAAGCTTTAACGCATCATGTGGGTTGTCTTGCTGATGCTTAGTCGCAATCTCTATCAGTGGTTGAATATCAATGGTCTTCTTATGTTCTTTGACATGCGCTTTTTTCTCATCAATTAACACATTATGCGCGGTGCTCAATAAACCTAGACGATGGGCAGAGTTTGCATTGGCTTTATTGAGGCAATCGTAGTAGTCCTCTTTTAGGCGTAGTGTTTTGGTTTGATGGCGAAATTGGGCAATATCGATCTGTTGGTAGCGAATAAAATCCACCGCAACTTGCTTATAAAAGCCAAACTTATTTAGGTAAGTAGCGTGGGTGCCGTGACCCATACCGAATACTCTTAAATGCGTCAGTTGTGGGTAACGCTTGGCGTGTAGGCGGTCAATTTTATTGGTTGGATCATAAATGATGTAACCTTGTGCATCACCAAGATCTAAATCGTGGTAGTCCCCTTGCCAATCAAATTGTTGGGCGAGGTCGGTACTGCTTCTATCATCCCAAGGCACGAGATCTTTATTTTTGGTACTGACAGGATGAAACAACAACACTTGATCCAGTTGCAACAATTTTGCGAATGCACCGATAGCAAAACCACCGCGGCTTAACCCATAACCTAGACGAGACTCAAACGGCGCTAACAAGATAGATAATTGCTCTAGGAAGAAAATTAAATTACGGCTACGAAACCAATTACTTTTACCTAGATGCTGAAAAGAGATGATATTCACATTTTGCTTTTGGGCGAGGTTGTAACCCCAAGGTGCAAAGTCTGAGTGTAAATCTTGTTGCTGTAGATTGGTGCCAGCAGGCGAGAAGGTGAACAGCAGTGGCTTGTTTAAGTCGACAAACTCATATTTAACAAAAACATCGTCTAGTAAGTCTTCCCCTGTTATTGGTAGCCTCGCTTGTTGCTCTTGTTTATCAAGCGAAGACCATTCATCCAACCAATACAGTAACTTCATTTATCCTCCATCTAAACTGCCTTAAGCAATTGTTTTAAATTTATTTGTGTCGTATTTCCCATCTAATACTAATCGCAATAAGGAAATTCAGTCCTCTTTTAAAAACTGGATTTTGACTTGTTCATTAAATTGAGAAATATCTATTGTCTGATGATGAATAAATTGCTCGACCATCTGATTATAAAAATCTCGTCTGTCTAAGTTATTCGGGTGGATGCCATGCCCCATTCCTACCACGGTAAAATGGGTCAGTTCTGGGTAACGTTCAGCATGAAGCCTATCGATGTCATTGGTTGGATCATAAATGATATAACCCTGAGCATTCCCAAGGTCGCGATCATGATAAGCGCCTTGCCAATCAAACTGTTGAGCGAGCTTAGTACTAGGACGATCATCCCACGGCACCAGTGATTGATTTTTGGTACTGACTGGGTAGAACAACAAAACATGATCCAGTTTAAGCAAGTTAGCAAAGGCCCCAATCGCAAAACCACCACGGCTTAGGCCATAACCTAGTCGAAGCTTGAAAGGCGTTAGCAACATCGAAAGTTGTTCAAGGAAATAAATCAAATTAGGGCTACGGAACCAGTTACTGATGCCAAGGTGCTGAAAAGCAATCACATTCACTTGATGTTGTTGAGCAAGTTCATAGCCCCAAGGAGAGAAGTTGTCATGCAGATCTCGCTCTTTCACATCCGTACCAGAAGGAGAGAAAGTAAACAATAGCGGCTTGTTTAAATCCACCAGCTGATAGCGGACAAATACATCATCAAGTTGACTACTTCCAGAGAGAGGAAGACCGGATTGCTGTTCATTTTCGGGAAGGGATACCCATTCATCCAGCTTATACAGTAATTTCATTTATCCCTCTCACAAATTTGATGCCGCGCACCTTAACAAAAAAGAGGGGGTAATGTAAAACCAAGTGGGAAATTGTGCAGGTGTTAACTTGGCATAGCCGGAGATAACCCTAGCTCATGACCAGCCATGCTAATGCTTTGACTTGATGCCAAGCGAACAAGCAATTTTAGGTGTTCTATGTTCATAGTAAATTCAATGCCGTCCATTCAGGGCTAATCATGGTTTTATTCTATCGTAAATCGTTTCACTTGTAGGGTGAACTATTTCGTCATTTTATCAATTTTCTTGACATAGGTAGAACAAACACTCTACCCTAAAGGTAGAGCGTTCATTCTACCTAATTTATCCGATTCACATCTAACCGGGGCTATTTCATGTTAAAAGAACAAATCGCAGCTAGTTTAGAACAAGCATTCAGCGAATTAGGTTTTGCTGAGCCTAGTGTTGCTCAACTGAAATCAGCCTGTGGTGTTAGCTTAAGAACTTTATATAAACACTACCCTTCAAAAGAAGAGATGATCGTTGCCGCCTTAGAGCATCGCCATCAGCGCTACCTAAACTTTTTGTTAGAAGACTCACCAGAAGCAGGGATTGATTCCGTGCAGCATATCTTTAATAAATTAAGATTGTGGATGGAAACCTTTGCTCCTCATGGTTGTATGTCGATGAATGCGTTAGCTGCTTTTCCCGATAACGATGTCATTAAGCAAACCGTCAAAGCACATAAAGATGATGTTCGGTGTTTTTTAGGTAAGCAAAGTTTACGTGAGGATTTAGCTACCGCACTCTTTCTATTGCATGAAGGCCTTTCAAGCGCTTGGCCGATTGTCGGAGACGATGCGCTCCACTCAGCTCAATTCAGCGTTTTAACATTATTATCGGGAGAACAGCCATGATTACATTACCTATCACCATGAGCGCCGTATTACTCAAAGGACATGGCGACACAGAAATGCTGGAATATCGCGACGATATTACAATACCAACGCCACAAGAAAATGAAGTATTGATCCGTGTATCAGCAGCTGGAGTCAACAATACTGACATTAACACGCGCATTGGTTGGTATTCCAAAGGTGACAACGACAGTGACGATGCAAGCTGGAGCGGCAATGCACTCCAGTTTCCACGTATTCAAGGTGCAGATGTCTGTGGCGAAATCGTTGCGGTAGGTAATGGTGTCAATTCATCTCGCATCGGCCAGCGAGTATTGATTGAACCCTGCATCAATGATGTGAATGGTGAGACAATTAATCCACCTTGGTATTTTGGATCAGAATGTGATGGTGGGTTTGCCGAATACACCGTCGTCTCATCAAAACATGCCCACTCATTAAATTCATCACTCACAGATATCGAATTGGCTTCCTTTCCTTGCTCATACTCCACCGCGGAAAATATGCTTACTCGTGCGGCAGTCATTAAAGGTGATCGAGTATTAATTTCCGGAGCATCTGGAGGCGTAGGTTCGGCGGCTATTCAGTTAGCAAAAGCACGTGGCGCAACGGTAATCGCCATCACAAACCCAGAGAAAAATGCGCTATTACTCGAACTTGGTGCCGATCAAGTCGTCAGTAGACACACTAATCTTGTCGAAAATTTGGGTGCAAACAGTATTGATGTGGTCATTGATTTAGTAGCCGGTGAACAATGGCCTCAATTTTTAGATGTTCTACGTCCAAAAGGTCGTTATGCAGTTTCTGGTGCAATAGGAGGGGCTATGGTGAACTTAGATATTCGCACACTCTACCTTAAAGATTTAAGCTTCTTTGGTTGTACCGTACTAGAGCCTGAAGTGTTTGCTAACCTTATTCATCATATTGAACAAGGAAACATCAAACCATTAGTCGCTAAAACTTTTCCTTTGGCTGAAATACATCAAGCGCAACAAGCATTCCAAGAAAAAAGCCATGTAGGTAAAATTGTTCTAACAGTAAAATAAAATATCTTAATGACTTTAAATATAAAAACGAGCACCTCATTTGAAGTACTCGTTTTTGTTTTATTCTAAATTAAATACTCGATTAAAACGCTGGCTCAATCGTGCCTTTAAAAGTGGTTTGGATGAAGTCACGAACCGGTTGTGATTGATAAATCTCGACAAACTTTTTATACGTTTCGTTATCTTTATCTGCTTCTCGTGAGGCAATGATCATAACGGCTAATTCCGCGTCTTTTGCTTCAAAGTAGATGCCTTGTGTTTTTGGATCTAGACCAGCAGACATTACGTAATTCATAGTGATCACAGACGCATCAGCATCAGTTAACGTTCTTGGTAATTGCGCGGCATCCATCTCGATAAAATCAAACTGCTTTGGGTTATCGACAATATCAAACACTGTCGCTTTCGAGCCTAAACCCGGTTTTAGCGTAATAAGCTTCGCTTCTGCTAGTAACAATAAAGCACGGCCACTATTGGTAGGATCATTAGGAATAGTAATGGTGGCATTTTGCGGTAAATCAGCCAAGTTTTGATACTTATCGGAATACACGCCCATACGCATCAGAATAGATCGACCGATTGAAACTAAATGCGCCTTGCTGTTGTTATCATTAAAGTTATTCAAAAAAGGTTGGTGCTGATAACTGTTTAAATCAATGCTGCCATCGACTAGCGCGGCATCCGGTGTGATGTAATCAGAAAAGGTCACCACCTCTACTTTCAGCCCATGTTTAGCCGCTTCTTCTGCAACAGCTTCAACCACTTGGGCATGTGGCCCAACGGTTGCGCCGACTCGAATCACTTCGGTTTTTTCTTCTTGTCCGCAAGCGGTTAACCCTAATGCCAAAGGAAAAAGTAGTGCTAGCTTGGTAATGGTTTTCTTAATTGTCATAAATATCCCTTTAAATGAAAATAGCCGTATAGACTTCTATAAAGAGACTACCTTAACCGAAGCAGAAAACATAATGATTTAAGTACGCTAGGTATAACAAATGGTTATATCACGGTGAGCAGTTTAACTATTCGCCTCACAACATGAGGCGAATAAGATCGCCATTCAACTCATCTAAGTGATTTATTCGGCTGACCAAACAGGCTTTTTAACAGTGAAAGTAAGATAAATAGTACAAACTCAGATAGAGCTAAAACCATTAGCCCAAATATTGCGCCAATACTGATCGCTTCTGCATTGAGAATGACTTTGTATTCATAATGATTCCAAACATCTTGGCGGATCTCGGAAATAGGGCTAACGAAAACCTGTAAGTAAGGGCTATAGAGTGACTGGTGAAAATCGCTTTGTGCTTGAGTGAGTATTTGATTTCTGGCAACAAGAGCTTTAATGCTTTGTCCACCAGAAACAATCACCGGATCTTGATTACGAGCGTAATGTTTGAGTAGTTTATCTAAGCTGCCGTTAAAATATTGATCGGCGTCTTGCTGAAACTGCGATAAACCTTGAGAGGACTCATCCACCCTTGCATCTAAATTCTGCCCATATTGACTAACAAAACCGGGAATTTGCACCCCGATTAGCACACCCAATATCAGCACTGCGAGCTTGAGGTAATCGATGATCTTTTTCATTAAACACTCCCATCTAGCTAATGTTAAACATCGCTTACATGCAACATCATAATATGCTGCGGCCCAGCGGGACCACCGTGATAGAGGTTACCAGTATCTTGAAACCCTGCTTTTAAATAGCACTGATATGCCGCCACGTTGCGACAATTAACGGTAAGATAAACAGCTGATCTTTCTGGATATGACTCATTTAGGTAACTCGGTAATGCCCTTAACATTTGGGTTGCTAGCCCCCTACCTTGAAATTCACCCCCAATTAATAAAGCGCAAATCCCAAGTGCCGAAGATAATGAAACCGTTTCAATACCAAGATTTAGACTTGAGAGATAATTAATATCTAAAAGGAAAAATCCGACCACGATACCATCGTCCAAAATCAAATGTGGATGTTCGTGTGCTTTAAGCTTTGTAATCACGCTAAGAACATCGCTGATGGTATATTGAGTCTGTTCAGGTTTGACTTGAAGAGTGGCAACTTGCTCTGATTTTTGTGGTGTGTATTGTTCAATGGTAACCATGCTTTCACTCCAATCTAGCTAAGGCGTTTCTGATGAACGTTTAACGAGAATACATCACGGGAAGGAAAAGCATAATGGTTTAAGGTAAGTTTGCGGTTAAATGATGAATGTGGAAATGACATCATGATTAAGATATTGATGATTAACCTCAATCTACCCACAAAGTTCAATGTTGCCTTGCTGGCTCAAGGAGTAATATAACCTTAAAAATTGGAGGGGTTATGAAGCAAAAACCAGACCGAACAGAAGCTATGCAACTCATCATTGACGAAGCGAAAAAAACATTCCCACTTTATGAAGAAGAGACTTTTGTTTGTGGCACAGAAGGCAATTGTATTGGTTGTCCGAAGAAGCTGATGGAACTCGTTGATTCAGAGCTTTGTTATTGGGAGAGTGCGTTAAAACGCGGCGTGACTCCTCAGTTTGATGAAATCCGCCGCTTTGGCAAGTTGTGCAAAAACGTTAAACGTGGCTTAGTGCGTAATAATATTCTTTGATCTTTATTTCAACTCAGCGGTGGCTACTGTTGCAGTTGGAGTATGCTTCACTTGATTAAATAAACTCAAGCCAGAAAATATGCCTAATAGAGCAAACACTGCCCATAACCAGATCGATGAAAAGCCATTCAAGCCCAGTAACCAGCCCGCACCCCAGTTGCCAATAAAGGCAAAAAAACCACCAATACAAGAGTATAAACCGTAGTAGCTGGCGATGTTTTTGGATTCAGCGTAACGTGGAATATGTGCTCCAATTAATGGGTACACCATCATCGAACCGATACTCAATAAGCTAGCACACAGGATAAAAGAAAAAGCAGGATAACCCTCAATATGTACACTCAGTGCAAGGAAGGAGCACCCCATGATCGCCATGCCATAGCCCATACCTTTTGCGATACCTAAATGCTTTTCAATCCAACGACTAATCGGCAATTGTAATAACACGCCCAATATCGAAGAGGTTAAAAATACCAGGGTAGTATAAGAAGGATCGCCAGTTTGAACTTTCACTTCATTGGGAATCGATAAATACAATTGGTGGAAAAGTATTTGAAATACCGAGGCTGCCAACACAAAGCGCATAAAAGCTCGATGTTTTAACATCATTAGCCACTCCACCCAAAATGCTTGAGGTGCGGTTTCTTGGACATGTTGTTGCTCTTTAGGCAGGTAATACCATTGCAGAATAAAAAGAATAGAAAACAGAAAAGCAGAGCAATAACCAACGGCACTAAAGCTAATAGTGAACAGCGCTAAGCCAATCACAGGTCCAGTTAATTTGCCGATTTCAGTACATAAATTTTGCAGCGCAAACACGCGGTTTCGCTCAGCATGATCAGGGTATTCAATCGACAAATAAGCCTGACTACTCGGAGTAAATAACGCGCCAGCAAATCCTGTCAGGAAAGCGCCAAATACAATCAAAGAAAAGTCATCACTAACGGCCAATAATAAAAAGCCAGCAATACGAACCAAACAGCCAATTAGAATAAGGCGTTTATAGCCAAATTTATCGCCTAGTGTGCCTCCAACCAGAAACAAACCTTGCTGGCTTAACACTCGCAACCCGATAATTAAGCCGACATACCAACTGCTGTAACCAAGATCTTGTAAGTGCTGCGCTAAATACGGCAGCAACATATAAAAGCCCAAATTAAAACTAAAGGCATTAAAAACTAGCACACGGCTAGCCGGCGATAGCAAAGCCCAATCTTTTAAAAACTGTGTCGATTTCATAAATTCGCTAGACTCTTAAGGTTACGCAACACGTTGAACTTTTGAACGTAACGTTCTCACAAAAGGTCTACCGCTATCATCGACAATCACATTAGCGTCCACATCATAAATATCTTTGATTAACGATGAAGTTAGCACTTGGGTTGGGTGCCCAACACTGACTAGCTCCCCACCTTTTAACACTAACAGGTTATCCGCATATTGAGCCGCTAGATTCAGGTCATGTAACACCATTACCGTCACGTATTTCTGCTTCACGGTTTCATACGACAAATGCTCAAGTAAGACATGCTGGTAGTGTAAATCAAGGGCGCTGACCGGCTCATCGAGCATCATAATTTCAGGCTTACGCATTAAGGCTTGGGCAAACAAAATCATCTGGCGTTGCCCACCACTGAGGGTGCGAACATCACGGTTGGCTAACTCTGCGAGGCCAATATTATCCAAAATAGCAATCGCTTCTTTTAATACGTCTTCGCTCAACGATAAACTGAGCGCATCAAGCCGCCCGAGTAACACCACTTCGATAACCGTTAAATTGACATCTAAATGAATGTCTTGTGGCATGTAACCAAAGCGATTACGCCACTTGGATAATGCTTGCCCTGAAAGATGATCACCGTTAAAGGAAATATCACCACTCGTCGGTTTAATATCACCAAATAAAGTTTTTAATAACGAACTTTTACCCGTGCCATTCGGGCCTAAAATAGCCGTCACTTGACCTGGTTTTAAATCAAAACTTAAACCATTAGCTAAGGTTAAATCACCAATGGATGTCGTTAAAGACTGTACCGAAAGCATGCTTAACCTCTTTTGAAAATAATCAGCCAGAAGAAAAAAGGAACCCCAATAATGGCGGTCACAATCCCGATCGGGAAAAGCGCTCCGGGAACGATGATTTTGGATAATACCGATGCTGTCGATAATAAAAAGGCACCGATTAAGAAAGATAATGGCAGAAAGAAACGTTGATCTTCACCGACCAATATTTTGGCAATGTTAGGCGCCACAATACCGATAAAACCAATAATACCAACGAAACTGGTCACGGTAGCGGTCATCAATGCGACAATGAATAAGGTTTTCAATCTCAACCTAGCGACATTCACACCAACACTTTTCGCCCGCTCTTCTCCGAGCCTTAATGACGTTAACTTCCAAGCATCTTGTAGCAGGAAGTAGGTTCCGCCAATCACAACCGACGTCACAAGCGCTAAATTAGACCAGGTTGATTTAGACAAACTGCCAAACAGCCAAAATAAGATTTGCTGACTTAACTCAGGCGAAGAGATGAACTGCACAAGGGACAGTAAAGATTGGAACAAAAACAACAGAGCGATACCGGCTAAGATCAACTGACCAGAGCTAATATGCCTCATTGACGCTAATGCAAATAAGAAACAGGCCGACAGCATACAACACACAAATGCACCAATTGGCACGGCGTAATCACTGTTTAAACCGAGTGAACCAATATAAAGCATTAACGCGGCGCCAAACCCTGCAGCCGCCGCCATGCCTAACGTATAAGGGCTTGCCATTGAATTATTCAATAAGGTTTGCATTTCAGCACCACCGACACCTAGCGCGCCACCAACTACGATGGCCATTAAAGCAATCGGCAAGCGAAGGTTAGTCACAATAATTTGTGTAGACGGCTCGACTTGGAAAGGTAACCCGATAAATTCAAGTAGTGCATACAACACTTTCGACGCATTGAGCATCGATGGGCCGGTCATAATATCAAAGATAAATGAACCTAATAATATCGCCACAAACAACAAAATCGTGGTCACTCGGCGACGCTCGCTTTTTCTTTGTTGTGCAACAGCTTGTAATAACAAATCGGCTTGCATCTATTTTTACCTTACCTAAATACCTTCACAACCTATGTGCAATAGAGCGGTTATCATTTGATGAATATCGACAAAAATGACTAAATTACACACAAAGACGAATAGTATTGATAATTAATATCAACATCAATTACTATTATACCAAATTGTGAAAACCATTTCGCGCAAAAAGACCTACCCATTACAAGGAATTATAAAAAGTCATGTTGAAATATATTCTTATCGCACTCGCCACAATCAGTGTGACGGCACAAGCGGCCACCACTACCGTGACCGATGTGTTGGATCGTAAAGTCACGTTTGATGCACCCGCAAAAAGAGTGATCGTCGGTTTTTATCCTGAAGATTACATGGCTATTGGCACAGTGAAGGCTTATGACCATGTGGTTGGTATGTCGAAATACATTTGGCAAGCAAGAGAGGCAAGTTGGCAAGAGTATGTAAAACAAGTGCCTGCTTTAAACAATATCCCTGAAATTGGTCGAGTAGATACCAACACCTTTTCCGTTGAAAAAGTGATCAGTTTAAACCCCGACTTATTGATGTTGGCAGATTGGCAATACAAAGCCCTAGAGAGTCAAGTAAAGCGAATCGAAGCAGCCGGCATTCCCGTTGTAGTGGTCGACTACAATGCGCAAACTGTCGAACGCCATGTGCAAAGCACCCTACTGATTGGTAAAATTACAGGTCAAAACGAACGTGCGAAAACCATTGCTCAAGAGTATAAAAAGACCGTTGAGACTATCGAAAGCCGCTTAAAAGAAGCAAATTTACCGAAACCTACGGTTTACACTGAATATGGTGCGTCGGGCATCAATGAAATTGGTTACACTTTTGGCAAAAACATGTGGGGTGCCATCTCAACTATGGCCGGTGGCGATAACATTTCCGCACCTTATGTTGAATGGTGGGGCAAACTCAACCCAGAACAGATCTTAGTCAGTAACCCAGATATTATTGTGATGACAGGCTATGAAACGGGCAGTACTGATAGTGCGATGATTATGGGAGAAGGGGTAAGCGAAGACGTCGCGAAAAAACTTTTGCAAGGATTCAAACAGCGTAACGGTTGGTCGACACTGACTGCGGTACAAAACAACCGCATGTATGCTGCCTATCACGGCGCTTGCCGAACCATTATTGATGCGGCAATGATTGAGTTTTACGCCAAAGCCATGTATCCAGATTTATTTAAAGACTTAAACCCAAAACAGTCTTATCAAGCATTTTATAAAAAGTACCTTCCGGTTACTCCTCAAGGGACTTTCATGACTCAACTTTAAGCTCCACTGTTAAACAGTTTAGTTTAGTTATTAGCCTTCTGGATCGGTAATCTCAGAGAAAGAAGGCTAACATCCCCTTTCCTTTACTGCTGCCAAATCTTAATTTATCCCAAATATCCCTTCAACTCTTAGCGACAGTCACCACTTATATGCTGGTCATTAAATTAGACGATCTGGCATTCAGCTATCTCATTCAAATTCCTTGATTTCTATTCATAGTGTTCTAAGTTTTATTTAGGCATTATTTTTTTACAAAGCACTCAAAAAACACATTTATCAGGCTATATGGAAGAGACACATCCATTTTATAACCATAAAAATCAATAGACCACTAATGATTTCACCCACCAATGAGTAAAAATCAGTGCCAAATCAGATTTTATTTTTTGTTAACCCGATCAACATTTAAGGATAAAAAACCAATAAAAACGTGATAAACATCACACGCAAAAAGAACCCACATTTTTATCATGTGTTTACAGAAAAGTGTTTGTGAAAAGATAAGTTATTGATAATACGTTTTACAACATCGTTAATGATGATATCACCAAGGAAAGGAGAGCAGATGTTTACTCGAAATAGCTTCAAGAAGCTTGCCACTGTATCTTGTATTGCCGCAAGTATTGGGTTTTCAAGCTTCGCAAGTGCCGATACCTGGCGTTACGCCCACGAAGAATATGAGAATGATGTGCAAGATGTGTATGCACAACAATTCAAAAAGTACATTGAAGATAATTCCGATCACACTTTACAAGTTTACCGCTTCGGTGAGCTCGGTGAATCCGACGATATTATGGAACAAACTCAAAGTGGTATTTTGCAGTTTGTAAACCAATCACCTGGTTTTACTGGTTCATTGATTCCAGAGGCACAAATTTTCTTCATTCCTTACCTAATGCCTACTGATATTCAAGCGGTGATTAAATTCTTCGGTTCAAGTAAAGCCATCAATGAAGACTTCCCTAAACTGTATGCAGAACAAGGCCTAGAGCTATTGAAAATGTATCCAGAAGGCGAAATGGTCTTAACAACCGATGAGCCAGTGACTTCACCGGATGAACTAAAAGGTAAAAAAATCCGTGTAATGACTAACCCATTACTTTCATCAACCTACGAAGCGTTTGGTGCAACGCCGACGCCGCTTCCATGGGGTGAGGTATATGGCGCACTACAAACCAATATGATCCAAGGTCAAGAAAACCCAATTTTCTGGATTGAATCAGGCGGTTTATACGAAGTGTCTCCAAACCTTATCTTTACTCACCACGGTTGGTTTACCACTGCTTCTATGGCGAATAAAAAGTTCTACGATGGCTTACCAGCTAAAGATAAAGAGCTTATCCAAAAAGCCTCTGACTTTGCTTACGAAGAAACCATTGAGCACATTACGGGCTTAGCGGAAAAATCACTTAAGCAAATCCAGTCTAAGAGCGACAAAGTAACAGTGACGCGTCTAACCGATGAACAGCTAGATAAGTTTAAAGCAAGAGCACCTCAAGTAGAGAAGACGTTTATTGAAATGACAGGTAAAGGCGGTAAAGCCCTACTTGATCAATTTAAAGCCGATCTAGAAGCTTCACAAAAATAATCAATAGCAGGACTGAGCACCGACATACTTAAGAGTCACAAACGAGTATTCGGTGCTCATTATTGAAGGGAAGCACTATGCCCAACTCCGATAGATTAGACTATCACTCCGAACTGCCTGGTTTTTTAGGTAGTATCGATAACCTATTCAGTAAAATTGAAGCCATTATGCTCGCAACGGGCGTCCTCCTAATGGCGTTAAATACCTGTATCAACGTCGTTGCCCGCTTTGTTTTCGGTGAAGGCCTATTCTTTGCCGGCGAGATCAACCGCATACTTATTATTCTCATCACTTTTGCTGGCATTGGCTTCGCTGCCCGACTTGGACGGCATATTCGCATGTCGGCTTTTTTCGATATGCTGCCAGATAAAGGACGCAAATTTGTCATGATCGTCGTCTCTATCGTGACCGCCGTCATTATGTTCGCCTTAGCCTACTTTTCATTCCAATACGTCGTTAGTGTTTATGAACGAGGACGCATCCTACCCGCACTAGGGTTTGAGATTTGGTGGATTTATATCTGGGTTCCACTCGGCTTTGCGATCACCGGCCTACAATACCTTCTTACTGCTTATAAAAACTTGATTAGTAAAGAAGTTTATCTTTCTAGTGGTGTAGTCGATGGCTACGCTGATCATGAACACGATTTATAAAGGGCATTATTTATGGCACTTACATTAATGCTCATCATGTTGGTATTGCTGCTTATCGGCTTTCCGATGATGATCCCTCTGACCGCAGCAGCCCTCACCGGTTTTTATATGATGTTTGGCGGCATGAGCCAAATGGATACCTTCATTCAGCAGGTACTTGGTGGTATTCGCCCCGCTTCTCTTATTGCGGTTCCAATGTTTATTCTCGCTGCCGATATCATGACCCGCGGCCAGTCGGCTAACCGTTTGATCAACATGGTGATGACCTTTATTGGCCACATTAAAGGCGGGTTAGCCATCAGTACCGCGACATCTTGTACCTTATTTGGTGCGGTTTCAGGCTCAACCCAAGCAACCGTAGTCGCCGTCGGTTCGGCGTTGCGCCCTAAGTTATTGAAAGCAGGCTACAGTGATTCCTTTTCCTTAGCCCTGATCATTAACGCCAGTGACATTGCATTTTTAATTCCACCCAGTATCGGCATGATCATCTATGGCGTAATTTCTGAAACCTCAATTGCCGAATTATTTATTGCCGGGATTGGCCCAGGCTTAATGATCTTGTTGTTCTTCTCTATTTACTGCTACATCTACGCTACCATCAAAAAGGTTCCAACCGAAGAGAAAGCCAGTTGGAGTGAACGGATCACTGCCTCCAAGCGAGCAATTTGGCCATTGATGTTCCCTGTGATTATCGTTGGTGGTATTTATGGCGGGATCTTTAGCCCAACTGAAGCGGCAGCAGTGTGTGTGCTTTATGCCATCATTTTAGAGTTTGTGATTTTCCGCTCCCTTAGCACTCAAGATATCTATGTAATAGCCAAATCTACCGGTTTAATCACCGCAGTGGTATTTATCTTAGTTGGGGTGGGTAATGGCTTTTCTTGGATCATTTCTTTCGCTCAAGTACCGCAAACCATTTTAGATGCGATTGGCATTGATCAAATGGGGCCACTCGGAGTATTAGCTTCAATTTCTATCGCTTTCTTTGTGGCATGTATGTTTGTTGATCCTATCGTGGTGATCTTGGTATTAACACCTATCTTTGCGCCAGCGATTGCCGCCACCGGGCTTGATCCGGTTCACGTCGGTATCATTATTACCCTGCAAGTTGCGATTGGTTCGGCCACCCCACCGTTTGGCTGTGACATCTTTACCGCGATTGCCATCTTTAAACGGCCATATTGGGAAGTAATAAGAGGCACAGGGCCGTTTATCTTTATTCTGTTGTTGTCAGCGTCTTTGCTCATTTTCTTCCCAAGCATTGCACTATTTTTAAGAGATATCGCCTTTGCAGACTAGCCAGTTCGACTAGTTTAAGATTGAGATACAAAAAGGCCTCACGCTATATCAATACGTGAGGCCTTTATTTTATCTGAACGCTTTATCTAAACGTGAGCCTAAATGACTTAAGCAACCGATAGTTCAATTGCGATATTACCGCGAGTCGCGTTTGAATACGGGCAAACTTCGTGTGCTTTGTTTACGAGATCTTGAGCGGTTGCTTTATCAAGATCGCCAACATTCACTTCTAATTTCACTGCAATACCAAATCCGCCTTCAATTGGGCCAATCGATACTTCAGAGTTAATGTGCGTATCTTGTGGTAGCGCTACTTTTGCCTGGCCTGCTACTAGTTTCAGTGCACCGATGAAGCATGCTGCGTAACCTGCGGCAAACAGTTGCTCAGGGTTTGTGCCTTGACCGTCATCACCACCTAAACCTTTTGGTGTTGAAAGAGCAACATCCAAACGACCATCATCTGATTTTGCTGAACCTTCACGTCCACCTGTTGCAGTCGCTTTAGCGGTGTAGGCAACACTTTGTAGTTCTTTCATGTTTATTCCTTTCTGGTTAGCGAAAAAATACTTTGCATGCAAAATACTAGATCGTAAAAACGTTAATTGCAAATACTTTGTGTGCAAACTAAAATAGCACTAAGCACAAAATGAGAATAGACATGAAACATCCCCAACTCAAACTCGACAACCAAATCTGCCACCGTTTATACATGGCCTCTAACGGACTCACTCGAACTTATCGTGATTCGTTAGCCGATCTCAATTTAACCTACCCTCAATATGTTGTGATGATGGCGCTGTGGGAAAAAGATGGCATCAGCATTACCGCTTTACTTGAGAAAACCTCAATTGATGGCAGTGCTATGACGCAAATCCTCAAAAAGATGGGCGATAAGCAACTATTAAATATAGTGAAAGATGAACAAGACAAACGGAAACGTGTGGTGAAGCTAACGGGGGAAGGACAAAAACTACAATCAAAAGCGGCAAAAATCCCAGAACACATCCGTTGCCAATTTCCGAGTTTAGATGACGGAGAAGCACAACTATTAGTACAACTGCTTGATAAGGTGATTAAAGATTTAAACTAACACGCTCACTCTTATTTAACTAAATTTACACTTCTTACTATTGATTTCTTACTGCCGCCCTATATAGTAATCGGAATGATAATAATTATCGATTACATAAAGGAATAAGAATGAAATGTTTTAAGAAATCTAGAGTGATTGCCTCCGCTTTACTCTCTGTCGCGGCAATAAGCTCGATTTCAGCTCATGCTAAATCGGTCACGCTTGAGCACATGATGGGCTCAACGACTCTTGAATCATCGCCACAGCGCGTAGTCGTCATTGGTACTGGTGCGCTTGATGCTGTAGATGCGCTTGATATTAAGCCCGTTGCGGTTTCAAAAGGGACGGCTTTACCCAATTATCTCGAGCAATATAACGCAGACAACATTGCTTCTTCTGGCACCATTTTTGAACCTGATTTTGAAACCATTTATACCCAGAAGCCTGACCTGATTATTGTGGGTCCACGCAGTTCTAAACATTTCAAAGAACTGTCTAAAATCGCCCCTACCTTTGTTTTTGCAGTTGAAAATGGCAGCGATTACTGGAAAAACACTCAAGTCCTTTGGCATGATCTAGGCGTCATTTTTGATAAACAAGACTTAGTAAACCAAAAAATTGACGCATTAAACCAACGTTTTGCAGCAATTAAATCTTATAACCAAAGTCATGACATAGACGCATTAATGCTGATGAGTTCTGGCGGTAATGTGACTTCATTTGGTGAAGGTTCGCGTTTTTCTGTGCTGTACAAAGATTTCGGATTTAAACCAACTATCGCAGTTAAAGACAAGAAATCTGAAAAAACCGGTGGTCATGGTCAATTGGTTTCTTACGAATTGGTCAGCCAAGAAAATCCATCCACATTACTGATTTTAGACCGAGATAAATTGGTCAATAAAGGTAAAAGCACCACTCGCCAAGACTTTGACAATGACCTAGTAAAATCGACTCAAGCCTATAAAAATCACCGTATGATCTACCTTGATATCCCGGCTTGGTATGTTGCAAGCTCGGGCATTACTGCAACGGAAACCATGGTCAGTGACATCGAATCTTTGACCAAGACTCAGTAAATACTCGTTATTAAGAATGAAAGCTTGAGGTTGTTGTGGCTAAATTGCTGATTGTTTTAGTCTGCCTAAGTCTGTCTTCACTCTTCATTGGGGTGGGTAACGTATCGTTAGCCCACCTTCTTGCAGGTGATGCCAATACCTGGCAATTGTTTATCTATAGCCGAGTCCCTCGCTTACTGGCGATCTTACTTGCCGGTGGTGGCTTGAGTATTGCCGGTCTTATCATGCAGCAAATCAGCCAAAACCGGTTTGCTGCGCCTTCCACATCCGGCACCATTGAATGTGCCATGCTGGGTTTCGTTTTGAGTCTAGTGATTTTTGGTAATGGCGATCAGCTGTGGCTGATTTTTGCCACTTCAATGATTGGCACCCTCTTTTTTGTTCAACTGATTCAACGCATTCAATTTAAAAATGCCGTGTTTGTGCCTCTCATTGGCATTATTTTCGGTAACATTGTCTCTTCAATGGCGACCTTTATTGCCTATAAATACGATGCGCTACAAAACCTATCTGGCTGGGCGGTAGCTAACTTTGCCAACATTTTATCTGGCAATTTTGAACTGCTTTACATCGCCATACCGGTGTCTATTTTTAGCTACCTCTACGCCACCCGAATCTCGGCAGTTGGCATGGGTAAAGATTTTGCGATTAACCTAGGTTTAAATTATCAGCAAGTGATGACAATTGGTGTCGCTCTGGTTTCGATCATGTCGGCTTCTGTGGTGATGATCGTCGGTCAACTGCCCTTTCTTGGCTTAATCGTACCGAACTTAGTTAACCGGTTTTATGGTGATAATCTACGTAAAAACATCCCTCGCACCGCCATATTAGGCGCTATTTTAGTACTGGCTTGTGATGTGGTTGGCCGTATTCTTATCTTCCCTTACGAGATCCCAATTTCGATGGTGATTAGCTTATTAGGTGGCAGCGTGTTTATTTTCTTAGTGTTGAAAGGTATGAAACATGAGCGCTAAATTATTAAATAAACCTGTGCTTAAAAATAAAACCAAACCCTTTCCCCAATCTCTTAGCAATAAGACTTCATGGTCAGGTGATAAGCAAAAAATCATCGCCTTGTTACTGCTAAGCTTAGTGATGGCCGCTTTATTTATTGGTTATGGCCTCACCGCTGATAATTATCAATATTTCCTATCGCGACGAATCCCTAAAGTACTCGCCATCGTCATTGCCGGCTTTGCGATTGGCATTGCGTCGTTTTGTTTTCAAACCATCACTAATAACCGCATCTTAACACCAAGTATTATGGGGTTTGATTCACTTTATTTACTGATTCAAGTTTTAGTAGTTACCTTATTTGGCGGCTTAAGCGTGATGATGACTAACCATGTGATCAACTTTTCGATATCAGTCGTCATGATGATGGGCTTTTCCTTGGTCTTATTTCTGCTGTATTTCCGCTATTCCGCCAGCAATATTATTTCACTATTGCTATTAGGGGTGATTTTCGGACAGCTATTCCAAAGCGGATCTTCATTTTTAACCATGCTGATGGACCCAGACGAGTTTGCCAATGTTCAAGCCAGCATGTTTGCCAGCTTCAATAATATTGATACCGAGTTGGTTTACTGGACACTTCCGATGCTCGTCATCGTATCCGTTTGGTTATTTAGGCTACATCGTACGCTGGATGTCTATTTGCTCGACCAAGATAATGCCACCAGCTTAGGCGTCGACATCAAACGAACCACACGAACGGTGCTGCTACTGTCATCGATATTAATTGCCATTTCTACTGCCTTAATTGGGCCGATAATGTTCTTTGGTCTATTGATTACCAACTTAACACGTGAATGGCTAAAAACTTACCAACATAAGTACTTACTTACTGCCTGTGGATTGATGTCTGTAGCGACCTTGCTGACAGGCCAATGGATTATTGAAAAAGTATTCGGCTTCGAAACCACCTTAAGTGTGGTGATTAATTTTGTTGGCGGGATCTATTTCTTATTCCTGTTATTACGCAATAAAGTGGTGTAACCCTGATGATTGAATTAAAACAACTAACCAAACGCTTTGGCGAACATCCTGTGGTACAAAATGCCAGTGCAGAATTTGCCAAAGGAAAAGTCACCGCGATTATTGGCCCTAATGGCGCAGGGAAAAGTACCCTACTTTCGATGGCAGGAAGACTACTGAAACGTGATGAAGGTGAAGTTTGGATTGATGGTAAAGAACTGGTGGAATGGGATACTAAAGCCCTCGCCAAGCGTTTATCAGTACTACGCCAAGCCAATAGCTTTAGCTTACGTTTTACAGTTCGAGAACTGATTTCCTTTGGTCGTTTTCCTTACTGTCAGGGCAATTTGAAAGCGGAAGATAACCAAGCGATAAATAAAGCAATCGAGTACCTAGAACTGACTCCAATTCAAGATAAATACCTTGATGAACTCAGTGGTGGTCAGCGACAATTAGCTTTTATTGCCATGGTGATAGCGCAAGATACTGACTATATCTTTTTAGATGAGCCGTTGAATAATCTGGATATCAAACATTCATTGCAAATTATGGCAACCATTCGTCGACTGGCCCATGAACTCAATAAAGCGGTGGTGATAGTGATCCATGATATCAACTTTGCTTCTTGCTATTCCGACACCATTATCGCACTGAAAAAAGGTGAAATTGTCGCAAAAGGAACAGTAAAGCAAGTCATTGATGGCTCAGTGTTATCTGAGATCTATGAGACGCCGTTTAATGTCATTGAAGTCGACGGTAATCGCATGTGCTTGTATTTTTCATGATCTGAGTCTGTGCTTTTATTAACACTTCTAGGTGCTAACCATTCCTTAGGGGCATTGTCATTAAGCGCTTTAATCAAAGTTTGTACTCTTAATGGCAATACCCCTGCGGCAAAATAACACACCACTGGGCGCGCCGCGCTATACCAATCAGACATGCATAATTCGATGTTCCCTGGGTGTGCTTGTGAGTAATTATCCGCAATCCAGGTTGGCAACAAACCAATGCCGTACCCTGAAGCAATAGAATCAATCTGTAGTAATAAGTTATCACTGGTTAAACGGCTAATTGGTGGCATCGCCATGCAGTGCTCTTGACCATTAGATAAATAAATAGTGTTACTGCTATCGCATTCAAATGGCAGCCATTGATGAGCACTAAGGTGATTGGGGTGTGTCGGTGCGCCATGCTGCTCAATGTAGTCGGGCGAAGCATATAAACCAAATTGCCAATATCCCAAGGTCTTCTTACGCCATGTCCCAGGTAAATCTTGCTCACCAATTGACAGCACAATATCCGGTTCATTTTGAAAATATTCATCACGCGCTTCAGTAAACAAACGAATGTTCACTTGTGGATGAACATCGAGAAATTGATGACACTGTGCGCGTAACCAGCCACGAATCAAACTAGGCGGAGCAATCATGGTTACTTCACCACTGACGCTTTGCTTTAATGATTGTAAAGCGTTCTGTGACTCTTCCGCCATAGTAAGTAAGCGCTCACAATACTCCGCAAATACTTCCCCAGCCCGAGTCAGCATTAAACGGGAACCTTGTTTGATGAATAGCGCTTGTCCTAGTTCCGTTTCTAATTGAGCTAAGCGGCGACTGATCGTCGATTTGGGTTGGTTTAATGCTTTGGCGGCAGCGGTCACACTGTGATAACGACTTAACGCGGCAAAGGCTCGAATTCCTTGTAATTCAGTTTTCATAACTCCCCAACTCATATCCCATATTTGGAACAGCCTGTTCCACTCATTGATCTATTCAATAGCTGCCAAGATGGCAATAATCGCAAATGAATTTAAGAATCATTATCATTTAAAGGAATAATAATGTCTAGCTATCGTTTACCGCTTTCCACTTTAGCGGGATCAATTTTACTGGCCACTAACGCTTACGCAGCACAACCTACGTCTTCAACTGAAACTATGGTTGTGACCGCATCGGGTCATGAACAAGCAGAAATCACCGCTCCAGCAAGTATCAGTGTGATCACTCGGGATGAATTAGATAACAAATACTATCGCGATGTGACCGATGCGCTGAAAACCGTTCCTGGCGTCACCATTACTGGTGGTGGCGATAACAAAGACATTAGTATTCGTGGCATGGGATCGGCCTATACCTTGATTCTGGTTGATGGTAAACGTCAATCCTCGCGTCAAACACGTCCCAACAGTGATGGCCCAGGTATCGAACAAGGCTGGCTACCACCTTTAGAAGCGATTGAACGTATCGAAGTGATTCGCGGGCCAATGTCGACCCTTTATGGCTCCGATGCAATTGGTGGTGTTATCAACGTGATCACCCGTAAAGATGCTCAGCAATGGCATGGTAATGTTCAACTCGGCACCACCATTCAAGAAAACCGTGATTCAGGCAATGAGCGCAGTGCTAACTTCTACTTAACTGGCCCGCTGACTGACAACTTGACCGCTCAATTTAATGGTCAAACTACCGTTCGTGATGAAGATGACATTACCAATGGCTATGAAGATAAAGATTTAAATAGCTTTAACTCTAAACTCATTTATCAATTAAATGACGATCATAATGTTTCGTTAGAAGCAGGTATCAGCGAACAAACACGTGCTGGCACAGTAGGAAAATCGGTACCAACATCTGGTTGTCGTGGCGCTTGTGTCGATAGCTTAGATGAATATAAACGCACCAATTATGCCATCACCCATGACGGTAATTGGGGCGTCGTTGGACAATCCAATACCTATCTACAATATGAAGACTCGGAAAACAAAACCCGAGAAATGGAAAGCATGAACACAGTGTTCAAAACCAGCCTTGTCACACCAATCTATTCTCATACTTTGACATCCGGCTTTGAATATACTTATGAAAAACTTGAAGATTACACCTCAAATAGCGCATCGAATTTAACTGAATTAGATAGCTATCGTTATGCGTTCTTTTTAGAAGATGAGTGGGCTATCGTCGACTCATTCAGCTTAACGGTTGGTGCTCGTTTGGACGACGATGAAAACTACGGCACTCATGTGAGCCCCCGTGCTTATGGTGTTTGGAGCCTAACACCAAACTGGGTATTAAAAGGCGGGGTATCAACTGGTTACCGCGCACCAACGCTAAGGGAGACATCGGCAGATTGGGCGCAAGGCAGCCGAGGCGGTGATATTTACGGCGATCCTGATCTAAAACCTGAAACCTCAGTAAACCAAGAAATCAGCTTAAACTACCAATCTGACTTTGGGTTAAGTTCTTCTGTTACGGTTTTCCACAATGACTTTAAAGATAAAATTTCGCGTATAGAGTGCCCAAGCTGTGGCCCGGTCAATAGCAGTGGCAGTGTGGCAACCAAACGTGTCAATATCGATAAGGCAACGACACAAGGGGTTGAATTTGCTCTAGGGACACCATTGGGTGACAGCTTATTCTGGAATGCAAGCTACACCTTCAATGATTCTGAGCAAAAATCTGGTGATTACAAAGGCCAACCTTTAGTTCAACTGCCAAAACACTTATTTAGTACCGATCTTTCTTGGCAAGCCACCTCTGATTTAGAAGCATGGACTCAAGTGACTTATCACGGCGAAGAAATGGAACCCGTTTCCGGTCCTTCATCAAGCAGCTTAGAAGCACCTTCATATACATTCTGGGATATGGGCGTCAGCTATCACTTAACCAGCAATGTGTCAGTGAATGCGGCGGTTTATAACCTACTAGATCAAGAAGTCACTTATGATGAATATGGTTATGTAGAAGATGGACGTCGTTACTGGGTAGGAATGAATGTAGGGTTCTAATCCACCCGCGATAAACTATTTACAGATAAAATCATGCCAACCTACTTTTTAAAATAGGTTGGCATTTTTTATATTCTTCCCCCCAAAAACTCATTACATCCATAATGAAATGTTCTATTTGTTAATTTTTTTAACATCACGTAAAGCTATGAAAGTTAAATAAATAACTTACAACCTCCCACCGAAAACCCTATCAAACCCTAAATATTGATTTGAGGTCTAAACATTTTGTGTGTAGCATTATTGTTAATTAACCGTTCAATAAAAAATAAATGGATTCGAAATATGCCAAAAGTTGGAATGCCTGATATTAGAAAACCGCAGCTTGTAAAAGCCACTATGGCGGTCATTGAAAGAGTAGGTTTGCATGGCGCAAGCATTTCGCTCATCAGTAAAGAAGCGGGCGTATCCACCGGTATCATTAACCATTATTTCGGCGGTAAACACGGTTTATTAGAAGAGACAATGCGAGCGATTTTAAGAGAGCTCTCAGACACGGTAAAAATCAAACTCAATGGTTTACCAAGCGATGCTCACCAACAACGCATTATTGGCATTGTGAACGCTAACTTTGAAGGCTTTCAGGCTGAAAACAAAGTAGCCAAAACATGGTTGGCATTCTGGTCTTATTCGATGCATGACGCGCAATTAAAAAGGCTTCAACGCGTCAATGAACAGCGTTTACTTTCACATTTAAGAATTGAATTAAAAGCGCTACTCCCCGATGAACAAGCCAGCTTAGTGGCACATGGTATTGCATCTCTCATCGATGGTATTTGGCTGCGTGGCACCTTAAACCCAGAGGGTATTGATGCCGAAAAAGCGCGAGAAATCATCAATGACTACCTCGATAAACAGCTCGCTTTTTACAATCAATCTTCACTTTAAATTACATCATTAGGCTTTTATATGACCACAGAAACTCTATACATCCACGGCCAATTGACTGCCGCAACATCTGGTGAAACCTTCCACAGTATTAACCCTGCCAATGGTGAAGTGATCGCTGAAATCGGCCAAGCCTCACAGGATGATCTCAATAAAGCGATAGCATCAGCAAAGCAAGGCTTTCAAGTATGGTCCAAAATGAGCGCCGTGGAACGTAGTCGAATTTTATTAAAAGCGGTTGAAATCCTTAGAGCACGAAACGATGAATTGGCGGCTTTAGAAGTAGCTGATACTGGTAAACCGCTGCAAGAAGCACTAGAAGTCGATATTGTCACCGGTGCTGACGTGATTGAATATTACGCTAACCTCGTTCCAAGCTTACAAGGTGAACAACAGCCCCTTAGTGATGAACAATTTTTCTATACTCGCCGTGAACCTTTAGGCATTTGTGCTGGCATTGGCGCTTGGAACTATCCAATTCAAATCGCCATGTGGAAATCAGCTCCTGCACTAGCCGCAGGTAACGCGATGGTCTTCAAGCCTTCAGAAGAAACACCACTTTCCGCTCTAAAGCTGGCTGAAATATTTACCCAAGCAGGCGTACCGGATGGCGTATTTAATGTTATTCAAGGCGATTACCGCGCAGGTCAAATGCTAACCGCTCACCCAGATATCGCGAAAGTTTCCTTCACAGGTGAATCTGGCACAGGTAAAGCCGTTATGGGTGACAGTGCCAAGACTTTGAAATCGGTCACTATGGAGCTAGGTGGCAAATCACCTTTAGTTGTTTTTGACGATGCCAAACTTGATCAAGCGGTATCCGCTGCCATGGTGGCGAACTTTTATACTCAAGGTGAAGTGTGTACCAATGGTACCCGAGTCTTTGTGCATCAAGCTATCTACCAAGATTTCATTACACAATTAAAACATCGCACCGAGAAAATGACCATTGGTGATCCTATGGACATCAATACTCAAGTTGGTGCGTTGATCTCTAAACAGCATATAGACAAAGTACTGGGCGCAATTGAAACCGCCAAACACAGTGGCGCTAAATTGCTCACGGGCGGCCACCAAGTGACCGAAAATGGATTAGATAAAGGTAACTTTGTCGCACCAACAGTGTTTATCGATTGTGAGGACGACATGGCGCATGTTCAACAAGAGATCTTCGGCCCTGTTATGTCCGTTCTCCCCTTTAGTGATGAAGACGAAGTGATCACTCGCGCCAATGCAACCGACTACGGGCTTGCCGCCGGTGTGTTCACACAAAACCTATCACGCGCTCATCGCGTTATTCATCAACTAGAAGCCGGTATTTGTTGGATAAATACCTGGGGAGATTCCCCCGCAGAAATGCCGGTCGGTGGTTATAAGCACTCCGGTATTGGCCGCGAAAATGGTACCGAAACCCTACGTCACTATACGCAAACCAAAAGTGTATTTGTCCATCTTGGTGACTTCGAAAGCCCTTATGAATAAAGGCGAATCATTTATCTATCGTTGAGAAATCCCTCACGAGTCTTTAAACCGATACGTTCTTAAACGGAAGCGGAGAATCAATCTTATGCAACAACGCTACGATTATATTATCGTCGGCGCGGGTTCGGCCGGCTGCGTATTAGCCGACCGACTCAGCGAATCTGGTGAACATAACGTTTTACTATTAGAAGCTGGCGGCAGTGATAAAAGCATTTTCATTCAAATGCCCACCGCACTTTCTTATCCGATGAACAGTGATAAGTACGCTTGGCAATTTGAAACCAAAGCAGAATCAGGTCTTGATGGCCGTCAATTACACTGCCCTCGCGGAAAAGTGCTTGGTGGTAGTTCCTCGATTAACGGTATGGTTTATGTACGTGGCCATGCTTGTGATTTTGACCAGTGGGAAGAGTCCGGCGCACAAGGCTGGAATTATCAAAACTGTTTACCTTACTTTCGTAAAGCGGAAAGCTGGTTCGAAGGCGCTAATGATTATCGTGGTGGCAACGGCCCAGTTGGTACCTGTAACGGCAATAACATGGAACGTAATCCTTTATACCAAGCTTTTATTGATGCTGGAAAAGAAGCGGGTTATCCAGAGACCCAAGACTACAACGCCTACCAACAAGAAGGCTTTGGCCCAATGCACATGACGGTTGATGGTGGCGTGCGCGCTTCCACTTCCAACGCTTATCTACGTCGAGCCCTTAAACGCTCTAATCTAACGTTATTAACCGGCATCGTCGCTCATAAAGTCTTACTTGAAGGCAAGACCGCCCGTGGGATTGAATTCGAAAAATCTGGGAAAATCGTTCAGGTTTATGCGGATCATGAAGTGATTTCTAGCGCTGGCTCTATTGGTTCGGTGCAACTGCTTCAGCTATCAGGTATCGGCGAACGCGAAACATTAAAACAAGCTGGCGTAGAATTAAAACATGACTTACCTGGTGTGGGTGAAAACCTGCAAGACCACTTAGAAGTTTACTTTCAATATGAGTGTAAACAACCCATTACGTTAAATAGCAAGCTTGGTTTAGTCAGCAAAGGCTTAATTGGCACTGAGTGGATCTTAAAACGTACCGGATTAGGTGCCACCAATCACTTTGAATCCTGCGCTTTTATCCGCTCACGTAAAGGCTTGAAATGGCCGAATATTCAATACCACTTCTTACCGGCTGCCATGCGTTATGATGGCCAAGCCGCATTTGATGGTCATGGTTTCCAAGTTCATGTTGGGCCAAATAAACCAGAAAGCCGTGGTCGCGTCGCGATTGAATCTAACGATCCACATGCTAAACCCAGCATCGAATTTAATTACATTTCAACCGAGCAAGATCGCCAAGACTGGCGTGACTGTATTCGCCTTACTCGTGAAATTTTAGCTCAGCCTGCGATGGATAGTTTCCGAGGCACAGAGATCCAACCCGGCATTGAGGTTGAATCCGATCAGGCGATCGATCAATGGGTGAAAGAGAACGTAGAAAGTGCCTATCACCCATCTTGTACCTGCAAAATGGGCGCAGAGAATGATCCTATGGCGGTAGTTGATGAAAAGTGCCGCGTACTAGGCATTAACAACCTACGAGTCGTCGACTCCTCTGTTTTCCCCGTTATCCCAAATGGCAACTTAAATGCACCAACCATCATGGTGGCAGAACGTGCCGCCGATATGATCTTAGGTCGACCTTTACTGACTCCCGATAATGTTGAAGTTTGGATTGACCCAAATTGGCAGCATAACCAACGCAGCCAACAGCCAGTACGCGCGTTACCACTGGCCGAATAATTAATAGCAAGTCACTGATTACAAGGAATGATTATGTCACTTAAAAAAACAGCGCTATTCACGTTAGGCCTTACTAGCCTAGCCACTTTTAACGCCTACGCGAATCAATGTGAAACCGTTCGTTTCTCGGATGTTGGCTGGACCGATATTACCGCCACGACTGCGGTGACCAGCCAACTATTAAAAGGCATGGGTTACCAAACCGAAACTGAATTACTTTCGGTTCCCGTGACCTACTCTTCTATGGCCAATGGCGATATTGATGTCTTTCTCGGTAACTGGATGCCAACCATGGAAAATGACATCAAAAAATACCGCGAATCAGGCAAAGTAGAAACGGTTCGTGCCAATCTAGAAGGCGCTAAATACACATTGGCAGTGCCTAAGTATGTGTATGACGCAGGAGTGAAAACCTTCGCGGATATCGCTAAAAATGCCGACAAATTTAATGACCGAATTTACGGTATCGAACCAGGTAACGATGGTAACCGCCTACTGCAAAGTATGATTGATCAAGATGCCTTTGGCCTAAAAGACTTCCGCCTAGTCGAATCTAGTGAAGCTGGCATGGTTTCTCAAGTCACTCGTGCGGTACGCCGTAATCAATGGATTGTTTACCTAGGTTGGGCTCCACACCCGATGAACAGCAAAGTTGAAATGAAGTACCTTGCCGGTGGCGATGACTTCTTTGGCCCTAACTATGGTGGGGCAAGTGTACACACCAACGTACGCCAAGATTATTTAACCCAGTGTCCGAATGTCGGCAACCTTTTAACCGATCTTAAATTCAGCCTGGAAATGGAAAACCAGATCATGAATTCAATCTTAAACCAAAACAAAAAGCCTGCTATCGCGGCTCGTGAATGGTTAAACCAACACCCTGAACAAATCCAAACTTGGCTCAAAAATGTCAAAACCCTTGATGGTCAAGCTGCAGCACCAGCAGTAATTGCTTATCTCAAGCAACCCGTTAAGTAATTAGCAAACGCAACACTCTTTTTTATATTTTCAATTGGACTGGCGGGTGTAAGCTCGCCAGATAAGGCAGTACTGTGAATTTTATTACCGATCATAAAATCCCACTCGGACATTGGATGGAAATTGTTGTCGATTGGCTCACGATCAATGCAGCAACACTTTTCGATGCAATTTCTATCTTTCTTGAAACCATCATAATGAGCCTAGTCAGTGTGTTTCAATGGCTACCACCAGCCGTTCCTATCATCGTTACCGCCGCACTGGCTTGGTATTTACACCGTAAATTATCTTTAGTGGTGTTCATCATTGCCTCATTACTACTGATTTTAAATATGGGCTATTGGCAAGAAATGCTGGAAACCTTTGTTCTCGTCTTCGCGGCGACAACGATTTCCGTATTAATTGGCGTCCCACTAGGCATCATGGCGGCACATCGCCCTTGGCTGTATACCTTAATGCGCCCTATTTTAGATTTAATGCAAACCGTACCAACCTTTGTTTACTTAATCCCAACCTTAGTATTGTTTGGATTGGGGATCGTACCGGGACTGATTTCGACCATAATTTTTGCTATCGCCGCCCCGATCCGTTTGACCTATCTCGGTATTATTAAAGTACCGGACGAGCTGGTTGAAGCCGGTAAAGCATTTGGAGCCAGCCGAATGAAGCTATTGTTTAAAGTCGAGTTACCTGCGGCACTACCAAGCATTATGGCGGGTGTCACTCAATGCATTATGTTATCGCTTTCTATGGTTGTCGTCGCGGCACTCGTTGGTGCGGATGGCTTAGGTAAACCGGTGATCCGAGCATTAAACACCGTCAATATTTCTCAAGGATTCGAAGCAGGACTCGCGATTGTTCTGGTCGCCATCATTCTTGATCGTTTATGCAAAACACCAAACCAAGCTAAAGAGGGATAATTATGGACGCAATTACAATTAACAACCTTGATGTGGTATTTGGTGACAACCCAGACAAAGCGATCGAACTGCTCGACAAAGGTGAATCTCGCCAAAATATTATTGACCAAACTGGTCAAGTCGTTGGGGTTGATGGCGTCAATATCAGTGTCAAAGAAGGGGAAATTTGTGTACTGATGGGTTTATCTGGCTCAGGTAAATCAAGCTTACTACGTGCGGTCAATGGCCTGAATACCATTTCTCGTGGTTCATTAGAAATCAAAGATGGTGATAACCTAGTTGATCTTGCAAGCTGCGATAGCGCAACTCTACGCCATTTACGAACTCATCGAGTATCCATGGTTTTCCAAAAATTTGCCTTAATGCCTTGGCTGACGGTACTTGATAACGTTGCCTTTGGCTTAGAAATGAAGGGAATGAGCAAATCCGATCGCCGTAAAAAAGCACTCGAACAATTGGAAATGGTGAGCCTAGCAGAATGGGCAGATAAACACCCACACGAGTTGTCTGGTGGTATGCAGCAACGTGTCGGTCTTGCACGTGCTTTCGCAATGGATACCGATATCCTACTGATGGATGAACCGTTTTCAGCGCTCGATCCATTAATCCGCGCTCAACTGCAAGATGAGTTACTCGAACTGCAGAAAAAATTGAACAAGACTATTTTGTTTGTCAGCCATGATTTAGATGAAGCGCTTAAAATCGGTAACAATATTGCGATTATGGAGTCAGGTCGTTTGATCCAACACGGCACGCCAGAAGAAATTGTACTCGCGCCTAAAACCCAATACGTTAAAGATTTTGTGGCGCACACAAACCCACTCAACGTACTAAAAGGTCGATCTTTAATGCAACCGACTCACGATCTTAGATCAGATGATAATCGCATTCAGCTATGCGCGAATACCGGGATCTGGATAGAAAAACCGACCTCTGCATCGAGTTTAGATAATCTAGTCATCAACAGTACTGAGTCTTTGACCTTGGTAGAGTGGGAAAAAATTCAAGATTTAGCAGCAATTGAGCCCAACATGCTGGTCATGGCAAGCCCTGAAATTAGTATGCGTGATGCCATTGAACTCAAAAATCGCACCGCTCACCCCGTTTTAATGGTTGAGCATGGCAAGCTAGTTGGAGTATTGAACGACAGCGAGTTTTATAATGCTTTATTGGGCAATTATCAAAGCTTCGAGCAAAGCTCAAATGCAGCTTAACCCGTAGATAAGGCAAGCTTACTAAATAAAAAACTCTCGTATCGGCGAGAGTTTTTTTATTTAAACAACAATCTACTTCTGCAATAACAAATACGCCAAAATATCCACGACTTGTTGAGGGTTCGTCGCCCAGGCTTGTGCGCTGGCATCGACTTCTTTTAGTGGATGGATAATATCTTCGCTGTGCAAGGTAATATAAGGCTTATCCAACGCTGCACAATAACCCGCATCAAAGGCGGCATTCCATTGTTTGTACTTATCACCAAAACGAATAATCGCTAGATCGCATTGCTTAATTTGCTTTTGAATTCGAATCGCGTTCACTTTGGCCGATTTATGGTCGCGCCAAAAAGAATTGGGCTCCTCACCTAGCCCATCGCCAGCCGCATCACTACTGTCATGGTCGGTGACCGCAGAACTAAAGTTAATATCTAGACCTTTTGCTTCGCAACCTTTAATGATCTGCTCACGCCAATCGGTGTGAATTTCACCTGACAAGTAGACATTCCAACTCATATATTTACTCCTTTCTATTCTCAAACTATTTATTTCGCTGAGCTACATCACAACGAATGACCGAGACATTTTCAACAATATCCGCCAGATATTTTCGGCTTTCTAAATAATGCTCGGTCTTTTTATGCTCCGCTAACGCACTTTCATCTTGATAGATTTCATATAGATAAAAATGATGGTCATTGGTTTGATCCACCAGCACATCGAAAGCATGGCAGCCTGATTCGCTTAAAACTGAGGCTTTTGCATTCTCTTGCATAATCGATAAATACTGCTCACGACATCCATTCTTCACTTCATTTTTCACAATGATACAAAACATATTTTCCTCCATGATTAGCAAAACCACCAAAATTGTATACAATAAATAATACAAAGTCATTTAAGGAGGATATATGCAGCGACCAAAACCATTTAATGGATTAAGACATTTGGCTTTACAGGTCTACGCTTTTGAGGAATGTGTCCATTTTTATCATGAGATTATGGGAATGGAGATACTCCGTAGAGCGAATGACAACCTAGTCTACCTAAGCTGTGGCAACGATAACTTATCACTGTCTCGCTCCCATTCAGAGCAAGAAAGCGGTCACCATAACCTTGATCACTTTGGCTTTGTGGTAGACAGCAAACAAGAGCTGCAACAATGGTATGAATTTTTACAATCCCAAGGGGTTCCGTTGATCGATACCCCTCACGATCACTCCGATGGTGCTCGTAGTTTCCACTGTACCGATCCGGCGGGTAACGTGGTTCAACCTATTTATCACCCTGCGATTTCAGGGCAAAAGCTATCTTAAGGCCAAAAATAAACCCGATACATGATCGGGTTTATTAAAGCTTGTTGAACTTAGAGAGTACTTACTGAGCGAAGTACAAATCCTTCGAGTAGATACGCCCTTCCGCATTATGCATTGGGTAGCCACCGAGTTTTGGATCGACTAAACGTGATTGCATAAAGTAGTAAATCGGTGCAATCGGCATATCTTGCGCCAGCATTTGCTCCGCCTGATCGTAGTATTGATTTCGCTCTTTCACATCAACAGCAGATTGAGCTTTAGACAAGGCTTCATCGTATTTAGGGTTCACATAAGATGGGAAGTTTTTATCATTATCAGAGCCTAATAAAGTTAAGAACGTCGAAGCTTCATTGTAATCCCCACACCAAGAAGCGCGCATGATATCGAAGTTACGTTCTTGACGTGCGGCTAGGTAAGATTTCCACTCTTGGTTATCGAGCGTCACTTCCATACCTAAATTCTTTTTCAACATAGAAGCAATCGCCACCGCAATCGCTTTATGGTTTTCACTGGTGTTGTAAAGTAAGTCGGCTTTTAGCGGATTATTGTGGTCATAGCCGGCTTCTTTTAACAATTTAGCCGCTTCTTGATCGCGTTGTTGTTGGGTCCACTGGCTGTATTCCGGCTGTGTCGCTTTGAAATTCGCAACATCTTGGTGGGCAAAAGTATAAGCGGGCACATTGCCTTTGGTCACGCCGTTAGCAATTACATCACGCATAATTGTGTATGAAATCGCTTTACGTACTCGAGGATCATCAAACGGCTTACGCTTGGTATTTAAAGCGTAGTAATAAGTACACAACAGCGGTGTGATTTTATAAGCATCTGGGTGTTCTTGTTTTAACTTGTCTACCATTGCGACTGGAACATCAGACGTGATATCCACTTCACCCGTCATATAACGGTTCATCGCCGCAGTTTGGCTTTCAAATGGAATGTAAGTCACTTTGTTAATAACGGTATCTTTGTTATCCCAGTAATTAGGATTACGTTCCATTTCCAAGCGTTCATTGATCACCCAATTGGTCAGCTTATAAGCACCATTGGAAACCATATTTTCAGGCTTAGTCCAATTATCACCATACTTTTCAACCGACTTTTGATTAATCGGCATCATCACGGTATGCGCTGTCATAGCCACAAAATACGGGACAGGCTTATCTAATTGAAATTGTAATGTATGTTCGTCTAGCGCTTTAACGCCAAGCTTTTCAACAGGTTGTTTACCATCAATGATCGCTTCTGCATTGTTAATGCCAGTCAGTTTTAAGTACCAAGCGTTGGGTGATGCAAATTTTGGATCGACCGCAGTATGTAGGCTATAAACAAAGTCTTGCGCAGTAACTGGTTCGCCATTCGACCATTTGGCATCTTGGCGTAAATGGAAAGTGTAAGTTTGGTTATCTTTGGTTTCCCAGCTTTCTGCCACACCAGGAACTACACTACCATCTTGATTTTGAATCACTAACCCTTCAAACAAGTCACGCAGAATATGCATCTCAGGAATGCCTTCTGCTTTTAACGGATTTAACGTTGCCGATTCTGCATCGTTACCACGCACCAATTCTTGTTTTTTGGCTAGTGTGACATCATCAGGTACTTGAGCAGCAAAACTTGAAGTAGGTAAAAGAAGCGCGGAAAGGGTTAACGCTAAAACTGAAGGTTTAAAAGAGAGCATGAGACTTCCTTGTTAATGAAGAAGTAATGGTAGAAAAGATAATAATAACTATAACGTTAACTACCGTTTTAACCCATATTTTTATTACGATTTTATACTTTCTATGTGAGCCTAATTCGGTAATACTTCTAAATAATGGATTTATAAATCTAGATTAGGAAGATCGTATGGCTGTCACTCTTCGACCTCGTGAGCAACGCGCTCAATTTCAATTCAAACCCACTACCTATGGTCATTCAGTACTCGGTGCGCCACTGGTATATTTTCCTGCGCAAATTCAAGATGAAGATACCGGACTGATTATCGCCGGTACTCACGGTGACGAGACCGCTTCGATTGTTAGTCTTTCTTGCGCGCTTCGTTCAATAGAAGCTGGCCAACTTCGTCACCATGTTGTGCTTAGTATGAACCCAGATGGTAATCAATTGGGGACTCGCACCAATGCCAATGGAGTGGATTTAAACCGCAACTTTGCTAGTCAAAATTGGCAAACAGGTGGCACGGTATATCGTTGGAGTACTCAAGAGCCCGAGCGCGATGTTGCAGTAGGAACAGGTGAAACAGGCAATTCAGAACCAGAAACCGCAGCATTATGCCAGCTAATTGAAGCGCTCAACCCTGCATGGGTAACCTCATTTCATGAACCTTTAGCCTGCATTGACGATCCTAGCTTTTCACCTTTAGCGCATTGGTTATCTCAGAAAATGAATTTGCCGATGGTGAAAGATGTTGGCTACGACACACCAGGTTCATTTGGTTCTTGGTGTGCCGAACGTGATTTATTGTGCGTGACAGTAGAATTGCCGCCAGTTTCTGCAGACTATGCCTGTGAGCATTATTTGGATATGTTGATGGAGTTGCTGACCTCTACCCCCACAACTCAGGGCTCATCACCTTCATTGTAGAGATATCAAATTCAAAGCCTTGCGGATGATCTTGAGCTAATAATAATGGGCCATCGAGATCAACGATTTGTGCGCCTTGAGCCACTACAAAAGCTGGTGCCATACCCAATGAAGAACCGACCATGCAACCGACCATAACTTGCATGCCTTGTTCTATAGCCGCTTGTTTCAGTTGAAGCGCTTCGGTTAATCCACCGGTTTTATCGAGCTTGATATTGACCATATCATAGCGCCCCACCAGCTTAGTTAAACTTGAAACGCCATGACATGACTCATCGGCACACAAGGTGATTGGGCGCGCTAATCCATCAAGCCAGTGGTCTTTATCAGCAGGAAACGGTTGTTCTATCATCGACACGTTCAATGCTTTAAGCTGAGGGATCATCGCGTTATACAATTCAACATCCCAACCTTCATTGGCATCAACAATAATCTTCGCATTAGGTGAATGACGCCTTACTGCCGTTACACGCTCAATATCGCCTTCTCCGGCTAATTTTAATTTCAACACTGGACGATCTTGATTGGCTTTGGCATCCGCGGCCATTTTTTCAGGGTTGGCTAAAGATAAAGTAAACGCGGTGGTTAATTCATGAGGTTCAATCTCAAGCAACTGCCAAATGGTTTGTTGTTGCTGTTTACAGTGTAAATCCCACCAAGCACAATCTAGGGCATTACGTGCAGCGCCTGCGGGTAGTAACTGTTGAATATCTTGCGCTGAATCGACTTGGGATAACTGCTCAGAAATAGTTTCCAAATCAGCCATCACTTGTTCAATCGACTCGCCATAGCGCGCATAAGGAACACATTCCCCTCGCCCAACATATCCTTGTTGTTCTAAAGTGACGACCACTACATCAGCATGAGTTTTCGAACCGCGAGAAATGGTAAACGCACCATTGATTGGCCATGATTGAGTAGAGATCGTCATTTTCATATTACACACCGATATGCTCGTCATAACCAATATTGCATAAGGCAGAAAATGCTTGTTCAACCGATTCAGGAATATCTTGAGCGGCAAAGAAGCCTTGTTTGGGATAGGTTTTAAGACGCTGAATTTCACCTACCATCAGGTTTATCACTTCGGAAGAAGGATGCAACGCGCTGCAATAATCGAGGAATTCAAGTTGAGGAGAACTGACTTGCGCTTGAACCTGTGGCCATAGTTGCTGACAAGTCGCCAGTGCACGACGTTCCATATAAGGCTTTTGCACTAAAGTCACACTGCTGAGAGTAAGTCCTTTAGATTCTAATAATTGCAGTGTGAAACGAAAGTTTTCGCCGGTATTAGTCGATTGGTCTTCTAGCAAAATGGCGTGATGAGGAACGCCGCAATCCATGGCTATTTTGGCAAATGTTTCGGCTTCGGAATGCTCGAATAAGTCACAAGTCATTCGCCCTTCTCCACCAGAAATAATCAATAACGGGGCAATGCCTTGGTGGTACAGTTCGGCGGCTCGTTCACCAACGCGTAAGTCCGAACTGCCAAGAAGTAATAGAGCGTCGGTTTTTTGAAGAGATTGATCGAGTTTTAAATACTGCCAAATCGATAAAGCATGATCGTAATAACGTGTCATTGTTCACTTCCATATTCGATAGAACCAATGACTTACTGTACTTGAGTTTTTACTTGCGAGTAAGAGCTAGCGAAAGAAAAGTATTGGTATATAAAAAATCGTCTGGATAACTAAAGTCTTCAATGAGTAGAATCTAACGAATATACGGCATTTTGATTATTACAATAACGGCATAAACACACACGGTCCATTTTGTGGTAAGGTACGCCGCTGAAAAGCTGATTGATCAACTCATTGAATTTTTGGAATTTGTTTTTTAATGACACATCATCTTCCGCTCGCTTGCGTAATACCGCTTTATGTTGAGTATCGCGGCAACATGATTGGCAAAATAAAACAGGCATAAAATCTCCAGTAATCGGACTCTAGAACAAAATACGAAACAATTATTTAACATACTAAATCCTACTTATGTTCTGACGTCATAAAATTGAAAGCTCCATGTCAATAATTCAATCAAGATCAAACTTTACTTGTGTTAGAGCAAGTGATTGATGCAAAACTCCTGCTAATTCCAAAAGCAAGTGACAGACAATATGGTCATTCTTCCTAATTGATCTAAATGATGTATATCCGCATCATTGATTGTCTATGCTCAATAACGCGGTCTACATTTTCACTCCTTAAGATTTACTTTTTAGAGGCAGTATATGAATACAGTTTATCCTGTGGATTCTATCGAGTCTTTTTTGCTCGCGATCTTCGTGTTGCTACTCGGTCACTTCATCAATACCAAAGTACCTTTTTTATCCAAATATAAAGTACCAGAGCCAATTGTCGGTGGCTTGATCGTAGCCATTATTAGTACGATTCTACATTTTCAAAATATCACTTTAGAATTCGACTTACCGCTTGAACACACCTTGATGTTGCTGTTCTTTACTACGGTGGGTCTATCCGCAAGCTACACTCAGCTGCTAAAAGGCGGCAAGAAAGTCTTCATTTTCCTTGGGGTCGCATCGGTCTATATCATTATTCAAAATGCGGTAGGCGTTGGCTTAGCGGAAGCCTTGGGGATCAACCCACTACTTGGTTTAGTAGCCGGCTCTATTACGCTATCTGGCGGACACGGTACTGGTGCGGCTTGGGCAAGCACTTTCCAAAATACCTATGGCATTAATACACTTGAATTTGCGATGGCTGCCGCGACCTTTGGCTTAATTGTCGGTGGTATTATTGGCGGACCCGTTGCACAACGACGCATTCAAAAGCACAACCTAGTATCGGAATACGGCGCAGGCGATAAACACCACGATAACTTCCCAGATGTCGTAACTTACAACGACCGTGAAGAAGATAAAGTCTCAGCTTACCGGGTGATTGAAACCTTATTTACTATGCTGATCTGTGTGGTGGGTGCGGTCTATGTTGAGCAATGGGTAAATACCTTTGAAATCAGTTGGCTAAAGATCCCAGACTTTGTATATGCCCTATTCTTAGGTGTGATCATCACTAATGTTTTTGAAGTGTCAGGCACATACAAACTCAATACAGATACGGTTGATATTCTCGGAACCGTATCCTTATCTCTATTCTTAGCCATGGCCTTGATGAGTTTACAGCTGTGGGAAATCTTTTCACTCGCGATTCCACTACTGATCATTTTATGTGTGCAAACCATTATTTTGTCGGTATTTGCTTACAATATAACTTTCCGTGTGATGGGCTCAAACTATGATGCTGCAGTGATCACCGGTGGTCATTGTGGCTTTGGTCTTGGTGCCACACCAACAGCGGTAATGAACATGGGTTCAATCGTGACACATTATGGCCCTTCTCCTCAAGCCTTTATGGTCGTGCCAATTGTCGGCGCATTTTTCATTGATATTGTTAACTTAATCATTATTCAAGGTTACTTATCGTTTATTGGTTAATGGCTAAAGGTGTAATCAATCAGCCTGATCTGCGGATAACAGACTAAACTCTCAATACCGTGGCTCAGGTTTATTAAGCACCAGGCTAATATCAATTTTGAACAAGCATATCTTTAATAAAAAATAATTTTGATAAGCGTTGTGTTGAGGAAAAATTGTGACTGAACAAAAATCGGTTTCACCACAAAAAATATTCATGAGTGTTGCACTCGTTATCGCGCTAGGCTCGCTAGAAAAGAGTATCGTCACCACCCCACTGCCTATCATTGGTGAGCAACTCAATGCAGGTAATGCACTCACTTGGGTAGTCACTGCCTATCTATTAGCGGCGACCGCTGTGTTACCGGTTTATGGCAAACTCAGTGATATCTTGGGCCGAGTAAAAATGCTGTATATCGGCATTACGCTCTTTATTCTTGGCTCGGCAGCTTGTGGCTTCGCGCAAGATTTACCAACCTTAATCATTGCTCGTGTCATTCAAGGCATCGGTGGTGGTGGCTTAATTGCCCTCGCCTTTACCGTGATTGCCGACTGTATTCCGGCACGTGAAGTAGGTAAATACCAAGGCTTCATCTCGATGGTCTACGCGGTTTCCAGTATCGCAGGCCCATTACTTGGTGGCTATTTTGCCGAGCACTTATCTTGGCGTTGGGTATTCTGGATAAATATCCCGCTCGGTTTACTGGCGGTATTTTTGATTCGTCGCAACCTTTCACATTTAAATAAAAAGCGTGATTCGAAATTTGATTGGTTAGGCGCAATGATGCTGATGATCTGCTCCACCAGCTTACTGCTTTTACTCTCTCCCGAAGCCGAACTCCCTATTAGCTGGACCGGTGGTGCGTTTATTGCCTCAATCTTAATATTAATTTTGGTTGAACGACGCGTTTCCGATCCTATGCTGCCAGCTCGCTTAGCTAAGCTGCCCAACTATTTGGTTTGCATCTTACTGATTTTATGCTCACAGTTATTAATGTTTGCCATTTTGGTGTACCTACCAATGCAAATGCAGTGGCAACGTGGTTTATCCGCTTCGGCCAGTGGCGAAATCATGGTGATCTTCATGTTTAGCATCACTATTGGCGCTTATATTGGTGGCAAGCTAGTCAATAAATCGGGTGAAACCAAACGCTATGCATTGTTTGGCTTTTTACTGGCGGCAATTAGCTTTGCGATGATCCAACAACATTTTTATCCAGCGGTAGCGCTCGGTTTAGCAGGTCTAGGTATCGGCTTTACCCTGCCCGCGATTGGCGTAATGGTGCAAAACGTATTACCAGCAAAAGATCGCGGTATTGGCATGTCATTATTTAACTTTGGTCGTGAATTAGGCGGAGCTATCGGCGTTGCCGCATGTTCAACCGTATTCCAATTGAGCCTAAATCATGATGGCATCGCCAAACAAAATAGCCTTGCGGAATATAGCCCTCAAGCCTTAGCTTCTGGCTTTACTGCAATTTACTTATTAATGGCGATCATGGCTGTGGTTTCTATGCTAATCACACTGGTCGCGTTAAAGAAACAAACATTAGCCACTGAGATAACACAAGATTAATAGTGCGAGGCTTAATGTCTCGCATCGAACTAAACCAAATAAAGGTCTGTCAGCATGAATAAAGTTTCAGATATTTTTAACCCTGAAGATTGGCAAGAAGTTGAAGGTTTTTCATTTGAAGATATTACCTACCACCGTGCAGTAGATGCCGGAGTAGTCCGTATCGCCTTTAACCGCCCAGAATGTCGCAACGCATTTCGTCCAAAAACCGTCGATGAGCTTTTTTGCGCACTTGAACATGCACGCATGTGGAGCGATGTAGGTTGTGTATTGCTGACCGGTAACGGCCCTAGTCCTCGCGATGGCGGCTGGGCATTCTGTTCAGGTGGCGATCAACGTATTCGTGGCAAAGATGGCTACAAATACGAAGGCATGCCACAAGACCAAATCGACCCTGCAAAACTAGGCAGACTACACATTCTAGAAGTACAACGTTTGATCCGCTTTATGCCAAAAGCCGTGATCGCAGTCGTACCGGGTTGGGCTGCTGGTGGTGGTCACTCATTGCATGTCGTATGTGATATGACAATGGCCTCAGAAGAACACGCGGTATTTAAACAAACTGATCTCGATGTGGCGAGCTTTGACTCTGGCTACGGTTCAGCTTACCTAGCGAAAATGGTTGGCCAAAAGAAAGCCCGTGAAATCTTCTTCCTAGGTTTAGACTACAGCGCACAAGATGCTTTTGAAATGGGCATGGTTAACAAAGTGGTTCCACATGCTGATCTTGAAAAAGAAGCACTTGAGTGGGGTAAGATCATTTGCCAAAAATCACCAACCGCACTACGCATGATGAAATTTGGTTTAAACATGACTGACGATGGCATGGTAGGGCAACAACTCTTCGCCGGTGAAGCCACTCGCCTCGCCTACGGTACTGATGAAGCGCGCGAAGGCCGTGATTCATTCTTAGAAAAACGTCCAAAGGACTTCTCTAAGTTCCCGTATCACTATTAATTGTTAGTTGGTAAATCCGTATATGAAACAACGCCCTGAGCTTTGAAGTTCAGGGCGTTTTTGTGTTTGATGTTGGTGGGTAATGCGTGCATGTTGGCTGGTTTTGTGGGCAGAGAACACTTAGTAAAGTCATGCTAAGTCACTTATAGCAGATTAGTAAAAGTATCTTGAAGTCTTATACGCTTGTTATATTTTTATTCGTATATATTAATGACCTTATCTCTAATTTGGTCTGGAAGTGAATATGTTTCAGTTGATATATGCTCTAATGCAGCATAAGGCTTACCGCCAAAACCTCTAGGCATACCTAATTCTTCTTCAATATCATTTACAAATGTTACTGAGGAGCCATAAGTAACATTAATTGCATCTTCAATTGCTTGAGAAGCAGCATCGGACGTTGCTCTTGCATTAGCATCTTTATGAGCCTGATGGTCAACATCATAGACTGCAACATACGGGATTTTAAACTTATTCAATAGGTTACAGTACATTGGGATATTGTTCTTAGAACCACAATCGATAACCGAATAATCATGTTTAAAATAACCCAAAGTTTGAGCAACAAATGGAATTACCGTCTTTTCAGTTGCACCTTCAGCGAGAATAACTTTCTTTGCAAAAAACAACTCACTACGATCCGGGTTTATCCAGTAACTAAGATTAAAATCTTTTTTACCATTGCCAATGAATAATTCCTCTTCGCATTGGCATGCCTTAGTGCCTACTTCCACACTTTCTTTACGTATAATACAAATCGATTTGTATTTGCTTAGATCTATTAACGAAGCAGAATGTGTGCAAAGAACAACTTGCACTCCTGTTGAGTTAGACAATAAGGTTAGTGATTCTAACAGCGCTCTCTGCGCCTGTGGATGTAAATAGAGTTCTGGTTCTTCAAGGATAAAGAACATCGACAGCGAAGAAGAGCGGCTAGTTGTTTCACCATTCTCTTGTTCATTTCTCAAGATATCGGCTAACATCTTAATTAGTGCGAAACTTAAAGCTCTCTGTAAACCATTACCCTTTCTGGAAACGTCCGTCTTGCAACCATCATTAACCCAGACCTGCGTGTTTGCTTTGAAAACATCTTCTACGTTTGGTGGCAATACTTCTAGCTCTACTTCAGAACCCCAGCTAGCCAATTGTTCATTTAACTTGGTTTCAAATTCTCCTAACTGTGTTGGTCTCTGAGTATTTGGATTACCATCGGTATCCTGTTTATTTAGTAAACTAAACAATGAAGCAACGGTTTCCTTAGCCTCAACCCACCCAGTACTATTAGCTGAAATATCAGAAATGATCCTACCGTATAATTTGCTAAATAGACTACTGCTATTGTTTGAGTAATCATCTGATGCAACTTTTACTGCAGGTATATAGAAAACATCTCCAAATATGCCCTTTGCAACATTCTTAGCACCCATAAAGTTAGTAGATTCTAATTCATAGTTGAACTCTAAATCTGCCTGATTTGCTTCTATATACTGTGCTTGAGCGTCTTGTATATTAGCTTTAGTAATTCTTCCACTTGGAGGGAGTAAATTATAAAACTCTAGCCCTTCGGCAACGCTGCGCGTCGTATATGAAGAAGCATTTTCATCCTTTAACCACTCAAAGACTGGTGATTGTGTGTAACCTTGGTAAGTTAATGAACCACCTTTTGTTGCAGTTCTTCTAACTTTAATTTTTTGGTCTGCGGTCACATACTTCGTAAATGTAGATAATTCGCTTGCAACCAAGTCATCAAAAGTCACTTCCACATAAAGTTCATCTGAACCATCATTGAAGTCCAAATCTTGAGGCTTTATCTCACCAAAGAAGAATAAGATTGCATTTAAAACATTCGACTTGCCGTGATTATTTTGACCAATGAGAATCATCAAGTCTTGAAAATTAATGCTAACATCTTTGATAGAACGCCAATTTGATATTTGTATTTCACTTATTTTCATTATTACCTCAAAAGTTGAAAAAATATAACAATTTAATAGGTGGAAAAAATCTGTATAGTCTTTCCATCTATCTTCTCAGCCACTTTTTTTAACAGCAAGCTAAATAACTAAATTTATTAATAAAGTATGAATTCACCTCATATTTATCAAAAACCGAAACTATATCTCTAATACATAACTAATTTTCTAACTAAAAATCCAATGACTCTAATTTCAAACTATGCAGCATTGGTAATATTTAACATGATAAAAGATAACCGTTGTAGAAGTTGTAAGGTTTCTGGATAACTTAGCTTTTCGGCATCAACCCTCCCCCGCCCTCCCTTGGCTGTAAATCTTGATGCCAAGTATTTTTTGTTGGTAAAGGGAGGGAGTAATTTGTGATCGCTTGTTGTTTAATGGTATCTGCCTAAAGAAATACACTTCAAATATTCAGCGCGTGATAAGTAGATTCCTGCTCTCGCTTAGGCTCGGCTGGAATGACGATCTAATAATGAACGGTGAATTTTGAGTAGGCATTACAGCTACAATCGCCAAAGATCAGCTCTTCCCCTTGAAAGATGAAGCCACTTGGCAGTAGAAGTCGATATAAGGGGAAGTTGGATGGGGTTGATTACACTAAACAACTTTGAGGCAACAATAAATTATTCGCATCAACCCTCCCCCGCCCTCCCTTGGCTGTAAACCTTGATACCAAGTATTTTTCATTGGTAAAGGGAGGGAGTTATTTATGATCGCTTGTTGTG
>NZ_AUFZ01000022.1 GCF_000426765.1 Vibrio litoralis DSM 17657 | reverse complement strand
TGCCATTGGCTTTCAATTTACCAAGTAGTGTGAATAACTGCTCACGACCTTGCTCAGTCAAAATAGCTAATGTGATACCACTTAAATAAACCGCATCGAAGGTTGATAATGTTTCGATCAGTTGAGCGCTTTCCGCTTGATCAAACATGTATTTCGCAGCGGCATCATTACGCCAGTAGTAGAAGCTACGCTCACCAGTGTCATCGGTTTCGATGTAATACATACCTGGTTGCTTGTTTTCAAAACGAAGGATGTGTTGAGTATCAATCGCTTCTTTTGACCAGCTATCAATCATGTTTTGGCTAAAGCCTTCACGACCAAGTGCGGTAATGTAGCTTGTTTTAATAGCAGTATGTTTGGTTAGGCGAGCAAGATACAACGCAGTATTAAGCGTATCACCACCAAATTTTTGCGTTAGGAATTCGCCTGATTTTTGCAGTTCAATCATACATTCGCCAATTACTGCAATATTGAATGTTGTCATTTGTTCACCTAATCCAAGCTGTTATTTTAAGAAATCTTCACGTACTGGAGAGAATACATCCAGTAATACGCTGCCTTCTTCAAGAGCAACTGCGCCGTGCATAAAGTGTTTACGAGCAAGGTATGCATCGCCTTTTTTCAGCACTTGTTTCACACCGTCAATTTCTGCTTCAAAGCTGCCTTCAGCAACATAACCAATTTGGTCATGGATATCATGGCTATGAGGTTCACCAACGGCACCTTTTTCGAAGTGAACGTAAACGGCCATAAGATCATCGGTATAACCTACGATTTTGCGCTTAATTCCATCACCTAAAACTTCCCATTCGTTTTCGTCAAATTTAAAAAAGTTACTTGAGAATATGCTCATTTTTTCTCTCCAAGAAAATTTGTTTTTTATATTGGTTTCGATTAGTGGCCCTATCATACCTTAAAAATTAATTTGTAATACAATAGGTCTAGGTGTTCGTGACCTAAGTCATAAAATTTTTTATTCACTTAACTTGTAGTAATGATGTTGATTTCGGTGCCATAAGGCGTAAAGCTTTATGTTTTGCACGTTTTTAGTGAATTATAAATGTGACTTATCTCTTCGTTTAATAAAAATACGGATGAAACTTAAGACTTATTGTATTACTTTTGGGTTAATTGGTTTTTATATTGTCGCTTGAGGTTGTTTAAGATGAATTATGAAATATCTGCTGTACTGTTAAATGCTGATGAAGTTAAGGCGTTACAGGAAGAAGTAGGACGTGACAGTTTAATGGGTAAAACCATTGCGACTATGAGAAAGGAAATCGATGCTTTTATGGCTCTCGATTATGATGTTCCTGGGCATGGTGAAGCGGGTGGTTATGAACATAATCGCCATAAGCAAAACTATAATTTTATGAACCTTGCCGGTCGTTTGTTCCTTATTACTAAAGAAGAAAAATACGCTCTTTTCGTTAAAGAATTATTATCTCTCTATGCAGACAAGTATTTGCAGTTTGATTTCCACGTACAAAAAAACACCAATCCAACAGGTCGCTTGTTCCACCAAATCTTGAATGAGCATATGTGGCTGATGTATGCCAGCCTTGCTTATTCTTGTGTCGAGCAAGAGATGTCAGACGTTGAGCGCGAACATATTGTGAATAATTTGTTTCAGCCAATGCTTGAAATGTTTACCGTTAAATATGCGCATGATTTTGACCGCATTCACAACCACGGTATGTGGGCGGTAGCAGCTGTTGGAATCTGTGGTCTGGCGATTGGTAAGCGTGAATATTTAGAAATGTCCGTATTTGGCCTTGATAATTATGCTGCCGGTAAGAATGAGATGGGTGAGGGGGGCTTTCTAGCACAAATCGCTCAATTGTTTGCACCATCTGGTTACTACATGGAAGGGCCTTATTACCACCGTTTTGCGATTCGTCCTCTTTGTGTATTTGCAGAAGTACTACACCGCCATATGCCGGAATTGGATATCTATAACTTTAAAGACAAAGTGATTGGCAATACAGTTCAAGCGTTATTGGCAACCGCGTATCCTAATGGTGAGTTTCCAGCATTAAATGATGCTTCCCATACCATGGGAATCACTGATATGGGCGTACAAGTTGCGGTGAGCTTATACAGTAAGCATTACGGCTTAGATGATAACTTACTTGGCATGGCGAAAATCCAAAATCAAGTATGGATGCATGCATGTGGTTTAGAACTCTCTCGCGCTTTTGAGAAAGCTCAAAACGAACGTCCTGATGATATTGGTTTGCCATTCTTCCCGAGTGTGGAATTGAATGAAGGCCCAGAAGGTCACAACGGTGCGCAAGGCTTCATTCGCATGCAAGATGGCAAAGATGTATTCCAGCTAGTGATGAATTATGGTCAGCACGGTATGGGACATGGACATTTTGATACGCTTGGAATTACTTATTTTAACCGTGGCCAAGAAGTATTACGTGAATATGGCTTTGGTCGTTGGGTTAATGTTGAGCCAAAATTTGGTGGCCGTTACTTAGACGAAAACAAATCTTACGCGCGTCAAACAATTGCTCATAACGCCGTAGCCATTGATGAGAAATGCCAGAATAATTTTGATGCCGATCGTGCTGATACGGTTCATGGTTTACCGCATTTCTTTAAAGTTGATGATGATAAAGTCAATGGCATGAGCGCATTTGCGAACGATCATTACCAAGGTTTTGACATGCAACGTAGTGTGTTCATGCTAAAACTTGATGAACTAGAAGCTCCGTTATTGCTCGATCTATATCGTTTAACAGCAGAAGATGACAAGACACATCAATTTGATTACTCACACCAATATGACGGTCAAATTGTTCGTACTAACTTTGAATATCAAGCCAACCAAGAACTAGACACACTAGGTGAAAACTTCGGTTATCAACATCTATGGAATGTGGCAAGTGGTGAAGTGAAAGGCAGCGCGTTAGTGAGCTGGCTACAAAATAATACTTACTACACTTGGTTAGGCACGAGCTCGAACAATGATGGCGAAGTGATCTTCACACGCACCGGTGCCAATGATCCAAGTTTCAACTTGCGCAGTGAGCCTGCCTTTATCTTGCGTGCTAAAGGTCAATCAAGCTTATTTGCATCCGTATTAGAAACGCATGGTTACTTTAACGAAGAGTTTGAACAATCGGTGAATGCTCGTGGTCAAGTTCAAGACGTACGTGTGGTTGCCCATAACGAAGTTGGCTCTGTGGTAGAAATTGAAACGCAACAATCGGTGGTTACTTTTATGGTAAGCAATCAATTGGCTGCGACAGATACCACAGCGCACCAAGTTTCAGTCGATGACAAAACTTATCAATGGAATGGTTTCTATTCATTAGAAGTACAAGCGAAATAAGTACAAGCCAAGTCATCTATCTAGATTTAAGAAGTAGGAAAGAAGAATGAATTACCAACCACTATTAATGAATTTTGAAGAAGCGGCTGAACTAGCACAAGAGTTAGGTAAAGATACTCTGCTAGGTAATGCACTGGCTCGCGATATTACACAAACCGATGCGTATATGGCAGATGTAGGTATTGAAGTCCCTGGGCACGGTGAAGGCGGTGGTTACGAGCATAACCGTCATAAGCAAAACTATATTCACATGGATCTAGCGGGTCGTTTATTTTTGATCACCGGTGAGCAAAAATACCGTGACTACATTGTTGAATTACTCACCGCGTACGCGACGGTATATCCAACACTAGAAAGCAATGTTAGCCGTGACAGTAATCCTCCGGGCAAACTGTTCCACCAAACATTGAATGAAAACATGTGGATGTTGTACTCATCATGTGCCTATAGCTGTGTTTACCACACACTTGAAGAATCGCAAAAACGTCAGATTGAAGATGACTTGTTTAAACACATGATCCACATGTTTGTGGTGACTTACGGCCATGACTTCGACATCGTACACAACCACGGTTTATGGGCAGTTGCGGCAGTGGGTATTTGTGGTTACGCGATCAATGACCAAGAATCAGTAGATAAAGCGTTATACGGCCTAAAAATGGACAAAGTAAGCGGTGGTTTCCTCGCTCAGCTTGATCAATTGTTCTCGCCTGATGGCTATTACATGGAAGGCCCGTACTACCACCGTTTCTCATTGCGTCCAATTTACCTGTTTGCTGAAGCGATTGAACGTCGTCAGCCAGAATTGGGCATTTATGAATTTAACGATTCAGTGATCAAAACTACATCATACGCCGTATTTAAAACCGCTTTCCCAGACGGAACGCTACCAGCGCTTAACGATTCATCGAAAACCATCAGCATTAACGATGAAGGCGTGATCATGGCAACCTCTGTGTGTTATCACCGTTATGAGCAAACGGAAGTATTACTTGGTATGGCAAATCACCAACAAGATGTTTGGGTTCATCAGGCCGGCCTTACTTTATCGCAAGCAGTTGAAGCTGCAGATGAAATCAAGCCTTTCAGCTGGGGTAGCTTGTTTATGACTGATGGACCAAAAGGTGAAAAAGGTGGTGTGAGCATTCTTCGTCACCGTGATTCGCAAGATGATGACACCATGGCACTGATATGGTTTGGTCAACATGGTTCCGATCACCAATATCATTCAGCGTTAGATCATGGCCACTACGATGGTTTACACCTAAGTGTATTTAATCGTGGTAATGAAGTACTGCATGACTATGGTTTTGGCCGTTGGGTAAACGTGGAACCAAAATTTGGTGGTCGTTATATTCCTGAAAACAAATCTTACTGTAAGCAAACGGTGGCACACAATACGGTTGTTGTTGATCAGAAAACACAAAACAACTTTGATACCGCATTAGCAGAATCTAAATTCGGTCAGAAGCACTTTTTCTTAACAGAAGATGAAAAGTTTCAAGCAATGAGCGGTACCATTTCTGAGTACTACGATGGTGTGGATATGCAACGAAGTGTTTTACTTGCAGAACTGCCTGAGTTTGAGAAACCATTGGTTATCGATGTATATCGAATTTTATCTGAAGAATCTCATCAATACGATTTGCCATACCACTACACAGGACAAATTATTCGTACCGATTTTGATTACCAAACGGAAAGCAAGTTGCGTTCATTAGGTGAGTCAAATGGGTATCAGCATTTATGGAATATTGGTTCCGGAACGGTAGAAGGCAGTTCTCTTGTAAGTTGGTTACATGATTCAAGCTATTATAGTTTAGTTTCAAGTGCGCCAGCTGGTAGTGAGGTGATTTTTGCTCGTACTGGTGCCAATGACCCTGACTTTAACCTACGTTCAGAGCCAACCTTAATTTTGCGCCAAAAGGCAAAAGATCATGTATTTGCTTCAGTTATTGAAACACATGGCTACTTTAATGAATCTATTGAAGCGTCTGTTGGGGCTCGCGGTTTAATCCAAAGTATTGAGGTGCTTGGTCATAATGCGACAGGTACAGTGGTTGAAATCCGTTTAGTTAGCGGAAAACTGTACCAGTTTGGTATATCAAATCGCCCAAGTATGATTGATGTTAATGGCCCGCAATCTGGTGAGCACAAAGTTGAATTCAATGGTGTAGAGTACCAATGGACGGGAGCAACGGCTCAGCTATAAGCTATATGATGACAAAGTGTAAGTTGTTCTTAAGGGCTGCTGATCTCTAACCAGCCAACTTAAGCCGGAATGCTTATATACCTTAGTCACTGGGTATAGAGTATTCCGGTTTTTTCTGTTTACTGTGAGGTGTTTTTCGACAATGGATAGCTTAGATATTTCCATCATTGCTGGCTATTTTGTTTTTATTATCGTTGCTGCTTTTATATTTAAACGCTTTGCTAAAACCTCCTCTGGCTTTATTCGCGGTGGCGGCGCCATGATGTGGTGGATGGCAGGGGCGACCGCCTTTATGACGCAATTTTCTGCTTGGACATTCACCGGAGCAGCAGCTAAAGCCTATGAAGATGGTTTAGCCGTATTGTTTTTATTTTGGGGGAATGCTTTAGGCTTTTTTGTGGCCGCCATGTACTTTGCGTCTCGCTATCGCAAATTACGTGTGGATACAGCAATGGAAGTGATCCGAAAGCGTTTTGGTAAAACCTCGGAACAAGTATTCACTTGGCTGCAATTTCCTTTAACCACCATTTCAGCTGCTATTTGGCTTAATGGCTTGGCAATCTTTGTTGCAGCGGTTTTTCATATTGATTTGTATGTCACCATTATCGGTGTTGGCGTATTAGTAACTTTTATTGCGATCAGTGGTGGATCTTGGACCGTTTCTGCAACCAATGTCATTCAATTGGTTTTGCTTATGGCGATCACATTAACGGTAGGGGCGTATGCCTTAATTTATGTTGGCGGTCCTGTTGAGCTAGTCGAAAAGTCAGAAATTCCGTCTATTATGGGAACCGATATCAATTACTGGCAGATCTTCGTTGTGTGGGTGGTGTTCATCATGGCCAAGCAAACCATGGGCACTAACAATGCGATGTCTTGTTATCGTTTCCTTGTCACCGTGAATGAAAAAGAAGCCAGAAAAGCAGCTTGGGTGGCAGGTTTAATGTTTGTGATTGGCCCAATCATGTGGTTTATCCCACCTTGGGTGACGGCAACTATGCATGTCGATTTACAAACCTTTTATCCTAATCTAGGCGCAAGTGCGAACAATGCCGCGTATTTATTCTTTATTCAAAATCACATGCCACAAGGGGTACTGGGCTTAGTGCTTGCCGCCATGATTGCCGCGACGATTGCACCAATGACCACAGCACTGAACCGTAATGCGGGTATTTTCGTGCGTAATGTGTATCAGTCGGTGATTAATCCAGAAGCGACCGAAACTCAGCAAATGCGTATGAGTAAGATCTCGACCTTATTTAATGGGGTGATTTCGATTGGTGCGGCATTGTTGTTTGCTTCGATAAAAGAATACAGCTTCTTTGATTTGATGATGCTATTTGGCGCGTTACTGCAAATGCCTTTAGTTATTCCATCATTGTTGGCGTTAGTGTTTGTTAAAACGCCAGATTGGTCAGCATGGGCAACCTTGATTGTCGGGTTGTTAGTATCTTGCTTTATGCAATTTTTGTTTGATGTAAATTGGTTATTGCCGCTATTTGGTGCAGATGTCTTTACTCATCGTGAAAGTGTTGATTTAACGGTAGTGGCGATGCTGGTGGCACAAATTGTGATTTCTGGTGGTTTCTTTGCTTTATCTTCACTGTTCTATAAAGAGCCTCAAGGTGTGCGTAAGCAAGAGTTAGAAATCTTCTATCACAACCTTGCCACACCAATTAGTGCGCAAGAAGAAGCCTTAGTGGATGGCAAACAAGGCGCTTACTTAGGGCGTTTATCGCAAGTGTTAGGTGCGTTGATTATCTTAGTCGGTGTCATATTTGAAACCGGTTACGATATGCTAACTTTCATTGTGATAGGGGGCTTGATCTTGTGGGCAGGCAATCACTTATATAAAAGCCGTTTGGCGATAAGACAAGTGACAGAAGAGAGCATTATTTCGAACGGGCAGTAAATTTCTGTTGGGAAGTTAGATCTTAACACCGAGAGATTTTAAATACTAAAAAGCTCATTTCATGTCAGTGTGAAATGAGCTTTTTTAATGGATGTTTAATCTAGGAAATTAAATGGAACGCTTAAAACGGTAAAGAGTCGCCTACGCAGGGTTGAGAGACAGCAACTCATGGTTGTTTTTCAATAAGATATTAGAGGCCATTCTGGCAGCTTCTGGGTCTTTATCCATAATCGCTTGATAAACCGCGCGATGCTCTTTAATACAAAAATGTCCTCTTACCGAGGTATGGTTAAAGAAACATTGATAAACCGTCGTTAACACATTACCAAAAGGGGTAAAGAAGTCATTTGAAGTCGATTGGAAAATCAAAGCATGAAAATTCAGATCTGCCAACGTCCAAGCATCGGCGTCTTTATTTTTGCTCGCTTTCTCCATTGCATTGAAATGGGTAGTTAAACGCAGGCGTTGTTCTTCTGTCGCAAATTCAGCACTAAATGCACAAGCAGCTGGTTCAATCGACTTACGTAACCCTAAAAATTGTTTTAAAAAATGTTGAGGATCTTCACTGTCTTTTAGCCATTCCAGTAATTGGCGATCTAAAAACTGCCAGTACTTACGTGGTTGGATAAAAGTCCCCACTTTAGGCTTAGAAGTAATTAAACCTTTAGATGCTAATAACTTGATTGATTCTCTTAAAGCGGTGCGACTGACACCAAATCGTTGGCATAAATCTAGTTCATTAGGCAACTTTGAGCCGACAGGCAGTTGGCCACAAATAATTTGGCTAGCAATTTGTTGAGCGATATAGACATTAAGCCGATAGGTCATAGGGGTAAAACTGAAACTTTCTTCGGTCATTAGGTCTCTCTCAAAATGGAAAAAAGCCAGTAAAGCACTGGCAATAAAGCGAATTCCAACGTGTCAAATTACTCGAGCGATAAAAACTATCACTACTTTAAAAGTAAAAAGACAAATAAAGTAGGCATCTTGAGATCACTAAGAACATATTAATAAATTAAAGTGAGAATTAGTAACTCAAGATGATTGATAATACAATATTACCTATTATCGTCAATTTATGGAGCTATTAATTAGCCGTTATTGGTGAATTATGTGAGCTTGATCTAAGCTGGTTTGAGGTGGTTCTCCTGATATTATTAGGTATAACTATAAATAAGTGACGTATATCACCTAAACCTCGGTTTTAAATACTGGAGCAGTGACGTTATAGTGATACAATGTCCATAAATAAGACAAGAATCTATATAAGAAGAATGATGATGACGAATGAATTTAATTCAATTTCAGGCTCTAAGCGTAGTTTGCATGTGCAAGTTGCACGTGAAATCGCACGCGGAATTTTGTCTGGGAAATTACCGCAAGGCTCAATTATTCCTGGTGAAATGGCTTTATGTGAGCAGTTTGGCGTAAGCCGTACCGCACTTCGTGAAGCGGTAAAGCTACTTACTTCAAAATGCTTATTAGAGTCGCGCCCTAAGATTGGTACTCGTGTAGTTGCACGTGCAAATTGGAACTTTCTTGACCCTCAATTAATCGAGTGGATGGATGGTCTTATCGATAACGATACTTTCTTTCACCAATTCTTAGGTTTGCGTCGTGCGATTGAGCCAGAAGCCTGTGCACTTGCCGCGCAAAATGCCACTGTAGAGCAACGTATTGAGTTATCAGAAACCTTCCAAAGAATGTGCGATGTAGCAGCTAAAGCAGAAGAAGAATTTTTTGATCAAGCAGAGTGGACAGCAGTCGACATGCATTTCCACAACTTGATTTTTAACTCAACCGGTAACGACTTCTACTTACCATTTGGTAATATTTTGATGACCATGTACAAAAACTTCATTGTGCATTCATCAGAAAAAGGTGGGTTATGTTTGCAAGAACACCGTGATATTTACGAAGCCATCATGGCGGGTAATGCAGATAAAGCCAGAGCTTGTTCAGCAAACCACTTGCAAGAATCTAAGCACCGTTTGCCAGAGTTAAACTAAGCAATTCGTGTTTTATTGATACCCAAATTACTCGCATCTTGAAGACATTTGAGTAGAAACGTTTTTGGTTCAAAGTTTTACCATTTAAGCAGCGGAAGTTGATTCCGCTGCTTTTTTTATGGGTATACAATTAAATATTACAATAACATAAAATTGAGGATATCTATGAATGACTCACTTCTTGCCAATATAGAACAATATATATCGACCATAGAGCCTTTTAATAACTTATTGAAAGAAGATATTCGAGAGCTCGCGAGCATTGTTCAAATTACTTATGTCAGCTGTGGTGAAGTCATTGACCCATGTGGCGATCTAACGGAAAAATATCTCTACATTGTGCGAACCGGTGCAATGGAGCAAAGAAAACTCGATGGTCAGTTACGATCTCGTTTAGGGCGAGATGACATCTTTGGTTTTACCTTTCTTGGTGAAACTACAAGTGAAGATAATCGTTATACCGCTGCCGCAATAGAAAACTCATTACTCTATTTAATTCCCCATTCTGCATTATTGCGTTTGTTTGAACGTAAACCAGAATACGCAGAATACTTTGCCTCTCAAGCGGATGTTCGTTTAACCACCGCTCATGATGTAGTGTGGTCGAATAAAGAAAAAGGCTTGTTTATCAAGCGTGTAGGGGATGTGGCAAGTGGTGTGATTGCTGTGGTTAACGCCAGCATGTCGATAAAAGATGTGGCCCATGAAATGCGAATCGTAAAGCGTTGTTCGTGTGCAGTTGTGTATGAAAATGGCAGCATTGTTGGTTTGATCACCGACCGTGATATGACCAAGCGCGTGATTGCATTAGAAGCGCCACTGCAAGATCCAATCAAAACGGTCATGACACCAAATCCATTGGTATTAAGCCCAGATGCTTTGATTCTAGAAGCGGCTTCAATGATGATGGAATACAACATACGTAATATTCCAGTGGTGAAAGAGGGCCAAGCAGTAGGTTTATTGACGACGACCCACTTGGTGCAAAATCACCGCATGCAAGCCATCTTCTTAATTGAAAAGATCAAATACACCAACAGCGTGTCTGAGTTATCTCAGCTCACACTGGAACGCCAAGCGATTTTTGAAGCCTTAGTGGAAGGGAAAGTGTCTTCTGAAATCATTGGCAAAGTAATGTCGATGATTATGGATGCGTATACACGCCGCTTAATTCAAATTGCGATTGATAAACTGGGTAAGCCGCCTTGTGATTTCAACTGGATCTCGGCGGGTTCTCATGCTCGTAATGAGTTGAATATCACGTCCGACCAAGATACCGCGCTAGTGCTCTCTGATGACGCGACTGATAGCGATAAGATTTACTTCAGACATTTAGGCGCTTATGTGTCAAATGGCCTAGATCGTTGTGGTTATCCGCTATGTACTGGTAAATATATGGCAGCTACGCCGAAGTGGTGCCAACCATTATCGGTATGGAAACAATATTATAAGAAGTGGGTGAGTAACCCAGAATATGAATGCTTATTGAATATTAGTGTGTTTTTAGAAATTCGTTCTATTTATGGTAATGGTGAATTTACCAAAACACTACGCGATGAAATGCATAAAAACATTAAGCAGAATCATACCTTTTTGCCTGCATTGGTTCGTGATGCCGTCAATACCAACCCACCGTTAGGGATTTTTAATAGCTTTGTATTAGAAAAAAATGGTGAACAAACCAAAGTACTCAATATTAAAAAATACGCGATTAATTTAATTATCGATTTAGCGCGTATTTATGGGTTAGCAGTGGAGTGTGATTCATCTAATACTGAAAGCCGTTTTGCTGCTGCCAAAGAAGCGGGTATTTTAAGTGAAGATGCCTATAAGAACATTATCGGTTCATACCACTTTATCGCTCAGTTCCGTTATAACCACCAGTTACAACAGTTAAAACAAGGCGTCGCTCCAGACAGTTATATCGACCCAAATAACTTCGGTAGCTTTGAGCGTCAACACTTAAAAGATGCTTTTAGAATCATTGCTGACTTGCAAGATGCCGCAAAACTGCGCTTTGGTTCGGTAGGGTATTAAGTAAAGATAATTTAACCTCAATTGCAGATAAGAGTGGTTTACTTATCAGTAGTTGAGGTGATTAATTTGAGAGTAAATATGAGGTATAAAAAAGGACGCTGAGGGGGCGTCCTTTTTGGTTGGTTTGATTTATATTTTAGAATAAATCAGAGCTGATGTTGTCATAATAAGCTTTACTTGAAGCATCACCATCATTACCAACATATAAAGTTAATTGTGAAGGGATGACATCATCGGCAAAACCTGTCTCAGTGTGGGCCATTGTATTAACTACTGCTCCGTTTACAGATGTATTAATATTACCGTTATCCCAATCAAATGAAACAGTTGTCCATGTATCTACAGGTACAGCATCTGGAATTTTTACTTCGTTGTCTCCAGCAATGGTTAAGTTGCCATCATTCATGCGAACTTCAAAATAACGGTCAGCACTATTTTTTCCATTTCCAATGTTTATGTAAGTATCTTTAGTATTACCAGAAGGGACATATACATCTACAGATACTGAACCTGTTATATGACTACCATTAAACTCAAGTGCTGCAGAAGGTTTATTGTTGTCATCTAAGTCTGAAATTAATAATGAATTATTGCCACTGTTAGCTTGTTCTGAACTTATTCCAACAAATGATAAAGTAGATTTTCCATCGCCTAAAGAGTTATATTCTCTCCAGTTTGAGCTTGCGACACTGATATTTGTATCTGTTTGATATGAATCAAAGTTTTCTGTAATAGCAGTATCGGAACCGTTGTCTGTTTCACCACCGGTATCAGTGCCGTTATCTGTTGAATCGTCTGAACTGGTTGCAGCTTCATTTATAACGGTAGCTTCAAAGGTATTATCATTGTATGGGTCATCAGATAATACATGGCCTTCAGCATAGCCTTCAAAATTATCACTAAATACTGCATTGCTATTTGAATATAGCTCAAGATTGTCAATTAACAGTTCATACTGTGTGGTGTCTGAAGTGTCGCCTAACTTAACAGAAAATACTGCTACTGGGTTTGATGGACCGTAACTTTCAACTGTAAATTCTGTGCCATTTATAGTGAAAATTGCACCGCTTGGTGACCAAGTTATTTCTATTGCCAGTTTTTCTGCTTCAGCGAATGAACCTTCAACAATTGATTTGCCATCAGCTGTACGATATTCAATCATACCTTTAGTTAAGATAATTCCAGTGTGTAAGTTGCTATTAGACGTACCATCTGCATTATAGAGGGAGATATATATACTATCACCTGTCCCTGTATCAACTTGAGCTGTGTCTTCATCTAGTTGATAGGTAAGATCGAATTTAACTTTACCTGATGCGATAGTTTCTACACCTACAGCAGTTGATGAATCTGCAAATTTAACACGCAGTTCACCAGAATCACCAGTTGTTGTATCTAGTAGCTGGGCAACTTTATTTGAAACTGTAATTCCAGCGGCTTCATTAGCTTTAGTTACCGCATCTTTTATAGATGGGTCTTCAGACTTATCTGATACTGTAAGAACACCAAAAGCACCAGCGGTGTCAATTGATAGAGTATCACCCGAAATTTGGTATTCACCATCAACTTCTGTAGGGCCACTGGCATCATAATGAGTAAATCGTAGTGTGCCTGCTTCTATATTTTCTTCAAGAGAATGCTCCTTGATTGTATATGTTCCAAAGTTATCATCATCATCGTAGTAATATTGTTTATCACCATCAAAAACATGCACGTTTGGTAAATCTTCTGAATAAGTTGAAACACCACTTAACGCTGCTGTTCCGCCAATATTCCAGTAAGCGTCAGAAGATAGTGCTGTTGGAACTGTTCCTGTGCCACCATCACTAGAGCCACTGGCTGAATCATCACTTGAACCATCGAAGTTACAGCCTGTAAGCGTGGCTGCAAATATCAATGACATCAGAGGTACAATTGGTTTTAATTTCATAATTATCATCCTAATAGTTAGTCGAACCTTTTTGTTGTCCCGGTTCTTTGAAATAGTTTTTTCGGAATCGTTCACGTAATGCGTTAAGTCATGCTTGTGTCAAAAACGTTTTCTCTATCCTTGATTACATCACTTATTGATTAATGTGTTTATAATTTTGAATGTTATAATTTAATAATACAATTGTTTATTGAAATTGATGTTGGATTCGTGATCTACATTGAAGATAAATAAATTTACAAGGTGAAATAATATAAGCTTTAGGATGGCCATCTTTGGTTAAGTTACTGTATTTAAGGTTTTATTTGGTTTTTATGGTGATCTAGATCAAATGTTTATTGGTGAGGTTTTAAGCAAGGTTAATATTGAGATTTATGTTATTAATATCACACTATTGCGATCTTTTTGTATGATTAATGGTGGCTTTGGAAGATTATTATTGAATGTTAATTAGAATAATCACTAATGGCTGTAGCGGCATGTTTAGTGTGATCTTTCATTAAGGAAATACCAATGAAGCCATGGATGAGAAAAACAACGTTAGTGCTGTCAATATCCGCTATTTTAGCAGGGTGCGGTGGGGGATCGTCTTCATCAGATTCAGATGATAGCGCTTTAGATAATAATGCGACTGATGAAGTTAGCACTGATGCAGAAAAACCAGATTTTGATTCGCTTGTATCACCAGCTAGTAATTTTAGTTTAGACCCTACATTGCCACCATCATTAAATTTTGATTTAACTAGATGGTATTTAGGTGCACCAATTGATTTAGATAACAATGGTAAGTCTGACAGTATCTATGAAAAAGATTTAAACAATGGTTACCAAGTCGACGATATGTTCTATACCGCAGATGATGGTGGCATGGTATTTAAAGTAGGGGTTAATGGCCCTAAAACTTCAACCAATACCAGTTATACCCGTACTGAATTACGCGGAATGCTTCGCCAAGGTGATACTAGTATTAAAACACAAGGTGTGAATGAAAATAACTGGGTATTTTCTTCTGCGCCAAGTTCAGAACAAGCTAAAGCGGGTGGGGTCGATGGGGTTTTAAATGCCACGTTAGCCGTCAACCATGTCACGACAGGTGGTAAAGGTTACCAAATTGGGCGAGTGATTATCGGTCAAATTCATGCCAACGATGATGAACCGGTTCGTTTGTATTACCGTAAACTACCTAATAACTCTAAAGGCTCAATATATTTTGCCCATGAAACTCGCAATGGCAGTGAGTATTGGTATGAGATTATTGGTAGTAAAAGTGATTCTGCGAGTAATCCTTCTGATGGTATCGCATTAAATGAGAAGTTCAGCTATCAGATTAAAGTCGTCGGGGATCAATTAACCGTCTCTATTGTGCGCTTAGATAATACTTATGTGAGCAAAACAATTGATATGCACGGCAGTGGTTATGCTGATGCTGGCCAGTATATGTATTTCAAAGCGGGTGTTTATAATCAAAATAATACCGGCGATGATAGTGACTACGTTCAAGCGACTTTCTATTCGTTATCGACTCAACATAATTAAGAATAATACCTAAAATTAAGCGTACGAGGTTTTATTCGTGCGCTTAATTATAAACCTACCTTTGAACAAGTTTATTTAAACACAACAACCCTTCCCAACCTTCCCTTAACTGTTAATTCTATTGCCAATTGACTAATGTTGATAAAGAGAAGGAGATTCTTTATGTGGTTAGTGAAAGGGAAGTGGATAGGGTTGTTTCTCTAATATCATTAAATATTAAAAAGCCAGACTATAAGCCTGGCTTTAAATATTGAGTGTAGTATCTGAAAATGATTAGAAGCTATAAGTGATACCTACACGGCTACGTAATTGACGAGCATCATCTCTACTACCTTCACTTACGTTACCGAACTCAACATACGGGCGCCAGTTAGTTTCGTTTTTATAACCGATTTTTAGGTTGTAGTCGTAGTTCCAAGTTTTGTTATCGTACAAAATCCAGTTATCGCCTTCATGCGCTTTTTCATAGTTCGCTTCAAAACCAAATTGGATCATGTTGTTCCATGTATAATCTAAGTTTGCAGTCACTTTACTTTTCTGCCATGTCTCGCCATTTTCTTTATTAGATGTATAGTCACGGAATTCATGACGGTAACGTAGTTTAGTTGTGATACCAGAATCAAACTCATAGCCAATACGTAGTTGAGGTTTGTAAGTTACACGTTCGTCACCCATAGTAATTGGCATACCTGGCTGTACGTAAAATTGCTCAGTTATATAGTGTTTAAACTCATAAACAACTTCTGAATCACCACGCTCTAAATCATCAAAACCATAAGTACCATCACGGCCTGCGAATTTCATTTCAACACTGTAGTAGTGCTTACCTAAATCTGTTGAGGTGCTGCCACCGATTTTAATACGGTTGTTATTTGACTCAGTGTCATGTTTGTATTCGTGGCGAATATCAACAGAAGCAGCGTTAACGCTTACCGCAGAAGTTGCAAGAATAGCGGCAGTAGTAGCAAGTAAAACTTTATTTAATTTGAACATATCCAACGTCCTGTGTAGTTATGGTTTCTAATTGTGTCACTTGAAATGAGCCAGCAAAGTTATCGTAAAAGGAACAACATTCTCATTTCCTTGATTTGTGTTATTGAACTTAAATAATACAAATGAAATATAAATAAGTTATGGTCTGATGTATGTGAAACAGATCGATTTATTTTAAATAGTTCATATTTTTAAGCTGATTAGATCGAAAAGTGTGATCTAAATAAACAAATTAATGGTTTTCTTTTGATGAAAATAAGGCTCTATCATTTAATTTCCAGTTGTAGGGCCTTGATTCTATAAGGCTTTGTCGAAAGTTGTTCGACCGTCATGTTATGTGATGATTATTTTTTGGTGATTTTGAATTCATCCACACGAACTTCTGTTTGCTTACCAATATCACCATTTTTATCAATTTGGCTTGGATCGGTGATTGACATATATAAGAAGACTTGTGCATTTGTATTACTACCGGAATTGAAATCTAGGGTAGTTAACTTAAAACCACTTTTTACGCTGCCCGATGGATTTTGTGCTACATCACGAGCATGAACGGTTTTAGAAGCAATATCTTTCCCCGTTGAATCTTTTAAACCAAATTCAATTTCACTTGGAGAGTTATTACCTTTGTTGTCGTAATAATAGAAAGAAAGGGTGTAATCGGTGTTTTGCTCTAAACCTGCTACTTGTTGTGTTAAGCCAGGCGTTGCAGTGAAGTCATCATTTTCACTCATAAAGCGTATTCGGGCAGAACCTTCATCATCAAAGGCGGTGTCTTTTGAGCTGCCTACATCACCAAGGCCTGCACTTTTGTCTGCGTGTTTTATCCAAACATCACTACTACCACTATTGGCTCTAAAGTCCGTTAGTTGACCATCTTGAATTAAGCTGCTTGTTTGAGTGGCGGTGGTTGCACTTGGTGTAGCGTCATTAGAAGTGGATGCACAACCCATTAATAATGAACTAAGCGCTAAACCTAATACTGTCGTTTTCATCGTAAAATACCTTCAGTTATGAATGTCAGAATAAAATAGAATATTATTGTATTATTTAATGTGAGCCTGTAGGTTTTTTTGTTCATTGCTATAGGTGGGAATGCATGGATTTTCAGAAGTGTGCTTTAGATCATTGAGCAATCTTAATTGAATAGTGAACTGTGGTATTTTTAATTATTATTTTGCGGTTATTAGTTAGGGCTTGGTCCTTTGTTGTGTATAGGAGTGGAGGTTTCAAATGGTGTTGTATCCGTGCTTGTTCATCTGTGAAATAAAATGAATTTATTGATTTAGATCACTTGTCATACAAATTGAGGCAAAGGAAAGTCGATGAATGTCACGCAATGGCAATATTGTACTACAAATGATTTATTTGTTGGTTATATTGTTCAGGAAATCAAAATTACAAAAAAAGGATAACACGATGGAACTTGATTTAAATACTGCCATTGTCGGAATCTACTTCCTCTTCTTAATCGCTATTGGATGGATGTTCCGTACATTTACAAGTAACACCAGTGACTACTTCCGTGGGGGCGGTAACATGCTTTGGTGGATGGTTGGTGCTACGGCATTTATGACACAGTTTAGTGCATGGACCTTTACTGGTGCCGCAGGTAAAGCTTATAACGATGGCTTTGCAGTAGCAATTATCTTTATTGCCAATGCATTTGGCTACTTGATGAACTACGTTTACTTCGCTCCGAAATTCCGTCAATTACGCGTTATTACGGTAATTGAAGCAATTCGTATGCGTTTTGGTCGTGGTAATGAGCAAGTATTTACTTGGTCAAGCATGCCTAACAGTGTTATCTCGGCAGGTATTTGGTTGAATGGTCTAGCGATCATTGCTTCTGGTATCTTCGGCTTTGATATGAACACTACAATCATCCTAACGGGTTTGGTAGTACTTATCATGTCAGTAACAGGTGGTTCTTGGGCGGTTATCGCATCTGATTTCATGCAAATGGTTATTATCATGGCGGTAACGGTTACTGCTGCGGTTGTTGCAATGATTCAAGGCGGCGGTGTCACTAACATCGTAAACAACTTCCCAACAGAGTCGTTCATGACGGGTGGTGATCTTAACTATGTAAGCATCTTCGGTATCTGGGCATTCTTCATCTTCGTGAAGCAGTTCAGCATTACCAACAACATGCTTAACTCTTACCGTTACCTTGCTGCAAAAGACTCTAAAAACGCACGTAAAGCGGCGCTTCTAGCTTGTATCTTGATGACTATTGGCCCAATCATTTGGTTCATGCCTAGCTGGTTCATCGCAGGTCAAGGTGTTGACTTAGCAGCGCATTACCCAGAAGCGGGTAGTAAAGCAGCTGACTTCGCTTACCTATACTTCGTACAAGAATACATGCCTATCGGTATGGTTGGTCTACTGATTGCTGCAATGTTTGCTGCAACTATGTCTTCTATGGACTCAGGCTTGAACCGTAACTCAGGTATCTTTGTTAAGAACTTCTACCAAGCAGTATTACGTCAAAATGCGACTGAAAAAGAATTAGTACTTGTGTCTAAAATCACATCTACCTTCTTCGGTCTAGCGATCATCATGGTTGCATTGTTCATCAACTCACTGAAAGGTCTGAGCTTGTTTGACACAATGATGTACGTTGGTGCGTTAATCGGTTTCCCAATGACTATTCCAGCATTCCTTGGCTTCTTCATCCGTAAAACGCCAGACTGGGCTGGTTGGGGTACGCTAGTGGTTGGTGGTATTGTTTCTTATATCGTAGGTTTCGTTATCACGGCTGATCACGTCTCAACGTGGTTTGGTTTAGAAGAGCTAACTAAGCGTGAATGGTCTGACTTGAAAGTTGCAATTGGTCTGCTTGGTCATATTGTCTTCACTGGTGGTTTCTTCATGCTATCAACTCTGTTCTATAAGAAACTTGCTCCACACCGTGAGAAAGACGTTGACCTATTCTTTACTAACCTTGCAACACCGTTAGTAAACGAAAGTGCTGAACAACAAAACCTAGATAACAAACAGCGTCGTATGCTAGGCACACTAATCAGTGTTGCAGGTATCGGTGTAATGGCAATGTTTGTCATTCCAAATCCACTATGGGGACGTTTCGTGTTTGTTCTTTGTGGTGCGATTGTACTAGCGGTTGGTCTATTACTTGTGAAAGCGGTAGACAACAAAGTAGAAGATGCTCAAATTGAAGCGGAATCTAAATCGTAAGTTATTGCTCTAAGCGATAAAGAAAGTCACATTTCTTTATAACAATTAAAAGCCAGCGAATTGACTCGCTGGCTTTTTGTTCGTTTTATATCAAGATTGTTATATCCAAATTATGAGATAAGGAAAATAGATGTTTGAGCATATAAAGTCGCAGTTATTTGGTCACCCGTTGACTAATATTGAACATGCCCGCAAACGTATTTCTATTAATGACCAGTGGCCAGATGGCTTGCGTCAATTACTTTCTTATCCAGTTCCCAAGTTGGGAACCCCGATAGATTCTTTGCATTACTTAGCCTTGGATTTTGAAACCACGGGGCTTAATCCATTGAAATGTTCGATTCTTAGTATTGGTACCGTTCCAATGGTTAAGTCGAAAATTGATGTGGAAATGGCCAGGCATGTTTACCTCAACCGCTCGGAAGGTATTAATTCAGAAAGTGCAGTCATTAATCATATTGTGCCTGAAATGCTAGAAAATGGGCATGAACTTGACCAAACCATGGACAAGCTGTTCGAAATGATGCGAGGCAAAGTGGTGTTGGTTCATGGTGCAGTGGTAGAAAAGCAATTCATTGATCATTATGTACAACAAAAATTTGGTATTGTTCAACTACCAATCGTGTGGATTGATACCTTAAAAATAGAGAAATGTTTAACTTATATTCAGCACCCTGAAACCTGTAGCTACCAGTTAACAGATGTTCGGTTAAAACATCATTTACCGGCGTATCCTGCTCATAATGCTTTAATCGATTCGATATCTTGTGCCGAGCTTTTCCTCGCTCAAATTGTGAATATTTTCGGTAATCGAGAGTATGAAATTAAAATTGAAGATATTTTCAATAAGCACACCGCATCAGTATCTAAAAATGTTTTCGGCTAATATCTATATCCACTCATTTTTATACCCACTGAAATGCATAAAACTACGAATGAATGGCGAGAAAATCATTTGTTTTATCATGATCTAAATGGTGGGTTTATTGTCTGAGTTCGTGCTTGGTCACATCATTTTTTATTCTCTAAAAAGCCATCTATTTTCTTTGGTTATCAATTTTAAGATCTAATCCAAAATTTTAAGTTTAAATCGATTGCAATAGCTGATCTTGGTCTCGTTTTTATATCCATACTCTTATTTGTGTTATAAGAGTATGAAAGAATGACCTTGTTTGATTCATTTAGTAAATAAAATTTTAACTGATAAACCTTTGATTTTTTAACCTCATTTTATAGGTGATGTAGAGATGAAACATATTTTTCTAAAAAGCTTGCTGGCTTCATCTGTTGTATTAGCAATGGGCTGTTCATCTAATGGCGCCGATGCTCAAAAAGCCGCTGAAATGGCAGCAAAACAAGAGGGACCTCGTGTTGCTGTTTTGACTCCAACCGCGATTGATGCAAGCAGCCATGATGGTAATGGTCCAGACCGTATGTTTGACCAAGATCTAACGACTCGTTGGTCTGCAAATGGTGACGGCGAGTGGGCAACCTTTGATTACGGTTCAGTACATGAATTTGATGCAGTACGTGCTGCTTTCAGTAAAGGTAATGAGCGTGTAAGCAAATTTGATGTTCTTGTCAGTGTTGATGGTAAAACTTGGACGCCTGTTCTAGAAGGTCAAGAAAGTTCAGGCCGCGTTATTGGTTTAGAGCGTTTTGATTTTGAACCAGTACAAGCTCGCTATGTTAAATATGTTGGTCACGGTAACACCGGTAATGATTGGAACAGTGTGACAGAGTTTGCCGCAATCAACTGTTCATTAAACTCTTGCCCAACGTCAGAAGTGATTACTGATGATGTTGTTAAAGCTGAACAAGCAATGATCGCTCAAATGGCGGCAGAAGCAGCGGCACAAAAAGAAGCGCGTAAAGACCTACGTAAAGGCAACTTCGGCGCACCAGCGGTTTACCCATGTGATACTAGCGTGAAATGTGACACAAGAAGTGCACTAGCAGCGCCTACTGGTTTACCAGCAACGCCAAAAGCGGGCAATAAGCCAAGTGAAAACTTTGACCTAACAGAATGGTACCTATCTCAACCATTTGACCACGATGGTAACAACCGTCCTGATGATGTTTCAGAATGGAACCTGGCAAATGGTTATGAACACCCTGATGTGTTCTACACAGCCGATGATGGTGGTTTAGTCTTTAAAACTTTCATTAAAGGTGTTCGTACTTCGAAAAACACTAAGTACGCTCGTACTGAAATGCGTGAAATGCTGCGTAAAGGTGACCAATCGATTTCAACTAAAGGTGTAAATAAAAACAACTGGGTATTTGGCTCAGCACCGGTTGAAGATCTAAAAGCCGCTGGCGGCGTTGATGGTGTCCTTGAAGCAACTTTGAAAGTTGACCACACCACAACAACAGGTGAAGCAGGCCAAGTAGGTCGTTTCATTATCGGCCAGATCCATGACCAAGATGACGAACCAATTCGCTTGTACTACCGTAAACTACCAAACCACAACACTGGTACGGTTTACTTTGCTCATGAAAACACATTAAAAGGCACAGATGCGTTCTATGACCTTGTTGGTGGCATGACGGGCGAAATCGGCGATGATGGTATTGCTCTAGGTGAGAAATTCACTTACCGCATTGAAGTTAAAGGTAATACTTTAACGGTTACTGTTAAGCGTGATGGTAAAGAAGACGTACAACAAGTTGTTGATATGAGTGAAAGTGGTTATGACGTAGGCGGTAAGTACATGTACTTTAAAGCTGGCGTATATAACCAAAACATCTCTGGTGACTTAGATGATTATGTTCAAGCGACATTCTATAAACTAGAAAAATCGCATGACACATACACAGGTAAATAATCTAGTCACTGACTGATTAATCCCCCCTAAAATTCAATGGCACTGTTCAATTATGTTCAGTGCCTTTTTTACGTCTATACCCTTCGTACTTGAAGCTGCAGCTTTGTTGGCGGCGCTCATTCACCCCAATCATTTAGACAAGCTAAACTCACGGGGCTTTATTCACTTGTCGCCTAAGTGCAACTCCAATTACTTTGGGTATATACTATTCGCGACAATAAGGCTTAATAAAAAGTGTTAATGAAAATAAGCATCTACCTTTACTTGATACATAAAAAAGCTGCAATATAATCGCTTATATTGCAGCTTAACTTTGTTATCAAGTAATAGGTTATTTAATGATTACTTTTTCAAACCCATGAAGTAATCAAAGATAACTGGTACATCGTTTTGGCCAAGACCAGCATCAACCGCTGCTTGTAGGCTTGTAGAAGTACCTTGAGCGATTAGAGACTCAGTACCTAACTCTTCACATAGTGCAAGGAAGTAACCAAGGTCTTTGTTTGCGTTTGCAATAGAGAAACCTAGTTTTTCTTCGCCATCTACTGCGTAGAACTTACAGAATTGCATGAACGGAGAGTTAGAAGGGCCAGCAGACATAATGTCGAATAATTGTTGACCGTCAACGCCTGCCAGTTTTGCAACTGCGAATGCTTGAGACATAGTTGCAACAGTCGTCATACCCATGAAGTTGTTCACAAGTTTCGTTACGTGACCAGAACCTAGAGCGCCTAGGTGGAATACGTTTTCGCCTTGGTCATCAAGAACTGGTTTCACTTTGTTGAAAGTTTCCATGTCGCCAGCTGCCATGATGTTTAGTAGACCATCTTTAGCGTGAGCTGGAGTACGACCAAGAGGAGCATCGATCATACCTGCGCCTTTAGCAGCAAGATCAGCACCAATCTTCTTAGTAGAAGCTGGGATAGAAGTACCGAAGTCGATTAGCGTTTTGCCTTCAGACATACCCGCTAGGATACCTGTTTCACCGTATACTACTTTCTCTACAACTTCAGACGTTGTTAGGCAAAGCATCACGATGTCGCTTTTTTCAGCAAGTTCTTTACCAGATGATGCTTCTGCTGCGTTGCCACGAGCTAGAACAGCGGCAACAGCGTCTTTATTAAGATCCATTACATTTACTTGGTAGCCACGAGTTTGTAGGTTTTCTACCATGTTGCCGCCCATAAGGCCTAGGCCGATAAAACCAATAACAGGTTTAGTCATCATATCTCTCCAATTGTATTATTATATAGCTAGGTGAGGTGATTCTATAGGTATGAATTTGGTTTAGCAATCAAATGAAGGGAGATAACGTTGCTTTCTGTGACTTAAGCAACATAGATCACGAAATTGACTCTAATAATCGAGTTAGGTTTATTTAATTTTTCCTTTTGTACTATGAGGAAAGCTTAGCAGTGTTAGGTTTCAATATAGTGATACATGAATGAAGGTATAAAGTAGGGAATGTGTATTTTCTAGTCAATCGGATACTTGGTTGAGATCTCATTTTTGTTCTTTCTACGATAAATAAAATTGAAAATCATATTATTTGTAATACAATAATATCAGATGTTTTGGTGATGAATGTTGTTTACCAATCAAAATTTATAAATGGATGATTAAAGAGAGAATGACTATGTCTAAAAAAATTGCTTTTATTTCTGGCGCAACTGGCGGTATTGGTTTTCAAGTTGCAAAACGTCTTGGTACGGATGGTTACACGGTTGTACTTAACGGTATCGAAGATGATAAAGGTGCTGAGCGCGTAGCAGAATTAAAAGAACTAGGCATTGAAGCTGAGTATTATGGTTTTGATGTAACTGATGATAAAATGGTGACTGAAAATATCACGGCAATTGGTGAAAAATACGGCAAGCTTGATGTTGTTGTTAACAATGCTGGTGGCCTAGGTGGTCGTAGCCCAATGGAAGAAATGACAACGGATTTCTACCGTTTTGTTATGGCGCTTAACCTTGATAGTGCATTCTTTGTGTCTCGCGCTGCTATCCCATTCTTGAAGAAAGCAGAAGGTGGTTCAATCATCAACTTTACTTCAAATGCAGGTTGGAACGCTGGTGGCCCTGGTGCTGGTATCTACGGTGTTTCTAAAGGCGCGGTTCATACTTTAACTCGAGCATTGGCTAAAGAGCTTGCTCCTGCTGGCATCCGCGTAAATGCGGTTTCTCCAGGTACAATCGATACACCTTTCCACGCTCAAATTAAAGCAACTAAGCCAGAAGTTTTCGCTTCTTGGAAAGACAGCATTATGCTTGGTCGTTTAGGTCAACCAGAAGAAGTAGCATCAGTGATTGCATTCCTAGTTAGCGAAGATGCATCATTTATCACTGCTGAAACTATTCAAATCGGTGGTGGTCAAGCGTTAGGTATTTAATTATCGGTTATTGAAAAAGCTATTTAAATTGGATTTGAATAGCTTCTTAAGTTAATTAATCTTAATGGCACTACATCATTTTGGTTAATGACCTCGGTTAAATAGATAGAGGTCTACGTTTCAAGATACTTTTACTAATCTGATATTAGTTTCTTAGCATGACTTTACTAAGAGGTTTTTGTCCAAAATCTTGCTAGTGTTGGTGGCGTTTAGACAAAGGATGAATATCTTCGGATGAGAATTGTATACTAGAATGCTGAAAGTAACTTTCTTACAGGTAGTCCTGAACTAAATTTGTAAACTGACAAAAATATCAACTTATGGTTGTTTTGGATGATATCAATGTATGGTTGTTTTTTATGTAAGATGCTGATTATAAAGGTTTATTTAGTATCGTTTTATGGTTGTTTCAACAAAAAAACTGGATTAGTTATTCTAAATTGGCCGCTTAATTAAGCGGCCTTTTTTAGGTCTGAAAACTGAAAGTGGCGGCAAAAATGGCGGCAGATTTTACTCTGACACTCATCGTGTTTTTTCTAGCTAAATAACATTAGACAAACAGTAAATTTACACTGTATATTTAAACAGTATCTTGTGCGAGCGTAAAAGTCTTGCTCAGGATACGTTTAACCCTAACAGCTTCGGCTGAAAGGCAAGTGATAAACAGTAAGATTACTGCGGTGTTTGTGTGCAGTGAGAAAAAGAGATAAAAGGATCAGCATGATGACAAACGTCTACCAGTTCAAACCAAAAGAAGAATATGCAACTCAAGAACAAGTTGCGAACTTACGTTGGATGTTCTCTCCGTTTTCACCCGGTCGTGATGAGTTCACTATTTCTAAAATCGCCACCACTTATCAAATCATGCACTTTACTGATCGTGGTTGTACATTGACCCCCAAAGAAATTCACGAATACTTAAGTGAAATAAAACCAATGCCGAAAAGTGCACATCAAATGGTCGCCAGTATGATGACGGCATGCTGAGTCTTGTTAATTAACTAGGCTTATTAGCGCAGTTTTATCTTATATTGGAATGTAATGAATGGTCATTTTTTATGTGGCCATTTTTATGAATAACCATATAAAATAAATTGATATTTTGATGTTAATTGCTGTGGGCTATAGAGTATGATTATCTTCTTTTCATACTTTTTATGGATGCAATTATGAAACGTATTACTGTCGCAATGTCAGTTTTTGCTGCGTTAATGTCTTTTAGTTCAGTCGCTGCACAAGAGTGTAGTGGTTTGTCTGGTTGTGAGGCAAAAGTTTGCCAGATTGAAAAGCAAATTGAATTCGCTAAGCAGCACAACAATTCGAATAAAGAAGCTGGTCTACAAAAAGCGTTAACGGAAGTGAAAGATCACTGTACGGTAGATGGATTGAAAGACGATCTACAAGATGATATTGATGATGTAATGGATGACTTGGCAGAGCATCAAGATGATTTAGCGGAAGCGATTCAAGACCAAGAGCTTGATAAAGTTGAAAAGTACAAACAAAAAATGGCTGAAGATAAGCAAGAGCTTGAACAATTAAAGACTGAATTGCAAAAGCTATAAAGCTCTTATGATCGTTATATATTAATAAGTTCCAATAGAAAATGGCGCTTGGATTAATTTCCAAGCGCCATTTTAGTTTAGCTATCTTTGGTAAGAGTAATCTTAGTCATCTACGCGACAGTTAGAAACCGTGTGATTTAGCGTATCTATAACACACTCAACATCAGTGCGAGAGCCGTTATTATCAAGTGAGCCATCAATGCTGCTATAACCCCAAAGCGTGCCATTCTCAATAGAACCTTCTAGGTCGATATCGTTATCATTGGCTTCTAATGCTTCCACTTCTTTGACTAGGTAAATAATATTGCCACTAGCATCTGTAGACTCTACGCCTTCAACTTCAATGTCTCTATTATCAATGCTTGCCATGGTTAAACTATTTTCAAATTGAGTACGGCTGTCAGTAATAAATTCATAACCATTAATTGAGAAACTAGTATCATCAATTAACGTTGCAGTGCCAGACAGTGCAAACTTCACACTAGATTGAGTTTGAGAGCCTGAACCATCCTCAAACTCAATTTCGGTCGCTTCTAGACCCGACGTACCATTCACAAGCTCTACTTCAATACGAGCACCTTCAATAAGGTCAGCTTGCTTGCCATCATCAAATACAGTGCTGTCGGTGATCGCAATGCTAGTACGGCCATTTAACTCAATCGACGTCTGTTCATTATTTACCCAAGTAACGACACCTTCTAATTCAGCACCGCTGTATTGGTTATCATCTTCAATATCAATTTCAGTCGCAACAAATTGTGTACCATTAAAGTTGCCTTCAACTTCAACCCAAGAGCCATTTGCTAGTGAGGCATCGTTATCTATCTCTGTAGATCCCGAATAAAAAACCAAGGTTTGGCCGATGTTAAAGGTTTGATTTGTTGTATCTAACGATGAGATCGGACCTTCAATTTCGGCTTCACCATTGTGAATGAAAGAAGCGTCATAAATACCGAAAACCTGCCATTGGCCACTGTTATCCAGATAACCGTCTACTAAAACCCAGTCACCGACTTGATACCCACTATTGCTGTATTGAGCGGTAGATGAGTAAGCGCGAGTGCTTGGTGTTGTCGGAATATCCGTACCATTTACCGTGATCGAATCAGTGTTTACGGCCGTTACTTCACCTACTAGGCTAGGGTCGAGTTCGATTTCTGTTGCGACACCGCTGCGGTTAGTTTCAACATCAACACGCATGCCTTTCTGAATGTCGGTTAAGTTTAGTCGTGCTTCGTCATATTCCACTTCAGCGTTAGAAGCATCAAGTTCAAATCCATTCACGGTAATTTTACTATCTGAAACTTCTGTTACTGTTCCGGTTAACTTTTCCGGAGATGAGTAAGAATTAGTATTATTTGATGAATTGTGATCACTACCGCTACCACCACAAGCTGAAAGTAGCGCTGCAACCGATAAGCATAAAAGTGTCTTTTTCATAATAAACCTTATTTTTTATATTTGTATTGTAGGAGTAGTTGATTTACAGGTATCTTAATCGGCCAAACGTAAAGAAAACGTGAAGAAATAAAATAAAAATGGCGGAAATATTATGAAAGTGCTGATTGTTGATGATACTCATAGTGTGGTGGAAACCATCATGGATTACTTAGAGCTTGAAGGTATCGTGGCGGATTGTGCCTATCACGGAGAAAGTGCGTTAAAGCTCATTGAAGAGAACCATTATGACGTGATCATTATGGACATTATGATGCCTAAAATGGATGGTATTAATGCGGTGAAAAAGTTACGCGAAGAATTATTTTGTAATACGCCGATTTTATTTTTAACTGCCAAAGATACTTTGAACGATAAAATTGAAGCGTTTAATTCAGGTGGTGATGACTTCTTAAATAAGCCTTTTGCCATGGAAGAATTATGCTTACGCTTACATGCGTTACATCGCCGTGGACCAAGACTCGATGTCGGAAATTTAAGTTTTGCTGACCTATCAATGAACTTACAAACCAATGAAGTTACCCGTTCTGGTCAGCCAATTAAATTAAGTAAAATCCAGCGCACTATTTTTAAATTATTACTTAAAAACGCACCTGCGGTAGTTTCAAAAGAAGCGGTGATTTCTGAAGTATGGGGAGAAGAAAGCCCATCAAGTGATTCACTCCGCAGTCATATTTATGGTTTGAGAAGTGCACTTGATAAAGGCTTTGATTCAACTCGATTAGAAACTTTACATGGTCAAGGGTATCGATTAAAAAATGACTAACGCGCCAAGTTTTTTTAAAAAAATACGCTTAACATTCATCGTGCTTACTAGCGTGATGTTCTTGTTATTTTGGGGGCTTATTTATTTTGCTCAAGATCGACTCGAAGTAATTAGCCTTGAGCATCGGTTAACCACTGAAACGCAAGAATATTTAAAAAATTATCGACGATATGGCTTTAAAGCGGATAAACCTGATCCTCAAGAACTCGATACCTATTGGTCAAAAGAAGAACTTCCAGGGTGGTTAGAACCTTATCAAACCCCCGGTTTTTTTGAAGAACAACTCGGCCCAGAAGATAAACACTTTCTAGTCACCAAACATCCATCAGGCATCGGTTGGTTATATGTGGTTTTCCAAGATGATGCCGATGATTACCTCGATGAATACGAAGACAATCTTCACCTTATTACCTTTCTAGTCGGTGCAGTTTTTCTCCTGTCAGTAATGGCTTATGGTTTGTATTTCGTTCGTCTACTCTCACGACCATTGATTCAAATTGAAGAAAAAATTGATTCGATGGCACCTGATAAGCCAGATTTTGTGGTCGATACGCGATATAGAGAAACCCGCAGTATTGAATACACATTATTAGATAATAAAGCCAAAATTGCCTCTTACTTTCAACGCGAACAAGAGTTTAGTCGCTTTGCTTCACATGAACTGCGTACGCCGATTATGGTGATCAAAGGCTCGACCGAATTGCTGCGTAAAGTGCCTGATATGCCTCGCGTGGCAACTAAAGCCGTCAATCGTATTGAATATGCTGGTAACCAAATGCAGATTCTAACTGAGGCATTTCTGCTACTAGGTAAAGAAGACATTGAAGCGCACCATATTAGTCGTGAGCCACTGTCTGAGCATATTCATACGGTGCTAGAAAATATGTCTGAACACTTCGCAAAACAAGATGCCAGCTACCAGTTAAAAGAGGTCGCTCCGGGCACAGTCGATGCGCCATCAAGCTTTATTGATATTGTGATGGCGAATTTATTAAAGAATGCCTTTAGTTATAGCATCGGCGATATCGTCGTGGAATTAACCGATAAAAGCTTAATTGTCACAAACCAACATGATGGTAACGACATGCACAATTCTGGTTACGGCTGCGGTTTGGTCATTATCGAACGAGTATGCAACCGAATGAACTGGCAGTTTAATACCGAAAATGACGGTAAATTATTTAAGGCGAGGGTAGTGTTTGCGAGCTGAAATCACAATGTTTGAGACATACCTAGTTTCGAACATTTCGGGGATGTTGATTTTTTCACGCTTTTTTCACACTTGCCCAAATATACTGTTTCACATCGACGCAATATACAGCCAACAGGCTAGCGCAAATTTACAATAATAAGGGTAAAAGCCATGAACAAAACACTATTAACAATTTCGCTTGCAGCATTAATGTCAGTTCCTTCTATTGCTATGGCTGAAGTGGTTTCTCCTGCACCTGCGGAGAAAGCGCAGACATCCACTCAAGGCGGTTTTGATGGCCCACGTCATGGCACAACAATCATTGAAACGATCAAAGAAGCAAAAGATGCCAGTGATGATACTAAGGTTGTACTAACCGGTAAGATTAAAAGCTCACTAGGTGGTGAAGACTATATCTTTGCAGATTCAACTGGTGAAATTACTGTGGAAATTGATAACGACAAATGGCATGGGCGTACCGTTACAACTGAGCATACCGTAATATTGCATGGCGAAGTGGATAAAGATTGGAACAGCTTAACTATTGATGTGGATAGCTTAGAAGTTAAATAATCGATACCCGTCGTACTTGAAGCTGCAGCTTTGTTGCCGGCGTTTATTCGCCCCAATCACATAGACGAGCTATGCTCATGGGGTCTCATTCACTTGTCGCCTCACTGCAACGTCAATTACTTTGGGTATATTCGAATAAGTAAAACTAAATAAAAACGAAAGCCTGCATAATTAACTTATGCAGGCTTTCTTGTTTTGGGGGCTTCTTTGGTGAGCCTAGTCTTGTGGACTTGGCTTGTAAGACTAGTCGAACAATTAAAAAATCAAATGTGCAACGGCAACAATTACCGGTAGGGTAATGAGAGTACGCAAAATAAAGATCACGAATAGCTCTAATAGCGTCACTGGGATCTTACTACCGAGTAGAAGAGCACCTACTTCAGACATGTAAATTAGCTGAGTAACCGACATCGCCGCAATCACAAAACGCGTCATATCACTATGGATCGGCGCTGCAAGAATCGCTGGAATGAACATGTCAGCAAAACCCACCACAATCGTTTGTGATGCTTCAACTGCTTCAGGTAGCCCGAGTAGTTTTAAGTATGGAATGAAAGGCTGACCTAAAATCTCGAACAGTGAACTGTGCTCTGCAATGATTAAAGCACCAGTACCAAGCGCCATCACAACCGGTAGAACACCAAACACCATATCAATGGCATTCTTCACGCCTTCAACTAAGACTTTATGCAAGTCACCAACGTTATCTGCTTTGCTCAGTGCTAAGTGCATGCCCCAAGAGAAGTTAGTGTGACCTTCTGGTAAATCATCCGCTTTCATATCTGGCACTGAACCATCAATGAAAGTGTCTTTTTTCCAGCGTAGTGGTGGAATGCGCGGCAAAATAATTGCAGCAACTAAACCGGCTAAACAAACTGCGCCATAAAAAGGAATGAATAAATGCTCAAGGTTCACCTGTGCGATAACCACTAGGCTGAAAGTGATCGATACCGCTGAGAAGGTTGTACCAACAATGGCCGCTTCGCGTTGCGTATAGAATTTATCTTCATATTGCTTGCTAGTTAGTAAGATACCAACCGATCCGTCACCTAACCAAGATGCCATACAGTCGATAGCAGAACGACCTGGTAGGTTGAAGATTGGGCGCATAATTTTACTTAATAGCGTACCGAATAGTTCAAGTAGACCGAAGTTAAGTAAAAGAGGCAGTAACATGCCGGCGAAAATGAATACGCAGAATAAGGTTGGTAATAGACCGTTTAATACCATACCACCGGTATTTTCTTCCCATACCATTTCTGGGCCAGCCTGGTAAAACGCCATAACCGCCGCAATACCACCAAAAACACGCACCACAAACCAAATTAAAGATGGTGTCATTAGCGCGTGTAAAAAGGCATTATTTTTAATAAACGCAGGTTGAATCAGTTTATATAGAATGGTTGCGATAGCCATAAACGCAATAACAATCGTAATGATAGGAACGATGCTATTGGCTAGTGCTGCTTGCAAAGATTTGGCTAATATAGCGACTGGAATCGTGTATGAGCCTTGGTAGCTCAACGGTGCCATGAATAAAAACAAACCGATCAAAGATGGAATGATAAAGGTAAGGTAAGTTTTTAGTGGGTAGCTTGTTTTTTCTACCTTGGCGTTACCCGTTGGTTTTGAAGAATCTTTCATTATGCTCTCAAATGACAATGCTTAAAAATTGCGCAATCCATCGCATAACTATTCACTATCAATCCATGATTTATTCAATGGCGGCAAGAATACCGACTTTCTAATCAAAGTGAAATAGGGAAACGGCAATTTTTTGGGATAAAAGTTACGCATAAAGAGTACAAGTATAGCCATTGGTAAGAGAGTGGTGGATTTCTATGCAAATGAGAACTGCTGCTAACTATCTGTGATAAAAGTCACGATATTTGTTGCTGCTTTCAGATAAAGCGGTCAGAATAGCCGCTCAATCAAGATTATTAATATCACTTCCAGCGACACCAATCCTGAAAGCAGAGTAAATTCTCATATACCTTGTCACTACAACAAGTAAACATAAGGTATACAAAGATATTGATATTCATACCTCTGAGCCATTTGGCTTCTCTATTTTATCGAGATCAATATATATGAGTTTTTCCTCTTTAGGACTTTCTGCCCCTTTACTTAAAGCGGTGGAAGAACAAGGCTATACCACACCTTCACCAATTCAAGCGAAAGCCATCCCGGCTGTTATCGAAGGTCAAGATGTGATGGCCGCGGCACAAACCGGTACAGGTAAAACGGCTGGTTTCACATTGCCAATTCTTGAGCGTTTATTAGCGGGTGATCGTGTTAAACCTAACCAAGTTCGTGCACTTATCTTAACGCCTACTCGCGAGCTTGCGGCTCAGGTGCATAAGAATGTAGAACAATACAGCCAGCATACGCGCTTAACCTCAACGGTTGTATTTGGTGGTGTTAAAATTAACCCACAAATGATGAGACTAAGACAAGGCGTTGATGTACTCGTTGCCACTCCTGGTCGTCTATTGGATTTGTATAACCAGAATGCAGTACGTTTTTCTCAACTAGAAGTGTTAGTGCTCGATGAAGCTGACCGCATGTTGGATATGGGCTTTATTCGTGATATCCGTAAAATCTTGTCTTTCTTACCAGCGAAACGTCAGAACTTATTGTTCTCTGCAACCTTCTCTGATGACATTCGTCAGCTTGCGAAAGGTTTAGTGAATAACCCTGTAGAAATTTCGGTTAACCCAGCGAACCAAACGGCAACTACGGTTGAGCAATGTATCTATCCTGCGGATCAAAAGAAGAAAGCACCGATGTTGCTGAAACTGATCCAAGATAACGATTGGCAGCAAGTGTTGGTATTTAGTAAAACCAAACATGGCGCTAACCGTTTAAGCCGTTTCTTAGATGAAAAGGGCGTGAGCTCAGCCGCCATTCACGGCAACAAAAGCCAAGGTGCACGTACCAAAGCATTAGAGAACTTTAAAACGGGTGAAGTGCGCGTTTTAGTGGCAACCGATATCGCCGCACGTGGTATCGATATCGCACAATTGCCACAAGTGGTGAACTTCGACTTGCCGCATGTCTCTGAAGACTACGTACACCGTATTGGTCGTACTGGCCGCGCGGGCGCAACTGGTAAAGCGATCTCATTAGTATGTGCAGATGAAGCTCATGACTTATTCTCGATTGAGCGTCTAATCAAGCAAGTATTACCGCGTATGGAGCTTGAAGGTTTCCCTGTAGTTAATAAATTGCCGGAATCAAGATTAGATACTCGTCCAATCAAACCAAAAAAACCAAAGAAACCGAAAAAGACTTTCCAACATAATGATGGTCAACGTTCAGGTGATAATGCTCGTGGTCATAAACCAGTAAGCAAAAATCGTCGTCATGCAGGTAATGCAAAACCGGCGACAGCGTCTACTGACGGAGCAAAGCCACAAGCCAATGCACGCCCTAAACCGGCTGCAAACCGTAAGCCAGCAGGTGCATCGCCACAACGTAATCCTAAAAACAATGGCAGTAATTTCAAAGCGAATTAAGCCCAGTAAAATATAGGATTGGCCGTGTGCGAGATCGCTTACAAGCTATGTGAGCGATCACGGTTATTCAATATAAAAATCAGAAGAGACCAGTTTTAACTTATTGTTATAGCTGGTCTTTTTGTTTTGTGGTGTTCTTTGCTTAGAGAAAGAGCAAAAACTTTGAATTAGGTCTCTTGAGGAATTTCAGCAGAAGCGTAGTCTTATTTGTGTCGGAAGGAAGCGACATAGGATTTAAGAAAAACCAAGACGGTTTTATTCAGGATGAAGTTTGACGGTTAGGATAACGGTCAGCAGGAAGCAAAGGACATTTGACGGATTAAATTGAGCGGCAGGATGCGGCTTAAACGGATAAATGGACACCTCTAGTTTGAGGAAGGAACACCGCTCAAGGAACAAGTGATGAGCGCTAATTAGGAACGATTAGCAGCAAGGATTTACGTAAGGACACCGCTAGGAAGGCGAAGCAGGATTAGCTTAGGATAAGCACTATCACGGATTCGATGCATGGAGCATTAATAGTAGCCGGAATGCTGCGAGTGAGACTATAACCCCGATACGAAAGTGTCGGGGTTTTTCTTTATTTACGCATTCTACTAAATACTACCAAGTAGGATTCATTTCTTTGTGCTTTGTATTGCTGATCAACGTAGAAATATATCCAAGTCACTTGGGTATAGTGTAGAATCCGCCTCAAGATGCTCGATTAAGAGTGAAAGACCTAAATACAAGGCTAATAGAACATGCAACAAAGTGATTTCGAAACACTCGTAAAAACCCTATGTACTCTAGATTCAGTACCGACTGCGCTTAAATTCTTGCAAATGAACAGCGACAGCAACGTGGCCGATGCCGCTAAATCGCTATCTGGTCAATTTGCGTTAGCAGAAGTGGACGGTGAGAACCGCATTTACCATGTGACTACTCAAGAAGATGACAACGGCGTTGAGCAAGAATACGTTGAGCACATCATGAATGAAGGCGATGACATTATTCGTTTCGTTGCGTGGTTCTTCGATATTATGTTCGATGTGAAAACGAAAGAAACTTACACCGCTGCTGGCAAAACGTATACCCAGCCAAAACGTAGTTAAGTTAATCGAGGTAAGTTAAACCTCTGTTTTCATAAGTAGATAAAAAGCCAATAGAGTAATCTGTTGGCTTTTTGAGTTTTATACCACCTACCTTTGCTACCACCTTCATATATTCTGTTATTTATTCGTAAAAAAGTGCAATCTTTGGTCAGTTTTTCGATACATTAGAGAAAACAACAATATAAACTCAGGAGCAAGGATGTTCGTTAGAGAAGCAGAATTTCAGGATTATTCCAAAATAGCCAAATTACATGCCACAAGTTGGCAGCAAGTCTACCAAGGTCTTTTAGATGATGATTATCTAGCAAGCCGAGTGGAAGATGAGCATTTAGCCATGTGGCAAACTCGCTTAACTCAACCGCCACTTAATCAAGGTGTATTAATACTGGAAGAAGCAGGCGCGTTGTGTGGCTTTGTTTGTCTATATGGTAATCATAGTTTTGAGCAAGGCACTATGATTGATAACTTACATGTCGATAAAGACCAGCGTGGTAAAGGATATGGAAAAGCCTTACTCGCAGAAGCAGCAACATGGGCACAAAAGCACTTTGCTGATTCAGGAATTTATTTAGAAGTACTGAAAGGTAATGATCCTGCTAAAGCATTTTATGAGTCACTTGATGCAAAGGATAATAGAGATTTTATTTGGAAGGCGCCCTGTGGTTCACAAGTACCATGTCATACTTATTGCTGGGAAAGCCCGAAAGCCTTACTTGAAGCAACAAACTGATTGTTAGCGAAAGATTATACCCGTTGTACTTGAAACTGCAGTTTTGTTGACGGCGTTCATTCGGCCCAATCACATAGGCAAGCTATGCTCATGGGCTCTCATTCGCTTGTCGCCTCACTGCAACGCCAATTACTTTGGGTATAAGATACCGATGCACGTTAAAAAACAAAGGAATCCTGAAATAGGATCCCTTTGTTTTATGGGTTTAATATCGACAACTAGTGAAGAATTAGTGCACCTTACGAGTTTGTTGCTTTAATACATGTTGGCATAAAGCGTCAGCTAATAGATGCGAGGCAATATTTCTATCTACTAAAGCTGATGGCATATGACCGGTTTTTACGACACCTAACCATTCTTGCACCATGTTATCAAAGCCTTTAGTGGCAAGCATTGGCATCCAGTCTTTGGTTTGTAATTGCTGCGCGTTATCATCTTGCCACAGTGTACCTTCCATAAAGCCACGGAACTCATAGGATTGATTAGCAAAATCCGCTGATACTCGTTCCTGAGTTTGACCAAACACGCGGTTCATCGATGCATTAAGCAAACTACCTTGCTGCTGCCATTGCACATTGATGCTCGCCAGTTGTTGGTTGCCACTCCACTGGGTGGTGATATGCATATCGTTAATGTCTGCCTTAGCAAAAATATTCACGCTATCGAGCGGGTGAATAAAGTCATCAAAAATAAAAGTACGCACATCACCAGGTTGGTTAAAGCGATGTTTTTCCCAACGTAATGAATGTAATGGATTAAGCGGCATTCCCGATTGAACACCGACTAAATGCTGGTTGAATAGTGGAATATGGCGACGGTTAAAGCCAACATATAACGGCGTATTATTACGTTGAGCGAGTTCATATAAGGCTTCGCAGTCATAACCATTATCCACCAGTGGCTTATCGACAAAAGTAGCAATGTGTTGCGAGAGGAAGAAGCTGGCAATATCTTTATGGCTAGAAGTCGCGCTGTGGATCATCACCGCATCAACCCCAGCATGAACCAGTTGGCGATAATCGCTGTAATACTCACGAACGTTATATTTGGTGGCTAATCCTTGCAGTACTTCTGCATTACGCGTGCACAATACCCATTCGACGCCTTCAATTTGAGTGATAAAAGGTAAGTAGGCTTTTTGTGCGATGCCGCCGAGTCCGATTAATGCGATTTTCATAGCGCTTCCTTTTAACTCTAAGTGTCTGTTTGATACGAAAGAGAGGTATCTGAAGAAATGAATACCATCATACGGAATTTTTTCAGTAGAATAACCCTAAATATTTAAAAAAGGTGAAGGGATTCAATGACACTAACAATCTGGCTTTCGCTACTGCTTATTTGCTTACTTGGTGCGATGTCACCGGGGCCAAGTTTGGCGATGGTCGCGAAACATAGTTTAGCGGGTGGACGCAAACATGGCTTAGCCACCGCTTGGGCTCATGCGTTTGGCATTGGTTTGTACGCGCTATTTACGATTCTGGGTTTGGCGATTTTACTTCATCAATTTCCATTGGTATTTAAGGCGATCACTTATGCGGGCGCGGCGTATTTAGCCTGGTTAGGTTTTAATGCGATTCAATCAAAAGGTGGCATTGCCGAGCGTTTAGAATCAGGGCGTAGCTGTTCAGTAGCTCAATCTGCAAAGGAAGGTTTTTTCATTTCGATTCTTAGCCCGAAGATCGCGATTTTCTTTACTGCATTATTTAGCCAGTTTGTTGCTGTGAGTGCTGAAACCAGTAGCAAAGTAATTATTGTCATGACTCCATTCATCGTCGATGGACTGTGGTACACCTTAATTACCTTTATGTTATCTAGCCAGCTTCTACTTTCTACATTGCGCAATAAAGCCCATTGGATTGATCGCATTTCTGGTGTGGTGTTAATTGGATTGGCACTGCGAGTGGTGTGGGTTGCGTAAGCCAACTAGAATTGAAAGGAAGTCCGTATAATGCCATCACTAAAGAGTCGCTTGATGAAACTGAATTTTAATCTTGAAGATGCAAGCCAAGTGATTATTGGTGCGTTTACGTTGGCGGTTCCTATTTCATTTTCGGAAGAAGCGTGGGATTTAAGCAAAACGTTACCATTGGAAAATGTGATAATGCTATTTATTATTTCAATAATCTTCCTTGGTTTCTTTGCCTATCAAAGCGTATTCCAAAGTGATGTGAAACGCCGCATGTCAGCGTTTATTCTGCGTATCGTCATTGCCTACCTACTCACTATTTTTGTGGTGGCGTTAGTATTGTTTTCTCTAGACAAATTACCGCTACAAACCGAACCATTATTGGCATTCAAACGATTAATTTTAATTGCTATGCCAGCCTCCATGGGCGCGATAGTGGTGGATAGTTTTGATAAAGAGTGACGAGTAAAATAATAGTTTTTGCCATTATTTAAACCACACCGTACTAGGCGTTTTCATCGGAATAGTGACGACTCATTCTATTCGAAACTCATCAATGGTCACTTTAATTTTATTTCTAACCGTTTTATTTATATCCGCTTATTTAATTCAGATAAGACAAAAAATGCGTTTATTTGGTTAACACCACGCGATAACCAATGATATCAAGCATTCTCTTTGGTAAAGATACATGTTATTGTTGTTATGTTATATCATATCAATTTACTGAGTTTTACATGAAACCCCAACCAATACTGACTATCGAACATTTGTCTCTTTCAAGTTTAAGAGGCCCGATCTTTAAGGATCTTTCTTTGGAGATATTTGCAGGAGAAATGCTGGCAGTCATGGGGCCCTCTGGCATTGGTAAATCTATGCTTTCCAAAGCAGTAGCAGGTTTTCTCCCTCCTGATATGCCGCTACATGGAAATATTCATTTGAATGGCCGTAGTGTCGGCGATATTTCGATGCTTCAACGTACTGCTATAGAATGTCCTGCTATTATTTTTCAGGATGCATTACAGGCATTAAACCCTTTGGCTTCAATTGGGCAGCAACTTTGCTTAGCTTTAACTGGGAATAAAACTCGCTTAAATTCATGTGATCATAACGTTATAAATACACTTCTTATTCAGCTAGGGTTTTCTGATCCAAGCGCTGCGCTAATTAAGCGTCCAAGCCAATTATCAGGTGGTCAACGTCAGAGAATTTGTATTGCCATTGCATTATTGGGAAATGCGAATTTAATCATAGCGGATGAACCTACCAGTGCGCTTGATCCCATCACGGAATCAACGATTCTGGAATTACTGCATTTCAATGTTAAGCAACGCAACATCTGCGGCATGTTAATTACCCATGATCTTAAATCAGCATTAGCTTGCGATAAGATTTTGGTTATCGCAGATCACCAGGTAGTGGCTTATGGTGAGCCGTCAAAGGCGATTACAGCGAGTGGACATCCTTTTTGTCAGCAGCTTGCGCAACTCATGCTTTAGCGCCCCTTGGAGTTAAGTTTTGCATAATCACATTAAGGCAGAGTCAGCCGAAATTCGCTTTGAGCAGGTGAGCGTCCATTATTGGTCAGGAGCTCGCTGGCTAGGTGGTAAGGTGTTTAAAGCAGTCGATAACTTAAACTTGGTCGTTGAGAAGAATAATTTAGCGATTGTTGGCCCTTCAGGTGCAGGGAAATCAACCTTAATCGAATTATTATTTGGGCTCCGTCAACCCACTATAGGTGAAGTATTTGTTTGTGGTTTTTCTTTGTCAGCATGTTCGTCTGAGCAGCGCAGACAATTATGCCAACATATTCAATTGATCCCACAAGAGCCTCAATCGAGCCTCAACCCTCACTATACCGTTTATCATATTTTATTAGAGCCTTTGAAAAACCTTGGGCTTATGCAAGATGCAGATAAAAAAATCAAACAGGTACTTAATGATGTTGGGTTAAATCTCAACTTATTGGAATGTTCTCCTCAACAATTATCAGTAGGCCAAGCTCAACGCGTTGCCATCGCTAGAGCTTTAATCGTTGAACCTTGTGTGTTGGTAGCCGATGAACCAACCAGCAGTCTTGATCCTGTGAGCCGAAAGCAAATTCTTAATTTACTCAAACATCTACAAAAGTCGCGTTGCATGCGTTTAATTTTGGTCACTCATGATTTGAGCGCAGCACAAGATTTATGTGATGAAATTTTAGTATTAGAAAACGGAAAAGTCGTCGATCGCCACAATGCAAAAGGCTTAAAAACAAACTCAAAACATTCAATGACTCAAGCGTTACTGAATGCCCAAAATAAAAATCATAAATTTACTCAATGGAATAAAGAGATCGTATATGAAATTTAATCCTCATAAGTTGCTTGCATTACTTGCGGCGAGCACCATGTTAACAGGCTGTTTTGACTCAAAAGATGAAGATATATCAAATGATGCTAAGGCGAATCAAACGACTTCTGAAATTCGCCTTGCAATGATGCAACCGCCGAGAACGGGCTTATCTCCTTTGTCTGATGATGCCTTTAAGTTATCGCGTTGGAGTACAGCTGAAACATTAATTAACTTGAATGATCAATCTGATGCCGAGCCAATGCTTGCCACCAAATGGACACAAGTTGATGAAAAGAAGTGGCAATTTACGATACGTCAAGGTGTTCAGTTTCATAATGGTTCTAAGTTAGATGCTAGCGCTGTTGTTTACTCGCTACAAAAAGCGCTAGATGCCGCGCCTAAACCAAGAATTCTTGATGGTATTGACTGGGAAGTTAAGGCTTTAGATGATTTTACGGTTGAAATTCAAACAACGTTTAATGACCCCTTATTACCTGGTCGCTTATCCAGTCCTCAATTAGCAATTATTTCTCAAGTGGCTTATCAAGATAATGGTCGTGTGAGCCCAATTAAAGCGGGAACAGGGCCGTTTATACTGACTGAAATTAATGGGCAAACAAGCGCAAAACTAGTGCGTAACGATAACTATTGGGGCGAAAAGGCCAAAGTAGAACGCATCTTTGCTCAATACGTGCCAGATGGGTTTGCTCGCGCTGCTGCATTAAGAACCGGTGAAGCCGATGTGGTTGAGTCTGTTCCCGTTTCACAAATAGCAATGATGGATTCAACACAGTTACATGAGGTCGCGATGCCTCGCACCAATACATTGTATTTGAATAATCAATCGCCAGTTTTCAGTCAATTTAAATTACGCAAAGCCGCTGCTCAAGCGGTTGATCGTCAGCAAATTATTAATACGGTTTATGAAAACCATGCGGATATAGCAAAAGGCTTGTTAGGGCCAGCACTAGCATGGGCAGCACCTATTCGTGATAAGCAGCCATTAGTAGAAACCAAGGAATTACGTCGAGCTCATGGAGAAAAAATTACCATTGGTACATTTACCGATAGAGCTGAATTACCAGAAGTGGCGACGTTACTTAAACAGCAATTAGAAGCAGCAGGTTTTGTGGTTGAGCTAGATATTCGCGAGTATGCTCAAATCGAAAATGATGCTCTTTCTGGTAAATTTGATGCATTCTTGTTATCTCGAGCAACTGTGTTGGATTCAGGTGACCCAGTTGCATATATGCAAAGTGATTTTGGTTGTAAGGGCTCTTTTAATCTCGGTCAATTCTGTTCAAAAGAAGTTGATGAAGCGTTGCAATATGCTGACCGTCAACCACTAGGTGAGTTACGACAACAGGCTATCATCGCTGCTGAAAATAAAATCCTAGGGCAATATGCCGCTATTCCATTACTGCATGAACGAGTCATTCAGGGAGAAAGTAGTCGAATGAATCATGTTCAACGAGCTCCACGTGAGCGCCGCTTAATTGATCAGCTTACCGAGGTGAAATAAGGAATGTTGTCAGTTGCTATGAGCTCGCGTTTGAGTATGTCCATGCCTTGGGTATCTCGCTTGTTGTCTTTAGCGGGGGTCGTGGTATTGATTGGTTTAATGCCAGAAATTGCAGGCATTGATCCAGCCCAATCAATTCTACGAGCGTGGGCAGGGGCTCAACAACTCATGACGGCTGAAGCTTTGCAAGCAATTCAAGATGACTTACAACTCAATCGTAGCGCTTTGCAGCGTTTATGGGATTGGTTATTGCTGGCTCTACAAGGGGATTTCGGTGGGTCATGGGTAGATGGTTCATCCGTGAGTCAAAGTATTTTACAGACAGCTAAAACCTCACTGCTTCTCATGATAAGTGCTTTCAGTTTTACATTATTTATGTGTGCGGTAAGCGTTCTCTACACGGTTAAAAAATGGCGGTCTAACCGGATATCGGGTCAATACGGAGGACATAATAGCTTGAGTTCCGTACTGATATCATTACCAGAATACGTGCTCGCGTCTTTATTGATTCTTGCTTTTGCTATTTGGTTAGGTTGGTTTCCACCTTATGGTTGGGGAGGTATACAAAATTTATGGTTACCGGGGTTCGCTCTAGCTTTACCTGCAACAGGCTTACTTAGTCGATTATTGAATGACAGTTTAAAACGAGTTCTAGCTGAGCCTTGGGTGCTTACTTGGTTATCTGCCAATGTTACTCAGTGGCAAATATTACGGTTTGCACTTTGGCGTGTTATCAGTAATTTATTACCACAAATTGCAATGATTGTGATTGGTTTAACCGGGGGAGCGGTTGCGGTTGAGCAGATCTTTTCGATTCCTGGAATTGGACGTTTAATCTTAGGAGCTGCGAAATCTCAAGACCTTCCCTTATTGCAAGGTGGTTTATTAATATTACTGGTATTTTCGATGTTTATTAGCAGTGGAAGTCTCATTCTTCAGCGCTATTTACTCGGTCATAGTATCAAAAGTGGGAAGTTAATAAGTACACATAGCCATTTTCGACTTACTCAAAGTAAGACTAAGCGTATAATCAGTGTTGGAATATTTAGCCTATTAGCATGTTGTATTATATTGGCTTTATTTCGAGACCCTTATCTAATTCAGTTTTCTCGTTTAGAGCGGCCCTCTATGGTGATTCCATTTGGTGCAGATGCATTAGGGAGAGATTTATTTGCGAGAATTGGTAGTGGCATGTTATCGACGATCCAAATGGGGTTACTGGCAACGATATTGAGTTTTCTTCTTGGTCTGTGCCTAGGGTTTGTGACTCGATTTAGTCAAGGATTTATCGAAATAACTAAAGGTGTACCTTATATTGTTGCCGGGCTATTAATTGCAGGGTTAACGGGAATGAATCCTGATAGTGCATTGATTGCTATCGTATTGGTATCTTGGGCACCACTTGCAGCACATTGCTCTAGCTTAATTTTAGAAGCGAAAGCACAGCCTTATACTCACTTAGCCCCAACTTGGGGGGTGGAGAAGTTTCAATTACTACGTTTTTATATACTTCCGTATGTCTTACCGCCACTGATTCGACATGCATTATTACGCTTTCCAGTTATTACTTTAAGTTTAACCTCATTAAGTTTCATTGGGTTAGGAGTAAAACCGCCAGAGCCTGAATGGGGGCTCTTAATTGCGGAAAATTTACCTTACATCGAACGTGCTCCACAAGCGGTTTTATTCCCCATATGTGGTTTGGTTTTAATATCAATTGCAATTAACTTGATGTTTGATGAATAAAATAAAGCCAGAGTTTCGTACTCTGGCTTTATTTTTGTCTATTTCAATATATTGACTGCAAATTATTCTTTAGGCCAACAACATAATCCCAGACTGAGCAGGCAGGGTGAGCGTTTGACGTAGTAGATCATCACCACCTAGCCACACATTAAATCGATTCGTTGGTAGACTGATATGACATTCTTCAGAGCCTTTATTAATCGCCACTACGCCAATTGGCTTTTCTTCCGTTCCTCGCAAAATAACCAATACATCATCGGTTGATTCTAGGACTTGCACTGGCGAGCCATGTACTTGCTTATGAAACTGAATCATCTTGATCAGGCTAGTGTCGTGCCAGCTTTGCTCCCATCTAGGGTAGCCTAATGCATCTAGATCGTTACTGGTGTTTAAATCGGTATAGATCAAAGGTGCGCCATCGCTGCAACCGAGTAAGTAACAGTAAACCAATTGTTCTTGTTGTGGCGATAGCATTTGATTGCGAAACACACCGTTATTAGGAATATCATGGGTCACCGCAAAAGTAATCGCGCGTTTATCGTCTAGGCATTGTCCTTGCTGATGTAAATTTAACAGCGAAGTCATGCTGTGATCATGTTTGAAGACATTTAATAAACGATGGAATAACGGGAAGTCATTGGCATCAAATGTGGTGCTCTCAATAAACGGCTTTAAAAAGACTTCATATTCGGCTTTGCCTTCGCCGCCATCGGTAATGATCTCACCAAATATTTTCACGCCTTCACAGATGTCTTCAGTCCACACTTTAGCAATATGTTCTGGTGAAAGGTGTTTTGCAGCATCGATTCTAAAGCCAACAACGCCCAAGTTTTTCAACGCTTGTAAGTAAGCTTGCTGGCAAGCCACTACATTGTCAGTCGGCGCTAATGTAGGCAAGCCGGGATCGGTATCGCTACCACTGAGTCGGCCTTTTTGCACATCCTTAGCATCTAACCAATTAGTAATTGGAAAGGCAGGTTCAAAATCTTCGTCGGTAAACAATGGCTGAGATAAATCGCCAAACAGCTTTAAAGATTCAAAGTGTTCCGCTTTAGCTTGGTAGTCTGCCATGGTTTGTGGATTAGGGTAGGTGAGGTCACTACGTACTTGAGATTCATTGGCCATATGGTTAAACACCACATCCACATAAAGCGAAATGCCATGTTTGGATAAGGCTTTTTGCATCGAGATAAAATCAAGTGTATTGCCTAGTGGGCTATTAATCACACGATAATCTTGCGGCTGATAGCGGTTCCACCATTCAGAATGGTTGGGTGATGTCATCGCTGGAGAAACTAAAACAGAATCATAGCCTAGTTGAGCAATGCGCTCGGCTTCGCTGGCCACTTTTTGATACGACCAATCAAAGGCATGTAAAATCACATCGGCAGAAGAAACTGCAGGCGTTGCAGTGACAGATTGATTTGTGAATACAGACATAATGCCTCTTTAATTTATATAAGAATAGAAAAAGAAAAAATGCACAACGCCAGCATTATCGCCGGCGTTGTGAATTAAGCTAAAGCGATTGCATTACCACCATGCTTCTGCTTGGATACCAACTGAAAACTCATTCGATTGGTCGCTACCAAAGCGGTCGTCGTTTTTGAAATCATCAACATAAGAGGCGTAAACACGGATTTCAGGACGAGCCCAGAAACCAGAGCCAGCAGTCCATGCTTGAGCGACGGTGAATTTAGCACCTTCGTTGTCAGCACCATCGGTTCCCCACTGATTTTCTTCCGTGTAGTAACCCGCTTCAAACTCAGTTTTCATCATTTCAGACCAGTTATAGATTGGACGCACAACAGCGTTGGCAAAAGAATGGTCTTCTTTATTTCCTTCGTATGAACTTTGAGCGTACATCACTTGGTGACCGAAATCCCAGTTCTCGCTTAAATCTACCACACCGAAGTTAATCACACGGAAGCCCGTATCCCCATCTGAAATGGCAGGGATCCAGCTACCTGAACCTAGTCCAGCCATGCCTGATGCTGCACCGTTTGTCGCAAATTGGAACACAGTTTTGTTGAAGCCACCGAAGAAGTTACCTTGAGTGATCACCGCAGTTGCCATGACGCTGTCTTCGGTTTCAACACCAGCATTATCTTGCTCGTCAGTTTCGTTAACCATGTAGTAGTTAACACCAAGCTCTAATGTTGCATCTTGCCATAAACCTAGGTCGGCATAACGTAGATCAAAGTTGTTAACGTTGACATTTTGGTTGTCATTAACACCATCACCATCAATATCAACCCCTAGGTCAGTACCAAGTGCATCATCACGCATGAAAGCAAATGAGATTTTACCTGGACCAGCTGTGACATTTTCAATACCACCACCTGCGCCACCAGAGGTATTCCAGTAGTAAAAGTCAGTAATGTGAATATCTTGACGTTGGTAGTAACGTTTACCAGCCCAAAGTGTCGCTTCTTTATCGAATTCAAATAAGCCTTTGGCCTGAACGTTAAACTGGGCAAGCGCAACATCTGCACCATTGTCGTCATCACGAGCCGATTCCCAACCGTTTGAACCATCAGAGCCGTAAGCGATCATTGAGCTTACAATGAACTCAGCGCTGTCACCGGCTTTAATCGGTGTGGTATCTAGTTGGATTTCCCCGTAAACATCATCTTCGTTACCAAGACGACCGACTTTATTTCTTTCGTATGATTCATTTGCGCCACCATGTGCACTCACGCCAGCACCAGCACGCATATAACCATGGAAATCGACACCTACCGCCATTGCAGTAGGAGCAAGTAACGCAGAGGAAACGGCAGCAGCAGTTAAACAGACCTTGAGGTTTTTCATGTTATTAATCCTTTATATTGTTTCATCTTGCTCACCGGCTATGTTGTTAAGCTAGTGAAGCGATTGGCTCTCTGAATGTGTGGCGGCTTTTAATGAGCTTTTATTTGAATCATTCAGCGATGAAGCAATTTTGCGAGAAGTGAGGCGAACTCACATCCTCCCGAAATAAGGGCGTAGGGGGAGTAGGAATAAAGGATGAGTGTGCCGATCACACTCGGTGCAAAGTAAGGCTTCGCAGAATGAGATTTGAAGCAAGATAAGACTAATGAGGCCCCAAGAAAATGAGATCTTTCGCTCAAATAATCGGGATTTGTGAACAGAGTTGGATTTTAGATATTAAGGAGTAGTTTGTTGATTTTGTCCGTGAATAGCATGAAATTAACGTTGTGCTATTCACGGAAAATGAGTGTCAAAGGGGAGCTAGCAGTTATTGACGCTTACCGCGAGTGACTAGGTAAATCCCCGAACACACTAGCATCAAGGCCACTAGGTTTTTCCATTCTAAAATACTTTCATTTAAGAATAGTGCGGATAATAAGCTACCGAAAATCGGAATTAAAAAGTTAAAGATGGTGATCATACCAACAGGGTTATGCTTGAGTAAAATGCTCCACAGGGCAAAGGCCGCCGAAGACAGTAGAGCTAAATAAATCAGCAATAACACGCTCGAAAAATGAAACTCGCCACTGTGACCACCAGACAAATAACCAATCACCAACAATGCCGCGCCACCAATTGCCAGCTGCCATGCAGTCATCAGCATCGCATCCATTTTTTGTGATAGACGCTTGCCGTAAATAGAAGCTGAAGCGAGGAAGAACGCCGCTACAACAATTGAACCTTCACCCGCTAAGCTAAACTGAAAATCAAGCAATGAGCTATGAAAGTTAACAATAAACACGCCTAAAAAACCAATTGCACAACCCAGGGCTTTACGATGGGTTAAGCGATCATTTTGATAAATGAAATGCGCTAAAAGCACACTAAAAAATGTACCCGTTGCATTCATGATCGACGCTTTCACGCCCGTGGTGTACGCCAAACCAATATAGAAGAAGATGTACTGTAACGTGGTTTGACTCAAGCCTAATGCTGCCAGCTGGCTAAATTTCGGCAGCGTCATTTCCATGCTTGGCTTTTTCATAATACGCGCAATGACGAATAAAAACACACCTGCCAAGAAGAAACGTTGCCCCGCAAACACCATCTGTGACGCCACATCATGTGCTTCAATTGATAATAATGCATAACCAGTTTTGATCGCCGGATAAGCACTACCCCATAAAAGAGTACATAAAATTGCGATAGAAAAAACGATAGGAAGACGCGTGAAAATGTTGTCAGAAGCTTGCTTCATGGTGTGCCCAAAAGAGATAAAGATAAAGGGTATAATAACAAACAAGTAAAGGAAATATAGCGACATCCTGTATCTTATTGATAATGGAGTCAGTTACTCCTTGTTTCTTGATAAGTCGAGCTGACTCGGAAAGTATGGTGGTGTCATTCGTTCAGCTTTGGCTTGTTGCTATTCTCAACTCTTTATACTCAAGTAACATCATTAATGTATAGGGAGAAGGTGAGGATGTTTAAGTGTCCAAATTGTGGTGGTTCTATTTCAGTACGGGAAAAAACAGTACTGCAACCTAGTAAACCCATCAGGTGTAAAAAGTGCACTCAGGAGTTAAGACCTTTTTCTGTCTATTTTTATTCAATATTTTTTGTTGGTCCTGGCGCTCATTTTTTATTCATAAATTATGGTCAGCTCAATGTTTTAAGTGCAGCCGGTCTCGCCTTTTCAATAAGCTTTTTGCTCCTAGTCTGCCAGCCGATGAAAAAGGTATTGAGAAAGTAAAAAAAATCCCCAGATCAAAACTATGACTGGGGCAAAGGCATTACGATAAAAAATTTAACTCAGTTAGCTTCTGTCAGGTTCTTGTATACCTTAAGTGAGACAGTTTACACGCCATGTTCTTTAAATAGGCGCTTACATGCACGGCCGTCGCTGTGGAATAGGTGGCAGCGGTGAGCGGGAATACCGATTTGGAAAGTATCGCCAGAATCGACGTCTAGAGTATCACTTTCACGGTAGATGAAATCAGCATCAACATGATCAAGGCTTAGGTAAACTTGAGTTTCATTACCTAGTTTCTCGACCACTTGGATTTTACCTTGAATCACCACATCACCTTCACCGCTTGGCAATAAATGCTCAGGGCGAACGCCGAGTGACATACGAGCGCCTGCTTCAACCGTTGAACCATCAACTTGGATCCAGAATGCCGCTTGGCTTGCCAGTTCTACTTTCACGCGTTCTGGTTCAACTTCTTTCACTTGGACATTGATGAAGTTCATTTTGGGAGAACCAATGAAGCCTGCGACAAAACGATTTTTAGGATAGTGATAAAGCTCTAATGGTTTACCAACTTGCGAGACACTACCGCCATCTAATACGACGATTTTATCGGCCATGGTCATGGCTTCTACCTGATCGTGCGTTACGTAGATCATGGTACAGCCAAGTTTCTTATGCAGTTTGGCCAGTTCAATTCGCATTTGTACACGCAGGGCGGCATCTAGGTTAGAAAGCGGTTCATCTAATAAGAAAACTTCTGGCTGCGCGACCAAAGTACGACCAATCGCCACACGTTGACGTTGACCACCTGATAACGCTTTAGGTTTACGCTCAAGTAAGTGACCAAGTTGCAGAATATCCGCTGCATGATCAACGCGAGACTTGATTTTTACTTTGTCTTCTTTAGCCAGCTTCAAACCGAATGACATGTTGTCGAATAAGTTTAAGTGAGGGTATAAAGCATAAGATTGGAATACCATTCCGACACCACGCTCAGAAGGTGGTACGTCATTCATTTTGGTATCGCCGATGAAAAGCTCACCAGAAGTAATATCTTCTAAACCGGCAATACAACGTAGTAGGGTGGATTTACCACAACCTGATGGACCGACAAAGACCACAAACTCGCCGTCTTGGATCTCCAAATCCACGTCTTTAGAAATGAGGTTGTCTCCGTACGCCTTACAAACTTTTCGTAGAGTCACACTCGTCATCTGGTCTTCCTTCTGATTATTTTTCTAATAGATTTCCAATGTCTAGATAATGAATGTTAAAAGTTTTCTATCATCCAAACATATTGTTTATTCCTGCGTCATTTACATTCTCTCTTGCAATGTAAAAAGCGACTATGAGACTTATCTTACCCAAAACACACCAATAAACCTCATCCCTCTACATTTAATTTTTGGTGGACGTAGGGGGATGAGTGCATAGATCACACTTTTTTATTGAGATTCAAATTGGCCGCGTAGACAGGAGTATGATGTGCGCCCGCTCACGTTTATTGTCCATTTTTCGCTTGGGATAAAAAATATTGTGAATCTAGGTCACAAAAGTCAGTTTGTTGGCGGGGGGCGTAGAAGTTAGGAGGATGTAGGCGGGTAGGAATTATCGCATTATTTTTCCATACCAAAACTTGGCTGCTTGCCTATTAAAGGTATGTCATGTGTTACGAACCCTACATTTTTTGTTTCGACGCCCGTAGCACTTAAATAAGAACAATAGAAAGGATCATGGAAATGAAAAAAGTCCTCAACACTGCCATTTTATGTAGCCTAGCCTTAAGTGGTGTTAGTGCACATGCTGCTATTGAAGAAGGTCAACTTACCATTTGGATCAATGGTGATAAGGGATATAACGGCCTTGCTGAAGTAGGTAAAAAGTTTGAAGAAGATACTGGCATTAAAGTAACGGTATCTCACCCAGATAAACTCGAAGAGAAGTTTCCTCAATTGGCTTCTACTGGCGATGGTCCTGATATTGTTCTTTGGGCGCACGACCGTTTTGGCGGCTATGCTCAATCGGGCTTACTTGCAGAAGTAAAACCATCGGCAGACTTTAAATCAAAATTTGCAGATTTCACTTGGGATGCGGTGTCTTATGAAGGTAAGTACATTGGTTATCCTGTCGCGGTAGAGTCTCTATCTCTTATTTATAACAAAGACCTTGTTAAGACTCCGCCAAAGAATTGGGAAGATATTGCTGCACTAGATAAGCAGCTGCAAAAAGATGGCAAAAAAGCGATCATGTGGAACTTATCTGAACCTTTCTTTACTTGGCCAGTTCTAGCCTCTGATGGCGGTTACGCATTTAAGTTTGAAAATGGCGCGTACAATCCAAAAGATGTCGGCGTAAATAACAAAGGCGCGCGAAATGCGATGAGTTTTGTGAAAGGCTTAGTTGATCAAGATGTTATTTCACCAGATGTAGATTACACCATTGCAGAATCTGGCTTTAACAAAGGCGAAGTGGCGATGACTATCAATGGCCCTTGGTCTTGGGCAAACATTGATAAAGCTGGCATCAACTACGGTGTAGCAAAACTACCAATGTTTAATGGTAATCCTTCAAAACCATTTGTCGGTGTTTTAACGGCGGGCATTAGCTCAGCATCACCAAACAAAGATTTAGCGGTTGAGTTTATTGAAAACTACATGCTGACTCGCGATGGCTTGAAAGCGGTGAATGACGATACGCCACTAGGTGCCGTTGCATTAACATCTTACCAAGATGAATTGGCGAAAGACCCACGCATTGCTGCCACTATGGCGAATGCGGAAACGGGTGAAATCATGCCAAATATTTCTCAAATGTCTGCCTTCTGGTATGCAGAGAAAGCAGCGATTGGCAATGTGGTAAATGGTCGTCAATCAGTAGAAGAAGCGCTAAATACCGTTGCGGAGCGCATGACCAAATAAGGTCAAATTGTCCTCAATTGAGGATTGTGAGGGAGGGAAATCTCTCCTCCCTCAATTTTGTAAGTTATCCGTCTGCTTTAATTTGGGTCTTATATTTTCAGCCCATGAATAGTGTACGTTAAAGCGTTTCACTTATGCAGTTTCAAAAGCTTTCGAGTTTTATTATGCAACCTAATGTGGCATGTGAACTCGATACAGAAACGGAATTTAATATGTCTGCGAATATTATGTCATCTAGTCTAGCTCCACACTCTGAGCCTCGTCCTTTTCCTTGGTTGAAAACTCTCGTGCTTTCAGCTGTTACCCTTTTGAATGGCTATGCGATTGTATTGATGTATGCGCGCGGTGAGTTCGCTTTCGCATTACTGACTTTAGTATTGGCTTCGATGGGCGTATACATTTTTGCTCGTAAGCGAACTTATGCTCACCGCTATATCTACCCTGGCGTGGCGGGCATGATCTTATTCATTATTTTTCCGCTAATTTATACCATTGGACTGGCATTTACTAACTACAGCGGTTCCAATCAGCTTAGCTTCCAACGAACTCAAGGCGTATTGCTTGAGCAAAGTTTCCAAAGTGGAGATAGCTACAAATTTGATCTTCGCCAACATGATGATGTGTACTCATTAGCACTACAGCAAGGTGATCAGTGGTTGGTTTCTCAGCCTATCTCCTTATCGGATGGCTCTGTTGAGCAGCTAGAAGGGCATCTTGATTTAATGCCTACGACAGAGTTGCCGGGTAAAAAAGCACCATTAAAAACGGTGATCCAAAACCGTAATGTGTTAAATCAACTTGAAGTAAAAACACCGGACGGTGAAGCGTTAGTGATGTCGGGCTTGCGTAAATTTGCTCAAGTACAACCGCTTTATAGCTTAGATGCTGACGGTGAAACCTTAGTCAATAACCAAACTGAACAAGTGTTGAAGCCAAACTATGAAATTGGTTATTACCAACCGGTTGATGCAGATGGTCAGTTTATTGGTGACTACATCACACCGGGCTTTATCGTTAATATCGGCTTTGACAACTTCACCCGTATTTTCAGTGACCCAGGTATTCAAGGGCCATTCTTTAAAATCTTTGTTTGGACAGTAGTATTCGCAGCAGCAACCGTGGTTCTGACTTTGGCAATGGGCGTGATTTTAGCGCAAATCGTTTCTTGGGAAGCGTTGAAAGGCCGCGGGATGTACCGTGTGCTATTGATTCTACCTTATGCCGTACCAGCGTTTATTTCTATATTGATATTCAAAGGCTTATTTAACCAAAGCTTTGGTGAGATCAACCAATTATTACAAGGCTTGTTTGGCTTGAGCCCAGCTTGGTTTACCGACCCGTTCCTTGCCAAAACCATGATCATTATTGTTAATACTTGGCTAGGCTACCCATACATGATGATTCTAGCGATGGGGATGTTAAAAGCGATTCCAGATGATTTATATGAAGCATCAGCAATGGATGGCGCAGGCCCAATTGATAACTTTATGAAAATCACATTGCCGTTATTAGTGAAACCTATGGTGCCGTTATTAATCGCCAGCTTTGCCTTTAACTTCAATAACTTCGTACTGATTCAATTATTAACTAACGGTGCGCCAGATATGATTGGCACCAGCGTTCCTGCCGGTCATACCGATTTATTAGTGAGCTATACCTACCGTATCGCGTTTGAAGGTGCTGGTGGTCAAGACTTTGGCCTAGCGGGTGCGATTGCCACACTTATCTTCTTATTAGTGGGCGGCTTATCGCTACTGAATATGAAGTTCACTAAATTAGAAACAGAATAAGGAGATTCAACATGGCTATGGTTCAACCTAAATCTTTGAAATACCGTGTTTGGGCAACGCATATTGGAATGTGGATCTTCTTAGCTTTGATGATGTTCCCACTTTTGATGGTGATTGCGATTTCCTTCCGTGAAGGTAACTACGCAGCTGGGGATTTGATCCCCCGTAATCCATCGTTAGAACACTGGAAACTGGCACTAGGCTTTGATGTGGTACACGCCGATGGCACGGTAACTAAGCCACCATTCCCAGTATTGTTATGGCTTTGGAACTCAGTGAAAGTCGCCGGCTTAACAGCGATTGGGATTGTAGTGCTTTCAACGACTTGTGCGTATGCCTTTGCTCGCATGAAGTTTAAAGGTAAAACAGTCATCTTGCGCTCTATGCTGATTTTCCAAATGTTCCCAGCAGTACTAGCACTTGTCGCGTTATATGCACTGTTCGATCGCCTAGGTACTTATGTTCCATTCTTAGGCTTGAATACCCACGGTGGTGTGGTGTTTGCCTATATGGGCGGTATTGCACTGCACGTATGGACAATCAAAGGCTACTTTGAGTCGATTGATAATTCGTTAGAAGAAGCGGCTGCGCTTGATGGTGCAACTCCTTGGCAGGCATTCCGCTTAGTATTGCTGCCATTATCAGTGCCAATTCTTGCGGTAGTATTTATCTTGTCATTCATCGCAGCCGTGACCGAAGTGCCGGTAGCGTCATTACTACTACGAGATGTTGATTCATACACCCTCGCAGTGGGCATGCAACAGTACTTGTATCCTCAGAACTACCTGTGGGGTGACTTTGCCGCAGCCGCTGTGTTATCTGCATTACCTATTACGATTGTGTTCTTGCTGGCTCAGAAGTTCCTAGTCGGTGGTTTAACCGCGGGTGGTGTGAAAGGGTAGTAACAACGCACCTCGAATTAAAAATTCAAACTGAAAATGAATGCCGCAGATGAGAGTCTGCGGCATTTTTTGTAAGTGTAAAATCTACGAAAAACGATGGCATATTGATGCTTATTAATATTTGTGATGATTTCTCTTTATTGATACATAAAACTTATTACAAGTGTGATTACGGTCACCAATTCGTGGTATTGTTACATTATAATGCCTGGAAATTTGAGTCTGACTCTTTGTTTTTATTGTTGATGTTTTAATTTTGTCATTTGTTGGTAGGGAAATGTAATGAATCAAATGTGTTAATTGTAACAGGTACGCGACCTGAAATAATAAAAATGGCACCTGTTTATAAGGCATTTCAAGAGCAGGATATGAATGTAGATTGGTGTCATACTGGTCAACATGATTCGTTAGCAGAACAAACATTTCACGTTTTTTCAATTAAACCAACTTATATGTTAGATCGGCCAAAGGGTTCAAGTTTAACTGATTTACTTGGCGGTTTAATGAAAAGTGTAGAAAATATATTACATACGAAAAAATACCAATGTGTTTTAGTGCATGGCGATACTTCTTCTACACTTGCTGGAGCAATGGCTGCTTTTTATAATCATATTCCAATTATTGGTCATGTAGAAGCAGGGTTGCGCTCTGGCAATTTACAACATCCTTTCCCTGAAGAGTCTAACCGCACATTAGTTGGAAAAATTGCGAACTTACACTTTGCACCTACTGAGTCCGCTAAATTAGCTTTATTAAAAGAAGGTATTGATGAATCCGCAATTTTGGTTACTGGAAATACAGCCATTGATGCTCAAAAGTACTTAATAGAGAGTGGAGTGTTAAGTCAAGAGCTAGGAAATACAGTACTCGTTACTGCTCATCGTCGAGAAAATTGGGAATCAATACCAACCATCTGTAAGGCATTGAAAAATCTTGCACAACATAAACCAGATTTGAAATTTTTATTTGCATCTCACCCAAACCCAAAAGTTAAACAGGCCGTTATTGACAACCTTGCTGACTGTAATTTTGTCGATGTAGTTGATCCTTTAGATTATGTGGAATTACAACAAGTATTACTTAGTGCACCGCTTATATTGACAGATTCTGGAGGTATACAAGAAGAGGCTCCAACTTTTGGTACGAGAGTAGTAGTGTTAAGAGAAACTACGGAAAGACCAGAAGCATTGCACCTAGGTCTATCTCTTTTATCAGGTGCAACAGATGAAAGTAGAATTGTTGAATCTGCGTTATCACTACTGGAATTGGGTAAGACTAACGATGTAATTAATCCATATGGAAATGGGGACGCATCTAAAATAATTTTAAATAAAATTAAACGAGTGTTTTATGACAATTTTTGATGCTTTCATCAGCTATTTATATGGTCTGAAATTTATTTTAATCGTAGTGATGGTTATTCTATGCCTTTGCGGTATAGATGACCTATTTATCGATATGTATTATTGGTTACGTCGATTTTGGCGCAGAAGTACCGTTTACCGTCGATATTCAAGAAAACAAGCTACGGAACTATACGAAAAAAGAGAACAACCTTTAGCTATTATGGTTCCTGCATGGCAAGAACATGGTGTAATCGATAAAATGGCTGAATTGGCGGCCTCTCGTCTAGATTATGAAAACTACCAAGTTTTTGTTGGTACTTATCCTAATGATCCTGAAACACAACAAGATGTAGATAAGGTTTGTGATAAATTCCCAAATGTACATAAAGTTGTTTGTGCTCGTCCAGGACCAACTAGTAAAGCCGATTGTTTAAATAATGTGATTAGTTCAATTATTGAATTTGAAAAAAAAGCAAAAGTTGAATTCGCAGGCTTTATTTTGCACGACTCTGAAGATATCTTATCTTCCATGGAATTACGCTTATTTAATTATCTATTACCTAATAAAGATCTCATTCAATTACCTGTTTATCCATATACAAGAAAGTGGTATCAAATGACACCGGGGCATTATGCTGATGAATTTGCTGAGCTACATGGCAAAGATGTTGTCGTACGTGAAGCTATTGCAGGTCAAGTGCCGAGTGCTGGTGTTGGTACTTGTTTTAGTCGTAAAGCAATACTTAAGCTTTTAATCGAAGGTGATGGTTTACCTTTTGACGTTCAATCACTAACGGAAGATTACGATATAGGCTTTCGTTTGAAGCAATGGGGAATGAATGAAGTTTTTGTACGCTTTCCGGTTATAGGCAAAGATCAGGTGACTTTAAAAGAGGAGTCATTTGGTGTGTCAATGCGCGAAGGAAGTGTGGTTTGTGTTCGAGAGTATTTTCCTACTACATATTCAACAGCAGTAAGGCAAAAAAGTCGTTGGATAATTGGGATTGTATTCCAAGGCTTTAAAAATCATAAATGGACAAAAGATTGGAAAATTAATTATTTTTTATGGAGAGATAGGCGAGGTGTTATAAATAATACGGTTGGCTTTATTGCAATGTTACTTTTAGTTCAAATGTTGGGGTTAGGGTTATACTCTTTGTTTGATAATAGTTACCACTTTCTATCTATTATCTCTGAAGGTGCAATGGCTAAAACATTATTAGTTGTGAATACTTTTTTACTCTTAAACCGGCTGTTTCAACGATTTTATTTTGTTAGCCAATATTATGGTTATTTGGAAGGAGCTCTCTCCTTGTTACGTTTATTTTGGGGGACAATTATTAACTTTTCCGCCAATGTGCGAGCGATAAGGCAGGTTATTGAACAAGGAGATCCTAGGAGAGTCGCATGGGACAAAACAACGCATGATTTCCCTTCAGTATCAATAGAGTCAAGAAAAACACCTATTGGTCAAATATTAATTGATTCAGGCCATATTATGGTTGAAGAATTAGAAGAGGCATTGTTGAACTGTCCATCCAATCAGCTAATTGGAAGTTACTTAGTTTCTAATAAATTAGTGTCAAATGATGCATTAAGCCGTGCAATTGCAATACAAAATGAAGCAATGTACGAGGCTTGTAATCCATATACATTAGACCATTCTCTTATCGAAATTTTCCCAAAAAAATTAGCATTAAAATATTCTGTTATTCCGTTACGACTGGAAGGGGATACTTTGGTTTTAGGAAAAGAATCACCCCTGAGTCCTGTGGGGCTGGCTGCTATAGAAAGAAGGTTAAAAAGGCCTATTAAATGGGTTATTACAACTAATGGTGCGGTTACAGTAGGAATACGGTATTGGTATTTAAATTTAGAATCGGATAATCCAGATGATTTACTTAAGCAAGCATTATGTGACGGAAAAATAAAAGATAATCAAACTCAGTGGATAATGGATATTTACTTATCTTCACAAAGTCAATTAGGTCGATGTTTGCTATCTGAACGCTTGATTGAACCTGCAGTATTAAATCAAGCGATATTAGCTTTTGAAAATGAGTCAACACTTTCTTTTGGTGAGTTTTTAATTGAGCATCAATATATAACGAAGCAACAAGTTGATCGTGCTTTGAGCTTACAAAAAGAACAGCAAAAGAGTATGAAAGGTTTGATTGAAGTTTTTAGTAAGGAAAACAATGAAATCTTTATCTAAGATCTTAATAACATTGTATTTTGTGTGCATAAGCTTTGAAGCTTTTTCTTCAAGTGATGATATTTATTTAGGGTTAACAGACTCCCAGCATTTTCGTACTTATCCTTATGTTGATAAAGCCTTTCGAGATGAAAATGATAAACAATACAATGAAGCTCTAGAGGAAATGCAACGAGCCTTAGTTATTGTCCCAAATCATGCACCTTATATTAAGTACACCTATACATTGAGTCTGTTGGCAGGGAGACCTGATTCAGAGTTAATTGCTTTAGTTGAGCGTTTGCCGCAACCAGATAGTGGAAACCTTTTACTTGAAATTAGAATTAAGGAATCAAAGTCAGGGAAGTTATATACGCCTCATGAAGTCGATGTAATGACAAGTGGATTATCGAAGACTCAATCACAAACATGGTATGAAAATCACTTATATCAAATTGAAAAAGTAAGAGGCCGTCAATCTGCTTTAAACTGGGCTTTAAATCAGCAAACAAAATATAAGAATTTAGGTGCGCAACGTTATGAAGCTTATGCTTTATCTGGTAGTAATAAATACCCAGAGGCATTGAGCATCTTAAAAAATATTAAGAAAAATAATCAAGAAAATGATAAAGACTTAGAATACCTTGCTTCACTATACTTATCATTAGAGCAAGATCAAGAAGCGCTTGTGATAGTGAAAGACATTCCCTCTAAACAAGGGAAACAAAAGATTTATGCAAGCTACATTGCGTCTCTATTAGACGCCAGCCGACTCAGTGAAGCAAGAAGTGAACTTAATAGGTTATATAAATCAAACATTTTGACAGCTGAGATGAAAAATCAAAGAGATTATCTCAATTCTCTCAGTTCAACCCAATTGAACCATTTTGAAGTAGAGGGACCTAATATTGATAGTTGCCTCAATAAAGTGATTGACTTGACTTTATCCAATTTAATAAAAGAAGCTAAAATTAATTTTTCTCACTGTTCTCCTAAAAATACACCCTATACATGGCTTACCGTCGCAGAACAATTACAAGCTTACTCTGAATTAAGAAGTACTAAATTTCAAACGCCTTTATATGAGAATAAACGCCGAGATATTTTGATTTCTTACTACTCAAACACACAAAAATGGTTAGAAATTACGGAGTTACTGGATAACAATAGATTATTATCTCGCCATACTCGAACGTTAGCTTATGCTTATTCCCACTTAGGAGATTACCTGCGTTCTAGCGATTTGATGTTTACTTTATATCAAAAAGAACATGTTCTTTCTGATGTGGATTTTGCTACTTATACTCGATTGAATTTACCAAATAGAAAAATTGAAACTGCTGAAATGTTAAATGAATCTTTTTCATATTCATCTTCAGAATTTCTAACTAGTCATAATTTAGTGCAACGAGTGGCAATTTTGGCTAATGAAGATGTATCTTTATTTCCAGTTCAAATTATAGAGACTTTAAATACTAAGTTAAGACTAGAAAGTAAAATTCCAGCATCCAGTTGGCAAAACCAAAAAAAATGTGATGACTTGAGCCAAGATATATCACCACGCCACGATTATAAAAAACAAGCAGAAGCTTATTGTATTTCGGCTCAAGATACACGTGCTGCAGCCGATCTCTATGTTGAAACTTTAACGCCTTCTTCTAGTGAAGCGGAGCGTATTATTATCGCTAAATGGTATGCAATTGCCTCACAGTATTCCAAAAGCTACCAATATTGGTCAGATGTTGAGTTGAGTAATTTAGATAATTACAGCCGTTACCTTTATATTACAACATTAAATGAAATGGAGTATACGCAACAGGCTGATTCTTTATGGAGAAAAACAAATTTTAATAAACAAAATGACCAATGGTGGTTACTAGGCTTTAAAATTGCCGATAATTTAGATAACAAAGAACTTGCATATCAGCGATTAGAGAAAGGCTTCTCAGTTTCTCATTCCTCGGATATTGTCAGGAAAATAGGGCTTCATTATCAAGAATCAGGGCAAACAGAAAAGTTAAATGCTTTGGTTAATGAAGTATTAGTGACAGATAGAACAGGAGATTCCAGTAGTGAATTAGGTTACGTTCTACTTAATAAGAATACAGAGCAAGCAGAAACGTTACTTTCTCATGCGTATACATATTCGAAATATCACTCTGATCCTATACTACTTTCTGAATATGCAAGAGTATCTGGTCTTAATGGCAATGAAGTTAAAGCTAAATTATTGTATGAGACGGCTATTGATGAAGTCTACTCTGCAAGATCAATGACTGAACAAAAACAAACTCTATTGAAATATTTACAACAAGCTCATAGAGATATTGATTTGGGGTGGAAATTTACTGTAGCAGGTTGGATAGGTGAGAGTCGTGTTCAAACGGTTCCTGGTTTTTCATCTACAGACGGAAATTTCTTTTTATATGAAGAAGGGTTATATACTTTTGAAGACCCTTGGGTTCCTCGAAGTGCGATAAGTATATCGAGCTTGCAAAGTGGATTAACAGATAGTCCGGATGATTTCGGTGCAGAAGCTGACCTTGCCTACCAAGTTCAACCATTATCTTTCCATAACACTTATTTTAAGCTTGGTATAAAGCAATCAATAAATGGAAATGATTATACAAGACCTTACTTAAGAGTAAGCTCTGATATCTTTTCCAATGATAATTGGAGCAAAGGTTGGAAAGATAATCGGTCGCATTGGTTTTATCAAAATTTATATCTGGATGCTTTAGTATACTTAACTTCAAATGACAAATACTCTTTATATGGGCGTTATGAAGCAGGTGAAACATTCAAAACATTTGATAATAATTTACAGCGTATAACCCCTTATGCTTTTACTCAATGGAGTAGTAGCGAGTTGGAAGATTACAATCAGACCGATTTACTCGCAGGTATTGGTTTAAGCTGGTCGTGGGAATGGTATAAAACTCATTATGATGGGTTTAAAGTTAATTCAGAGGTAGGTTTAGAATGGCAACATGTACTCGACAGCGACAATGTTTCAGATTCCGACGATTCTATTTTATTACGATTTTCATCTTACTTCTGACAGGATGCAAAAGCACAGAGGTTGGCATTTTTTATCAACCTTTAAATAGAGATTTATCCGTTTCAGATCAAGAATGGCAGCGGTTTTCTGCTCAATTGCCAACAGAGAATATTACCCGAGTTATTACTCAATGGAGTCGGTATGGTGATGAACAATTTGGTGGTAATACTGGTTGGTTAGCTGAACGGTTCGAAGTTCTTCTGGGAAATGACCTTACCTTATGGTTTGGCTTGTATTCAGATCCTAATTATTTTAAAGCTATCCATAGTGATATAAATCAACAAGCTCGTTATCTTGATCAATACTTTTTAACCATGAAACAAGAATATCAAAATTGGAAACCATGGTTAAATCAACATGATAAACATATTGAAGGAGTTTACTTCCCTCTAGAGTTGAGCGATTATGATTTTTCGACTAAACAGCAGAGATCTCAGGTCAACCGGATGCTTGCCCAACAACTCAAATTTTATCAACACCCAGTGATGATTAGTTTGTATATGTCCGGCACTATTACTCCAGATGAAATGGCTGAGTGGACACAACAGTTATCTGATATTGGCTTAATTGTTTTTGTTCAAGATGGTGCTGGAACTGGAAGTTTAGAAGATGAAACAAGGTTAGATTATTTAAATTCATTAGACTGTAATATTGGTAGAATAGAAGAGATTTTTAAGCAAAATCCGGACGATACCGATTTTTCCGCAAGTAGATTGACGAAACAAGAGTATCAACAAGTACGAAGTGATACATCTTGTCATCTATCCAGTCTTTTCTCATTACGTTACTTACCCGTTTTGAATAATCCATTGAAACTGGGCGATTAATATAGCTTCCTAATACTTACTTATTCATATATTGGTTAATAATAAAAAATGCCGCAGATGAGAATTTGCGGCATTTTTGCATGGCTAGATTATATATGTGTCTAAAAAATAAAAGTTAACGCTCTGATATATGCATATTTAATTAGTTTTTATTTAAATTAATTCATTGAATTTATTAGTATGAAACGCCTCATTGAGATTGCTCGTTAATTTAAGCGCAGTAAAAAATTTGCTCATTGTTTCAATACTTTAATAAAAGGGTTTCACCATGCTCAAATCATGGTTCTGTCAGCAAGCTAATGCCTATTGGTTAGCGACTGACGAGCTTCATCAGCAAGCGATAAAACAAAATCAGCAAATTGGTTTTAACGATGCGCTGCCTTTGTTTCATGGTGAATCTTTTAAAGAGGTTATGCCTCTATCTCCTTGGCTCATTCCGATACAAGATTCATTCAACAATGTTGAACCCTCCACGTTTTCACAAGGCATGGTAATCGTCAGTAATGCGCCCATTTGGGATGTCGTAGTGCATTTAAGAAGTTTGCTATTTGTGGCAATGGATGGAGAGGAAGTCTTATTTCGTTATTACGATAAAAACGTATTAGCCGCTGTTTTACCTACCTTCACACAAAGTGAAATCAACGCTTGGCTAGGCAATGCACAACAGTTGGTGTTAATACAAGATGATGAATTGAAGATATACCGCAACACGAGCCAGCTTGAATATCAATTGCAAAACCAACCATGGTGGAAAATGGAACCTTACCACCTCGCTCCAACTTATCAAGTTGCGCATCATGCAAAGGTGATTGAACGTCGCTTATGGGAAAAACTACCCGATCAAATGTGCCAGCTGGCTTCGCCACTCATCTTTATTCAACAAGCATTGCAGCAAGCCTTAGAGCATGGCAACGATTTCGAACAAGCCGAAAGTTTTGCGCTGGTTAAATTCTCTCAACAAACACAAACCGATTACGCCTCGCTGGCACAAGCATTATTACTGACTCATGAAGACGTACAGCAACTACAACAGCTAGAAAAGGAAACCGCATTATGGGAATGCTAGGGTTAAGTCCACATTGCACAGTGTGTGAAAACCGAACTCACTGGATTGAGTTAATGGTAGTCGATGAGCACAATCAACCTTTTGATAATGTAAAAGGTGAGTTAATTGATGCAGAAGGTGTTCGTCATCCGATTCTTTTAAACCATGCTCCTACTGTTGTAAGCGGTCTTCCTTCAGGCTTTGTGACGTTAGAACTCGATCCGATAGGGTGGTTAAAACAATCACAGCAACGTAGACCGTTAATCAACGAGTCAGAAAGCAACCCAGTAGATGAATGGATCACACAAAAGCCGCTAGGTCATAATAATGGAGAGCGAGCTCGTATCAATGTGACTGCCGGAGACTTATTAATCGGCGAACAAGCTCAAGATCTCCCCAAACGCCACCAAGCCCAAAGTAAACTAACCGGTCAGCTTGTTACTGATAAATGCCATGTGTTGTGCGTGCAAGGGTTTAATTATATTACCCTGCGTTTTGGCTTGTTTTTTGATGGTACTGCCAATAACACCTACAGCGCACAATGGGGTAAGCAACAGTTAGAAAAGTATTATCTGCACTGGAAATCTCGAAAGAATTTAGAAGGCAACAAGCCAGTAAGAGATTGGCAAGCGGAGACCTATCAATACCCAAATCAAGACGATTTCTATTGGTTCTGGGAGGATGATGAAAAAGTGGCAAGCAGTGCCGCCAATGAATTGACCAATATTCAAAAGTTGTACGAACGCTATATTACAGATAAATTTAACCAAGATCAGACAGTGTTTTATCATCCGGAATACATCACTGGTATTGGCACAGGTAATAGCACCGATATTGCTAAAGCGGATGAATCACTAAAAGGCCAAGCATTAGGGTTAGGTGAATATGGTGTAGAAGCCAAAGTCACAACAAGCATTCAAAACTTAAATGATCATTTTGATTCAGTTGCCACTACAATGAGAAATCTAATATCGACCCCTATTGATGGGATTAATAAAGTTGAATTGGATGTATTTGGCTTTAGTCGCGGAGCCGCTGCTGCTCGTCATTTTATTAATGTGGCACTCGATGGTGAGCAAGGCGAATTTGTGCCTAAGTTTGTTGAAGCGTGCCAACAAACTAAGTTAGCGTTGCAAGCGGGCTTTGATTGGAGCAGTAATGAGCATTGTGAAGCCACCTTTGTGGGATTGTTTGATACTGTGGCAGCGATTGCCGATTTTAGCTCTCTAGATTTTACCCCGCATAACCAGGATAACGGTGATGTTCGTTTATGGCTGGATCCACAGCGAGTACGCCATGCGGTGCATTTAACCGCTTCCCCAAAAACCGAGTATCGTTATAACTTTAGTAGCAATAAGCTAAATCCCGCTGATAACTTCCATGAAATCATGGTGTATGGTGCGCACTCCGATGTGGGGGGCGGCTATTATTCGCAATATGCATTTGATCAAACGGAATACCTGTTACCGCTTGTTGAGCGTAAGCGTATTAAACGTATTGTTCGTGATTGTCCTCGGTTTGACGTTAATAATGTCAAACAACGAATAGAGCAAGAGTTGCAAACATCATTGGAACAAGAAGTGGTGCAAGGTTGGAATCGTGATGATTATTTTATTTCGATAGAAAAAGGGCCGCGCAGAGGAAAAAACGACCAACAGCAAATGATTGGAGAGCTGTATTTACAACGACTTGTGCAAGGCGATTTATCGCGTTTGTACTTACGGGTAATGTACGGTCTGGCTGAATCAATGCAAGTGCCTTTGACGGAATATCAAGCAGGTTCATCTATTTCCGTATGGGTAGATCCAAAGCAGCATAAGTACAAAGTACCTGAGTTAATTAGTTGCACTCAAAACAACCCTAGCATGATCTTTGGTAAGCTGTGTGACTCTATACTGCAAATGAGCAAACAAGGCAACATTGGTGAGCTAACGACTTACTTGTCTTCGAGCAAATTTTTAGATGCTTTTATGCGTTATAGCTTAATTCATCATTCATCGGATGATGGCATTGCCAACCACCCGAATACTAACGCACAAGGAGCGTTTGACCGTGAACAATATGATCCGACAGTGTAAACGATCGTTACTGTTACTGACGCTAGTCTCGTTACCGTGTGGCGCGTTCAGTAAGGTGCCGGAAGTACCCAAAGACAAGCCTAAATGGAGTATCGGGGTGACGACACCTAGTTTTTATAATGTAGAGGTGAGTCAAGCTTATGGCATCAATGAACAAGAAGATTGGACAAGCGTTTTATTTAGTTACTCTCAACTGTCTAATTTTAATAACTTAAAAAACATTCAACAATGGTTTCCGAATTATGACGGTTTTGGAATTGCTTTAAATCCAGGTGCTGGCGTCGCTCCTGCCCAAATAGGTGGAACCAATCATTTGCCGGATTCGATTTATGTGTACTGGACGTCAATGCACGATTTAAAATTTTATGTCACCAAGTTTGATTTATCAGACAAGATTAAAGCTTTGATGTTGAAAAAAAAATCTTATCAATATGCAGGAAGTGATATTCCTTGCTATATCAATAATTTTTCATTGGGGATGTTACCCAATGGTCATGTTAAAGTGTGGTTGTCGGGGTGCTTAGATTATATCTACGTAGGGGAACTTGAACCGTTCAAAACTATGCAAAAGGATTATGAAGGTTTTGGCGTTGATACTTATAAAAAAAGTGCTGTATATGATGTATTTGTTAATCGTCAAAAACAAGCCAATGATCTAGGCTATCCTCTGTTTCCAATCCCTTGGGATAAAGTCAATAAAACCTATTGGCGAAAAGATATTACCCATGTCTATTCCATTAATGACTACAACGACCAAGGTGAATTAATTAACCCAAGGGTCGAGCCAGTTAAGCCTGAACCGCCCAAAGCTAGTTATCGTTGCTGGGAGGACAAGCCACCTGTACCTGATCGGGCAATTAAGTTAGATAAATCTTCACCTCAATATGCGCTGCAACGTTTGTTGTGGAATTACAGCCCCGATCTTATTAGGCAAATTTCAACTTCCGATAGCACCCTCAACGATGCGTGGAATGAAGCAACGCGAAAAGGCTTAGATCAAGACCATACTCAAACTTGGGTACTCGCTCGTTTAGTCGCCTTGTCTGATTATCCGCTTGATAAATTATATAAAGAATTGAAAGTGACAGAAAAAGGGCAAAAGTCGATAAAGCAGTATGTTGATGAGATGTGTTTATAAACATTGATATATAGAATAGTCGTTTACTAGCAAACGCCGCAGGTAACTCCTTTTTGGAAGCCTGCGGCGTTTGTTTTTTATTTCAGTTAGACTTCAGAATAAGTCGCGTAATCCGTTAACCCTTGCTCAGCACCGCCAAACAAAGTATCTGGATTATGCTCGGCTAATGGATATTGGTTTTTAATGCGAGTCACCAAGTCTGGGTTAGCGACAAATGGACGACCAAACGCAACCATATCGGCAAAACCTTGCTCTAACGCTTGCTGGGCTTTTTCTGGGTTATATTTTCCTGCCAGAATGATGGTTTGATCAAAAGCCTGACGTAGGTTTTGTTTGAATGATACTGGCGTATCTGGCGCGTCATCCCAATCTACTTCTGCAATGTGAATGTAGCCAATGCCTTTACTGTTCAGTAATTTCGCCGCTTCTACATAAGTGGTTTCAGGATCAGAGTCGACAGTGCCATTTAAGCAAGTGAATGGGGCAAGGCGAACACCGACGCGCTCTTTACCCACAACAGCTACCAATTGATCCACCACTTCTCCTAGGAAACGCAGACGGTTTTCAGTGTTGCCGCCGTATTCATCATCACGAAGGTTCGCTTCAGAATCGATAAATTGATTCACTAAGTAGCCATTCGCCGCGTGTAATTCAACACCATCAAAACCAGCTTCTAGGGCATTTAAGGCTGCTTGGTGGAATTCTGCTTTCACATGTTCGATATCTTCGTGAGTCATGGCTCTTGGTAATACCGTATCAACAAAGTTAGGTTGGTCTTCTTCATCAATGAACACTTTTACGCCTTTTGCCGCTTGTTCGCTTGAGGAAATAGGCTGTAAACCACCAGTATTGCTTGGGTGAGTTACACGGCCTACGTGCCAAAGTTGAGCAAAAACTTTGCCGCCTTTTTCATGTACTGCATAAGTTACTAGCTTCCAGCCTTGAACTTGCTCTGGGCTATAAATACCCGGAGTCCAAGCATAACCTTGACCTAGTTGAGAGATTTGTGTGCCTTCAGAAATGATAAGACCAGCTTCTGCACGTTGTGCGTAATATTCCGCCATCATGGCATTAGCGCAACCATCTTTAGCACGAGATCGAGTCATTGGTGGCATGACGATACGGTTGTTTAAGATTAAATCACCGAATTGGATTGGCGTAAAAAGAGAGTTTGTCATGGGATATCCTAATATTTGTTTTCTTATTGATTGCAGGCATGGTATCAGAGGATAATATTTTCATTAATATCAAAAAATACAAATTACTTTTGATTAATATGCAAAGAAAGCTATGATCTCGATAACTGACTTGAGGTGAGAGAGTGTGAATGATTAAAACCGAAGATTTAATGGCTTTTTTAGCGGTAGCGGAAAGTGAGAGCTTTTCGAAAGCTTCAGTGAAAGAAGGAATTCAGATTGCTACCTTATCAAGAGCGATCTCACGGTTAGAAAAGCAATTAGAAACGACATTATTTAACCGAACCACTCGAAAGCTAGTGATGACCGAAGAAGGGGCGGTGTTTAAGGGCTACGCTCAACAAGCCTTAAATACGCTTGATCTTGGTCAGCAACATTTACTTTCCCATCAGAAAGAGCCGGTAGGTAAGCTAAGAATTGATGCTGCATTTGCATTTATTAGCCATCAATTGGTACCGCTCTTACCTGAATTTAGGAAACTGTATCCTAAAGTGGAATTGGAACTCACCACCAATGATAGGGTTGTGGATTTATTAGATAACAAGGTTGATGTGGCAATTCGTATTGGGGATTTAAAAGATTCCACATTGCACGCGCGAGCTTTAGGTCAGAGCCCATTAGTCGTCGTCGCAAGCCCTGATTATTTGCAAGTGAACGGCACGCCTACGGAAGTTCAACAATTATCAGAACATACCCTGCTCGGTTTTTCTCAGGCATCTCACCTTAATAACTGGCACTTTAAACATGCACAGAATCCTCTAACGTTTGAGCTTCATGCGAGTAGTGGGGAAATCATTAAACAGCTATGTATGAATGGGATGGGGATTACCGCTTTATCGTATTACATGATTCACCGTGAATTAAACGATGGTTCGTTAGTCGAAGTGTTACCTAATGCAATACACCACCCAAACCGAAGGGAATCGATTCAAGCGGTGTACTACAAGCAAAGTGCGCTAGCGTCACGAATTTCACTGTTCCTAGATTTTATTCAAGATAAGCTCATTTTAGAGCCGTAAATATAGCTAAAGTATCAAATAATATTCTTTAATATCCTGTAGTTAATGCGCTTGGCGTTCTTGGGTCCGACGATCCAAAGAATCCTTTATCTGTATGCATAATCGATTGAGTGCTACCCATTGCACTTTTTTCGACGACGCTTTGTCCTTTCGCTTGCAGTAGTTTGATAGTGTCTTGATTCAAACCTTTCTCAATACGTAATTCATCAGGCAACCATTGATGGTGAACACGCACTGCATGAGTCGCTTCAGCGATATTCATACTATGGTCGATCACATTCATGATTATTTGTAGGGTAGTCGTAATAATGCGGCTACCACCGGGGCTACCGGTTGCTAGGATAGGCTTACCGTTTTTAAATACCAATGTCGGGCTCATGGAAGAAAGTGGATGTTTACCGCCTTCGACCGCATTCGCTTCACCGCCAATCAAACCATAACCATTCGGTACGCCGGGCTTGGCAGAAAAGTCATCCATCTCGTTATTGAGTAAAATGCCAGTGCCATTGGCGACCATACCCGTACCGTAAGAGAAGTTTAAGGTGTAGGTGTTAGAAATTACGTTGCCATCTTTATCCATGACAGAGAAGTGAGTCGTTTGGTCACTTTCATAAGGCATCGGCTGACCATGTTTAATCTCTTTGGCTGGGCGTGCTTTGTCTTGTGAGATCTGCTGCTGCAAACTATGGGCGTAGTCTTTGTTGGTTAAGCCTTTCATGGGTACTTTTACAAAATCAGGATCGCCCAAATATTCTGCTCGATCTGCATAAGCGAGTTTCATTGCTTCAGCCATCACATGGATGGTCTCGGCGGTGTTATGACCCATTTCGCCGATGCGATAGTTTTCCAAAATATTTAAGATTTGAATAATATGAATCCCACCCGATGATGGCGGCGGCATAGAGGCAATACTGTAACCTCGATAACTTCCCATTACCGGTTCACGTATCACCGCTTTATAACTCGCCAAATCTTCAACTGTCATTAAGCCGCCTGCCGCAGTCACGGAGTCGGCAATTGCTTTGGCGGTTTTGCCTTTATAAAAACCATCACGGCCATTTTTAGCGATCATTTTAAGGGAATTAGCGAGATCGTTTTGAATCAGTTTATCGCCAATTTGGTAGTCGGATTGACCGCCATCTTTAAAGAATACAGGTTTACTACTATCCCATTTTTGTAGACGATCTTTGGCACTTTGTAGCGAGGTATATAAATCAGGGGTAACGATAATGCCTTGCTCTGCTAATTTGATTGCTGGAGCCATTACGGTTTTTAAGTCCATGCTGCCGTAGTTTTCGAGTGCAGTAATCAGACCCGCAACCGTACCCGGTACACCAACCGCTAAACCATGAAAGCGCGACAGTTCTTCAATCGCATTGCCACTTTCATCAAGGTACATATCTTTGTACGCTTTTGAGGGCGCCATTTCACGATAATCTAGCGCAAAGGTGCGTTTCTTTTTGGCATCGTAAATCATCATAAAACCACCACCGCCAATGTTGCCCGCGCGAGGTAGTGTGACGGCTAAAGCAAAACCGACCGCGACACCAGCATCCACCGCATTACCGCCTTGTTTTAGGATCTCAACACCGATTTTTGAAGCCAGTTCTTCTTGGCTCGCCACCATGCCATGTTCAGCCCAAACTGGATGGTGAATGCTGTCGCTGGAATAAATAGCAGGGGTTTGCGCATAAGTGCCTGCGCTAAATAAGCAGACAACGCCGAATAAGGCTTTTTTGATAGAACTGTGCTTGGTAAAGCTGCTGAGAATAGAAACGGAATGATTATGGTGTAGTGTTTTAGAAAGTGTATTGGTCATCGGGATCCCTCGTGACTCATGATCAAAAATTGGCTTTAGCTGCAAAGGTGGGGAGGTCTGCAACTAAAGCCAAGAGTTTGTAACAAGCAGAGCAACTAAGGTTATAAAGGTGTGCAAAAGTCTTAGTTGAGCTTGTGTTTCGTCAGTGTTTTAGTGTTTTCTCTAAACTGACACATCTAGTGTGGTTGAGAATTCGTTATTTCGGTAGGTCGCAAAGCAAAAAAAGTGGGATGAAGGTAGAAAATAAACAAATATGTGGTTCAAAAAACCAAACTTCAGTTATTACTAAACTCCCGATACTGCCTCTGAAAATAACCTTCCAACTCAACCGCTTCACTTAAATCTATATGGTTGTCTTTTAACGCTAACCTCAAAACATAGTCGTAATGTTGCGCGGTGGTGCAATAGGAGACATTGCGATCTGCACCGTTATTCAGTGCTTGTTGACAGGCTTGATTAAATAAGTATTGGTGCTGTTTGAGTGGGGTGATGGCTTTGCGTTGTGTGGCGCTATCATTGATCTTCCAGACTACTCCAAGGGTGAGAAGTGCTGTTAGTAATAGGAATAAATAACGTTCACTCCGGCTGAGAGTGAACGTGGGTTTAGGTTTATTGTGATGCGGTTTATTGGGCAAAAACGTGGCCATAAGATCATCCTTAATCAGGTGGCTTTGCTTCTTTATAGCACGAGATAGCGTTTATTAACGGGCCGTAAACCCCATTAATTGAATTAAGTGCTCAGCAGTTTTAATCGCATGCTGTCGGTTATCTAATCCCATTTTTTGGTAGAGATTACGAATGTGCGTTTTGATCGTTGTCGGCGCAACATCAAACTCGGCAGCGATTTGATCGTTACTTAACCCTGCATAAATTAAGCCTAACACTTGCCATTCACGTTGAGTCAGTGGGCTAGTGCGAATAAGCTCTGGTAAGTCTGGCAGCGTTAGCAGTTTTTGTACAAATTCTTCATCAAAATGTACGGCGCGGACCCGTTCTTTATTGGTCATTAATTGCAGCAAGTTTTGCGCTCGGTGTAGTTCGAGTTCGGCAAGTTTCTTCTCGTTCACTAATGATTTAATCAGTGGTGATACCGTCTCAGCATTGCATAAGAAGTTACCTATCATGCCGGTGCTATTGGTGAGTGATAACGCTTCGTGAATACATTGCTGCGCTTGTTGTGGCTGGTTTTGTTTCTCTGCAAGTACTGCTTCGAGTACTAGGTTACGGTTTTTATCGGCAACCAGTTTTAATTTTGAGGCTTGATTTTGTAGATATGTCAGAATATTTTCCGCACGCTCTAAATCACCGACTAACAAGGCGGCACGGGCAATGTTGCGCCATTGTAATTGTTGGAAGTGATTGACCGCTGAGCGAGGTTCTTCGCATTCATTTAACCATTGCTCAATGGCTGGCTGATGGCTGGTTGCTTGCCAATAAAGTAGGTTAGATAGATCAGCATTGGCGCGCCAATCTATGTGGTATCGATTATTGGCTTTTAGCTGATTACAAGTGTCTAAATAGCGGGCGGCTTTATCTAGCTCGCCACGAGAAATAGCGATTCGCGCTAGCATTGAATAGCAATGTAAGGATTTAGAATCTTCAAATGGTGCCATGGTTTCTAAGCCTAGGTGAGCACATTGCTCGGCTTCATCTAAGCGATTCCAACACCATAAAATTTGCGCCTTAATGCGTAGCATAAACTCATGCAAAGGCAGCTGATGTAGGTGTTGTTCTTTAATCAATTGTTCGGCTTTATTTAGTAATTCAAATGCTGCTTGACCATAACCGCGCGCCAGTTGAATTTCACTTTGTTGCAAAATCGCCCATAACGCTTGGTGGAATACGCCATCTTCTCGCGCCATTACTTCTGTTTTTTGCATTGTCTCGAAGGCTTTATCAAGCTCACCGATCACATGGTACACCTCGCCAATGACAGAGGTCGCAACAATACGGCTACGAAAACTCGAATGGGGTAGTTGTTGCAAGGCAAACTCGGCGGTTTCTAATGCAAGCGCAGGGTTATCTTGGTTGATGGCAACTTGAGCTGAAAGCGCTTTGAATTCACCAATTTGTGTGTCGGTCAAATCAATATTACGCGCAGCCATTTTTTCTTCGGCTTCTACGATCAAGTCGAATACTTGGTTATAGCGGTGCTGACTTTGTGCTAACCAAGCGCGCAATAGACACAAACGTGGTGAGATAAACAGCACATCATCGCTTAAATTGTTGATTGCTGATTCCACTACTTGTAGCTCACCATGGTTGAACATATTCCAACCATGATCAGATAAAATTTGGCTGACGAGTGTTTCATCGCCACTTTTTTGCGCGTGGGTGAGGGCCGCTTGTGGATTTTGTTGTTTAAGCCAGGCTTTGGCGGCGTTGTAGTGCAGTTGACTACGCTGCCCCGGAATTTGGGTGTAACGCTGGTGGCGTAAAAACTCAGCAAACAAATTATGAAAACGGAACCAGTTATCCGCTCCTTCCATTGGGTGAAGAAACAGCCCAAAGCGGTTAAGTGAATCCAGCATTGCCAGCGCATCATCTCTGCCGGTTAGCTCGGTAATCAGTTCAGCGTTAAACATATCCAGCACCGAACATTGCAACAAGAAGGTTTGTAGTTCTGGGGTTAATTGGTCAAACACTTCTTCGGCTAGGTAGTCCCAAATATGGTCTTGATTGAAGTTGGCAATCGAGACCGCAGAGTTTTCTAACGTGCCGGGAAATTGTTGAGCATGTAGTGCAATCAATTGTAACGCCGATGCCCAACCTTCAACTTGAGTACGGATGGTTTCTAATATATCGGCTTGATAGCGGTTATCCGTAATGCGCTTATGGAAGAAGCGTTCAGTTTCTTCTTTATCAAACGCCAGCAGAGCATTATCAACTTCGATTAATAAATCGCGTACTCGTAAGTTCGCCGTGTTGAGCGGTGGATGAGTTCGGCTGGTCACCACTAGGGTAATGTTGTCGGGCATGTGTTTTAAGAAAAAGCGCAGCCCTTCGTGGATTTCATCGTTAGTAATTAAATGATAATCATCGAGTACTAGGTAGGTTTGAGTGTCGTTGAAACCAAACTCGGCAAATAGTTCGCTAAATAAACTGGTTAAGCTAGCAAATTGACGACGCTCTGCCAGTGCTTGAGTATTTGGACAAGCGTCATTAGTTGCTTTATTGAAGGCTTGTAGAAAGTAGTTAGCAAAGCGAAAGGCATCGTTGTCACTTTCATCAATGTTGAACCAACCTAGGTTTGAATGATTGTTCAACCATTGTGCAGCCATAGTGGTTTTACCGTAACCGGCGGGGGAACGAAACAACACTAACTTATAGAAAGGCGCATGGGCTAAAGCTTCAAGTAGGCGAGAGCGCAAAATGGCATTGTGTAGTCGGGCTGGTCTATTGAGTTTGGAAGGTATCCACATGGCAGCGATGATTCTCTGAAAAAGTTGACGGTTTAAAGAGTAAGCGTGAAATTCAGCAAATATTTTTTGTTATCTAGCTCATGTTTTTATCAATTTTAATTTTAGTAATAAGCCAGTATTTCGCTTTAACATACCATGCGATCGGCAAGATGATGTGATCTGACTCAGGTTTATCTTGTAAATCCTGCTATAGATCTCATTTTGTTCGAACTTTCTTTCAGCTACGCCCTAACTCTCATCCCTCTACGCCGTTAAAAGGGAGGATGTGACACTTTATGTTAATCGGCAATATTGAATGTAACGAAAATGAACACGACTCCTCGAAGTTCTTTATGTTTTGAAGGTAAAGATTTCGACGACAGATGTTTCTAAGAAGAAGTTATGGAGCATTCGATGCAAGACTTAAATTCAGCGCAATCTCATTCAGTATTAAAACAAGTGGCCACTCAAGAGGGCATTGTTGACCGTTATATTAGCGCGTGGGGCGATGAAGCCTATGTGAGCGAACAAACCATCGAAGAACTACTGCAAGCACTTGGTTATGACACGACAGATCAATCCACTTTATTAGAGCAAGCCGAGCAACGTCATAAGGTCGATGTACTACCAAGCGTGAAAGTGGTGCATGCTGGTAAAGAAGTGCAGGTTGAATTACATATCAGTGCATCCGCACGAGTAAGTGAGTTTTCGTGGCTGATTGAAACCGAACAAGGTGAGTGCTTTGAAGGTTATCTAGAGTCCCAAATCGTTGAAGATCGTCGAGAGCAGGAAGGTTACTTAGTTTTTTCATTGTCCGATAACTTACCGCTTGGTTATCATCAACTGTCTCTTTTCCGTAAGCGCCGCAATAAGCCGTTTGTGATGTCGTTGATTGTGACGCCAAAGGCTTGCTTTAAACAACCAGAGTTGGTTGAAGGCGAACGTTTATGGGGCCCGAGTATTCAGCTTTATTCCGTTACTTCAAAAACTAATTGGGGGATTGGCGACTTTTCTGATCTCAAATACCTAGTGGAAAAAATTGCCGAAGGCGGTGGTGATTTTGTCGGTTTGAATCCAATTCATTCTCTCTTTCCGGCTAATCCAGAAGGCGCGAGCCCATATAGCCCATCGTCACGTCGCTGGTTGAATGTGATGTACATTGACGTGGAAGCGGTGCCTGAATTTACGAAAAGTGAAAAAGCACAGGAAATGGTAGCAGAGGCGGCATTCCAACAGCGTCTAGCTGATAACCGCGCGAAAGAGTGGGTCGACTACACTGAAGTTTCTGCGCTCAAAATGGCAATCTTGCCGGAACTATTTACAATCTTTATTGACCAAGAAGTTAATAAGGAAACAAAACGCGCTCAAGATTTCTCCCATTTTGTTGAACTAGGTGGCGAGAGTTTGCTTCATCAAGCGGCTTTTGATGCATTACATGCAGATTTAAAAGCGCAAGATGATTCGGTTTGGGGCTGGCCAGTGTTTGATGAAAGCCTTCAGCATTTCGACTATCCAGAAGTGCAAAGCTACATCAAAAATAATCAGTCAAAAGTGCAGTTGTTTATGTACTTGCAATGGCTTGCCGATGAACAACTTACCCAAGTGCAACAGTTAGCAGAACAAAAGGACATGGCGTTAGGGTTGTATCGCGATTTGGCCGTCGGCGTGTGCGACTCGGGAGCGGATACTTGGGCAGACCATGGTGCCCTTTGCCAAGATGTGAGTATTGGTGCGCCGCCTGATATCTTCGGACCACTAGGGCAGAACTGGGGCTTGCCGCCGTTAAACCCGTATCAACTTAAAGCGTTAGCTTATCAACCCTTCATCGATTTGCTGCGAGCTAACATGCGTAACTGTGGCGCATTACGAATCGATCACGTTTTAGGTTTATTGCGTTTGTGGTGGATCCCAAAAGGCAAAACTGCCAAAGATGGCGCATATATCTACTACCCAGTTGATGATTTAATGTCGATATTGGCACTGGAAAGTCATCGTCATCAATGTGCGGTGATTGGTGAGGATTTAGGAACGGTTCCTGAAGAGATTGTTGAAAAACTCAATGATGCGGGCATCCACTCTTACAAAGTATTCTTTTTTGAAACTGAGCAAGATGGGCAATATATCGCACCGGATCAGTACAAACAGCAATCGATGACCGCATTATGCACCCATGATATGCCGACACTACGAGGCTTTTGGAATAGTGCAGATTTAACTTTGGGTCGTGAGATTGGCTTGTACCCAGATGAAGAACAATTAAATGTGTTGTTTGAAGATAGAAAGTCACGAAGACAACATATTATTGAAACATTAGGCCAACATAATCATCTTCCAGAGCTAGAGTATAACCAAGCGGGCGAGGTGGTGATCAATCAGGCGCTAAGTGAAGCAATGCAAGTTCACATGGCAACCGGAAGTAGTGCTTTGCTCAGTTTGCAGCTGGAAGATTGGCTTGAAATGGATACACCGGTAAATATTCCAGGAACAATGGATGAATATCCGAACTGGAGACGAAAATTGGTGTCTACATTAGAAGACATGTTTGCAAGAGACGATATTTTGCAACTTGAAGCGAAATTAACTCAAGCGCGTCGTGGTAGTTAATACGACTTAAGACGGCTTGATACCAAATTCATTGTATAGGTCGCACCGTTTGGTGCACTAATACTCCTTCTTTCAACTCCTTGTTACAAGGGAAAGAGTTGTATTAATCCTACCTACCCGAGCAACATTTCCCGGCCAGGAAATATGCTCGGTTTTTTTTGTCTAAATTTTGGTGCAGGGTAAAGGTGAGAGAGACTTAGCAATTGGTTTGCTTGAGCAATTTCTCTTCTTTTGAACCAACTTTATCCGCCCAAGTGAAAGTCATACGTTTGCATTTAGCGACATGGTTCTTCACTGGGTAGTACTTAAAAATACCCGTCGTTGTGTGTACGCCATTGTTTTCTGTGTCTTTAATGATTTTAAAGCTTGGCGAGCCATCATCTTCTGCCTGTACACCCGTAGTAATGTTATCAAAAGGATCATCAATCCAACCTTGAGCAAAGGCGATATTATCTGCTGCACGACTTGCACTTGCTGGTACATCCGTAGCCATTAATTCATCTTTGTGATGGTAAACATATACGCCAGCGCCGATGATAAAAACAAGTCCGAGAAATTTTAGGTTCATGGTGATTAGTTCTTGATGTGAGATTAGATTGTTGAGGATTATAGTGTATTTTGGTAGAAAAAAACGAGGCTATGTTGGCCTCGTTTATTTGATCTAGGGTAAGAAAGTATCAAGTTTACCAAGTAGTGTTCGCTTTTTTGTTCAAACAACCATAGTCAACGAATGTTGTGTTTATTAAATACGATTAGAGTTGGCAGTTTTCTTGGTTGAGTAGTTGATCTTCTTCGGCTCCCTTTTGATGACTCCAACTAAAGGTTATGCGCTTGCATTGTTGTACTGGACCCATATCAGGAAAGTAGGTGAACTCACCGGTTGTGATGTGTAAGCCATCAGATTCACTATCACTGATGAGCTTTAAATTTGGGGCGTTTTGCGGATTGATATCTGAACCTATGGCTATCCAGCCTTGATCTAATGCAATACCGTACGCTGAGATAAAAGCCGACATCTTTAGGCGTGATTTATTGGCTTCCATCTTACTATGAACAAAGTAGGCCACTACAATGATGATCAAAATTATGCCGAGTCGTTTTTTATTCATGGGAATGTCTATTTCAGAAGAGAAAATAATAGATGAATTGTAATGTATTTTGATAAGAAAAAACGAGATCATGATGACCTCGTTTTTTGATTTATGGCATGAAATGATCAGTTAGATAAATTATTTGGCACTTTGGTTCCTAAATGTACCCAGGTTTCTAGAACCGTGTCAGGGTTTAAAGACACTGAATCGATGCCTTGTTCCATTAACCATTGGGCTAGGTCATCGTGATCTGATGGGCCTTGGCCGCAAATTCCTACGTATTTTCCTGCTTTATTGGCCGCTTTAATCGCCATGGATAACATAGCTTTTACTGCGGCATTTCGTTCATCAAACATGTGAGCGATTTCACCAGAATCCCGGTCTAACCCTAGTGTTAATTGGGTCATGTCGTTTGAACCAATGGAAAACCCGTCAAAGTATTTTAGGAAGTCTTCCGCTAAGATTGCATTGGATGGAAGCTCACACATCATGATGACTTTTAAGCCATCTTCACCACGACGTAGATCGAACTTAGCCAGTAAATCAATCACCGATGCTGCTTCATTGGTTGTGCGCACAAATGGGATCATGATTTCGACGTTCTTGAGGCCCATTTTATTGCGAACCCGTTTAATCGCCTCACATTCCAGAGCAAAACAGTCTTGGAATTTCGGTGAGATATAACGAGAAGCGCCACGGAAGCCAAGCATCGGGTTTTCTTCAGTTGGTTCAAAGTTTATGCCACCCACTAGATTACGATATTCATTGGATTTGAAATCAGACATACGCACAATCACGCGCTTAGGCCAGAATGCGGCGGCGAGGGTAGAAATCCCTTCGGTGAGCTTCTCAATGTAAAACTCAACAGGGTTAGCATAACCAATAATACGTTGGTCAATTTCAGCTTTAAGTTCTGCTGATTGCTCATCGTAATTCAGTAGTGCTTTCGGGTGAATGCCGATCATTTTATTAATGATGAATTCGAGTCGAGCAAGGCCAACTCCTTCGTTTGGAATACATGCAAAATCGAAGGCGCGATCTGGGTTACCGACATTCATCATTACTTTGAGTGGTAGGTCGGGTAGGTCACTCACCGAAGATCGTTTGATTTCGTAATCGAGCTCACCTTCAAACACATAACCAGTTTCACCTTGGGCGCATGAAACGGTCACAGCCTGTCCATCTTTTAATTTGCTGGTGGCATCACCGCAACCGACGACCGCAGGAATGCCGAGTTCACGCGCAATGATCGCCGCATGACAAGTTCGACCGCCACGGTTGGTGACAATGGCAGACGCTTTCTTCATCACCGGTTCCCAATCAGGGTCGGTCATATCGGCCACTAACACATCGCCAGTTTGTACTTGATCCATTTGATCTAGGCTTTGAACGACGCGTACGACACCGGCGCCAATACGCTGACCAATTGCACGGCCTTCAATTAAGTTTTGGCTATTTTCGTTTAATTGAAAACGCTCCATCACTTGTTGGTTATCACGAGAACGAACCGTTTCAGGGCGTGCTTGAACGATCAATAACTCACCGGTAATGCCATCTTTAGCCCACTCGATATCCATCGGGCGACCGTAGTGTTTTTCAATGATTAAGGCTTGTTTTGCTAGCTCTTGAATTTCATCATCAGTTAGTGAGTATTGGCTGCGTTCTGTTGAATCGGTATCAATGATTTCTACTTGGGTGCCGAGCGCTTTACCTTCGGCGTAAATCATCTTAATTAGTTTTGAACCAATCGTGCGACGTACAACGGCTGGATTACCTGCTTGTAGCGTTGGTTTGTGAACGTAGAACTCGTCAGGGTTAACCGCGCCTTGTACGACCATTTCACCTAAGCCCCAAGAAGAAGTGATGAAGACGACTTGGTCAAAGCCAGATTCTGTATCTAGGGTAAACATGACGCCAGAGGCCGCTTTATCGGAGCGCACCATACGTTGAATACCAGCCGATAGCGCAACACCTTTATGGTCAAATCCCTGATGAACTCGGTAGGAGATAGCCCGATCATTAAATAGGGAAGCAAAGACATGTTTGGTGGCTTCGATAATCGCCTCAATGCCACGCACGTTTAAGAAGGTTTCTTGCTGGCCAGCAAAAGAGGCATCAGGTAAATCTTCGGCGGTGGCGGAAGAGCGTACTGCGACAGAAAGCATGTCGTCGCCATTACTGAGCTCTTGGTAGTAGTCACGAATATCGTTTTCAAGTTGGGTAGGAAGTGGGGCTTCAAGTACCCAGTTACGGATAGTTTCACCTGCGGCTTTTAGCGCGCTCACATCATCGACATCGAGTGCGTCTAACAGTTGGTATATGCGGTCGTTAAGTTGGTTGGTTTCTAGAAATTGGTTAAAGGCAAAAGAGGTAGTGGCAAACCCATTCGGCACTTTCACCCCTGCATTAGAAAGATTGGCAACCATCTCACCGAGAGATGCATTCTTGCCCCCGACCTTATCAACATCATTCATTGATAAAGCATCATACCAAACCACATTCTTATCCACGGCGTGTCTCCTAGACTATTTTGTATTGGATTAATTCAAGTTTGTGCGTTTATGGCTGCTCAATGTGGTAACGAATTTATGGCCTTATGTCTCAATATCGACCTTTATTTTAGTGTTAATTTAATCGCTACTTCACAATGAACCTCGCTTGTTACACCATATGTGAACTTTCTGTGTAATTATAGTTGTGAAAATTTACAAATTTATTTTGTGTGATAGCGCGCAATTAAATAATCTTAAGGATCAGTTTGTTATGGAAATAAAGAAAGATTTTCGTGATGTATTTTATGTCTCGGATGGGACTGCGATCACATCTGAAACGTTAGGTCATGCTGTCCTTGGCCAGTTTCCTCTGCAAATTTCACAGACTACCTTACCTTTTGTGGAAACCATTGAGCGAGCTGAATACGTAAAAGGTTTGATTGAAGAAAAATATCAAGCGACGGGACAAAAACCTTTGGTGTTTTTCTCAATTGTCATTCCAGAAGTGAAAGCGATTATTGAGCAAGCGAATGCGCATTTTTATGATGTGTTAAATGCCTTAGTCGAGCCGTTAAAGCAAGATTTAGGTTTAGAGCCTAGTCCACAATTACACCGTTCTCACAGTATTGAAAAAGATGCAGCAAGCTATCAAAACCGTATTGCTGCGGTGGAATACACATTGGCGCATGATGATGGAGTGTCGCTGAATAACCTGGATCAAGCGGATATCATTTTGCTTGGCGTTTCTCGCTGCGGAAAAACTCCGACCAGCTTGTACCTTGCGATGCAATTTGGCATTCGCGCGGTGAATTATCCGTTTATTGAAGATGATATGGCGGCGCTAAAACTCCCGAAAGAAATCGAACCTTATCGCTTCAAAACTTTTGGGCTAACGATTGATACCGAACGTTTAATGGCCATTCGCCACGAACGCTACGCCAATAGTGACTACGCCAGTCAGCAGCAATGTGAAAAAGAGCTGAACCGTGTGGAGTCTTTATTTCGCCGTGAAGCTATTCCTTATCTCAATACCACTACCTTATCGGTCGAAGAAATCTCGACACGTTTATTGGAATTGAGTGGCTTGAAACGCTCGATGTGGTAATTAGGGTAGCTTTATGATGAATATTTTATACCAGCCAACTGACGATTTAGCCTTTTCAGCCGAGATCACTTACCAAAACATGTCGCCGTACTACGAGCAATATGGCGTTGAATGGCAACAACAGCAGATAGCTGAGCAAGTTAAACGTTTAGATAATTGGGACATAGTCGCAGAAGGTCAAATTATTGGAACATTTCGCTTAGCTTTTGAAGCAGATAGTTGTTATTTAAGAGATCTACAAGTCAGTTCTTCCTACCAAAATAAAGGGGTAGGTTCTGAGGTTTTGAAAGAAGTAGAACGATTAACGCTGCAATCTGATATTCAAAAAGTGAAATTGAGAGTGTTTAAGATTAGCCCTGCGTTTCATTTATATCGGCGTAGTGGCTTTGTTGTGGTAAAAGAAGATGATCGGTTTTTCTATATGGAAAAGCCGCTGGTCTAAATTTTAATAAATACGGAGAATGGAATGCTCGTATATGGCGATTTGCAGTCGGGAAACTGCTTGAAAGTAAAACTATTGCTGTCATTTTTAAATATTCAACACGATTGGCAGCATATTAATATCCTCAACAAAGAAACTCAAACAAGCGAGTTTTTGTCACTTAACCCAAATGGAAAAATACCTACCGTCGTTTTTGATGATGGTCAGGTGTTGTGTGAATCTAACGCCATATTAAGCTACTTTGCTGAAGGGACACCGTACTTACCAACCGATAGATACCAGAAAGCCAAAGTTTATGAGTGGCTTTTCTTTGAACAATATTCACATGAACCTTATATTGCCGTTGCACGGTTTATTCAAAAGTACCAAGGCATGCCAGAGCACCGACTTGAAGAATACCAATCATTGCAATCTGGTGGTCACAAAGCCCTGAAAATTATGGAAAAACAATTATCTCAATCTGCTTTCTTGGTTGGGAATAGCATTTCGATCGCCGATATTGCTTTGTATGCATACACTCATGTCGCCCATGAAGGTGGTTTCGACTTGACGGGTTACCCAAATATCGAGCGTTGGATTGATGCTATCGCGAGTATGGAAGGCTATGTGGGGATGAGTTAGTACAGATTAGGTGTGGTTGTCGTTTAATCTAATTACCTCCGTAAAAACAGCTCCTTCCCTTTACCTGTGATAGCTAATTGATAGAAGAGCTGAAAGCTAAGGGAAGGTTGGGAAGGGTTGCTGCGAATAGCTTGTTTAAATCATTATTTACTAAGCTACAAAACTGAAAAATTAACACCCACATCCAAATCGCATTTAACGACGACTTGGGTATATAATCGCGGCTTGTTCTTTTTCCCGAATCGATTTTATGCAAGCTCTTACTGATCTAGTCCTTCATTTAAAACCCGATGATCTCAGCACGATACAGTTTTTCTCCTTAATTGGTTTAAGCGGTATGACGTCTATGCTCAATGTCATTATTGGAGTAGGCGGTGGAGCGACGTTAATTGCTTTTATGATCACTATGATGCCAGCGGCGGCGGTGATTCCGGTTCACGCTATTGTGCAACTAGGTTCGAATGCGGGGCGTGCTGTGTTGATGCGACGCCATATTCAAAAGCAATATTTAGGCTGGTTTTTTGTTGGTAGTGCCGTAGGAGCTGTGATTGGCGGTAACCTTGCTTTAAATCTACCTACCAAGTACTTAGAACTCATTTTAGCGGTATTCATTTTGATCAGCAGTTGGGTACCTATCAAGTTGAGTTTGCAAGGAAAAAAAGGACTACTTGGTATCGGAGCGTTTACTGCTTTTTTGACTATGTTTGTTGGCGCAACGGGGCCATTTTTGATTGCAACGGTTAAGAATATTCTACCCGATCGTCGTGAACTCGGCGCAACTATGTCTTGTTTTATGTCGATTCAACATATTATCAAGGCAGTTATTTTTGGTATGTTGGGCTTTGCCTATCAGCAATGGGTTGGCGTGATAGGGCTGATGATCCTAGTCGGATTTTTCGGTACGTTTGTGGGTAAGAAGGTGCTGGATAAAGTATCAAATCAGCACTTCCATGTTGTGCTGAAATTTGCATTAACCTTTATTGCGTTTAACCTTATCTGGAGCTTTTTTACTGCTTAAGCGTTAGAACTCACTTGCTTGGTTTGCGGAATCGGGAAAATTCGGTCGTAAGCCAAGTTATAGATAAAAGCATAGATAAGATAAAATAGCGCCATGCCTAAATCTAAAATGAAGGCTTCTACCAAGCCTATTTCTAACCACCAGGCCATAATGGGTAGTGTAATCACTAGTAACCCTAATTCGAATAAACAAGCGTGAAACACTCGTATCGCAACGGTTTTATTCAGTTGGCCAGTACGCTTTAACATCGCTTTATCAAATAATATGTTGTAGAAGTAATTCCACACGGTTGCGATGATTGAAAACGCAACCGCCAAAACGCCTATTTTGGTCATATCCATATTAATCAGTTTTGCCACACCTAAGGTCAAAATCACCAGACCAATCAACTCAAAGCAAATGGTGTGTCTTAATCTATCGAACGTTGTACGCATTTTTTCCTCTAACTCAATTTCTAATCTAATACTCAAAACTGTCGCTATTATTAATGTTATATGAGATATATTCTAGTTAATAACTATCGCTTTATTAGATAGGTTTAAAATGAGGGAATAAGATGCGTTTTTCAATTGAGCAGCTGCAATCTTTTGTGGCAGCTGCAGAACAAGGTTCATTTTCCGCAGCTGCCCGGCATTTAGGTAAAGCGCAATCGGTCGTGAGTACAGCGGTTGCTAACCTGGAAGCGGATTTGAATTTAAACTTGTTTGACCGTTCTACTCGTTCGCCAACGTTAACAGTGCATGGAGAAGCATTGTTGGTACGTGCAAGACGCATTTTAAATGAATGTGGCGTCTTTTTATCGACAGCCGATGCTTATCAAATGGGCGTTGAAGAGAAGATCACACTAGTGGTGGAATCAATGGCGATGACGCAGGCGGTGGCTGAGGCACTATTTCATTTTGAACAACAATACCCATTAGTCGAAATAGAAATTTTGCATGTGAATGAGAGCGAAGTGTTAGAATTCATTCGCGATGGTCGAGCGCAACTGGCCGTTTTGCAGCAGTTAGAATTGATGTATCCCGGAGAAATTGAAGTCTATGGGTTGGGATCTTTGGAGTTTTGGTGTGTAACTGGTGTCGATCACCCTCTGGCCAAGGAAGAAAAACTGACATGGCAAATGCTAGAGAATTACCGTCAGTTTTTAATCACTAGTCGGTACAATCAAGATACGCCAAGATGGCGCGTGTCTGATCAAGTATGGCGTACAGAAAGTGCACATTCGACTATTCCTATGTTACAACAAGGGCTAGGTTGGGCTTCATTACCGGCTCAAGTAGTCAACGATTTTGTTTCTTCGAATCAATTAAAGCGACTAGAGTTGTCTTTTGAATCTCAGCCATGGAATCAAGGAATCGATCTTATTTGGTCAACTCAACATCCACAGGGTAAGGCTACCCAAGAGTTGATTGCTCAACTTAAAAGTATTCAGCTTTAATGCTTTCGTTGCGTGCTTCAGTAGAGTTGCTATAGAGTTACTTGATTAGATAAATTTGGATATGATGGCTTAAATTGAGCCACGGATGACAAGGAAGCGTCGACGCACATGATGGATTATGCAAAGTTAGATCACTTAAAGTCGTGGGGCAATATTAGCCATATTTCCGCAGGCTTTACCGCAGTGTTAATTGGTTATACCAGCTCGATTGTTATCATCATACAAGCCGCCACCTCAGCCGGAGCAAGCCCTTTACAAATTGCCAGTTGGTTATTGGTATTAGGTTTAATGGTCGGGGTCAGTTCGATTGCTTATTCTTGGTATTACAAAATGCCGGTATTGATGTCGTGGTCAACCCCCGGTGCGGCGATGTTGGTGGCTGTAGTAGGGCAATACGCTTTATCTGAAGTGATTGGCGCTTTCATCATTTCAGGCTTGTTGATTGTGCTTACTGGCTTAATTTCTCCCCTTAGTCGCCTGATTGAAAAGATCCCATCTCAACTCGCAACCGCTATGCTGGCTGCTATTTTAATTCCATTTTGCCTTAAAGCGTTTACTCCTGTGATGAGTAGCCCTGCGACATTTGGATTAATGGTGGTGACTTTTTTTGTGGCGAAACGTTATCTACCACGTTATGCCATGATGTTGCTGCTTATTGTCGGTGTGGCGATTGCTATTTTCTCTGGTGCATTTGTCGGGCAAAGTATTTCGTTAGATATCGCGAAGCCGATGTGGGTAACTCCTGAATTTAGCCTGATGGCGATGCTTAACCTGAGTGTACCGCTTTATATTATTACCATGCTGTCGCAGAACTTACCCGGCTTTGCCATGATGCGCAGTTATCAATATCACGTTCCTGCCAAGCCTGTATTTATTGGTACTGGCATCCTTAATATGCTCTTCGCTCCATTTGGTGGTTTTAGCCTAAACCTTGCTGCAATTTCAGCTGCGATTTGCATGAATGAAGAGGTGGATGAAGATAGAAAGCAGCGTTACCGCTCAGCGATGTGGGCGGGGATGTTTTATGTGATCGCCGGTTTATGGGCGACCGCAGTAGTAACGATTTTCTTAGCACTACCAAAAGAGATCTCGAATATTCTGGCTGGCCTTGCGTTACTTGGAACTCTATTAATGTGCATGCAAAGTGCATTTTCAGATGAAAGCTTACGAGAATCATCGCTATATACGTTTTTAGTGACCTTATCGGGCATTACCTTGTTCGGTATCGGATCGACACTTTGGGGTTTAATCGCTGGGCTTGTGCATAAAAAGGTGATGGGGAAGTAGTCTGTTATCAGGTTTATAGTTCAAAATAAAGATCTAGCTTTAGACTAGATCTTTATTTATTTCAATCATATAGAGCTTGCGCGGCAAAGTTATGCTGTGGTTCAAAAGCCTAACTCTCATAAATGTCCCTTCGAATTTACAATGTAAATAACCTGATTTATTTTAGATATCAGAACAATACTTGCCATATTGATGACAGTGTCACCTTTATTGGTGTCTCTCTATTTAATTGACCTACCTCTGATCGTTAACTCTACTGAAAACACCACAAAATAACCTTCGAAATGAATATAAAGCAAATATGCTATTGATACTGGTTATGATAATCATTACTATTTGCATAATTTGTTTTGCTTAGTGAGCTTAAAGATATGTTTCGATTACAAGGTGTTACGTTTGAGGCTCAAGATAAGACGATTTTGAGCCCGACGTCTTTAAGCTTTGAAAAGGGCAAGGTCACCAGTTTGCTTGGCCATAATGGTAGTGGTAAATCCACACTGATCAAGATGCTGGCAAGGCAACAGCAAGTCAGCCAGGGCAGTATTCTTTTGGGTGAGCAACCATTGTCTGAATTATCTGCTAAGGAGTTTGCGCTTAAAGTTGCCTATTTACCGCAACATCCCCCGTTAACCGATGGTGTAAAAGTCCGAGAGCTGGTGCGTTTTGGTCGTTATCCGTGGAAAGGATTATTTGGTAGGTATAGCGCTCAAGATGATGAGTATATCGATCAAGCTATTGAGCAAGTCGGGTTAACCCATATGAAAAACCGTTTTGTCGCGACCCTTTCTGGTGGTGAAAGACAACGTGCTTGGATGGCGATGTTACTGGCACAGAAGAGTGAATGCATTTTATTGGATGAACCTACGTCGGCATTAGATGTTGCGCATCAATATGAATTATTGGCGTTAGTTAGAGAGCTGAATCAAGAACTGGGGTTAACGGTGATTATGGTGCTTCACGATATCAATATGGCGGCGAGATTCAGCGATCATATGGTGGCGTTACATTCGGGAAAAGTATTAGCCAGTGGCGCGCCTGATGAGTTAATGCAGCAAGATGTTTTACAGAAAATATACGGGATTCCATTGGATTTGTTTATTCACCCTGAAACGGGCCATTCGATCAGCTATATCCGTTAATACCACTAAAAAGGAAGTTTGTATGAAAGCGTGGCTAGTTTCATTCCTACTATTATGGACATCGTTCAGTGTTCATGCTGAAAGTTTTAAGCATGAATTAGGTCGTGTTGAATTTAAAGCAGTACCAAGTGTAATAGTGGCTTTAGATTGGGTGATGGCTGAGCAACTCTTAGCATTAGGGGTTACGCCGGCTGGGGTTGCAGATGTAAAAGGTTATCAATCCTGGGTTGTTAGCCCTGAATTGCCAGACAGTGTTGTGAGTGTAGGCTCAAGACGAGAGCCGAATTTAGAACTACTGGCTCAAATGAAACCCGATTTGATTTTGATGAGTGCAGAGATGAGCCCTGCTTATCAAAAGCTGAATTCAATTGCGCCGACCATGGTGATGAGTGTTTATACCGATTCGCATCAGCCGATAGCAAATGCAAAATCTCAGCTACGCAGTTTGGGTAAAGTGTTACACCGTACCGAACAGGCTGAGCAAATTATTGCCAAATTTGATCAAACATTACAAGCGAATAAACGTCAAATAGAGCAATTTTCACAGGCCCAAAAAAGGCCGATTAATCCGTTGTTATTTATTCGATTTATTGGTGAAAAGCATATTCGAGTCCATGGTGAAAATTCGCTAACCGGTGAAATGATCCAGCGAATGGGTTTAACCAATGCATGGCAACAACAAGGTAATAATTGGGGGTTTAGTTCAGCCACTATTCAGCAATTAGCACCGCTTCAAAGCTCAGAAGTATTCTATTTTGGGCCGTTAACGGAAGATGAGAGAAAAGTGCTGAACCATAATCCTATTTGGCAAGTGATGGCGTTTGTTCGTGAGCAAAGAGTACATGCGCTACCGCCAGTTTGGACTTATGGTGGCTTATTAGCTGCGCAAAAATTAAGTGATGAGGTGACAAGACAATTAACTCAATCAGGTAGCACCTCATTAAAGAAACAAGATACTGAAGTTTTGAATACGGCGATGAAGAGCAAGGCGAATTAATGGACGTTGCCATAGCAAGCCCTTCAAAAGTAGGCTTTATGAAATATTGGACTATTGCGGCAGCCGTAATAGTGGCGATTATCGTACTATTACGTTTTAGTATGCCGTATTCATTGCCGTTATCTCAGTTAGGGCAAGCATTGTTTTCCCCAGATCAAAATAGTTATCAGCAAGTGATTTTGCACTACAGCTATTTTCCTCGTTTAGTGATGGCAGTGCTATGTGGTGCTGGTCTGGCTTTGGCTGGTTCGGTGATGCAAACTGTACTGAGGAATCCGCTAGCGTCACCGACAACGCTCGGTGTGGCATCTGGCGCTCAATTGGGTGTTGCGATTGCTATGTTATTGCCTTTATCTGCTTGGCACTCTGAACTTACCGCGCTGTTCTGGATGACACCTAAGATGTTTGCTTTTGTTGGTGGCTTACTGGCTACCGCCTTGGTGTTTTTATTGACAGCTAGAAAGGGGTTTGCACCATTACAAATGGTATTAGCCGGAATGGTTGTTACATTGTTTTTGGGTTCACTCAATATGGTGTTGATCTTATTTAATGATCAGCAGCTTGCGGGGCTATTTATTTGGGGGGCAGGTGCGTTAGATCAAACCGATTGGAGCGGTGTGGTTAATTTGATGCCACAACTAGGCATTGCGTTGCTGTTGCTGTTGGTTATACAACGTCCGTTATCTGTGTTGCAACTAGGTGAGGATGTTGCATCTTCTATTGGCGTAAAAGTAGGAATACTTAGAATTACCGCTTTAGTGATCGCAGTATTTGTAACCTCTAGCATTGTCAGTGAAGTGGGTATTATTAGTTTTATTGGCCTAGTCGCTCCGAGTTTGGCTCGCCTACTTGGCGCGAGAAGATTGATTTTTCAACTATTACTTAGCACGTTAGTAGGGGCGGTTTTACTGTTATTGACTGATCTTATTGTCATGCCCTTTGCTGGAATTGCTGGGGAATTATTACCAACAGGTGCGGTGACCGCGTTGATTGGTGCGCCGTGTTTATTATGGCTGTTAAATCAAAAAAGTTGGTCAAACACTCAAAAATTTCAACCTGATTCCGAGCCTCAATTTTCTGAACAGCGTTTCTTGCCTGTATTTGCTATTGCCGTCATCGTTCTAGCCTTGCTCGCTTTTGTGTCTTTGTTTTTAGGACAAAGCCAATTAGGTTGGCAAGTCAATTTTTCTGCGAACGTATTAGATTTACGATCTCCAAGAGTGCTGGTGGCGATTTTTGCTGGTTCTGCATTAGCACTAGCAGGCAGCATTATTCAACGAATTACCGGCAATCCAATGTCTAGCCCGGAAGTGATTGGTATTAGTTCTGGTGCTGCTTTTGCTTTAGTACTGGGTGTGTTGTTGTTTGGTTCGGTGACGCGTTTTGAACAGTTATTACTTGGCAGTGGCGGGGCATTATTCATCATGTTTATGGTGTGGTGGTTTAGCCGTAAGAGCCAACTTTCGCCAGTAAAAATGTTATTGACGGGTGTGGCATTAAGCGCGTTATTAGATTCATTGATTCGAATTTCATTGGCCTCTGGTAACGAGCAAGTGAAAGCCCTATTAGCTTGGTTATCCGGCTCGACTTATTTAGTAGCGTGGTCAGATTCATTACTTTTGATCGTTGGTACTGTGTTGTTAGCGACTGGATTATTTGCCTGCCACCGCTGGCTAGATTTGATGGCGCTAGGCAACATTACCGCGAGTGCTTTAGGGCTAAATACCTATCGAGTTCGACAATGTTTGATGTTGTTTGCCTCAATGCTTACTGCGTTGGCAGTGATCGTTGTGGGGCCGCTTAGTTTTGTCGGTTTATTGGCACCGCATATGGCTAAATCAATGGGGCAATATAGCGCACGACATCAAATGCTCTTGTCCTGCGTGATAGGTAGTAACATCATGCTACTAGCAGATTGGTTAGGACGAAATATTTGGTTTCCTTGGCAAGTACCCGCGGGTTTACTGGCATCACTGATTGGTGGTGGTTACTTTATCTATTTGTTAAGAAAGCAGAGTTAAATCGTAGGAATAATAAGGTTGAGCATTTAGATTCAACCAAAACCTGTAGCTTGAATAATGGATAATTATAACAATTGATAGCTACAACACCGTATGAAGTTGGCCATAGAGTCAATATAGCGGGATTTCCATTACTCAATATAGGAATGCTTATCATTGATATTTCGATTATCAGTAATGGTGTTTTATTGAAGTGATGGATTATCAATAGCGCTAATCGCTAAGAAGAATGAATGGGCATTTATTAATAAAAACAGTATAGAGAGACGAAGTTAAATGGAAATCAACACGTTAAAAGGACTCAACTTGCCACCAAAAAAATTAGCACCTGTCAGCTTGGCTTTAGCGTTAGCAGGAGTTTCAAACTTTTCCGTTCAGGCCGAAGAGAAAACCACATCATTGGATACCGTGGTAGTAGTGGCAAGTACTGCGCCAAAAAGTATTAGTGATATTCCGGGTACGGTTTGGTATGTAGACCAAGAGCGTATTGAACAAGAAGCACGTAATGGTAAGAGTCTAGGCGATATTCTAGCGGCCACTATTCCTTCATTGGATGTGGGCAGCCAAGGACGTACCAACTATGGGCAAAACCTACGCGGTCGTTCTGCTTTGGTAATGATTGATGGCGTATCACTAAATTCATCTCGTTCGATCAGCCGCCAATTTGATTCTATTGACCCATTTAATATTGAACGCATTGAAGTGCTTTCAGGTGCGACATCCGTTTACGGGGCAGGGGCAACCGGTGGTGTAATCAATATTGTCACTAAGAAAGCAACACAAGAAGGTTTACATGGTGAAACTTATCTAAGTGGTGGCTCAGGCTTTAATAACAGTGATGATTATGATGGAAAAATTGCCCAATCGATCAGTGGTGGTAATGAGAAAGCCCGTGGTCGAATTTCTGCTGTATATCATGATGGCGGTGGTAAATACGATGGCAATGGCGACATTATTGTGCCTGACACTACTCAAGGTTCGTTGCAGTACAACACGACCTTAGACTTGATGGCTTCTGGTGAGATTAATTTAACCGATACTCAAACACTTTCTATTCTTGCCCAATATTATGATAGTCAACAAGATAGCCCTTACGGTATCTATTATGGTCAGAATTTTGCCGCTTTAGCCGATCCTAGTCAGGTTGAAGTTCGCAAAGGGTTCGAATCAGATCAGCAAGGCGGAACTGAACGTTACATGCTGAATCTTAATTATTTGAACACGGACTTCTTGAATCATCAGTTAATGGTGCAAGCTTCTTACCGTAAAGAGAATATGTCATTCATTCCTTTCATCTACGGTTCTTACCTTGCGGCCTCTGAGCAAGATACAGAAGTAGTCAGCTTGCGTATGGCGTTATTAAAAGACTTTGGCCGCTTTAACCTAACATATGGTGTTGATGGTTATATTGATTCATTAGATAGCAGCCAAACTATTTTTGACCCCGTTACTGGTGCTGCTACTGGTGGGCTAGTCAATAATAGTTATGCGACTATTGGTCGTTACCCTGGAACTGAAGTCGCCTCGATTGCTGGTTTTATTCAAGCTGAGTTTAATATTACCGATGATTGGTCAGTTCAGGGGGGGTACCGTTACCAATACATCAACAATACGATTGATGACTTTGTTGCTGGAAAAGCTCAAACGGCGATCGCTTTAGGGCAAGCAACTTCTGCTGATAGTATTGATGGCGGCAGCACAGATTATAACGTTGGTTTATTTAACTTAGGAACCATTTACAACATTAACCAAGCTAACCAAGTGTGGGCGAACTTTTCTCAAGGCTTTGATTTAGCAGATCCTGCAAAATATTACGGTTATGGTACTTATCAGCCACAAGCTAATGGCCATTTAACTTTAGTCGATAGCATCAATGTGTCTGATACAGAACTTGAAGGCATGACGACTAACAGTTTTGAAGTGGGTATGCGTAACCAAATTGGTGAATTAAGCATTCAGACTGCCGCATATATTTCGTTATCAGATAAAGTGATTTCGAACAGCAGTTCAAACCTTTCGGTTACCGTTGAAGATTCTGATAAGCGTGTTTATGGCTTAGAAACTGAATTGAATTATTGGGTAACAAGCAATCTACAAATCGGTGGTTCTGGTCATGTAGTGCGTACTGAAGAAAAAGACAGTAATAATGACTGGGTTAAAACATCGGTTAACTATGCTAGTGCATCAAAAGCAAGTGCATGGTTAGGTTGGTATGACGATACTTTCGCGGCAAGATTGCAAAGTAATACCATGTTTGACTTAACGGATGATTTTGACGGGGAGTTGGATGGGTATACGACAGTTGACTTAACGACTTCGGTTAACCTTCCCGTGGGGAGCCTAGGTTTTGGTATTCAAAACTTGTTTGATGAAGATTACACCACAGTGTGGGGGCAAAGAGCGCAAGGCTTCTATTCTCCATATTACGGTCCAGCCTCGGTATTTGATTACAAAGGCCAAGGCCGTACTTATATGCTGAGTTATCAGGTTAAGTACTAATTTTAAAATTTCAGCATTATAAAAATTGATAGAAACCTACCTAAAAACAGACACATCGCGTGTCTGTTTTTTTTAGAAATACATTTTTTGTGCAAATTCCATTCCCTGAACCATACTAAAATTATGACGGTTTTATTATTCAACCTTTTTTAACCTGCATCAGGCAGGGATAGACCAATCGAAATCAGTCGTAATCAGTCTTAATTTCAAAACCTAGAGTTAAGCAATCAGCCATCACTAATCGCTTCTTAATATCATTTTAAAAAATGGCTCGATAGTTGCTTAATTCATCAAAATATAAGTTTGAATATCTACTAATTTGGATTGGTACTAGGGTCAGGTAGACAGACCCTAATAATCAGTAATCGATCTCTGAATTTTAAATGATGGGATTGCGATTTTTATATTGCAAATCAGACGCTGCTTTTTATCAAAGAGGAATGGATATGCAACGAGTTGTATTTAAGTTTTCGTTGGAAGAATATCAACAACGCTTACTTAAAGTCCGTCAGTCAATGGAAGAGAATGAGTTGGATTTATTAATCATTCATGATCCTTCCAATATGGCATGGTTAACCGGCTATGATGGTTGGTCTTTCTATGTCCCTCAGTGTGTTGTGGTATCGACCAGCGGTGAGCCCATTTGGTTTGGTCGATATTTAGATGCTAACGGAGCATTTCGAACTGTCTATATGGCAGCCGAAAGCGTCTTTTATTATCCCGACTATTATGTAATGAACCCTCAATTACACCCGATGGAATATCTAGTTAAAGCTGTTCTTGCACCTAAATTATGGGATAGAGGACGTATTGGCGTCGAAAAAGATAACTACTACTTTAGCGCCACAGCATTTGAGTGGCTGAGAGATAGCTTACCGAATGCTCAATTATTAGATGCAACAGGCTTGGTTAACTGGTGCCGTGCGGTGAAATCTGAGCAAGAGTTACTGTACATGTATTATGCTGCTCGTATCGTTGAAAACATGCACAGGGTTGCCTTTGACATGATTGAACCTGGATTACCAAAGCATCACTTGGTTGCGGAGATCAATCGCCAGGCGGTATTAGGTTATGAAGGACACTTTGGTGACTACGCTTCGATTGTGCCTATGCTACCTTCTGGTGCAGATGCTTCAGCGCCACACTTAACATGGGATGATCAGCCTTTTAATAAGGGGGAAGGAACCTTTATTGAAATGGCTGGCGTGCATCGTCGCTACCATTGCCCATTATCCCGAACGATATTTTTAGGTGAGCCAGACGATGAGTTTAAACGTGCCGATGAAGCGTTAACTATTGCGTTAGAAGCGGCGATGGATGTTGCGAAACCCGGGAATACTTGTGCCGATGTAGCCAATGTACTGCAAACCATCTTAGATAAAGCAGGGTTTGATAGAGCGGGGGCTCGTTGTGGTTATCCGATTGGGTTGAGTTATCCGCCTGATTGGGGGGAGCGCACTATGAGCTTACGCAGTGGTGATCAAACGGTATTGCAAGAAGGCATGACGTTTCATTTGATGCCCGGCCTTTGGTTTGATAGTTGGGGATTGGAAACCACCGAAAGTATTGTGATTACATCATTTGGTGCTCAAGCTTTGTGTGACTATCCGCGTCACCTGTTTATTAAGCACTAGAATTTAAAGCACTAGGAATGGAAGTATTTAATAGGCTGGAGGTGTGATGCAGCTTGATCAATATGATATGAAAATACTGCAAATCTTGCAGGAAAATGGGCGCATTACTAAATCGCAATTAGCGGATGAAATTCATTTATCCGTTAGCCCATGTTGGGAGCGAGTTAAAAAGCTTGAAAAAGCCGGTATTATTGAAGGTTATGGCGCTAGAGTAAACATCAATCAGATATTAAAACGAACCTCGGTTTTGGTAGAAGTTTCTTTAAAAGAGCATCATTCGAGAGCGTTTAAACTATTTGAATCATTAATGTGTGAAACCCCAGAAGTCACAGATTGCTATGCCACTGGCGGTGGGGTTGACTACATCATCAAGGTACAGGCGCAAGATATTGATCAATACCAACGTTTAATGGACTTATGGCTTGATTCCGATCTTGGAATTGAGCGTTATTTTACCTATATCGTGACAAAAACCATCAAGCAAAATGCCACGTCAGTGGAAAGCCATTATTGAATTGTGGCAACGAGTTATCCGTAGTTTAACTAATTTAACGTCACCAGAAAAAATCTCTGAATTCTGGTGACTTAACAGAAAAAAACTTACCTCAATCTCTTTTCTTCAAAAACATTCTTACTCGGCTTTTCTTATCTTTTAACTATGAGCTAATTCTTCTACTCATACTTTGATAGGACGGGAGGTCATCATGGGATTTGCTGAACGAGATATTTATTCCACTAATGAGTCAAATAACCACCACTCTGTTCATTATGTTAACAACAATGAGCATAAAGCTTCGCATGAAATGATGACGTTGCTGGATGATGTTCGTCTGGTGAGAAATCACGCTTATATCAATGGGAAATGGCAATGTGGTGATAGTTTTCATGCGGTTGAAAACCCTGCGAACAACCAGACTATTGGCTACATCAGCATGTTAAAAGAACAACAAATTGAAGAAGCCATCGAATCGGCAGATAACGCTTTCCATCCTTGGCGAAAATTAAGTGCCGATCAGCGTGCCGACCTTCTAATGAATTGGTATTACGCCATCTTAGAAGCCAAGCAAGATTTAGCCTATTTAATGGTGGTTGAGCAAGGAAAAACGCTCGCCGAAGCAATAGGTGAAGTGGAATATGGCGCGTCCTTTATTCGTTGGTTTGCTGAAGAAGCGCGTCGTAGTTACGGGCATACCATTCCCAGTCATATCAACAATGCGCAACTTTCTACGTTGCGAGAGCCTATTGGCGTTGCGGCTTTAATTACCCCTTGGAATTTTCCTAATGCGATGATCACACGTAAAGCGGCCGCGGCATTAGCCATTGGTTGCACCGTGGTGATTAAACCTGCTAGTGATACGCCATTTTCAGCACTTGCCTTAGCGGAGTTAGCCGATCGTTGTGGTTTTCCTGCTGGAGTATTTAACGTCGTGACGGGCGATGCGGCGATGATTTCAAAAACCTTGTGTGCTTCTCCTGTGGTTAAAGCATTGTCTTTTACTGGTTCAACACCGGTAGGCAAATTATTGCTAAAACAAGCGGCAGATACGGTCAAAAAATGCAGCATGGAGTTAGGCGGTAATGCGCCATTTATTGTGCTGGATGATATGGATATTGATCAGGTGGTTCATGCTGCTATCGATGCTAAGTTTCAAACCTCTGGGCAAGATTGTTTAGCGGCCAATCGTATCTTTGTTCCGCGTCGTCACTATGAAAAGTTCTTAGATAAGTTTGCCAAGGCCATGAATGACATTGTGGTGGGTAATGGGCTTGATCCGAAAGTCACACTTGGGCCGCTTATTTCGGCGAATGCTGCCAAAAATGCGGCGCGTTTAGTCAGCGATGCCATCGATAAAGGGGCGCGCTTAATTTCCCAGTATCAAGGTCATTTATCGGGAGCGAACTTTTTTCCGCCTACCTTGCTTGCGGATGTGACTCCGGATATGGCGGTGTATCGCGAAGAGAACTTTTGCCCCGTTGCAGGTGTGATCCCTTATGACGATGTAGAGCAAGTGATTGAAATGAGCAACGATACCGAATATGGCTTAGCGGCTTATGTCTATGGTCACAATATCCATGATATTTGGCGCTGCATGCGAGGGTTAGAATTTGGCATGGTGAGTGTCAATTCCGTCAAGATGACCGGTGGGCCAATACCATTTGGCGGCGTTAAACAGTCGGGTCTCGGGCGAGAGGGAAGCTGCCACGGCTTTGATGAATTCAGTGAGATTAAATACTGCTGTTTAGGGCAACTACCAACGGCGAGCGGATCTTGAGTAAATAAAGTGAATTGATGAGTGAATTAAAAGGAGAAAAGATATGACTAAATCAACAGAGCAACTTTTAAAAACTGACCGCGAGAGCATTTTTCACTCTTCTACCCATTTGAAGCAGTACGCCGCAGGTGAGTTGCCAGGTCGTATTATTACTGGCGCGAAAGGGTTGAAAATTACCGATTCGGAAGGCATCGAACTTCTTGATGGCTTTGCCGGTTTATATTGCGTAAACGTTGGCTATGGACGTGAAGAAATGGCCGATGCGATTTATGAACAAGCGAAGAAACTGGCGTACTACCATACCTATGTGGGCCATACTAATGAGGCATTAATTGAGCTTTCTGACCGAATTTTAAAATGGGCTCCAGATGGCATGAGCAAAGTCTACTACGGTCTATCAGGTAGTGATGCCAATGAAACTCAACTCAAACTGGTGTGGTATTACAACAATGCTCGAGGAAAGCCTGAGAAGAAAAAAATCATTTCGCGTGAGCGTGGCTATCATGGCTCTAGTATTGCATCTGGCTCCATGACAGGTTTGCCAATCTTCCATGCGCATTTTGATCTACCACTTGAGCGGATTAAACACACCATGTCGCCTTATTATTATCGCCGTGAAGTGGATAATATGAGCGAGGAAGAATTCTCTCAACTCTGTGCCGATCAACTGGAAGCGCAGATTTTAAAAGAAGATCCCGATACCGTTGCTGCGATGATAGCGGAACCAGTACTCGGAACGGGCGGCATTGTGCCACCACCAAGCGGTTATTGGCCTGCAATTCGTAAAGTGCTCGATAAATACGACATCTTACTGATTGCTGATGAAGTGGTGTGTGGCTTTGGTCGACTAGGTGTCAATTTTGGTTCAGATTTGTATCAAATGAAACCAGACCTTATGACGGTCGCGAAAGGGCTAACTTCTGCGTATTTGCCTCTATCAGGTGTGATCATTGGTGATAAAGTGTGGTCGGTTTTAGAAGACGGAACCGATCAATGGGGTGCGATTGGCCATGGTTATACCTACTCAGGGCATCCGATGGGCGCTGCGGCAGCGTTATGTAATCTTGATATTATCGAACGTGAAGGGTTGGTGGAAAACAGCCGAATTGTCGGGCAATACTTACAACAGCAAATGCATGCGAAATTTGTCGATCATCCTATGGTTGGTGATACCCGTGGAGTAGGGCTGTTGCATGGTCTTGAGTTCTCGTCAGATAAATACCATCGCACTCAATTTGATCCTAGCTTAAAAGTCGGGCCACAAGTTGCGGCAGCGTGTTTAGAGCGAGGTTTAATTGCTCGCGCCATGCCACATGGGGATATTTTAGGGTTTGCGCCACCTCTAGTCGCAACCAAAAGTGATATTGACCAAATGGTAGATATTACCGAACAAGCGGTCAATCAGGTGATGGAGAATCTGGTTAAACAGAAACTTTGGTACTAATGCCGAACGGCTAGGTTGATAAAACGTAGTTGAAAATAAAGCATTTCTTTCCACTCATTGTTGTGTGAAATGGTTGTGGGAAGAAATGCTTTTATTTTTTATGTGATTGGAGAGAAGAACTACTTCATCTTAATTGAGAATTTTGGTTTTTCTTGCTCCGAAGTTCCTTGCTGTTGTGCCTCTGAAGTTCCTTGCTGTTGTGCCTCTTCTGGCGTTGGGTAATTCAACTGGGTTTGCATATGCAGCGCTTGTGCAGGAAGAGCAACATCCGCACCATGCTTATGGACAATATCTAAAGCTTTTAAGAGTACATCTTGTTTAACTTCATGGAAGCGTACCCAGGCAACGGTTTTTGTTAACGCGTAGATAAAGAAGTTGAGTGATGAATCCCCAAAAGTATCGAAATTTACAATGATGGTTTGGCGATCATCAATATCAGGGTGATTGGTCACCATGTCTCGAACCTCTTCAATGATCGCGTTCACTTTATTGGCATCTTGGTAACGTAACCCAATCGTTTCGTAGATTTGTCGATTGAGCATACGAGAAGGGTTTTCAACCACGATATTGCTAAAAATAGCATTAGGAACATAAAGCGGGCGTCGGTCGAAGGTGCGTATTACTGTCATGCGCCAACCGATTTTTTCAACTGTACCTTCAATACTTCTGTCTGGAGAGCGGATCCAATCATTAACTTTAAAAGGGCGATCTAGATAAATCATCATGCCGCCAAAGAAATTAGACAGTAAGTCTTTAGCCGCAAGACCTGCAATTAAACCACCGACACCACCAAAGGTAAGCAAACCAGAAAGACTTAAGCCTAAGGTTTGCAATATGGTCATCGCACCTATGAGGAAAATGATAATCCGCACAACCTTGGATAAAGCTTGAACGGTCGTTTCATCACGCTTGTTGTTTTCTAAAATGACTTGTTCTGAGTACCTAACTAGGCGGAATAGAGTCCAGACGACTAAGCTGATTCCAAGTAGTCCTTGTATGGTATAAAGCCAGGAGATTGAGCGGTCAAAGAGATCTTCAAGCAAGACACTGATACCTATCAACATCGGCCAACACCAAATAAGCGTAGTGATAGGCGCTTGAACAGAGTGAATAACCACATCGTCCCACCGTAGTGAGGTTCTTTCAGCAAACTTCATTAAGCGCGCATAGATAAAGCGCCAGATTAACCAAACAAGAAAACTAGAAGCTGCAATCGTTAGCAGATCGGTTACCCAGTTGTATGAATGGTTAGCTAGAAAAGTATTAAAACGTTCATAAAATGCTTTCAAACTGATTTCCTGCTAAACGAGTGTGTCTACGGTAACTAAACTATCAAAAATCCCAATTTATTCCTACTCTTATCATTAACCTACCGTATGATTTTATTTGAATGATTACAGTAGCTTTATACCTATTCGGAGGATTAGATCAAATTGTAAACATTTTAGTGATAGATAGTTAAAAAAGTCGACAAGATGAAGCAAGGTTTTGATTTTTGATTAATAATAAGTTGGTGTTTAAAGAAATAGTTGGTAGGGTTTGCCGATCTTTTTCATTATTTCTCTACTGTACATAACGTTCAGTGATTTGAAAGGCTATATCAGAGTATGAAATCTTCAATTAAACAGTTTGCAGTTATCGGATTAGGACGTTTTGGACGTTCAGTGTGTGAAGAGTTATGTAGTGCAGGTGCAGAAGTACTTGCAATTGATGTTAATGAAGAAAGAGTGAAGGGTGTTTCCTCTATTGCGACTAACGCGATTGTGGCCAACTGTGCGAATGAAGAAACCGCTCAAGAATTAAAGCTTGAAGAATATGACATGGTAATGGTGGCGATTGGTTCAGATGTTAATGCTAGTATTTTAACGACTCTAGTGGTTAAAGAATTAGGTGCGAAAAATGTCTGGGTGAAAGCTAACGATAAATTCCACGCCAAAATCTTACAGAAAATCGGCGCTGATCATGTAATTTTACCTGAGAGAGACATGGGGATTCGCGTTGCTCGTAAAATGCTGGATCGTCGTGTGTTTGATTTCCATGATATCGGTAGTGGCTTAGCAATCAGTGAAATCGTTATTGCACTTAAAAATATGGGTAAAAAATTAGGTGATTTATCTCTTTGTAAAGATCCTGATATGAAGGTGCTGGCGATTAAGCGCGGCCCTGAAATTATTGATTCTCCTGAATATGATACGGTACTTGAAATGGGCGATATCTTATTCATTGTTGGGCCACAAGATATTATGGCTCATAAAATGAAATCGATGTAATAGGCTAACCATGAAGTTATTAGAAACTCGAGGTTCAGTCTTTACCATTAAACAAGATGGTGAGAGAAAAGGTTGGTCTGAACCTAAAATCATTTTAGGCAGCTTTCTTTCTATCTTAATTCCTGCGGCAGTGTTACTGACTCTTCCTGTTTTTTCTGTTTCTGGTCTGTCATTTACTGATGCACTCTTTACTGCGACCTCTGCAATTAGTGTAACCGGTTTAGGTGTGGTTGATACCGGACAACACTTTACTATCGAAGGGCAAATATTATTGATGCTCTTGATGCAGATTGGCGGTCTTGGGCAAATGACGTTATCTGCCGTTTTGCTATATATCTTTGGTGTTCGATTAAGCTTAAAGCAACAAGCGGTAGCGAAAGAAGCGTTAGGGCAAGATAAGAACGTAAACTTAAAAAAATTAGTCACCAAGATCATTATCTTCGCTTGTATTGCTGAATTGATCGGAATGATAATTTTGGCTTTTACTTGGGTGCCAGAAATGGGCTGGGGGAAAGGGTTGTATTATTCCTTATTCCATTCGGTCTCAGCTTTTAATAACGCCGGTTTTTCTCTATTTTCTGACAGCATTATGGGCTACGTCGCAAACCCTGCGATTACTTTCCCTCTTGCCGGTTTATTTATTATCGGTGGTATTGGTTTTACCGTGATTACAGATGTCAGTGCCAATTGGCGTCGTGGATTTCGTGGTTTTAATCTACATACCAAAATCATGTTAACCGCTACTCCTATTTTATTACTATTTGGCACCATTATGTTTTGGCTGTTAGAGCGTAATAACCCTGCGACAATGGGGCATTTATCGGAAGGTGGACAATGGCTCGCGGCTTTTTTCCAATCGGCAACGGCGCGTACTGCCGGCTTTAATAGTATTGATATAAGCCAGTTAACCCAGCCAGCACTACTTATCATGATTGTTTTAATGCTCATTGGTGCGGGCTCTGCCTCAACCGGTGGTGGTATTAAAGTGTCTACGTTTGTGGTGGCAATTGTCGCGACTTGGGCGTTTTTAAAGCAAAAACAACATGCAGTTTTATTCCGTAGAACAGTCAGTTGGCCTAAAGTAACTCGTGCATTAGCGATTATCGTAGTCAGCGGTATTATACTAACGGGCTCGATGTTCCTATTGATGCTTACCGAAAAAGCCAGTTTTGATAAAGTAATGTTTGAAACAATTTCAGCATTCGCGACAGTAGGGGTTTCTGCCGGATTAACTGCAGAGTTATCAGAGCCCGGCAAATATATCATGGTAGTGATCATGATTATTGGCCGTATCGGGCCTTTGACGTTGGCGTATATGTTAGCGAAACCGAAGCCAACTTTATTGAAATACCCAGAAGATAACGTTCTAACTGGCTAATTAATGTAATATTTTGATATTTGTATATATAATGAGAATAAGTTAAGTTTTAAAGCGAGCCTATGGTGCTCGCTTTACTTTATAAATAACGAGGTTTAAATGCGCACGATTGGTAATATTTTATGGTTCCTACTGGGTGGCGTATTCATGGGGCTGTTTTGGTGGTTAGCTGGCCTGATTTGTATTTTGACGATTATTTGTATTCCTTGGGCTAAATCGTGCTTTATCATCGGCACGTTTACCTTTTTTCCATTTGGTAAAGAGGCCGTTAAGCGAAATGAACTAACCTTCAAAGAAGATATGGGGACCGGGTTTTTAGGCATGCTTGGTAATGTGGTGTGGTTTGTCTTTGCTGGCATTTGGCTGGCACTGGGTCACTTAGCCTCAGCATTAGCTTGTTTCGTGACAATCATCGGTATTCCTTTTGGTATTCAGCACATCAAATTAGCGGTTATTTCATTAGCACCGATTGGCCAAACGATCGTGAAGAAATATTAAATTCCGTTATAGGTATGATTAAAAGGAATGAGTATGCAAGCACAAGTAAAATGGGTTGATGGTTTTCAGTTTATCGGTGAATCACAGTCTGGTCACTCTGTTGTGATGGATGGCAATGGCGGTAAAACGGCACCAAGCCCGATGGAAATGGTATTGATGGCTGCGGGTGGTTGCAGTTCAGTTGATGTGGTTGATGGCCTAAAAGGTGCCGGGCAACATATTAAAACCTGTGTCGCTAAACTGACTACTGAGCGTCGAGAAACCGCACCGAAAGTATTTACCGAGATTAACATTCACTTTGAATTAACCGGCGAACAATTAGATGAAGAACTAGTGGAAAAAGCCGTTTCTGAGTCGTTAGAGAAATATTGCTCAGTTTGTTTAATGCTTGGGGCGGGTGTCACGATGACGCATAGTTGGTCAATTGTTTAAACGGTTTGTCTGTAAATAGTAAAATTTCTCCAATAAGGTTGATTTTACTAGATAAGTTTACTTAACTATTTGATAATCATGCTTTGTTGGTTTTTCGGAGAAAATATATGGATAACAAATTAGTCGCAATTATTTTAGCGGTATTACTTCCACCAGTAGCCGTATTTTTAAAATGTGGTGTAGGTAAAGATCTACTGATCAACGTAGTATTGTGCTTTTTCTTTTTCTTCCCTGCGATGATTCATGCTTTATGGCTTGTGACTAAGTAGTAGACTTATTCTCTTGTCGTAGTTCAAACGCCTCATGCTTATGTATGGGGCGTTTTAGTTTTTCAGCAGCAAAACAAATAGAACATGGTAGAATTTGTTTCAATACAGAAATGCCATTTAGGATACCGAATCGCCGATGCAGTATGTGAAGATTAAAGATGCCGTTGTAGAGCAAATAGAATCTGGCCTTCTGATGCCCAAGCAAAAACTACCATCAGAACGTCAATTGGCTGAATCTTTTGATACCACGAGGGTGACTTTAAGAGAGGCATTATCTTTACTGGAAGCCGAAGGTAAAGTGTATAGAGAAGACCGACGTGGTTGGTTTATCTCTCCAGAGCCGTTGATATACGATCCTAGTCAAGCGTTAGGTTTTACTGAAATGGCATTCGCTCAGCAGCGTAAACCAGAAACAAAATTGATCACTGCAAAATCCATGCTGGCTAATAAGAAAGCTTCGAAGCAACTAAACCTGAAACCTTTTAGCAATGTTTATTGTATTGATCGGGTGCGTTATTTAGATGATCGCCCAGTGGCTTTTGTGACGACTTATGTCCATCCAAATTTATTTCCTAATCTTCTTGAGCATGACTTAAGTGCTTCTCTTATTGATGTATATCGTCAGCACTACCATCAAGAGTACCAAGCAATTCGATATCGCATTACCGCTTCTTCTTTGATGGGGGAAACCGCTCAAGCTTTACGTGCCACTTCGGGTAGTCCAGCAACGCTTGTTGAAAAAATGCGTTATAACCAAGATGGAATATTGCTTGATTGTGCGTTTGAATTTTGGCGTCATGATGCGATGTGTATTGAGTCTGTGGCCGATTTTAATATTGAATAACCGTTTTAAAGAGAATAAAGAGTTAATGAAATTACTACGCAGTACCGTGCACCCAGATGTGCAAAAGTTAGAATCTAAATCGATTATTCAACGCTTAGCAACACGTGCGATTGCCATGAAAGGTGAGAATATTCTGCTACTTTATACCGAGCGCTACCACGACTACAGCTTGCCTGGTGGGGGATTAGACTCTGGTGAAGACAAAGTAGAGGGCATGATCCGCGAACTACAAGAAGAAACGGGTGCGCAGAATATTCGTAATATTGAAGCGTTCGGTTGCTATGAAGAGTTTCGTCCATGGTACAAAGATGATGCCAATGTGATGCACATGCTGTCTTATTGTTATACCTGCGAAGTTGATGAAACGTTAGGTGAAACCAGTTTTGAATCGCATGAAATCAATAATGGTATGAAGCCCGTGTGGATTAATATTCAACAAGCGATAGAGCACAACTTAAAAACCATTGAATTAAGTGATAAAAAAGGCATGTCGATTGAACGAGAAACCTTTCTCCTACAGTTGATAGTTGACCAGTGTTTAGAAAGTACTCATAACTAGAATCTTGTCTCTACCCCTTATTTATGTGTGGGGTAAAGCTATAATTTGGTTGTAATTATGTTAAAGTTTGGCGGAAGAAAACGATAATATAATAGGACGAAATTATGAAGTGGTTATGGATTGTACTGGTATCGTTATTGTCATTTCAGACGCTAGCAGATGAACCGCAAAAATACTCAGAGACGGAGATGCTCGATCGTCCTTTGATGGAACGCTATATCCTCGATGAGTTAAAATTACTGCGGACCGAGCAGCAAGATCTAGAGCGTCGCTTGACGGTGCAAATTACCGACCGAGAATTGGCTGTCGCAGATAAATCGCTCAACTATTCCAATATTACCGTAACTTACTTTTTCTACATTATCGCTGGTGTCGCTTCTTTGGTTGCACTAGTCGGTTGGCAGTCTTTGAAAGAGATTAAGCACAACACCAAAGAAATGGCTGATAAGCGTCTTAATGAAATCACCATGTCTTATGAGAAAAAGTTTAGTGCCTTAGAGCGTGACTTAAAGCGTAAGACGCGGATCATTACAGAGAACAACCGCGAAATTGAAATTATTAATGAAGTTCATAACTTGTGGCTTCGTGCGCAGAGTGCTCAGACTCCAGAGCAAAAAATTGAAACTTATGATGAAATTTTAAAAATTCGCCCTGGTGATCTCGAAGCGTTAACCCATAAAGCCGATTCAGCAATGGAAATCAATGAATACCATTGGGCGTTGAGTATTTGTAATCGAGTACTTGAAGTTGATGATAATAATGGGCACGCTCTATACCAACGTGCTTGTGCCTACTCTCGACTCGGTGCGGAAGAGCAAGCGATTAATGATCTTGTTTTAGCGATTGAATCGAGTGCTTCACTTCGAGAACTTGCCTCTGATGAGCCAGATTTTGAAATGTTAAGAGGTAATCCTCGTTTCGAAACCCTAATTGATAGCAATGAGCACTCTTAATATTTATGAATAACGTTTCTTCAAATGTCTCCCGTTTATCGCAAATATGGCGGGGGACTTTAGCTATTTCTCCTTTAAGTTTAGCTGTAATTCCTTGGGGGTTATTGGCAGGATCGTATGCGATTGATATCGGTTTAACCCCACTTGAAGCGCAAGCGTTATCGGCGATTTTATTTGCTGGGGCCGCGCAACTCGTGGCAACGGGTATGTTTGATGCTCAAGTAGGCTTGTGGACTATGTTGCTGACGACTTTGTTTATTACTTCTCGTCACTTTCTTTACAGTATGTCGATGCGTGAAAAGCTGAGCTCTTTGCCGCTTAAATGGCGTCTAGGGTTAGGCTTTTTACTTACCGATGAATTGTTTGCGGTTTGTGGCCATCAAACTCAAAAAGCGTTTAGTCGTTGGTACGCATTAGGTGCAGGCTTTAGCTTCTACCTAGTTTGGAATATTGCTAGTTTTATCGGGATTGTCGCAGGAAAACAAATTCCGAATTTAGATCAGTGGGGACTTGAGTTTGCCGTCGCCGCAACGTTTATTGCGATTGTCATTCCGACGATTAAAACTTGGTCTGTTTTAACATCGGTAATCGTAGCCTTGGTAGCATCTGTTTTACTGAGTTATTGGAAAATCGAAGGTAGCCTTATTATTGCCAGTTTGCTCGCGATGGTGGCAGGTTACTTGGTCGAAGGTAATGCTAAAGATAAAGCCGTTTCTCATCAAAATAGTGAGGGAGAAGCATGATTCTACTTTCAATTTTGGCGATGACAGCGGTGGTGTTTTTAAGCCGTTATTTGTTTCTTTCCCCCAAGCTACCACTGAAATTAAATGGCAATGCGCAGCGTTTGCTTAGCTACTCTAGCCCGGCAGTGTTAACCGCTATTTGGGCACCGATTGTGTTTATCCACGATGATCGTTTATCGGTTTCTTATCATAATCCATACTTGATAGCGGCTATTCTCGCGGCGTTTATTGCTTGGAAAACAAAGAATGTTATTGCGACGACGGTTTTAAGTATGCTTTGCTTCTTTGTTCTCAATGCCTGGGTTGTATAGCACCCCCTCTTTACTTGAGTTTATACTCGTGTAAGGAAGCAAGTAAAGAGGTGCTGAAATGATATTAGAATTACTTCTTAACTAAGCCATAGGGTAAATCGCTAAATACCTTTGGCTGATTTGAAATGGTTGGAGCAGCATTGGTTCCTTGCCAGTTAAGCAGCATAATCGCCAATACGTTTCTGTGCTCACCTTTTCTTAATTCAAAATCACCATCGGTTGATGGAATCATTCCTTTTTTCATATTAATCGCATGAGCAATAGTGGCTTGTGTATCGGCAAGAGTTGGTGAATCTAATTTCCCAGCGAGCAGATAACTGATACCGACTTCTGCCACGACATCCTCTTTAGTTCGAGTTAATATCTGTTCAATGTTTTTATCGAAGTAATCATAAATCCATGCGAATTCTTTGCTGTCGATAGGCTGCTGATAGTATTCCGAAGCGGCAAAAATAATGTGGGTTAAACCGTAAATTTTATTCGTATATTGTTGGTCGGTAAGTTGTTTATCTTGGCTATCTGGGTAGGTATTTTGGAAAGCGAGAATAAAGTCATCAACCACATCTTGCTCATCTAACTGACGCAACCAATATACTTGATTCGCTAATTGAGCTGCCCATGCTTTGATCATTTCAGGATCGGTTGCATAGGGTTTAAAATCGAATTGACGGATTAAGTTATGCAAATGTTTATCGTTTTTATGCTTTAAACCATATTCATCTGCGCGAGCCATAGCGCCAAGAAGATCAATGCCTAGGAAGAGATACTCAGGCTTATCTTTGGTCACCTTGTAGCGCATTTGGGTGCGAACCGTCCCCTTTGTTTTGTAGTACTGTAATTTTTTCTGCCCGTAAGCTTTAGCTTGTTTCGGTGTGTGTATTTCAGCGGCAATTTCGTTGAGCGTACTGGTGACTCTTGCCATATCTGACCAAACTGCCGCGGAGTATTTAGGATCTAACGTTTGACGGAACATTCGCAGTCCGTAATGTCCGGCCGTACTGGCATTCAAAGTGTAAAGTTGGCTCTCAAATGTATGCTTAATAAGCTCGGCATCTTGTTGATAGCGACTGGCTTGAATCGGTGATGTTTGTTGGCTTGGATTCTCTTTTGCTAAGACGGTTGGTACAAAGGCAAGCTGTGAAAAACCAAAGATGGCGATAGCAACCAGAGATGCTGGTTTGAGCTTAAACATAAGAATATCCTTTTCGATTTGTATGGCTAGAAATTAATCTTTATCCTTATAAATTACACCTGTTTACGCCGTTTTGTATTAATTATTTGAATTTACATGGCAAAATTGACACTAAACTTACTAAAAATAATAGAGAGCTTTGTTTCTATAGAAACCCTTTAGAAGGCTAAGCCGATTTTTAATACAGCCGCAATATGAAAATGGTATGGTATATACCCAAGTGACTTGCATCTTGAAGTTACTTGGGTATATATCCAGCTGAAGGAGAAATACGATGCAGATACAGGTTGATACTCACACTCACACTTATGCAAGTGGCCACGCTTATAGTACGTTAATCGAGAATGCAGAGTGCGCTCATCACCATGGTATGAAAATGTTCTGCACAACGGATCATGCTTCAACTATGCCTGGTGCGCCACACTATTGGTTTTTCAATAACCAACGTATTCTTCCTCGATTTTTAAATGATGTCGCTATTCTGCGCGGCATGGAAAGCAACATCATCAATGAAGCTGGTGAGGTCGATATTCATCCTAGTACCGATGAACATTTAGATTGGGTGATTGCGAGTTTTCATGAGCCGGTATTTGCGTCTGCTACTAAAAAAGTCCATACCACAACGTTAATCAATGTGATTGAAAGTGGCCGTATTGATGCGCTTGGTCATTTAGGAAACCCGAGATACGATTTCGATTTTAAAGCGGTAGCTGAATGTGCTAAACAATACAATGTGGCGATTGAGTTGAATAACTCCTCATTAAAAGGCGGCAGCCGTGCGGGCAGTGAACTGCGTTGTGAAGCGATCGCCTTGGCAGTAAAAGAAGCGGGTGGTTATATCACGACAGGCACCGATGCTCACTTTGCTCATGATCTCGGTAAATTTGAAAAGGCCAGTGAATTACTTGACCGTATTGAAATGCCAGCAGAGCAGGTGATCACGCACACACCGAAACAGTTTTTAGAATTCCTAGCCAAACGCGGCCGCCAAGCGATTGTTGAATTTGAGGGGTTGTAGCCCTAGGGTTTCATCTCGATAGTTCATTAAGATGGCCAATTAAATAGGTAAATGTTTTACTGCATAATCAATAAACACTTTCAAACGCGTCGGCATGTATTTGCTTGACGCGTATTGCATCGCAATTACCCCGTGATAATTTCCTTTGATTGTCCAATCATCTAACACTTGGATGACTTCTCCATTACTTAATGCTTCTCGGATAACAAAATCAGGGAAGATACCAATACCAAGCCCATCTTTTACCCCATTTAAACGCATTTGTGAGTGGTTCACGGCATAACGGCCTGACACTGGGATCGTATGTGTTTCATTGCCTTTTACAAAATCCCAAATATGATCGGTGCGAGTTTCGCCTAGGTACAGACAGTCATGAAACTTAAGTTCGGTTGGGTGAGTGGGAATGCCTTTTAAAGCCAGATAATCGGGGCTGGCACATAATGATAAATTCACTTTACCGAGTTCTCGTGAGATTAGATTCTCATACGGCTTATCGGTTAATCGAAACATGATGTCGATACCTTGCTCTAGCATATCGATATCCCCATCAGATACTTTAAGCTTGAGTTCGATATCAGGATAGCGTTGTAGAAAGGGCGTCACAATCGGTTGCAACACGATACTTAAAAAGGCTTTAGGAGCTGCGATAGTAATGGTACCGACCGGTGCTTCATGTTCTGCATTAGAAATATCGACCGCTTGCTGGGCAGCATTCACCATGGCAACCGATTGTTGGTAAATCTTTTGGCCTGACTGGGTAATTTGCAGAGTGCGAGTGGTTCGGTCAAATAGTTTAACGGAAAGCGAGGCTTCTAACCGCGTGATGAGCTTACTTAACGCAGAAGGGGTGACACCTAATTCTTTTGCTGCCGCGGTAAAACTTCCTTTATTGACCACGAGTATGAAGCTAGCTAAATCGGGCAAAAGAGCAATCAATCGAGAGTTAAGCATGCCATTATCTCCAAGTAGTAGTCTATTTGTGAATTCAGTTCACTAATGTTTTTCCATTCAGGGGGATAATAGTCTTTTATGGCATAAACTAGAATAGATGTTAGGTTTTTAATTGAAAAAATCACAAATATAAAAAGGAAATTTCATGTCTTCTGCATTCTACAGCCAGATAAACCAACAAATTGAAGATGTTAAGTCTGAAGGTTTGTATAAATCTGAGCGTATTATTACTTCTGCGCAAGCCGCTGCGGTTTCTATTTCAACCGGCGAGGAAGTATTGAACTTCTGTGCAAATAACTACTTAGGTTTAGCAAATCATCCAGAGCTGATTGAAGCGGCGAAGCAAGGCATGGATGAGCACGGTTTTGGTATGGCTTCTGTACGTTTTATTTGTGGTACACAAGATTCGCATAAAGAGCTTGAGCGTAAATTGTCTGATTTCTTAGGCATGGAAGATACCATTCTTTACACGTCTTGCTTTGATGCAAATACAGGTTTATTCGAAACTATTCTTGGCGCGGAAGATGCGATTATTTCTGATGCCCTAAACCACGCATCTATCATTGATGGTGTTCGTTTGTGTAAAGCAAAACGCTTCCGCTATGCCAACAATAATATGGCTGAATTAGAGCAACAATTGATCGCCGCAGATGAAGCTGGCGCACGTCATAAACTGATTGTGACAGACGGTGTATTCTCAATGGATGGTGTGGTTGCAAACTTAACCGCTATCTGTGATTTAGCCGATAAATACAACGCCTTAGTAATGGTGGATGATTCTCACGCGGTTGGCTTTATGGGTGAAAATGGTCGTGGTACTCACGAATACAATAATGTAATGGGCCGTATTGATTTGATCACGGGCACATTAGGCAAAGCAATGGGTGGCGCTTCAGGTGGTTACACTTCAGGTAAAAAAGAAGTGATTGACTGGTTACGTCAACGTTCTCGTCCTTACTTGTTCTCAAACTCGGTTGCACCTGCAATTGTTTCGGCTTCTATTCGTGTGATTGATCTACTGGCTGAAAGTAACGATCTGCGTGCTAAGCTTTGGGAAAATGCCGATCACTTCCGTACTCGCATGACAGAAGCGGGCTTTACTATGGCCGGTGCTGATCACGCGATCATCCCTATTATGTTAGGTGATGCAAAAGTGGCAGCTGAATTTGCAGAACGTGCACTTGAAAAAGGTATTTACGTTGTCGGTTTCTCATTCCCCGTGGTACCAAAAGGCCAAGCACGTATTCGTACTCAAATGTCTGCTGCACATAGCCGTGAACAACTTGACCGTGCAATTGATGCATTTATCAAAGTCGGCAAAGAAATGGAGATCATCTAAATGGGCGTTGAAATGATGAGCAATATTAAAACAATCGGAAAAATTAAAGCGCTATCAAAGCTAAAGCCGGAAGAAGGCATTTGGATGACAGAAGTTGATATGCCTGAAATGGGTCATAACGACATCTTAATCAAAATTCGTAAAACCGCTATTTGTGGGACGGATGTTCATATCTATAACTGGGACGAGTGGTCAAAAAATACCATTCCTTATCCAATGGTTGTCGGTCATGAGTACGTGGGTGAAGTCGTTGGTATCGGCCAAGAAGTAAAAGGTTTCGAACTTGGTGACCGTGTTTCAGGTGAAGGTCATATCACTTGTGGTCACTGTCGTAACTGCCGTGGCGGTCGTACTCACTTATGCCGTAATACAACGGGCGTGGGTGTAAACCGTACCGGTGCGTTCTCTGAATACTTAGTGATCCCTGCTTTTAACGCATTCAAGATCCCAAATGAAATTTCAGATGATTTAGCTTCCATCTTTGACCCATTTGGTAATGCAGTTCACACCGCATTATCGTTTGATCTCGTCGGTGAAGATGTGTTGATCACAGGTGCAGGCCCAATCGGCATTATGGCAGCAGCAGTTGCCAAACACGTTGGTGCCCGTCACGTCGTCATTACTGACGTTAATGAATACCGCTTAGAATTGGCACGTAAAATGGGTGTCACTCGCGCCGTCAACGTTGCTGAAGAAAAGCTAGAAGATGTTATGACTGAATTGGGCATGACGGAAGGCTTTGATGTGGGGCTTGAAATGTCAGGCGTGCCATCTGCATTTAATGCCATGCTAGAAGGCATGAATCACGGTGGTCGAGTTGCATTACTAGGTATTCCACCATCTGACATGGCGATTGACTGGACCAAAGTGATCTTTAAAGGTTTAGTGATTAAAGGCATCTATGGCCGTGAAATGTTCGAAACGTGGTATAAAATGGCGAGCCTCATTCAATCAGGCCTAGATTTAACGCCAATTATCACGCATCATTTCAATGTTGATGAATTCCAAGAGGGCTTTGACACTATGCGTGGCGGGCTTTCTGGGAAAGTGATACTAGATTGGACTAAGTAATTAGCCATTAAAGAAGCGCACTTTCGGGTGCGTTTTTTTGTGCCATACACTAATGAATAACAACTACGAATATGGAGGAAATTAGGCTATTTCACTCCCTCTATGCCCCATTGATGCCCCAAATTATTCAAATATATCTTTTAATGTATGGGGTTTACTGAAAATAATGGATTAAAGTTTAGTAACTTCTTCTTGATATATGGATTTATATATTAGTGTATAGTACGTCTATCTCGTTATTACCCCTAAACCAGTTAGCAAGTAAATTTACAAAATATCTGCGAGGTTACCCTTTTTATGTATCAATGGATTATTTAATGACCCAATCAGATCGTATTAATCACGTGTTAAGTAGCTCCGTGATTGTCACATTTTATCGTTTATGGATACCCTCGTTGCTTGGTTTGTTGGCATTGACGACCGCTAATATTGTTGATGGATTATTTATCGGTAACTACGTCGGCTCTAATGCGTTAGCAGCAGTCAACCTGATTATTCCGTTTTTTGGTATTTTGTTTGGGTTGAGCTTTATGTTCGCAATGGGTGGCTCTGTGCGCGCAGGAAAATATATAGGTGAGAAAAATTACACAGAAGCGAGTAATATATTTTCAAAAACTGTAATAGCTATAATTAGCTTAGTTGGCCTAATTATTTTACTTGGTCTAACGTTTGAGACCAATGTACTAAGGGCTTTGGGGGGCACGGACGAAGTATTACCTTTGATGAAAACGTATTACCGCATTACTATGGGGTTTATCTGGACACAGCTTCTAACCGTCGCGCTTTATTTCTTTGTTCGCCTCGATGGCTATCCTAACCTTGCAAGCTTTGCATTAATACTTGGTTCGGCAGTAAATATCGGTTTGGATTATTTATTCGTTGCTCATTTAGGTTGGGGAATAGCTGGTGCAGCATGGGCGACAGGAATATCACAAGCATTGCCTTTTATTGTGCTATGTAGTTACTTTTTACAGAGTAATCGGCATTTAAACTTTTATTTTCATCAAACACGGTGGCGTGAACTATTTCAATCGGCTGCAAATGGTTTATCCGAGTTCGTGAATGAGATTTCTGGCGCAATTATCGTTCTTATATTGAATTGGTTATTTGTCTTACGTTACGGTGTGGACGGTGTTGCTGCATTTACTATTTTGAATTATCTACTAATGATCGGCATGATGTTTGGTTTTTCAATTGGTGAGGCTGGGAGTATATTTATAAGCCAAAACTTTGGCGCACGGCAAGTAAAAAGAATTCAGCAATTTTTATTGGTGAGTGCCTTAAATGCGTTGGTGATTGCGGTAATATTTATAGCTTTTCTGGTTGGCTTTTCAGAGTTTCTCGTAACAATGTTTTTACCTGATAATGAAATGTATGTGATTGAGTTAGCGAATGAATTGATGGAGTTAGTCTGGCCTGTGTTCTTGGTGAGTGGATTGACAATGATTATCACTTCTTATCTTACTGCATTACATCTGCCCAAACCATCTGCAATCATTGCTTTAAGTCGTAGCCTTGTTTTACCCATATTACTGCTGTTGGTGTTGTTTAAATTACTTCCAGAATATCCATTCATTCTCGCTATTCCTTTAGCTGAATTGTTTACGTTTGGGATAGCTTTGTTTTTCTTCTGGTATTTTCCTCCGAAGCAGCAGACATTAGACCGGATTACGAATGGGTGCGCATAACAAACGACTAAGGCCTCAACATATTTTTGCTCCTAATACCCTACAACCATTATTTCTCGATAATATGGCATTCAGAGTTTTGTATTATGACTTGATAGGATAGCGTAGTGTTATTGCTTGTGAGCTCTAAATTAAGAGGTAAATCCGAAGTCGAAAATTGAAATTGATTGGATGAACTGCCAGAGACTTGCGACCTTATTGAGTTCCCACTTTTACTCGATATCTTGACTTGAATAACATCGGAGTTAGTCGTTTTTAATACTAGCTTTGCAGCTTGCACACTTGACTGGCAACTGAGTTCTGAATTTGGGAATGGTTTAAGCATACTCTTCTCAGCAGCTAGAAGTAGGGTAGGTAAGAAAAGAGCGGCGCAGGACGCCGCTATAATATTAGAGATTTTCATTGTTTAGTTTTGGAACACATTTGCAGTATTACCCCAACCAGCTACGGTTGTATATGATGCATTATCATTGCCTAACTGTAGCGTTGTAGATTGGTTCCCAACACCGCTCATTGTTGTATATGCAACATGGCCGTCACCAACTTGAGTAGTAGAAGATTGGTTACCCCAGCCAGAAGTAGTAGAACCTGCAAAGTTATTATCACCAAATTGGTCAATACTTGTAGTGTTGAATACGCCTGAGGTATCAATATAGCCTTCGTTACCGTCACCTAGTTGATCAACAGATGCACTAGAGAAGTATGCATCATGTGCATTGATGCCAGCAGAGTTCATATCACCATTTTGATCAATCGATGCTCCTACACCGCCAGAATTAGTCACAACTATATTACCAGTGTTCATTGAACCATCTTGATTAACGGTAGAGGTAATACCACCAGAGTCGCTTACTCCAATATAAGCACTATTAGATGAGCCATCATTAACATTATTTTGATTAATGGTTGAGGTTACGAATGCTGAATTCATCGTTGAGATAGTTGCTGAGTTAGCGCTCACATTAGCGTCAAAAGCACCAGATGAAGCAACAGAACCCTGATTGATTGTCGCATTAACAACGGTTGAATTGCTGGTCGAAATATCAGCAGAATTAGAACTTATTGCTAATGATAGTAAACCAGTACTCGCAAGTGAACCTTGATTAATGGTCGAATTAACAAATGATGAATTTGTCGTTGAAATACCAGCGGTATTAGAGCTAGAAGTAAGGCTTAGTATCCCATCAAAAGCAGCAGCACCTTGGTTGATTGAGGAGTTTGTTGCATATGAACCAGTTGTGCTCACTGTTGCTGAGTTATCTGCTCCTAATGCACCTTGCACGACATTAGCATCATTGAATGCTCCGCCTGTTATCATTACATCTGAATCACTTTTTGTTCCAGCTTGGAAGACATTAGCATGATTGCTAAAACCTGAATTAACTTGGACATTGGACATGTTACCGCTGCTATCACCTGCACTTAATTGGACAACTGTCGCAGTACTTGCTACACCAGATAGATTCACTGTTGATGTATTATCTACCGCAAGCGCTTGCGCACTAAACCCGGTAGCTAGAATGGTTGAAATTGCAATTGTTAACTTTTTCATAATAAATTCCTTCTATTATTTTAGTGTCATGTTGATATTTCTATTCATACCATTAATTATTATTAAACTGCTTTGCCCAGATTGATTGATATCGTATCCAGACATACTTACGTTGCCGCTATCAACAATGTAAGCAAGGTTGCCATTGCCTGACTGAGAGATAGAACCTTCTAAGCTAACTCCCGATTGGCTTAATATGGCTTCATTATCGTTGCCATCCTGAATTATCGAACCTGTGTTTCCATATCCAGACTGCATTATGATGGCTAAATTACTATTTCCGTACTGATCAATACTTGCACTATTGGCGTCACCTCCTTGATTTATCAATGATTTATTTTTATTACCTTTTTGGTTTATTGAGGCTGAATTTCCAGCATCAAAACCGCTAGATTGTTTTATATAGGCAATATTTGATTCACCTGAGATATTTATATCAGAGATGTTGTATTTTGTTTGGTTTGTGGTTTTAGTTATTAATTCATCTCTTTGGGGTAATTCACTCTTAGCAAGGTCTAAATTAGCGAAAGCTATATTTACTGACGATAAATAAAAGAGAATACTCGTGGAGTATAAAAAAAACGAGCTATGTATATTTGTGATTTTCATACTCAACCCCTATGCGTTATTTAATAGGGATTATGGTATTGAGTTCTGATTGTGGCTATAAACTTAAAGTTGAATATAAAAGAGAATCAATAAACTAAAGTATTACGGTTTGAAGTTTGTGGTTAGATCAAAAGTTTTTCAGAAAAAAACTATTGAACGTAAGTTTACAGTGGCTTGACATTGTCCTAACCTTTGTTTAATAAATTTTCAGGTTTTGCGTTAGATTTCTCATAAATGAGAATTTGTAAAATGGAACCTTTTTTGTGCTGGATGCAGTAGGTCGTTTCAAGTTATTTGTCTAGTATGAATATAAAAGGAAGTCTATGTAGGGAAGGGATTGGAGATAAGCATGGATGAAAAACTATACTTGATAACAAGTAAGACATTACAGTCTTCTTTGCTCAAGGAGAACTTAGAACGAGAGTTAGGCAGAAAAATAGAGCCGATAATTTTTAATAATTTTCTTGAACTGAACGATACGTGCAATATTAACCTGATGTATGTGATTTTAGATATGGAATATATTCAAGGAGATATGATTAAAAGCTATTTGAATCATATGCATGAAGAAGGAAGGAAAGCGAAAGAAATTTTAATTAATAATAGTCGGGATATTAATGTGTCTTTTATCTTACAATTTTCTAATGTTGTGGCTGTGTTTTTTAAAGATGACTGTTTGGATAGTATAAACAAAGGGTTAGGGGATGTATTGTCTGGTCGGTTTAGTTTGTCAAATGAGTTGTCTCAAAAAATAATTGAATATTATAGAGAAAATGATTTGTTCTCGTCGAGAACATTCGCTGATTTAACTTGTCGGGAAGAAGAAATATTAAAGTTACTGTTAGTGGGGGCTTCAAATATTCAAATTGCTGAACAGTTGTTTGTTAGCGAAAATACAGTAAAAACACATTTACATCATGTGTTTAAAAAAATAAAAGTAAGAAATAGATTGCAAGCACTGATGTGGGCAAAAAAATACAAGTTTGATGGGGCCGTATGAAAAATATTAGTAGTGCCTTATTTTTTTATTCTTTACTGATTTCAATTTCCTTTCCAATCAATGCGGAAGTAGAAACAGCTAACGATAATGACACTATTGATAGTAATAAGAAAGTAGAAGAAAGCAACATATTGCCAGATACAGAAGGTGGTATAAACGGCTTGATTGTTGATCAAACGGTGACAGTACTAGGGAGAAATTTTTACTTTTACTTCTCTCAAAAATTAAATGATAAACATGAAAATCTATCGATAAATCTAAGTGTTAAAGAAAGGCCTACAGCATTGTCGGGCAGTATTATAACCATATTTCACTTTAATACTCCCATATATAGAACAAGCTTATCACCAGGCTTACAACAAGCAGAAACTAAGGCAGAACAAGCCGTTGATAATATTTCCGTTTATTTATTAAGGTGGAAATTAGACAGGAAGTTCTCAGATAAAACCGATCTTGCTCCTGATGAGCTCTAAGGTGTCACTATGAAAAGGACGTTCAAAAACATTCTATTAATTAGCTCAGTTATGGTCAGTTTTCACACCGTAGCAACTGAGCTAGTGTATCAACCTACCAACCCGAGCTTTGGAGGAAACCCTTATAACGGAACCCATTTGTTAAATGTCGCCAATGCTATTAATCAATATAAGCCTGATGATGAGTTGGGACTAACCGCTGCAGATCGGTTACAAACAACTTTACAATCTAGGCTTCTGAATAATTTGTTAGATGATGTGAGTTCAGGAAAGTCTGATGGTGGACAATTGGAAACCGACGATTTTATTTTGAATGTCATTGATGATGGCAATGGTGGCTTGACTTTGAATATATATGACAAAGTGAGTGGTGAATCATCTGTGATCCAAGTTAGCGACCCTTTAGGTAATTAATATGGAGAATCAAATGATGAAAAAGTTTTATGTAGCCGCCATGGTCATGATGTTAACGGCTTGTTCAAATTCCATAACCATTCCAGATGCTGAAGAAGAGTCCCAATTGATGTACCGCGGTGTGGCTTATCAAGATTTAATTAGTTTGCCGAAACCTCAAGGGATTATTATGGTCTCGGTGTATAACTTTAGAGATCAAACTGGTCAGTATAGACCACAACCAAACAGTAATTTTTCAACTGCTGTCTCGCAAGGTGCAACCTCTTTATTAACCATGTCTCTTATTGATTCTGGTTGGTTTGCTCCGCTTGAGAGGGAAGGTCTACAGAACTTACTGACAGAGCGGAAAATTATCCGGGCCGCACAAACGAAAGGAGAAGCCTTTAATCAAGGGGGGCAATTACCATCACTTCAATCAGCCAATATATTAATTGAAGGTGGTATTGTGGCTTATGATACAAACATTAAAACTGGTGGACTAGGTGCCCGTTATTTAGGTATCGGAGCTTCTGGTGAATATCGAACCGATCAAATTACAGTAAACTTACGATCTGTTGATGTGAGAACCGGTAAGATCTTATCTAGTGTTACAACGACCAAAACCATATTATCTTATGAGGTCAGCGCTGGGGCATTTCGTTACATAGACTATAAAGATCTATTGGAAGTCGAGATGGGCTACACCAATAACGAGCCGGTCAATATTGCCTTGATGTCAGCGATTGATACTGCGGTTATTTATACCGTAGTTAAAGGCATTAAAAATAACTTATGGAACCCTGCTAGTGTAGAAGAGCTTAAAAATCCGGTTTTTCAACGTTATGTTGATGATAAGGTAGAAGTTCTTTAATGAGCCTATTGTAAAAACTAGCTAGTTAGAATCAAAAATCTGCTCACTTTTTAAATGCTCACTTCGGTGGGCATTTTTTATTGCCTACAAATTATTTAACTCTTGCAGGAATCTGCTCTCTGAAGTTACAGAGTATACATGTCATTAAATTGACTTAATCTTTTGATAATATTCAGGAATACTAAAGCTGAATAAAATCATGTCACGATAAAATGTATCAATGAATACTTATTTCACAGTTTTAGAGATGTTATTCACACTTTTGATGACATACTTCAGTAGAAACGCTAGAATTGCGGTCTATTTAAAATATAGAGATTGATTTTTTTAGTTAGTGGTTGATTTTACATCACAAATTTATCATGAAAGAGTCTGTAAATTATTGATGCGAAACTTTATCGAAGCCACTGAAAAGTCGATAACCTATAGATAAATAAGCAGTTTAGCTCTTTTTACTGAATACACGTTGTTTGTTGTATAGAAAAGCAACCTTAATGGATTGTCTACTATTAACAGGCAGTGTATTGGTAAAGCGACGAAATTAGTCGCATACCAGGTGTTCGTTTAGCTTTTGGTTTGGCCGCCGATCAGCTAAACACCAGAACACACATTGGTGGTTACGCATAGCTGGCCGTTACTTTTGTGATGGTTTTTGTAACAAGCTCAGGTTAAATTTCCTGAGCTTTTTTTATGTCTGTCAAAAAAGTTATTACGGTAACTATTTGCAATAAAACACATCGCGCATCCTTTTTTATTCAATCGTTTATGGCACAATATCTATACCCAAGTAATTTCAAGATGCGAGTTTCAGCAAGAATAAAACAAGCTTTAGGCAAGACAAATTGAATATGATCATAGTTATTCTATCTCTATTCAATTTAACGCAGCATAAAGCTTGTTTTAACTTGCCCTTCGGGAGCTTCATCCAAACCTTTATACAGCGTCAGATTGGTTTGAAAGGTACTGACATTCCTTCGCCAATCTTCCTTGCCTAAAGGTCTAGATGATAGCTCTGAATTCTGCATCTTGAAGTTACTTGGGTATATCATCTTTTTAAATTGGCGTGCTCAATATTTATTATGAAAATAATCCACACTTCAGATTGGCATCTTGGTCAAAACTTCTTCACAAAAAGTCGCAAGAATGAACATCAAGCTTTTATTCATTGGCTACTTGAGTTGGTTAAAGCTCAACAAGTCGATGTGGTTATTATTGCGGGAGATGTCTTCGATACTGGCACACCACCAAGTTACGCCCGAGAAATGTACAATCAGTTTGTTGTGAAATTGAGTCAACTAGGTACAACATTAATCGTTTTGGGTGGTAACCATGATTCGGTTTCAATGCTGAATGAATCTAAAGATCTGCTTGCTTGCCTAAATACCCATGTTATTGCGAATACGACTGAAAACCTTAATGAACAGGTGCTCTTACTGGAAGATCGTAATAAGCAAGCTGGCGCAATTTTGTGTGCGGTTCCTTTTATCCGACCGCGAGATGTATTGCAAAGTGTCGCGGGAGAAACGAGTACCCAAAAGAAACAAGCGCTGGGTGAGGCCATTCAACAGCACTACCAGAACTTGCACGACAAAGCCTTAGAAATACAAACTGAGCAACAACAAAAGCTCAAACGTAATCTGCCAATTATCGCAACGGGGCATTTAACGGCGCTAGGTATCACCACTTCTGAATCTGTGCGAGATATTTATATCGGTTCACTTGAAGCTTTTGATGCCAAAGCTTTTCCACCGGTTGATTATATTGCGCTTGGCCATATACACAGGCCACAAATTGTTGCCAAATCTGAATCTATTCGCTACTGCGGATCGCCTATTCCGTTGAGCTTTGATGAGATTAAAACTCAACCTGTTGAAAGTGAGATCTCAGAAAAAAACCAGCTAACGTTATCGAATAAACATGTGGTGCTAGTCGAATTCAATGAAAATGGTAAGCGAATCGAACCACTTCCTATTCCGCTTTTTCAATCCATGATGACATTGAAAGGATCGCTTGAAAGTATAGAGTCACAATTGCAGCAATTTGTAGGTATCGAGCAAACAGTCTGGTTGTGTATCCATGTAGAAGTGGATGATTATTTGTCAGATTTACAACCTAGAATCCAAGCTATGACGGAAAATCTTAATGTTGAAGTATTGCAGCTGCGCCGTAGTCGCTCGCAACAGGTTCAATCACTTACTCAAGTGAAAAATGAAACTCTGGCTGAGCTTACCCCACAAGATGTTTTTCATAAGCGAATGAGCCTTGAATCCTTTGAAGGAGAAGAGGCAGAGGCTAGACAACAACGAATTATGCAGCAGTTTGATCAAGTCGTCTCCGATGTCTTAGAGCAACAAAGTGGCAATAGCGATACTAGTGACAAGGAAGTGAAATAATGAAAATTTTAACGGTTCGCTTTCAAAATTTAAATTCCTTAAAAGGCGAGTGGAAGATCGATTTCACTCAATCTCCATTTGCCGAAAATGGCTTATTTGCAATCACAGGGCCAACTGGGGCAGGTAAAACCACCTTACTCGATGCCATGTGTTTAGCCTTGTATCACCAGACACCGCGTCTTGGGCTTATCTCTACTTCAAACAATGAGATCATGACTCGAGGTACTACAGAATGTTTAGCGGAAGTGGAGTTCGAAGTAAAAGGCAAAGCTTACCGTGCATTTTGGAGCATGCGTCGTTCTCGGGGCAAAGTGGATGGAAATTTACAATCTGCGGTAGTTGAACTTGCAGAAGTGGTAAGCGGTAAGATGCTTGCCACGCAAATAAAACGAAAAGACACTTTGTTAAAAGACATTACGGGTCTCGACTTTTCACGTTTTACTAAATCAATGATGTTGTCTCAAGGCCAATTTGCCGCTTTTTTAAATGCGAAAGAATCCGAGCGAGCGGAACTACTTGAAGAGTTAACCGGCACGGAGATCTACGGCCAAATTTCAGAGAAAGTGCATGAGTACTTCACCGACGCCAAACAAAAATTAGCGGAACTGGAATCGCAAGCCAAAGGTGTTCAACTTCTGTCTTTAGAGCAAGTGTCAGAACTGAATAATGAACTTGAAGACGTTAAACAACAGCAACAGAAAAACAAGCAAGTATTACAAGCCTGGAATGAGCATCACCAGTGGTGGCAACAATACCAGGCTGCCCAACAAGCCGTTCAAGAAGCGCAGCAACTACAAGATAAGGTTAATCAGCAAAAAGTAGCTGAGCAGTCGCAGTTGGATAAACTTGCGAAAAGTGAACCGGCTGAAAAATTGAGACCGCCTTTCCTGCAATGGCAACAGGCGAAGCAACAACTTGATTCTGTTACCACTCAATTAAATGAAAAGCAGCAACAATTTTCAGAGTTTGAAAAGCAGAAACAATCGAAACAACACATTCATGACAAGGCTGCTGTTGCATTGGATCAGCAGAAAAAATCACAACGAGATCTATTCAAATTAATTGATGAACAAGTCCTGCCGCTCGATCAAGATATACAGCAAAAAGAGAGCAAAGTTGCCGATTTAACTAGCCAATACCAAAATGAAAATAAGCAGCTTAATACCGTACAGCAAGAGCTTCGCCAAGTTAAATCTGCTTTAGGTCAAGCTCAAACACAACAGACGACTTGTCGAGAGTATTTAGATAAGCATGCGAATGATGAGGTGATCTCTCAACACCTAAATTCATGGCAGTTGCAAGTTGAACAAATGGCACAAAAGGGGCGTGAAATAGTCGAGCTAAATAAGACTATTCAAGCCGAGCAACAAGCAAAAGATCAGCTGGCTAATACGATCGCAGCAGAAGAAAAACACTTTCAGCAATGCCAAGCGGAAGTTCATGGTAAACAAGCGCTGTATCAAGCTGCCAATCAAACCTGGTTATCTCTCAATACCGATGAACAAAAAAATGCGGAGCAATTGTCTCAAGAGTTAGAAGAAAAAGATCAACATCGCCATTTTATTTATCAATTAAAAATTAAGCACGATACATGGGCAAAGTTATCGCAAACCATTCTACGTGAAGCTCAGGTATTGATTGAGCAAAATAAACAGCATCAACAACTCACCGATAATTGCGCATCATTACGTCTGGCTTATAAAGCCAAAGACGCTGAAATACAAAGCTATAAAACTCTTATCGATCAAGACACGCAATTTGCCGATTATCGTGCCAAATTACAAGCGGGTGAAGCGTGTCCTTTGTGCGGTTCATTGGAACATCCGGCTTTAGAGCATTCAACGACACTGAACCGCTCGCAAGTCAGTCTTGATAAAGAACGCGCCGAAACAGAGATAAAGACGATTGAAGCGCAAGGCATGCAAGCTCGCTCACAACTAGATTCTACGGCTCGGTATATAACTGAATTAACGCAAAAACAGCAGCAAGATAAAGCTGAGTTGAGCGACATTGAACAACAATGGCAGCAAAGTTTTAGCAATCAAACATTACCACTGTTTGCGATTGAAGACTCAAAGCAACTGCAGCGGTATGAGGTTGACGTTCCTAGGCAAATCGAAGCCATTAAAGCGAACTTGTCTCAGCTTCAACAGGCTGAAAAGCAATTGAGTACTTGCAAGGAAGCGCTGCAATTAAGTAATTTTCAGCAAGAAAAAGTAAAAGCCTCGCTTGAAGGGCTTAAGCAACAAGAGCAAGTATTGCTAAAACAAGATGATGCCAAGCTTCAATCATTACAAAGCCTGCAAGAAGATAGAGCGACAATCTATCAAACCTTGAGTGATCAATGGAGGGCTTTAGGCTATAGCTTGCCTGACTATTCATTGGTAGAGGGTAGCCCAACTGATGTTTCGCCATTAAGTCATTGGTTAGAGCAAAAGCGTCACGCATCGAAGCGGTGGCAGCAATATAATCAGCAATCTACTGAACTGATGCACAAACTGGCGCAAGTACAACAAAATGAAGTTCGTTTGAATCAATTACTGCAAGAAAAGCAAAATCTTGCAGATGAAATGAACAAGGCTCTTGCGGATCAAGTTGAATTTCTCGCACAGAAAAAACAAGAACGGTTGGCATTATTTGGTAAGCGAAGCATTGCAGAAGAAAAACAAGCGAGTCAAAAGCAATTAGATGAAACGGAACAAGCCTATCAAGTCGCACAACAACAGTGGCATAGTCTGCAAGTTCAGTTAGAAAAATTATCCGGTGAGATTGGCAGTACTAAAAATCAGTTTGAACAACAAACTCAAACTTATAAAAAGGCACAGCTAGATTGGCAACAAGCGCTTGCTCAAAGTCCGTTTGAAGATCAAGCCATGTTTGAAGCAGCCTTATTAGATGAAAATGAAAGACAGAAACTCATCACCTTGCAGCAAGAGATAAATAATCAAGCTGAGCGAGCGGTGGCGTTAGTGGACAATGCCAATAAACAGTGGGGTAGTATTCAACAGCATGAAAAGGCGTCTCAGTGGATGAAGACGGATTGCGAAACGGTGTTAAAAAGCCTTCAAGAAGTGAGTGAAATCTTAGATCGCCAAACCTACCGCATTGGACAAATTGAACACGAATTATTGAGTGACAAGCGCAGGCGTGAAGGGCAAGTTGAGCTATTTAAACAGATAGAATCACAACAATCCCATTATGATGACTGGCAATACCTACATGCCTTAATTGGTTCTAAAAGTGGTGATAAATTCCGAAAATTTGCTCAAGGACTCACTTTAGACAACCTTGTGTATTTAGCCAATAAACAATTGGAACGGCTGCATGGACGCTATTTATTGCAGCGTTCTGGGGTTTCAATGGCTGAGAATGCCCATCCACCTACTGCTAGTGTATCAACGGACGGATTGGCGTTATCAGTGATAGACACTTGGCAAGGCGACACGGTTCGAGATACGAAGACTTTGTCTGGTGGTGAAAGCTTTTTAGTGAGCCTAGCTTTAGCGCTCGCATTGTCGGATTTGGTCAGTCACAAAACCAGTATTGATTCTTTATTCTTGGATGAAGGTTTTGGTACATTGGATGCTGATACGCTCGATATGGCTTTAAACGCATTAGATAACTTAAATGCATCCGGTAAAATGATTGGTGTGATCAGTCATATAGATGCCATGAAAGAGCGTATTCCAGTACAAATTAAAGTGCATAAACGCAACGGACTTGGAATGAGTGAATTAGACTCTTCTTTCCGTGTGTCGGCTTAATAGCAAACTACCCAACATTAAAGGGACAACAATGACAACAATACTGGTAGATAATAAAAAGCAGAAGCCCTCAAAGGTAGTGTGTGTAGGCCGAAATTATGCCGAGCACGTCAAAGAGCTAAATAATGCAATGCCAGATCAAATGGTGGTATTTAATAAGCCGAGTACTTCAATTACTAACCAGTTAAACTCCTTTCATCAAGAGCCATTGCATTACGAAGGTGAGATTTGCTTTAGCATTAAAAATGGTGAAATACATGCGGTCGGTTTTGGTCTCGATCTCACTAAGCGCGAATTACAATCTCAATTGAAAGCAAAGCAGTTACCTTGGGAGCGAGCGAAAGCTTTCGATGGCTCTGCTGTGTTAAGTAAGTTTGTCTCGTTAAAGGGCGGTAATTGGCAAGGATTGTCATTAGAGCTTCTGATCAATGGGCTACGAGTACAAGCGGGTGGGGTAATGAATATGATGTATACCCCAGATGATATTTTGAGTGAAGTGAAATCGTATACCACCTTAAATAACGGCGATGTGATCATGACAGGCACCCCAAGTGGTGTCGGTGTGGTGCATGAAGGTGATATCTTTACTGCAAGAATTAAGCAATACGATCAACTGCTGATTGAGACTCAGTGGATAGCGAATTAAGATTTCGTTCTCATTCAAAATAAATAATAGTTAACAAAGTGTTAAGCCAACTATTCTTGCTATAACGCTTTGCTTAATATTTGATCTAAGTTGTTGTTTTTTAATGCGTTGAATTTTTATAGTAGTCACAGGGTGTTAATGTTTTGTAAATTAGAAAAACTAATGCGAATGCTGGCTATTTTTCATTGTTAACTCGTCTTTTGTACTTTTATTATACGCTCAAATTGATAGTTAAATTAGAGTGAGTACAAAGATGACACAAGCAATTTTAGAAACAGTTGCAACACCATCTATGGATCAAAAAACCTACTCGGTTAACGTCAAAGGATTGATGATGCACATTGTGGACGTATTATTTGGAGCAAGCAAAAAGCCAGTGACTTCGGCTTATGACGCTTCATCGTTATCTTCACATTTGCAAAAAGACCTTGGTTTATATTAATTCAAACTGAGTTCGACAAAGAATGACTGAGAAGCTGGCCTGATGGTCAGCTTTTTTTTATGTTATTTTTGGCGTTAAAAACAAGTCAGTGATTCTGTTACCAGTATAGGGTTGAAGTAAATTACTAAACCTAATGTCATTAGTAGTCAATAGTTCTGTTGCTGTTATTCCAACCCTTGTTTCTTTGTCATAAAGTTAGCAGAATGTTCTAAAAAGTAACGTTAACTCTTTTATCAATAAGATAGGTACGTTGCGTGTCTCTCCCCCAAAAAGCCAAATGAGTTATCAACATTACTGATGGCAATGGAAGGCAATAACAATAAAAAGCTTGGAATTGAATATTCAATCAATTCACTTGCTTCATTAAGGACAAGATATGGAAAATACTGCCACAGTTTCAGCTCCTCACGCAGGGGATATCAGTAAGAAAACCGCTCTAATTAAAGCACTAGGCCCTGGCGTCATGATGGCTTCGGCAGCTGTCGGTGGTTCGCATTTAGTGTCATCCACACAAGCAGGCGCTATTTATGGCTGGCAACTCGCGGCGCTTATCCTGCTAGTAAACTTCTTTAAATACCCATTTTTTAGAGCAGGCGTTCAATATACGGTGGGCACAGGGCAAAGTTTAGTACAGGGCTATCACCAAATGGGGGTTGGATACCTGTGGTTATTTAATATCCTTAATTTTGTATCTGCGTTTGTAAATGTGGCCGCATTATTGATGTTTAGTGCCAGCTTAATGGGGTACTTCTTGCCGATCTCATTATCTATCCCGGTTATCTCTGGTGGTATCTTAGTTGTCTGTTTAGCCATTTTGGTCACTGGACATTTCAAAGCACTGAGTACTTTATCTAAAGTTATCATGGGGGTGTTAGTGGTGACCACAGTACTGGCTGTGATGATTGCTGCAAGTAATGGCGCAGTTGCACCTGCGGAGTATCAAAGCCCGTCAGCTTGGACGATGGCTGCTTTTGGTTTTATTGTGATCATGATGGGCTGGATGCCAGCACCAATTGAAATTTCTTGTTTTAACTCGCTGTGGCTAAAGTCACAAAGCAAGGAGCAAAAAGTGACGGCGCGATCTGCATTATTTGATTTCAATGTGGGTTATATCGGCACCGCTACTCTAGCGATAGTGTTTCTATCTCTTGGCGCACTAGTATTAAATGGTAGTGGCGAAACACTTAAAACCTCTGGTATTGGCTTCTCTCACCAATTAGTCAGCATGTACACGGCATCTATTGGTGAGTGGTCTCGTTACCTTATTGCGGTGATTGCTTTCTTTTGTATCTTCGGTAGTACCATTACTTGTATTGATGGTTACTCTCGAGTGTTAACCGAAAGCACCTTATTGCTAAGCAAAAAATCAGAGGAAAGCCATCCAACTGAAGCGAAAGGTTTGTTAAATATCTGGATGGTGATTGTGAGTTTATTGGCCTTTTCGGTTATTCTATTTTTCACTTCATCATTAATGGCGATGATGCATTTTGCGATGATCTTAGCCTTTATGACGACCCCGATCTTTGCGGTTTTGAATTATAAACTAGTGACAAAAACTAACTTACCGGACAACCTTAAATTTACGGGTAAACTGAAAGTACTGTCTTGGGTTGGTTTTGTTTATCTATTTGGGTTCCTAGCGGCCTTTATTTGGTGGAGTTGGTTCATGTAAGCAGCATAGCCAGAAGCTTCTATTTGAAAGCTCAAGTTATTTTAAAGCCCTAGTTATTTGAAAGCCTAAGTGAGACCTACTTAGGCTTTTTTACTTTTATAAGTCCTTGCTCTTGTAAATCAAGCATATACTTAAACCTAGCCACTATATTCATAGTGGTGATATTCAAAATGAAGGAAGGTAAATGGATTTTAAGCATTACATAGACATCGCACAGCAGGCTAGTCAGCAGGTGTTTGAAGCATTGATGCAAACCGAGACTTATATCCAGCTTGTTATTGTGTTGATTGTGTTTGGCTGTTCCTTTTTATGCGCAAAAACGATCCGTAGAAATGTGCCTGCATTAACAAAGGTGGCCAAGCAAGAGGAGGCGAATCAACTACGTAAAATTTCCAGTAAGCTTGGCAATTTGGTTTTTCCGATTATCACTGTTTTTATTTTGATGTTTTTTATCGAAATTGTTCAAAAACTATTAGGGCACTCTTGGCTTATTAATACGGCGTTGGTTATTGCGATACTACTGATTTGTAATCGAGTCACCCATGATTTTGTTCGTTCCGATTTTATCCGCTTTGTGTTCCGCTATATTGGCCTTCCATTACTTTTTCTCCACCTAGTTAACTTACTTACGCCAATTATAACTATCCTTGAAACCATGAAGCTTGGGTTCGGTGACATCCAAATCTCTTTTTATGATGTGGTGAGAGTGGTTCTACTGGGATCGGTATTATTCTGGCTTGGTCGAATTTCTAATGTGACAGGAAAAGAGCTGATTCGTCGTCAAGAAAAGCTCGATTTTAGAACCAAAGAAGTGGCGGCAAAGTTATTTGAAGTCACCGTGTTTGTGTTGTTCTCCTTGCTACTTCTCAAGGTAATGGGGATTAATTTAACCGCGTTGGCGGTCTTTGGTGGCGCACTGGGGGTCGGACTTGGATTTGGTTTGCAAGCTATCGCATCTAATTTTATTTCCGGCATTATCATTTTATTAGATCGTTCTATTTCGATTGGTGACTATATTGAGTTGGAAGATGGGCGTACTGGAATAGTGCGTGAATCGACGCTACGTTCAACCACACTGGAAACTTTTGATGGTAAAGACATCATGGTGCCCAATGAGAGGTTTGTAACTGAGAGCTTTACTAACTGGACTCATAAAAACCAAAAGCAGAGATATCGTGTCGATTTTTCTGTCGCTTACGATACGGACATCAGGAAACTGGTTGAAATCATTAAGCAGACGGTTGCGCAGCACGAACAGGTAATTAGTGGAGAAGGCGTGCCGTTTGAAGAACAGCCAGATTGTGAAATTGATGGCTTTGGTGATTCTGGGGTAAATATGTTCGTTGAGTTCTGGATGGAAGGGATTGATGATGGTAAAAATCGAGTGGGTGGGGATTTGTTGCTCATGATCTTTGAAGCGATGCGAGAAAATGGTTTTGTTATTCCGTTCCCGCAACGTGAAGTTCGAGTTTTGCAGCAAGGTAATAACCCTAATTAAAACCACTAGGCCACTAGACGTTCAGCTCAAGTGGCCTACATTCCATTGGGTATACATTGAATTAGTTCACCATCTGCAAACCTGCCGGAATAGAATCACCAAAGACTTTTTTCGATTCATCTTCGCTTAATGTTGTTACGTCACTGACGAGTGTTATCCAAGTTGGCGTTGCACGACTTGTGGTAAGTTTGTTGATGATTTTCTCACGTATATCGTCACTAATATCGATACTGCGATCGCCAGTTTTCCGGCTCATCATCACCGCGGCAAAGCCAATCATCGGCTCTTTCTTCCAGTCTAAATCAAGCATTTTAAGTAGCCATTGATTGACTTGAGCAACTGGCACAAGGTTGTGTTGACTGCCATACATTTGGGTGCGTGAGGCTAAGCGGCCTAATGCCCACCAGTGTGCTTGTACATACTCGGGAGACTTTTGTGCACGGCTTAGATACCAATTAGAGAGTAAGATTTTATCTTCGCTGTCTAGATGTTCTAGCGAGGCGGATAGACGAACCATAGCTTCGTATCCATGTTCAGTTGCTTCTTTGCCCGTTCCTTTTCCACGATGCGCACCTGGGTGTAGGTACTTCGCAATATCGGCCAAAATGGTTTCTTGCTGCTCTTGGTTTAATCCACCAGCAATGCGACGCCAGAAAATCCACCAATCCGACCAAGTTTGGTGCGACGGAAATTGAATACCTTGCTGATATAACGCCCATGTTTGTTCGCAGCGCCATTCATCGGTTGGATCACCAAAGCCCGGGCGTAGAGCAAAACCGGCCAGACGTAGCCATTGTTTTTCATGCGCTTCCGAACGACGACGACGTTTTTTTCCTAAAGCAAACGTATCAAATAACTGGCGTAGGGTGGCAAAATCCCACTGTTCGCGTTTGCCGAGTTGTTTTTCGAGATCTTTGCTAAGAGTTTTAATTAATTTAGCGTTGTCCGATTTTTTATTAGAAGAGTAGGCGGTTGAAATCAGCTCTTTCGCTTGTTCTAAGCGGGGATGAGCTTGAGCTTGCTCAAATTCTTCATGTTTGCGGGTATCGAACTCGAGTAACCAACGTTGATTGTCATTTGTGGTGCTGACACATTCAATTTTTAGAGTACCTACTTCGGTAAGTTGGCAAGCGAGCATGACTTCAACGCGATCTTTCTGGTTTGCTTGCAAGTTCTCACGGGCTTGGCTGCCTTCTAATGTCGCAATATAAGGCGGTAGCGGCTTGAATGCAGCTCGCTCTAAGTTAGTTTGTACGTTGAGCAACAAACTATTTTGAGGAGGCGTTAAAGATCCGCTGGCATCAATAAATTGCTCTTGGGTTGAGGTTAACAAATCAATTTGAATCGGTTCGCCAAGAGTTAATAAAAACTGGCGGCCATTAAGACGAATTTCTTGGCCTGTGTCGGTGCCTTTGGATAAAACACATAAGGCTTTTGAAGCCGAGACATTCTTTTGTTTTAGGTGTAAGAAGTATGATCGAGCCGAACCGCCACCAATTTTAAGTTGCGCACCATGGCGAGCTTTGGCATAAGCGACCGCACCGAAAGCAACCGATAAATCAGGACTAGGGTTATCCAGCAAAGTAATCGGAGCGCCATGCCATTGGCTGAGTAACTCAACCATGCGGTTTTCGACCAATTCACTATTAAACACACCACCATTTAGTAATAGCCCAGTAGGTGTTTTGCCATCGGGAGAATGGTTTTGAATAAATTCTGCTAAATGGCGGCTGATCGCAGCATCCGCAGCATAAGGTAGACCAAATTCAACGACAGCGGTTTTTCGTTGCTGCGGCATTTCGTTTGGCTGAGTTAAAGGAAAGAAACCATCGATAACGATTTGATGGATCTCTTGCTTAGTAATTGGTGCGCTTTTTGTTCCACCAATCAAGCGAGAGCCACTGCCGAGTATTGATATTTTGGCTTCTTCTGCCGCATCAGGACGCAATAAATCTTCTTTCACTTTACGTGTTTGTTGGATTAGTTTCATCAACGACGCTGCGTTCAGTTTTTTATTTTGATTTAAACGCTGTTCAGCCAGATGGGCGAGGGCTAAGTCGATATTGTCACCACCGAGCATAAGGTGATCGCCCACTCCAATACGGTTCAGTGAGAGTTGCTGTTCTTGGTATTGGGCTTCAATTAAGCTCAAGTCAGTGGTGCCACCACCAACATCACAAACGAGTATCGAAGGGATATCTTGTAGCTGTGTGGAAGCTGTGTCGATATGACGACTATACCAGTCATAGCAAACTGCCTGTGGCTCTTCCAATAAATGAATATGTTGTAGACCTGCTAATTGAGCAGCTTTTAAGGTAAGGTTGCGAGCGGTTTCATCAAAGGATGCCGGGATGGTTACCACCACTTCTTGCTCTGCTAGCTTGTGGTTAGGATTATGATGATCCCAACTTTGACGCATGTGATTTAAGTAACTGGCACTGGCAAGTAGTGGAGATACTTTTTCGACGTTATCTGAGCCAGACCAAGGTAGGATTTCAGATTCACGATCAACCGCATTATGAGATAACCAACTTTTGGCGCTGGATACTTGGCGGCCTTCAATTTGCGCGCCTAATTCACGGGCCCACTCACCAATGATAACTTGCTCTAATTCACCTTCAACCGGTTGTAGATCCCAAGGTAGTGACATATCAGATGATTGAAATTGACCTTGAGTAGGGTGGAAACGAAAAGAAGGAAGCAGCGGCTTACGTACAACTTCACCCGGGCCAACGAGCTGGTCGATATCGAAAATACTGACTTGGCTTTTGGTTAAATCATCCTGAATTTCACAGTAGGCAAGCACACTGTTGGTGGTGCCTAAATCAATTCCAATTAGGTAACGGGCATTTGATTTGATTGGAGAATTCATGATGTTTTCCTAAAGCAAAATAAAAACAAAAGGGCATTGAATGAAAGCGTTATTATCTATTCAATTCAATGCCCTTAGTTGATGTGGAACGTGGAACCTAGAGGTTAGTTCGTTATTGTTGACGAACGCTAAACTCAACCAGCCATTTTTGGCCATTATCTTTGGCGATGGCTTCAAGTTCTAAGGTGCCAATTTCAGTAATCGTCGCTGCTAAGTTAACCACAACTACTTCACCAATATTTCGGCCTTCTTTAGCATCCAGTGTGACTTGAATCTCAGGAAGCTCTTCGAGTTCTTCTGGTGCCCAATAATCCAAATGAGTACCAACTTCATCTTCGCGACGAGTCGTTGAGCCATAGAACTGGAATTGAACCGGTTGACCGATCACTAGACCAAATTCTTGGCTAGATAACTCAACGTGGCTGCCTTCTTCCATACCAAATGGCGCAACGCAGATCGCTTCCATTGGTGGCGCCATGCCCGGAATGGCTGGCATGGCACTTTCAATACCTACATAGTAACTGCTCGCGATACCACCGCGAATACGAACACCACTATTATTGTTTTCCATATTATGGCGAACAAAACCGTAGTAACTCGCCCCACGAGCGACGGCTAAATCAAGATCGACCCCGGTTAGCGCTTGCGTTTGGTCGTTATGATCTTGAGTTAACCAAGAATTGATAATATCAAGCAGGCGTTCTGAAATTAGCTCAGATTTTAATACGCCACCATTAAATAACACTTTGGTCGGTTTAACAAAGCTCGAACCATCTTGCTGACTTTGACGAGATAAGAACGCGGCGATATGACGAGTAATCCCCGCATCTTGCGCATAAGGCAGGCCAAGTTGAGTTAAAGCACTGCGAGCCGATTGTACAGGATGCTCGTTTACTGCGACTTTCGGGAAGAAGCCTTCAAGTAGTGTTTGCTCGACATCTTGCTGAGTGAGTTCGGTTTTAAGCGTACTACCTAGTAGTTTCGAGCCGCGGCTAGGGACTACGATCGGCACAGAAGTCAGTGTGCGATCGTTTAGCAAAGCTTCTTTGGCGTCACGGCATAGGTGCGCCATGGCTTGTACTTGCCAAGGTTGTAATTGTTTACCTTGTTGAGCAAGATTCATTTTTAAGCGGTAGGCGAGAGCTAAGTCCATATTGTCACCGCCAAGTAAGATATGCTCACCAACGGCAATACGTTCTAAAGCAAGGTTACCGTTTTGTTCAGTGACAGAAACCAATGATAAATCAGTGGTACCACCACCGATATCGACCACTAAGACTAAATCACCAAGCTCAACTTGTTCACGCCAAGCTGCGCTATTGCTGTCAATCCAGCTGTAAAGTGCTGCTTGAGGCTCTTCCAGTAGGGCGACATGTTGAAAACCGGCATTACGTGCTGCTTCTGCAGTTAATTCTTTCGCAGCAGGATCAAATGACGCAGGGATAGTAATGGTCACCTGTTGTTCACGTAACGGAGCATCTTGATGTTGATGATCCCAAGCGGCCATTAAATGTTCTAGATAGAGCTGTGTTGCTTTCAATGGTGACACTTTCTGAACTTCGTCATCACTACCTTGCGGTAAGAAAGCACTACGACGGTCAACGCCACCATGACATAACCAGCTTTTGGCACTCGCCACTAAACGCATTGGCGTTTTATTACCCATGTTGCGAGCAATACTACCCACGAGCGTATTGGTCGCGGAATTTGTCCAAGGTAGGGCGTTCGTACCTGAAGCTATTTCACTTTCATGCGCTTGATATAAAAACGAAGGCAGTTGATTTAATGAATCGACTTGGCCTTGCGAAATCAATTGTGGCACTGCGAAAACATTGACTTGTGGCTCATCGGCACTTATTGGGCAATACGACAAAACACAGTGGGTAGTACCTAAGTCGATACCGATAAAATATTGACTAGTAGACATTACAGCTCAACCTCTGCTGGTGCTAATACCTTGGCATCGTAATTTTCAGATAGCTTAGGTAGTGTGATGGTATCGGCTTTCCAACCTTTATGAATAAGCGTGCCAGTAAATGGTGCTTGGCCTGATACATTACCGGTTAAACGAACTTCTTGCGCATTAAAGCCTTCTTCAATGGTAATGCGAGATTCTTCGTCTTCTGTACGAATTTGGCTTAATTTGAAGTGATCCGCTAATACTTTCTGTCCACCGATATGAATCACGCGAGCCGCTGCGCCGACTTCTTCATCGCTAAAGCCTGTTAGGTCTTCAGATAAGAAATCAATTAAACGTGCTTCTTGCTGGAAAATAGACATCAATTGAAGTGCCGAATCAGTTGGGGCGCTTTTCAATTTAGACTCAACCTCAACAATTTTCTCAACCACTTTTTCTACTTCGACAACTTTTTCAACTTCAACGATCTTCTCAACTGGCTTTTCTACTTCAACAATTTTTTCGACAGGTTTCTCGACGATTTTTTCTACCGTTTTAGTTCGAAAGCTTAATAGAAGGAAAAGAATGGTTGTTGCAGCCAAAATGATATGGAATAAATCGATAGTGGTTGGGATTGCCGATAGGTCAAAAGTCATGATTATTTTATCTCTTAGCTTTATTTGATTAGTTAATTCGGTTCTAAGTGATCATATTAGGGTGAAATTTGAATTCACAAGTGGCGTAGATCACTTACGCGCAATGTCAGATATTTTAACATAAGCTTGTTAAATTCCATTATAGAATCATGCTCACATCAAGACTGTTGATTATTCTTTGTGCTATCGAGACTGATTTAGCCTTAATGTTGTGGTTTGAAACGATAAAAATACAAGATAAACCAAGTTTAGTGGGTTATTTGCTGACACTGTAAACGAATTGGGGTCGAGAATTTTTTGCAACTTGGGTAGAATCCCACTCTTGATTTTTATGGGTAAAATGTAGCATGAACTATAACAGAGTCGTCTGTTTCGATTTAGAAATGTGTTGCTGGAATGTCGATGGTGTTGGCACGACCGGTGAAATTATTGAAGTAGGTTTAGCGGAGATTGACCTTAACAAAGGCGAGATCGTTAAGCGTGCTCAATATTACGTGCGACCTGAACATGATGAAATTTCTGCATTTTGCTTTGAGCTAACGGGTATTACGCCACGTAAAGTACAAAAACAAGGCCGCCCGTTAGAAGATGTTTTGAAATCTATGATTAAAAACTTTGGTGGCCCTAATAAAATCTACGCAGCTTGGGGACATGATGATGATATTTTGCGAAAAGAGTGTCTGGAAAAAGGTTTAGAGTTTCCTTTTAAAGAGTTTTTGAATCTCGCGACGCTCTACCGTATTAAGTACCGACTCAAAGACAAAAGAATCGGTCATAAAGCCGCCCAAGAAAACTTGAATATAGAATGGGAAGGGCGACAGCATTCAGGTTATGTCGATGCGTATAATTTAGCGAAATTAGCACTGGCAATCTTATAACCTGATCTAATAACGTCTTTGTAACTAATATTGAATCATATATATAAGTGACAAAAAGCCCGCTAGTTCAATGCGAACTAGCGGGCTTTGTTTATTTTATATTGTGATGAATAACTTGTTGGGACGGCTACTAAGCGTTAACTTCATCAAACTCTTTATTGATGTCTTTTTTATCACCTAGCAGACGAGAGGTGATAGTCCCTGCCGTCATCGCACCACTTACATTAAGTGCAGTACGCGCCATATCAATTAATGGTTCAATCGAGATGAGTAAAGCTGCAATCGCGACAGGTAGTCCCATTGCTGGTAGTACGATCAATGCTGCAAACGTTGCACCACCACCGACACCGGCAATACCAAATGAACTGATGGTAATGATCGCTACTAAAGACAGAATAAAGTTTATATCTAGTGGGTTAATACCAACCGTTGGCGCGACCATCACTGCCAGCATAGCAGGGTAGATACCAGCACAACCATTTTGACCAATCGTGGCACCAAAGGTTGCAGATAAGTTAGCAATCGCTGGTGGCACTTTTAATTTGGTTATTTGCGCTTCTACGTTCAGTGGAATCGTCGCGGCAGAACTGCGAGAAGTAAACGCAAACGTTAGGACTGGCCAGATTCGTTTAAAGTATTCTTTAGGGCTTACGCCAACCAGAGAAACTAATAAACCATGCACAACAAACATTAATAAGATTGCAACATAAGAAGCAACGATAAAGCCAATTAAGCTTAAAATGTCATTAAGGCTAGAGGTCGCAACCACTTTAGTCATTAGCGCCGCAATACCGTATGGTGTCAAGGCAATGATCATTTTAACCAGACGCATAACGATTGATTGAACAGCTTCAACAAAGGTACGAATTGGTGATTCAAGTTCTTGTTTCTCTTTCATCACGTGACGAGCGGCAATACCTACGAGAATTCCGAAAATAACAACCGCAATAATAGACGTTGAACGTGCACCAGTTAAATCTGCAAATGGGTTAGTTGGAATAAAGCTTATTAGCATCTGTGGAATTGTTAGGTCAGCAACGCTACCCATACGATTTTCTAATACGCTCATGCGAGCCGTTTCGCGAACACCTGCTGATAAACCTTCCGCAGATAAACCAAATAGGTGGGCAACGGTAATACCAATTAATGCTGAAATAGCTGTAGTGAAGAGCAGTACCGAAATGGTTAAGCCACTAATTTTTCCCAGTGAACCAGAGTTGTCGAGTTTCACAACCGCTGAAATCATTGAAATTAATACTAATGGCATGATCACCATTTTGAGTAGGCCAACATAACCACTGCCGACCACATTCACCCAATCTAGGGTGTTTTTGATAACCGGATTACCTTCGCCATAAAAAACATGGATCAGTAAACCGTACGCGCTTCCAAGCACAAGTCCTAATAAAACAAGGCGAGATAGGGTGCTAGATTTTCTTTGTTGTTGAAATAAAAAGAAAAGAATGCACACAAATACCGCTAAGTTAGCGATAACCGCAAGTGACATAGTTGAATCCTTAAAATGGTTTGTTTAAAAAAGGGGAGGAATGTTTCCAATTGTTTGTAAATTTACAGCCTAGATTCACAATTTCAAAGCCAATTAAAGTATGTGTTATGACGTTTTGTTATATAAAAAGAAAACTATCAGTAACAACTATGCCCAAGTGACTTCAAAATGCAGAATTCAGGACTGTTCTCCAAACCTTTAAGCAAGGAAGGTTGGCGAAGGAATGCATGGGTGTCATGTTAATCAATCAGTGCTAACCAGATACCAACGCCAATCATCAAAGTGCCAGCAATACGGTTAAGGAACTTAACGTTATCTCCGCGGGTTAAAAATAAACGTAAGCTTTTGCCGCCGGTTGCATAGGCCATCATTGAAATGAATTCCGTCATTAAAATAATGCTAATCAAGACAACCATTTGGTGGGGGACCGATTTATCGACATTAATGAATGGCGGCAAGAGTGAAATCATAAATGCCCAACCTTTTGGATTGGCAATAGCAGTGATAAAACCTTGGCTTATTAACTTTAGGCGATCGGTAGGCTGAGTGGATTGCTCAAGATTCAGGGACATTTTGCCTTTATTGAGCCACATATTGATACCAACCCAAATAAGGTAGGCACCACCAATCCATTTTAATGCTAAAAATAAGCTAGGGTAGTTTAACATTATTGCCGCAACGCCAATCACCGCTAACGTTGCCACTAAGGCCACGCCAGCAAGTTCTCCAACCATCATCCAAAGCGTGCGTTTAATTCCAACGCTCATTCCAAGTGTTAAGGCGAGTGTCATACACATTCCTGGTGTAATGGACACAAAGAAAAAGGTAGGAATAAAAGCGGATAAAAGTGCGTAATCGAGCATAATCTAAGCCATTTAAAAGAAGATTTTTTACTGTAATAGAATTCGCAAAAATAAGAAAGTGTTGAGTTATTTTTCTAACTGCATGATAGGTATGGTAAGCGAAAGAAAATCAGTAATATGCTAAGTACAAAATACGTTTAATGCAGTAGAATAGTCAGCCTTACGCTATTTTAAGTAAATAATAACTGGGTATGACAATTCAAATACGTGCTGCTTCGCCAAAAGATTTACCTCAACTGGATGAGCTAATGTTTCAACTTCATAACCACCATCATCAGTCATGTCCAGACCTTTTTAAAACACCAGAAGAAATAGAACAGGAAAAAAGTATTGCTCGCTATTTAGATTCCCCGGAATGTTTGGTGTATGTCGCGATAGACGTTTCAGATTCAATTATTGGTTTTGTGACTGGGCACTTCTGCGAATTAGTCTCAACGGTAAGTAAACCAGTAGCGATGGGCAGTATTGATGAGTTATTTATTATGCCTGAATATAGAAAGTCAGGTGTAGCTGAACAACTTTTGGCTAAGATAGAACAAACCTTAGTTGATTACGGTGTTCAGCAAATTTTTGTTGAAGTATGGGATTTTAATCAAGCTGCACGAGCTTTATATAACAAGTTAGGCTTTGCTTCACATATACATTGGCTTCGGAAGTCGGTGGTTTAATGGTGTTTAAATTAGGTACACGAGTGTTCAAATATTCAATTCTGATTTTTTTCGTCATAACTTCATTTATGACCGTGGCGGCGGAAGAGACAAAGGTAGACGTTGTGCCGTCTCATATTAAAGGCGCACTGTGTTATATAAAGGCAGATAATCAAGTTGTATTTGTTGATGAAGTCTTCACTAAGAAGCTTTCACTCCCTGGCGGTACGATTGGCGCAAATGAAAATCCAGCTAATGCGGCAGAGAGAGAAACGTGGGAAGAAACAGGGTTAGTCGTTACAGCTGAAGAGATCTTGACTCAAACCGATACTGCTGTGGTTTATCACTGTACTCCAGATTCCGGGGTTATTGCTTTTACCGAAAGAAATGAGCAGGGCTTTCATGTACTACCGGCTTGGTTTGCACCTGATTTTCGTATTGAAGTGAATCAAGCGCTCCTCGCTTATGCAGATAGCATTAAACCGGAACAATATCGCTACCCTGATCAGTTTGTACAACAAGTGTTAAACCACGATATTCCAAATGCACCAATTCAATATATTGACTCTGCCATTAGCGCTGCGCCACTAGTGCACCAATATGAATTACCTATGATACTCGCGATTCAATCGAGTATATTCCAATTGCCAGAAGGTATTTCAGATGGAGTGGTAAGCTTTTTTAAACTGGTGAACTTATCATCCAGTATTTTTGGCGTATTATTTTTGCTTCCGATCTTGGTGTATTTCTTCGGTGGTAAATCTATTTTACATATGATGTTTATTAGCATTGTCACCGTGACAATTACGCTATTAATTCAGTTAGGCTTAAAGTATCCACGGCCATTTATTTATCAGCCATTATTGCAATTAACCGATGCAGTTGGCTTCAGCACGCCCAGCATACGAGCCGCTTTAGGTGTGGTTTTAATTGGCTACCTTTTTCATGTATGGCGAAAGACCTATGATTATGATTCCATTTGGGGTTATCTATTTGCGGTCATTGCTCTGACGTTAACTCAAGGATTATCAAGTGTTATTCTTGGGGAGCAGTTTGCCTCGGACGTATTATTTGGCTATGTGATAGGGCTATTTACGTTATGGCATTATATTCGCTTAGAAGGTAAGCCATCGGTTACCGTGAAGCTTATTATGTTGCACCCTGCATTGTGGTGGGCATCGTTTATAGGTTTGTGCGTATTAGCAAATCAATTTCATTCCATACAGTTGGCAAATATTGCGGCGGTCGTTTTTGCTGCAGTCATTGCATTGCCAAGCCTGTTAAAAGCGCAACGGCTTCATTCACCTTATTTAGCCATAAAACTGATTGTATCCTGGTTAGCTGCCGGGGCGATTTTAGCCACTCAGGTTCACTGGTTCCCTCATTTTGTACAAAGTTCGATAAGTGGCTATTTAACTCAGTGCGGGATCTGGTTTCTACTAACTTATATGATCATTAAAATTAGTTGTATCGGCAATAACCAAATAATAGAGAAATCCTCATGACATCTAAAGCGGTTGTAGTATTTAGTGGTGGGCAAGATTCAACCACTTGTCTTGTTAAAGCCTTGAAAGAATTTGATGAAGTCCACGCCATTACTTTTGATTATGGCCAAAGGCACAAACTCGAAATAGAAGTTGCCCAATCCTTAGCGAAAAAGTTAGGCGTTGCTGCACACAAAGTGATGGATGTGAGTTTATTAAATGAACTTGCGATCAGCTCTTTAACGCGTGATGACATTCCTGTATCGCATGAGCTACAAGATAACGGTTTGCCTAATTCCTTTGTTCCTGGTCGTAATATTTTATTTTTAACTCTGGCGGGTATTTACGCTTATCAAATTGGCGCTCAAAGTGTGATTACAGGTGTGTGTGAAACGGATTTTTCTGGCTACCCAGATTGTCGTGACGAATTTGTAAAGTCGATTAATCAGTCTTTAGTGCTAGGTATGGATCGTCAATTTACGATTGATACACCACTAATGTGGCTGAACAAAGCAGAAACTTGGGCATTAGCAGATCAATTTGATGCGTTAGATCTGGTAAGAAATGAGACGCTAACCTGTTATAACGGCATTATCGGTGATGGATGTGGTGATTGTCCGGCGTGTGATCTTCGAAAGGCAGGTTTAGTCGATTATATAGATAATCGAGATGCAGTGATGGCCGCATTAGTTGCAAAGCAATTCTAACCAGCTTAAGTTCTACAGCATTGAATTAAAGTAATAATAAAAAAGCCCTTCAATGATCGAAGGGCTTTTGCTATTCCGTATATTTGTTTGATTAAAGATACAGTTTGGCTAAATCACTAGGCTCAACTTCTTTACCTTCAAGTTGTGCATTCCAGTTAGTACCAATTAGAACGCCATCTTCTGAAAGAGTGATTAACCAGTCTTCAACAAAGATATCTAATGGGATTTCTAGTACTTCAAAATCAGACCATTCTTCAACATTGTGCATTTGAGCATCTTCTTTTGATGACCAAAATGGCATAACTTCACTATTTTCAAACTCTGAAGAATCACAAGCTAACCAGCCATCTTCGTTTTTAAGTCCCCAAACCAATTTCGTTTCTTGAGTTTCTTGTACGAAAAGATCAAGATTAGCTTGAATGTCCGATGTTAATTTTGACATGTTATTACTCTCTACTGTGAGTTTGATAAATTGATTAATTCGTTAGGCATATTGTAAGTAATGTTGCGTATGAATACACAATAGCCATTAAATTACCTGACAGGCAAATCCTTTAAGATAAAAACCTTCAGGGTAGGCGCTGTCCACTGGGTGATCGGCGGCTTGTCCAAAACGTTCAATAAATTGCATTTTACGACCAGCATCCAAAGCAGCATCCGCTAAGATTTTCTGGAACAGGTTTTGCTCCATAAGTCCCGAACATGAATAGGTCAGCAATGTGCCGCCTGGTTTTAGAATCTGCATAGCAAGCATGTTGATATCTTTATAACCGCGACAAGCCCCATTTAATTGCGCTTTTGATTCGGCAAATTTGGGTGGATCCATGATCACAACATCAAATTTAGTGCCATTTTCACGGTATTCACGTAATAGTTTGAATACATCCGCATTTAAAAATTCAGCTTTCGATACATCAAAGCCATTGAGTTCTGCGTTTGCTTTTGCGTTATCAAGAGCGGGTTGTGACACATCTGCATTTACAACGTGTGCAGCGTTACCTTTTAATGCATAAAGCCCAAAGCCACCAGTGTAAGAAAAACAGTTGAGTACGGTTTTGCCATCGACATATTTCATTGAAAGTTGGCGGCTATCACGCTGATCTAGGTAGAAGCCTGTTTTATGGCCTGATTTAATATCTACCTGGATTTTTACGCCGTTTTCTTCAATGACAACGACATCCGGTGGAGTATCACCATGCAATACGCCTTGGCGCTCTTTTAAGCCTTCTTTCTTACGAACCGATACATCAGAACGCTCGTAGATGCTACAAGTAGGGTAAACCTCTTTTAATGCTTCAATAAGCTCTTCACGCTTTGCTTCTGCGCCAGCGCTGAGTAATTGGCAAACTAGAAAATCTTGGTAACGATCTATCGTGATCCCTGGCAGACCATCTGATTCGCCCGCAATGAGTCGATAACCCGTTAAACCACCACGTTCAATAATCGCATTACGCATAGTTTGCGCATCAGTTAAGCGTTTAATAAAGAAGTCAGTATTAATTTCTTCTTTTTCAAAACTCCAAACGCGAGCACGAATTTGTGATTGAGGAGAGAAAGCGGCTTTTGCTAACCATTGACCTTGGTTGGAATAGATATCTACCGTTTCTCCTAATTGTGGTTTTCCATCGATTTTTTGAATACCACGAGAAAAAACCCAAGGATGGCGACGAAGTAGAGATTTCTCTCTGCCTTTAACGAGATAGATAGCTGATGACATAGTTAGAAATTGCCTGAAAAAATAAGATGGGCTATTTTCATGGAATGTGAGGCGGAAAGCAAATGAATACAGGCAAATGTTTTGTATTAGCGCCATTATCACTAAACTGATAACTGAATGATTAATAGAGAAGGAGTGGATATGGCCCAATCGAATCGAATGTTTATAGTATCGGGTAGGGTACAAGGTGTTGGCTTTCGTTATCAAACCGCTCATCATGGTTTAACTCTTGGGTTAACGGGGCATGCTAAAAACCTGAATAATGGTGATGTCGAAGTTTTAGCTTGTGGTAATGAGCAAAAGGTCGCTGAGTTTTATGAGTGGTTAAAGCAAGGCCCAAGGACCGCTTATGTTGAATCTGTAAAAGAAGTCGAAACGACGCTTATTACTGAAAGGGATTTTGCTATTTTGTAGTGATTGAGCGTAACCCCTCTCTATTGAAGTTACTGAATATGCTTTATAAGCACTTTGCAGGCTTGGGTAAACCAGCTAATTTTGTTGCTTGCTTTGCTGGTCCTTTGCGAAATAGGGTAAACAGATACTTGCTATTACCTTTTTCTGGACCATGCTCTTTTTCCATTGCTTTGACTAGCATGCGAACTGCTGGAGAAGTGTTGAATTCGAGATAAAAATTGCGCACAAATAGAATCACTTCCCAATGGGCATCAGTAAGCTCAATCCCTTCTTGCTCCGCGATCATAGGCACAAGGTCTTCTTGCCAATCTGTGTGATTTAAAAGGTAACCTTCTTTGTCTGTTTCTATGGTCTTGCCATTATATTGATACATTTCAACAGTCCTGCGCGTGCGTTATGCGTTACTTGAGTATAGTTATTGGTACTAATCATAATAGTAATCAAACTCTGGATCTAATGATATTACGGCTATGGCTTCTAGCTGCTTTAAATATACCCAAGTAACTTTAACTTGCTTAAAGCTCTAGATGATAGCTCTGAATTCTGCATCTTGAAGTCACTTGGGTATAGATACAAAAAAGCCTGAAAGTTTCCCTTCAGGCTTTTGAATGATTCAATTATCAGTTTATTGGCATATTAATCGCGGTTAGTAATACCTAAGATGCTTAGTAAGCTGATGAAAATATTGTAAATAGATACGTAAAGAGTAATGGTTGCTGAGATATAGTTTGTCTCGCCACCACGTATAATGCTTTGCGTTGTTAGCAATATTGCGCCTGTTGAGAACAGGATAAACATTGAGCTTAGTGCTAAGTGGAACATTGGAATTTGGATGAAGAAGCTTGCAACCATACCAATGATTAACACAACTGCACCTGCCATCATAACGCCATTTAATACAGATAAATCACGTTTAGTAGTTAATGCATAAGCTGATGCCGCCATGAAAGATAAAGCTGTACCACCAAGAGCAGTAACAATAATATCGCCCATTCCTGCGCCAACGTACATATTCAGAATTGGACCAAGGCTATAACCTAAGAAACCTGTAAATAAGAAAGCAAATACAAGACCTAAGCTAGAGTTACGGTTTTTCTCGGTTAAGAAAAGCAAACCATAGAAACCAACTAACATTAGAATGATACCCGGGCGAGGTAGGTTTAGCGCCATGGATACACCCGCTACCACTGCCGACCAAAGTAGTGTCATAGACAATAAAAAGTAAGTGTTACGTAACACTCGGTTGGTTTGTACAACGCTTTCGCTTCTTGCGGTGCGTGATGTTAGTGGACTGTTCATAGTTTCCCTCGTTAATACACTTGATACCGACAGCATAACCATTTTTTGATTGCAGGGTCACTGCTATCGGATTACTTAAAAATAGACTAAGTATCTTTAAGTACATTAATGGTGCTTAAAGTTCACTTTTTCAAGGTCTTTATTTAATAACCTTTGTCTTTATTCTACGGGAATTTCCTCATATCTGTCAGGTGAAGTTGTAACACGATATGAAAAGAAAAGGGCTTGTAGAATCAATGGCTCTTATGTGTTCACGCTTCTTTTAATGTTACCCAATCTAGTTTGACAGAATCGTCCATCGTTTGTAAGAAGGGTAACATATCTTCTAAGGCCGCTAATTGAGATTCGCAATGGCAGTATTCTCTTAATACTTTATTAACTTGCTGTTCATTTTGGTAGGCTGAGGTGACTTCTTGCACTTGTGAATGTGGGATCTTGGCAAATAAAAATGCTTTACTGATACACTCTTTCCACTGCAAGTTAATCAGTTTGTTGGTTTCGTCGGTATCAAAAGCGAGATACTGAGTTTTGTCATTTTGATTGCGTGAAACGGTATAGCATAGTTGGCTTTCTTTACGCTCAGACAATGTTTCTATGCTTGCTTTTAACCATGATGAGGCATTAAAGCGAGAGGATATTTTAGATTGCTTGTTGAGGGGCAACCCATATAGCTCAACTTCATATTTGCCTTTCGAACCATCGACTAGTGCGCCTAAAGCAGATTGCCAGAATGAAGCTTGATAGTGTGGCGTGGAGGTGTTTATTGCTAGGTATTCAAATAATAGTGATTCATCTAAAGCGGCAGGAATAGACTGCAAAATCGCGACAATATTATCTTCTAGCTTCAGCTCTGGTGAGCAAAAAATAAAATCTTGCGCGGTAATATGACGAGATTCTTTGTCGTTTAACAGAGCGAGTCCATGCTTCTTCATGCCTATCGGTATTAGCCACTTTACATTTGCATCAATATCTTCATACCAGTGACAAGGTAGATTTGCTATGTCGCAAGTAACCGAGAAGAAACCCGTTTCTAAGTCATAGCACTTTGATGATAGTAAATATTGAATAAAACCATCGTGTTTAATGGATGTGACGTTTAAAAGTAATTTGGCGCGTTGGGTCTGCAAACTCATACTGCTTTAGGCCTATTTCTATCGGTAAAGTGATTTGCATTTTAATCAGCCTAAAATGTGACGGCTATACAGTATGTTAATATTAATGATGTTTTGAGACGCAGTTTGAAGTGTCTAATTTATCAGTTACATCGGTTACTAAAATTCTCACCTTGAGGCTACTTGGGTGTATCACAATTACTTCCTTATATACTCAACAGTCGACATATGATTTTTTAGTTGACTCGCAAAAGGAGTATATCCTTACTTTTAATCTTGTCTTGGTTTCATGTTTCAGAACTAACCTCTAGATGATTCTCAACAAATAAGGAATACATCTATGTTCAAACGGAAATCACTCATCATAGCTCTTGGCGCGCTATATACCTTGCCAAGTTACGCTGATATGAATATTCAACCGGATCCTGATAATCCGACGGGCTATGTAGTCGATCGCGGTGAAATAAAAGCGATGGAACAGCAAAAGACGTCAGATCCTATGTATGCTACTTGGTCTAAAGCGTTAGAAACCAGAGATAATGCTATTGTAGAGGCAATTGAGCCGGGGGCGAGTGCTAACCCAGAAAATGTTAAGCGAGTTGAGCGCGTTTTTCCTCAATCTGACTGGGACTTCTTAACCCAAATGGCAGCGCCGGAATATACCTACACGCGTTTTTTGCGTGCGATAGGCAAGTTCCCTGCATTTTGTGGTGAGTATACCGATGAGCGTGACTCTGATGCTATTTGTAAGAAGTCAATTATTACGGCGTTTGCTCACTTTTCACAAGAAACCGGCGGTCATATTTCCAAAGATAATATTTCCGATAATCCACTTGCTCTAGAAGAGTGGCAGCAAGCACTAGTGCATGTTAGAGAAATGGGCTGGTCTGAAGGTCAAGCAGGATATACCACAGGTTGCGGCCAAGATGATTGGCAGAATAAGCGTTGGCCATGTGCGGCAGGTGAAGGCTATTTTGGTCGAGGTGCCAAGCAGCTTTCTTATCATTTTAATTATGGCGCCTTTTCTGAAGTGATGTTTGACGGGGATGCGACAGTATTACTGAATACCCCGGGGCTAGTCGCGGATTCATGGCTTAACCTTGCTTCTGCTATTTGGTTTTTCTTAACGCCACAAGCGCCAAAACCTGCGATGTTGCATGTTATTGATAGAACTTGGGAACCATCTCAGCGAGAACTTGATGCGGGTATCGGATACGGTTTTGGTACTACTATTAACATTATTAATGGCGGGATTGAATGCGGCGAGCAAAATAAAGATAAAGGTCAGCCAGTAAATCGTATTCGTTATTGGGAAGGTTTGGCGGCACATTTCCAAATTCCTATCGAAAGTGATGAAACCAATACTTGCTGGCAACAGACGCCTTATGGAAGCTTGAATTTAAATGGTGCTACCGATGTGTTGTACACCAACTGGGATGGAAATTGGAAATACTATTCTGACCGTCCGGGTGGTTATTCATTTGAATGTGAATTGGTCGGGTTCCAAACTGCTTATTCAGCACTGGTCTCAGGGGATTATGAAAAGTGTGTCGCTAATTTCTATGGATCTCATGCTGGGTGGCCAGAGGTAAGAGTCGTTGATGATCTTGAGCCGGTAACACCCGATCCTGTTGACCCTCCTGTTGATGGTGTGAGTTCATGGGACGCAAGTAAGGTTTATACTGGCGGTGACCAAGTGAGTTATCAAGGCGCTATTTATCAAGCAGCATGGTGGACGCAAGGAGATACACCGACAAGTGGCGGGCCTTGGTCTCTAGTGAGCGGAGATGTGAATGGTGGTGGGGATGTTGAACCTTCGTCAGATCCTGAACCGACACCTGATCCCGAGCCAACACCAGAGCCGACTCCGACCGAGGACTATATTGTTTGGCAGCCAGGTGTAACTCAAGTGGCCAATGGCGAAAAAGTGATTTATCAAGATAAGTGCTTTATTGCCAAAAATGGTCCGGGAGTTTGGGAATCGCCAGTACAATCAAATTGGTTCTGGGATGAAATTCAATGCCTCTAGTTGATTAGAATAATGAGTTAAGTGATAGATACTAAAAAGCCTTAGCAGTGTGAATTGCTAAGGCTTTGTTTCAACGATATAAGCGTTTAAACGATGAGATTAATGATGCAGTATTTGGCTTAAGAAATTAATAGTACGGTCCGATTGAGGATTTTCGAAAAACTCTTTCGGGTTGTTTTCTTCAATAATTTCTCCAGCATCCATGAATATCACACGGTCTGCGACTTCTTTGGCAAAGCCCATTTCATGGGTTACACACAGCATCGTCATGCCTTCGCCTGCAAGTTCAACCATTACGTCAAGTACTTCACGTACCATCTCTGGATCGAGCGCAGAGGTAGGCTCATCAAATAGCATGATTTGTGGATTCATACATAATGAGCGAGCAATCGCCACACGTTGCTGCTGGCCACCAGAAAGTTGCCCAGGGTATTTATCCGCTTGGTCTGGGATTTTTACCCGCTCTAAATACTTCATGGCGACTTTCTCTGCTTCCGCTTTCGGCATTTTCTTTACCCAAATAGGCGCTAGGGTGCAGTTTTCTAACACCGTTAAATGTGGGAATAAGTTAAAGTGCTGAAAACACATGCCAACTTGTTTACGGATGGCTTCAATATTTTTCAGATCTTCAGTTAACTCGATACCACCAACATTAATTCTGCCTTTTTGATGCTCTTCCAAATGGTTAATACAGCGAATCATGGTTGATTTGCCAGAACCTGAAGGGCCACAGATAACGATTTTTTCGCCTTTTGTTACTTTTAAATTGATATTTTTAAGTACGTGGAATTCACCATACCACTTATTCATATCATCAATTTGGATCATGTAGTCTTGTTGTTGAGTCATAATTACTTCCTTGAATGCTTCTATCTTCCAAGAGATTTATACCAATCGTATTAATACCAATCGTATTAATACCAATCGTATTAATACCAATCGCACTAATTATCTGAACATTCTTGCTTGTTAAAAGCCTCGATAACCACGTTATAAATTTTGATTGTAGAGCAACTACTTATCGAAAATTTATGCCTTGTTCTCAAGGCTTTTTCCTTCGCAACTTCTGATCATCTAATTAATTTGATTGGTATAATTATCTCTTATGGCCAGTATGGAGTTTGTTTTCTAAGTAAATGGAGTAGCGGGAAATCCCGAAACAAAATACCCAAAACACTAACCCAACAAACACATAACTCTCTGTTGAATAACCTAACCAGTCAGGGTCATTATTCGCCGCCTGGCCGATACCTAGCACGTCATACATACCAATGATGAGAACAAGACTGGTATCTTTCAGTAGGGATAAGAAGTTATTTACAATCGATGGAATGGTGATTTTTAACGCTTGTGGCAACACAATTAATCCCATTTTTTGCCAATAAGACAGTCCAAGTGAATCGGCTGCTTCGTATTGGCCTTTAGGAATAGCTTGCAACCCCCCTCGTACTACTTCCGCCATATAGGCTGAATAGAACATCACCACACCGATTAAGGCACGAATGAGTTTATCGGTCTGAATGCCTTCAGCAAAAAATAGCGGCAACATAACAGAAGCCATAAATAGTACGGTAATCAAAGGAACGCCACGCCAAATCTCAATGTAAGCAACACTCAACTTACTGATAATCGGCATTTTAGATCGTCGGCCTAAGGCTAAAACGACACCGATAGGTAATGAAAGAACGATACCAATGGTTGAAAGGATTAACGTAACCAGTAAGCCACCCCATTGATGAGTGTCAACAACTGGCAAACCAAACATAGAACCTTCAAGTAGACCTGCCATTAAAATAGGGTAGGCACTACCAAAAAAGATAAAGATCCAAGTACGTTTTGGTGTTTTTTCGTAAGCCATTAAGACAACAAGAATCGCGAGTGTCCAGTAAAATAGCTTAGGTCTCCACAATTCTGCCGCTGGATAAAAGCCGAACATGAACTGATCCCAACGTACACTGATAAACACCCAACATGCGCCGGTACTGTTACATGCATCTCGAGTGGTTCCTATCCAGTCGGCGTTGATGATTCCCCAATCTGCAATTGACCAAATGGTTGTCACGGCTATATAAGCCATCACTAAGGTCAAAAGGCTATTAAGAGGCGTACTAAATAAGTTTTTGCGTAACCAACCGATAAGCCCGACAGTATTAGCCGGTGGCGGGAGGTCAGGTAAAAATTGGTGCTGTTTCATCTAAATTCTCCGCTTGTTATCTTTCTACTAACGCAACTTTGCGGTTATAGATGTTCATTAGCCATGACGTTAATAAACTTAATCCTAAGTAGACTCCCATCGTCATAAAGATGATTTCAATAGCTTGACCGGTTTGGTTGAGAGTTGTTCCTGCAAAAACCGAGACAAGATCAGGATAACCAATGGCCATTGCTAATGATGAGTTTTTGGTTAAATTCAAATACTCACTGGTAAGGGGAGGAACGATGATTCGCATGGCTTGTGGAATGACAACCAATTTTAGCGTTTTTGATTGCGATAGACCTAAAGCGGTTGCGGCTTCTGTTTGACCATGACTCACGGCTTCAATGCCTGAGCGTACAATTTCAGCAATAAAAGCAGACGTGAATATGCCAAGAGCCAGCAACAGAGCAAATAATTCAGGTAAAATAGTTATGCCGCCCTTAAAGTTGAAGCCTTTCAATTCTGGGTAATCTGCCGAAATTGGCATCCCCATAATAAAGTAAGCCACAGCTGGCAAGCCGATACATAAACCTAAAACAATTCTAGTGGTTGGCGTTTGTAACCCTGTCACTTTTTGTTTGTTTTTAGCCCAGATATACACACCGATACTGAGCACTACCGCAAGAATAGCTGCAGCGCCGATTAACCAACTGCCGGATTCAAAGATCGGCTTTGGCATATATAAGCCACGTATATTTAGAAATAGAGCCTCGCCTAAGCTAAGACTTTGCCTTGCAGAAGGTAGAGCTTGCAGGACCGCAAAATACCAGAATAATATCTGCAATAGAGGCGGCACATTACGTACAATTTCTATATATACCGCAGCAAGGCGATTGACCATCCAGTTGGATGATAGGCGCGCAATCCCGACAGTAAAGCCAAGAATAGTTGCTAGGATGATACCGAGAAAGGAAACTAAAACAGTGTTGAGTAGACCGACAATAAAGGTACGGCCAAAGGTATAGGTTTCATCATATTCAATTAACGCTAGGCTGATACCAAAGCCAGCTTCACGATCGAGGAAACTAAAACCCGTGGAGATACCGCGGCTATTCAAGTTATCGATAGTATTATTGATAATGATATAGAAAAAGTAACCAAGTACCGCCACGGTGATAAGCTGGAAAGCAATTGAGCGGAACCTTGGGTTATAAATAAGGTGAGAAAGGGAGCTACCAGATGCTGACTGATTGACGGCTTTCTCGGATTCATTAGGTTTCATACTGCGTAACCTCAAAATCATTGAAAAAAAAGGGCGGCCGAAACCGCCCTAGTCCAGAGTATTATGAAGTTATGTGTATTAACGAATTGGTGGCGCGTATTGGAAGCCACCCGCGTTCCAAAGTTTATTTACACCACGGTCAACTTTAAGTGGTGAACCTTGACCGACAGTACGTTCAAACATTTCACCGTAGTTACCTACTTGCTTAACGATTTGGTAAGCCCAATCATCTTTCAGTCCTAGGCCTTCGCCTTTTGGACCATCAAGACCTAAAATGCGTTTCACGTTAGGATCTTTTGATTTTTTCATTTCATCGACATTTGCTTGAGTAATGCCATATTCTTCAGCATTGATCATGGCAAATAATGTCCACTTAGTAACGTTAAACCACTGGTCATCACCTTGACGCACAACAGGGCCTAGAGGCTCTTTTGAGATAATTTCAGGTAAAACGGTTGCAGAGTTTGGATCTTTCAAGTTCAAGCGTAGTCCGTAAAGTTGAGATTGGTCTGAAGTTAGAACATCACAACGACCGGAATCGAAACCTTTAGAGGTTTGGTCCATCGTGTCAAAGACTACGGGTTTGTATTCCATGCCTTTTAGTCGGAAGTAGTCTGCAAGGTTAAGTTCAGTCGTTGTACCAGACTGAACACAAACAGACGCGCCATCAAGCTCTAAAGCACTCTTAACACCCAAGTCTTTCTTGACCATGAAACCTTGACCATCGTAATAAGTAGTACCAACGAAGTTAAGACCTAATGAACCATCACGTTGAAGTGTCCAGGTTGTGTTACGAGATAGAACATCAACTTCACCAGACTGTAGGGCAGTAAAACGTTCTTTTGCGTTCAGTGGAACGTATTTTACTTTTGATTTATCACCTAATACTGCTGCAGCAACCGCTTGACAATATTCAACATCAAGACCTTCCCATTGGCCTTTAGAGTTGGGGTTTGAAAAGCCTGCAAGGCCTGTACTCACACCACATTTTAGTTCATTCGCTTTTTGTACATCTTGCAGCGTACCGGCAAAAGCTGAGTTAGCCATCATGGCAGCAGAAACTGCTACTGCTGAAGCGAGAAGTTTAATTGATTTTTGCATGTGTATCCTTCCTGTATACGTCCATTGAAATCAGGTTGAACTGAAAACGAATTTGTCTGTGATTGATTAAACTAATGTTGTTTTAATTAGAATATTTGTTCGGTACACCTTTATATTTAACTTAGGTTTCGTACCTGTTTAACTCTTAAAGAGTAGGAAAGAATTTGAAATACACAAACCACAACATCCATTATGTGGTTGAGTAGCATCACAAATCTTTCATTAAGTTTAGGATGTATAAATGTCATAGCAATGTAAATAGTGCAATGGTGCACCACGATGTCACATTTGAACTTTTATTCTGAATAGCAGGGTATGGACGCTATATAATTATTAATAGATTGCTTACTAATGGATTAATTAATAAGCGAGAGTGTTAAATTCGAAGTAAAATTGTTTGTGATAAAGATCTTATGTTTCCTCTGTGCACAAATTTGGTAGTATCAAGCATGAGTGACACATCACAAAAAGGAATTAAATGCGTTATTTTCCAGTTTTTTTAGACCTAAATAATAAAGCGGTACTGGTCGTTGGCGGTGGAGAAGTGGCTTGTCGAAAGGTTGATATGCTTCTCAGAGCTGGGGCAAATGTCACAGTAGTCTCGCCGAATATTCATCCACATCTGCTTTCTCTCGCGGAACAACAATCACTGCTTTGGGTAAAATCATTCTATCAATCAGAGATGCTGCAAGACTATATTCAAGTCTGGGCAACGACCGATAATCCTCAGTTGAACCATCAAGTTCATCACGATGCTAAGCAAAAAAACATCATGGTTAATGTGGTCGACGATAAACCTTATTGTGACTTTATTACGCCTTCTATGATCAACCGTGGTCGTATTCAAATTGCAGTATCCAGTGGTGGGGCATCACCGGTATTAATCCGTTATCTGCGTGAAAAGTTAGAGTCTATGCTGCCGCAGAACTTATCGCTATTGGCAGATTTTGGCGCATCAAAACGTAACAGCATTAAAGAATCATTAGCCACGGTAGATGAAAGACGTAAGTTTTGGGAGCGTTTCTTTTCTTCGGCAAAAATTCCAATCATTACCAAGCGTGAACAATTAGAATCTCTATATCTCGATATCTTGCAAGATAAAGTGGAAGTGACGTCGGTTTTGCATTGGATTCAGTTCAATCACGATGTTGAAAACCTTTCGATTAAAGCACTACGTTTAATGCAAGAATCGGAATTGGTTTTGTATCCGGCAGATTGTCCATTTGAATTCGTGGATTTATGTCGTCGTGATGCAGACAGAGAAGAGTACCAAGATATCCACCATTTGGCCGGGTTAATCGAGAAAGCCAAAGCGGATAAATTAAGAGTCTGTATTTTCACTGCCAATGATCCGATTGCTTCAGAGATGAAACTCTTGATGGGCAATGAGAAATTAATTCGTATTGCTGAATAAATCATCAACTTAGTCTAGACTTTAAAGAGTAGGCTTGCGGAGGTGGGTTATGGAGCACCAGCATAATCAAAAAGATAACCCCTTAATTAATGATCTCGTCACGAAAGGGTTTGTTTATACCTCTTTGCATCACTTATCGTGGCCGCAACAAACCTTAACGGTTGATAATGGCCTAGTGCTACGGTTTTACCACCGTGGCATGCTAAGCATAATGCCTGCTCACTATAAAGGGGACAGCGCCACGGTAATATCGGTTGGCATTCATGGTGATGAAACAGGGCCGATTGAGTTGGTCGATAAACTGGTTTCTCAAGTGCTATCTGGAGAGGTCACCATCAGTCACCCGTGTTTGTTTATTTTTGCTCATCCTGACGCCACCATAAAAAAGCAGCGCTTTATAGAACAAAACCTCAATCAACTTTTTGAAATGTCCAACATGCAAGTGCGAGGCATTGAAGGGGAAATTGCCGCCAAAATAAAAGATGTCGTTGAATTGTTTTTTGAACGATCTTCTGGAAAGAAACGCTGGCACCTCGATCTTCATTGTTCCTCTCGTCCTTCTCAATATCCTGTTTTTGCTATTCGTCCTGCGACCAGACATCAATCTGACACCACTGACCAAGAATTAAAATATTTTGCCCAACATGCTGATGTTCAGGCTGTTTTGTTATGCCATCACCCTAGTTATGCGTTTAGTTGGTATACAGGTGAGTACTTCCAAGCGAAGAGCTTAACCATTGAACTCGGGCAACTTAGAGCATTGGGCGAAAATGATCTTTCCGTGTTTACATCGTTTTTATCGGGTATGCATTTATTGCTCAACCGTAATGAAAAGCTAGATGATGTTAATTGCATGAATCAAGATATCGCGGTTTATGATGTGGTTGATGAAATCCGCAAGCAGCATCCAGATTTAGCCTTTACCGCGAGGCAAGCACTAATTAACTTTGAACCACTGTATTTAAATCAAGAATATGGAATACAAGGCGGCGTTCCGATGATCTGTGAGTCTGGTGGTTACGCTTTAGTGTTTGCCAATGATAAAGTGGATGTCGGTCAGAGAGCGGCGTTATTGGTCGAAAGAATTCGCTAACGATAAATATATTCTGACTTTACTTTTCAATTGGTGCGTAACTGGTATGGTATCGCAAACACCGCAAGCTTATACTCTTCGTACTTGAAGCTGCAGCTTTGTTGACGGCGTTCATTCACCCCAATCACATAGACGAGCTATGCTCATGGGGCTTCATTCACTTGTCGCCTCACTGCAACTCCAATTAGTTTGAGTATACATAAGTGACTATGATCATATGCAATTCAATCAGTTAATTCACACCAAACACCAGCGCTGGAAACTGCCATTCATTTTAATCACGCTCTTTTTAGCCAGCGTGAGTACTATCTATCTATCGGTTGGCGATTTATCCCTGTCTTTTTTCCATCCTATGTCTGATTTACAGCAACAAGTGGTCGTCAACCTTCGGCTACCTAGGTTGTTTGCCGCCATATTATTAGGCGCTTCACTTGCGGTGGCCGGTGCGACCTTACAAGTCTTATTAGGCAACCCACTGGCAGAGCCCGGCATTATTGGTATTTCAGGCGGGGCAAGTCTGGCGATGGTGATCGCCTTGTTCTTTTTTCCTGTCTTAATGTCGCCACTAGGTTCAATGGCCGTCGCGATATTGGGTTCGTTAGTTTTTACGTTTTTAATTGTGTCACTTGCCAAAGCGATGCGTTTAACCACAGGGCGCTTGTTATTGATTGGGGTAGCGTTAGGGATTTTATCTAGCGCGGTTGTAACGTGGGCATTTTATTTCAGTGATGACTTTAACCTAAGAATATTGATGTATTGGCTAATGGGTAGTATTAGCGGAGTGTCTTGGGCTCAAGTGGCACTAGGGCTCATAATGTTACCCTGTATCGTTTGGCTGTGCTTCAAAGGTCGAGATTTAGACTTATTGATGGCAGGTGAGCAACATGCCAAACAACTCGGCTTAGATGTGTTTGCTCTACGTTGGAAGTTGATTATCTATGTGTCGATATTGGTCGGCTGCTCAGTGGCGATTGGCGGGGTGATCAGTTTTATAGGTTTAGTGGTTCCGCATCTTATTCGTTTGATTTTTGGCAGTGAAAACCGTTATCTGTTACCGATGTCTGCACTGTGTGGCGCAAGTTTACTGGTGTTGGCTGACTTACTTGCTAGAGTATCACTGACCAGTGCAGAACTCCCTTTAGGCGTAATGACAACGACGATTGGTGCGCCAGTGTTCATTTGGATGTTACTACGTGGGCATGATCAGAATTAATTATGAATAAACTAACGCCTATGCTCGATATAAAAGATCTCAGCGTATCAAATCGTTTGATGCCGATGAGCTTTCAAGTTAATCCTGGTGAAATCCTACATGTGATTGGTCCAAATGGGAGTGGTAAAAGTACCTTACTTGAAGTGTTATCCGGTTTACTTTCACATCAAGGCACCGTCACTTTCAGCGGTGAATCAATCGCTCGATATGATTTGAAAGAACTGGCAAAGATCCGCGCCTATTTATGTCAGTCAGATCGACCGGCGTTTAATATGTCGGTCTTTCAATATTTATCGCTCTCTATCAACAAAGACATTCATCATGATGTAGTGGAAAAAGCGGTGAGTGAAACTACCACGCAGCTTTGCATTACCGACAAGCTAGGCAAAAGCATTCATCATTTATCCGGTGGTGAATGGCAAAGGGTGCGACTTGCCGGAGTATGCCTGCAAGTGTGGCCAACCTTGAACCCAGATGCGAAAGTATTGCTGCTCGATGAACCCGCAGCACCTTTAGATGTTGGTCAAGAAAGCTTGCTGTACCAAATGATAGAAGTGATGGCGAGCAAAGGCTTAACCGTAGTGATGGCAAACCACGATTTAAATCGAACCTTGAGACATTCTGATAAAGTGTTGATTCTTAAAGAAGGTGTATTAAAAGCAGTAGGCGAAACAAAGTCGTTATTAACCAGCCAATTATTGACAGAAATATTTAATACTCAAGTCATGCGTATTGAGCATGATGGACAAGCGCACTTATTGTTTGATTAACGGTTTGGTATTGATGTCTATTCTAACTTAATCATACAACTTCGGGTGCTTTAAAGTTGTCATTCCAGCCGAGCCTAGGCGAGAGCAGGAATCTATTTACCACAAGCGTATATTAGAAGTTTGATAGTGCTTTCTTTAGATGTGTTTAACGAAACAATAAGTGTTCGAAAATCACTCGCTCCCTTTCACGTTCTGTGTGTTTATACAGTTATAATTTAATTTTTTGGGTATTAAACGGTTTTGTGTGAAAGCGAGAACCTATACCTATATGCGAACTATTAGGATTAATTGTAACGCATTGTTAATTAACAATAATGTATAAATATTGAAAGTTCACCCCTGTCACAACTGGCTCGCTAAACCCAATTATCGCTTTCTCCATCGCATAAAATCAGCTAAATGCTTTTAAAAAGACGCTATTAGAGTATCTTTTAGCAATAAATGAATTGATTAGCAGTGAACGTGTTGAAGTAATCTGCGGGTTTATCCGTGTTTCTTGCTAATACACTGATGTAGACTCCCTCATGTCAACACCCCATTATTTGATACTTGCGAACTTATTTACGAGTTCAATCTAAAATGATCGACTCAATGATAATTGCGCGTATCGGAGCAACATCTGTTAGGCGAGGTTTTAACCTCTCAGTGTATTACTGGCTTACCGAATGAGTTATGCAAAGTAATGAAGTGTTTAACCTTTTCGCCCTATAGTGCTACTGAGCAATAGTTTGTGTTGTTTTGTAGCATTGAAAATGCAGTCCTGACTGTTTTATTAGCGAGAGCAACAGCGGCACATTTTTTCCCTCGTCGTTCTATTAATTTTTTAAGCCACAGCTCTTTCTCTGTTTTTGCTGGTCGCTTATCAATGCTATTTACAAAAGTAAATGCTCCAGTGATTAATTGGCTTCTCAATGCACTATT
>NZ_KE384568.1:81737-175666 GCF_000426765.1 Vibrio litoralis DSM 17657 | reverse complement strand
ATTTCATCGTAAGCCCAGGCTTAAACCCAACGACGGTTAAATACTGCCAACAAAAGAACATGCCAATTGTTCCGGGTGTTAACAACCCAAGCCTAGTTGAGCAAGCAATGGAACTGGGTCTTAAAACCGTTAAGTTCTTCCCAGCTGAACCATCTGGTGGCGTTGGCATGTTGAAAGCATTAACCGCTGTTTACCCCGTGAAATTTATGCCAACCGGTGGCGTAAGTTTATCAAACATTGATGACTATCTATCTATCCCAGCAGTATTGGCATGTGGCGGTACTTGGATGGTTCCTACTTCTCTTATTGATAACGAACAATGGGATGAGTTAGGTACATTAGTTAAAGATGCGGTTGCCAAAGTTAACTAGTTGAAGTGCTTACGCGAAATGGTTTAATTGTTATTTGCATCGTCGCTAATCATTGATAATGTGTTTGTTATTATGTCATTTATAAAGGATGTAGAGTGATGATGGGTGAATATCAAACCAAGCAAGGCGTGCTGGTCGAAATCTTCCAGGGGCAAGTACGTATTGCGATGGGCGGTTTAGTGGTGACAGATAAAGTGGAAAACATTCACGCCATCACCATTAATACCCCAGATGGCGCAGGCAGTTTTTATCTCGCCGTTGATGATTCGAATGCCTTGTTGTTTGTGGAAGATTTAGCTGAGCTTGAAGCGGTTGCGAAAGTGTTGGGGATTGAGGTAGAGAAGGGGTAAGGGGATTCAAGTTCCTAGTTCCTAGTTCCTAGGAGATCGACTCTTGTAGCTCGGGCGCCTTGCTTCTCGTATATCGAAAAAGCGATGCGGGTATGTATTGACAGATTTATTAATCACATTAAAACTCACCTCGAGCAACGAGCAACGAGCAACGAGCAACGAGCAACGAGCAACGAGCAACGAGCAACGAGCAAAAGCCCGAAGAATATAAACTCTTCGGGCTTTGTTTATTTTAGGATATTTACCCTAATTTATTAATGGTCGTGAGCTTTGCCTGCGCCTTTCGGGAAGCGGATAGACTCCACCATATCTTGTACATCTTTTGGTACTTCAGCAGTGAATTTGTTCACTACAATCGAGACTACGAAGTTCAGACACATACCTAGCGTACCGATACCTTCTGGGCTGATGCCGAAGAACCAGTTGTCAGGCGTGCTTGCCGCCGGGTTTACGAACTTGAAGTAAATGATGTAAGCAGCAGTAAAGGTAATACCTGTCACCATACCGGCAATCGCACCTTCCTTGTTCATCTTCTTATAGAAAATACCTAAGATGATGGCAGGGAAGAAGGACGCTGCTGCTAAGCCGAAGGCAAAGGCTACCACCTGTGCCACAAAGCCTGGTGGGTTAATCCCTAAGTAACCGGCACCAATTACCGCCAGTGCTGCGGCCCCCCGAGCAAATAACAGTTCCTGCTTATCGCTCATATTGGGCTTGAACTCTTTCTTCAGTAAATCATGAGAGATGGAGGTCGAGATAACCAATAGTAAGCCTGCTGCTGTCGATAGTGCGGCCGCTAGACCACCCGCTGCCAGTAGTGCCACTACCCAGTTAGGTAATTTCGCCAGTTCTGGAGAAGCCAGTACGATGATATCACGGTTGATGTTCATCTCATTACGTTCATCGCCAGAGTAGAACATTTTGCCATCGCCGTTCTTATCTTCCCAAGAAACAAGACCGGTGCTTTCCCAGTTGTTATACCAGCTTGGGGCATTTTCAACGGCAACACCTTGTTGATCTGGGCCATTAATGGTTTCAATCAAGTTCACACGAGCAAATGATGCAACTGCTGGCGCCGTTGTATAAAGTAGCGAGATGAATAGAAGTGCCCAACCTGCAGAAATACGAGCATCTTTTACTTTAGGTACGGTAAAGAAACGAATGATTACGTGTGGTAAACCTGCTGTACCGACCATCAGTGCCGCAGTAATGAAGAAGACATCGACGGTACTTTTCGAACCATCAATATAAGAGTTAAAACCTAATTCTTGAGTTAGCCCTTCTAGGCGATCCATTAGGTACACATCAGAGCCTGAAATGGTTGAACCCATACCGATTTGTGGGAACACATTACCAGTCATCATAATTGAAGTGAAAACTGCAGGAACAAGGAAAGCAAAAATCAGTACGCAGAATTGTGCTACCTGAGTATAGGTAATGCCTTTCATGCCGCCTAATACTGCATAGAAGAATACAATCGCCATACCAATGATGATACCTAGATTGATGTCGACCTCTAAGAAGCGAGCAAAAACCACACCTACACCACGCATTTGGCCAGCCACATAAGTGAACGACACAAAGATGGCACAGAAGATAGCCACTAAGCGTGCAGTACGAGAGTAGTAACGGTCACCGATAAAATCAGGAACCGTGAACTTGCCGAATTTACGTAAATAAGGGGCTAAACAAAGTGCTAATAATACGTAACCGCCAGTCCAACCCATTAAGTAAACTGAGCCATCGTAGCCGGCAAAAGAAATGATACCCGCCATTGAAATGAAAGATGCCGCTGACATCCAGTCGGCAGCGGTCGCCATACCATTGGCTACAGGGTGAACCCCACCACCGGCGACATAGAACTCACTGGTTGACCCAGCGCGTGCCCAAATTGCAATGCCGATATACAACGCAAAGGTGATACCGACGAGAATAAACGTCCAAGTTTGAATATCCATATATTAGCCTCTTAGTCTTCCTGTACACTGTATTTTTTATCAAGCGCATTCATGCGAGCGACATACACGAAGATCAACACCACGAAGGTATAAATAGACCCTTGCTGTGCAAACCAAAATCCCAATTTGAATCCTGCAAATTGGATGGTATTTAGTGCGTCGACAAATAAAATGCCTGCACAGTAAGACACCACGAACCAAATGGTCAGTAGTGTCGCCATAATGCCTAGGTTTTCCTTCCAGTAGGCTTGGGCATGTTTGTCAGATTCAAACGACATGGCCATTCTCCTTTGTTTTACCCGATTATTCTCATTGATATAACAGCTATGTTCACTGATATAGCAGCTATTTTTCACTGAATTCACAGTGAACTCTTTTGTTAATAAAATGTTACGACAAAACAATAGCAGTAAGAGTCTGATAGGGCTTTTCAACTTTAGTCGGGCAGGAATGTTGGGAAATTAAGACCTTAGCGGCTTTTTTGTGAGGTGGGTTGGAATAATTTAGCCTAGCTCTGGGTTAGGGCTAGGCTAAGGTCTAATAAGGTTAGTCTAAGGTCTAATGCGCGATTGGTTGGTTATACCAATCGCATTAATTATCTGATCATTCTTGCTTGTTAAAAACCTCGATAACTGCGTTATAAATTTTGATTGTAGAGCAACTACTTATCGAAAATTTATGCCTTGTTCTCAAGGTTTTTTCCTTCGCAATTTCTGAACATCTAACTAATTTGATTGGTATTAGAAATAGAAATCTCTGATACCCATTAAGAGGTTGTTCACCGCGACGGCAGCTAAGATTAATCCCATCACTCGGCTAATAATTGCCGCGCCGACATTGCCAATAATTCTATGGATACTCGTCGCACCAATTAATAAAGCCAATGTTGATAGTAACACTAGTACCATCACTCCTGCGGTTAAGCTCTGGTCGATAATTGAGTTTCGGTAGTTATCGGTGAGCAGTACGATCGCCATCATAGCACCTGGCGAGGCAATTGACGGAATCGCTAATGGGTAAACGGCAAGATTCGCCAGATCTGAACGATTGAGTTCTTTGCCCATTTTTTCTTCTTGAGCCGGCTTGCCTTCACCAAAAATCATACTAAGTGCAAATAACAATAATACCAAACCACCGGCAGCTTGAAAGGCGGGCAGGGGAATTTGCATCGCTTCGAGTAATATTTGCCCCACCACCAAAAAGAACAGCAAGACTCCGGTTGCAATGGCAACCGCTTTAAGTGCGACTAAACGTCTTTGTTTACTGGTGAGTCCGTGGGTTTGCGATAGGTAGACAGGAACAGTGCCAACAGGATCAATGACGGCCCATAATACGATAAATTGAGTAATTAAAGCGCTGATCAAAGTGGCTCCTTTATGGTGTTAAGGGTTAAGTAGTTCTTTTGGCGTGATGATAATTCCGACCGTAGTGATTCTTTGATCAACAATATCTCGAATAAACAATGTGACATTACCAAACTCTTTTGCAGCATCACGGATAGGGATACCATCAAATGATTGCATTAATAATTCATTTAAAGAGATATGGTGTTCTGCGGGTAAATCGATACCGTAAGAATGATGAATATCACCTATTTTGGTAAAGCCTTTTAAGCATAGCTCGTGATTTGGCAAGCTTTCTATTGGGGTCTCACCCGCGCTCGAACAAATAAGGTCAACAAAATCTCTAACATTCGGTTTCATCATGATAAATAAATGATCTTCTGCCAATATTAAAGTGGAACCACGAGGGGGAATAACTTGCTTACCTCTCGTTATCATGGCTACAACAGTGCCATCAGGAAGTGCCATTTGAGATAAACGACGTCCGGCTATCCTTGAATGTTCTCCAAGTCTATATTCAACAATTTCAGCATCGACGTCACCTAATGTTGTGATCTCTAATGTTGCTGCAGGGGTTGATGGTGCAGGTTCCGTTAAACCTAATCGTCGCGCCATGAAAGGCAAAGTTGAACCTTGTATGGTGGCAGAAATAAATACGACGAAAAACACCACATTAAAAATTAACCCAGCATCAGGCACCCCATACATTAAAGGATAAATGGCTAAGATGATTGGTACTGAGCCTCGTAGGCCAACCCAAGAAACCAGCGTGATTTCTCGTAAGTTGAAACCAAAAGGTTTTAATATCGGTAGAATGGAAATTGGTCTGGCAATTAATGTTAGTACCACTGCAATCATTAAGCCTTCAAACCAAACATCGAGTAATGATGATGGCGTAATAAGTAACCCTAACATCATAAACATGCAGATTTGGCCCAACCAAGCTAATCCATCATGGAATAAAAAAGTACTGCGTTGGAAGACAAAACGACTATTACCAATCACTACTCCTGTAATGAAAATAGATAAAAAGCCACTCCCCCCTAAATTCGCACTAATTCCAAATGATAATAAGCCTAGGGCGGCCACCATGACAGGGTATAAGCCGGATGTCGTTAAATTGATATGATTAATTAATCGAACAGATAACCACCCACATGCAAGACCGACAGCAGAGCCTATGCCTATTTGTTGGATGAAGAGCATAAGTAAGCCTGTTCCCGGCTCTAATCCATTTACGACTACCTCTAAAAGTCCAACGGTGAGAAAGATCGCCATTGGGTCATTGGTTGCACTTTCTATTTCTAAGGTTGATTTTAGTTTAGGGTTGATATGAATGCCGGCATTTCTTAATAAAGAGAATACCGCAGCAGCATCCGTTGAACCGACAATAGCACCAATTAATAAGCCATAAATTAAAGGAATATCAAGAATATAAGCGGCAGCAAGGCCAGTGATTGCAGACGTGAATAAAACCCCGAGAGTGGCTAATAAAGAGGCCGGTTTCCAGACCGATTTTATCGATGCCATTGGGGTGTTTAAGCCACCATCAAACAAGATGACTGCTAGTGCTAAAGTTCCTAATGAATGAGCGATAAGAGCATTATCAAAATCAATGCCTCCGGGGCCATCTTCTCCAGCTAGCATGCCAACAATCAGAAACATCACCAATACAGGTAGGCCTAAACGTGCTGAAACCTTGCTTGAGAGGATACCAAAGGCAATTAAAATGGCAGCGAGTAAGATAAGTTGATCAATTATAAACATGCAAGGCACTCTTTGATTAATGGCGTTAGCATTAAAATACATCGAGTCGCTAAATTATCTCGATATGTCGCTTCGTTGGGGTGAATTAGCAGAGGACTGTGAATAAGAGTTCACTTTTGGGTTGCTAAAGGGAAAAAGAAAGCGACCAATAAAATGTACCATAGTTTTGCTATTGATACATTTTATTGATCGCGAGTAATGGCTGTAATGATTAGTTTTCGGTTTCCAACTGTTGTAGCAAGATCACCGCTTGAGTTCGGTTCTTGACATCAAGTTTGCGGAATATTGCGGTCATATGCGCTTTAATCGTCGCTTCTGAGACATTCAATTCATAAGCAATTTGCTTGTTTAGTAAGCCGTCTGACAACATGCCTAATACTTTATATTGTTGAGGGGTTAAGGCCGCCAGTTTTTGGCTGAGTTCATTACAAGCGTCATTATTTTGAATGAGACCTTCAGGGAAAAATGGGTCGCCATTGAGCACTTGGTTGAGTGCGCTGTTCAGTTCGCGCATATCACTCGATTTAGGAATAAAACCAAAGGCACCATGGCTTTTTACCTGACTGACTACGCTAGATTCTTCACTGGCAGAAATCACTACGATGGGAAGGTCAGGGTATTCAGAACGCAAGTGAATGAGCCCAGACATGCCGTTGGAGCCGGGCATTTTAAGATCGAGTAATAAAAGATCGGGTTCATCGACTTTCTTTATTAATGCCAGTAATGTATCGAGAGAGTCAGCTTCATGTAAGTTAGCACCACTCACTGCCATATGTATCGATTGAAATAGGGCGTTACGAAAGAGGGGGTGATCATCTGCAATGATAATGTTGTATGTCGAATCCATGACAATAAGTTCACTGTTAAAGTAACAATGAATTCATTATCAACCTGTTTAGGTGTTCCCTCAACCGAGCAAAGGCAAAAGTCTGAACTATATCCGACTTTTGTCTAATTTGTGCCCACTAAAGCAATTGATTTTTTTTGAGGTGCAGTAAGAACTTTTCGGCATTCATAAAGCCAGCAATGCGAGCTTGTGGAATATGTTCACCTTGTGAATCCCAAAACTCAATAGTCGGCAGACCAAGTACCTTCATTTTTTCCATCAAGGCAATATCATCTGGTGTTGCCGCGGTCACATCAGCTTGGATTAAGACAAAGTTGGTTAACTCTCTCGCCACTTTTGGATCGTGAAAGGTGTATTTTTCAAACTCTTTACACGCGACGCACCAGTCGGCATAGAAATCGAACATCACCGGTTTATTAGCGGCTTTGGCTTGTGTTAGCTGTTGCTTGAGTTCGCTTACCGTTGAAATACGGGTAAAGGCGATATTCGCTTGTGATGACTGCGTATGGTTTTGTCCGGAGCTAATCACTCCCGCGGTTTGCAAGCCGAAATACGCCGAGAACACTAAGCCCAGAATTGCCACGATACCGACAAGACTTTGCTGCCAACTCGCTTGCTGCATGGTTTGCTTAACATGATATAGCCAAGCAAAGCTGATGAGCCCGAGGGTGACCCATAATCCTTGTGCCCAGACTTCTGGCAGGATGCGTTCTAGTAAAAAAATCGGTGCCGCCAGTAGGATAAAGCCAAATAGCACTTTTACTCGGTTCATCCACTCGCCCGCTTTTGGTAGTAACTTATTACCAAATACTGCGACGATAATTAGTGGAATACCCATACCAATCGCTAAGGCATACAGCGCAATTGCACCAGTTAGTAGATCGCCACTTTGCGCCACATACAATAGTGCGCCAGAAAGTGGCGCTGTGGTGCAAGGCGAACACACTAAACCGGAGATCACACCCATAATAAACACCCCAGCTAAATTACCGCCTTGTTGTTTATTGCTTTGTTCATTGAGCCAAGTTTGTAGGCGACTTGGGAGTTGAATGGTGTAGAGGCCAAACATCGATAGTGATAGCAATACAAACAGGATACTTAAACCGATTAATACCGCAGGGGCTTGCAAGGCGGCTTGGAATTGAACGCCTAAAGAGGCCACCACTAGGCCAAGTAGCATGTAGGTTAGCGCCATGCCTTGTACGTAGATGAAAGACAGCTTAAAGGCTTTCTTGGCACTCAAACGGCCACCGCCGAGTACGATGCCAGTTAAAATTGGGTACATAGGTAGTACGCATGGCGTAAAGGCTAAGCCGATGCCGAGCAATAAGAATAATAACGGCGTCCACCAATATTCTGCCAATTGAGAGGCAATATTGCTATCTTCAGAACTGGTGCTAGTGCTGGTGGTCGCTTGAGCTGTTTGGTTACTTTCTGTTGTTTGACTAGTCGCGACTGAATCAGAAGTCGTTGCTGAGTTGGATGGTTGGCCGATTTGATCTAGAGATCCTATTTGATCTAAAGGGACGATGCGCGTTTCCGGTGGGTAACAAAACCCTGTGGTGGCACAACCTTGATATTGGACGATCAGCTCACCGTTATCGGCGACGCTTTTTAATGGAATCTCGACATTGACCGGCTCGGTGAAAATATGCACATCACCAAAAAATTCATCGGAGTGAAAAGTCCCTTCGGGGATCTTGGCTTCAGCTATTTCTGCACTGTTAGCTTGGAAAGAAAAACGCTCACGATACAGGTAATAGCCCGGTTTGATTTGCCAATCTAGGGTAACCGTGTCGCCTTGTTGAATAAAATTGAAAGGGAAAGCTTGATCAACTGGCACGAATTGATTGTTGGTGGCGGGCGTAGCTGAATTGGTGAAATCGGCTAAAGGCGCTTGCACTGAGTCAAAATTGGCCGCTTGAGCGGTAGTCGTAAAACCAATAAATAAGCTAACGAGCAAAGTAAATAAGCAACGAATGGCGGCCATAAAAATTCAATTTCCGATTTAAAAGTACAATGTAAAAAGAGAGAACTCAGAATCAGACCACACAAAGGTGGTTTTGGTTTCATTGCGCGAGTATATACCCAAGTAACTTCAAGATGCGAGTTTCAGCAAGATATAAAATAAGCTTTAGGCAAGACAGGTTGAACACGATAATAGTCACTCTATCTCTGTTCGATTTGTATACAACAGACATTTATACGGAGAGTGTTGGCTGGTAGGAGGATACAAAAGTTTTCGACAAAACGTGGAAACAAAAAACGAGCCCTAAGACTCGTTTTAATAAATACTTGTTATTGAATAGAGAACTACAGAATTAATCCACCGAATACAAAGCCCAGCATTACGGAAGAGGCAATAGTCACCACCCCTGGGATCATGAATGGGTGATTAAATACCCACTTACCAATTCGAGTTGAACCCGTGTCATCCATTTCAACTGCTGCCAATAGTGTTGGATAGGTTGGCAGTACAAATAGGGCACTTACTGCAGCGAATGATGCAACAGCAGTAAGAGGGGCTACGCCAATGGCTAGCGCCGCTGGCATTAATGCTGTGGTAGTCGCGCCTTGTGAGTAGAGCAACATAGACGCGAAGAACAGCGTAATGGCTAGCATCCATGGGTATTGTTGTAGTAAATCACCGGCAAAATGTTTGATCTCATTTAAGTGGGCAGACACAAAGGTATCACCTAACCAAGCAACACCAAGCACACAAATACACGCACTCATACCAGAACGGAACGTTGCAGCAGTAGTCACTTTATTGGTATCAAGCTTACAAAATATAACCATCGCTGCCGCCGCACTTAGCATAATAGCCATAATCGCGTGGTTGCGGTCGATGTGAGGGTGAGTAATTAAACCAATAGAATCACTGATTAGTGTGGCGTAAACCACGACAATCGCAATCGCAACCGCGAAAATATACACAGAGAGCTTTGCCGCAGCAGTAACTTGCGTTTGGGTGCTTTTCTTTAATTGAATTAAGCCTTTTGCCATGCGCTCTTGGTAGGTAGGATCATCTTTGAGTTCACAACCCATAAAGTTGGCAACGAAAGCACCAATCATACAAGCTAAGAATGTGGTTGGAATACAAACCAATAGTAAATGTAGGTAGCTGATACCTAATGGTTCTAAAAGTCCTGCAAAATACACAACCGCAGCCGAAATTGGTGAAGCGGTAATCGCAATTTGTGAAGCAATAACCGCAATCGACAGCGGTCTTGAAGGGCGAACGCCTTGCTCTTTTGCTACTTCAGCGATAACGGGCAGTGTTGAGAATGCTGTGTGACCTGTACCGGCAAGCAGTGTCATAAAGTAAGTGACAATTGGGGCGTAGAAGGTAATGCGTTTTGGGTTCTTACGCAAAAATTGTTCTGCTAACTGCACTAACCAGTCCATACCGCCAGCGACTTGCATAGAGGCAATAGCGGTAATGACGGAGGCAATGATCAAAATAACATCAATTGGGATGGTTCCGGCATCTACACCAAAGACCATAGTGAGAACGACCACACCCGCACCACCGGCAAAACCGATCCCGATCCCGCCCATTCGAGCACCGATATAAATAAACAGTAATACAATAAAAAGTTGTAATAACATGGGTTGTTACCTTATTAGAATCTAAAAATTAACCTGAGGTGCAGACTTAAAAATACGACAAAAATCCACAATGCACGTTAATTTCCTAATCAAAGATGAAAGAAAGGGAACGCTAAACGTTCCCTTTTGGTGGATATGATTAGTTATAACGCTTCGCTTTGTATTGAGGATGCATTAGGTTTTCAGGGGAGAAAATTTCGTCTAATTGCTCTTCGGTTAGCAAGCCACGGTCTAGTACGATCTCACGCACGCTCTTACCTGTTTCAGCACAGATTTTACCCACGATGTCACCTTGGTGGTGGCCAATGTATGGGTTTAGGTAAGTCACGATACCGATAGAGTTGAACACGTAGGCTTCACACACTTCTTTATTCACGGTAATGCCGTCAACACACTTGTCACGTAAGTTAACGCAAGCATTTTTCAGGATTTCTAGTGATTCAAACATACATTGTGCAATCACAGGTTCCATTACGTTTAACTGTAATTGGCCACCTTCAGCAGCAAAAGAAAGCGCGGTGTCGTTACCTAGTACTTTGAAGCACACTTGGTTTACTACTTCTGGAATTACTGGGTTAACTTTAGCCGGCATAATTGAAGAACCGGCTTGTAGTTCAGGTAGGTTTAATTCATTTAAGCCAGCACGAGGGCCAGAAGACAATAGACGTAGGTCGTTACAGATTTTAGACAGTTTAACCGCAAGGCGTTTTAGTGCGCCGTGTGCCATTACATAAGCACCACAGTCAGACGTCGCTTCGATTAAGTCTTCCGCAGGAACACACTCAAGACCCGTTACTTCAGATAAGTGTTTAACCGCTAAAGCTTGATATTCAGGTGCAGCATTTAAGCCAGTACCGATAGCCGTTGCGCCTAGGTTCACTTCTAACAGTAATTTTGAGATGTATTGAAGGTTCTTGATTTCTTCATTCAGCGTCACAGACCAAGCATGGAACTCTTGTCCAACGGTCATTGGCACTGCGTCTTGTAGCTGAGTACGGCCCATCTTGATTACAGTAGCAAACTCGGTGCTCTTAAGATCAAATGCACCTTTTAGGTATTCAACCGCATCAACTGTTTTCATGATGCTGTTGTAAACCGCGATACGAAATCCCGTTGGGTAAGCGCAGTTTGTTGATTGGCTCTTATTCACATGATCATTTGGGTTGATGAAGTCGTATTGACCTTTTTCTTTACCCATTAGTTCTAGTGCTAAGTTGGCGATAACTTCGTTAGTATTCATGTTAACTGAAGTACCTGCGCCACCTTGGAAAACGTCTGACGGGAATTGATCCATGCACTTGCCAGTCGTTAGGATCACGTCACACGCTTTAATGATGTAGTCACTGATATCGGCAGGTAATACGCCAATTTCTTTGTTGGCTAGAGCGGCTGCTTTTTTAGTCATTACCATGCCACGTACAAATTCAGGTACGTCAGAAATAGTGGCATTTGAGATGTTGAAATTTTCTACTGCACGGATAGTGTGGATACCGTAATAAGCTTCAGCGGGTACTTCACGAGTGCCTAGCAAGTCTTCTTCAATACGGAATTGTTGAACAGGTGTTTCGATAGTTTGTGTAGTCATTGGATGGATCCTATAAGCATGGAACGCTAATAAAAAAATATCTTTGCCGATGTTGCTTAGAATCCATTCACTGCATACTGGTGGCTTATCTTTGACGCTGCAATCATACCCCTTTATAGGTATAAAAATAGATCATAGATCAAACTTTTGATTGCACAATTACATCTTAATAAGAGTTTCCATCTGTTTGCAAATGAATTGTAGGTAAGTTGTAACTTTATCGGTAATCGTTACGTTTTGAGATGGTTAACATTTGTTGTATGAAGTGGGAAAGCATACACTAGGAGGGATATACCCAAGTGATGTCAAATTTCTGAAACTCGTATCTTGAAGTGACTTGGGTATATTACCAGGAGGTGTTTGTGTTTCCGATTTTAGTTATTTTATTTATTTTTGTTCCGATCATTGAGATTGCGTTGTTTATTCAAGTCGGTGATTTAATTGGCTTATGGCCGACTATCGCGATTGTGTTATTGACCGCTTTCGTCGGGGCATCTTTGGTGCGTAGTCAAGGCATTCAAACTTTGATGTCAGTGCAATCACGTATGCAACAAGGTGAACTGCCGGCGCAGCAAATTATTGAGGGTGTGATGTTAGCGGTATCAGGGGTATTACTACTAACCCCTGGCTTTATGACGGACTCACTCGGCATGTTGGTATTATTGCCAGCACCTCGCGCCTGGATTGCTAAGCAACTCATGCAACGAGTCAAAGTCAGTTCTTCGGCTCAGTTCTATTCTTCATCGCAGTTTCATGGTGAAAATCCATTTAATACTTCAGAGCATGATCAGCAAGGAGATGTGTTTGAAGGTGAGTTTGAAAAGAAAGCCGATGAAGATAAGAGGATAGATAAGTAGATTTCGTATCTAGGCTCTCGTGCGCTACGCTTGTCGTTGCTCGGTCGAAAACCGAGAAGCGTAGCGCTCAAGATACGAGTCTCGTTTTTAAACCGCTCCTTCAAATCCCATTTGTCGCCAAGCTTCAAAGGCAATAATCGCGACGGCATTTGAAAGGTTCAAACTGCGGCTGTCTGGCATCATAGGAATACGAATACGTTGTTCCATTGGTAGGGCGTCAATCGTTTCAGCGGGTAGGCCACGGGTTTCTGGGCCAAATAGCAACACATCACCTTGTTGAAACTCTGCATCCACGTGATGACCAGTGGTTTTGGTGGTACAAGCAAAGATGCGGAAGTTATCGCCTTTTTCTTGCTCTAGGTATTCAATAAACGCTGCGTAATCTTTATGACGTTTAACACGCGCTAAATCGTGATAATCCAGACCGGCACGACGCACTTTCTTTTCTTCTAAATCAAAGCCTAGTGGTTCAATTAAGTGCAAGTTAGCGCCGCAGTTGGCACATAAACGAATAATGTTACCAGTGTTAGGGGCGATCTCTGGTTCAAATAAAGCAATGTCGAACATAGTGGATGTACCGTTAATTGATGAGGTGCTCATAATACCAGTCCTCGATCATAAATTGATAGGTAAAATCAGCGTTACCGCAAGGCCGCCATGCTGACTACGTGAAGCGTGAATATGGCCACTATGCTGCATGATGACATTATGGGTTATCGCTAAACCTAATCCTGCGCCGCCGCTGTGTCTGTCACGTGCGGTAGACACACGATAAAAAGGTCGGAAGATTGCATCGAGTTCACTGTCATCCACCCCTTCGCCATCATCTTCAATCAAAATGGTCAGTCCATCATGTTGTAGGCTAAAGGTCACCCAAACCGATTGGTCGCAATATCGAATTGCATTACGTATGACATTTTCGACTGCACTAATCAGTAAGTTAGGATTACCGGTGATATGGGCGTTGGGAATCGATTCACAAATCAGCGTTTTCTGTTGTTGCTCGGCTTCAAATTTACCGTCTTCGATGGTTTCTCCCCATAACTCTTGAATCGCAATGTTCTGATGAATTTGATGGGCATCGATTTGGCGGCGTGACAGCTCTAATAATTCATTGATCATTAATTCTAATCGTTCCGCTTCGATATCAATTCGAGTCAGCTCTGCGCTTTCACCTTGCTTACGAATCGCCAATGCATTGGCCATTCTTAAACGGGTGAGCGGCGAGCGCAGTTCATGAGAGATGTTGGACAATAGTCGCTGTTGTTCGGAAATCTTATTATTAATCGCGGTGACCATTTGGTTAAAGCTAGCACCGGCTTGTTTGAATTCACTCGGACCTTTTTCTAGCTCGGGATCGTGCTCGATAACCCCACGTGCGACTTTTTGCGCCGCTTTCTCTAAACGCATTGCCGGTCTACTTAATGCCCAAGCCAGCCACAATAATAATGGAGTACTAATTAGCATCACGACTAACAGTAATTGAACCGGTCTATCGAGTAGTTGCAGTAAAAAGGGTGGTGGTTGATGCCAGCGAATCGCAAAGTACATGTGCAGGTTTTGCTGGGCGATCACCACAGGAACCGGGCCAGCTACCATTAAGCGACCATAGAGGCGTTGCTGAGGTTGGTCTGATGTATCCGCTTGAGTGATAAAGTTATTGAGTGCTCGTTGGCGCATACCTGCTGGTGGATTAAGCCAGCGACCATCGGCATTGGTGAAATAGTAATTGAGTCGGCCATTATCCACATTGTGCATCTCAATGCGGCGTAATGCTTTTCTAACTGAGGGGGCATCTTGATAAGTTCGGCTAAATTCTTGCGCCGTATCTTTCATGCTTTGTAATGGCCCAGAAGGAATCGCGTGTAATTGCCTAGGATCGAGCTGAGAGACCGCCATTACCGCAATTAAAACCAGTAACATGGTTAGCCAGAATATGGCAAAAATTCGCCCATATAAGCTGGAGAATTTAGGCAGGTTCATTACAGATCCTCGATCATCAGATAACCTTTACCACGCAGGGTTTTGATTAAGGTTTGTTCGTGATGTTCTGATAATTTTTTACGCAAGTTCGACACATGCATATCAATTGCTCGGTCAAACGGGCTGAGGCGCTTACCTAGTACTTCTAAGCTTAAATCTTCTTTGCTGATTGACTCACCCATATGATTTAAAAAATATTCTAATAAAGTAAATTCAGTGGTGGTGAGATCCAGTAATGTTCCTTGATAGTAGGCTTCTTGTTTACCCGGGAATACTTGTAAGCCATGCGGATTACTCGATTCGGTTGGCTCAGGTTTATTGGGTTGGGTGCGGCGTAAGATTGCACGAATACGAGCCATTAATTCCCGATCACTAAACGGCTTAGGTAGGTAATCATCCGCGCCGAGTTCAAGGCCAATCACTCGGTCAACTTCTTCACCTTTCGCGGTAAGCATCAATACTGGGGTTTGCCATTGCTGTCTAAGCTGTTTAAGCATTTCCATACCGTTCATCTTCGGCATCATAATATCCAGCAAGATCAGATCAACACTACTGTCTATCGCCTGTAGGCCGTCAATACCATTATGAGCTTGTGAGATGGTAAAGCCTTCTAGGGTTAGAATATCCTCAAGTAATGCCGTGAGTTCAGTATCATCATCAACGAGTAGAATGTGAGTCATAAGGGGCCTTTACGATAAGAAAGCAAATAATGATTATTGGGTATTTTAGCATTATCTCTGTTTTACTCAGAAAAACGACTAGTTTGACAGCGATTTACATTGTTTTACGTAACCAATACACCCTTTTACATTGTAGGGACTACTCTAAATGGCATAGGAACACTGACTAACAACAATGAGTGTTCACAATATCCATCATAGAAAGGTACAGAATTATGAAATCATTTATCACAAAAAGCGCATTAGTGTTACTCGCAGCTCCTTTGGCTTTCGGTTCTGCATCGGCGTTAGCGGCTGGCCATGGTGACCATTTTAAAATGGGTCAAAAATGTGGCATGGGTATGGAGCGTGGCATTTGGAAACAGCTTGATTTAACGGATGCGCAAAAAACACAGTTAAAAGAATTACGTCAGCAAGACTTTGCCGCAATGAAACAAGGCTTTAAGTCGAATATGCAGCAGATGAGTGCGGATCATCAGCAAATGCAACAGCTGGTGATGGCAGATAAATTTGACCAAGATGCGGTACAAAAATTAGCCCAAAAAATGGCCGATCAACGTGTTGAAGGTCAAGTGAAAATGGCAAAAGCACGTTATGATATGTTTAGTGTGTTAACGCCAGAGCAAAAGCAGGCGTTCGCTAAAATGAAAGGCGAGCAACATCAGCAGTGCATGGAAAAGTGGGAAAAAATGAAAGACCGTATGGGTAACAAAGGTCCTCACGCCGAATAAATGATGAGCTAAAAATCATAACAATACTAAGGCGGCCTATTCGGTCGTCTTTTTATTTATCACTCGTTATCTGACGTTGAGGTTAATGAGGGTGTATTAAAAAAGAAAAACCCCGAGGGCAAAAGCCCTTCGGGGTTATAGTCTTACTCGCAGCAATCCGGCTACTAATAGTGCTCCATGCATCAAATCCTTGATAGCAGTGCTGTGTCCTTCAGCGTATTCCTTTTCATCGCCATCCTAGCGGTGTCCTTGGCCTTATCCTAGCCAGCTAATTCATCCTAATTAGCGCGCATCACTTGTTCCATGAGCGGTGTCCATTCACATCATCCTGACGTGTGTTCCATGCCTCAATCCTGAGGTGTCCATTGTCTTTCCTTAGTCATTACCATCCTAGTAATGATTGCGTCCATTCAATGTCCATTTGCTCCATGCTGATTACTAATCCTAAGTAACCAAATCTTCATCCTGAAGATGACCTATCCTTGGGTCTTTCCTGTTCCTGTCAGCATCCTTCCGACAGGGTTAATATTACGCATAAACCGAAACGGAACAATGGTGTGAGTTCAAATTATTTAATAAAAAATGATGTTATCAAAAATAGTTTTGTTATTTATCAATGCTTTAGGTTGTTTTTGGTCTATTTTTATCATGCGTTAATGTTAGTTTTCTCACTAATTTGTGCGAGATCTCGCACAAGGGTGAGGTAGTAAGTCTGCATATTAGCTTAAATGGCTGATTGCTTGGCTTTAGACTACCTCACGGAGTAGTGTGACGGTGATCTCATAAATGCTTCCTGGTAGATCTAGTGTCGCTGATTAGTTTGGTTTAAATCCTGTGTCAACGTTTCATTGGTAATGTCGATCTCTAACGCTTCCTTTTTCTGCGCCGCCGCCAATTTCTTATTGTTAGAATTGTTCTTTAATCCATCCCAAGTAAACACAATCAAGGCTGCCCAAATACAAGCAAAGGTAATGATTTTATCGGCAGTAAAGGCTTCGCCATACACAAACACTGCCAAGATAAACATTAAGCTTGGGCCTATGTATTGAATAAAACCTAGAGTAGCAAGGCGTAGACGGACTGCCGCTCCAGCAAAGCATAATAAAGGCAAGGTAGTGACAATGCCTGCAGAAATCAGTAATACATTGAGTGTCAGGCTATTGGCGCCCAAGTGACTAGTTGCAGTATCGGCGATAGCAAACAAGTAAAGAAATGCGATAGGTAGTAGCACTAAGGTTTCAATGAATAACCCAGTAAAGGCATCTAAATTGACCTTTTTACGCAATAAGCCATACACGCCAAACGTGAACGCTAGCATGATGGCAATGATTGGCACTGAGCCAAATACCACCAATTGCACTAACACACCCATTGTGGCCAGCGCGACTGCAAACCATTGCAGCTTACGTAGCTTCTCACTTAAGAAAATCATTCCTAACAAGACATTAAATAACGGATTGATGTAATAGCCTAGGCTGGCATCGAGCATGTGACCAATGCTGATTGCCCAAATAAACACTAGCCAATTAGCGCCAATCGTGACCGAAGTGATCAATAAATAAATGACCTTGGTTTTAGATCGTAATGTCTCTTTGACGGTTGGCCAGCCGTTAGTGAAATACAGTAATGCCGCAAGAAAAACAAAAGACCAAATGATGCGATGACAAAGGATTTCAAAAGGGGGCACATCACCTAGGGCTTTAAAGTAGATCGGGGCAATTCCCCACATCAAGTAAGCAAGAACGGCAAGTAGTACGCCTTGCTGAGTACGTTTTAATTCATCATCCATAACGGTTTATCTTTTTATTATTAGAAAGGTCGGCAAGTATAAAATCTGATAAGGGATTTACCTAATGAATTACCGGAATAAGTAAATTGCCCGATCCTCATGTTTCAATCAGCGACGATCCCCACTACAATGGGCGGCTGATTTTTAGGTTCACTTTTTGTATTGAGATAGGCATGCCCACCACTGACGCTGCACAAGTGCATTCGCATTCAACACCGACACCAGCTCAAACTCTGCAAGATGTGTTTGGTTATCAGCACTTTCGTGTTGGTCAGCAAGAAGTGATCGACAGTGTGATCGCAGGGCAAGATAGCTTGGTGATTATGCCAACCGGTGGCGGCAAGTCTTTGTGTTATCAAGTTCCCGCTTTGCTGCATTCTGGTCTCACCATCGTTATTTCCCCTTTAATTTCCTTGATGAAAGACCAGGTCGACCAATTAAAAGCCAATGGTGTGGCGGCAGAATGTATCAATTCCAGTATGGAAAGAGAGGAATTGATTCGGGTTTATAACCGTATGAACAACGGTCAACTGAAGATGGTTTACATCTCACCTGAGCGAATCTTAAGCCGAGACTTTAGTGAACGATTAGAGCATCTTCCGATCAGCATGATTGCGGTAGATGAAGCGCATTGTATTTCTCAATGGGGGCATGATTTTCGCCCTGAATACGCGCTACTTGGCCAATTAAAGCAGCGTTTTCCTCATGTTCCTGTGATGGCGTTAACCGCCACCGCCGATGATGCAACCCGTAAAGACATCATTTCTCGCCTACAACTGAATCAACCTTTGGAATATTTAGGCAGCTTTGACCGACCAAATATTCGTTACACCTTATTAGAAAAACATAAGCCGGTTTCGCAAGTGATCCGCTACCTTGCTACCCAAAAAGGGCAATGCGGCATCATTTATTGTGGCAGCCGTAAAAAAGTCGAAATGGTGACGGAAAAGCTGTGCAATAACCATATTCGTGCCGCAGGCTATCATGCTGGTATGGATAACGATGAACGCGCTTATGTGCAAGAAGCCTTTCAAAAAGACGACATTCAAATCGTCGTCGCCACAGTGGCGTTTGGTATGGGTATCAATAAGCCTAACGTGCGCTTTGTTCTGCACTTTGATATTCCGCGTAACATTGAATCTTATTATCAAGAAACCGGACGCGCCGGGCGTGATGGCTTACCTGCGGAAGCGGTGATGTTATATGACCCGGCCGACATGGGCTGGCTGCGCCGCATGCTGGATGAAAAAGATGATGGTCCGCAAAAACAAGTGGAAAGCCATAAACTCAATGCGATGAGTGCTTTTGCGGAAGCGCAAACCTGTCGTCGCCAAGTACTACTAAATTACTTTGGCGAATATAGCCACAAAGCTTGCGGCAACTGCGATATCTGCCTAGATCCACCGAAACATTTTGATGGCACCGAAGCGGCGCAAAAAGCGTTGTCGTGTGTTTATCGAGTCAATCAAAGTTTTGGTGTTGGTTATGTCGTTGAAGTCTTGCGCGGCATGCAAAATATTCGCGTGCGCGATAACGGCCACGATAAAATCAGTACTTATGGTATTGGTAAAGAACACAGCCATGATTATTGGGTCAGCATCATGCGCCAATTAATTCATAAAGGGCTGCTAACGCAAAATATTACCCGTAACTCTACCTTACAGCTAACCGAAGAAGCGCGTCCTTTATTACGCGGTGAAATGTCGATTGAACTGGCGGTGCCGCGTCTAGATACTGCAGTACGTTCCGCTAAGAACGACAAACTGGTGACCAAGAATTACGATAAGAAGCTATTTGCTAAGTTACGTAAACTGCGTAAAGCGATTGCCGATGAAGATGGCTTGCCACCTTATGTAGTATTCAGTGACGCGACCTTAGTTGATATGGCGGATATTCTGCCGACTTCCTATGGTGAAATGCTGGCAGTGAATGGTGTTGGTCAACGTAAACTTGAAAAATACGCCGATGCTTTTTTAGATGTGATCCAAGAACATTTAACTAATGGTGAAGGGTAGGGTATGGCCAAATATAGCTTAAGAGAATTTGATGCACAGGCCGGGCGAGTCATCTTGCTTAATCCTAGATTTGATTATGATTCCTTTCCAGCATTGGGTTCAGAACTGGTAAAGCTGCTATCGGCTTCTATTATTGAAAAGCAAAATGATGCTGATCTGCATTCATGGTTAATCGACTTTGAAGGCTGTCAGCTATTTTTACGAGCTGAACATTATTCCGAAACTATCTGGCTAGAAGCGATGGCACCGAACCAGGCGGATGAAGAGCTGCAATATCTAGCGAAATTATTTGCTATGGGGGTAGGGTAGTTAGGTCCCTAGTTACGCTTCGTTTCTAGAGCCAGAATAAAAATCTTACCGAGACTTGCTTTAAAACTGAACAGTTGAAGTGGATGATCATTTCTGTATAATCGCTCGCCTTAATATCTGACTAATTAGTCAAATAACACTACGAATTAGCAATTATGGGTTCCCTCGCCCCCATACATTAAAAAAAGGTCACAATATGACTCGTTTAAAATCTGCTTCGCAGGCGGCATTCTCGTCTGTTCAATATACTGATCAACAGCAAAACAAAGCACTGTTTTGGTTGGTTATCTTCCATTTGCTGGTAATTGCATCGAGTAATTACTTAGTCCAAATTCCTTTTACTATCTTTGGTTTGCACACCACTTGGGGCGCATTCACTTTCCCGTTTATCTTCCTAGCCACTGATCTTACGGTACGTATTTTTGGCGCAGGTATGGCACGTAAAATCATCTTTTGGGTGATGTTGCCGGCACTGGCTATTTCTTATGTATTATCGGTGATGTTCTTTGAAGGCAAGTTTCAAGGAATGGCTCAATTGGGCGTGCTTAATCTGTTTGTTGCCCGTATTGCGATAGCCAGCTTTATGGCGTATTTACTTGGTCAAATTATGGATGTGCATGTTTTTAACCGCTTACGTCAGTTGAAACAATGGTGGGTTGCGCCAACCTGCTCAACACTATTTGGTAATGCGCTTGATACCATCGCCTTCTTCTCTATTGCCTTTTACATGAGTAGCGATCCATTTATGGCGGAACATTGGACCGAAATTGCTTTGGTTGATTACAGTGTGAAACTGATTATTAGCTTAGGTTTGTTTGTGCCTATGTATGGTGTATTGCTCAATTACTTAATGAAAAAACTCACCACGGTAGCCGACACTTCCTCTCAACAGAAAGTGAATGCATAAGCGTGATTCGTCGCTCGGGCGCTCCGCTGCTCGTTTCTCGAGGTTGATACATTTAACACCGTTATTCCAAAAGTGAGGGACGAGCGGTTTGGAATCTCCTATAGCGCCTGGAGATCCTGAACTACGCTCCTACGTCGCTTTTCAGGATGACGATTTTTTATGATGGCTTTGTGCCACAGCTAAACATCACCTTTTATTATTCTATGTTTTCCGAGCTACGAGAAGTGAAATACCCGAATACCGAGTAACGTCCCATCTTCTTTTTCTAGAAACTAGCACCTAGAAACCGTTTTTCTCATCCGAGCAACGAATTTAAACTTTCAGTAATATCAACCGCTTGAAATTTATTTTCGAAATTACTTAAAATTAAATGATACTTTTTCTCATTTAGGGGTTGATCATTTAATGAGAATGATTATTATTAACCTCGTCAAAGGGAAAAAGAGAATCAAACGCAACGGCATGAGATTCTTGGCTTCTTTAAGACACGACATTGCTCACATTGCTTCCAGTGTATTTTGTACCAACTCTAGTAATGAGTTAATCAATATTGCTGGTTAAAACGCCTGATAACTGCGTTATAAATTTTGTTTGTAGGTAAACTACTTAACGAAAATTTTTGCCTTGTTTTCAACCGTTTTTCCTGCGCAATATATGACTACTAAATTACAGTCATTGGTACTAGCTTTCGTGGTAGGTGCATAAGTTTTACATCTAGCCACTTTTTGCTAAGCGACGCCCACTCGGTGTCGCTTTCTTTTTGCCTATGATTTAGTGAGCCGACTTTGCTTATCATTATTATTGTCACTTGGGTATAGGATCCATTGTGATTAATTGTTTTCCACAAAAGATCCTTACGCTTCTTTTTATCCCAGCATGAATGATTGCTGTATAAGCTATTGTTTTTTAAGTGATAATATTATTTTTTGTTAATGATTTTGATTTTTTTAAAATTTCATTTGAAAAGTTAACAACAAAGTTATCCACAGTTGGTTCAATCGTGCTTCCGACATATCAATAGATTCACAAAGCGAGACGTGGCATTCTAGGCGGATCGTATGTTTCTCATCAGATTGGGTACTAGACACTATGGCAACAATCGCTGACAACTCTTTGATTCTTATTGATGGATCTTCTTATTTATATCGCGCTTTTCACGCTTATCCTGAAAGTATGAATAACGGCAACATTCAAACTAATGCGGTGTACGGTGTGGTTAACATGCTACGCAGTATGATGAAGCAGTTTTCTTCTGAGCGTATTGCCGTGGTGTTTGATGCCAAAGGTAAAACCTTCCGCGATGAAATGTATTCTGAGTATAAAGCGAACCGTCCGTCGATGCCGCAAGAGTTACGCGATCAAATTGAGCCTTTGCACAACATTATTCGTGCGATGGGCTTACCGCTGATTTGTGTGCCGGGTGTTGAAGCGGATGATGTGATTGGTACTTTGTCTTCACAAGCTTCTAAGCAAGGCATGCCAGTATTAATCAGCACTGGCGATAAAGATATGGCTCAGCTGGTGGATGATAATGTCACGCTGATTAATACCATGACCAATGTGGTGATGGATAGAGAAGGGGTGATTGAAAAGTTTGGTTTACCACCAGAGCTTATTATCGATTACCTCGCGTTGATGGGCGATAAAGTGGATAACATTCCGGGCGTACCGGGCGTCGGTGATAAAACCGCGGTTGCTTTGTTGCAAGGTCTAGGTAGTTTAGAAACCATTTATCAAAATTTAGATAAGATCGCTGATCTTTCTTTCCGTGGTTCGAAAACCATGGCGAAGAAGTTACTAGAAAATAAAGAAAACGCGGATCTTTCTTATTTGCTAGCAACCATCAAGCTGGATGTGGATCTCGATTGCCAGCCGCAAGATCTTTGCAAAGCCGAACCAAATAAAGATGAGCTGATGAAGCTATTTGGTGAGCTGACCTTTAAATCTTGGTTAAACGAGTTACTTGAAGGCGGTGACGGTAAAATTGCCGCAGTTGATGGGCTAGCACAAGTCAAAGCAGAGCAAGGTGGTGGTACAAGTCAAAGTACCACTAAATCTGCGACCACCGCAGATGCGCTTGAAGTCGATATGAGTCCTGCCAATATTGATCGCAGCCAATATGAAATCATTTTTGATCAGGATACTTTCCTCGCTTGGTTAGATAAATTAAAAGCTTCGGATGTGTTCGCTTTCGATACTGAAACCGATAGTTTGAACTACATGGAAGCCAATTTGATTGGTTTGTCGTTTGCAGTTGCCGAAGGTGAAGCCGCTTATGTGCCGGTTGCCCATGACTACCTTGATGCGCCAGCACAGCTAGATCGTAATTGGGTACTTGAGCAACTGAAACCGATTCTCGAAGATGATTCACAGGCTAAAGTCGGTCAGAACCTCAAATACGATGCTAGCGTACTTGCGCGTTACGATATTGAAATGAAAGGTATTCGTTTTGACACCATGTTAGCGTCTTACGTGTTTAACAGTGTGGGTGGCAAACATGATATGGATAGCTTAGCGTTCCGTTTCCTACAACATAATTGCATTTCTTTTGAATCACTGGCTGGTAAAGGCAAAAAGCAACTGACCTTCAATCAATTAGATATTGAAGAGGCAGGCCCTTATGCAGCCGAAGATGCGGATGTGACGTTGCGTTTGCATAACCGTTTGCAAGCCGCTTTAGATCAAGATGCGGGTTTGAAATCTATCTATCAAGATATCGAAGTGCCTTTAGTTCCGGTGATTTCACGTATTGAACGTACCGGTGTAATGATTGATGACATGCTGCTGAATGCTCAATCAAAAGAATTAGAAGCACGTCTTGAAGAGCTAAAAGCCAAGGCGTTTGAGTTGGCTGAGCAAGAATTCAACCTTAACTCACCAAAGCAATTACAAGCGATTCTATTTGATAAAATGGGTTTGCCTGTGGTGAAGAAGACTGCCTCTGGCGCGCCATCAACCAATGAAGAAGTGCTGCAAGAGTTGGCATTAGACTACCCGTTACCTAAGCTGATTTTAGAAAACCGTGGTCTGGCTAAGTTGAAATCAACCTATACCGATAAACTTCCTAAGATGATCAACCCGCAAACAGGGCGAGTACATACTTCGTATCATCAAGCGGTTACCGCAACCGGGCGTTTATCATCAACCGATCCAAACTTACAAAATATTCCAATTCGTAATCAAGAAGGTCGCCGCATTCGCCAAGCGTTTGTTGCGCCACATGGTTGGAAAATTTTAGCGGTCGACTACTCACAAATCGAATTACGTATCATGGCGCATTTATCCGGTGATAAAGCGTTATTAGATGCGTTTGCTCAAGGCAAAGATATTCACTCCGCGACTGCCGCTGAAGTGATGGGATGTAGCATTGAACAAGTTACGTCCGAACAGCGTCGCCGTGCTAAAGCGATTAACTTTGGTCTGATTTATGGCATGAGCGCCTTTGGTCTTGCCAAGCAATTAGGCATTCCTCGTGGTGAAGCGCAGCAGTATATGGATGTGTACTTTGAGCGTTACCCTGGCGTAATGCAGTATATGGAAGATACACGTTCAAAAGCGACGGAACAGGGTTATGTTGAGACTTTATTTGGTCGTCGTTTGCACCTACCAGAAATCAAATCAAGTAACGGTATGCGTCGTAAAGGGGCAGAACGTGCGGCAATCAATGCGCCAATGCAAGGTACGGCGGCAGACATCATTAAGAAAGCCATGCTGATTGTCGATCAGTGGATCCAAGCCGAAGGCAATGGTGATGTGAAACTTTTGATGCAAGTACACGATGAATTGGTGTTTGAAGTGAAAGAAAGCGAATTAGCGCGTATTGAAATAAAAATACAGCAGCTGATGGAGTCTGCCGCTGAGCTGAATGTGCCATTAGTGGCAGAATTTGGCCATGGAGACAACTGGGATCAAGCCCACTAATAGCTCACTGTTTCATTTACATCTATTTCTTTGAGCCACCTCACTAGGTGGCTTTTTTTTATTCGAAATAAAGTTTTGATTTTGTTTATAAATTGGTAATTTTCATAAAAAAGGTGAAAATTTAGTACAGAAAAAGCTTGATCTGAGTAACATTTCCGGTAAATTAACAGGTGTAGGGTACAGAGGTAAGATGTTCTATCTTTTAGACCTTTTGTTTCACGTTATTGGATTAGGCTGTTTCAGCCGCCCCAGTCAGTTTTTGACTGGGGCGTTTTTTCTTGTGACAAAGGAAAAATAAAACCCATTAACTAACTGAAAATAAACACAATTAAATCACCTTTTCTCAAGTTCAATTCCCGAGATTGTCTTTATTTCTCCTCGATAATATTCTGCTAATCAACCTCCAGATTTCCTCATTACAGAGCAAAATTCATTTTGTAGTAAAATAACAGAATAAATCACCAATTATTGGCTCTATCGTGTATTTAATTTACCAATGAAAACAAGATTGTGAATGGCTTCGGAAATTCTTTGTAATTTAACTGAAAATTGGCGGATTGATGAGTGTGTTTCGCCGGGTGAATCTTAATACTCAGGGTTGGGAAATGGTCCAATCTTGTGTTTTTTACGCTCTTGGTCAATGCTCAATATACCCAAGTCACTTGGGTATATTACAATTAGAAAACCTCCATTTCTCTCTCATTTTCCCCACTGGCCGCCATGCTTTTGGGGATTTCTTTTATTGAGCACTTTTTCAATAAACAAAAAAGCAGCCAAAGTTTCCTCGGGCTGCTTAATTAAATACTTAATTGATATTAGCTTTTGCTTACATCATCCTGAATTTCAGGGTTAGTAATGATGACATCTTCTTCTGCGGCAAACTCTGCTGCGAGTTCTTCGCGATGTAGTTGTTCCATCATCTCGTCGCTCATTAAGGCTGGAGCAAACCATGAATCGAGTTTGCTACGTAGCTGATCAACGCCAATTCCTTTCAAAGAAGAGAACACATCAACTTGCACGTCGCCACAGAAAGCCATTGATGCTTCACGAATCTTTAATAGTTGGGCTTTACGTGGGCCTTGTTTCAGTTTGTCGGCTTTAGTCAGCAGAACTTGAACTGGAATATTCACTTCTACCGCCCAGTAAATTAATTGCTGATCGAGATCTTTCATTGGGTGACGAATATCCATCAACACTACGAGACCTTTTAAGCATTCGCGCTTTTGTAAGTACTCACCGAGTGATTTCTGCCACTTCTTTTTCATTTCAATTGGCACTTGGGCAAAGCCATAGCCAGGTAGATCGACGATGTGACAATTTTCCGTCACTTTAAACAAGTTTATTAACTGAGTTCGACCCGGCGTTTTACTGGTTTTCGCGAGGTTTTTCTGATTGGTTAATCGATTTAATGCGCTGGATTTACCGGCATTAGAACGACCTGCAAAAGCAACTTCAATGCCTTCGTCTTCAGGAAGATGGCGAATATCTGGGGCACTCGTAATAAAGTGGGTATTTTGATAATGGATTTTTTCCATATTTGTTAACTCCATCTCCACTTTTGTAGAGGAATGATTGCTTTTATGTATAATTGTGTACAATTGGTTTACTTGTCTGGGCAAGACTAAAATAAGTATCCCCAAGTAACCGTTAGACATAGTGTACCATGAACGCTTATGTATCGTGGTAGTGGAAGCTGAATAATTATAAATGGAATGTCATGAAAAAATTAGTATTCATTATTAGTTTAGTTGCCAGCTGCTCTGTGTGGGCACAAGGTGATATTGAAGCAGGGAAAGAAAAGTCTGCCACTTGTGCGGCTTGTCATGGTGCCGATGGTAATAGCGTGGTGACTCAATACCCTAAGCTAGCCGGTCAACATGTTAAGTACTTAGAAAAGCAGATGCATGACCTTAAATTAGGTATGAGCAGCGGTGGTAAACAAGGTCGTTATGATCCTGTGATGAGCGCGATGGCGATGCCACTGACGGATGAAGACATCACTGATATCTCAGCTTATTACGCCTCATTACCACAAACCGAAGGTTCAACTCCTGAAAATGTAGTAGAGAAAGGCAAAGCACTTTACTTTGCCGGTGATGCTGAAAAAGGCATTACTGCTTGTGCTGCATGTCATGGTCCTCGTGGACATGGTATGGAATTAGGCGGCTTCCCGAAAATTTCAGGCCAACATGCCGAATACACTAAAGCTCAGCTAGAAAAATTCCGTTCCGCTGATCGTAATAATGATTTAAATGGCATGATGCAAGATGTTACTAAGAATCTAAGCGACGAAGACATTGATATTTTGTCGAAGTACATCGGTGGTTTGCATTAAGCTCTAACATGAGTTTAGTAGCATAGATTATTAAGCCCTCAACAAGTGCAAATTTGTTGAGGGTTTTGCTTTTCTAACAAAAAATCTTTCGCTAAATTGCTTAATAAAACTCCACTCTAACCGCCATTTCTGGTATGTTGCGCATCCTTAATCTAAGGGGTGATTTTATGCATACCTGTCCATTGTGCCAAAGTAGCCAAACCGATATCTATTATCAGGATAACCGTCGTCAGTATTTACAGTGCCAGCAGTGCGTTTTGGTGTTTGTAAACCCAGAGCAACGTGTGGATGCTGAAGCTGAAAAAGCGGTGTATGATTTGCATGAAAATGACCCTCAAGATCAGGGCTACCGTCGCTTTTTATCGCGCATGGTAGACCCATTATTACAACGTATCGCTCCGCAATCTCAAGGCTTAGACTTTGGCTGTGGACCGGGCCCGGCGTTAGCTATGATGCTAGAAGAAAAAGGGCATCAAGTGGCGTTGTATGATCTTTACTATTACCCTAATAAACAGGCTCTACATCAACAATATGACTTTGTTACCGCAACCGAAGTCATCGAACACCTCTTTACTCCCAACCTAGTGTGGCAGCAATGGCTGGATATGTTAAAGCCGGGTGGCTGGCTTGGCGTAATGACCAAGTTAGTGAAAGATGTAGAGGCATTTGCAAGTTGGCATTATCGACATGATCCTACTCATGTGGTGTTTTTTAGCCGAGAAACCTTTGAGTTCTTAGCCAATCGTGACCAGCTGCAACTTGAATTTATCGGTAATGATGTCATGTTACTGAAAAAGGCCGAGTAATAAATTTCGGCCTTAAAATAGGAAAAAAGAATGTCTCGTACGAAAAAATCTAGAAAGCCAGGATCAACCGGTTCTGAAGAAGTGATTGTAACGCGTAATCGCTCTGAATCGGATGTGGAAGGTCGTTTACGTAAGCGTCTCAACAAGCGTAAAGGTTTGAAAACTGGTAGCCGTCATTCAGATGGTTCTGGTGCGCACAACCAACGTAGTCAAGGCGGTTCTAAAGATCCTCGCCATGGTAGTAAGAAACCGATTCCTTTGGTTGTGGAAGCGAAAACAAAACCGTCGAAGCAGCAGCGTAAGCTTAATGCCGAGCAAGAGCTTGAAGCGATCCAAAACGATCCTCAACTAAATGTGTTGATCGACCGTTTAGACAACGGTGAGAAATTGGGTGCAGGCTTGCAGAATTATGTCGATCAAAAATTAGATCGTTTAGAAGCATTAATGAAGCAACTTGGCATTTTTGATGAAGATGACATGGTAGAATCTGAGCCTGAAGAACAGGCTGTGGATGAAAAACCTGTATCTAAGAAATCGAAGAAACCTGCTTCAGATGATGATCTACTGTCACAATTTGAAGATTTAGATTTAAACGATTTTAAATAAACGAATAGCCCTGCCACTTTATTGAGTTGAGTAGGGCGTTTAGCGGAAGGAATTTTATGCCGATCGTATTGTTAGCCATTGTTGGAGCCATCATTATTGTTGCTTTAGCCAGTTATGCTGGTTTTTTGCTGATCAAAATTAAAAAGCAAAAGCAACTGATTGAAATTCAGCAACAAAGAGCAATTGAAAAGCGTAACGCCAATATCTTTGAAAATGTGAATACCTTATGTATGGCCGGTATTCATGAGCAATGTGATTTATCTGAAATCGTGATCCGAGTGTATTGCATTATGGATTATGTCCAAGGCGATCAACGCATCGACTTTGCTCAAGATTATCCTGCGATTTATGAATTGTACGACGTCGTCAAAGATATGGCCCGCGGTGAAGAGAGACAAAAGCTCGCCAAACAAGATCGAATGAAGCAAAACTTATCGCGTCAGAAAGCGGAAGTGCGTTTAACCGATCAAGTGATTGCTGAGTTGTCTGATCTTAAAGAACGTATCGCACCGTTAAACAATCAAATTCCGATAAAAATGATGTAGAACAAACTAGGCTCGTTTTTAACCTTTGTGGGTATATCCATATTGGGTGAAAATTAGTATTGATAGCTTGTCGATACTGATAACTAAAGCCTAGGTGACTAGGACACATTCAGTAAGTGTGGTTGAAATAATAAGTGGAAGTCATGATGTTAAAAGAACAAATCGTGTGGGATCAAGCAATGCTAGAGAAGTATAACTACTCTGGTCCTCGTTATACGTCCTACCCAACCGCGGTTGAGTTCCATGAAGCGTTCACCATCTCTGATCTCGATATGGCTTGTGCCGACTATCCAGAGCGACCACTGTCACTTTATATTCACATCCCATTTTGTCATAAGCTTTGTTACTACTGTGGCTGTAATAAAGTGATCACCCGTCATCAGCATAAAGCCGATGATTACTTACAAGTGTTAATTCAAGAAATCCGTGAGCGCGCTCCGTTGATTCAGCAGCGTCAGGTGAGTCAATTGCATTTTGGTGGCGGTACGCCAACCTTCCTCACCAAAATCCAAATGACGCGCATTATGACCGCTCTACGTGCCGAGTTTACCTTTACTGACGATGCTGAAATTAGCATTGAAGTTGACCCGCGTGAAATTGAGCTCGATATGCTGGATCATTTGCGCGCTGAAGGCTTCAACCGCTTGAGTATTGGTGTACAAGATTTTGATAAAGAAGTTCAGCAATTAGTGAACCGTGAGCAAGATGAAGACTTTATTGTTGCCATGGTCGCAAGAACCAAAGAGCTGGGTTTCCGTTCTACCAACCTCGATTTAATCTACGGTTTACCAAAACAGACGCTAGCGACCTTCTCACATACGCTAGAAAAAGTGTTAGCCATGAAACCGGGCCGATTATCGATCTTTAACTATGCGCATATGCCACAGTTATTTGCCGCTCAAGCTAAGCTCAAAGAAGAACACATGCCGAGCGCTGAGCAAAAAATGGCAATTCTGCAATATACGATTAAAACCCTTACCGAGGCTGGTTATCAGTTCATTGGTATGGATCACTTTGCTCTACCTGATGATGAACTGGCGATTGCTCAACGAGCCGGCATATTGCACCGTAATTTCCAAGGTTACACTACCCAAGGGGATTGTGATTTGATTGGCTTTGGTGTGTCGTCGATTTCTATGGTTGGCAATAGTTATGCACAAAACCAAAAAGAGCTGAAAAAGTACTACGCTCAAGTTGATGAGCAACGTCATGCGTTATGGCGTGGTGTGGTATTAGATCAAGATGATTTGATTCGTCGTGAAGTGATTAAGCAGCTGATTTGTAACTTTACCCTAGATAAAGTCGGGATCGAAAAAGAGTTTAACTTCAACTTCAATCAGTACTTTAAAGAAGACTTGGCTTTGCTGAAAACGTTTGTTGATGACCAGTTGGTTGAAGTGACCGATTCGCATATTACGGTGACCTTACGTGGCCGTTTATTGATTCGTAATATTTGTATGTGCTTTGATACTTACCTACGAACACGCGCCCGTCAGCAGCAGTTCTCTCGTGTAATTTAATACCCGTTGTACTTGAAGTTGCAGCTTTGTTGACTGCAACTCCCATTACTTTGGGTATGTATTAGCTGTAAAAATGCCGCGACGCCATTGGGGTCGCGGCATTTTTCATTCTAAGTAATTTCAGCTTAGGTTAATTTGTCTTATTTAAGCGGAAAGCTGGTGGCCCACTCTTTAAGTGGTGAAGGTCGACCATAGTAGAAGCCTTGTACTTGCTCACATTTTAATTCAGCCAAGACTTTCGCTTGCTCTTCCGTTTCAATACCTTCTGCAACCACTTCGACATTCATATCGCGAGTTAACGATAAGATCGCCGCGGCAATCGAGTTGTGGCCATTTTCTGCGGTTAAGTCTTTGATAAAGGCTCGGTCGATCTTCAGGCAATCAAATGGAATAGTCTGTAGGTAAGCCAGTGAAGAGTAGCCGGTACCAAAGTCATCGATAGCAATACCGACATTCATTGAGCGGATGCTCTCAATATTTTCTAATAGTAGTGGGTTATCATCAATTAAGTTGCTTTCCACCACTTCTAAGGTCAGGTTGTTTGGCGATAGCTTAGTTTTTTCTAAGATGTATTTTAACTCAGAGATAAATTGCTCAGAAGCCAACTGGTCGACGGCCACGTTAACGTGAATATGGAAGTCTGCAGGCCAGCGTCCGGCATCAATTTCATTTTGAGTATCTTGGCATGATTGCAATAAAATTTGGTAACCAATTTGATGAATCAAGCCGGTTTCTTCTGCAATCGGAATAAATTGCATTGGCGGAATCAGCCCTTTGCTTGGCGATAACCAGCGAGCCAGTGCTTCTGCGCCAATAATCTTACCGCTTTCTAGGTCAATTAAAGGTTGATAGAAAGGCACAAATTCACGGTTCTTTAAACCTTCGCTAATTTGCAAGATGGTTTGGGTGCGTTTTAACGAATCTTCTTCTATTTCAGAAGAGTAGGTCGTTTCTTTTAATTGGTGCTTCTTAGCATGGCTTAAAGCAATACTTGCCTGGCGCAGGGCTTGCTCTAGAGCGCTATTATTAATTGGGCTAGTGCCGATCACCGGAGACAGAAGTATGTTCTCCATGCCTAAGCGGATTGGTTTATCGAAGGTTTTGACGATCAAGCTAATCAGATCTTGCTTGTGGTCTGGCTCCATATTCAGTGTGATTAAGGCAAATTCACTACTGCCGACTCTTGCTTGGAAGCTATTCGCCGGGGCGATGGTTTTGATGGTTTCAGCAATCGTCTGTAGCAGTTGATCGCCGGTGTGGTAACCCAAGGTATCGTTGATATTACGGTAGCTATCAAAGCCAATAACAAACACATACCCATTGAGTCTTTTATGGTTTTTTACTGATTCAATTAAACCTTCACGACTATACAGACCGGTTAATGAGTCAAATGCTAGTTGTTTATGTAAATCGGTAAATGCCGCTTGTAGATCGGTCGCCATGTCATTAAAGGACTTAACCAAGGTATAAGTTTCAAAAGTTTGACCAGACACTGGCAGCTGAGTATTCCATTCTTTTTTGGCGAGTTTTTGCGCCGCTTTAGCGGTTTGTGTGATTGGAGAGGTCACTCTGGTTAGGAAGATAAAGCCAGTGAAGCATAACAAGATGGTGCTGCCGATAATGGTGATATTCATCATGTGCTGTTGGCTAGACATCTTGGTGAGAAATTCTGATTCTGGAATCGAGATTCCAATATGCCAGTTAAGACCGTATTGGTCTTTGAAGGGGGTGACATAGCCAAAATGTTTTTTGTTATCGAGTGAAAACTCAAATAATTGGTCATCACCTACAGATTGCGATAAGTAGGCTTTTGAGGCGGCTTTGATTACCGGATCGGTACTGGCATATATCGCACGGCGGCCACCTTCAATAGAAAGTGGGTTGTTGGTTTCAGTTTTAGGTGCATCTTCGCTGATCACGCTCAATTTGTCTGATGATTCAGACTGAGCCACTAAGCGTTGGTTAGCATCAAAAATAAAAATTGAGCGATTATGCTGACTTTTTTGTTCAGTAAGTAGTTGATTAAAGGTAGAGACTTTGATGTCCGCAGAGATCACGCCATAAAGCTGACCTTTATCTATGATTGGCGTTAACGCAGAAAGGGTAATTTCTTGCTTCTCATCATTGTTGATATAAGGTTCAGACCACATTTGCTTGCGAGCAAAAGCCACTGGAGCATACCAAGGACGAGGATGCATATTGTAGTCTTTGACGCGATAAAGCTCATTAGAGTTTCTGTTAGCGCCATCAAACACCACAAGATCATTATTGGTCGATTCATCTTTTAATAATAAAGATAGAGATTGGTCGTCTTCTTTGCGAAAGCCGTAATAATAGCCGGATTTATCAACCCCAATATTTAATGTATCAAGCTGAGGAAGTTGATCTTTTATACTTTCATAGATATCAAAAATAAAGCTCGCTTTATCCGCTGAAGTGCTAGTCGGTTCTTGAAAATGATGGATAACGGATTGGCTTAACGTGGAACTGATAATAAAAGAAGGGTAGAGATAATTCCCCAAGTTGGTTCTTACGGTCTGCGCGAGAGTCGTTAGCTCTTTTTTACTGATGTCTTCTAAGGTCGTTTGGTAACTAATCGATTGAATGACAAAAATGATAGCACTCATTGCGAATAGAATGAGCGTCAAAGGTAAAATAATGGCAGTGCGTAATGATAAACGTGGGGCTTTCATGTGAGTCAATGTATATAGAAGACAGCCCATAATTATAAATCAAAATCTGTGATCTGGTATGTATTTTTTAATAAAATTGCGTAATTATGCAGCTTTCATCACCTTTGTGAATATAGTTATTCAGTTGTCAATTTGGGGCTGATGCGTCGTTTGGTTTTTGTAACACATCAGTCTCCCTGTTTTTAACAACCAGTATGGTTCAGCCTTGAGCTTAATCTACATTGAGCTCTTTTAATTTTCTGGTCAGCGTATTTCTGCCCCAACCCAATAATTTTGCCGCATCTTGTTTATGACCATTCGTATGGGTCAATGCGGTTTGCAGTAGAATGCGCTCAAATTCTGGTTGGGCAATATTCAGAAGTTCTGATTCTCCAGCAGATAACGCTGAACGAGCCCAACTTTCTAATTGTTGTTGCCACGATCCGGCGCTGCCTTCTTGATCGGTTGGACGCTTTTCATTGAGCAGCTCAGAGGGTAGATCATTAGGAAGCACTTCGCTACCACTTGCCATCACAGTTAACCAACGACAGATGTTTTCTAATTGACGTACGTTACCTGGCCAAGGGAGTCGGTTTAAGGTTTCAACCGTGCTTGGATGCAGCGTTTTGATATCTACGCCTAGCTCATCGGCTGCACGGCCTAAAAAGTGAGAAGCCAGTTTTTCGATATCTTGGCGACGTTCACGCAATGCTGGAATATGTACACGAATGACGTTGAGACGGTGAAATAAGTCGTCACGAAAATCGCCTTGATTGACTAGCTTTTCGAGGTTTTGGTGCGTGGCTGCGATAATCCGGACATCGACACTAACCGGAGCATGGCCACCGACTCGATAAAACTGTCCATCTGCCAACACCCTCAATAGGCGCGTTTGAATATCCAGTGGCATATCGCCAATTTCATCTAAGAATAAAGTCCCGCCATTGGCTTGCTCAAAGCGGCCTTGTCTGACGCTATTGGCGCCGGTAAATGCACCTTTTTCATGACCAAACAGTTCTGATTCAATCAGGTCTTTAGGAATCGCTGCCATGTTTAAAGCAATAAACGGATTTTTTGAACGTGGACTATGGCGGTGTAGGGCATGGGCAACTAGCTCTTTACCTGTACCTGATTCACCGTTGATTAAGACCGAAATGGAAGAGCGTGATAAACGGCCAATTGCGCGAAAGACTTCTTGCATGGCTGGCGCTTCACCGAGAATTTCTGGTGTGACGGTTTTGAGGTTTTCTGTTCCGCTAGTGGCATGCTTTTGTTCATAACTATGGGTAATGGCACGCTCAACTAAGGTAAGGGTTTCATCAATATCAAAGGGCTTAGGTAGATATTCAAAAGCCCCGGTTTGATAAGCATTAACCGCGGCATCTAAATCCGAGTGAGCGGTCATAATAATAACCGGTAAATCTGGGTGACTGGTTTGCACTTGTTTTAGTAGCGCTAAGCCATCCATACCCGACATGCGAATATCGGAAATTAACACATCAGGAGTTTCACGCTCTAATGCCAAAAGTACGCTTTCCGCATCAGCGAATGTTTCACACTGGATATTCGCTGATGATAATGTTTTTTCTAGTACCCAACGGATTGAGCTGTCGTCATCAACGACCCATACAAATCCTTTACTCATATCCTAATTCCTTGCGCAAGTTCGATAAATTAAACAACATTTGGCACTCCCGATTTTTAAACCGTTTGGATCGGTAAATAAATGGTAAATACGGTATGCCCTGGCCAACTTTCAACGTCAATTTTTCCGTTGTGTTGGTCGATAATATTTTGTGAGATAGAGAGTCCGAGCCCAGTACCGCCTTCTCGCCCACTGACCATGGGGTAGAACAAGGTGTCTTGTAATTCACTTGGAATGCCGGGACCGTTATCCATGATTTCAATCCGAGCCACCAACTTATGGCGTTGACCCTGAATGTTGGCTTGATAAACGGTACGGGTTTTTATGGTAATCGTACCGTCGGGTTGTGAAGCTAAAATTTGCGCCGCGTTACTGGTAATGTTTAAGAAGGCTTGCTCGACCTGATCGGCATCCATCACAATATGCGGCATACTAGGATCGTAATCACGTTCAATAATAACTTGGTTAGCAAATTCCAATTCAACTAACTGACGAGCTTTTTCTAATACTTCATGCAAATTGGCCGGTGACCTTTTTCCCGGCTTTTGTGGGCCAAGTAGGCGATCGACTAAAGCTCGCAGACGGTCAGCTTGTTCAATAATGATTTGGGTGTATTCGTTTAAATTAGGGTCGGGTAGCATGCGACCTAATAACTGTGCTGCGCCTCTTAGCCCCCCAAGTGGGTTTTTGATTTCGTGCGCTAAACCGCGAACTAACAGTTTGGCCGCTTGTTGTTGTGCGTGCTGATTGAGCTCTTGACTTAAGCGACGTTGTGAATCGATTTTGCGGATCTCAACCAATAGCATTAGGGGTTGTTTGTCATTAGATTTTACTGAAACCGGGCTGGCGGTAACTTCAAGTAGCATTGGCTTACCATTGATCACGAAGGTCACGTCGCTATCAGTGATACTTTGACCACTTTGTAATGGTTGGGTAAACAACGCCAAATCCATCGAAGCATGCTGTATTAATTGAGATAAGGCGGTGTTAAGTAGTCGCTTGGCACTTTGAGAAAATAATTGTTCTGCCGCAGGGTTAGCATAATGAATCGTCAATTTTTCATCGAGTAATAAAGTTGCCGTTACCATATTGCCAAGAATCGTGGTAACCAGCTCATCACTTTGAATTGTTTGCTTGTTCATTATGCTCACATCCATTATGTTGCACTAAAAAGGTGCACTTGAAAGTTTCAGTATGGAGCATGATAAAATTGAGCACAAACAAAATAGTGTTTTTAGGTTTTGTTTTTAAGCAGTTAGCTAAGCTGGCTGCTTATTTTAGCTAGGGTTAACGGCTTATGCTTTATAGATCATACTTCTACTTCACAGTTGTTCTATGTAGGTGCACTGTGATTGTATTGGATGATGCAATAACCTTGCCGCTTTCGACAACATTTACCGAAAAGGTATGTGAGCCTCGGTCTATATTTTTTAATTCCCATAAAGATGGTGTCTGTGGCGCACCATAAGGCTGCGTATCCATCATTAATTGCAATGACTGGCCTACTCCTAACTTCTTACTGAGCTCAACTTGCACCGTAATAAAGCCTCGATTACTACGGATGGTTTGATCGTCTTGTAGGCTAATAATCTTTAGATCAATCTTTTTATCCACCTCTGATGATAGCTTTGTGGTTTTTTGTTTGTCTTTAGCTAATTCACTCTTTTCTGTAGGAATAGTGGTATTCACCATATCTTGGGTTTCAGGTGAATCTTGAGCTTCAGTTGACCCAAGCGAGCTAGCCGCTGAGCTTTGCGCTTGAACAACTTGAGTACTGTCGCTGTATTGAGGTTCTGGAGCCGGGGCTTTTATATCCGGCAGAGAAAGCACTTCTTTGCTATCGGCTTTTGCTGGTGGTGGACTGTCACTAAAGTGTGTCACCCCTTTACTATCTGTCCATTTATAAACTTGTCCTGCCAGAGTAGCTTGACTCATGATCAGGCTAAATAACAATACTGGTATGTGGATCCGTTTCATAATGGGCACCGTGATCGTCGTGTTGATGATTGCTTATTATTTACTGCTTATGGATAGCTTAATTGATGGTTGTGTGGCGACAATAAAAAAAAGGCTCACCTGAGAGGCGAGCCTAAAATTTTCATTGGGTTTACACCGTTACAAAATAAATCTGATCAGGTTAACCGGTTTGATTATACCGAGTAGTACAATTCAAACTCTAATGGGTGCGTTGCCATGTTAACACGCTCAACATCTTTTGATTTCAGGTCGATATAAGAATCGATGAAATCATCAGAGAATACGCCACCAGAAGTTAAGAATTCACGGTCTTCGTCTAGTGCTTTAAGAGCGATCTCGAGAGATTCTGCTACTTTTGGAATCTCAGCCGCTTCTTCTGCCGGTAGGTCGTACAAGTCTTTATCCATAGCATCGCCAGGGTGGATCTTGTTCTTAATACCGTCAAGACCAGCCATTAGCAATGCCGCAAACGCTAGGTATGGGTTAGCTGCTGGATCTGGGAAGCGAGCTTCGATACGACGCGCTTTCGGGCTTGGTACTACTGGGATACGAATTGATGCAGAACGGTTACGTGCAGAGTATGCAAGCATAACTGGTGCTTCGAATCCTGGTACTAGACGCTTGTATGAGTTAGTTGATGGGTTAGCAAAGGCGTTAATCGCACGCGCATGCTTGATCACGCCACCAATGTAGTAAAGCGCCATTTCAGATAAGCCGCCGTACTTATCACCCGCAAATAGGTTAACCCCATCTTTCGCAAGTGACATGTGCACGTGCATACCAGAGCCGTTATCACCAACGAGTGGCTTAGGCATAAAGGTGGCAGTTTTACCGTAAGCATGAGCGACGTTATGAACCACATATTTGTAGATCTGAATCTCATCGGCTTTTTCAGTTAAGGTGTTAAAACGAGTTGCGATTTCATTTTGACCTGCAGTCGCTACTTCATGGTGATGCGCTTCAACAACTAAGCCCATTTCTTCCATGATTAAACACATTGCTGAACGAATGTCTTGAGATGAATCAACGGGTGCTACTGGGAAATAACCGCCTTTCACACCTGGACGGTGACCTTTGTTACCGCCTTCATATTCAGTGCCGGTATTCCAACAAGCTTCAACATCATCAAGCTTGAAGAATGAACCAGAAATATCATTGCCGAACTTCACATCATCAAATAAGAAGAACTCTGGTTCTGGACCAATTAATACCGTGTCAGCAAAGCCTGCTGCACGCATATGATCTTCAGCGCGTTTTGCGATTGAACGTGGGTCACGATCGTAGCCTTGCATTGTGGCAGGCTCTAGGATGTCACAACGGATATTAAGCGTGGCATCTTCGGTGAATGGGTCTAAAACGGCGCTTGATGCATCTGGCATCATCACCATGTCTGATTCGTTAATGCCTTTCCAGCCGGCAACTGAAGAGCCATCAAACATTTTACCGTCTTCAAAGAAGTCAGCATCGACTTGGTGAGCTGGAATTGAGATATGTTGTTCTTTACCTTTGGTATCGGTAAAGCGTAAATCAACAAACTTAACTTCGTTTTCTGTGATCAGAGAGAGTACATTTTCTACTGACATCTTGGATAACCTCCGGTGTTATTAATACTGTTTGAACGATAAAAGAGATTCAAACTAATGAATCTAGCTTTTAGCGATCTTGATTCTATAAAAAGTAATCAACGATGCTTTGAGTAAAGCTAAAATCGTGCCAAAAAAATAAATCCTTTAAAAACATAAAGATAAAATTATTTATGCCAATAGAGTGCATTTACTTGCACTATTTTGGGTTTCGGTTGCACAATATTGGTGCGCTACGCACCGTGGTGATGCAAACGGTTAAATAACTCGTCCTATTCAGCCGAGAATTGATCGATTTGTCAATGTGAAAACTAAGGTAAATATGCAACATGGTGTGTAGAGCGCATTATTTCTATTTTTTTATGCAGTTTTAAAAGACTGAAGGGGGAGAGTGTTCTATCTTGTTGATTAGGCTGTCTATTTTTTTCTTTTAACCAAAGGGTAACTGACGATTAAGCGAAAATGCTTAACGTGGTTTACACTAAAATAGTCATTTTCGGGTAATATTTGTCCGTTAATGTGACATATTCCTAGGTTTTTTCGGAAAATCTGATACATTTACGACCGTTTTTTAAATCAAATTCGTCCAGTGTCTGGGCGTCTTACATAAGTGAACCGAATTGCATGACTACTCCACAGATTGATAAGTTAAGAAATATCGCGATTATCGCGCACGTTGACCACGGTAAAACGACTTTGGTTGATAAGCTATTACAACAATCGGGTACGCTTGAATCTCGTGGTGAAGCTGAAGAGCGCGTCATGGATTCGAACGACATCGAAAAAGAGCGTGGTATTACCATTCTTGCGAAAAATACCGCGATTGACTGGAACGATTACCGAATCAATATCGTCGATACCCCTGGACACGCCGATTTCGGTGGTGAAGTTGAGCGTATTATGTCAATGGTTGACTCGGTGCTTCTTATCGTTGATGCGGTTGATGGTCCTATGCCTCAAACGCGTTTCGTAACTCAAAAAGCATTCGCACACGGCTTGAAGCCAATCGTTGTTATCAATAAAATCGACCGCCCTGGTGCTCGTCCTGATTGGGTTATGGATCAAGTATTCGACCTATTTGACAACCTAGGTGCAACCGATGAGCAACTAGACTTCCAAGTGGTTTACGCTTCAGCATTAAACGGTTGGGCAACTTTGGAAGAAGGCGAAACTGGCGAGAACATGGAACCACTATTCCAAGCAATCGTTGATAACGTTGAATGTCCAAATGTTGATATCCAAGGTTCACTGCAAATGCAGGTGTCTCAACTTGATTACAACTCTTACGTTGGTGTAATCGGTGTATGTCGTGTAACTCGCGGTAGCGTTAAACCAAACCAACAAGTGACTATCGTTGGTGCTGATGGTAAGAAACGTAACGGTAAAGTGGGTACGGTTCTAGGTTACCTTGGTCTTGAGCGTCACGAAGTTGAACAAGCTAACGCGGGTGACATCATCGCAATTACTGGTCTTGGTGAGCTTAAAATCTCTGACACCATCTGTGATGTAAACAATGTTGAACCAATGACGCCGTTATCGGTTGATGAACCAACAGTAACTATGACGTTCCAAGTAAACACTTCTCCGTTCGCGGGTAAAGAAGGTAAGTTCGTGACTTCACGTAACATCCTTGAGCGTCTAGAAAAAGAATTAGTGCACAACGTAGCATTACGCGTTGAGCAAACAGACGATCCAGATAAATTCAAAGTATCAGGTCGTGGTGAACTTCACCTTTCAATTCTGATCGAAAACATGCGTCGTGAAGGCTTCGAGCTTGCAGTATCACGTCCAGAAGTTATCGAAAAAGAAATTGATGGCAAACTAATGGAACCGTTTGAAAAAGTGACTATCGATGTGCTTGAAGAGCACCAAGGTGGCATCATGGAAAACATCGGTATCCGTAAAGGTGAGCTAACTGATATGGCACCAGATGGTAAAGGCCGTGTTCGCATGGACTTCTACATGCCTTCTCGTGGCTTGATTGGTTTCCAAACTGAGTTCCTAACACTGACTTCAGGTTCTGGTCTTCTTTACCATACGTTTGAGCGTTACGACGACCATAAAGGTGGCGTAATCGGTCAACGTAGCAACGGTGTATTAATCTCGAATGCAACCGGTAAAGCACTAACGTACGCATTGTTTAACTTACAAGATCGTGGTCGTTTATTTGCAGAGCACGCTGATGAAGTTTATGAAGGTCAAGTTATTGGTATTCATAACCGTAACAACGACTTAACCGTTAACTGTCTGAAAGGTAAGCAGCTAACTAACGTTCGTGCCTCTGGTACAGATGAAGCTCAAACGCTTTCGCCTGCTATTAAGTTCACTCTAGAGCAAGCTTTAGAATTCATCGATGATGATGAACTAGTAGAAGTAACACCAGAAAGCATCCGTATCCGTAAGCGTCATTTGACTGAAAATGAGCGTAAACGTGCGGGTCGTGCTCCTAAATAATAATTGGTATTAACTCAACATTAATGCACAATTTGAGCCGATGCTATTAATGCATCGGCTTTTTTATTATGCTTAAAAAATACATGAATCAATCATTAGGGACGTGATGATGGACAAAAAAATCAGTGTATGTATCCATTATTTGGTGTACCTAAAGGATCGCATCGTTCGTGATCGGTTAGCGGTGAATGCCGGCTATATGGCTTATATTTCACTACTATCACTGGTGCCATTGGTGACGGTTCTAGTCACAACGCTATCTCAATTTCCTGTTTTTCACGGCATTACGGAACAAATTCAAGAGTTTGTTTTTCTTAACTTTATGCCAGCCGCTGGGGATGCGGTCAAAAATGCGTTGAATATCTTTGTTTCTAATACCTCAAGTATGACGGCAATTGGTGGTGCCTTTGTTTTTATTACCGCCATGATGTTGGTTTCTACTATCGATAAGAATTTGAATTTTATTTGGCGAGTGAAGCGTAAACGTCGTTTAGTTTATTCATTTTCCATGTATTGGATGGTATTAACTTTAGGCCCTTTATTGATGGGTGCCAGTTTAGCGTTGAGTTCATATATCACGTCAGAGCAATATATTAGCCTAGAAGTGGTCAGTGGTATTTACCGAATTTTGCCTATGATTTTATCGATGTCGACTTTCGTCGTCTTGTATATGTTAGTGCCAAATATTAAAGTGAAATTCTTCCATGCTTGCACTGGTGCTTTAGTGGCGGGGTTACTCTTCGAATTCTCGAAAAAAGGCTTCGCGATGTATATTACTGCCTTTCCTTCTTATCAATTGATTTATGGGGCACTGGCTGCGATACCTATTTTGTTTGTCTGGGTGTATTTATGTTGGTTTATCGTATTGGTCGGTGCGGAAGTGACCGCAAGCCTTGGCGAACGAGAAGACTGGTATGATGAAGAGCCATACCATCCACTACAAAAGTTAAAAGAACAATTTAGTCGTAAAAGGAATGATCTGTGATTGCTTTGATCCAAAGAGTCAGTGAAGCCAGTGTTAAGGTAGATGGTGAGATTGTCGGTAGTATTAATCAAGGTTTATTGGTGCTACTAGGGGTAGAAAAAGGCGATGATGAAGCAAAAGCCAAACGCTTGAGCGAACGAGTATTAGGTTATCGAATTTTTGAAGATGACCAAGGAAAAATGAACCTCAATGTGAAGCAAGCGGTTGGCGAAGTATTAGTGGTATCGCAATTTACCTTACCTGCGGATACGCAAAAAGGCATGCGTCCAAGCTTTTCTAAAGGCGCCGATCCACAAGAAGCAGAAAGGTTATACCACCATTTTTCACAGTGCTGTCAGCAAGCGGATGTTCATACTGAAAACGGACAATTTGCCGCTGATATGAAAGTGGCGCTGATCAACGACGGACCGGTGACCTTCTGGTTACAAGTTTAAAGTAATAACGAAAGGTCAAAAGACCCTAGTAAACGAATATTAAATAGTAAGGGATTTACATGTTTAAGTTAGTGACGCCAAAAACCGAATCTGACTTGCAAAAATATTATTATTTTCGCTGGCAAATGTTGCGAGAGCCTTTTCATCAACCGCAAGGATCAGAGCGAGATGAATATGACGAAATGAGTGCTCATCGTATGATTGTCGATGGGCGTGGCCGCATTATGGCGGTAGGGCGTATGTATTTAACTCCTAATAGCGAAGGTCAAGTACGCTATATGGCGGTGCATCCTCAGCATAGAGGCAAAGGTTTAGGCTCATTGATTTTGGTGGCGTTAGAGTCTTATGCATTACAAGAGGGTGCCAAACGCTTAGTGTGTAACTCTCGCGAAGATGCAATTAACTTTTACGCCAAGAATGGTTTTGAAAGCCAGGGTGAACTCAGTGATGAGAGGGGGCCGACTCGTCACCAACAAATGTTGAAGCGTTTAAAAGAGAGTGCCAATGTATCACGTCGTCCTGACTGGTGTGATGAATTGCAAAAGCGGTGGCGACAAGAGATCCCCATTTGTGCTGCGATGGGGATTCGTATTAGCCAATATACTGGTTACCAATTTGAATGTTCAGCACCACTTAATCCGAACATCAACCCACATGAAACCATGTTTGCTGGCTCATTATTTACCTTAACCACATTAACGGGGTGGGGTATGGCTTGGTTGTTAATGCGAGAAAAAGGGCTCGAAGCGGATATTATTCTGGCCGATAGCCAAGTGCGTTTTCGCGCCCCGGTGACAGAGAGCCCAGTGGCGGTGACTTCTTTAGATGGCATTAGTGGTGATTTAGATCGTTTAGTCAATGGACGTCGCGCGCGGGTGATCGTGAAAGTCACGGTTTATAGTGGTGATGTGGCTGCGGTGGAGTTTACCGGCACCTATATGCTGATGACAGACTTTTTAGGCGAAGCGCCGCTGGTTAAGTAATAGCTTAAATTAAACCAGAAAAAATGCATAAAGGCGGTGATAGTTGATTCTATCACCGCCTTTTATTTACGTTTCAGTCATGTGGCTATTTTTTATACCAATCGTACTGATTATCTGCTCATCCTTACTTGTTAAAAGGCTCGATAACTTCATTGGAAATTTTGATTGTAGAATAACTACTTATCGAAAATTTTCGTCTTGTTCTCAAGCCTTTTTCCTACGCAATTCCTGATCATCTAATTAGTGTGATTGGTATTATTTGCTGTGTTTAGTGGCAGTTATTTTCCACTAATACTGAGTCTTTATGACTGAGTAAATCAAACACTAATGCTTGGCATTCACCTTGTAATCGATATTGCAGGTTGCCTTTTTCTGGGAATAAAAAGTCGTATTCACCACCTAGATGAGCAGAGAAGTCTTTGCCTTCAATCTTAAATGGTTTAAGTGATAAACGTCCTCGGTCAGCCACTAAATGTATATCGCTGATAGTAACAGGCTGGACTTTTTTGTCTTTTGGCTTAGCAGGTTTTACTGGTGCCGTTTTATCTTCTGCGTCTGCGCTATCTTCTGAGTCTGCGATAGTCGCTTGGTCTTGTGGTGGTGCCAAGGGTGGCAATTCAATACCTTGATTACGAAGCCATAAGGTTTGGAAGTCATCATCGCTGGTGGCACGAGTTACGCTGGCATTAAGCTGTCCGGTGACACTATGGTTGAATATTAATTGATCGCCATATAAGCCTTCACCGTTAACCGTAAAATCGGTAATACCATCTAAATACAGCGGCAAGTTAAACCAGCGAGAGAAGAAGCGTAGCGGGATCCCAGAGGCTTCCAAATCAAGCTTCCAAGGCTGACTGGTTTGGCTAAATGCCACCTCTCCAGAGCCTTTGACTAAGCCATTTTCTAATGGAATAAACAGTTTATCCAGCCAAAAGTGACCTTTTTCACTGCGCATACTGGCCAGTAGATTTTTACTATTAACGCTATCGTAGCTAGCACGATTGGCACTAATGCTTAATTCACCTTGCCATAAACCCCAATCGCCTTGTTTCTTTATTTCAAGGTTATCACCCTCAATACTTAACCCGGTTGCTTGCTTGGCTGGGGAAGTGGTGAGATCGATAAATTGGACATTGTTAATGGTCAGCATCTTGGCTTTAAGAGACTGTAAGCTCTGTAAGTAATCCAGTGCTAACTGTTTAGATTCGGCGGTTGGAATCCATTTCATATTATTAATATTGAATTGTGACAAGTCGAAACCAGTTGGGGTTGCTTGACCTTGAATGTGCAGATTACCTTGCAGCATTTCTAATGAAATATCTTGGATGTTAGCGATATTGGGTTGCAAGTTAATATCTAAAGCCGGTGAATGAATCGCCTGACCAAACGCGCTCATGGTATCGGCGGTAGCAAAGATAGAGGCATTTTGCTGCTGCCAAAAATCAAATGGTAAGCGAAGCTGTTCAGCGGTTAGCTTAATATTATTAATTGAAAAATTAGGCACTTCGATGCTGGAATTGCTGATTTCTAGATCATTGATTGCCATTGCTTGTTGATTAAACCAATCGATACTTTGTTGGCTAATATTATCGAGGCTATTTTGTTGTAAGCGTAATCCACTCATTGTCACACGAGGCAGTTGCCAGATTTTTTGTGATTGCTTTTTGGTAGCTTGAGCTGAAAATTGGCCTTTGCGCCACTGGAATCGAATATCGTAAAAGGTTGAATGCTCAGGCGTTATATCACCATCAAGAAATAAGTTGTTGATGGCTTCACCTTGCCAATAGAGTTGTCCGGCAGAGAGTTGAACTTCACCATAAAACGGCAGTAGCTTAGCGTCACGTTGTGTAGGGTGCTTGATCTGAATGTTCAGATCTCGACCGACCCAACCGTTATCGGCAAAGTCGATATTAGTCAGTGATAATTTGTTTAATTGGATATAGTTTGGCAATCCTAGCTTAGGCCAACCTGTTTGTAGGCTGATGCCATCAATCACCACATTATCAATTTGTAGCCGGTTATCTAGCCAAGCATGCTTTCCCAACCAAATATCCATCTTTTCGACGAGAATTGGTTCAGCATTTTGATGTTTAATTAGCACGCCATCGAGCTGTAGATGCTTAGGTTCTTGATACGAATAACTGACGTCACGAACTTGGATATTATCTTGGTAAGCATATTCAAGAACCGTATTGACTACCTGAGCGGCATATTTAGTGTGTAAGGCTGCGTAAGAAGCGGAAAGGGCGACAACCACTAATGAAATCAAGCCGACAACAATGGCTAGCAGTTTTCTCATGTAACGTCCTGTTTATTCATATCCCCATTAATGAGGCGGTTAGAGCTATGAAGTATAAGCAGTTATTAGTTTAGGTACAATTATTCCTGCTTTGATTGTGGGGACCCTCTTAATGCTTGAAGTTGCCGTCTATTCTCTTCACAGCCACTCCAATTATTTTGGGTATACAATAAATAATAAAAAACGAGAAACCGCTAAGTCTCTCGTTTCAGTTAAGTTATTTTAGATATAAAACTACAATTGAGGTCCGGCCTTAACCAAGGCTTTACCTTCATTATTGTCAGTATATTGAGCAAAGTTTTTAATGAAAAGTTGCGCCAGTTCATCGGCTTTAACTTGCCATTGTTCTGCCGTTACATAGGTATCTCTAGGATCGAGAATTTGGCTATCAACATTTGGTAGTTCAGTTGGTACTTCAAGGTTAAAGGTTGGAATAACCTTAGTTGGTGCGTGATCGATAGAACCATCTAAAATCGCATCAATAATGCCACGAGTATCTTGAATTGATATACGTTTACCGCTGCCATTCCAACCGGTATTCACCAAGTAAGCTTCCGCGCCAGCCGCTTCCATACGTTTCACTAACACTTCTGCATATTGCGTTGGGTGCAAGGTTAAGAATGCAGCGCCAAAGGCAGCGGAGAAGGTTGGGGTTGGTTCGGTGATCCCGCGTTCTGTACCGGCTAGTTTTGCGGTAAAGCCAGATAAGAAGTGGTACTTAGTTTGCTCTGGAGTCAGTTTTGAAACCGGAGGAAGAACCCCAAAGGCATCCGCGGTTAAGAAAATCACTTTCTGTGCATGACCGGCTTTAGAGACTGGCTTAACAATATTATCAATGTGATAAATCGGGTAAGAAACACGTGTGTTTTCGGTTTTTGAGTTGTCATCAAAATCGATAATACCATCTTCTGAAACCGTCACATTTTCTAATAATGCGTCACGGCGAATTGCATTATAAATATCCGGTTCTGCTTCTTTCGACAGCTTGATGGTTTTGGCGTAGCAACCGCCTTCAAAGTTAAATACGCCATCATCATCCCAACCATGTTCGTCATCGCCAATTAGCTGACGTTTCGGATCGGTAGATAGGGTTGTTTTGCCAGTGCCTGATAGACCAAAGAAAATTGCTACGTCACCGTCTTCGCCTACGTTGGCAGAGCAATGCATGGATGCTATGCCTTTAAGTGGCAGTAGGTAGTTCATCATGGCGAACATACCTTTTTTCATTTCGCCGCCATACCAAGTACCACCAATAATTTGAATGCGTTCGGTTAAGTTAAAGGCGACAAAGTTTTCGGAGTTTAACCCCTGTGCTTGCCAATTAGGATTGGTGATTTTAGCGCCATTCATGACGATGAAGTCGGGCTCGAAATCTTGCAGCTCTTGTTCGGTTGGGCGGATGAACATGTTTTTGACGAAATGAGCTTGCCATGCGACCTCAGTGATCACTCGAACTTTCAAGCGTGATTCAGGGTTTGCCCCACAGAAACAATCGACCACGAAAAGACGTTTGTCAGAAAGCTGGTTGGTCACCAAAGATTTTAAATCGGCCCATACCTCTGGTGTGATTGGTTTGTTATCGTTTTTACCTTGATCGGACCACCATAAGGTATCTTTAGTGACATCATCTTTTACGATGTACTTATCTTTCGGTGAGCGACCAGTAAAAATACCGGTATCGACAGAAACCGCGCCGAGCTCAGTAACGATACCTTTTTCATAGCCGCTTAAATTTGCCTTGGTCTCTTCAATAAACAATTGTTCATAACTTGGATTACGAATAACGTCAGTGGCGCCAGTAATGCCGTAAGTTGTGAGATCCAACTGAGATACAGTGGTCGTTTGCTCCATAACGGTCATAGATGCTCCTTAATAGGAAATTTGTAGGGAATATTATAATTCTAGGTAATGATCCTCATATAACCACTTTCTGCGTGTGGTTTATTTGAGGATCATAACAATTTTAGCAAAATTCGTAGTACAAAAAGGAGGGATCAAGAACACTCTGATTATTATATTGAATAAAATAAGTCGCTATAAAGTGGCAAAAATGAAGGATTAATCGTGGTTTTTAGGCACAAAAAAAGCCGAACTTAGCCGGCTTATTCGATGTCACGTATCACTTATTGTATACAATGAATTAATGCAGGTTTTTCTTCGCCGTGGTAATAATTTGGTCGACTTCCGTTGCATCAAAAGAATAAGTACTGCCACAGTAATCACAGTGTAGTGCTACTTCGCCTTCGGTTTTTAAGATGTCATCCAGCTCTTCTTTGGCAACCGTTGCGATGGCACCCGCGCTACGCTCACGTGAACAACCGCAGAAGAATTCAACTGGCTGCGCTTCAAATAACTGTACTTTCTCTTGGTTATATAAGCGATAAAGCACTTCATTGGCTTCTAGTGAGAATAGTTCTTCATTTTTAATGGTTTCAGTCAGCTTTTCTAAATGCTCAAAGTCATCGGCAGAACCGGTACCATCTGGCATGATTTGCAATAACATACCTGCTGCATGCGCTTGACCGTCATGTTCACCGGTGCGGAACCATAAACGCGTTTTTAGTTGCTCTGAACGCTCAAAGTAGTCTTCTAAAACTTCTGAAAGTGTATCGCCTTCTAAACTTACTACGCCTTGGTAGCGCTCGCCTTTATCAGGAGAAATAGTGATCACTAAGTGGCCTTTACCAATCATCTGGTGCAAGTTTGCATCGTCAGCAATTTGTCCTTCCCAACGTGCAACACCGCGTATTTTTTGATCGTGATCGCCATTGATCACGACTAAAGAAACCGGACCATCGCCTTGCAGTTGCAAAGTGATCGAACCTTCAAATTTTAAAGTTGCTGTCAGTAGACTAGTTGCCACAAGCAGTTCACCCAATAGGTTTTGTAGCGGCTGTGGGTAATCCTTGTTGGCAATGATTTGTTGGTAAGCGGTATCAAGTTGTACTAATTCACCACGAACAGACAAATCTTCGAATAAATAGCGATGTAAAAGGTTATTTGCCATTAGTTGGGGGACTCCTAGCCTGGGCTTATTGATGTTTAAATTTAATGAGATTACGACGTTGTTTTTTATCAGGGCGTCGTTCAGGGCTTGGGCTATACAGCGCATTCAGTTTATGTTTTTGAGCGTTTTCTTCACGCTTGGCAATACTGTCTTGCGTTTCTGTATATAAGGTTTGAGCTTCAGGTGCCCCACGACGCTGATCGGAAATCTTTTCGATGATCACGGTCTTTTCTTCATTACCTTGACGCAAGCGAATGGAAGCACCGATCTCAACTACTTTGCTTGGTTTACTACGTTGGTCATTATAGTGAACTTTGCCACCTTCAACCATGCTTCTGGCGATGGAACGTGTTTTGTAAAAACGGGCGGCCCATAACCATTTGTCTAAACGGACCGATAAAGTTTGTGAACTCATTCTGAGATATGACCTCGAAGGGTTAACAGTAAAGAGAGTAAAAGCTATACCTTGCTAATCACTCATAGTATGACTCAAATGGAGGTGGTTTTTGGCATTTTCAAGGTATAGTTCGAAAGATGTAATAATTTAGGGATATAATTTTCTATTCCGTTGTCTGCATTGGTTCAATGAATGGAAAACTATCAGAATTGTTAGCTTAATGAATGATTCTGCATAATGTGGCGATAAATGTTGATTACTAACACATGATCGAATGAATTAATTTGGTTTAATCCCTTTAAACCGTTAAGGTTAGGCTTCGAAAAGTAAATAAGAATGGAATCGAATTTAAGGTGTCATCTCTCATGGTGTCAAAAGACAATATCCAACAGCAATGGACACAATTGGCGAATCGTTGGGTACAAAATCAATCTCAGCTAAGTTTTGTTACCACTTTGCTATTAACGGCTCTGATTGCTTGGGTAGTCGGCATCTTATTATGGGCTTTATTATCCCCTATCTCTAATGTTGCTCGCTGGTCAGCACCGAACGTGATTGCTTCTCAAACCTCTTCAAACACGCAAACCGATACATTATCCCCACTGTTAAGTGCTAATTTATTTGGCTTATACACTCAAACACCAACCCAAAAACAACAAGTCGCCCAAGATGCACCGCAAACTCGTTTGAATTTAACGCTAGTGGGAGCCGTCGCCAGTAGCAACGATAAATTAAGTCTCGCAATTATTGCTAATCAAGGTAAGCAGGCGACCTACGGGATTGGTGAAACCATTGATGGCACGCGAGTGACGTTAAGCGCGGTGTATGTCGACCGAGTGATTATTAGCAACCAAGGTCGTGATGAAACCTTGATGCTGCAAGGCATTGATTATAATAAATCGCCTCAATCGGTAGTACGTCAACCTGTTGAGAATCAAGCCGCGACGGATGATGTCGCAGACTTAGATAAAATTCGCCAAGAAATTTCCTCCGACCCGCAAAAGATTTTTCAATATATTCGCCTTTCACAAGTGATGGATGAAGGGCAATTAAAAGGCTACCGAGTTCGTCCCGGTAAAGATCGCGCTTTATTTGAACAAGTTGGTTTACAAGATGGCGATATTGCCACTGCATTAAACGGACAAGACCTCACGGACCCATCGCAAATGGCAACGTTATGGAAAACGGCTTTAGAGTCTATGGAGTGGAATCTAACCGTAGAAAGAGATGGTCAGACTCATGATATTTATATTCAATTTTAAAATGGATTCTCAATTCGTACCGAGCTTTAATTCAGGTACGAAGAGTATAGTAACGTCACCAATGGTGAGCAGGAGCATGGTGTGAAAAAGTGGTTGAGCAAAGTCTCGCTAATTGTAGTGACCAGTTTGGTCTCGGTATCTGCTATTGCAGAAGATTTTAGTGCCAGTTTTAAAGGTACCGACATTCAAGAGTTTATCAATATTGTCGGACGTAATTTACAAAAGACAATTATTGTTGATCCATCAGTGCGCGGCAAAATTGATGTACGTAGTTACGATGTGCTCAACCAAGAGCAATATTACAAATTCTTCTTAAATGTGTTGGAAGTTTACGGTTATGCAGTAATCGAAATGGACAATGGCATTTTAAAAGTGATTAAAGATAAAGATGCCAAAACCGCGGCAGTGCCTGTGGTGGGAAATGATTCACCTATTTCTGGCGATCAAGTGATCACTCGTGTTGTTCCTGTGAAAAATGTCTCAGTTCGAGAACTTTCTCCTATTTTACGTCAGCTAAATGATAACGCCGGTGCTGGTAACGTTGTGCACTACGATCCATCGAATATCATTCTTTTAACGGGCCGAGCATCGGTGGTGAATCGTTTAGCGGAAATTATTAAACGTGTCGATCAAGCCGGCGATAAAGAAGTCGAAGTGGTTGAGTTAAAAAATGCCTCAGCCACCGAAATGGTGCGAATTGTTGATTCTCTTAGCAAAAGTGCCGATGCCAAAAATACCCCTGAATTACTGCAACCTAAGTTAGTGGCCGATGAGCGTACTAACTCAATTCTGATTTCTGGTGACCCCAAAGTTCGTCAGCGTTTGAAAAAATTAATCAGCCAACTTGATGTTGAAATGGCCACCAAAGGCAATAACCGCGTAGTGTATTTACGCTATGCCAAAGCGGAAGATTTAGTGGATGTATTAACGGGTGTTTCTGAGAACCTACAAGCAGAAAAAGATTCTAAATCGGGCGCTAACAGCAATAGTAAAGCTAAAGTGATGATCACGGCTGATCCGGGCACCAATGCCTTAGTATTAACCGCTCCGCCAGATATTATGAAAGCACTACAAGAGGTGATTAGCCAGTTGGATATTCGCCGCGCTCAAGTATTAATTGAAGCTTTGATTGTTGAGCTTGCCGAGGGTGAAGGTATCGATCTCGGTGTGCAATACGGCAACCTAGAAACCGGCAGCATGGTGCAGTATTCCAATGCTAACGCCAAAATTGGTCAAGTAGCAGTAGGTATCAAAGAAGCACAAGATGTACCAGGTTCAACCGTGATTGATTCCAATGGTAATACCACGGTCAACCCTGATACTCAAGGGGATTTCTCAACCTTAGCATCAGCATTAAGTGGTGTGAATGGTGCAGCGCTGAGTATTGTTAAAGGTGATTGGACGGCATTAATCAGTGCAGTGGCAACCAGCAGTAATTCTAATATTCTGTCTTCTCCAAGCATTACCGTGTTAGATAACAGCGAAGCCTCGTTTATTGTTGGTGAAGAAGTGCCGGTCGTGACGGGCTCTACCGCCAGTTCGGATAACTCTAATCCATTCCAAACCGTTGATCGTAAAGAAGTGGGTATCAAACTTAAAGTGACCCCTCAAATTAACGAAGGTGACTCGATTCAAATGCAAATCGAGCAAGAAGTTTCCAATGTACTGGGCGCTAATGGTGCGGTCGATGTGCGTTTTGCTAAACGTCAAATTAGTACATCAGTGATGGTGCAAGATGGGCAAATGATCGTACTCGGCGGCTTGATTGATGAACGCGCGCAAGAAAGTGTCTCGAAAGTGCCACTACTCGGTGACATTCCTTATTTAGGCGTATTATTCTCTTATACCAACACCACCAAAGAGAAAAAGAACTTAATGGTGTTTATTAAGCCGACCATTATTCGTGACGGTATGTCGATCGATGGTTTGTCGCGTCGTAAATACAATTACATTCGTGCTGAGCAGTTATATAAAGCGCAAAAAGGCTTAAAACTGCTTCCGAATGCAGAAACGCCTGTGTTGCCTAAGTTTGGTCAGGGTGCTCGTCAACCTGCAGAAATCCAAGCTTTTCTTGAGCAATTAGAACACAGTGAAAGTGCTCAGTCTGAGGGGCATCAATAATGGTCGATTCAGCACAAGATATGGCACCAGAATTAATCGATGAGCAAGACTCTCGTCCTAAGTTTCGTCTGCCTTTTGCTTATGCTAAACGTCATCAAGTAGTGCTGGAACATAATGAGGCGCAAGCTTGCGTTTTGTACTTTGCGGGCGCGCTGACTCCACAAGTGTTATTGGAAATTCGCCGCGCTTCTGGGCATTCTTTTAAGCCGCAAAAATTATCGGTCAGTGAGTTTGAAAATAAGCTAACTGATGCTTATCAACGCGATTCATCAGAAGCTCGTCAGTTGATGGAAGATATTGGCGCAGATGATGATTTCTTTTCATTAGCCGAAGAGCTGCCAGAAAACGAAGATTTATTAGAATCAGAAGATGATGCGCCAATCATTAAATTGATCAACGCCATGTTAGGTGAAGCGATCAAAGAGGGCGCGTCGGATATTCATATTGAGACCTTTGAGAAAGTCTTATCGATCCGTTTTCGAGTGGATGGCGTGTTACGTGAAGTATTATCGCCGAGCCGCAAACTCGCGCCGATTTTAGTATCTCGCGTCAAAGTAATGGCCAAACTCGATATCGCCGAAAAGCGTGTACCGCAAGATGGTCGCATTTCATTGCGTATCGGTGGTCGTGCGGTTGATGTGCGAGTGTCTACTATGCCGTCTTCTCATGGCGAACGTGTGGTAATGCGTTTATTAGATAAAAATGCCACACGTTTAGATTTGCACAGCCTAGGCATGACGCCTAAAAACCACGAAGCATTTCGTCATTTAATTGCTCGGCCACACGGTATTCTTTTGGTGACCGGCCCTACGGGTTCAGGTAAATCAACGACTTTGTATGCGGGTTTGCAAGAGCTGAATAGCAGCGAACGTAATATTTTAACCGTGGAAGATCCGATTGAATTTGATATTGATGGCATCGGTCAAACTCAAGTAAACCCAAAAGTCGATATGACCTTTGCTCGTGGTTTGCGCGCGATTTTGCGTCAAGATCCAGATGTGGTGATGGTTGGGGAAATACGTGATTTAGAAACGGCGCAAATTGCGGTACAAGCCTCATTAACCGGTCACTTAGTAATGTCGACCTTGCACACCAACACCGCAATTGGTGCGATCACTCGTTTGCGTGATATGGGTATTGAACCTTTCTTAATTTCTTCTTCATTATTGGGTGTATTAGCGCAGCGTCTAGTACGAACTTTATGCTCTAGCTGTAAGCAACCTTATCAAGCCGATGCTCAACAAAAGCAATTGTTTGGCGTGAGCATAGATGAGTCATTAGAGCTTTATAAACCACAAGGTTGTGAGAACTGTAACCACAAAGGTTATCGTGGCCGTACTGGTATTCATGAACTATTGCTAATTGATGATGAAACCCAAGAATTGATCCACTCGGAAGCCGGCGAGCAAGTCATTGAAAAAGCGATTCGCGCCAAAACGCCAAGCATTCGCGACGATGGCCTGGCTAAAGTGCGCCGCGGCGTGACCACTTTGGAAGAAGTGCTACGTGTGACCAAGGAAGTGTAACCCATGGCAGCGTTTGAATATAAAGCACTCGATGCCAAAGGGAAGCAAAAGAAAGGAGTATTAGAAGGCGATAATGCCCGACAAGTTCGCCAACGTTTAAAAGAAAAAGGTTTAATGCCCACTGAAGTGGTAGAAACCAAAGCTAAGTCGCAACAAACCAAATCGAGTGGTTTTAGCTTCCAACGTGGCATCACTACCAATGAATTAGCCCTAGTTACCCGCCAATTATCCACTTTAGTACAAGCCGGTATGCCGTTAGAAGAATGTATTCGAGCGGTGGCTGACCAATCAGAAAAACCTCATATTCGTAATATGCTGGTCAGTATTCGCTCGCGAGTAGTCGAAGGTTATACCTTATCGGACAGCATGGCGGAATACCCAGCGGTATTTGATGATCTCTTTTGCGCCATGGTTGCCGCAGGTGAGAAATCTGGTCATTTGGATGCAATTTTAGATCGGTTGGCTGATTACGCCGAAAATCGCCAAAAGATGCGCTCTAAGTTACAACAAGCTCTTATCTACCCAACTATGCTGACGTTAATTGCCATCAGTGTAGTGGCGTTCTTACTTGCAGCAGTAGTGCCGAAAATCGTCGACCAATTTGTGCAAATGGGGCAAGGCTTGCCGATGTCGACCGAGTTTTTATTGGTCGCTAGTAATTTTGTGCAGCATTGGGGATTATTAGTACTTGGTCTGATTGTATTAATGATCGTCGGCTTAAAAGTAGCGTTAAAGAAACCTGATTTTCGTATGAAGTGGGATAAACGAGTCTTGGCACTGCCGGTTATCGGCAAAGTGGCTAAAGGGCTGAATACCTCCCGTTTTGCTCGAACCTTAGCAATTTGTTCATCGAGTGCTATTCCTCTTTTAGATGGTATGCGAGTAGCAGCCGATGTAATGAGCAACCAATATTTTAAAGCGCAGATTTTAGATGCCGCCGATAAAGTTCGTGAAGGCACCAGTCTACGTAAATCGCTTGAGCATACCCGTTTATTCCCACCGATGATGCTACACATGATCGCCAGTGGTGAACAAAGTGGTGAGCTTGAGCCAATGTTGATTCGCGCCGCCGATAACCAAGACCGAGATTTTGAATCCTTGGTTAATATGGCATTAGGTATTTTTGAGCCATTATTGATTGTCGCGATGGCTGGCATAGTGCTGTTTATCGTGACCGCAACCTTAATGCCGATATTGGAATTGAATAACTTGGTGACGCAGTAAAGAGCGGTTTCTAGTTTATGGTCCCTAGTTTCTAGGTGGATAGTTGAACTGAGGCTTGGGGACGCAGTGCTCGAGAGGCGAAAAAATTATGGGGTGTTGCCAGCTTGGTATAAAGCAGTAACGATCACAGTCTGCTTTTTCTAGGGACTAGGAACTCGAAACTAGGGGCTTTTATTCGAGACTCGAGGACGCTGCGCTCGGGAGACGAAAAGATTATGGGGTGTTGCCAGTTTACTGTAGAAGCAGTAATGATCACGGTCCGCTTTTTCTAGGGGCTAGGCACTCGAAACTAGGAACTTTTATTCGATCCACGAGATACGCAATACTAAATCAAAATTTGAGAAATTAAACTCATCTATTAGGAGTCACAATGAGTAAAAAATTAAATTTATCGACTAAAAAACAATCCGGCTTCACCTTGCTTGAAGTCATGGTGGTGGTGGTTATTTTGGGGATTTTAGCTAGCTTTGTTGTGCCTAACCTTTTGGGTAACAAAGAAAAAGCCGATCAACAAAAAGCGGTGACGGATATTGTAGCGCTAGAGAATGCGCTGGATATGTACAAGCTAGATAACAGTGTTTACCCAACTACCGACCAAGGTTTGGATGCATTAGTGAGCAAACCAACCGGTAGCCCAGAGCCACGTAACTACCGTGACGGCGGTTACATTAAGCGTTTACCTAGTGACCCATGGGGTGGCGATTACCAATACTTAAGCCCAGGCGATCACGGCACGGTTGATATCTTTACTCTAGGTTCAGATGGTCAAGAAGGTGGCGATGACGGTTCACAAAAAGATATTGGTAACTGGAATATTCAAGATTTTCAGTAAGAGTTAGAGTTTCTAGGCCCTGGTTCCTAGTCCCTAGGGGGCGGTGCTTACAGCAAACAAAATACTTACTTATTTGCTTTATATTGTTAGGTGCTAAAAGCTGTCCTCCAGGAACCAGGAACCAGGAACCAGGAACCAGGAACCAGGAACCAGGAACCAGGAACCAGGAACCGACTTTGCTCTTACTCGCATCACGAAGCGGAGCGCTCTCGCAATCCGCAACAAGATCTAAGGAACACAATGCAGCGTCAGCGTGGTTTTACTTTACTCGAAGTACTGTTAGTGGTGGTGTTAATGTCACTCAGTGCGTTAGCGGTGGTGCAAACCTTGCCGCAGAGTAATGACGACCAAGCAAAGGAAGAGGCCTCACGTTTTTTCCAACGACTGCAATTGCTCAGTGATGATGCGATCCTCAATGGTCAAGATTATGGTTTGCGTTTCGATGAGAAAAAGTCGACTTATACCTATATGCAATTAGCTGAAGAAGGTTGGCAGAAGGTAGAAGACAGTAAATATTTTACTGAAATCCCATTGCCGGAAGATTTAACCTTTAGTTTTGAGTTAGGTAGTGAAGCATGGGGCGATGACGATCGGTTATTCAAGCAGGAAGACTTTTACGAAGACCGATTTGAAGATGCCGATAAAAAGCCTAAGCCACCACAAGTGTACGTATTATCCAGTGGCGAAGTGACGCCTTTTCTATTGATGTTCACTTCACAGTCGAATCAAAAGCCAGAGCAAACCTGGCGAGTCAAAGTATCGGAAGAGGGTGTTGCGCAACTATTGGCTCCAGGAATGAGCGGTGATGGAGTGGATGATGAGTCGTCGTAAGCAGGTTCTAGGCATGACTTTATTGGAAGTCTTGATTGCGTTGGCGATATTCGCCACTGCTGCGATTAGTGTGATTCGCGCGGTCACTCAACACATCAACACTCTAAGCTATTTAGAAGAAAAAACCTTTGCCAGTATGGTGGTGGATAATCAATTGGCAATGGTGCATTTGTCTGAGTCGTTTACTGCGACTAAAAAGGGCGAAGAAGAGTTTGGTGGACAAACATGGTACTGGACGGCAACCCCGGTTAAAACAGGACTAGATTTGATCAAAGCGGTGGATGTGAGTGTCTCTTTAGACCCACAACGTAAAAGTACTCTGATGACGGTGAGGACCTATGTTAAACCGTAAAAAAGGGTTAAACCGTAAGAAAGAGTTAAGCCGTAAAACTTCAAGCCGAAAAGCCTTAAGCAAAGGTTTTACCCTGATAGAAGTGATGGTCGCCATCATGGTATTTGCCAGTCTGAGCATTGCGGCCTATCAAGTGGTGAATCAGGTTCAACGTAGTAATCAACTGTCGGCGGAGAAAACCGCACGTCTGCAAGAGATGCAACGAGCGATGATTATTATGGACAGCGATTTCCGCCAGATGGTAGCTCGTTCATTTAAAGGTCGAGCTAATGCCACGGGTAATCGAGTGCTGTATAGCGATGAGTATTTACTCGATTCGCAATCACACGGCATCTTATTTACTCGTTTGGGGTGGCAAAACCCTCAGCAAGCTTTCCCTAGAGGGGAGATTGTTAAGGTCGGTTATCGAGTTGTCGATGATCAATTAGAGCGAGTGTGGTGGCGTTATCCTGATACGCCTGAAGGACAAGAGCCGCTACATAAATCATTATTAGATCAAGTAACTAGTCTCGATTTTCGTTTTTACGATGGTGATAATGATAAGTGGCAAGATGCATGGCCAGTGGAAGATAAACTGCCGCAAGCGGTGGAAGTCACTCTGGAATTAAAAGATTACGCTAAGATCCGACGAGTGTATTTAATCGCGCAAGGTCAGTCGGTGGCAAAAAGTGATTTGAATGGGGAGATCACGCAATAATGCTTAATTCTTCTCGTAGTTCATTTGTTCATGGCTCAATTGGCCGAGGTTCATTTCGCACAATCAAACGTCAGCAAGGTGTGGCGCTTATATTTGTGTTATTACTGGTGGCGGTGCTGGTGGCAATAGCCGCGACTATGACAGAACGAATGTCGACCCAATTTTATCGTGCTAGTAATTTATTAAATCACCAACAAGCTTACTGGTATAGCATGGGAGTCGAAGCACTGGCTCAAGTCGCTATCGAAGAAAGCTATAAAGACAGCGACGATAATATTAACTTAAGCCAAGCATGGGCGATTGAAGGTACTCAATACCCGTTAGAAAATGGCGATGCAGTCGGTAGCATTATCGATAAACAAGCGTGCTTTAATGTCAATGCACTGGCGGCATTACCGGCAGCCAATACGCCCGAGCGGCCTTATTTATTAAAAGCATTGGCTTATATGCTGCAAGAAGCAGGTATTGATAACTACCAGGCGGAAGTGATCGCTGATTCGATTAAAGAGTATGTTGATAGTGATAGCCAAGTGAACACTCAAAGTGGGGTAGAAAGTGCCACCTATGAAGGGTTTCAACCTAGCTATGACGCGCCAGATGGCTTAATTGCCGATAGCAGTGAATTAAGAGCGGTGAATCAAGTGACGGCTCCTGCGATGGCGGTTTTAAATCAAGTGGCTTGCGCACTACCAACTACTGACATGTACATCAATGTAAATACGTTAAAGCCTGAGCAAGCCTTGTTGTTAGCTGGGATGTTTCAACCGTCATTGAGCTTAAGTGACGCGCAGCAATTAATTGAAAATCGACCGCATGATGGCTGGCAAGATGTGGAAACCTTCTTAAATGAACCACAAATTACCCGAGTACCCGCCAATATTACTAGTGAAGCGAGTCCATTTTTAGCGGTGACTAGCCAATATTTTGAGTTAGATGCACAAATTAAAGTAGAAGATTCAAGGGTTAGGCTGCGTAGTCTAATCTACAGTTCAGATAAAAAAACGACACAAGTGATACGTCGTCGTTTCGGAGGGATCAGTGAACGAGTTTCTGACAATCAAGCTGAGCAGTAGTCCAACTGATCCAATACCTTGGTTAGTTTGGTCACCAAGCTTACAAGAAGTGATCGCCTCAGGTGAGCTATCTAGTCGAGAAAAGCTAGGTGACTTGGTGGATTACAGCTCGCAACGTAGCGTGATCGCTCTGTTGCCAAGTAGTGATGTATTAATTACCCCGATTCAAATTCCATCGGGTGCTGGGCGTCAATTACACTCAATGCTGCCATTTTTAATGGAAGATGAGCTAACGCAAGATATTGAGCGTATGCACTTTAGCGTGATCAAAAAGCAAGGTGATCAAGCAATTGTTGCTACGGTTGAACAGCAATATTTAGCTGATTGGGTCGATGAGTTTAAGTCGCATGGCATTGAGCTGAAAAAAGTGCTGCCAGATTGCCTAGCCTTGCCATTAAAAGATAACTACATCAGTGCAATGCACATAAATAACCAATGGTTAATGCGCAAAAGTGATGTTAAAGGTGCGGCGGTTGATGATGATTGGCTGGACGTATTTTTAGCATCAGGCTGGCTCGATCCCGATGGTGATGCGTTAAGTTTTGAAACCTTACTGCAAGATAACGATCAGTCTGAGGACGAAGCGCAAGATAGTGATGCTGATGATAGTGCGATGTTATCGAGCGAAGAAATTGTCGCCGAAGCACAGTCGAGTGTTGATGCTTTAGAGCACGTTCATGCGACCGGTGAACACTTCACGATTTATAGTTATAGCGAATTGCCTGAACAACATGCCGATTTACCGGGCCGCTGGGTCACTGCGCCGCAAGAGATGGCAATGCTGACGTTAGCGCAGGGAGCGATTCAATCACAAGCCAACTTATTAACCGGGCCATTTAAAGCGCAATCTTCGTGGCTTAAGCATTTGCGGGTGTGGCGTAAGGTGGCGATTGCGGCGAGTATTTTATTGGTATTGCTACTGGTGCAACAAACGGTGCAAGTTCAACAAATTGAAGCGCAAACTCAGGCTTATCGAGCGGAGAGTGAACGGATTTTTCGCACGGTTTTTCCTGATAGACAACGCATCCCAACGGTCAGCTATTTAAAACGTTTAATGCAAGATGAAGAAAATGCCTTATCAGGTTCTGGAGGTAATTCAGCCTCACTACTTGGTTGGATGGCCAAGTTGCCACCGGCATTACAAAGCGTTAAATCGGTGACGGTACAAAGCGTGCAATTTGATGGAACGCGTCAAGAAATACGCTTAAATGCCCAAAGTGATGATTTCCAATCTTTTGAGCGATTGCGAGTAGAGTTGGCTAAACAGTTTGATGTTAGCCAAGGCCAGTTAAATAAAAATGGCGATCTAGTGCAAGGCAGCTATGTGATTAAAAATAAAGGGAGTGGCTCATGAATGACAAATTAACCGCTCTTATGGCTCCAGTGCTTCGCTGGTGGCACAGTATTTCTGCTAGAGAGCAACGACTAGTATTAGTCTGCGGCGGGTTATTTGCAGTAGGCTTTCTTTACTGGGGTATCTTACAACCATTAAGTGCTCGTACAGAACAAGCTCAAATACGTCTAAATAGTGAAAAACAGCTTTTGAGTTGGGTGACGCAATCAGCCGATAGTATAGTGAGCTTACGTGCACAAACTGGCAGCAAAGGTGTGCAGCGTAGCCAACCGTTAAACCAAGTGGTGTCATCGACCGCCAGTCGTTTTAATGTAGAGTTGATCCGTATGCAACCGCGTGATGATATGTTGCAAGTGTGGATTCAACCTGTGCCATTTAACACTTTAATCAATTGGTTAGCTCAGTTGCGCGATCAATATGGTCTGCAAGTGTTGTTCTTGGATATTAATCGTGCCGATAAAGCCGGTATGGTTGAAGTTAACCGCTTACAATTTCAGCGTGGTTAGCCGTTTTAGCGATAGGTTTGTGAAAGGATTAGATTTGTGAAAAGTATGAAATGGTATCTGCTAGTTTTTGTATTGATGCTGATTGCAAGTTTAGTGGCACATATTCCTGCATCTTGGGTGTACGCTCAGTTGCCTACCCAGCGTGGGGTAGAAGTAACCGGAATCAGCGGCACGATTTGGCAAGGACAAGTTCAGCAACTTAAAGTGAACCGTCAGTCATACGGTAGTCTATCTTGGGATTTTCAAGCCAGTAAACTATTGACTGCTAAGCTGGAATATCAAGTTCGCTTTGGCCGTGGCAGTAGTATGAAACTGGATGGAAAAGGTTTTGTTGGCGTTGGTTTTTCTGGTCTTTATGCCAACAATGTTCTCGCCTCATTGCCAATACAACAAGTTATGTCCTATGTACCGACTCAAGTACCGGTTGAATTAAAAGGCCGACTAGAGTTATCGTTAACCTCATTAAAGTATGCGCAACCATGGTGTGAAGAAGCTAAAGGTAGTGTTGCTTGGACGGGCAGTGATATTGTTTCACCGATTGGTCAATTAACGCCCGGCCCGGTGATAGCAGACATCACTTGTCAGGCACAAAATATTGAAGTGTTGGGTAAGCAAAACAATTCGCAAGTGATGAGTGAGTTTAAAGCGAGCTTAAATGAACAAGCTCGTTATGAGTCGCTGGCATGGTTTAAGCCGGGGGCTGAATTCCCATCATCAATGGCAGAGCAACTAAAATGGTTAGGCGAACCGAATGCACAAGGCCGCTATCAATTTAGCTTTGCCGGAAAATTATAGCGGTTAACCCAGTAGAGCGGTGAAAGGAGAGACGAAGTGACAAAACATAAAAAGCCAGAGATCTTATCAAGCTCAGTGGTGGCACAATCTCGTTTATTCGCTATTGAATCTTTAGAGCTTCGTTTCTCAAACGGTGAAGAACGTACTTACGAACGTATGAAACCAAGTAATCGTGGCAGCGTAATGACAGTGCCAGTAACCGCAGAAGGCGATTTATTACTGATTCGAGAATATGCCGCGGGAACGGAGCGTTATGAACTCGGTTTTCCTAAAGGATTAATCGATCCGGGAGAAACGCCAGAGCAAGCCGCTAACCGTGAATTGAAAGAAGAAATTGGTATGGGCGCCGATAAATTTGTGCCACTTAAGCAAGTCGTTTTAGCACCATCCTATTTTTCTAGTCAAATGACGCTATTTCTCGCCACTGGTTTATATCCGGAACGTCTACAAGGTGATGAGCCAGAAGAGTTAGAAGTGATCCGTTGGCCGCTACAACAAGCTGAAGAATTACTGACGCACCTGGATTTTTGCGAAGCTCGCAGTATTACGGCTTTAATGTTGGCATTACGTGTAATTTCTCCAAGTGATACAAATAAGGAAGGCTAACTATGGCTGCAACGCAAAGTGATCTCTCTCATCTTATTCCTCAGGTGATCAGCATTGCTCGTGAAGCGGGTCAGCGTATTTTAGAAATTTATCAAAATAAAGACTATCAAGAATTTACCAAAGCTGATGATACACCCGTCACCACTGCTGATTTGGCCGCTCATAAAATCATTATGCAACAGCTGGCTGATCTGACTCCAACTATCCCGATTCTTTCTGAAGAAGATGCCGATATTAGTCTCAAAAAACGCTCGCAATGGGATCGTTATTGGTTAGTTGACCCGCTTGATGGTACTCAAGAGTTTATTGCCCGTAGCGGTGATTTTGCGACGGTAATTGCACTAATTGAAAATAACCAGCCAGTGATGGGGGTGGTGTATGCCCCCGTTTCAGGCGTGACCTATTTTGCTTATCAAGGTAAAGGCGCGTGGAAGATCCCTGAAATGGATGATAGCTTACGTATTCATACCTTAAAGCATGAACAACCTGATCAGCCGATCGCCATTGCGATCAGCCGCCGTCAAAATATCAATCGTATTACTGAAAAGCTTTCCCCTGCGCGCAACTATGAATTAGTACCATTAGGATCTGCCGCATTAAAAGCATGCTTGGTGGCAGAAGGAGCGGTAGATTGTTATATTCGCTTAGGACCCACCGGCGAGTGGGATACTGCCGCAACTCAATGTATCGTTGAAGAAGCGGGTGGCCGAATTCTCAGCACTCGCTTGGAGCCCTTGTCATACAACGAGCGGGATACTTTAGAAAATCCAAACTTTATTGTGTTGGGTGATGAGAGTATTGGTTGGGATAGTATTTTGAGAGAAGGTTTCTAGTTCCTGGTCCCTAGTTACGCTTCGCTTATAGAAAAAGCTGACTGAGTTTTACAATTGGATAAAGAAAAAAGCCAGAACGATGGATTATCGCTCTGGCTTTTTAGATAGAAGAGTAACGAAACGAAATTTTCTTTTCCTAGAAACCTCGTTCCTGAGTTACATATACGAGTGATCACCCGCTTGGTGTTCTGTTGAATCTCGTACTGCCGTTAACTCACCTGCGAATTGATCGACTAATTGCTTCTCGATGCCTTCTTTTAGCGTGACATCTACCATTGAACAACCGTTACAACCGCCACCAAATTGAACTAGTGCAACGCCGTCATCAGAAATGCTGATTAGGCTAACATGGCCGCCGTGGCTTGCCAGTTGTGGGTTAACTTGGGTTTGAATAGCATACTCAACGCGCGCCATAAGAGGAGCATCGTCATCCAGTTTACGCATTTTCGCATTTGGCGCTTTCAGCGTGAGTTGTGAACCCATTTTATCGGTCACAAAGTCAATTTCAGCGTCTTCTAAAAACGGTAAACTCAATTCATCAACGTAAGCATTGAAGCCTTTGAACTCATAAATGGTATCTGATGCTTCAACCGACTCAGGTGGACAGTAAGATACGCCACACTCTGCGTTAGGTGTACCAGGATTTACGACAAAAACTCGAATATGAGTTTCATTCGTTTGTTGTTCCAGTAGTTTTGCAAAATGCTCTTGAGCACTTTCTGTAATAGTAATTGTATCTGACACGACTAATACCTGACTATTTTAGTGGGCTTTTCGGTTATTTTACTCCTCTTACTGTATGGATCAAACCTATTTACTGATAATTTCAACAAACTTGATCTATACCCTTCGTACTTGTCACCTCACTGCAACTCCAATTTCTTTGGGTATAAGCCACCTTAATTCGGTGTGGGGGTGCGCGATAAGCAGTACACATCAATCCGTTTCACGCCTGCTTTTCTCAGTAATACACATAAAGGATCTAAAGTACTGCCTGTCGTGACCACATCATCAACCAGTGCCACATATTGTGTGAGAGGCGTATTTCTTAGTTGAAAGGCACGCTTGGTATTACGTCTACGCTCAATTTTCGTTAATCCTTTTTGCTGTGGAGTGGCTTTAACTCGGCGAAAAACACCATGGTTTACTTGGCAATTGAACTGATCTTTTTTCCAATGGCTGGCGAGTTGTTGAGCGAGTTCAGCGCTTTGATTAAAACCGCGTGACCACTGCCTACGCCAATGTAGTGGTACGGGAATTAATTCATGACAAGGTTCAGTGATAATAGGCGCAAGTAACAAGGCAAGATCGCTGGCTAACCAGAATTGACGACGATATTTTAACTTTTGAATGTAACCTTTTAATGGCGCTTGATAGTCATTAATACAATATAAGCGATCCCATTTGGGTGGTTGCGACAAACATTGGCCACATTGTTCTACTCGAGTAACGGTCTTCAAGCCGCAGCGTTGGCAGCGAGGAGTGATATCGATAAAACGTTCAACACAATGTTGGCACCACAGGTTATGGAATGGATGTGCATCTTGTGGTGTGATGGTTAAGCGACATAAATGACATTGACGAGGTAAGCTGCGTTTTATGCGTTCGAGTAATTTCATTGAGAGCCTTTTATTTAAGTAAAAAATGAAAAAGTGAATCAATGATGTCATCATCAACCAGAACAGTATCGACTAGGTATGAAATTAGTAGGAAAAGGCAATGACACAACTGCATTGGCAATCGCAAGGTGAAGGACAAGATGTCGTTCTTATTCATGGATGGGGAATGAATGGCGCGGTATGGCAACAAACGATCGATGCGTTATCGGTACAATTTCGCGTGCATAGCGTTGATTTACCCGGTTATGGGCTCAGCCATCAAGCAAGCGCTGATGATCTTGATGATATTTGCCGCCAAGTATTAGCTCAAGCGCCGGAAACTGCAGTCTATCTTGGTTGGTCTCTTGGTGGTTTGGTCGCAACCAATATCGCAGTAAAGCATCCTGAGCGAGTCGATAAGTTGATCACGCTGGCTAGTTCACCAAAGTTTGCCGCCGAAAAAGGTTGGCGTGGCATTATGCCTAAAGTGCTGACTGATTTTACCGAACAACTGACTAATAACTTTAAGCTCACCATCGAAGGCTTTATGACCTTGCAAGCTTTGGGTAGTCCATCGGCAAGGCAAGATGTCAAAGCGATTAAAAAGCAGGTCTTTTCACGTCCAATGCCCAACCCTGAAGCGCTAGCTATTGGGTTAGGTATTTTGGCAACTGTCGATTTACGCCCCGCATTATCGGATATTCAAGTGCCAATGCTGCGCTTGTATGGTCGCTTAGATGGACTAGTACCTAAGAAAGTGGCGGATTTAGTGAGTGAGCATGCACCGAATAGTGAAAGCTATATTTTTCAGTCGTCGTCACATGCGCCATTTATGACTGAGCATGAGTTGTTTTGTCAGAAGGTGACGGAGTTTGTTTGCGCATAGAGCGTAAAAGAGTGTCGTTGCTCGTGGCTAGGGCGCTCCGCTTCTCGTAACTTGAAAAAGAAACGTCTAGGGACACTCGAGCGACGAGTAGCGCAGCGGCCGAGAAACGAGATTCGAATGCTTTTTCTAGAAACTAGGGACTAGAAACCAGTAGCCTCAAACTTTACCCCTTAAAACTTCGATTTTAATATCTAAACCTTTAATTAAATTGGTAATTTCTTGTGGGGGGGGTTGGTTGGTGACAATCAAATCGACATCTTCAATTTTACCTAAATTCACCATCGCGTTACGGCCAAATTTAGAATGGTCGATTGGTAGGAATACCGCGCGGCTGTTTTCGATAATTGCGCGTTTTACTCGTACTTCGTGGTAGTCAAAATCGAGTAGTGAGCCATCAAAGTCGACGCCACTGATGCCTAAGATGCCAAAATCTAAGCGAAATTGAGAAATGAAATCCAGCGTGGCTTCACCGGTTACGCCACCATCTTTATTACGTACTTCACCGCCGGCTAAGATGACTTTGAAGTCTGGTTTGCTCATCAAAATAATCGCGGCATTAATATTATTGGTGACGATGCGTAGTTGCTGGTGGCCTTCAAGTAAGGCTTTCGCGACGGCTTCTGGCGTGGTACCAATATCGATGAAGAGAGTTGAGCCATCAGGAATGTGTTTGACTAGTGCGCGAGCGATGTTGTTTTTTTCATTTTGATTCATCACTTTACGATCACTATAAGGCGAGTTTTCCGCGCTGTTAGTCATGGTCGCGCCACCATGATTACGACGAATTTTGTTGGAGTCGGCTAATTCATTCAGATCGCGGCGAATGGTTTGAGGGCTAACATCAAACATTTCTACTAAATCATCGGTACTGACATAGCCTTGAGCTTTAACTAGTTCGATGATTTTTTCATGCCTTTCACTCGCTTTCACGCTGCTTTCCTTTAACTCTTGTCATTAAGATATGAAAAACTAGTTTACGTGATTCGCGTAATGAAAGGCAATTTATCCGCTTGAATGCACTCAAGTAATGTTCAAAATGTTATAACTATCCCACCTTTTGTGCGCAATCGAGCTTTTTGTCATTTGTTTCATGAGACGTATGCGGTTGAGTTTTTTGCTCAATATAGTCATTGACTAACGCTTGCTCAACTTGAGATAGCACCACCCCCAACTTAGTTCGACGCCATAAAATATCTTCAGCGGTATGGGCATATTCATGCTCAAGTAAATAATCAACTTCACATTGATAAACCCCTTGGCCAAAGTGCTGCCCCATTTCCGATTCCGAAGTAATACCTTTCAGCATTTCTCTGGCCTGCACTCCATATTGATGGCAGTAGCGGCGTAGTGTTTTATCCTTCATCCAAGGGCATTGCTGACGCAGTTTCATAGTAAGCAAGTTCTCATCATAACCTTGACCGCCTGGTAATACCGATTCTGCTGTCCAGCTATCGCCCATTTGTGGGAAGAAAGGGGCTAGTTGTTTCATCGCTGACTCTGCCAGTTTGCGATAAGTGGTTAACTTGCCGCCAAAAATTGACAGCAGTGGTGCATCTTCGCCTTCTTGTTCAAGAGACAAGGTGTAATCACGAGTGATGGCTTGCGGTGAATCCGATTCATCATCGCATAGTGGACGAACGCCGCTGTAAGTGGAAACCACATCCTCTGGCGATATTTGATGAATAAAGTGTTTATTGACCACATCGATTAGGTAGTTAATTTCTTGCTCATCAATCGCCACTTGGCGTGGATCGCCTTTATATTCGACATCGGTAGTGCCAATCAATGAGTAGTCTTCAAGATAAGGGATCACAAACACGATGCGCTGATCATCGTTTTGCAGAATGTAGGCTTGAGATTCATTGTGGATCTTCGGCACTATGATGTGTGATCCTTTGATCAAGCGAATACCGTAAGGCGATTGAGCATCCATATTATCGGTGATAAAGCTACGAACCCAAGGACCCGTCGCATTCACCAACGCGTGAGATTGGCGTGTAAAACGAGTGTTGGTTCGCTTATCCAATAAGGTAACGTGCCACAAATCGCCTACTCGCTCGGCTTTTTCGACATGGCAGTAGTTCTTGATTTCTGCACCATGTTGCTCGGCTTGTTGAATATTGAGTAGTACTAAACGCGCATCATCGACCCAGCAATCTGAGTACTCAAAGCCTTTGACCATTTCTTCTTTTAAAACATTGGTCGAGCGAAAATCAACGCCATGACTGCCTTTTAAGGTAGTACGTTTTCCAAGATGATCGTAGAGAAATAGACCCGCTCGAATCATCCAAGCCGGGCGTAAAAATGGGCGATGAGGCAAACGGAAACGCATCGGCTTGGCGATATGTGGCGCCTTTTTCAGTAATACTTCACGTTCAGCAAGTGATTCAGATACCAAGCGAAACTCATAGTGCTCTAGGTAGCGTAAGCCGCCATGGATTAATTTCGAACTGGCAGATGAAGTAGCAGAAGCAAAGTCACTCGATTCATAAAGACCGACTTTTAAGTTTCTACCTGCCGCATCGGCAGCGACTCCAGCGCCGTTGATCCCACCACCGACAACAATGATATCTAACACTGTATTTACATTTTCTGGCTTGTTCATCTTAACCTCTGTTCGAATTTAGCGATTAAATGTTCGTTCGAGCATTTGTGCTTAATCTACCGAAAATAAAATTTCTGTCCAGAGCTATTTTTATATTTTTTGTGGCGATCCTAGCTTTTTCTAGGATTATCTATTTGTATTTTATTGGTTTTATATGATTTCTCGGTTTCGATTTCTTTGATTTTAATTATTTTTTATTGATATGTTATTGATTTTTATTATTGATCTTTGAAATGCATTGCCGTTCGTTTGCGTTCGAATAATTAAAAGTATGAGCGTACGCACATTTATGTTGATTGTTTGTTTACATAAATGAAACATATTGTAGGTTTAGCAACGAATTCTTCCAATAACTAGCTTTACTAAAAATAAGAATGGGTCGTCAATATGTCTACAAATAATAAAAAACAATTACTCGGGGAATGTTTGTCGGAATTTATCGGTACTGGCCTACTGATATTTTTCGGAGTCGGGTGTGTGGCTGCTTTAGTGTTAACTGGGGCAAGCTTTGGCCAATGGGAAATCAGTATAATCTGGGGCTTAGGGGTAGCGATTGCTATCTATTGTGCAGGAGGCGTGTCGGGGGCACACCTTAACCCAGCCGTTACGATTGCTTTAACCTTATTTCATGGTTTCGATAAACGAAAAGTGCTGCCTTATATTGGCTCGCAACTTTTAGGGGCGTTCAGTTCAGCCGCTTTGGTCTACGCCTTATATAGCAACTTATTTAGCGAATATGAACTTGCCAACAATATGGTTCGAGGTTCTCAAGAAAGCTTGGCGTTAGCGGGCATATTCTCAACCTATCCAAATCCGGCATTAACTTTTGGTGGTGCGTTTGCGGTTGAGTTTGTGATCACCGCGGTGCTGATGTTTGTGATTTTAGCGCTAGGGGATGATCGCAATGGTGCTCCGAATGGTGCGGTGACTCCGTTATTAATCGGTCTATTGATTGCGATAATTGGTGGTTCACTCGGGCCATTAACTGGCTTTGCGATGAACCCTGCACGTGATTTTGGTCCTAAGTTTTTCGCCTACCTCGCTGGCTGGGGAGATATGGCACTAACCGGTGGTAAAGATATTCCGTACTTTATTGTGCCGATCCTTGCACCGATCTGTGGCGCTTCATTTGGTGGTTGGTTATACCCGAAAGTTATTGGTTTCTATCTGACCGATACTCAGGCTGCGCCAAATGAGCCAGCGGAAAATGCGCCTCAAGTTTCAACCAATGGCTAATGATTAAAAAAACAGAAACATCACGGTTTAAAAATAGGAAAATATTATGGAAAAGAAATATATCGTCGCTTTAGATCAAGGTACCACTAGTTCTCGCGCTGTCGTACTCGATCGTGATGCCAATATTGTGTGTAGCGCGCAACGTGAATTTACTCAAATTTATCCGCAAGGAGGTTGGGTAGAGCATGATCCTTTAGAAATTTGGGCATCGCAAAGCTCAACCTTAGTTGAAGCGTTAGCCAAAGGTGGTTTGCATTCCGATGAAATCGCCGGCATTGGTATTACTAACCAACGTGAAACGACGATTGTGTGGAACCGCGCTACCGGTAAACCTATTTATAACGCGATTGTCTGGCAATGTCGTCGTACTGCGAGCATTTGTGAAGAGCTAAAAAAAGCAGGGCTTGAAGAGTACATTTTAGAAAATACAGGCCTCGTCGTTGACCCATATTTCTCAGGTACCAAAGTAAAATGGATTCTTGACAATGTAGAAGGTGCTCGTCAGCAAGCTGAAAATGGTGAGCTTGCGTTTGGTACTGTCGATTCATGGCTGATTTGGAATATGACCCAAGGTCGTACTCACGTCACTGACCCAACTAACGCGAGTCGTACTATGTTATTTAACATCAATACGCTTGAGTGGGATGACAAGCTACTGGATGCAATGGGTATTCCAAAATCCATGATGCCAGAAGTGAAATCTTCTTCAGAAGTTTACGCACAAACCAACATTGGTGGTAAAGGTGGTACTCGTATTCCAATCGCCGGGATTGCAGGGGATCAGCAAGCGGCTTTGTTTGGTCAAATGTGTGTTGAAGCGGGCCAAGCCAAAAATACCTACGGTACAGGCTGCTTCTTATTGATGAATACCGGTGAGAAAAAAGTGACCTCACAAAACGGGTTGTTAACTACGCTGGCTTGTGGTCCTAAAGGCGAAGTGAGCTACGCATTGGAAGGTGCGGTATTTATGGGTGGAGCATCAATTCAATGGCTGCGTGATGAATTACGTTTGATCAATGATGCTGCAGATACCGAATATTTTGCCACTAAAGTAGAAACCTCTAATGGCGCTTATGTGGTTCCAGCGTTTACTGGCTTAGGTGCTCCTCATTGGGACCCGTATGCGCGTGGCGCGATTGTCGGCTTAACTCGCGGGGTGAATCGTAACCATATCATTCGTGCGACTTTGGAAAGTATTGCTTACCAGTCATTAGATGTCATTTCTGCGATGCAGGCGGATTCAGGAATTAAACTGGACTTCCTTAAAGTCGATGGCGGCGCGGTTGCCAATAACTTCCTAATGCAATTCCAATCGGATGTATTAAATACTGAAGTACAACGCCCAGTCGTTACCGAAGTGACCGCATTAGGGGCGGCCTACCTTGCCGGCTTAGCCGTTGGATTTTGGGGCAGTATTGATGAGTTGAAACACAAATCAGTGCTAGAGCGCTCATTCCAACCATGTGCTGATGACGGCAAACGTCAACGTCGTCATGATGGCTGGAAGCGCGCAGTTGAATGTGCCAAAGGCTGGGTGCAGGAGTAGGTATAACGGGTTTCGAGCGCTGCGCTTTTCGGACGCGTTGCTGCTCGTGACTTGGAAAAGATAAAAGCAGATACGTTGTTTATGTATTGAAATAATAACGTCATTCCGTACATGAGCCTAGGGGAAGAAGATACGGAATCTCCTACAGCGTGTTGAAACACAAATTGCTGTAGGAGATCCTGAACTACGCTCCTTCGTCGCTATTCAGGATGACGCTTTTCTATATGATACCGCCCACTCTAAGCTCTTTCGAACAACGAGCAGCAACGTGCCCGAAAACCGAGTTACGTTCATGCTCTTCCTCGTAACTCGCTACCTTTCTCTACTTTTTCGCTTTAGCAAACGCCGCAGCAAATGCGCCGCCCATCGCCGCGTTGGCAGGTTCTGGCTTGCTTTGACGTTGTTGGCGCGGTGCCTGACGACGGTCATTGTTCGGCTTAGCACTACGTTGTGAGTTTTGCTCGCCCGGTTGATCGTTTAAACGCATGGTTAGAGCGATACGTTTACGCTGAATATCCACTTCCATCACTTTGACTTTCACGATATCGCCAGCTTTCACTACTTCACGTGGGTCAGCCACATAGCGATCAGTCAAAGCAGAAATATGTACTAGTCCATCCTGGTGAACGCCGATATCAACAAAGGCACCAAAGTTAGCCACATTCGAGACAACCCCTTCCAAAATCATGCCGATTTCAAGATCTTTAACTTCATTCACCCCTTCAGCAAAGGTCGCGGTTTTAAACTCAGGACGAGGATCTCGACCCGGTTTATCTAGCTCTTTGATGATGTCGGTAACGGTCGGTAGACCAAACGTATCATCGGTATAATCCGTCGCGCGTAGGTTATGTAAAAACTCGCTATCGCCCAGCAATGCTTTGGTCGCTTTACCGGTTTGTTCAGCAATTTTTTTGACGACAGGGTAGGCTTCCGGGTGAACCGATGAAGCATCCAGTGGGTTTTTGCCGTTCATAATGCGAAGGAAACCCGCACATTGTTCAAACGCTTTTGGCCCTAAGCGAGGCACTTTTTTCAGAGCAGTACGTGAATCAAAACGACCTTGCTCATTACGATAATCAACAATGTTTTGCGCCATAGTCGTCGATAAACCGGCCACGCGAGTAAGCAGTGCAGCAGAAGCCATATTAACATCTACCCCAACCGCATTCACACAGTCTTCAACTACTGCATCCAGACGTTTGGCGAGCATTGACTGGCTGACATCGTGTTGATATTGACCAACCCCAATCGATTTAGGATCAATCTTCACTAATTCTGCCAATGGATCTTGCAAGCGACGAGCAATCGACACTGCGCCACGTAGTGATACATCCATATCAGGGAACTCTTTGGCGGCTAATTCAGATGCAGAATACACCGAGGCACCGGCTTCGCTGACCATGATTTTTTGCACTTTCAAGCTGTGACGTTTGATGATGTCGGCAACCAAAGTATCGGTTTCACGTGAGGCGGTACCATTACCAATCGCAATCAAATCGACATTGTGCGCTTTCACTAATTTCAAAATAGTATTGATTGAAGCTTCGATTTTATTATGCGGCTGATGTGGGTAAATAGTTTCCGTTGCCAGTACTTTACCAGTAGCATCGACCACTGCGATTTTTGAGCCAGTACGTAAACCTGGATCTAAACCTAGAGTCGCGCGAGGGCCAGCGGGAGCTGCCATCAATAAATCTTTTAGGTTGGTAGCAAACACTTCAATCGCTTCGATTTCAGAGCGTTCTTTCATCGCGCCCATCAATTCGGTTTCAAGGTGCATTGAAATCTTAATGCGCCACGCCCAGCTGATCACTTGTTTTCGCCAGTTATCGGCAGGAGCGTTATTGAAGTGAGTGCGGTAATGATCGGCAATAATGGTTTCACAATACGAACCACGTACGCTTTCTTCTTGCGCCGGGTCAGCATTAAGGCTTAATTGTAAGAAACCTTCATTACGGCCACGTAGCATCGCAAGGGCACGATGTGACGGTACACGGCTGATTAGTTCGTTATGTTCAAAGTAGTCTTTAAACTTCTCGCCTTCTTGCTCTTTGCCTGTGTTCACGCGAGATTGCAGTTCGGCATTTTTTTGCAAGTAAGTACGTACTTTGTCTAGAAGGTCGGCATCTTCAGCCATGCGTTCCATTAAAATAGCGCGAGCACCATCCAGTGCGGTTTTGGTATCGGCAATTGAATCTTTAACGTATTTAGCTGCTTCTACTTCAGGATCGAGTTGTGGGTTTTGCCATAACGCATCGGCTAGTGGTTCAAGACCCGCTTCGATGGCGATTTGGCCTTTAGTGCGACGCTTTGGTTTGTAAGGTAAATAGAGATCTTCTAAGCGAGTTTTGCTATCGGTGGCTAAGATTTCTTTTTCAAGTTCTGGTGTTAGCTTATCTTGCTCACGAATCGATTTTAGAATGGTTTGGCGGCGGTCATCGAGTTCACGTAAATAGCTTAAACGGTTATCTAAATTACGAAGTTGGGTATCGTCTAAGCCGCCGGTGACTTCTTTACGATAACGAGCGATAAAAGGTACAGTGTTGCCATCGTCGATTAAGGTGACCGTGGCAAGAACTTGTTCAACACGAACATTTAATTCTTGAGCGATGATCTGACAGATTTGGTTCTGTTGGCTCATGGTGTCTCTCTTTATTATGATGCTTTTACTATTGCTTAGGATTCTGCAAGCTAATCCACGATGGAGCAAGGGATTAATCCTGAGTTGGCGTGAAATTAACATAATTAATCTGAGCTAGAATAATAAAAGGCTTTGAAAACAAGTAGAATAACCTTAATTTCTAGTTGATTCTTTTTATCAGGGTATTGTTGTGAAAACCAAGCTGATCACCCGAGAGGGCTATAATAAGCTAAAAGCTGAACACGATCATTTGTGGCATGAAAAGCGCCCGGAGATCACTAAAATTGTGACTTGGGCGGCCAGCCTAGGTGACCGAAGTGAAAATGCTGATTATCAATACAATAAGCGACTATTGCGCCAAATCGATCGCCGAGTACGTTTTTTACGAAAATTTCTCCCCGAGGTGACGATTGTTGATTACTCACCGCAGCAAGAAGGCAAAGTATTTTTTGGTGCTTGGGTCGAAATTGAAAATGAAGCTGGGGATGTGAAGTCATTTCGCATTGTTGGACCGGAAGAAATTTATGGCGATGCAAAAGACTATATTTCGATTGATTCACCAATGGCACGCGCCTTGTTGAAAAAAGAAGTGGGCGATGAAGTAGTGGTCAAAACTCCTGATGGTGATAAAGAGTGGTTTGTGAATTCAATTCGATATGACAGCAAGTAATTGCCAGTTATTGAAAGTCAGATTTGAAGTTATTGGCTATAAACCATAAAAAAGGCAGGTATTTGTTACAAATTGGTACTTTGTTAAAGACAATTCGCTTTATATTTAAGTATTCTGAGTAAAGAGAGTATATTGATTAAAATCACCAGTGATAGTGAATAGGATGAATTCAATGCAACAAGAAAATTATAAAATTCTAGTGGTCGATGACGATGCCCGTCTACGTTCATTGCTCGATCGTTATTTATCAGAGCAAGGTTTTCAAGTACGTAGTGTTGCCAATGCTGAGCAAATGGACCGTTTATTAACTCGTGAAAACTTTCACTTAATGGTGCTCGATTTAATGCTACCTGGCGAAGATGGCTTATCTATTTGTCAGCGCTTACGTAAAGATAACAATCAACTACCGATTGTTATGTTGACCGCGAAAGGCGATGAAATCGATCGTATCGTTGGCCTCGAAGTCGGAGCCGATGATTACTTACCAAAACCATTTAACCCACGTGAGTTACTAGCGCGTTTGCGTGCGGTATTGCGTCGTCAATCAGTTGAAGCACCGGGTGCACCAAGCTCAGATGAAGAAATCGTCACATTTGGTGAATTTACTCTAAACCTAGGTACACGTGAAATGTTTCGCGGCGAAGAGCCAATGCCACTCACTTCGGGTGAATTTGCAGTATTGAAGATTTTGGTAACACACGCTCGTACGCCAATGTCTCGTGACAAGTTAATGAACATGGCGCGTGGCCGTGAATATTCCGCCATGGAACGTTCGATTGATGTACAAATCTCTCGTCTGCGCCGCATGCTAGAAGAAGATCCAAGCCATCCTCGTTATATTCAAACGGTTTGGGGCTTAGGTTATGTCTTTGTTCCTGATGGGAAGAAGGTGTAATACGGGGCTCGAACCTCGTCGCTCGTTACTCGAAAAAGCGCAGAGCTGCAAAGCAACGCGCTTTTATTTTATGTGTTCTATGATGGATCTTAGCTACGACAAGCGAAGCGCCCTAGCCACGAGAAACGATAACTGATTGACAGTCACCCTAATGACTATCAAACTTCTTTTTAATTATTAGTAACCTTTCTATTTCTTATTTAATCGGTACTTTCCCATGCTTCGCTTTCGCAGTTCTCGTACTCAAACCGTTTTTTTCTTAGTGGTTCTTCTGATCGCTAGCCAAGTTTTGTCTTATATGATCGTGTTTAACTACGCGTTACTGCCTAGTCTTAAGCAGTTTAATCGGATTCTTTCCCATGAAGTTCGGTTGATGTTAGACGAAGAAGATATGCTGAAACAATCAGGCGAACAAGAACGACCATTTCGCCGTGAATTGTTAGCCGAACTTGGGGTGTCAATTTATCCGAAAGATTCCCCGCAAGCTAAAGAGTTTGAGGTTGCCTCAGCTATCGACTTTTTGAGTGAAGAAATGGGCGCTGAAGTAGGCTCACCGACGGAAGTTCGGTTAGTTTTAGGGGCTGAAAGTTATGTTCTGTGGCTTCAAGTCGATGCTTTGCCCGATCACCTGATTCGCATTCCGCTAACCGAATTAACCGAAAAAGATTTTGCACCTTTGTTCCGCAATAGTTTATTAATTGCCTTGTTATTAATCGCCGGCATGTGGTTTTTCATGCGCTTGCAAAACAGGCCGTTAGTGGCATTGGAAGACGCTGCGAAGAAAGTGGGTAAAGGCGAGATTCCCGATCCGGTACCAGAAAAAGGCGCGTCAGAAATTTTAGCGGTAACTAAAGCGTTTAACCAAATGTCGAAAGGTATCCAAGCTCTAGAAGAAGATCGTGCTTTCTTGATGTCGGGCATTAGCCATGATTTACGCACCCCGTTGACGCGTATTCGTTTAGCCACCGAAATGATGTCGCCGCAAGATGACTACTTGGCCGAAAGCATGATTAAAGACACTGAAGAGTGTAATGAAATTATTGGTCAGTTTATGGACTACCTTAAACCGGCTCATACCAAAGACCACCAAGCGGTAAACTTAAACCAAATTGTCTCAGAAGTGGTGATTGCTGAACAAGATAAGCACAGTACTGAGTTTGAATTAACTATTACTGAAGATATCCGTCATGCTCTAGGTGAGGCAGTGGCGCTTAAGCGTGTGGTATCCAATTTGATTGTCAATGCGATTCGCTATGGTAATGGTTGGATTAAAGTTTCAACGGGTATGACCGCCGATAACAAGTTAGTTTGGGTGACGGTTGAAGATAACGGCCCTGGTATTGATAAAAGTAAATTGGAATCGTTATTTGAACCTTTCACCCGTGGCGATACTGCACGAGGTAGTAGTGAGGGTGCGGGATTAGGCCTTGCGATTGTTAAGCGTATTGTTAGTCAGCACCAGGGGTTGATCGTGGTAACCAATCGTACCGAAGGTGGTTTGAAAGTACAGATCAGCATTCCAACCGCGAAGAAAGAGAAGAGATTGGTTAGAGAGGGGTAAGCGTTTTTCGTTGCTCGTACTAGGGCGCTCCGCTTCTCGTGACTCGGAAAAGAAGAACTGAGATTGATTGTGGCGAGTAGCGGGTTTTGATTAAAAGTAAAAGCGTGTGAGTTGGGGATAAAGATGTCGTCATCCCCTACATGAGCCTAAGCGAAGAAGATAGGGGATCTACTAAAAGCGTATCGAATCATTCTGTTTGTAATAGTTTCATGCGCGTGGTGATTAGATTCCCGCTCTCGCTAAGGCTCGGCAGGAATGACGTTTTCTGAGGGGGTCGAGTAGCGTGTAAAAGCATAGCGATTGCTGAGCTGATCTTCCTAGGGACCAGGAACCTTTATTTCCTCACTCGTATCTAGTGCGCCTCGCTTCTCGTGACTCGAAGCGGAGCGCACTCGGATCTCGCCCCACTCTTCTAATCTTCTTTATTCGCCGGTAATATCATACTTAGCAAAATCGCGGTGATCCCACCTGCTGCCACACCTGATGAGAAAATACTCTTAATAAACTCCGGCATAAATTGCAGAATCTCTGGTTTTTGCGCTATGCCTAGTCCCATCGAGAATGACAACGCCATGATTAAAATCGCGCGACGGTCTAAATCAACACGAGAAATAATGCGAACCCCTGCCGCGGCAATTGTGCCGAACATCACGATAGTCGCGCCGCCAAGTACTGGTTCTGGAATTAACTGTACAAAACTTGCTACGCCAGGAAACAATCCCAGAATAATCAGCATGCCAGAAATAAAGTAACCAACGTAACGACTCGCCACACCAGTTAGCATAATGATGCCGTTGTTTTGGCTAAAGGTTGAATTAGGGAAGCTGTTAAAGAGCGCGGCAATTGCAGAGTTTAAACCATCGGCTAATACGCCACCTTTGATACGTTTTAGGTAAACTGGGCCATCAACCGGCTCGCCTGACACTTCTGACGTTGCGGTAATATCCCCAATCGCTTCTAGTGCGGTGATAAGGAAAATCAGTACTAAGGGAATAAATAGCGACCAATCAAATCCTAGACCGAATTGCATTGGAATCGGCAAGGCGACTATCTCTGTATGAGCGGTTTGGTTGAGATCAAGCATTCCCATGAAATAAGCCACAACGCAGCCAACAAACATCGCAATCACAATAGATGCTACGCGTAAATACGGGCTTTTCGCTCGGTTTAAAATCACGATTAGACCTAACACTACGCCGGCAAGCGCTAGGTTATCTAAACTGCCGAAGGTGTTGTTTTCCATTGCGCCATAGCCACCACCAATCGAAACTAAACCGATTTGGATCAGCGTTAAACCAATTAATGTCACTACGATGCCCGACACGAGCGGGGTAATGATTTTTTGTGCGTACTGCAAAATGCGCGATAGGAAAATTTCCGCACTAGAAGCCACCAAAATTGTGCCGAAAATTGCCGCCATCATGGTTTCAATCGAAGCACCGCCGGCTTTTAATGATAGACCCGCACCAATGATCGGCCCAAGAAAATTAAAGCTAGTGCCTTGGATGGAAAGCAAACCAGAGCCAATCGGCCCAATCGTGCGGATTTGGATAAATGAACAAATACCAGAAGCAAACAGCGACATGCTGATAATGGTATTGGTTTGCTCGGCAGGAACCCCTAAAGATTGGCAGATAATAAGAGAAGGAGTAATGACCGCAACAAACATCGCAAGCAAGTGTTGCAGAGCGGCAAAAACGGTTTGAGGCAAGGGGGGACGATCATTTAATTGATAGACCAGTTCCGTAGGTCGTGAAGCATGCGGGGCAGTCATAATCTTCCTTATAATCCAAATATTTGTTGACTGATACGTCAAGAATTTTTCGCATATTATAAGGGGTTGAGCAAATAAAGCAAACGTTTGCGGAGGGGTTTCTAGGCCCTGGTTCCTAGTCCCTAGGAGTAGATGTTGCTAGTTATCAGAAATAAAAAACACTTTTACTTACTTCATATTGCCAGCTATTGAAGTTGGCTTTCAGAAACCTTTATTTCGTATCAATTGTGAATAAAAGTAAAAGCGTATCGAATCGTTCTATTCGTCATAGCTTGCTGTGAGTGGTGATTAGATTCCCGCTCACGCTAAGGCTCGGAAGGAATGACATTTTCTGCGGGTTTCGTGTTTAGTGGAAAAGCAACCGCGATTGAGTACTGCTCTTCCTAGGGACCAGAAACTAGGGACTAGGCACCTTTATTATCTAATCTTTTCCGAGCTACGAGCAACGAAGTGCCCGATAAACGAGAGCAGTTTAATCCTTTTACGCCTTCACATACTCACTACGCTCACCCAACCAACGCTCAACGATCGCTTTGGCATTGCTTGGATACTGCTGGTGGATATGACGAGCAATGCGTTGTACTTCTGGAATTAGGTATTGGTCGCGCAGTAAATCGGCGATTTTAAAATCCGCTACGCCAGTTTGCTTGGTGCCGAGTACTTCACCGGGGCCGCGGATTTCGAGATCTTTCTGGGCTATCACAAAACCATCGTTACTTTCACGTAGCACGCCGAGACGTTTTTGCGCGGTTTTAGATAGTGGTGCGTGATAAAGCAGCACACAAGAACTGGCAACGGAACCTCGCCCAACTCGTCCTCGTAGCTGATGAAGTTGTGCTAAGCCTAAACGTTCAGGGTTTTCGATGATCATTAAACTGGCGTTAGGCACATCGACCCCAACTTCAATCACGGTGGTGGCGACTAATAAATGTAACTCACCAGATTTAAACTGCTGCATCACTTGCTGTTTTTCAGCGGGCTTCATACGGCCATGTACCAAACCAATGTTGAGTTCAGGTAGTTGGCGTTGCAATTCTTCTGCGGTATCGGCTGCGGCTTGAGCTTCTAATACTTCCGATTCATCAATTAAGGTACATACCCAATACGCTTGTTTGCCTTCTTGGGCACAGGCGATACGAACTCGTTCGATAATGTCGTTTCGGCGAGTATCAGCAATTGCCACGGTTTGAATTGGCGTTCGACCGGGCGGTAATTCATCAATAATAGAGGTTTCCAAATCGGCATAAGCCGTCATGGCAAGGGTGCGCGGAATTGGCGTCGCCGTCATGATCAGTTGGTGAGGGTAACTACCTTGCCTTTTACCTTTCTCACGTAACTCTAAACGCTGGTGGACGCCAAAGCGGTGCTGCTCATCAATGATCACTAGTGCTAGGTGATTAAATTCCACATGCTGCTGAAAAAGTGCGTGAGTGCCTACTATCATCTTAGCTTCACCTGAGGCAATGCGCTCTAGCTGAGTTTGTTTGGCTTTACCGGTAAGTTTACCAGCTAACCAACCGACTGAAATACCGAGCGGTTCTAACCATTGGGCAAAATTAATCGCATGCTGTTCGGCTAGTAATTCGGTTGGTGCCATTAATGCGACTTGATAACCTTGCTCTAATGCGTGAGTGGCGGCTAACACGGCAACTAGCGTTTTACCTGAGCCTACATCACCTTGCACTAAGCGCATCATTGGATGTGGTTGCTGTAAGTCTTTTTCAATTTCACCAACCACACGAGCCTGAGCATTGGTTGGCGTAAAAGGCAGAGTGGCGAGTAGTTGTTGTTTAAGTTGGCCAGTGCAGTTGAGTGGTAATGACTGATCTTGTTGCCCTTTACTACGCACATCCAACATAGATAAATTTTGTGCGAGTAATTCTTCAATAATCAGACGTCGTTGCGCTGGGTGCTTGCCCAATTCAAACTGTTGCATATCAATGTCAGGCGAAGGGCGATGAATGGTATGCAGCGCTTGGTTTAGGGTAATTTGATGATCGTATAAACCGCCAGGCAGTAATTCTGTCACCGCAGAGCTATCTAATAACTCAAGCGCTTGGTCGGTTAAATTCTTGAGAGTGTTCTGGCGCAAACCATCAGTGGTTGGATAAATTGGCGTTAAGCTTTGCTCCAACTGCGGCGCATCACTGCCATTTAAAAAGTGATAGTCAGGGTGCATGATCTCAAGCCCCATATTGCCGCGTTTGATTTCACCATAAGCGTAGAGCGGGCGACCCTCAGCAAAGCTGTTTTTCATCCCTGCATTGAAATTGAAAAAACGTAGCGTGAGAGTGCCATTGCCGTCACTCACTTTGACGGTCAGCATTTTCTTACGACCAAAGTGAGTATCGCAACTCATCACGCGCCCTTGAATCGCTACAAACAACCCAGAGTGTAATTTGGCAATCGGATAAATTCGAGTGCGGTCTTCGTAGCGCAAAGGCAAATGAAACAGCAAATCTTGAATTGAATGTAAACCTATCTTGGCTAATTTTTCAGCCACCTTCGCCCCAACACCAGAAAGGGAGGTTAATGGTACCGCGGAAAGGATTTGTGGTTGCATGTATGTTTCTCGTTGTTGGGTTAAAGTTCCTATGGGGAATTACGAGGAAAAATCGTCACCCTGAATAGCGACGAAGGAGCGTTGTTCAGGATCTTCTACCGTACTTTGATCTTTCACTCGCTGTGGGAGATTCCGTATCTTCTTCGCTTAGGCTCATGTACGGAATGACGTTGTTTGTTATTTTTTCCTAGCAGCGAAGCGAATCTAGGGACTAGCAACTAGAAACCTTCTTCTAATCCCTATACCTAATCCCTTTCGGCTGCCCATCAGGCATGGTCTTGAAGCGTCTATGTAGCCACATCCATTGATCACCAGCACGTAAAATTAGCTTTTCAATGGTTTTGTTCATGAGAGTAGCGGCACCTTCAGGATCTCGACGTGGGAAGCTTTCGCTAATATCTTGTTCAATACGGAAGTCATAACGAAAGCCGACTCTAAAGCAAGAAACAGGTAATACCGCACATTTACTGGCATCGACTAATACACCAGTTCCTGAAGTGGTACAGGCATCGGGTACTGCAAAAAAGGGTACAAATACCGCATTTTTAGGACCATAGTCATGATCTGGTAGATAGAATAACTTTTTGCCTTTGCGCAGGACTTTCAGCATGCCTTTTACGTCTTTACGGTCGACCATAATGTTGCCGTTACGAGTACGTCCCCAATGCTGAATAAAGTTATAAGCGGGGTTGTTGTGTGGGCGATAAACGCCATAGCCAGGGGAGAATAAAGCGCAGCAGCGTGCGGTTAATTCAACATTAAGCGCATGAACACCACAGATTAACGTGCCGCGACCTTGCTCTTCGAATCGAGTTAGGCGATCGACGTGATAATAGCCCACGCGCTTTTTTAAACGCCAATCAGGCCAAAACCAAGCAATCGCACTTTCAAAGATCGCAAAGCCGGTATTCTTAAAGTTTTCCTTAACCACATGATCTCGGCGCGTTTCACTAATTTCTGGGAAGCATAGTTCAAGGTTACGTTGGGCAACTTTCACGCGCTTCTTAACGATAAACATCGATAAGTAACCCAGTGAACGGCCAATACAATATAGAACGCGATATGGTAAAACATTAACGAGCAAAGCGACAAAACCAAAGCCGAGCCAAACGCCCCAGTATTTAGGGTGCAGTAAGCTAAGCGAAAACTTTGGTGGCACAAAACTGACCAGAGATTCCTCTTTTGGGGATGGTTTGTTATTGGTCATTTATTTCTCTCTATAGATTTATCGTTTTGGACTTCGGTGACAGTATTGTTTGGTTCCTAGCTTCTAGGAAGAGCGGGTTACGAGGGCACTATACTTAGGTGCTGAAAAAGTAAAAGCCGTCATCCTGAAAAGCGACGTAGGAGCGTAGTTCAGGATCTCCTACAATGATTGAGTTATCAAATTGCGGTAGGAGATTCCGTATCTTCTTCGCCTAGGCTCATGTACGGAATGACGATAGCTTTATTTGTTACCTACGTATCTCGAAGTGTTCAGTAGTCTCGAGTCTTTTTCTAGGAACTAGGGACTAGAAACTAGCAACCAGCCTTTATTCCATTTGCGCTTTTAACAATGCCCAATATTGATCAAAATTTTCTGTTGGCTGATATTTGAAATCCGAACGGACAAAACGATTTAAACTACCTTCAACTTGACCTAGTAATTGAGCGGCTAAAATCGATTCATCAACAGGAAAACTCTTACCTTCACGAATTTGACGTTCACGTAAAATTTGACGAAGTTGAGCTTCAATACGATCAAACAATTGATTAATTCGACTACGTAGACGCTCATTTTCAAACATTAATGCATGACCAGACATGATACGAGATAAGCCGGGATTACGTTCAGCAAAGGCTAATAATAATTGTAGGACCAAACGAATACGGTTCAAGGTGTCTTTTTCTTCGGCTAGAATTCGGTTGATGCGGGATAATAAAGCATCTTCAATAAATTCAATGAGGCCTTCAAACATACGAGCTTTACTTGGAAAATGACGATAAAGCGCCGCTTCTGAAACGCCAACTTGTTTCGCCAATTTCGCGGTGGTAATACGCGAGGCACCATCTGTTGACTCTAACATTTGCGCCAATGCCTGAAGGATCTCTTCACGACGATTATGTTTTTTTGGCCCTGCCATGGTTTTTCCTTGTTTTATCTTATCGTTTTTCGAGCGCTACGCTTCTAGTCTCTCGTTTCTCGAGGTTATGTGACTTAAGTTGAGCAGAGATAGTAGTGGTAAGAGCGCGGGTCTATACCTAGTTACGAGGAGCGAAGCGCCCTAGACACGAGCTTCGGCTTTTTATGCCTTCCCCGAATGCCCAAACCCACCTTCACCACGTTCTGTGGCATCAAAATCTTCTACGATATTAAATTCAGCTTGCACTACTGGCACAAAAACCAATTGTGCAATGCGGTCGCCAGGTTCAATAGTAAAAGTATCTTGGCCGCGATTCCAGACTGAAACCATTAATTGGCCTTGGTAGTCTGAATCAATTAAGCCGACTAAATTGCCGAGCACAATACCATGTTTATGGCCTAAACCAGAACGAGGAAGGATAGTTGCCGCTAGACTAGGATCATTAATATGAATTGCAAGGCCGGTTGGAACGAGGTGAGTTTGTCCCGGCTCAACGGTTAGCGCTTCATCTAAACAAGCGCGTAAATCCAAGCCAGCAGAGCCTTCAGTTGCATAAGCTGGAAGAGGGAATTGCTTGCCGATACGGCTATCTAATACTTTTAAATCAATCTTCTTCGTCATGTTTAATGTCTTCTTTTACTGATTAAATTGTTCGGCAATAATGTTAAGTAGTTGCTTGGCTAATTGCGCTTTGCTTGCGGTTGTTAAGGCTTGCTCGCCACCATTCCAATATAAATGTAAGGCGTTGTCATTACTGTTAAAGCCTAACCCCGCGACGGAAACATCATTGGCGCAGATGAGATCTAAATTTTTCTTTTTCAGTTTGCCGCGAGCATATTGTTCGACATCTTGAGTTTCAGCGGCAAAGCCTACAGTAAATGGGCGCTGTTTTGTTAGCGCGGCAACCGAGGCTACGATATCCGGGTTTTTCACCATGTTGATCTGCATGTGATCGTTATCGGAGGTTTTTTTGATTTTCTGCTCCGCGACGTTACTTGGTCGATAATCGGCCACAGCCGCACAGCTGATGAAAATATCACTGGTAACCGCATGTTCCATCGCCGCCTGGTGCATTTGCTCTGCGCTTTCAACATCAATACGGGTGACGTTAGCTGGTGTCGCTAATGAAACAGGGCCACTGATTAATGTCACTTCTGCGCCCATGTTGGCGGCGGCTTCTGCAATCGCAAAGCCCATTTTGCCAGAACTATGATTGGAAATATAACGAACTGGATCGATGGCTTCGCGAGTCGGACCTGCGGTAATCACGAACTTAATGTTTTGTAGCGGTTTAGGGCCAAAGAAAGCCTCACAATGGGCGACAAGTTCCATCGGTTCAAGCATTCGACCATAACCTACATCACCACAAGCTTGTTGTCCTGCTGCTGGACCCCAAATCATCATGCCACGTTGAGTTAAAGCGGATAGATTGTCTTGGGTGGCAGCATTGGCATACATTTGTTGGTTCATCGCTGGAGCCACCGCTATCGGAGCGTTAGAGGCCAGAATCAAGGTAGTGAGTAAATCATTGCCCATCCCAGCACGCATTCTGGCAATTAAATCGGCGGTAGCGGGGGCGAGTAAAATCAAATCGGCCCACTTGGCTAACTCGATGTGGCCCATTGAAGCTTCAGCCGCGGGATCTAACAAGCTATCAGATACAGAACGCCCTGAAACGGCTTGCATGGTGAGTGGCGTAATAAATTCTTTGGCCGCCGGCGTCATCACCACTTGAATCTGTGCACCACGTTCAATAAGACGACGGGTGAGGTCAGCACATTTGTAAGCCGCAATACCGCCACTGATACCCAATAGGATTTTTTTCCCTGCCAAGCTTTGTTCAATCACAATAACCGTACCTGATTTAAATGAAGTTAGGCTTCAATTGACACAATTTACGTCCTTTTGCTTTCTTAATTTGCTTGCTAGAAAGCGCTAAAAGGGAATGTCACCATGAAGTCGATAGCCATAAGTTACCATAAGTTTATAAATTGAGAATAATTCAGCATCGATAAACGTGTTTTAGGTAACTTCGAGGCAATTAACATTTTGATTGTAACCTGTTTTTAGTTCCCCCATTGTTAAGATCTTATCGGTTTTTTCGTTTTATCTATTTGAGTGATGAGAGAAAGCTTGCTGTTATCGAGTTTTACTCAATATAAGCCTTAATCATGTCTTTAAAACTGCTACCTGAAGAATCTCGGCCTCGTGAAAAGTTGCTGGCACGAGGCCCCCAATCGTTATCGGATGCGGAATTATTAGCGATTTTTTTACGTACCGGCCTACAAGGTATGAACGCGATAGAACTCGCTGACTATTTATTAAAAGAGTTTGGTTCACTACGTGCGCTGCTTTCTTCTTCACAACAACAATTCTGCTCCCATAAAGGACTAGGTAGTGCCAAATTCGCTCAGCTGCAAGCGGTGGTTGAGATGACCAAGCGTTATTTAGCTGAAACCATCAAACGTGGCGATGCGTTAACCAGCCCTGAACACACTAAACATTATCTTAGTAGTGTACTGCGAGACCGTCATCGAGAAGCCTTCTACGTCTTATTTTTAGATAATCAGAACCGTGTGATCAGCGATGAAGTCATGTTTGAAGGTACGATTGATGCAGCATCTGTGTACCCAAGAGAAGTCGTCAAACGAGCCATGCACCACAACGCTGCCGCTTTAATACTCGCCCACAACCATCCATCCGGAGTTGCCGAGCCGAGCGATGCCGACCGAAGAATAACGCGTCGTTTAGTTGAAGCAATGGGATTGGTGGATATACGAATACTCGATCATTTTGTCATCGGTGATGGGGAAGTGGTGTCGTTTGCGGAAAGGGGGTGGATGTGAGCGCGCGTAGCTCGTGACTAGGGCGCTTCGCTTCTCGTATTTCGGAAAAGACACTAGGGAATCTCAATTAACTAATTGATGGGGCGATTATGCGGTATGAAAAACTAAGGGTATGGCAATTTAGTTTTGACCTTACCAAGAAAATTTATAAACAATCAGAGAAATGGAAAGATTACGGTTTAAAAGATCAAATTCGCAGAGCCACTGTGTCCATAGTATCGAATATCGCGGAAGGAGAAGAGCGGCAAACATTAAAAGAATCCATTAGGTTTCTTTACATTGCCAAAGGCTCGGCAGGAGAAGTTTTAACTCAATTAATGCTTGCTCGTGAATTTGGATATCTTGATGATGAGGTGGCAGATGAGTATGAACTACTCGTACGTGATATTTCTAAGATGCTAGCTGGTCTTATTAGTTCTAGAGTGATTAAGATGAAAATAGGTTAAAGATGAAAATTCTTTACGAGATATGACTTTGTTTCTTATCGCTTTTTTTTTTTTCGAGTAACGAGCAACGAGATTCCGAGCGACGATTACTCTTTTATTAAAAAAATCACTTAGCTTTTGCCGAAAATCTGCTACAATCCGCGCACTAATTTTATAGAACCTTATTCAGCTCTGTGTTCTTGTGCAAAAAAAACGTTTAAAAACTGCTCTGTTCAAAAAAAGATCGTGTTTTTCCTAAAAAGGATCCGCACAGCTCTTGAGCAATGCATGTCAAGTTAGTATAATGCGCGACCTTTGATAGCCTTGGTATGGTTTTTCCATAGCGGTTTTTGCCCCAAGGTGATATCGAGCTGAAACGATTTGGAGAAGACATTCATGTCCCGAGTATGCCAAGTAACTGGTAAGCGTCCTGTAACGGGTAACAACCGTTCACACGCACGAAATGCTACCAAGCGTCGTTTTCTGCCGAACCTACAAACTCACCGTTTTTGGGTCGAAAGCGAAAAACGCTTTGTTAAACTACGTCTAACTGCTAAGGGTATGCGTATTATTGATAAGAAAGGCATCGATGCTGTTCTTGTTGATATCCGTGCTCGTGGCGAGAACGTATAAGAGGAATTGAACAATGGCTAAAGGCATTCGTGAGAAAATCCGTCTAGTATCATCTGCTGGAACAGGTCACTTCTACACAACTGACAAAAACAAACGTAACATGCCAGGCAAATTTGAGATCAAGAAATTTGATCCAGTAGTTCGCCAGCACGTTATGTACAAAGAAGCTAAAATCAAGTAATTGGTTTTCCTCTTTAGAAATTGAAAACCCAGACTACTTCGGTAGGCTGGGTTTTTTTTCGTTTGAAAGAAGGTTTCTAGTTGCTGGTTCCTAGTCCCTAGAGTCACACGCTGAAGCTTTGTAATCATTAAACAATTCTGTCTGTTGTTGTGTTTAGAAAAGATGGCGGCGTGTTTTGTGCAAAAGCGATTACTAAACCTTGGCGTCATCCTGAATAGCGACGAAGGAGCGTAGTTCAGGATCTCCTTAATGTGATTGGGTCATTCATTTGCTGTTGGAGATCCTGAATCGCGCTCGTCCCTCACTTGTCCAGGATGACGGTCTTGCAGCTTCGGGGGAGTATTTGATTTCTGTAGATGGTGTGTAGTGTATAAAACCCCAAAGCGATCGCAATTTGCTCTTCCTAGGGACCAGGAACTAGATACTAGGAACTTTCTCATTCACTCCTAAAGCCTTGACTTGATATCAGCTTTAATGCACTTTCAACGATTAGGTGGTCTCTTATCTTTTTCTAGGGACTAGGAACCAGGAACTATTTACCCGGATATATCATGCCCGAACTACCCGAAGTTGAAGTCAGCCGAATGGGGATCACCCCACACCTTCTCGGCCAAACTATTCAAAAAATTGACGTTAGACAGCCGAAACTACGCTGGCCCGTACCAGAAGAAATATTATTACTTCAAGGGCAAGTGATTCGTGCTATTCGACGTCGGGCAAAATACTTATTAATCGAAACCAATAGCGGAACGGCAATTATCCACTTAGGCATGTCGGGCAACTTGCGAGTGCTTGATCAATGGAGCGAACCCAACAAGCACGATCATGTCGATCTTATCTTAACCAATGGTAAAGTGCTGCGTTATCATGATCCTCGTCGCTTCGGGGCCTGGTTGTGGTGTGAAACTGGTACAGATCACGATGTAATGAGTCACCTTGGCCCTGAGCCTTTAACCGATGACTTCAATGCGCAGTACTTATTTGAGAAAGCCCAGAAGCGTAAAGTGGTAACGAAGCAATTCATCATGGATAACAAAGTGGTGGTTGGGGTAGGTAATATCTACGCCAGTGAGTCGCTATTTGGTGCCAGAATACACCCTAAAACACTCGCCAATCAATTGACGCTCGAGCAAATAACCTCGTTGGTTGATGAAATAAGAAAAGTGCTAGCAAGAGCGATCACTCAAGGTGGTACCACATTAAAAGACTTTAATCAGGCGGATGGTAAGCCCGGTTACTTTACTCAAGAGCTATTGGTATATGGAAAAGCCGGCAAGCCTTGCCCTGTTTGTAGTGAATTGATTCAAGAAGAAAAAATCGGGCAGAGGAATAGTTTTTATTGTGAAGGGTGTCAGGGGAAAGCGTTTTCGTAACTCGTTTCTAGGGCACTTCGTTACTCGTAACTTGGAAGAGCTGAGCCTAGAGGTGGGGGCATTGCGCTAGGGAGCTGAAAATATTAGAAGATGGTTGCGAGTTTCGTATTATGGGGAGAGTGTAACAGCGAATACTAAAAGTTAGGCGTCATCCTTGAGGAGCCTTAGCGACATCGAGGATCTATATACAGCGCGTGGTGATTAGATTCCCTATCTCGTTTAGGCTCGGCAGAATGCTCTTATCTTTTTCTAGCCACGAGCAGCGAAGTGCCCGATAAACGAGTCACGTTCTTGCTTTAACCTTCTCCACTACATACGGATGCAAAAACTGATCAACATTCCCGCCATGAATCGCCACTTCACGAACAATAGTCGAAGACAGGAACGCAAACTCTTCGGTTGGGGTAAGGAAAACACTTTCTAGCTCTGGCATTAACTTGCGGTACATGCTGGTTAAGCCGAATTCGTATTCATAATCGACTGTCGTGCGTAAGCCGCGGATCAAAATCGTAGTCTGTTGTTGCTTTGCGAAATCCACCAACAAACCAGAAAAGCCCACTGCTATGACATTATCCAGATCCTTAGTCACCTCTTTCACCATATCAACCCTCTCTTGTAGGCTAAACATGGTCTTTTTACTTGGGCTTTCCGCAACCGCAACCACCACACTATCAAACAAGCGAGCACTACGTTTGATTAAATCAAAGTGACCGTTAGTAATAGGATCAAAAGTTCCAGGGTAAATGGCAGGAGTTGTTAGCTTAGTCATACAGATTTGCTCGCTATTTGGGTGTAAAGATCTTTATATAGAGATGCTGTGTAAGCAATATCGAACTGTTTGAGTTTTTCTTTACCACCAGCTTGAAGCTTACGTCGTAATGTTTTGTCATTTTCTAGTTGATCGATTTGTTGTGCTAGCTGTTTACCATCGCCTGCTTCACATAATAGACCTGATACACCATGTTCAATAATGTCTGGAATACCACCAGCATTGCTACCAATAACTGGTAAACCTGCCACCATAGCTTCTAAAATTACAGAGCCTAATCCTTCAGAGTATGAAGGGTGCACTAATAAGTCAGCTGCTGCAAACCAGGAACCCATATCTTTTTGTTTACCCATAAAGCATATATTGGTTAACCCTTGTGTTTGTCGCTCTAACTCTTCGCGCTCAGGTCCATCACCTAATAATAAGAACTGCACCCGGGGGTTTTTGACGCCGAGTAATTTGGCTGCTGCTACTGTAACATCAAAACCTTTATGCTTAAGAATATTAGCCGCATGGATGACGATAAACTTTCCCTTAAACTGATTCCATATTTGTTCAACTTTGCTTTGATCTACAGAATAACTAACAGGAGAGCTTGGAATTTTATGAATTTTATCGACAGGATGAAACTCTTGTAGCTTAGAAACAATCTCAGCACTTAAACCAATTAATGCAGAAGCTTTACGGTAAGCAATTTTTGAAAGCCATTTATCCTTTAATGGGTTATCAATACGGCGGGTGACAATATAAGGAATACCGTGCAATAAGTGTTGGATCAGTGCCCAGTAAATCGCTCGCCCTTCATGGACATGGATGAGAGCACAATTTTGAGTGATGCTCTTACTGTGAGCTTTAGTAAAGTGGCTAGCAAGCACTATTTTACAGCCAAGCTTACGAACCTCACCAACAAGATCACTTTTAGGATTCATAACCACAGTTAACTGATAGCCTTCGCGAACTTGTTGTTTAATTAATTGTAAGGTTTGTCTTTCTCCACCGCTGAATCCAGAGGCAAGGTTAACATGGCAAATATTCATCGATTATGGGCACAAAATTGAGTTAGAAGTAACTTCTAGTATTTCAAAACCCGCGAAGTAAATCTATCGGTATTAATAGATTTATTGTTTAAGCTTTTTTGTAGGTAGTCATTATTGATAGAGTGGCATAAAATTAGACCATCCAAATGAATAGGTCGAATTTAATATGAAATATTTAGTAACGGGAGCAGCGGGCTTTATTGGTTCAGCAGTTGTAGAGCGTTTGTGCCAAGCTGGCCATCAAGTCGTTGGTATTGATAACCTTAATGACTACTATTCAGTTGAATTGAAGCTCGCACGTTTAAACCGTGCTAAACATCAAAACTTTACCTTTATTGAGCTAGATTTAGCAGACCGTGAAGGCATCGCCGCGTTGTTTGCTGAGCAAGGCTTTCAAAGGGTAATTCATTTAGCTGCACAAGCCGGTGTTCGTTATTCCATTGATAACCCAATGGCGTATGCTGATAGTAATTTAGTCGGGCATTTAACTATCTTAGAAGGTTGTCGCCATCATAAGATTGAACACTTAGTGTATGCCTCTTCAAGTTCAGTCTATGGTTTAAATCAGAAAATGCCATTTGATAGCGCCGACAGTGTTGATCACCCCATTTCGTTGTATGCGGCCACTAAAAAGTCGAATGAGTTGATGGCGCACACCTATTCTCATTTGTATGGCGTACCAACTACAGGCTTACGTTTCTTTACCGTGTATGGCCCTTGGGGACGCCCAGATATGGCACTATTTAAATTCACGAAAGCGATTGTCGAAGGTAAGCAAATTGATGTTTACAACAACGGTAATATGCAACGTGACTTTACTTACATTGATGACATTGTTGAAGGCGTGATCCGAATTCAAAACGTGATCCCACAACAAAATTCCGATTGGACCGTCGAAACAGGCTCACCAGCAACCAGTTCTGCGCCTTATAGGATCTACAACATCGGTAATGGTAACCCCGTCAAACTGATGGAGTTTATCGAGGCGTTGGAAAGCTCACTTGGCGTAGAAGCAAAGAAAAACTTCATGCCAATGCAGCCGGGTGATGTTTATGCCACTTACGCTGATACACAAGATTTGTTTGATATGACCGGCTATAAACCATCGATGTCAGTGAAACAAGGCGTAGCTAACTTTGTGGAGTGGTATAGAGGGTTTTATAAGGTCTGATTATAAAACAAACCTAAAGCACAAAGGTAATAAGGGACCATCATTGGTCCCTTAATTATTACAAGTATGATAAATATTTTTATTTTTTATTTTTTATTTTTTTGATAATCACGTAGCCATAAATCAGCGTAGCGTGTGAAGGTGGTATTAGCACTTAATATTGCTAGTAACAAGCCGTGACGCCCATCTAGAAAACCGAGTTTAATGAAGTACATTTTGATAAAGCGGAAAAAAGCATGTGAGATAGCTGAAAAAAGAGAGCTTTTCTTTTTTCCTTCACGCTGATCAGCCCATGACTTCATGTACATAGCCGTTTTTCGGGTATATTGACTTAATTCATCAAAGGTGTTGTGCAGTAGTTTACCTTTAAGTGTGATTACTTTGTGAGAGCTAGGTATTTCGACACTTTCATGCACAAGAGCTTGGTTATATTGTGTATCTTGGGTTTTATATAAACGAGTTACCCAATCGGGTGACCAACCAGAATGTTTAATTTGCTTGCCAAAAGCGGTGCTGAGACGATCAATTTTATAAACACAGTTTTCTTTATTTTCTTGAACAACCTGCTGAATCTGCCTCTTTAGTTCAGGTGTGACTTGTTCATCAGCATCTAACCATAATACATAATCGCTAGTGATGTAGCCTTGTGCTAAACGGCGTTGTGCCCCAAAGCCAGGCCATTCAATATTGATATAAAATTTATCGGTATATTGTCGAGCAATCTCTTCAGTTTTATCAGTACTACCTGAGTCGAGGATAATAATTTCATCCACCCAACCCTTTACTGTCTCTAAACAAGCAGCTAAATGTTGTTCTTCATTTTTGACAATTAATGCAACGGCCAGTGTAGGGGCATTCATAAAACCTCAACCTTTTTATATGTGAGTAAGTGCTTGAAATTGATCAATGACGGATTCTAAAGTAATGGCTTTCATTAAATCTGAGCCTTTCACTCGCACTCCCCAAGGTAGCTCTGAACTTGATTTGCCATGTTGTGCAAGAATAGATTCCTCATAAACACTAACAGTAGTATCTAGGCTCAAATAAGGTCCGGTCCGTTTAGGGTTGCTGTGAGCATATAAACCAATTACCGGGGTGCCTTGAGTCGTTGCCATGTGAGCAGGGCCAGAGTCAGGTGCAAGCACTACATCGGCACGGTTTAAAACGGCAAGCAATTGTTTAAGTGATGTTTGACCAATAAGATTGGTGGCTTGATGATTCATAAATTGACGAATATTTTCGCCAAGTTGTATCTCTCGCTCACTCGGTGAACCACATAGTATAACTTGATAGCCTTGCTCTATGGCATAGTCTGCAAATTGTGCATATCGTTCGGTAAGCCAATTTCGTTCATCTTTGCTCGCAGCAGGGCTGATAACGAGAACTTTTTGCTGTGCTGGAATCTGTTGATTTATCCAGTCAGTATCCAACTGTGAAATTGGCATATTCCATTTAGGCTCAGACTTGGGAATACCTAAATATTCGACAAATGATAAAAAGCTATCTAAAACATGTTGTGATTTAACATCATCAATTCTTTTATTGGTGAATAGCCATTGGCCTTCTTTGGCGCGTAGCTTGTTAAAACCCACTTTGTATTTGGCTTTTATACCGAGTGTGAGAAGGCTAGCGCGTAATGCGAGTTGCATATGCACAAGAGCATCGAAGCGACGGCCACTCAGTTGTTTCCAAACCGACTTCATGCCGGCATAACCCGCTTTCTTATCAAAAATGATAAACTCAATGCCTTCTAACCCTTCAAGTAATTGGGCTTCTACTTTACCTATAATCCAGGTAATTTTTGTTTCAGGCCAGTGCCTTTGAACTGCTTGTACTGCCGCGACCGCATGGCATACATCACCAATAGCGGATAAGCGTAAAAAGCACAGAGATTTGGGGGCAGAAGTAAATAAGGGCATAAAGGTTTCACATTGGAAAAAGTTGCTTTGATTATAGGGGAATGGTGCAGTAGAAAAAAGTGCATTGTTACGAGTTACGTGAGCGCTTCGCTTCGTGTTGAGAGAAAGCACGATATTTAGTTTGATATATGGCATAAGAAAACCAAACTCCCTCACGAGACACGAGACACGAGACACGAGACACGAGACACG
>NZ_KE384568.1:0-81697 GCF_000426765.1 Vibrio litoralis DSM 17657 | reverse complement strand
CACGAGACACGAGACACGAGACACGAGACACGAGACACGGTATTCTATTGCTATGAAAACACTCACAACACACAAACAAGTCATCTGGTTTGATGATTCTTTAATTAGCGAGTCTCTAGTTGAGCAGGCGTTCGATCCTGATTTTTGGCATAAGCAAAATAAAGTGCTAGGTTCGGCACAAGGCCGTGGTACGACGTGGTTTGTGCAAACAGAACAATTACCAGCGGCTTTACGTCATTATCGACGTGGTGGGTTATTTGGCAAGCTAATCAAAGATCATTATTGGTTTAGTCAATGGCATAATACTCGCAGTTGTGAAGAGTTTCAGCTTTTACAGCATTTGGTTAAAGCCGGTGTGAATGTACCTAGACCGATTGCCGCTCGTTCCGTTAAACGAACTTTTTGTTATCAAGCTGATATTTTGACGCAAAAAATTGAAGGTGCTCAAGATTTGGTTGGTATTTTACAGCAGCGCTCTTTAGACTTAGATACTTACCAATTAATTGGTGAGCAGGTTCGAAAATTACACCAAGCCAATGTAAACCATACCGATCTCAACATTCATAATATATTGTTAGATAAAGATAATAACGTGTGGATCATTGATTTTGATAAGTGCCATATTGAGCCCTATCTGAGGGAGACCAATTTCAGCGTGTGGCAGAAGTCAAACTTAGACCGTTTATTACGATCTTTCAAAAAAGAGCTAGTGAAAAGGCAGATTGATTGGGAGGAGAAAGATTGGAAAGCTTTGTTGTCTGGGTATCAACAAATAACTTAGTTATTGAGCATTAAAATAATTTGATATTGGATACTGTTTTTTGCACTGCACCTTGATTACGCTGAAGAACAGTGAATGCATTGTTTTTGCAATTTAATCTTTGCCCTTCAGATGAAAAAAGAGATGTTAAGTGCATTGCTATCTCATGAGAATTTTGACAAACAAAAGCTGCTTTAACCTCGGTTAACTGATTCGTGATATCAGTAAAATTGTAATAAGAGGAACCGATTAGGCAAGGTAGCCCAACCGCTGCTGGTTCTAATAGATTATGCCCTCCAACCTTATCACCCAACAAGCTTCCACCCATGAAACAGACATCTGCGGCTTGCATTAAAATTAGCATTTCGCCCATTGTATCGCCTAAGTAGACTTGTACTTGAGAGAAATCAGATTGAGGCTGTGTACGCTTTGCTGTGTTAAATCCTAATGTGTTTGATAGCTGATACACATCATTAAATCGTTCTGGATGACGAGGAACTAAAATTAATAACGCATTGGGATGAGTTTTTAATAATGTTTGATGGGCCGCTAAAACTTGCTCATCTTCCCCATTATGAGTGCTAGCTGCTATCCAGACAGATCTTTCCGTGCCAAGCTGCTCTCTTAATTGATGACCTGCTTCAATCGTTGCTGGGGGAATGATGATATCAAACTTTAAACTGCCTGTGACTGCAAGCTTTTCTGGTGGTACTCCTAACTGTTTAAATCGATCGGCATCAGATTGATGCTGGCACAATATACGAGTAATGCCATTTGATAATAGTTTGAATACTGATGGGAATTTCGCATAACGTTCAGCGGAGCGTTGCGATAAGCGAGCATTAATCACAGTAATAGGAGTGTTTGACTTGGCGACATAATGAATAGTGTTCGGCCACAGTTCCGTTTCCATAATAAGCATCATTTTAGGTTGAATAGAACGCAGGAATCCTTTAATCGCGAAAGGTAAATCCAACGGCATATAACGATGCTCAGCAATGTCGTTAAGCTTTTCAGCTTGTTCAGCTCCAGTACTTGTTGTGGTCGTGATCACTATAGGTGTATCTGGATACTTCTCTTTTAATTGCTTGATAAAGGGCGTAGCTGCGATCGTTTCACCAACCGAAACGGTATGAACCCAGATAGGTGCGGTGGATTGATCTTTGAGTGGTGGTGTTCGCCCAAAATGCTCCTTCCAACGAGGTCCAAATGAAGGTTTTCCCGATTTTTTCTTATATAACCCAAATAGCAAAAAAGGAGCGACTAGGATTAATAAAAAAGTGTAGACGTATCGGATCATGTTTATTTTATCCTATAAGCTACGGTAAGCATTCAGAACTTGTTCCGGCGCGAGATCTTTTAAGCATTTTAAGTGTTTTAATGGACATTCACGTTTAAAACATGGACGGCATTCAATATCAGTATGAACAATTGCCACTTTATCAGCCAAAGGTGGCGTGTATTGTGGTGATGTTGAGCCATAAACACCAATCACCTGGCAACCTACTGCTGCTGCAACGTGCATTAAACCAGAGTCATTACTGATTACTGTTTCGCAAGCCCCAAGTAAATCAACGGCTTCAATTAGGCTCGTTTTTCCTGATAAGTCAAAAATGTAATGCTGATTCTCAGCACTAATAGTTTGTTTTATAGCCTCTGTAATTGATTGATCTTTAGGGGAACCAAATAACCAGACTTGCTTACCATCTTGAATCATTTTTTCTGCTACAGCGGCATAGTGTTCAACGGGCCATTGTTTTGCTGGGCCAAATTCTGCCCCCGGACATAAACCAATTACGATTCTATCTTGGTTTAGTTCAAATTTTTCAATGGTATGTTGTTGGCACAATGAATCAATATACAACTTAGGTTTAGGTAAATGTTCAAGCCCGGGTAGAGAAGATGAATTGATCATTTCTGCTTTAGGGTGAGCAAGCGCCACATAACGCTCGATCATGTACTGAAAATCTTTTTTATTACTTCTTAGGTCGGTTAGCAAGCCATAACGCATTTCACCTTTCCAGCCAGTACGGACTGGGATCCCTGCAAACCAAGGAATTAAGGCAGATTTAGCTGAATTCGGTAAAACGAAAGCATGAGTATAATCTTGATGTTTAAGCTCTTTTCCTAGGGCGCGACGGCCTAAAAAATTAAAGTCACCATGACCAAGAGGCATTTCAATGGCTTGATGAACTTGAGGCATTCGTTCTAGGATTGGCTTACACCATGCGGGAGCAAGTACATCAATCAAGGCTTCAGGGTACTGTTGCTTTAACGTGATATAGAGAGATTGTGACATCACCATATCGCCAACCCAAGATGGACCGATGATTAGAATTTTCATAATAGGTTCCTATTGAGCCAGCAGATGTTCAAAAAAATCTATATGTTGCTTAGCTGTATTATGAACGGAGAACTCATCTAATACACGTTGTTGTGCTAATAAACCCATTGATTTTCTTGTTTGTTGAGAATGGCATAATGTTCGCATTTTTTCAGCAATCGCTTGACTGTTATTTACTGGCACCACAAAGCCAGACTCACCATCAATTAGTAGCTCTTTACCGCCACCAGTTGTGGTAACAATCGAAGGAACGGCCATTGCCATTGCTTCGATAATAGTCTTAGGTAAACCCTCTCCACTGACTGAAGGTTGAATTTGCATATCGCTAGTGGCGAGAATTTCAGGAACATCTTTTCTATAACCGAGGAAGTGAATTCGTTCTTCCATCCCGCTAGCTTTAGCAAGAGCAAGGTTGGCTTCAGTATCCATATCGCGACCAATTAAAAGAATATGTAATTGCTCTATATCGCTTAACTTGGAAGCGCTATCTAATAATACATGAACGCCTTTGCTCGGACGGGCATTAGCAATACAGGTGGCGACAATAGCATCATTAGGGAGGTTAAGATCCGAGCGTGAAATAGCTTGGGCCTGGTACCAAGAAAGATCATGGCCTTTATAGATTGTAACTACATTATTGGGATCCATCCAAACGCGTTTTCTTACATCGTCTGTCACAGCCTGTGCAACACAACTAATACCATTTACGCGAGGGTGTAAATGAGTTAAATAAGCGCTTGGGTCATGACGGTATAATCCACCGACTGTACCACGATAAGTCACCATTTTAGTGCTTTTGAAGCCGATACAAGCAAAAGCTGCATTAGGGATAGTTTTGGAGTTCATTGCATAGACGATGTCATAATGTGAGGAAGACAATTCAGTACGTAATGTTTTAATCGACTTGTAACATATTTTTTTCGTTGGGTAGCAGTTGATGACTTTGATACCATTTTTTTTAAAGCGAGGCACATATTCAGAATAACCTTGAGTCATTATAGTGACGTTATGCCCGAGTTTCACCATTTCGATGAACATTTCTGCTTCAGGGCGAACGCTATTCCATGAGTCTTTGTAAGAACTGAATATTAATATGTTCATTCTTTACCTTTAGTTATTATTTCTGTTATGAGGTCGATTGTGCGCTTAGAGTAATTTTCTTTATTATAGAGTAATGCATCTTCAGATAAATCAACAAGCAACTTATAGCTTTCAGGGTCATCTAAGAGTTTATGTATATTGTAACAAAACCCAGAAAGATTATATTCATCTAGGAGCCATTCTTGATATTTTTCTGGTAATATTTCTGATGCACCCACATCGCGTGTTGTTAAAACTGGAATGTGCATTGCTAATGCTTCAGGGATAACCATGCCAAACTCTTCGAATAGTGCAGGGTAAACAAAAATATCAATTGCGCTTAACCAGTAACCTGGAGTGGTATTTTTGGGTTTATAGATTAACTTTCCCGAAGTAACTATTGGGTGGTTATTATATTCTTGAGGTAATTGTTTTGCACCCATTATAAAGAAGCTTAAGTCATTTCTTTCTTTAGATAGTTCTTCACATATATCCAGGAATCTTTTCAGACCTCTTTTTTCAAAGTCCCCTGAAGTAATGAAACCAATGGTTTTATTTTTATAGGGGATCCCTAATTTTATTCTTGCGGATTCTTTACTTTTTTTTGATAATTCAACGTTGAAATTTTTTTCATTGAACCCTGGGTAGCAAACAGATATTAGTTTTTCTTTGAATCCATAGTCTATTAATTTTGACTTTGTAAATTGAGAGTTTGATATTATATGACAGTTGCTTTCCTTTAACCATTTAATATAATCATCTTTGGTTTCTTTATTTGGTATGTTATGTATAAAGGTAATGTCAGAGTTTTTTATTGAAAAGCTATGATCAATAATATAGTCACCATTTTTTTTATTTTTTATTTCGTTATTATCGTTCATTAAAGGTTTTCTAGGTATTGTTTTTAATTTTAATAATGTTGTAAAGAAACCTGTCTTGCACATTATGGAAAATGAAATTTTTTTTCTTCTTAAATAATCAGACTGCATTTTTATTAATTGGCCTGTTCCACTTTTTAAAGATATATTTTTTCTGTATAAAATGTATTTCATTCTTTTTTTCCAAATAAAAGGTAGCTATAACTCGCTGAAAATATCAAGTTTGAGACCAACTTTCCTGACCACATTGAATTGTAAGATTCAAAGAAATTGGCGATAAATAAAACGATAAAAAACACATATGTAACCCAAGTGATGTAAGGAGGAATCTTATTTTCTATCGATAGATAGTTGACACTTTTAAGTAAAAAGTAATATATGTATAACAATATCCACAAGCCTATAAATCCATATGACGAGGTTGTTTCTAAATAAAAGTTATGCAAGTGTCTATATCTGTCTTTAATCCATTGAGGAAAATTCGATTTTGACATGATTTCTTTTTTAGCATTTTCACCCCAACCTAATATTGGTTTTTCTTTTATCCATTTTAATGCTTCATTCCAACTATGTAATCGTATCCCTATGCTTGTATATGGAAGATTATCAATACCAGTATCAAGAGCTTTGAATACCACGTAATCTTCATTTTTTACTCTTTCTGATATAATAGGTTCTATTTTGTTTTCATATTTATAACCTACTAGTACAATAGGTATTGTTATTATGAAAAAAAATAAAATGTATTTAACTTTAAATTTAAAGTTAAACCTAAAGTTTACTTTTGTTATGAATAAAAATGTAGTTATTAATGTTGATATAATAACAGCTAACCATACTCCTCTTGTTTGAGATATAATTAGACCTGCAATGGATAAGATAATTGTAATGAATACGATTACCCCTTTGGATGCTTGGGTTGTAATGCTGTTTTTATGTCTATTGTTTACAATTGAGGGGATATAAAGTATGGCCATGATAAGTATTGTTGCCATTATAAGTGCAGTGTGTTGAGCATTTATTATCCCAAAGTCCACTCTCGTTCCTGATAGTCCCGATTGCCATTCTGAAATCCCCCCCCCTCTTGTGAAGGTTGAAATGAAGGTGGAAAGTATAAAAGCAGACCATATTAAGATGATGTTTTTTTCCTTTCCTTGTAGCCAATAACCTATAGGGATAAAGAGAAGAAGCCTAGAAAAATACCTTATGTCAGGAATGTTAGATGATAATTCTGGATATGTTATTTTTATATTTATCCATGTTATAATTGTTATTAATATACTGGCCAATAATATAAAAAATAATCGGTCGTTAATAAATTTATAGTTTGTTCTTTTTAGTATTAATATGAAACTTAATAATAGGATTACTTCAGCAGCTCTACCTAAAAAAGGAATGAGATTTGTACAGGTAGCATATAATAAGCAAACAATAAGCATGAAATTGTTTGTTTTCTGAGAAAATTCATTTTTTTGGGCCAGAGAGTAGTAAGTCATATTAGTTTATATTCTTGTTTTTATAAATGTTGAGTTCTATTTCAGGTCTTGTCTTCAATAAACGCAAAATCCACATATATTGTTCAGGTTTCTCAGAAACATAATGTTCAATACATTCATTCATCATCCTAGCATCTTGATGCTCATCGCCCGTAGGGAACGGCAGAGCAGGGTAGAAATCTAATTCGAACTGGCCTGTCTCTGTGTTGATCATAGCAAACAGAGGAACGATCTTCGCTTGGCTGAGTTTGGATAAACGACCTAACCCTGAAATCGTAGCTTTTTGAGTGGCAAAGAAATCAACAAAAACACTATGTTCTCGGCCAAGATCTTCATCGGGTAGATAGTAACCTAGGTATTTATCTTTACGTACTGACTTGATAAAAGGTTTGATTCCTACACTTCGGTCATACACACGACCACCGTATTGAACACGTTGTTTATGCATTAACCAGTCAGCAACTTTATTCTTTTGACCTTTGGCCATAGCGGAAACCGGTAATCCTCGAGAGGCAAGTAATACTGCGGGAATATCAATTGACCAAGTGTGTGGTACTAATAAAATGACGTTTTCATCATTGTCGAGTACGTTTTGAAGGTGCTCAAAGCCTCGAATGGACGTGTTTTTCTCCAACCAATGTTTACTGCGTAGAGTTAATAAAGGGAAGGTGAGCATGAACATAGAAGCAGTTACATATAGGTTATATAGGATAGCTTCGCGTTCTGATTCGGTTTTTTCTGGGAAGCATAATAGTAAGTTCACGCGAGCGCGATGAGTCGCCCCTGACTTTAGTTTTATAGCTTGTTTGGCAACAAATTTCGATAAACTAAGCTTTGCTGCGCGAGGTAAAAATGCGAACAGACAGGCAAAGAGTAGTGCAACCCAAGTTCCCCAATATTTAGGAGCCAGAAACGACCATTCAAAAGTTGGGTTATACGCTTTCTCATCAAAGTCATTACGTTGCTGGGTCATAAATACTCTATCAACTTATCTATAATATGAAGGCTATTTTAAAGTGTTAATCTGTCATCGCTGAAAAGCGACGTAGGAGCGCAGTTCAGGATCCCCTACAGTTTAATTCTTAACACGTGGTAGGAGATTCTGTATCTTCTTCGCTTAGGCTCATGTATGGAATGACAGTGTTTTATTTCGGCTTACTTATTAATCTCAGCCAAATACTCAGCGACACCTTGCGCAACGGTTTTAAATTCAACATCGCAACCTGCGGCGCGAAGTTTGTTTAGGTTCGCTTGGGTGTATTCTTGGTAAGCGCCTTTTAAATGCTCAGGGAATGGGATGGATTCAATCGTGCCTTTACCGTGATGTTTCACTACCGCTTCAGCAACTGCACGGAAAGGTTCCGCTTTGCCGGTACCACAGTTGAAAATGCCGGACACGCCATGTTCCATAAACCAAAGGTTCACTTTACATACATCGCCAACGTAGATGAAATCACGTTTGAACTCATCGCTGCCTTCAAACAATTTTGCATTTTCGCCCGCAAGTAATTGGTTGTTTAAGTGGAACGCCACTGAAGCCATGCTGCCTTTGTGTTGCTCGCGAGGGCCGTAAACATTGAAGTAACGGAAGCCGGTAATTTGAGAAAGCTTTTCACCGTGCGCCTCGGCATCTGCCCATAGACGACGCACGTAGTTATCAAATTGTTGTTTTGAATAACCGTAAACATTCAGCGCGCCTTCATATTCACGCTCTTCGATGAACTCTTGGTCTTGTGCTCCGTAGGTTGCAGCTGAAGAGGCGTAAAGGAATGGAATTTGACGATCAACACAGTAATGCAGCAACTCTTTAGAATACTCGTAGTTGTTGAGCATCATGTATTTGCCATCCCACTCAGTCGTCGCAGAGCACGCACCTTCGTGGAAAACCGCTTCAATCGGACCGAAATCATCGCCAGCCATGATTTGCGTTAAGAAGTCATCACGATCCATGTAATCGGTGATATCTAAGTCGACTAAATTAACGAACTTCTTACCGTTTTTTAGGTTGTCGACTACTAATATGTCGTTATAACCAGCTTCATTTAATGCTTTAACAATATTGCTGCCAATCATGCCAGCGCCGCCAGTAACGATAATCATATTTACTTCCTAAAGAATTCAAAAGACAGGGCAAAGTATATCAGAAGATAAGTTGAGAGAGGAAATAAAAGCGAACTTCAATAGTCGGGAGCCGAGGACGGTTTTTTCATCACTAATACTAAACATATGCGTCATCCTGAATAGCGAGGCACGAGTGTAGCTCAGGATCTCCTATAGGTAGTAAGGCACTTACAGTTGATTGTATAAATCAACCCATTCCTTATTGTGTTCTGTAATTAGGTTGCTTTTCCATTGTCTTTTCCAATGTTTTAATTGTTTCTCCCTTGAAATTGCTGACTCCATTACATTATGAATTTCGTAATAAACTAGATTGATAGTGTTATATCTATATGAAAACCCATTGACTTGTTTGTTTTTATGCTGCCATACACGCTGTTTTAGTTGACTGGTGACACCAATATATAACGATTGTTTATTATTGGATGAAAGGATGTACACACAAGGCTGGTTCATCATTGATTTTCCTTTATGGTTTGCATTAAGCCGTCATTTCTTTTTGAGGTCTGTATCAAGTCGTCATTCCTTTGTGGTTGTTATTAACCGTCATCCTTGAGGAGCCTAAGCGACATCGAGGATCTACATTCAGCGCGTGGTGAGTAGATTCCCGCTCTCGCTAAGGCTCGGCAGGAATGACGGATGGAGTAGAGCTTGCAGAAATGACGGATTCAACGCTCTATCATTTCTTTTGGGGGTCTGTATCAAGTCGTCATTCCTTTGTGGTTGTTATTAACCGTCATCCTTGAGGAGCCTAAGCGACATCGAGGATCTACATTCAGCGCGTGGTGAGTAGATTCCCGCTCTCGCTAAGGCTCGGCAGGAATGACGGATGGAATAAAGCTCGCAGAAATGACGGATTCAGTAAGGCTATACAGTAATGTAAAGGCTTCACAGAGCTATCATTCCTTTTTGAGCTTGTTATTAACTCGTCATTCTTGAGGAGCCTAAGAGACATCGAAGATCTATTCTCAATTTACACAATAACGTCGCTTGTAAACCTTGCCTTAAGCAACTCTTTGAATTTACCTTTCACCTCTGGCTCCCCATGAATCAAAAATATTTTTTTCGGTGATTTTTCAATCCCTTCAATAAACCGCAGTAAATCAGTCTGATCCGCATGAGCCGAATAGCCAGACATTGAATGTACCTCAGCTTCCACCTTTATCTTCTCATTAGAGATATAAACATGATTTTCACCTTCTTGCAGTTCGCGGCCAAGTGTTCCATAAGCTTGAAAGCCGGCGAGAATTACATCGGTTTGTGTGTGAGGGAGGAGGGCTTGTAGGTAGTTCATAATGCGGCCACCGCTACACATTCCGCTAGCAGCGACCACGATGGCGGGTTCGTTAGTAGAAGCCAGTCGATTAACCAATCTTGTATGCTCTTTATGGTTATCAACCGTGATTAATTGATCAAAAGAAAGTGGATGCCTAGCATTTTTGCTTTTATCCAGAGCCGTACATTCATCATTCCACAGTTGCTTGAAACGCTCGTATTCTTTGGTGACTTTTAATGCCAGTGGAGAATCTAAAATGATAGGCAATTGCTGCCAAAAATCATCGGAAGTGGTTTTGGTTTGAATGCTATGTTCAATCAAACGTTCGATATCAAATAAAATCTCTTGCGTGCGCCCAACACTAAAAGCCGGAATTAAAATCACGCCGCCATCTTGTAATGATTTTTGAACAATCTTTTCTAACCTTTGTGAGCGAGTACTTACATCGTCGTGTTGTTTGTTACCGTAAGTGGTTTCAATTACCAAGTAATCAACCGATTTAGGTGAGATTGGGTCCGGCAGCAGTGGCGTATTACTCGGCCCTAAATCACCAGAGAACACAATGATTTCATCATTCGGTAGTTTAACTTCGATATAAGCAGAACCTAGAATATGACCCGCAGGTTGAAAGCGAACTAGCAACGAGTGCGATTTTTTGCTCTTTTGCTTTTTATCTAGGGACCAGGAACTAGGAACTTCTTTTCCTTTAATGTTCCCCCACTCCCCATACTCCACAGGCACAATCAGCCTTTCAATTCGCTCTAAAATCAACGATCTCTGCTTCTTATTCAACCCCAGTTGGAGTTTTAGGCCATCTTCTAACATAATTGGAATAAGCGCAGCGGTTGCTTTGGTGCAATAAATCGGCTTATCAAAACCAGCGGCGAGTAACCAAGGTAGGCGGCCGATGTGGTCGATATGGGTATGGGTAATTAGTAAGGCTTCAATGTGTTGAATATCAAAATCAATATTAAGTACGGTAACGGGATCAGAAGCGGAATCTTTACCTTGAAACAGCCCACAATCAATTAAGATGCCATACTGATCGATACGTAGTTCATGGCATGAGCCAGTAACAGTATTTTTACCGCCATGGTGGAGAAGAAAATATTGGTATTCATCGTGTAATTGATACATGCGCGTAGTCATAAGTAAGCCTTATTAATAAAGTTTAACCTGCTGATTTTCATGAATACTAAGAGCTTTGGGTTAGGAAATCTGGATAGAGCGTTTTGTTTTCGATCAAGTTATCCTTTGTTATTGCGAATTGTGGGTCATGTGTCATAAATAAGAATGCTATATTGACTAAGATTTGTCCTAGGTGCGCTCGCGCAGAACCCTAGTTAGTGGTAGAATCCGCGCAAATTTTTACTTTCTTTTTAGAGATACGCCTTGAGGATGCGTTTAACCTTAGGGCGGTAGCGTGTCAATTTTCAGGAGTTCTCAGTGAGCCAGCCACCATCGCCATCGCACCATGCAGCGCAGCAACCCCAAATGCCACCCCAGTACTACTATCCGCAACCGCAAGATGATGAAATCGACCTTCGTGAGTTGTTTGCTGCGTTATGGAAAGGCAAATGGATAATTATTGCTTGTACTTTTGTTTGTACTGCCTTGGCAATTGTTTATGCATTAATGGCAAAAGAGCAGTGGTCGTCAACGGCTAAGATTGCTGAGCCGCAAGTAAGCGACTACAGTGAATATCAAAACCAAGTTGTTCTGTTTCAGCCTATTTTTGATGTTTACCAAGAAGACGGCACAGTGTTGGTCAGTAAGGCGCTTGATGGGCTAACTGATGCAAGAAAACTGTACGATTTATTTATCGATGAATTTAACTCATCTAGCAATAAAAAAGCTTTTTTAGAAACTTCGGCAATATTTAAAAAAGATAAAGCAGACTTAGATAACCCAGAAGACGAAGGTGCTTTACGCAAGCTTTACAGTGATTGGTATAAGTTCTTATCGATTAAACCTGAAGATGCTAAAAGAGTTGATGGTCCGTATGTGATCACCGTAAGTGCAGAAACCTCACAAGATAGTTTTGAGCTGTTAAATAACTACATTGCTTTTGTTGATACTAAAGTGCATCAAAAAGCACTCAACAACCTTGCAGCAACAATTAGTTCTAAAAAGAACGAGCTAAAACAGCAATCAATTATGCTAACTAAGCAAGCTGAGCAGCGTTTGTTAGTTGAAAAAGAGCGCAGTGAATACGCTTTAAATATTGCTCAAGCTGCAGGGGTGAATAAACCACTGCAAAACTTTGGTGATAAAGAGATTTTTGCGATTAATCTTGGCTCTGATGCCTTAACAGCGAAAGTAAATGCATTAAGTAAAGTGAAAAACTTAAGCGTAATCGAACCAAGACTTGAGCAATTAAGTTCTAAGTTAGAGCAGATAGACCAATTAGAAATTAATAAAGATGTGAAGTTTTCAGCTTATCGTTATTTGGACCAGCCTGAACGTTCTGTTTCCAAGGATAAGCCAAGACGTATAATCATTGTGCTTATAGGTTTAATTCTGGGAGGGTTCATTTCTGCTTTGTTTATCATTATCCGGTTTATATTTCTAAGGGAAGAAAATGTCTAGTGAAACCAATAAACAAGAAATAGTATACGTATCAGGTACTTTCGATTTGTTTCATAGTAATCACTTGAAAATGATTAAATACGGCCGAGGTTTAGGTGATGTATTGATCGTGGGTGTTAGTACAGACGAATTAGTATGTAGCTATAAAAAACCACCTGCAGTTCCATTTGAAGAGAGAATTGCAATAGTTGAAGGGTTGAAATATCCTGATTTGGTTATTCCTCAACATGTTTTAGAGCATACAGAAACGGTAAAAAAACTAAATATTACTAGATTTGTAATTGGTGATGACTGGTATGGAAAATATGATTACTTGAAAGATCTTGGAGTTGAAGTTTTTTATATGCCTTATGGGATGGGAGTTAGTTCGACTAATTTAAAAGAAAAAATACATGATCAATACTCAGCTTTAATAAGGAATAGTGATGAGCACCCTATCCCCGAACCAAAATAAATTAAAAATATTAATTACTGGTGGTAATGGTGATTTAGCTAAAGGCCTATATCATGATTTATCTGATTCATATGATATCAGTTTACCCGATAAAAATGAGCTTAACGTATCATCTATAGAATCAGTATCAAGTTATTTTCGCAATAATGAATTTGATATAATAGTTAATGCTGCAGGAACACTTTACTCATCAAATTTTTTAGATTCTGAGCCAGAGAAATGGATTAGAGATATTGAAGTTAATTTAATTGGTACCTATTTAATATCTCGGTTTGGTATAGAGAAAAATAAAAATGTTGTTATTTTAAATATATCATCAACTGCAGCTTATGCATCATATTCAGATTGGACTTCATATTGTGCTGCTAAAGCTGGAGTGATGAAACTATCATCAGGTATGTTAAAAGAGGGTTTTAACATAATAACATTATGTCCAGGTGCAATAGATACAAAAATAAGAAACGGTTTAAAAATAAACAACCCTAATGTTATGACTCTAAGTGAAGGTATTCAACCTATTAAGGATTCTATTAAGGGTAAATATAAATCTGGTGATATTGTTTTTTATAGAAAAAATGAATTAGAGATTAGGTCTGATTTTGAATGATGCGTTTTTTTTCTAAAAAAATTATACTTAATAAAAATAGAATTAATCTTTTTAAAAATATATTTTCATTAGTAATATTACAATTTTCAAATTATATAGCTCCCTTGTTAGTACTTCCTTACTTGGGAAGAGTTTTAGGTATTGAAGGTTTTGGTTATGTTGCCATTATTTTATCTTTGTGTGGGATATTAAATTTAGTTATAGATTACGGTTTTAATAATTCAGCTGTGCCTTATATTGCAAAGAATATAAGTGATAAAATAAAAGTCAATAAAATAATTACTAGTGTTTTATGTGTCAGGCTGAGTTTGGTTTTATTTGTAACAGTCGTTCTTGTGTCATTAAAAGATACTATTGAAATTATTCATTTAAATAATGAATTGATTTTTTATATATTTTTGACTTTACTAGGGCAGTCGTTACAAGCTATATACCTTTTTCAAGGTATAGAAAAAATGAAACTCATGACATACGCTATTATGAGCAGTAAACTAATTTACTTGATAATGGTGTTTGTTCTTGTGAGTAATGAAAATGATGTAAATGATGTTATTTTATCTTTAGGTCTAAGTAGTTTACTTGGAGGTGTTGTATCATTTTTATTAGTATTTAAGCAAGGTTACAGTTTTTATAAAGTCAGTGTTTCTGAAGTTTTTTTTCAAGTTAAATCTAGCTTTCCTTTCTTTATTTCACGCGCAGCAGTAACGATTTATACCTCAGCAAGCGTCTTTATTGTAGGCTCTTTCTCTGGAAAGCTTCAAGCAGGTTATTATGGAAGTAGTGAAAAATTATTTCAGGCTGCACAAAGCGCTACATTACCAATAATATCCGCTCTTTATCCATATTTGGTTAAAAATAAAGATTATAAGTTTTTTTTCAAACTCGTATTTTCAATGTTTTTTCTAATAATGTTGGTAAGTTTATTGTGTATTTATTTTTCATCAGGGTTATTACTATTGATTTTTGGTGAAGAATTCACATCTGCATCTGATGTTTTTTCTGTATTCATGATAATTGTGCCAATAACATTCCTGTCCATGAGTTTTGGTTATCCAGCCTTTGCCTTGCTTGATAAGATCAAAATAGCAAATATATCAGTAATGATTGGTAGTTTTTTTCATATTTCATTACTTACAGTTTTATATGGTTTAAATTTAGTTAATGCTTTTAATGTGGTTTGCTGTTTATTGATGACTGAAAGCCTTGTTTGTCTTATTCGTATATCATCATTTTTTAAATATTATAAACATGCCAAAATAAAGGTAAATAAAATTCATGAATAAACTAATATCTTTCTTTTTAAAAAGTATTTTGATAGTAACTAGTGGTATTAGAAATAGAATAGTATATTTAAGTTTCCCTGATTATGATGATATGTTACGCGGGCTTTTACCGCACTTAAAAAAAATGGAAGTAATTATATTAGTATCAAAAGATGGATCTACACCATTGTGGCTAGATGAATATAATGTAAAAGTAGTCGATAAGAAATCTATTAAGGGTTTTTATTATTTACTTTCGGCTCAAGTAATATATTTCACACATGGTATTTATAGTTTCTACCCTAAGGTTAATGCAAAAAGACAGAAAATTATAAATTTATGGCATGGAATGCCATTAAAAAATATCGGTTATTTGGATGGGAAAACCAGTGTTCCAGATTGTCATTATTGTTTGGCTACATCAGACTTTTTTGCTGATTTAATGTCTAAAGCATTTGGACTTTCGCTTGATGATGTCATTGTGAGTGGTTTACCGAGAAATGATTTACTGATGAAAGAAACAAAAAATGATTACCTATTAGCTTTGAAAAATAAATATTCTACTGTTGTTTGTTGGCTTCCAACATATAGAAAATCTAATATTGGTGACATTCGTTCTGATGGGAAAAGTGATTATAATATTAAATATAATTGGATGATTATTAATGAATATTATAAAAGACAAAATGCAATATTGATTTTAAAACCACATCCAATGGATGCGGATATTAATACAAATATTGATTTTAGTAATATAATTATATTGACTGAAGATTCGATGAATGATGTTAACACATCACTATACGAAGTGTTATCGATTACTGATATGTTATGGACGGATTATTCTTCAGTTTTTATTGATTATGCTCTAACTAATAAACCTATTGTTTTTATATCCCCTGATATTAGCGAGTATAAGGCCTCAAGAGGGTTTGCCTATGATACTGATATATATCCCTTACCTGGTAGATCTTTTAAGGATGTAAACGAGGTTCTTTCATGCTCGCTAAGAGAGTTATCTATTAGTTCTAATTATGACAATTCTTTGTATCAAAAATATAAAATTTTTAATTTTGAGGCTTTGAAGTAGTGCCTTACTTTTTGTTTTTTTACAGTTTTTTATTTTCTATTGTTGTATTGTCTTTTTCACAAAGCGTACACTCGAAAGATCAGAGAATATTATCCATATTATTGTTATCGTTCCTATTGTTAACATTTTGTTTTTCTTATCAGCATGGAGTGGATTGGCTTGCATACTATAAAGACTATTATGGTATAGAAAGTTATCAATTTGAAATAGGTTATAAGTTTATAAGTTCAACCTTTAAAAATATAGGTGTGAATTTTTGGGTTATGAGTGCTGGAATCAAGTTTTTTTTGATTTTTAGTTTGTATTTAATGCTGAAAAAATTCCAAGTTCCTTATATACCAGTAGTGTTGGTCTTTTTTATCATAATTAATTATCACTTGACAAGCAATGTTCTTAGGCAAGATGTAGCGCTAGCATTTGTATTTATTGGGTTCTTATTTATAGCTGAAAGAATAAAATACACTATTTGTTTTATTTTGTTCGCATCTTTATTTCACATATCTGCTGTAACAGTATTATTATCGTTAATAGTGTATAAGTTTAATGCAGTTAGGAAGTTTGCAATTTTTTTCATTCCAATACTGTTGACGATGGCACTTTTAAAAGTATCAATATTTGGATGGGTTTTAGAATTTATAAAATCAATAAATATATATCCGTTTATGATAAGTAAGCTAATTGCTTATTTTTCTCAAGATGCACTTCCAATCAGTTTTGGTATGATAATTCGTCTATTTTTGTTTTTTATTTCATCTGTATTTTTTTATAAACTAGGCTTTGGAAAGACTAGTGATATTAAATCATCGAGTAGAGTTTTAATTGTATTTACATATAGTTTAATGTTGACATCAATATTGATTGAACTGGTGTTCTTTCAAACTCGGACTGTAGTTGTAAGGCTTAACTTATATTATTCGGTATTTTTTATTATATTACCAATGCATTTACTTTTTTATTTTAACACCGTTAAAATTATGATGGTAAAAATATTCTTTGTTACTTACATGATGCTTTCAGCTTTCTCTTTAAGTCAAAAACCATTTTTTTATGACTTTTATATTAATTATAATAATTATTTATATTTTAATTTAAAACCTGATTTTTATGAAGAATCAGATAAAGCAATCAAAGTTAATAAATTTTGGGATTCATATGTTCCACCATAGGCTTTTACAATGAAAAGAATTCTTATTAACGCTTCAAACCTCCATGTAGGAGGCGGTGTTCAAGTTGCTGCTTCATTTATCACTGAACTATATAAGCTAAAGAAATTTAATTTCTCTATTGTGTGTTCAACTGCTGTTTATGAAAGTTTATCCGATTATGTAATTAGTGATGAATTCACTAGTTTTGAGGTTGTAAATGTATTTGGATTTAAAAAGTTAAATTATAAAGACCTAATTAAATTTAATGGGCACGATGTTTGCTTTACTATTTTTGGCCCATTTTACCCTTCAATAGACGTTAAATATCATATTTGTGGCTTTGCTCAAGCCTGGATCGCTTATCCAAATAATGAAGCTTATAAAAAATTCCCTTTGGTATCGCAGTGGAAAAGTAAAATTAAATTTTGGATTCAAAAGCAATACTTTAAAAAATATGATCTTTTAGTTGTAGAGCAAGATCATGTTAAACATGCCTTGTCTAAGATAGGTTTTGATCATAAGAGAGTAGAAGTTGTCAATAATTGTGTGTCTTCTTTATATCTAAATCCTGATGAATGGTTACCTATAAAAGGTGGGCTACCAAAAAATAATAAACCTATTCTAGGGTTTATTGGTCGGGCATATCCACATAAAAATTTAAATATTTTAATTATGGTTAATGATATTCTCATTCGTGAGTATGACCTGAACTTGAATTTTATTTTCACCTTAACTGATGAAGAGATGGCCTCTTTGAAGTTTGACCAGATTGACAATTTTTATAGCGTTGGTTCTTTATCTGCTCAGCAATGTCCTGATTTTTATTCTAAAATTGATGCGCTAATATTTCCAAGCCTTCTTGAGTGTTTTTCTGCATCACCAATAGAAGCTATGTGCATGGGAACGCCCGTTATTGCTTCCAATAGAGATTTTATAAAAGATATTTGTAAGGATTCAGCTGTTTACTTTGATCCATTAAATCCTTTTGATATTGCTGAAAAGATAGTTCGGTTACTTTCCGATGAAAATTTAAAAGAAACAAAGGTTAATCTAGGATATTCAATAACTAAAAATTTATCTGTAGCAGAAGATAGGGCAAATAATTACGTTAGTATTATTCAATCCAAATTGAATGAATCACATAAAAAATAGAGTTGACTAATTATGTTCAAAAACAAAGTTTTACTAATCACAGGTGGTACTGGCTCTTTTGGTAATGCCGTGCTCGATCGCTTTCTAGAGACCGATATTAAAGAAGTTCGTATTTTTTCTCGTGATGAGAAAAAACAAGATGATATGCGTAAAAAATATAACTCATCTAAACTGAAGTTTTATATTGGTGATGTACGGGATCCGCAGAGTATCTCAAATGCGATGCGTGGTGTTGACTACGTATACCACGCTGCAGCGCTCAAGCAAGTACCTTCTTGTGAGTTTTATCCACTTGAGGCTGTCAAAACTAATGTTATAGGTACTGAGAATGTCTTAGAAGCGGCAATTTTTCATAATGTTAAGCGTGTTGTTTGTTTAAGTACCGACAAGGCCGTTTACCCTATTAATGCTATGGGAATATCCAAAGCGCTGATGGAAAAAGTCATCGTTGCTAAAAGCCGTAATCTTGAGCACACCAGTACCACCATTTGTGCGACTCGCTATGGTAACGTTATGGCATCTCGTGGGTCTGTTATTCCATTGTTTTTGCGACAAATTATTGGCGATCAACCAATCACGATCACTGACCCTAACATGACTCGTTTTATGATGACTCTAAATGATGCGGTTGATTTGGTACTCCATGCGTTTGAACATGGCTCAAATGGTGATATTTTTGTGCAAAAAGCACCAGCAGCCACAATTGATGTGCTAGTAAAGGCACTGCTTAAGATCACAAATAAGCCAGATCACTCAGTCGGCATTATAGGCACTCGTCATGGTGAAAAGCTCTATGAAGCACTATGTAGTCGTGAAGAGATGTTCGTCGCTGAAGATCAAGGTGGCTATTACCGCATACCTTCAGATAATCGCGACTTAAATTACTCAAAATTTAATGAAGAAGGTGAGAAAGACCTTTCTATTATCGAAGATTATAACTCACATAACACTGAACGCTTAGATGTCGATGGCATGATTAAGTTATTACATAAGCTTGATTTCATTGCAGACATTGAAGCTGGAAGCCTTATTGTGCCAGAGGGAGTGTAAATGAAAATTGTTGTTACTGGAGCAAAAGGTTTTATTGGTAAAAATTTATGTGTCATGCTCCGTGAACAAGGCCATCAAGATATAATTGAAATTGGTCGAGATACATCGCCGGAGCAATTAAAACATTCACTTCGCGAAGCTGATTTTGTTTACCATTTGGCTGGTATAAACCGACCTAAGAATGAATCCGAGTTTTTGGAAGGAAATACCGATTTTACTAACTACATCATCGGTGAGTTAAATGCATCTAATAAAACTGCTACTTTAGTTGTTAGCTCTTCGACCCAGGCCAACCAAGATAATGCGTATGGACGTAGTAAAGCTTTAGCTGAAAAATCGGTTGAGCAATATGGTATTGAAACCGGTGCTTCTTATTATATTTATCGGTTACCTAATGTTTTTGGCAAGTGGTGTCGCCCCAATTATAACTCATTTGTTGCTACGTTTTGCTATAACACATTAAACGATATCGATATTACCATTCATAATCCCGACTCACCTGTGACCCTGGTTTATATTGATGATGTCTGTCAAAGTTTTATATCGCTACTTAATAGTAATACACCATCTGGCCAGCAACTTATTCATCAAGAGTTTTCGACAACTGTTGGCGAAGTGGCAACGTTACTTAGAGCATTCAAACAAAGCCGTGAGAACTTAATAACAGAAAATGTAGGAACAGGCTTTGCGCGAGCGCTTTATTCAACTTACCTCAGTTATATGACGCCTGAGCAGTTTAATTACGCTATTCCTAGTTATGGGGATGAACGTGGAGTGTTCAGTGAAATGCTCAAAACGAAAGATTCTGGGCAATTTTCATTTTTTACAGCACATCCAGGCATTACTCGTGGTGGGCATTACCACCATTCTAAAAATGAAAAATTCTTGGTATTAAAAGGTAAAGCTCTATTTAAGTTTGAACACATTATTACAGGTGAGCGTTATGAGCTTCATACCGATGGTGTTGAGCCACAAATTGTAGAAACGGTTCCTGGATGGTCGCATGATATTACTAATATTGGTGATGAAGAGATGATTGTTATGTTATGGGCAAATGAAATCTTTGATCGTGAAGCACCAGATACCTTTGCTCGCCCGCTGTAGTCATAGAGAGAAAGAAAAATGAAAAAATTAAAAATAATGTCAGTAGTGGGTACTCGCCCAGAAATTATTCGCCTTTCTCGTGTATTGGCAAAGTTAGATGAGCACTGTGAACACCTCATCGTGCATACTGGCCAAAACTATGACTTTGAGTTAAATGAATTGTTTTTTAATGATTTAGGAGTTAGAAAACCCGATTTCTTCCTGAATGCTGCGGGTTCTTCAGCAGCAGAAACTATTGGCCAAGTGATTATTAAAGTTGATCAGGTTCTTGATGAAATAAAACCAGATGCGATGCTCGTTTTAGGGGATACCAATTCATGTATTTCAGCGCTGCCAGCAAAGCGTAGAAAGGTACCAATTTTTCATATGGAAGCCGGTAATCGCTGTTTTGATCAACGAGTTCCTGAAGAAACAAATCGTAAAATAGTCGATCATATTGCAGATATTAATCTTACTTACAGTACTATTGCGCGTGATTATTTATTAGCAGAAGGTATTCCTGCTGACCGGGTAATTAAAACGGGTAGCCCGATGTTTGAAGTGCTTAATCATTACATGCCCCAAATAGATAGTTCTGATGTTTTGCAGCGTTTAGGACTCCAAAAAGGTAAGTTTTTTGTCGTAAGTGCTCATAGAGAAGAAAATGTAGATTCACCGAAGCAACTAGCAAAGTTGGCAAATATTTTAAACACCGTTGCCGAAAAATATAATTTTCCAGTGATTGTTTCAACTCACCCTCGTACAAGAAGTAAAATTGAAGCTCAAGGAATACAATTCCATAAAAATATTCAATTATTAAAACCATTAGGGTTTCACGATTACAACCATCTTCAAAAGAATTCGAAAGCAGCACTATCTGATAGTGGAACCATTACTGAAGAATCTTCGATTATGAATTTTCCCGCATTAAATCTGCGTGAAGCTCATGAGCGTCCTGAAGGGTTTGAAGAAGCATCAGTAATGATGGTTGGCTTAGAGGTTGAGCGTGTATTGCAAGCATTGAATATCTTAGAATCTCAGCCATTAGGCGATGAACGTTTATTGCGCCCAGTATATGATTACAGTATGCCTAACGTATCCGATAAAATGGTGAGAATAATCCACTCCTATACGGATTATGTTAAACGTGTGGTCTGGAAAGAATACTAATGAAGCTCGCTTTTATCATTGATGACTATTTGCCTCATAGCACAAGAGTCGGGGCTAAAATGTTTCATGAATTAGCTTGTGAGTTTACTGCTCAAGGGCACTCGGTCACGGTTATTACACCAGATATTGCGCAATCAAATACATTAATTAAAGAGTCACTAGATAACGTTTCTATATGGCGCTTTAAAAGTGGTGAGATCAAAGATGTCGGTAAAGTAAAAAGAGCAATAAACGAAACATTGTTATCTTTTCACGCTTGGCGAGCTATTTCAAAAGAAGTGACCCAAGAGTCATTTGATGCTGTTGTTTATTATTCACCTTCGATCTTCTTTGGTCCATTAGTAAAGAAAATAAAACAACGGTGTAAGTGTTCAGCTTACTTAGTTTTAAGAGACCTTTTTCCTCAATGGGCGATAGATGCCGGGATGATCCGTTCCGGATCTATGATCGAAAAATATTTTAGATACTTTGAGCATATTTCTTATAAGCAAGCAGATATGATTGGCTTAATGTCTGAACGAAATGTTGAGGTTTTTAAAGCAAAAAACGTTCAATACCCGTTACAGGTTCTTAGGAATTGGGCATCTTTGGTTCCTCATTCTTCAAAAAATCGCAAGTCGTATCGTGAAGATCTAAACCTACAAGGTAAAGTGATCTATTTTTATGGCGGTAATATTGGCCATGCACAAGATATGACGAATTTGATGCGACTAGCTAAAAATATGCAATCGTATGAAAATGCTCATTTTCTTTTTGTTGGCCAAGGTGATGAAGTTGAGTTGATTAATCAGTTATCACAAGAATGGCAATTATCTAACTTTTCCTACTTATCTTCTGTTGATCAAGACGAGTTTAAGCAATTATTGTCTGAAGTGGATGTTGGTTTGTTTTCTTTGGCTTCTCATCATACGGCTCATAACTTCCCAGGTAAGTTGCTTGGTTATATGGTTGAGTCTTTGCCAATTCTAGGTAGCGTAAATCAAGGCAATGATTTAATGCCTCTTGTTAATGAATCTAATGCGGGGTTTATTCATGTTAATGGTGATGATGCAGCTTTGTTAGCTTCAGCTGTTGCTCTATGTGCTGATAGTAAACGACGTGAAGAAGTGGGAAAATCTGCATATAAGTTATTATCCGCTGAGTTTTCAGTGCAAGCAGCCGTAACGACCATATTATCTGAGATCAATTAAATGGAATTGATTGATAAAACAGTAATTGAAGGGTTATACAGAGAAGCAAAATCGAGTGAGAGAAAGCGCTCTCATTATTTGTTACATGGTACCCATCAAGATAAAGTACAACGCTTATTGATAGGTTTAGTTAACGGTAGTTATGTTGAACCTCATTACCATGCTAAGCCTCATCAATGGGAGATGTTTACAGTGCTTGATGGCTGTATTCGCCTTAACCTTCATAATAATGATGGCAGTATAGTTAGAAGTGTTTTAGTTGGTCCTGCTGAAAGTGTGGTTTCTGTTGAGCTGAAGCCTATGGATATTCATAGCTTGGAATGTGTATCTGATAAGGCTTTGATACTTGAAGTGAAAGAGGGCCCTTTTGATGCCGAGCAACCAAAATCATTCTTATGAAATTATAACTAGCTATACTTATTTACTTATCTATTAATACTTTTTATTTACCTTGAATTTCGTATTTAGAGGATGACCTTGTCTACTTTCATAGATTTAATCTTTATGTTTCTCATCTCCTTTGCCATCCTTTTTCTTCTACGAAAGTGGGCCAAAAATATAGGCTTAGTAGATAAACCTAATGAACGTAAGTTCCACAAAGGTGCGGTGCCGTTGGTGGGGGGGATCTCTATTTGTTTTACTTTTTTGTACTTCCTATTTAATAACCCAACATTGTTGCCAGGGGTAAACCTCTATGCTGCATCGATCATTGTATTGGTGGCTGTAGGGGCGTTAGATGACAAATACGATCTCAATTTTAAAGTTCGATTTGCGGTGCAAGCTATTTTATCGGTCGCGATGATGTACATTGCCAACTTACAACTACATACCATTGGTAATGTTTTTGGGTATGGCAATGTTGATCTTGGTGTCTTGGGTTATGCGATCACTGTTATTGCCGTGATTGGTGCGATTAATGCTTTTAATATGGTAGATGGTATTGATGGGTTGCTGGGCGGTCTTTCCATAGTGACTTTTGGTGGCTTAGGTTTGATGCTATTGCATGATGGGCAACATAACCTTGCTTATCTGTGTCTGGTTCTTATTGTGATTATATTGCCATACATTCTGCTTAACCTTGGTGCTTTTGGGCGTAAGCGAAAAGTATTCATGGGAGATGCTGGTAGCATGGTGATTGGCTTTACTGTTATTTGGTTTCTATTAGTTGCTAGCCAAAATGGTACAAAACCTCCGTTGAGACCTGTCACTGCATTGTGGTTGATTGCAGTTCCACTGATCGATATGGCTGCTATTATGATTCGACGTATTCGCAGGGGGTGCTCGCCATTTAAGCCAGATCGAGAGCATCTACATCATATATTTCAACGGTTAGGGTTAAACTCTAACCAAACGTTAATTGCAATTTGTAGTATTAGTCTTTTATGTGCTGCATTTGGGATTTATGGTGAAATCATTAATATTCCTGAATATGTAATGTTTTATTTATTTATCGCTAGCTTCATACTATATACTATTCTGTTGTCAAATATATGGCGTATTACTGCAAAACTTAGAGAACTTAAACTAGGTGAGAAAAAATAATCGTTACCCTATTTTTCTCATTTTTAAGCCAAACCAATCCCCCCCATTTCTCCCACCAATGCGCAAAGTGTATAGGATGGATTGCGATGATGTTAATTATCAATGTGATCCACCTACCGCGCACACCAACTTCTTAACCAATGTTCAAGTCCGCATTAGCTTGGTTATCCCATTCATGCAAAATTCTACACACCGGAAGGGTAGAAGTAGAAATAAGTTAATTTATAACTAAGAACCATTCTCATTTATGAGACTATCGCGTACAATGATTAAAAATCAGGCATTGCTGACAAATCTTGACTTAAATTTTGGTTTTAAATCATTGAAAACCATGTAGTATAAGCCGCGATAATGATTATCGGTCAGTTATCTTTATTTTGTATGTTACAACTAAGCGTCAAGATTATTACAGGGCAGTTCACAAAAAAGTAGAGCTTCATTGAATTACAGTAAGATTGTCACGGATTTGACATCATTTTATCGTTATTATCCCTTTCCGTCGTTCTTCGTAATACTCACTATTATTGCCCAACATATTTAGCCCTGTCAGGTTTCTAAGTAAGGAAATCCTGTGCGGTAGCGTGGACGCTTGTTAAACGAGTGAAAAATTCGTAGTAATCGTATAATGCATTGGTTAGAGTGAGTTTTAATGCTGTTTTGGTGCATACATCACCAAGGTAGAGGTGGCTTTTATGGATGAATTTGTGTCTTAGATTTCATACCTATTTAGAAAATTAGAAAATTAGGAAAGAGAACACGTATGAATATTTCATTAGATAATGTAAAAATTGGCATCATTGGCTTAGGGTATGTAGGGCTTCCTTTGGCTGTGGAGTTTGGTAAAAAATTCCCTACGTTAGGTTTTGATATTAATGCATCACGTATTGCTGAACTTGATGCAGGGACCGATTCAACATTAGAGTGTTCATCAGAAGAGCTTGCCGAAGCTAATAAACTGCAATATAGCAGTCAATTAAATGATTTGGCCGTTTGTAATGTATACATAGTGACGGTACCTACGCCAATTGATGAGCATAAACAACCAGATTTAACCCCTCTTATTAAAGCTTCGGAAGCGTTAGGTAGCATCGTAAAGCAAGGTGATGTAATTATTTACGAATCGACCGTGTACCCTGGTGCAACCGAAGAAGCATGCCTTCCTGTCGTAGAACAAGTGTCTGGCCTTAAATTTAACGTCGACTTTTTTGCTGGGTACTCACCAGAGCGCATTAACCCAGGTGATAAAGAGCACCGTGTGACGAATATTTTGAAAGTGACGTCTGGTTCAAACGCGGAAATTGCAGAATTTGTCGATAGCTTATATAAAAGCATTATTACCGCCGGTACACACAAAGCATCATCAATCAAAGTAGCTGAAGCCGCTAAAGTGATTGAAAATACCCAACGTGATGTCAACATTGCCTTAATTAATGAGCTTTCAATTATCTTTAACAAACTCGATATTGATACCTTAGAAGTACTAGAAGCGGCTGGTACGAAATGGAACTTTTTACCATTTCGCCCGGGCTTAGTGGGCGGTCACTGTATTGGTGTAGATCCATACTACCTGACTCATAAAGCACAAACCGTTGGCTACCATCCTGAAATGATTTTAGCGGGCCGTCGTTTGAACGATGGTATGGGCAACTACGTCGTATCTCAGCTTGTTAAGCAAATGCTCAAAAAACGTATTCACGTTGAAGGCGCTAACGTATTAGTGATGGGGCTAACCTTTAAAGAAAACTGCCCAGACTTACGTAATACCAAAGTGGTTGATATTGTTTCAGAATTAAAAGAATACAATATCAATGTCGATATTGTTGATCCTTGGTGTTCAACAGAACAAGCACAACATGAATATGGCTTATCTATTACGACCGAGCCAAAGCAAGCGCATTACGATGCAGTGATCTTAGCCGTAGGCCACGAGCAATTCAAAGTGATGGGGGCGAAAAAAATCCATCAACTATGCAAAGCAGAGCACGTCCTTTACGACCTAAAATACGTATTACCAAAACAAGATGTTGACATGCGTCTGTAACAGATTGTGAAGAAAGCGAAAAACTAATAACTAGGTTCAATTTTAAGAGCCTAGTTTAAATTCAAACTTAACGGGAATGCTCATGTCTCAATATCAAATCATCAAAGAGCAACTGCTAGCACAACCAAAAACATGGCTTGTCACGGGCGTTGCAGGTTTCATCGGCTCTAATCTTTTAGAAACGCTTTTAAAGCTGAATCAAACCGTTATAGGGCTAGATAATTTTGCCACAGGTCATCAACATAATCTTGATGAAGTCAAAAGCCTGGTTTCAGAAGCTCAGTGGAATAACTTTACCTTTCATCAAGGTGATATTCGCGAATACAGCGATTGTGAAAAAGCCATAAAAGGGGTGGATTACGTACTTCATCAAGCTGCCTTAGGTTCAGTACCGCGCTCTATTGCCGATCCCCTCACTACCAATGCTGCTAATATTACGGGCTTTATTAACATGTTACAGGCTGCAAAAGAGCAAGGTGTAAAAAGCTTTACTTATGCGGCAAGTAGCTCAACCTATGGGGATCACCCAGCACTACCAAAAGTAGAAGAAAACATAGGTAATCCGCTTTCCCCTTACGCTGTTACAAAATACGTCAATGAGCTTTATGCCGGTGTTTATGCTCGTACCTATGGCTTTAAAACCATTGGACTGCGTTACTTTAATGTATTCGGACAACGTCAAGATCCCAATGGAGCCTATGCCGCGGTGATTCCAAAATGGACAGCTGCGATGATCAACGGTGAAGATGTCTTCATTAATGGTGATGGTGAAACGAGCCGAGATTTCTGCTTTATCGAAAATACCGTACAGATGAACATACTGGCCGCGACCGCGCCTGAAGAAGTGAAAGACCAAGTGTACAATGTCGCCGTAGGTGACCGTACCACGCTTAACGATTTATATTCATCGATACAAACCGCACTTAATACACAGGGTGTAGAAGTCAAAGGTGAATTAATTTACCGAGACTTCCGAGCGGGCGATGTAAGGCACTCACAAGCGGACGTCAGTAAAGCCGTGAGTAATTTAGGGTATAAGCCAGAGTTTAAGATCTTGGAAGGGATTGATAAGGCTATGGGTTGGTATATTACGCAATGATAAATGTTAAAAGTACTTTTTTTAAAAATGTACTTGTTATCTTTAGTGGTACCGCTCTTGCACAAATATTAAATATCTTAAGTACTCCATTAATTACAAGGTTATATGGGCCAGAAGCTTTTGGAGTGCTGGGAACATTTAATGCTCTTGCTTCAATATTTATACCAGTTATTTCATTAGCTTATGTGTATGCAATTCCAATACCTAAATATAATTTCATATCTAGAAATATAGCAATTAAGTCATTTTTTATTGTGGTGATTTTAAGTGTTATTTCTTTGTTGTTATTATTGTTTAATGAACTAGTAATGGATCTGTTTGATGTTCCTATAGGGTTTGTTATTTTTATACCTTTGATGTTTTTTCTGTCTGGTATGTTACAAATTAATCAGCAGATATTAATCAGGTTTGGATTGTTTTCGACTTTTGCTAAGGCAACAATAATATCTTCAATCACGGTTATAATATTTAAGTTAATCACTGGGTGGCTCGACCCACAGGCGAATTATCTAATAATTGGTGCATTAATAGGGGTTGTTACTCAAATTTTATCATCATTATACTTCAATAAGTTTTTTTGGAATAAGTATACTCATGATGTGTCTATTTCAAAAGTAAAACTTATTTTTGTATCGCCATCATTAAAAAAGTATAGTGATTTTCCTAAATTCAGAACCCCTCAATTATTACTGAACCCTTTATCTAGAAGTTTACCTGTTTTTTTCCTGACTTCTAACTTTGGCCTTGGTGTTGTTGGATATTATACTTTAGCAACATCAATGCTTGCACTTCCTGCTGTTGTTATTGGTAATGCTGTTGGTAATGTTTTCTTAAAAAAAGTTACTCATGAAATAAATAATGGAAATGATGTATTAAAATTAGTTGTTAAATCTACTTTACTACTGGCCGGAATAGGTATAGTACCTTTTGGCTTTGTGTTTTTTTATGGGGATATTCTATTCACAGTATTTTTAGGTAAAGAGTGGACTCAAGCTGGAGTGTTTGCATCTTACATTGCTATATGGCAGTTCTTTGGTTTTGCTAATAAGTGTTGTAATGTAACTTTACCTGTTATAGGGATGAATAAGTTTTATCTTAAATATGAAGTAATTTCATTGATATTAAGGGTTTTGTTGTTATTTGCTTGCTCCTTATTAACTTTGAGTAGCGTGGATTATGTTTTGTGTTTTTCTATCCTTGGTGCTTTTTTAAATTTATTTTTAATTATTAAAGTTATTTTAATGTTAAGGAATATCCCTAAGGTTGTCTGATTTGATTTACTTGTATGTTTTTATGTATTCTATAGTTGGTTTGTTTTTAATTGGAACCTTATATTTTCAAATTAGATACAGTAAATTTGGGTTTTTATTTATCACTTTTTTACTATGGCATTTTTTTGCATTCTCACTTGCCCCGATTTTTGATATTAATAATATTTCTGATGTAAGTTTTATTAATTATCAATATCATATTTTAAACGATGATCCTGGTTTTTTGACTGCTTTACACCTGTTTCTTTATGCGATGTCTTTATTTTTTACAAGTTATATAACTCTTCGCTCTGGTGTTAGAAGTGATATTACATTAAAAATTGAAAGCTTAGTGTCTAATCCTGAGTTTATATTTAAATTTTTATTAATTATTGGTGTTGTTTCTAATTGTCTATATTTTTATAGTTTTGGTCTTAAGAATGCATTAATGATGGCGTCCTCAATGAGATCTAATCATTATGATGGGGATACGGGTTTTCTTTTTCTAAAAAGTATTTCTTATATATCATTATACTCAGCGTGTTTCATTCCTTATTTAATTAAGTCAAGCGTGAAAAATAAATGGTGGTTAGTAATATTGTATTGTATTTTAGTTATTTTAGCATACTTGAACTCTGTAAGTAGAACTATACTCTTGACATATTTAATGCTCCCTTTATTTCTTACTACTATGATGGGTGCTAAAAAATTGAGTGTAAAAAAAATTATCGCTTTAATACTTACATTTACAATTGGTAGTGTGATTTTATTTTATGGTAAATCATTTGGTAATGTAATGTCTTCATTTGTTGATGGAGGAAATGCTGTTTTTGTTGAGAAAAGTGTTAATTTGCTAGATGTGATTTTAAAGTTGGTTCATGAACAGTCATATTTGTGGTATTCGGTTGATGCTGGTGTTGATTCCTTTTTATCTACAGGTGTGCACATACCAATAGAAATAATATTGTCAATTACAGGCTTTATTCCTAGCTCATTGTTGAATAATTTGGGGTTGGGGATTCTTAATCCTGATTCTGTCTCAATGCCATTGTCTTGTTTGAATTCAAGTGCATTTAATACTAACGATTGTACAGTGCCTACTCGACTTATTGGTTATTCATCTTATTTTATGCCTTTGATTGGTGGGGTTTTGTATGGTGTTACTGTAGGTTGGGTATTATCAAGCTTAAATAAAGCATGGAAGGTTTGTGAATCGTATGATATAAAAACAACATGGGTTCCATATTTGTTGTGGTTGTTATTTTCTGCATTTTTAACTTTTGTTCCAAATACTATTTCCCGTGCTTTTTTTTTGGTGTTCATTGTTGCTTTTTTATATCTCATTAAAGTTACTATTAAACGATTAAGGTTGGTATGATTTATATTCATAAGGATGATTCTAGTTTTAGTGTTAAGTGGATTGAGTATTGTGAAGTTAATAGCGTTAATTATAGGCTTATCAATTGTTACTCAACAGATGTATCAAAAACTATTAATTGTGGCGATGTTTTATTATGGCACTTTCATCATAATGATTATTCTGCAACAAAATTTGCAAAGTCATTAATGCACTCATTATCTATAAAAGGTGTAAAGACTTTCCCTTCTTTTAATATGTCATGGCATTTTGATGACAAAATCGCACAAAAATATTTGTTAGAATCAATAAGTGCACCTTTGATTAATACATATGTATTTTATAAAAAGGAAGACGCACTACGATGGGCGCATGATAGAGATGAATTTCCTTTGGTTTTTAAACTTGCTGGCGGTGCTGGTGCATCAAATGTTAAATTATTAAAGAATAATAATGAAACAGTTAAGTATATTAATAGAATGTTTTCAAAGGGGGTCCCTAAGCAACCTGTCAGGGAGAAAATTGTTGATAGTATTTTAAATTTCAAAAAGAAGCCATCGATTAAGGCATCGTTTAATGTATTTAAAAATATCTGCAAAATATTTATTAGGCAAGGTGTGAATAAGGATTTTTCGAATGAAAAAGGTTATTTTTATGTTCAAGACTTTATCCCTAATCTAGATTGTGATTATAGAATAATTGTTATAAATGGTAAGGCTTTTGCCATTAAACGGATGATAAGAAGTAATGATTTTAGAGCCTCTGGCTCTGGTAATATTGTTTATGATATTAAGGAAGATCTTTCTGAGCCGTTAAGACTAGCCTTTGATATTTGTCATAGACTTAAATTTGATTGTTGTGCATTTGATTTTGTTTTTGATGGAAGTGGATGGAAAATAATTGAAATAAGTTATGGTTTTACTAGTAAGGTATATGAGCCTTGCTTGGGATATTGGGATGATTCTTTGACTTGGCACTCTGGTAGCTTCATTCCGGAAAATTTTATGATTTCTAACTTGGTTTAATAAAATGAATTTTCTATTTTTGCTTCCTACTGATCGGCTGGGTGGTGCTGAGCGTGTAGCGATGAATTTAGTCCGCTATTTATCTAGCAATAAGCAGAATAAAGTGTTTGTTTATTTCTTATCATTAGACAATAGTGGTTGTTGGGATGAATTTATCAATATTGATAATGTATCAATTAATTATGCCTATAAAGGATCTGTGAAATTTGGATTTGTTTCATTTTTGGTGTTCTATAAAAAATTAATAGAATCTGCCGATTTAGTCTATTCAACCCATGCGCATGTTAATTCACTTCTGTGTCTTTCTCGTCGACTATCTTTATTTAAATGTGGGAAATTAGTATTAAGAGAGTCATCTATATTAAGCATGCGGTTTTCTGGATTAAAAAAATTATTAATTGATCTTATTTATTTATCATATGGAAATCAAGATTTGCTCATATGCCAGACAAGCTTGATGCGTGAAAAAATATCATCTCATAGAGGTGAGAGGATTGCAAAAAATAGTAAAGTTATTCCTAACCCAATTGATATAGATGCAATAGTCAAGCTATCTAATAATAATGTAGTTATGAAAGCTAACCCAGGCACTTTCTCTATGATTATGGTTGGTAGACTTATTCATATAAAAAATCATAAGTTGGTACTTGAAGCTCTCAGAGATGTAAAAGAAAGTTTCACGCTAACTATAGTGGGAGATGGCGAATTAAGGGGTATCTTAACTGATTTGTGTAGAGAGTACGACTTATTAGATAAAGTTGAATTTATTGGTAATGTTAAAAATCCTTATCAATATATGGCTAAAGCTGATTTAGGTATTATTTCATCCTTTTCCGAAGGGTTTCCTAATGTACTTATCGAAATGATGGCTTCAGGTACGAATGATATCGTTATAACGCCTTGTACAGGGGATCTGGATGCAATACCCAGTATAACGGTTACTGATGGTTTTTCAGTAGAGGAAATGAGAACTACTTTAGCGAATAAAATAAAGCTACCTTTAATTAAAAACGAGGAATATAAAGATTTTGTACAATTAAGGGATGTAGATAATTACTGGGCAGAAATTCAAGAAGCATTAGAGTTTGAATATAAATGAAAATACTATTAATAGGAGCACTGCCATCATCCTTATATAATTTCCGAGGGCAACTTCTTCGGCGATTAAAAAAAATTGGGTTGGAAGTTACCTCATTAGCTTCCGGCGCTAAAGAGGAAGAAATTACCACTATTGAATCACTTGGTTCTAAGTATATTGATGTTGCTATTCATCGTAATGGTTTAAGCCCTACCCAAGATATAAAAACGTTCTTCAGTCTCCGATCTATTTTTAAGCAACAGCAGCCAAACGTAATCTTAGCGTACACTATCAAACCTATTATTTGGGGCGGTTTAGCAGCTCGTTTTGTGCCTAATTGCCGTTTTTATGCTTTAGTGACTGGCCTTGGTTTTGCTTTTCAAAAGGGATCTTGGAAAAAGAATCTGTTAATGAAGCTAGTGGCTTTCTTGTATCAATCTGCATTAAAAAATGCTGAAAAAGTTATTTTCCAAAATCCTGATAATCGTCAAGTATTTATTGACCAAGGCATAGTGCCAGAACATAAAACCTGCGTGGTTAATGGTTCAGGGGTGGATGTTGCTCATTTTGAAATTAAGCCGTTAACCTCCGAACCTAAATTTTTATTGATTGCTCGCTTGTTGGGTGACAAAGGCATAAGGGAATACATTGCCGCTGCCGATAAGGTAAAGCAAAAGTACCCGAACGCTTATTTTCAATTAGTTGGCCCTGAAGATCCGTCACCAGATGGTGTTTCATTAAGTGAGTTAGAGCGTTTAAACGTTAACCAATCTGTGGATTATGTGGGGGCGACTACGGATGTTCGCCCTTATATCGAAAACTGCAATATTTTTGTATTACCTTCTTATCATGAAGGTTTACCAAGAACCGTGCTTGAAGCCATGGCAACTGGGCGTCCTATTTTAACGACTGATGTTCCGGGATGCCGAGAAACAGTTGTGAATGGATATAACGGATTTTTAGTTGAAAAAGCCAATGCTGAGCAATTAGCGAAAAAAATGATTTGGTTTATTGAACATCAAGATGAGTGGCAAGGTATGGCATCGGCAAGTCGAACCATGGTTGAAGATAAATTTGATGTTCATAAAGTAAACAAAGCACTAATGAGAATTATGGAATTAGATCCAGTAGAGACTGCACCAATAAATGTTATGGATAAGGAAGCTAAATGAAACGTTGCTTAGATTTTTTGATTGCTTTATCGGCATTAATTGCACTATCTCCGGTCATCCTCATTACCGCTATTCTAACCCGTTTCAAATTAGGCTCGCCGATTTTATTTACCCAAGATCGCCCGGGCTTGAATGGCAATGTATTTAAGATGATGAAGTTTCGCTCTATGTTAGATGCGCAAGATGCCAATGGCAATCCCTTGCCTGATGAGCAGCGTATGACAACCTTTGGCGCTTTATTACGTTCAACCAGCCTTGATGAATTACCGGGCTTAATGAACGTATTAAAAGGTGACATGAGTTTAGTGGGCCCTCGTCCATTATTAGTGGAATATCTGCCTTTATATAACCAACAACAAGCTAAGCGGCACAATGTTCGCCCTGGGATCACAGGGTGGGCGCAAGTGAATGGCCGGAATGCGATTAGCTGGGAAGATAAATTCAAGCTTGATGTGTGGTATGTGGAGAATCAAAGTTTATTGTTAGATTTAAAGATTTTGCTTCTCACGGTGAAAAAAGTATTTGTGCGTGAGGGGATTGCCTCTGATGGACATGTCACGATTGAAAAGTTTAAAGGTTCACAATAATGACCTCTAAAAGTATTGCTATTTTAGGGGCGAGTGGCCATGGCAAGGTGCTGGCAGAGCTTGCTGAACTAAATGGTTATCAACGAATTGAATTTTATGATGATGCTTGGCCTGTAAAATGTCAGCTTGAACATTGGCTTATTGTCGGTAATAGCCATGATTTGTATGCCAACCTTTCAGATTATGATGCTTGCGTTGTTGCGATTGGTAATAACTTTATTCGTTTAAATAAGTTGATGCTGCTGCGTGATAAGCAAGCTCCCTTAGTCTCACTCATTCACCCAACTGCAACAGTGAGCCAGTATGCTCTATTAGGGGTTGGTAGTGTGGTGATGGCGAATGCGGTTGTGAATCCTTTTGCTCAAGTAGGCATGGGGGGCATTATTAATACAGGATCAGTAATCGAACATGATTGTGTACTCGGCGACGCTGTTCATTTATCGCCAAATTCGGCACTAGCCGGTGGAAGCTGCCTTGGTGATGCTGTTTGGCTGGGTATTGGCGCGGTCACAAAACAGCTTGTTAATATTGGTGAAAATACAACGATTGGTGCTGGTGCGGTAGTGATTCAGAATATCCCTAATGACTGTGTTGCGATTGGCGCGCCAGCGAATGTATTAAAGCCTACTTCTAGTGATTAGTTTGCGGTAAGTCGATTCCTGATGTTGCTTGCGGCTCTTTGGGAATGACAAATTTTAGAATATTGATTTTATCTTTTTGTAAGGACACTTCATGTTAAACACCCCTTTTTCTCCTTGGCCTTCTTTTACTCAACAAGAAGCCGATGCGGTTAGCCGCGTGTTGCTATCAAATAAAGTCAATTACTGGACCGGCCAAGAATGCCGAGAATTTGAAAAAGAATTTGCAGTGTGGGCCGACTCGGAATACGCCGTGGCAGTGAGTAATGGCACACTGGCGTTAGATCTTGCATTAAAAGCGCTGAATGTAGGCGAAGGGGATGAAGTGATTGTCACACCTCGAACCTTTTTAGCTTCAGTTTCAAGTGTCGTTACCGCAGGGGCTACCCCGGTGTTTGCTGATGCGGATCTCAATAGCCAAAATATTGAAGCTTCAACTATTGAAGCGGTGATTACCCCGAAAACCAAAGCGGTGATTGTGGTGCATTTGGCGGGCATGCCTGCGGATATGGATCCGATCATGGCATTGGCCGAAAAACATGGTTTTTATGTGATTGAAGATTGTGCTCAGGCGCATGGCGCAAAATACAAAGGGCGGAGTGTCGGTTCGATTGGTCATATCGGTGCGTGGTCGTTCTGCCAAGATAAAATCATGACTACAGGCGGTGAAGGCGGCATGGTGACAACCAATGATAAAGCGTTGTGGTCTGCGATGTGGAGTTATAAAGATCACGGTAAAAGCTTTGATGCTATTTATAACAAGCAACACCCACCGGGGTTTCGTTGGTTACATGAAAACTTTGGTACCAATTGGCGCATGACAGAAATGCAAGCTGTGATTGGTCGTATTCAATTACAACGCATGGCAGAGTGGACCGCTAAGCGCCAAGCATACGCGGCTCTTATTGATGAAGCGGTTGCTGATTTGGATGTTGTTCGTCGAGTTAAGGTGCCAAGTGATGTACTGCATGCGGAATATAAACACTATTTGTTTGTTGAACAGGAATGCCTTGCAGAAGGCTGGACACGTGATCGTATCGTTGAAACGATTGCTGAGCGAGGTGTACCGGCATTTCAAGGAAGTTGCTCGGAAGTGTATTTAGAAAAGGCCTTTGATAATACCTCGTGGCGACCGAAAGAAAGCTTACCTAATGCAAAATTATTAGGTGAAACCAGTTTGATGTTTTTGGTGCACCCTACCTTAACACGTCAAGAACTGCTGAAAACAACGGATGTTATTCGCGCTGTACTGCAGCAAGCTCAGAAAGTGAATTGAGAGAGCGTTTGAAATGAATATGGGAGAAATGAGAGGAAGTTATGGATACTTTTGAGCGCTATTTTTATCAAATATTGAAGTTGCCGAGAAAAGTAAAAAGGGCTGTTAGTTTAACCGTCGATTCTATTTTTATTATTTTTGCATTTTATTCTTCACAATGGATTCGCTATGACGCATTAACAGAGTTAGATGTTGGTAATCACTTGGTACTCGCATGCCTAGTACCTGTGACTTTAATTGTGTTCACTAAGCTAGGCTTATATCGCGCTATTTTACGCTATTTGAACTTAAAGGCGCTGCTGACTATTGCTATTGGCTCTATTATCTCTTCGCTCTTTATTGTCTTTTTCGCGTATTTTCTTCAGGCGGACGTGCCACGATCTATTCCATTCATATACGCTGCCTTGCTTTATGCTAGTTGTGGTGGAGCGCGAATGTTAGTCCGTAGTTTAGTAACTAAAGAGTTAGATTTATCTGGTTCTAAAGAGTCGGTCATTATATATGGTGCTGGTGATACTGGCCGTCAGCTCGCGCATTTAATCCAATCATCTAATTATAAAGTAAGGGCTTTTATTGATGGCAATCCATCTTTAACCAATGCGGTTATTTCTGGTATTGCGGTTTATCCACCCAACAAACTTTCTTCAATTATCGATAAACACAACATCAATAAAGTTTTATTAGCCATCCCTTCTGCTACTAGATCTCAGCGACGGGAAGTGCTTGATTCTTTATTACAATACCCTGTAGAAGTTCAAACCGTTCCTGCCATGATTGATATTGTGACCGGGAAATCCAGTATCGACCAGTTGGTGGATGTGCCAATTGAGGATCTACTTGGCCGTGAAGCAGTATCTCCCAATACCGCCTTATTAAAATCAAATATTGAAAACCAAGTTGTGATGGTGACAGGCGCAGGCGGGTCTATTGGTTCAGAATTATGCCGACAAATTGTAAAGCAAAATCCCAAATCATTGTTGCTGTTTGAATTGAGTGAATATGCGCTGTATGAAATAGAAAAAGAAATTTCTAACTTAGTGGTAGCCGAAGGACTGAAGGTGGACATTATTCCGTTGCTAGGCTCAGTGCAACGTATTAATCGCCTCGTTATGATAATGAAAAGCTTTAAGGTTGATACCGTCTACCATGCGGCCGCTTATAAACATGTTCCATTAGTTGAATATAATGTTGTAGAAGGGGTGAGAAATAACGTTTTTGGAACTTTCTATGCTGCCAAGGCTGCGATTGAGGCTGGAGTCAGTAACTTTGTGTTAATCTCAACCGATAAAGCAGTCAGACCCACTAATGTCATGGGGACGACAAAGCGCATGGCGGAGCTGGGGCTACAAGCGTTAGCGGAAGAAGAAAAGGTAAAGCAAGAGAAAGGGGATCATTATGTTCGTTTCTCTATGGTTCGGTTCGGTAACGTGTTGGGTTCATCAGGTTCCGTCATTCCTTTATTTAAAAGGCAAATCAAAATGGGCGGGCCGATCACTATTACTCACCCAGACATTATTCGTTACTTTATGACCATTCCTGAAGCGGCTCAGTTAGTGATCCAGGCAGGGGCAATGGGCAAAGGCGGAGATGTGTTTGTTCTCGATATGGGTGAGCCGGTTAAAATTGTCGATTTAGCGAAAAACCTCGTGCACTTGTCTGGGTTGGATATCCGTTCAAAAGACAACCCGGATGGTGATATTGAACTTAAATATACCGGATTACGACCAGGTGAGAAGTTATATGAGGAGCTCTTAATCGGTGATAAAGGCGTTGGAGCGACTGGTCATAATAGAATCATGACGGCTAATGAGTTGTACTTAAAATTAGAGACTTATAATCAGCTTCTCTCTGAGCTTGATAAGGCTTGTCACAACTTTGATCATGAACGCATCCGAACTTTGTTAATAAATTCTCAAACAGGCTTTAATCCTTCTGATGATATTGGTGATTTAGTATGGAAAGCACGTTTAGAAAATAAAGAATTACCCGTCGGTCCTTTAGAGTCTCATACCAATTTAGGCTTTCTTCATTAATTGATGCCCCCAAATAACACCAAGATACGATTTTCAGCAAGAGTAAAAAACTATTAGCCCGTATGAGAGTAATGTCATACGGGCTTTTTATTTTATCTATTTTATTTGCAGATATTTGGTATAAGTTGTTTTTACCTTTCTTCCAAATACCTCAAATACGCATTCCTTAAGCGCATGGTATTGCTTTCAAAGTAGCTCGGTGTAAAGCGATTGCGGTTGTAGTATTGTCTTGCTAGGTTGTGCTGGAAGTCTAATGATGTACCTAGGCCTGTATTGAGTTGATTGTGAGTTTCACCTATACGGGTTTGTGCCGAGAGGTTAAATTCATCTATGCCTCTTAACTGTACATATCTTGGCTTCATATCACGCCAGAACGTCAGCGGGAAAGAAACACCAGCAGTGACAAATTGTTCATCTTCACTATTAAGGTAAGAAGCATAGACTTTAACATCACCAAGCCAGTGGTTGGTGGTGGCTTGAATGCCTCGGTCACCTTGCCAAAACTCCCCTGCAGTGACTTCTAATTGCCAGTTGTATTGCGGAATAGATAAACGGTAGCTACCCAGTAAGGTGCCTTTATCTTCCATTGCATTCCCATACTCATCGGTATCATCTTTGTAGGTAAATTCACTCACTTGCATACTCAGTGAATGATAGCCTTCCGGTGAGTACCAAGTGGTTTCATTGGAACCACCTAAATATCCACCATACACGTAACCGGCAGAAAATTGCGTCATGAGGTTAAACGGTAGGCGAAATGCTTGATGTACAACGGCTCGATCGATTTCATTGTCAAATTGACTATTGCCCCAAATTCGACCTTCTTCATAATCGTCACTATTATCTACTGGTAATAAATAGCGAACATCTACAGCAAAACCTTGCCATAAAGGTAGGTAAGCATTAGTCGCGAGTGCTAATGAATAGTCAAGAACGCCATACTCTGTTGCTAATGAATAACGAGTAGCCGGTGAAACGATCACCTGAGCACGCCCAATGCCTGAGTTTATTTTGTGGTGTTGCCAAGTGGTGTTGTCGAGCGCATTATTTAAATCTGCAGTGGCAAAGCTTAATTGTTTACACTGGATGCCTGTCGTTAAAAACTCACGATAGCAGTTAGCTTCGGTTGATATCGACATCATTGGAATGCCATTGGAGAGCATCACCAAGTTAACAGCGGTTTCAGGTGTTTGAATATCTAAACTGTCTTTTAATTCTTGCCCGGTGTTAGCGGTAATTAACCCTAGTGCAACACCAGCACCATCCATTTGGTTACGGTTATAGCGACGGTTTTCAAGCGCCACAATAATAGTATTGCTACGCTTTCCTACTTGAATGTTAACAAAACCTTCTTTTTCTAATGCAGTAGTGAGGCGCGTAAGGTTAGCAGAATCTGCAGTAGAAAGTTCGGCACCAATTAAGTTTTGTGGAGAGGGTTTTCCTTCATGACTCGAACGATAGGGTAGACTGTCTTGATACCCCATTACTGGCGCCGTGACATTGACTCCCCAAATATCCTGATCGGTATCTTCACGAGTGGTATAAACCTGATAATTAGCACTGACTTGAATGTCGTAAGGCAATAAACCTTCTGGAGTCATGGCTTTGATGCTGGAGTTAAACTCGGTCGCATCGTATTCACCGGTTAGCTGCAAAAATGACAGTGGTTGAATTTCTACGCCACCAAATGGGCCATCCATAATACCTGACGCGCTCTTCGACTGTCCGTAACCGGCACTTATACGCATAGGAATAAACTCAAAGGCTTTATCGGCAACAATATAGGTTGTTTGAAAGTTATTGGCCGCACCGCCAATATCTTGAGCGCCGATAGCCAGGTTAAAGCCAGTATAATCGTAGATAAAAGGCAACTGGTATTTGGCAGAGGCCGATAAATCACGAATACCACAACCTGACTCTGTATAAGTATTGCAATCGTAGGTTTGAGTAACAATTCGTCCGCCAACTTCTAATCCCGGAAATAACCCAAAACTACCTACCCAATTATCTAAATCACCAATACCTTGTTGGTAAGGAACCCCTTGGCCGTAGTAAAAACTAAAGTCACCGGTTTGTACCACTTGAGCGTTAGGTGTATTGGTTAAACCTGTAAAGCTTTGGTGGGAGGCTAATGGTTGAACGGAACCATGATTTACAATAGAGGTATTGGCAATTGAAGGTGATGTAAATAATAGTGCTATTGATAGCGTTATTGTCGAGGGGGTAAGAGATCTCTCTGAAATAACCTGCATGACCATGCTTATTCCTTGTCAGTATGCAGTTAAATAAAGTAAACGCCGCATAATATGGCGGCGTTTACGTGATTAAAGTGAGTGGGTAATTAGGCACCAGTGCCAGTAGAGCCACTGCCACCAGTTCCGCCTGTGCCACCTGTGCCACCTGTCGCTGGTGGTGTTTCAGGGTCCGTCGGCTCAGGTTGAGTGGCATCGGCTGTATTATCTTTTAGAGCCTGCTCAATGTCACCCGCTGAAATTTCACCAGATTCAACTTTATCGGCAAAGTCTGATGTTTTAAATTTTTCTTTTAAGTTAACGACAATTTCTTTGCCTGAGTTATTCATAGGAAAGTCAGGATTGCTTTTCACTAATGATTCAGAAAGCTTTTTAGTAACAAATGCAATTTGGCTTGGATCAGCATCAGGTAAGGCACTAACTGCATCTGATAAAATCATTTTAGTTGCCGCTAATTTCGAAAATAACGCTTTATTGCTATTTTTAAGCTTTTCTACAGCAGAACCAGTATCTGAAAGAAGCTCTTTGATGCTAATACCATTGTTAGCTATTTCATCTAAGCCCAAACTGGCAAGCACGTCGGCAGCGGTAGACTCATTGTACTCCGCACCGTTTAATTGTTTATCAATTAATGATGTTAAAGGAGAAACGGTTGCAGGCTCACCTTTAGAAAATAGTCCTTTAGGCGCAGAATATGTTACGCCAGACATATCGCGGCCATTTTCCATATCTACCGCATCGCTATTGCCCTTATAAGTAACAGAACACGTTTCAGGTGCATCAGCAAATGTACCAGATAAAACAGCCATGCCATCATCATCGGTAGCTTTACTTGAACCTGTTGAACCGTCATCACAGCTATAATTGGCAATCATGCCACGAACAGGACCATCGTAAGCTTGTACTTCCATCGTGCTAGAGCTTGAGTCATCACTATCACTTCCACAGCCATATAAAAGTGCACTGGTGATACATAACGCTAAAATTTTGGATTTATGATTTTTCATCCTTACCCCATAAATATTGTAAATAAAGTGTGTAGATGTGATTAAGCATCTAGAGCAATGTCAAAGACTTGCCTACTTTAGTGTATTTGTTAGGCAATTGTAAGTATTGTAAGGTGTTTTGTTTTCAATAATTTGACACTTGAATGGTTTGGCTAATATTTCTAGTTTGTGTGAATGCGAACGTGGTGGTTGGAAGGCGTAATAACAATGATGCCCCGCAGTATTTATTTGATATTGAGGGGCATTATATTATGCTTTTTAGGAATTTTCGTTTTTATATTCGTAATGGTAATAACCATAACCACCATAAGCAGAGGCGGCTTTTTTCTCAATAGCGTTAAGAATAAAGCCTTTCACGTCTATACCATTTTGCTCGAAACGCTGTAGTGCTAATTCAGTTTCCTTCACTGTGGTTTTTTCAAAGCGACCAACCATCAGTGTTGTGCCTACATGTTGGCCAATAATGGCTGGATCAGTGACGGCTAAAATTGGTGGTGTATCAATTAAAACAAAGTCAAAGTTTTCAGAGGCCCAATCCAGTAATTGCTTAAAGCGTGGGTGCATGAGTAATTCTGATGGATTAGGTGGGATCTCTCCTCGACTAATACAACTTAAATTATCAACAGGTAATGGTTGAATAATATCTTCAAGGCGAGATGCCCCACTGAGGTAATCGGATAGGCCGGGAGATAAATTGCAGTTCAGTGTTTTATGGATATGCCCTTTACGCATATCTGCACCAATCAATAATGTCTTTTGGTTTGATTGCGCGATAACCGCAGCCATGTTGGTTGAGACAAAGGACTTACCTAGTGAGGGGCTAGGCCCTGAAATCATTAAAATATTATTTTTAGCTTCCATCATAGCAAAATGTAAGCTAGTTCGCAGGCTTCTCAGAGCTTCAATAGAAAGGTCTGCTGGATTAGCAACGGCAAGTAAAGATTGCTCGATAGGAAAAGGTTGTTTTCTTTTTTCTTGTTTTTTTTCAACATCGGTTTGCCACTCTGAAAGTGGTATCGAGGCATAAACGGGTAGACCGATATCTTCAATCGCTTCAGCGGATTCAATACCGCGGTGCATGGCAGTTTTTAGTAGTACCAACGCCACAGATAGCATCCCACCGAGTAAGGTAGCCAATACTGCAATAAGTGGTTTTTTCGGTTTAACCGGTTGAGAAAAACTTTGTGCCCCATCAATAATTCGAACGTTGCCGACCGTACTGGCTTTAATAATATTAAGCTCTTGTACCTTGTTTAACAGTTGAACGTAGATTTGTTGGTTAACTTCTACATCACGAGTCATACGCAAAATTTCTCGCTGAGTTTTAGGTAGCTTTTCTATGCGTTTATTTAAGCGAGCTTTTTCGTCTAATAAGGTTTGTCGTTTCGATAATAAAGATTGATAAGCTGGGTGGTTTTTGGTGTATAACTTAGAGATATCACTTTCTTTAAAGGTTAATTCATTAAGCTGAGACTCGAGAGAAACCATGACATTTAATGTCGATTGAGCTTCCATCGTAAGATCGACAGACTCATTGGTTTGGCGGTAATGATTTAACTTATCTTCTGCATCGTTCAGTGTTTCTTTGACTGACGGTAGGTGCTTTTTCAAAAAGGCTAAGCTACTTTCTGCCTCTGCTGAATTTCTCTCAACGTTTTGCATAAAATAGTTTTGGCTGATGTCGTTCAAAATAGCTTGAATATCAGTACGGTTTTCGCCTGTAAGTGATAACTGCAAAATGCCAGTTTGCTTTCCTCGTTCACTAACGGATAGATTTTTTTGTAGGTCTTGGATTGCATCAAGGCGGCTGATTTTAGAAAGCGTAAAACTATCATTAGCTTGGGCCTTTATATTAAGCACAAACAATGAGTAACCATTTCCTTTCGCCAATTCGCCTACTTTACCTTCTAAAATGGGCTCTTCATTTTCATTAGATAATCGGAATAAACCTTCTTCTGGATTGATGATATCCAGTGTATAGGCTTGCGGCTCTGCGCTATCAGGAACGTCAAAGCGGCTGATTTTTATATGTTGAGTATCGCCAAATAACCGGGCGAAGCCTTTACCTATGATTGGAAAGTGATTGGCGCTGCTGACGGTTGTTAAGTTTAGATTATCAACGGTTTCACCTAAAACCATACGCGATTTTAGAATTTCAATTTCGGTGGCCGCCGGTGATTCTGCATTAAAAAGATCGGTCATTTCGCTATTTAATGCAGGCATGCCGGTGCTTTTTTGTTCCACTTGAATAAGTGCGTCGGTTTTATAGATTGGGGTGGCAAGTAAGGCATAACTCACACCAAGAACGGCAAATATAAAAGTAGTAAGAATGATGATCCACTTATGATCTAAGAGAATACCAAAGAGCTTACCCAAATCGATAACATCACTATTAGAGTGAGTATTAGGTGTTGTTGATTTTTGTGTGCTGCTATTTACACTCATTTGTTCCAACTACTTATTAAGGTTAAAATACGAGCCTCTGATACATCTTGATTGCGATGAAAACCACCGAACGGTCAGGACTGATTATTTGATCTTTTTCATCCAAGCTAGAGTGGATTTCTCCAATAATGTGTATGCGTGTTCAAAAGCTTCCCGGCTTTTCATGTACGGATCGGGAATGTCAGTTTGATTCATCCAATGCCCAAAGAGCATGGTTTTCCCTCTTGCTTCGGGAGCAATTTTGCATACTGCTTCAATATGTCCTTTTTCCATGACAAGAATAAGATCATAATTTTGACAAAGGGTTGGTGTGAGCTGTTTTGCTTGATGGCCCGATAAATCTATACCATGCAATAACGCCAATTCGTTAGCGGTTTTATCTGCGGCTTTGCCAGTTAACCCACTTTTTTCTGTCCCAATGCCTGCAGATTCAATATGCTTATTTGGTAGGTGTTGTTGTAATAGTCGCTCACCTGTTGGAGAGCGACAAATATTACCAACACAGACAACGAGTATTTTTTCAAACATGCTGTGCCTTTATGTTATCAACGTTTAGATAATCACTTCAAATCAGTGTAATAATTCAAGCCTTCGGATAGGTTGTTGAAGCTATTAATGGTTGGTAATAGTTTCATAATAACACGGTTCCAACGGGTGATAGGTGCGGCGGTAACATACACAATATCATAAGGCTGCATTTGAAATTCAGTACCAAGAACTAGTGCCGTTGCATCTTTGATATCGAGTTGATAAACATTAGCGATTGGTGGTTTTTGTTGCGGTTCGCCATTCTTTGTATTTTGTTTTTCGGTGTTGTTTGGCTGTGTGCTTTCCACCGAGGTTGCTTGCTGGGGGATTGGTTTGTCATTTTTGGCAGAGCGGATGACAAACACACCCGTTGCATCAGCATCTATTTCATTAATTCCACCTACACTACTAAGTGCTTCGGTTAAGCTCATTCCTGAACGATCAATTTTTAATAGTTGCGGTTTATTCACTTCTCCCATCACGAAGACCTTTTGACCGTCGTTACGAGGGACATGGATTATGTCACCACTTCGTAGAAGTCGATTTTGGGTCAAATCACCGCGTTGCATTAACGCATAAAGAGAAATGCTTTCTTCCTGGCCCTGACCTTGACGTGTCAAAGTGATGTTACGCCAATCAGCATCTGGGGTTAAGCCGCCTGAGCGGTTAATGGCATCTAAAATGGTTAAAGGTACGTTGGTAATAGGTTGCTGACCGGGTTGTTTTATCTCACCTGTGACATAGGCTTTTTGCGCGCGGAAAGCAGCAACGTTAACATCAACTTGTGGGCTTTCGATGTACTTGGCTAATCGATTGGCAATTTCGTCACGAATCTCGGTAACCGTCTTTCCTTCAACATGAACGGTGCCAATGTATGGATAGAAAATGGTGCCATCAGAATGAACCCAATTACCCGATTCGCTGGAGCTACGATATGAACCCGCAGGAATTGTCAGTTCTGGGTGATCCCAAATAGTGATGTTTAAAATATCACCAGGGCCAATGTAGTACTTGTATTTCGCGACTTGTTCGTCAAGTTGAAGGTTACTACGAGAAGATATGGGCGTTGCTCTTAACCCCATAACAGTATTGGGTGAAAGTTTATACACGCTGACACGGCTGGATAAATCATCTTCTGATCCCTCTTGGTTTGAATCAGATCTAGGATTTGAGTCGATGACATTTTTCCCAGATAAGCTCAAGTGTGAGCCTGGCATGGTACAACCTGAAAGTAATATACTAGCGAAGAGAAGTGATAGTGATCTTTTAGTTATTTTCATACATTCCATTGTAGGTTCTTAATGTTCAACCAGTATTGTACCTGTTCTTATGACTTTTAAATGGGGTCTAAGGAGTACTAGGATTTAAAGTTTTCGAATGATACTCGAACTCATCCAATAAATAAACATACATTACAAGTATGTATTGATATTGTGTATGTATTTCAATAACAAATGATAATTTTATTTCAATTCGGTAACATTTTTTTATCAGTAGTTCGAGCTTTATTCTTGCTGGAATTCGCATCTTGAAGTTACTTGGGTATAGAATAGTGATTATTGACTTTATCACGTACCTTTAGGTTTATTTAGGGTAAACCTAAAGGTCATCGTAACGCTTTATTGATTGAGAAAAATTATGAAAATTGCCATCGCAGGTACCGGTTATGTCGGCCTATCAAATGCTGTTCTTTTATCCCAACACCATGAAGTGGTTGCGGTTGATATCATCCCTGAAAAAGTGGAGATGATAAATAACAAGCAATCCCCAATTGCTGATGCTGAAATTGAACAGTTTCTTGCTGAAAAAGACCTCAACTTGACCGCGACGTTAGATAAACAAGCCGCCTATCAAGATGCAGAATTTGTCGTGATCGCGACGCCTACTGATTACGATCCACAAACCAATTACTTTAATACATCATCAGTTGAAGCGGTGATTCGTGATGTTATGGCGATTAATCCAAATGCGGTGATGGTGATAAAATCGACGGTGCCTGTGGGTTATACTGCGAATATTAAGCAAGAGTTTGAATGTGACAATATTTTGTTCTCGCCTGAGTTTTTACGTGAAGGCCGTGCTTTATTTGATAATTTGCACCCATCTCGCATTATTGTGGGTGAGAAATCTGAGCGTGCAAAAGTATTTGCCAACTTATTAGTGGAAGGGGCGATTAAACAAAATATCGATGTGCTGTTTACCGATTCAACCGAAGCGGAAGCGGTGAAGTTATTCTCTAACACTTATCTTGCTCTGCGAGTTGCTTATTTTAATGAATTGGATTCTTATGCGGAAGCCAACGGCTTGGATGCGCGTCAAATTATCGAAGGTGTGGGGTTAGACCCTCGTATTGGCAATCATTACAACAACCCGTCATTTGGCTATGGTGGCTACTGTTTACCAAAAGATACTAAGCAGCTTCTTGCTAACTACGATTCTGTACCAAATAATATTATTGGTGCCATTGTCGATGCCAATCGTACTCGTAAAGACTTCGTGGCAGATTCAATTTTGAAGCGTGATCCAAAAGTTGTCGGCATTTATCGTTTAATTATGAAAGCGGGCTCTGATAACTTCCGAGCTTCAAGTATTCAAGGCATTATGAAGCGCTTGAAAGCCAAAGGGATCGAAGTGGTAGTGTATGAGCCAGTGTTAAAAGAAGATGATTTCTTTCACTCTCGCGTGATCCGAGATTTGAATGAGTTTAAAAAAATCTCGGATGTGATTGTCTCAAACCGTATGGTTGAAGAGCTTGCCGATGTTGAGGCGAAGGTTTATACCCGCGATTTGTTTGGGGCGGATTAATAAAGGGACTTTACTTTCTATTCGCATTTAAAAGGATTTTTATGCACTACGATGTGTTTAATGGTGATGCGGATGGCATTATTGCTTTGTTGCAATTGCGTCTTGCTGAGCCTAAAGATAGTCAGTTGATTACCGGTGTAAAGCGGGATATTCAACTGCTGTCTCAAGTGGCAGCAAAAACGGATGTTTCTTCGCTTATGGTTCTTGATATCTCTCTTGATAAAAATCGTTCTGCTTTAATTTCTCTATTAGAGCAGGGCGTACCTACCTTTTATTGCGATCACCATCAAAGTGGTGATATTCCCCAATCTCCATACCTCACTACTTTAATCAATCTTGATGCTGAAACTTGCACCAGTTTGTTGATCAATCAACATCTAAAAGGTCAATTTCAAACTTGGGCGATTGCCGGTGCCTTTGGCGATAATATGACAAAGCGCGCGATATCTTTATCGCACCAAAGTGGCTTAACAAGCTCTCAAACTTTCTTCCTAAAAGAACTCGGCACATTGATTAATTACAATGGCTATGGCGCGAGCTTGGCCGATCTTCATATTGCTCCTGCTGAGCTTTTTCAAACGCTACTTACTTACACCAATCCATTTGAGTTATTGGATGACACTTCATCAGTTTTTTATCAATTAAAAGCCGGTTACGAGCAAGATCTAGCACAGCTTGAAGATATTAAAGCGACTTTTGAAGCGGAAGATTACGAAGTTTTCTTATTACCTAACGCAGCTTGGGCGAGACGCATCAGTGGTGATTTTGGTAATCAATTAGCAAATCAAAATCCCGATAAGGCATTTGCAGTGTTAACGCTTAATGAAAACCAAACAGATTATACGGTAAGTGTTCGCGCACCATTAAATCGTCGAGAAGGGGCGGATGAGGTGTGTAATCAGTTTGCAACCGGTGGTGGCCGACGCGCTGCCGCAGGGATTAATGCATTACCAATTGGTCTGGTTGATAAGTTTGTTGAAATTATGGCGAAGAAATTTGAGTGCTGAGATGAAAAGATGGTTGCGAGTGACGTGTTTCGTGGAAAAGCTAAGAGCAGAGCTGGGTGCGAAGAAGCTTCACTCTGGAACCGAGAGTCATCCCGTCATTCCAAAAGTGAGGGACGAACTGTTTGGAATCTCCTACAGCGCGTGAATCTCAATTTTTGGAGGGAGATCCTGAACTGCGCTCCTACGTCGCTTTTCAGGATGACGGTTTATTTAGTTGGCGTTATAAGTAAAGCGAACTTAAAGTTGCTCTTCCTAGGTTCCTAGGTTCCTAGGTTCCTAGGAACCAGAAGCTAGGGCCTTCTTTCTATTCGAATCACGAAGCAACAACCCTATTCCTACCGCTAGTTTTGGCTTGATAAAGGGCTATATCGGCTCTCTTGAGCATATCATCGACATCCGATATATCTGGCGTGATCGCTACGGCTCCAATCGATAAAGTAACACTTAATGTCTCATTGTCTGAAATTTCAATTGGTTGCTCAGAGACTACTTTTCGAATGTTTTCGGCTAGCTTTAGTGCCGCCTCTTGATTATCTGTTGTGACAATCACAAACTCCTCTCCGCCTAAGCGCGCAAATATATCGCTGTCCCCTATATGCTGCTGTATGGTTAGGCTTATTTGTTGCAAAACCATATCGCCAACATCATGTCCATACCCATCATTGACTTGCTTAAAGTGATCGATATCGATCATTAACAATGATAATGGCTCTTGGGTCGCCAAATGGCGTTTGAAAATAGGAGTCACTCGTTCGAAAAAGTGTCGTCGGTTACTGATTCCAGTTAATACATCAGTATGGGCGATATACTCTAGGCGCTTTTCGAGCTCTATTCGTTCGGTAATATCAAAAGCGGAGGTTCTCGCGATAGCAAATTGGCCTTCATTAAATAATGACACAGCCGATGTCGATACAAAGAAGGTTCTTCCCTGTTTGGTTTGTACCTCCAAAATGATGCCATCGATTTCTTCTGATTTAAGAAGATTATCTAGAAATACCGTAAAGGTACGTTGGCTAACCGGGGTTAGAAACTTGGAAAAAGATTGCCCGATGACCTCGTGTCTCTCATAGCCTAACCAATTCAATTCAGTTTGATTGATGCGAGTAACAACCCCATTAGCATCTAAGCTATGGTAGCCACAGGGGGCATTTTCATATAAATCTTTCATCTCCGAGCTGATCTTTTTATTGATTTTTCGACGAGATTTCTTTTGCTCGGAATTGCTGATTAGTAGATAAATAATCAGGCCACTAAAAAGATACAAAAGTGTAAAGGTGGTTCGAGGGATCGGTTTGTAGAAAATAGAATGCTTTTGAATGGTTTCATTGGGGAGAAAAATAACCAGCTTCCAATCGGTATTGGCAATTGAATGTTTAGATACAGGGATTTTAAGTTCTTCGGACTCTTTTATAGCAGGGCCTTCTATGGAGCTGAAATCTAACGGTTCAATAGCTTGATAGCGAAATAAACCATTAGGGGTTTTGAGGATCCCACTCTTATTCTGGGAGATGTCTGGCCATGCAAGTGGATAGCGATGTTTAAAGTCATTATCGGGTTGACCTAGGTTAAGTCCCCATTCATTGCTTCTGTCGTGGTTACTTAGCCAATAACCTTGCTTATCAATGAGCATGCTTTGACCATTGATACGTAGCTTCGTTTGGTGGCGAAAATTTTCTAGTAAATCTCGAGCTAAATAGTTGAGTACAAGAATCGCAACGGCTTTACCATTATTATCTAAAACTTTAGTAGCAAACCTGAGTGTTGGCTGGTGAGGTGTGACAACTTTTCCATTCTCAACATTTAAATCCATTTGAGAAATATAACTCTCTCCAGGTTTTAGTGCTAAAGCTTCTTGAAAATAATAGCGGCTAGATTTGTTTTGTAGTTGTTCTTGAGGAACTTGAGTGGCAACCCCTTGATGATAATTCACTCGAATATGTTCATTACCTGATAAATCGAATAAGCGAACTTGCCCATAATACTGAAAAGCGCGTGTGAGGTTTGAAAAGAGGCCAATGATATTCGAAGCGTCTTTGTTTGAGCCCGGTTTGAAGTAGTCTGAAATCACTTTGGATTTAGATGTCATTTGCAGCACGGTCAGCTGTACTTGCATTTCTTTTTGCAATGAATGAGTTGTGGTGGCGACAAACACTTCCTCTTGCGCGAGTAGCTTCTCTTCTAAAGTTTTGGTGTATGAGTGATACCAATAGGTACCTAAAATCAGACATAGAAGAGTGAATAGACCAAAAATTAGCGAGAATCGCTTAACGGTGGCTTTTAGTGCTCTTTTATTGCCCAACTTGCTATTTTCTAGAGGGGGAAGAGTGGTGTTCAGTTGGGGCATAAAGAGGTATTTCCCTTATTAATTCGTCGCTCCATAATATTACGATTAAGTATAAGTGAGTGATATTTAAATGGAAGCGCTTAATACACAGACTGTTAATATTTTAGAGGGTACGAGGGAGTAAAAATCATGATTGGTTTGGCTCATGCCACGGCCATGTTGCCATGTGAATCATTGTGAAAAAGTAAAAAGCAACCGGATAGATTGTTTTTACTCTATGTGGTTTGGCCGTGTTACTTCAACCAACGTCTCGGATTCTGCGCCTGACTATTACGGCGGATCTCAAAATACAGTGAAGGTCGTGACTGACCACCGGTGTTACCGGCAAGGGCGATGGTTTCGCCTGCTGCAACTACATCACCGTCTTTCTTCAACAAGGTTTGGTTATAGCCATACAAGGTCATGTCGCCTTTACCATGGTCGATCAGTAGTACTAAACCGTATCCACGTAGCCACTCGGCAAATACTACTTTACCTGAATGTACCGCTTTAACTGCTTCGCCTTGTTTGGCGTTGATCACGATACCTTTCCAAGTGATTTGTCCGCTTTGTGGTGTGCCGTAGTTATGCAGGATGTTGCCTTTCAGTGGCCAAGGAAGTTTGCCTCGGTATGATCCTAATCCATTCATTGGCGAAATGTTACGTTTGGCCGCTTTGGCTATTTCGGCTTTTAGACGGTTTTCGTTGCGACGTAGTTCAGCCAGTTTGCTTTGGTTGCTACGGATATTACCTTGAATTTTATTAACGGTGCCTTTACGTTGGCTTTGTGCTTTAACCAAATCATCACGCTTGGCTTTTTTGTTAGCAAGCAGAGTCGACTGGCGATTTTCTTCTTCTGAAAGTTGACGTTCTTTTTCGGTTAATTCACTTTGTGTTTTCGCTAGCGCTTCAATTGCTTCGGTTCGTGCTTGAGCTAAGTGTTGGAAGTATTGGCTAATACGATCCATCTTTTCTGCGTCACCGCCTTGAATAATTTGTGGCAGGTTATTGCTACGACTCGTGAGGTAGTAAGTTTTGATCAGTTGCTCGAGTGTGTCAGTTTGCTGCTGTTTGGTTTGCTCTAGCTGACGCTTTTGAGATTTTAATTCGGTTAAGTTGGCTTGAACTTGCGATAGTTCTCGCTCGTTACTGCGGATTTCTTGGCCGAGTTTTGAGATGGCGACTTCGTGTTTTTTTAGTTCGCTTTGCAATTGGTTGAGCTTTTTTTGCTGAGAGCTTAACGATGAGGTTTGGCGAGATATTTCAGCGGATACGCCTTTTAACTCTTCTTTTGATGCAGCATGAGCGGAAGTGGTGAAAAGAGAAAAACAGCTAAGTAGAGCGCAGATAAAAACGCCAGAAAACGAAACACGTAAACTGGCGCTTGAATGAGATACTGACGAAGTCATTGTCATAAACGAAACATTTCCCAAGAATGAGGCTCACCGTATTGATGAGCCTTGTTCTATACCTGAAAAGAAGGCCTAAATTAAGGCAATTCTTTGGGTACAAATTGTATAGAAAGCCTGATGAAGCGTTATGATATATCAGACAAACATGCAATTGATAGGGATTATTTTAGATTAACAATAACCTGACCTGTCATTTCTGCAGGGATTTCCATACCAGTTAATTCAAGCATGGTTGGCGCTAGATCTGACAGCTTACCACCTTGTTTGAATTCAAGATCTTTATTGCCCACGTAAACCAGTGGAACAGGAAGACTTGTGTGTGCAGTGTGAACGCCGCCTGTTTCAGGGTCGATCATCATTTCTGCGTTACCGTGGTCGGCCGTAATTAATAGCTGACCATCGACTTCTTTAATCGCTTCAACCACACGACCGATACATTCATCAACTGCTTCACACGCTTTTACTGCTGCATCGTAAACACCAGTGTGGCCAACCATGTCGCCATTCGGGTAGTTACAAATGATAGCATCGAACTTGCCAGATTTGATTGCCGCAACAAGCTTGTCAGTTAGCTCAGGTGCGCTCATTTCTGGTTGCATGTCGTAAGTCGCCACTTTTGGAGAAGCAACCAATTGGCGCTCTTCGCCTTCAAATTCGTTTTCTTTACCGCCATTGAAGAAGAAAGTCACGTGTGCGTATTTTTCAGTTTCAGAAATACGTAGCTGAGTTTTGCCACATTTTGATAGCCACTCACCATAAGTGTTTTCTAATGATGCTGGTGGGAATGCGCAAAGTAGTGGAATATCTGCAGCGTATTGAGTCAGCATAACAAAGTCGATACTTGGGAATACTTCACGCTCAAAGCCGTTAAAATCAGGTACGAAAGTACGAGTGATTTCACGCGCACGGTCAGCACGGTAGTTCATGAAGATCACCGCATCGCCATCGACGATAGCCGCACTTGCTTGGCCTTCCGCACGGATTTCTGTTGCTTGAACGAACTCATCGTTTTCATCACGAGCGTAAGCTGCTTCAAGACCTGCGGTTGTAGAATCAAAAGTGAATTCAGCTTTCGCTTGAGTTAATAAGTCGTAAGATTTTTGTACGCGATCCCAGTTGTTATCACGATCCATTGCGTAGTAACGACCGATAAGAGAAGCGATACGGCCTTCTTCTAGGTTCAATTCAGCAAATAAATCCTGGAAGCGTTGTAGAGAGTTTTTCGCACTACGTGGCGGAGTATCACGGCCATCAAGGAAAGCGTGAACGTAAACTTTTTTAGCACCACGCTCAGCAGCCATTTGTACTGCTGCATAGATGTGGTCTTCATGGCTGTGTACGCCACCTGGAGACATAAGACCCATGATGTGAACGGCTTTACCAGCCGCTACTGCTTTATCAATTGCGTTGGCTAGTGCTGGCGTGTCTTTGAATTCACCATCAGCGATAGATTTAGTAATACGAGTAAGGTCTTGGTAAACCACGCGGCCAGCGCCGATATTTGTGTGCCCAACTTCAGAGTTACCCATTTGACCGTCAGGTAGACCAACATCGAAACCTGATGCAGAGATTAGGGTGTTTGGTTGGGTAGCAAATAAACCATCTAAAACAGGAGTATTTGCATTTGCGATAGCGTTGTCGCTGTTGTCTTCGCGGTAACCCCAACCATCAAGAATTACTAGAGCCATTGGCTTCTTATTTGACATGTTCAAACCTCGTTTAATTTAAAAACTCTTTTAATTTAGAATCTAATCTGAGCGTAATTTTACTACACTTTTCGCTCTAAACTGTAGGGGGAGATCAATTTAACTGATACTCATCCCTTTGGTGTCACATTTATTTGGTGTTAATTTTCAAGCTATGGATGCATTATGCCTAATAATTAGTCTAGATGAAAATCGAATTAAACGATGGGTTTGATAGGTGGGAAGGCGGTTTCGTTTCTCGTGGCTAGGGCGCTTCGCTTCTTGTGGCTCGGAAAAGCGAAAGCGTGAATTAGGAATTTAATGTGTCGTCATCCCCTACATGAGCCAAAGCGAAGAAGATAGGGGATCTATTAAAAGCGTGTCGAATCGTTTAATCCGTAATAGTTTACAGCTCGTGGAGAGTAGATTCCCGCTCTCGCTGAGGCTCGGCAGGAGTGACGTTTTTTTGTTGAGATTGTGTACTACGAGTTATGCGTAACAGCGAGTATTGAAGGTTAATTGTCATCCTTGAGGAGCCTGAGCGACATCGAGGATCTATATTTCGCGTGTGGAGAGTAGATTCCCGCTCTCGCTGAGGCTCGGCAGGAGTGACGTTTTTTTGTTGAGATTGTGTACTACGAGTTATGCGTAACAGCGAGTATTGAAGGTTAATTGTCATCCTTGAGGAGCCTGAGCGACATCGAGGATCTATATTTCGCGTGTGGAGAGTAGATTCCCGCTCTCGCTTAGGCTCGGCAGGAATGACGGTTTTTATGTTGGGATTTGTGCATTACGATTAATAGTAAGCGATCGCGAAACCGCTCTTTCTAGGAACTAGTAAACTAGGGACTAGGAGCTTCTTTTCAGTTTTTTGTTATCCAAATCGTCTTTTCCACCTTTACTCTCGCCTCTTGCCGCTTTGCCCGTTATACTCTGGCCTTTCTAATATTTGGCTGTGGATGTTCCCAGCTAGTGCATTTATGAGTGTAGGGCATGCAAGAATATATCGAATTTTTTCAACAGAACATGATTTTGTCTTTAGTCTGGGTTGCTGTATTAGCTGCCCTCGTCGCGACTATCTTTAAGTCATCAACCTCTAAATATAAAACAATCGGTGCGAGTGAATTAACGAATCTTATTAACCGTGAAGATGGTGTTGTGGTTGATATTCGTACTAACGATGAGTTTAAACGTGGTCATATTGCGGGCTCAGTTCACATTTTGCCATCTGAAATCAAATCTGGTGCTATCACTAGCATTGAAAAATACAAAGCGACCCCAATCATTGTTGTATGCAAGACAGGTCAAACGTCACATGAAAGTGCTAACCTGTTAGCCAAAGCCGGCTTTGAAAAAGTGAATATGCTGAAAAACGGTATGACGGCTTGGAATGAAAATAACTTACCTTTGGTTTCTGATAAGCCAGCAAGTAAGAAAGGTAAGAAGTAATCACGGTTCTCGATGGCTCGATTCTCGTTACTCGAGCCACTAGAAGCGCAGCGTTCAAGCAGCGAAGCGCTCGATAATCGACAAAATTTTAATTAATAAGGATGACTCCATCATGGCTGAAGCAGCACCTCAAGAACAACAGAACTTCACTATTCAACGTATCTTCCTGAAAGATCTTTCTTTTGAAGCACCAACGGCACCACAAATGTTCCAAAAAGAATGGGAACCAGATGTGAAGCTAGACTTAGACACACAAAGCCGTGAGCTAGGTGAAAATGTTTATGAGGTGGTTCTTCGTTTAACGGTTACGGTTAAAAACGCTGAAGAAGTGGCTTTCCTATGTGAAATCCAACAAGGTGGTATTTTTACTGCTGAGAATATGGAAGAAGGCCAATTAGCACATTGTCTAGGTGCATTCTGCCCGAACATCCTATTCCCATACGCTCGTGAAACGGTTTCTAGCCTAGTGGTTAAAGGTACGTTCCCACAATTGAACTTAGCGCCAGTTAACTTTGATGCTTTGTTCATGAACTACCTACAGCAACAAGCTGAGCAAGCACCACAAGAAGCGTAATATCGCTTTTTAATCTCAGGCTAAACTAAAAGAGCGAAGACAGCAGTGTCTCGCTCTTTGTGCTTACAGGCTCGTTACTCGTAGCTAGGTCGCTTCGCTTCTCGAAAGCCGAAGAGAGATTGTATCGGGTTAGGTGTTTCGAGCTGCGTGTAACAGCTGGCGCTAAACGTGATTCGAATGATCTTTCCTCGCAGATGAAGCGTTCACGTAACATGCAGCAAAAGCAGCTTGTTTCGTATGACGAGTTGCGTGTAATAGCAAAGTTATCGCTCTTGTCTTTTTCGACATACGAGTAACGAACAGCGAAGCGCTCGAGCAACGCTATTAACTATTTAAAGGTCTCACCATGACAAATTCAACTGCCAATAATGATGTCGTAATGACAGTGATCGGTGCGGGGTCATACGGTACTTCGTTAGCGATTGCTTTAGCACGTAACGGCTCTAAAGTGATTTTATGGGGGCATGAGCCTGCGCATATGGCGGCTTTAGAACAAGACCGTTCTAATGAAGAGTTTCTACCTGGCATTGATTTTCCAGAGTCATTGATTATTGAATCGGATTTGTCGAAAGCGGTTGCCGCGAGCCGAGACTTGCTGGTGGTCGTACCGAGTCATGTATTTGGTATCGTACTAAATAACTTAAAGCCTCATTTACGTAGTGATACTCGTATTTGCTGGGCAACTAAAGGTTTAGAGCCTGAGACTGGACGTTTGTTAAAAGATGTCGCGCATGATGTGCTCGGCGATCAAATTCCTCTTGCAGTATTGTCGGGACCGACATTTGCTAAAGAATTAGCGGCTGGCATGCCGACTGCGATTGCGGTCGCCTCACCAGATGCGGAATTTGTTAAAGATCTTCAAGAAACCATTCACTGCAGTAAATCTCTTCGAGTGTATGCCAATAATGACTTTACTGGTATGCAGCTCGGTGGCGCGGTGAAGAATGTCATTGCGATTGGCGCAGGAATGTCTGATGGTATTGGATTTGGCGCTAATGCACGTACCGCGTTAATTACTCGTGGCCTTGCGGAAATGTGTCGTTTAGGCGCAGCATTAGGTGCTCAACCTGAAACCTTTATGGGAATGGCGGGCTTAGGTGACTTAGTGTTAACTTGTACCGATAACCAATCGCGTAACCGCCGTTTTGGCTTAGCGTTAGGTAAAGGCAAAGATGTCGATACTGCACAACTTGAAATTGGCCAAGTGGTCGAAGGTTACCGAAACACCAAAGAAGTTTGGCTATTAGCCGACAGAATGGGCGTTGAAATGCCGATTGTTGAACAAATTTATCAAGTGTTGTATCAAGGAAAAGATGCCCGTCTCGCAGCGCAAGATTTGTTAGCGAGACAGAAGAAAGCGGAAGGGTAAAGCGAATGTTGCTCGATTCTCAAGCGCTTTGCTTCTCGTAACTCGAAAAAGATAAAAGCTTAAATAAGTGGCGCAAAAAGGCGTCATCCTTGAAGAATCTAAGCGACATCGAGGATCTATATTCAGCGCACTGTGAGTAGATTCCCGCTCTCGCCTAGGCTCGGCAGGAATGACGGGTTTTTGATATTCGTATTTGCTGTGGCTTTTCCTCGTAACACAAAGCGATCGCGGAACCGCTCTTCCTAGAAACCAGGAACTAGGGACTAGGGACTAGGAACTTTACTCAAGCCACGAGCAGCGAAGCGCCCGATAGACGAAATCCGAGTTTTACTAGGGACCAGTAACTAGGAACATATATGAAACACTGCCAAAAACAAAAAGTTTGGAATACGATTGTTGATGAAGCGAGACGTCAGGCGGAACAAGAGCCGATGCTAGCGAGCTTTTATCACTCGACGATCATTAATCACGATAGCCTCGGCGCATCGCTGAGCTATATCTTAGCTAATAAGTTAAGAACGGCGACTATGCCCCCGATGACGGTACGTGAAGTGGTGGAAGAAGCCTTTAAAGATGATCCTTCTATCACCGATAGCGCGGCTTGTGATATTTGTGCGATTGTGAATCGTGACCCAGCGGTTTCTATGTATTCGACGCCCTTGTTGTACCTGAAAGGCTACCATGCGCTACAAGGTTATCGTGTGGCAAATTGGCTATGGAAACAGGGTCGTTTAGCCTTAGCAACTTATCTGCAAAACCAGATTTCGGTCGCGTGTCAGGTTGATATCCACCCGGCAGCGCGTATCGGTCAAGGCATCATGCTCGATCATGCAACTGGTATTGTGATTGGCGAAACCGCGGTGGTCGAAAATGATGTATCTATTTTGCAAGATGTGACACTTGGCGGTACTGGTAAAGAATGTGGTGATCGTCATCCTAAGATCCGAGAAGGGGTGATGATTGGCGCAGGCGCAAAAATTCTTGGTAATATTGAAGTGGGTGAAGGGGCGAAGATTGGCTCATGTTCTGTTGTACTTCAAGCGGTTCCTCCTCACACTACGGTTGCCGGTGTTCCCGCCAAAATAGTTGGTCGTCCACAAAGTGACAAGCCATCGGAAGATATGGACCAAGCGTTTAATGGCAATGGCCATAAGCTTATTGATGGGGCGGGGATTTAAAATAGATGTGTTTCCGAGCTTAGGGCGCTTCGTTGCTCGTGGCTCGGAAAGCGAGAGCCGAAGAGATTAAAGGTGATAACGTGTTGCGGGTTTCGTATTGCGTGTAACAGCGATCGCTAAATGGTCGTCGTCGTCCTGAAAAGCGACGTAGGAGCGTAGTTCAGGATCTTCTAAAACGTTCTGATAGTTATAGACCTTTTGAGTGAGCCATCGACTGTAGGAGATCCTGAATCTTCTTCGCTTAGGCTCATGTTCAGGATGACGAGCTCTCTTGAATTCCTATATTGCTTTTGCTCTTATCTTTTCCAAGCCACGAGCAGCGTAGCGTCCTATACCCGAGCTACGTATTTGCTTTTCCTAGGAACTAGAAACTAGGAACAAGGAACTTTTCCTCATCCTCACCGCATACCCATACGCCAACATTCCACCAATCACATTGCCAAGCGCAATACCGATAAACAACCCTTCGACGCCACTCATTAAGCTGCCTAGCCAAGCGCAAGGTAGAGTAAAAATAAACAAGCGCGAGAAATTCCATAGGAAGGCTTTTACTGGCAGGTGCATGGCATTTAAGCAGCTGACTAACATCATCACTACTCCTTGGAAACCATAGCTTATCGGCACCACAATCAAAAAGTGCCATAAGAAATCTTGTACGCTTTGTTCTTGGCTAAAAACAGAGGCGATTGGCATGCTGAGCGGCACCATCAAGATAAATAGTCCAAATTGAAAAATAACCGCAAACCGCATCGCAAGGAATAAAGCACTAAAGCTGCGCTCTTGATGGTTGGCACCGATATTCTGGGCAATAAATGGTGTGAGAACAGAACCTAGTGACATTAAGACAATAATCATAATCGATTCTACTCGCTGCGCCGCGCCATAAGCGGCTACCGCTTCAGTGCCAAAACTTGCCAGCATCATCATTAAAATAGCACCGGAAAGTGGGTTCATGGCACTCGAAAAAGCCGCTGGTGTGCCAATTTTTAATATCTGAGCCCAATCTTGCCAAATTCGTTTTATTTGTGGCGGTGCTAATAGTTTTTCTCGTTTGATCAAAATATATAACGCAGCACATAAAGCGCCGAACCAACTGACTGCACTGGCAATGGCTGCGCCTTGAATACCTAATTCAGGGAATGGGCCGTAACCGAAAATCAGCAATGGATCGAGTACGCCATTAATTAGACCTGCAGTCATCATGATTTTAGCTGGCGTTTTAGTATCACCCGTTGAGCGAATCACACTATTACCTGCCATAGGAATGACTAATAGTGGAATGGTGAAGTACCATATTTGCATGTACTGCTTGATTAGCGGAAGTAAATCATCTGTTGCACCGAGTATGCGAAACAGTGGCTCGATAGCCAGCAAGCCAAGCGTAGAAGCAAGAGTGACTAATAATATGGCGAGAATAAGGCCATGAGTGGAAAAACGCGCCGCATTGCGAGTATCTCCTTGACCAAGCAAGCGACCAACATTGGCGGATAACCCCATTCCAATGCCTAACGTAATACAACTCACACCAAAAGTGACAGGGAAGGTAAAACTAATCGCAGCAAGCGCATGAGTACCAAGTAGTGAGATAAAAAAGGTATCGACTAGGTTAAAAGTTAAGATCGCCAACAGCCCAACCACCATAGGTAAGGTCATGGTTTGTAATACTTGGGAGATAGGGCCAGTCAATAAGCCGTGTTTATCTTGCATGGAAATGATTCGCTGATGATGAAGTAGTTAGGATAAGGCTTTTTGTTACTTGTGACTAGGGTAAAGCGAGATCCGGGAGTCGGGGACGTTTCACTCGGGAGCCGAGGAGAAGTAGCGTGTTGCGGGTTTTGTGTTTCGTGTAATAGCGATCGCTGTTTGCTCTTCCTAGGAACCAGGAACTAGAAACTAGGGACTTTTACTTCTATTCGAGCCACGAGCAGCGAAGCGCCCGATAGACGAGAGACGAATGCTCTACTCACAACTTTCTTTATTCTGATCTCCATCACAATTTTTTTCTCGTTGACCCTTGGATTTTCCCTCTTCCCCCCCAACCTATCTAAGCAGACCGATACAAATAAGATCGGCGTCTTTAATTAATATGAACATCTAATCAGGAGAGATGCACAGATGAACATTCGTCCTTTACATGACCGAGTTATCGTTGAGCGCCAAGAAGTAGAATCAAAGTCTGCTGGTGGCATCGTATTAACTGGTTCAGCTGCGGAAAAATCAACACGCGGCAAAGTTCTAGCTGTCGGCAAAGGTCGTATTTTAGAAAATGGCACAGTTCAAGCACTTGACGTAAAAGTGGGTGATACTGTGATCTTTGCAGAAGGCTATGGCACTAAGTCTGAAAAAATCGATGGTAAAGAAGTACTCATCATGTCTGAAAATGACATCATGGCAATTGTAGAATAAGCAAACGCCAACTTCTGAATTCAAAACCAAAGCATTCAATAGATTTTATAAGGAATAACAACATGGCTGCAAAAGACGTAAAATTTGGTAATGATGCGCGCGTAAAAATGCTAGAAGGTGTGAACATCTTAGCTGACGCAGTAAAAGTAACATTAGGCCCTAAAGGTCGTAATGTCGTACTAGACAAATCTTATGGCGCACCGACTATCACTAAAGATGGTGTGTCTGTGGCTCGTGAAATTGAATTGGAAGACAAATTCCAAAACATGGGTGCACAAATGGTGAAGCAAGTGGCTTCCCAAGCAAACGATGTAGCGGGTGACGGTACGACTACTGCCACGGTTCTTGCGCAATCTATCATCACTGAAGGTCTGAAAGCGGTTGCTGCAGGTATGAACCCAATGGATCTTAAACGTGGTATCGACAAAGCAGTAACAGCGGCAGTTGAAGAGCTAAAAGCTCTTTCTAAAGATTGTTCAAGCAGCACTGAAATCGAGCAAGTGGCGACTATCTCTGCTAACTCTGATCGCTCAGTCGGTAAAATCATTGCTGAAGCGATGGAAAAAGTAGGCCGTGATGGCGTTATCACTGTTGAAGAAGGTCAAGCTCTACAAGATGAGCTAGACGTAGTAGAAGGTATGCAGTTTGACCGCGGTTACCTATCTCCTTACTTCATCAACAACCAAGAAGCAGGTAGCGTGGATCTAGATAATCCATTTATCCTTTTAGTTGATAAGAAAATATCAAATATCCGTGAATTGCTTCCAACACTAGAAGCAGTTGCTAAAGCGTCTCGCCCACTATTGATCATCGCAGAAGATCTAGAAGGCGAAGCACTAGCGACTCTAGTTGTGAACAACATGCGCGGTATTGTGAAAGTGGCTGCCGTTAAAGCGCCTGGTTTCGGTGACCGTCGTAAAGCAATGCTACAAGATATCGCGGTTCTAACAGCCGGTACGGTTATCTCTGAAGAAATCGGTCTTGAGTTAGAAAAAGCGACACTTGAAGATCTAGGTCAAGCGAAGCGTGTGACGATCACTAAAGAAAACACCACTATCATCGATGGTGCTGGTGAAGAAGAAATGATTCAAGGTCGTGTCGCGCAAATTCGTCAACAAATCGAAGATGCAACGTCTGACTACGACAAAGAAAAACTTCAAGAGCGTGTAGCGAAACTGGCTGGCGGCGTTGCTGTTATCAAAGTTGGCGCAGCAACGGAAGTTGAAATGAAAGAGAAGAAAGACCGTGTTGAAGATGCACTTCACGCAACTCGCGCTGCGGTTGAAGAAGGTATCGTTGCCGGTGGTGGTGTTGCACTGATTCGCGCTGCTTCTAAAGTGGTTGGCCTTGAAGGTGACAACGAAGAGCAAAACGTGGGTATCCGCGTAGCACTTCGCGCTATGGAATCACCAATTCGTCAAATCACTAAGAACGCAGGTGATGAAGAATCTGTAGTTGCTAACAATGTTCGCGCTGGCGAAGGTAACTACGGTTACAACGCGGCAACTGGCGAATACGGCGACATGATCGCAATGGGTATTTTGGATCCAACTAAAGTAACCCGTTCTGCACTTCAGTTCGCTGCATCGGTTGCGGGTCTTATGATCACAACAGAAGCTATGGTAACTGACAAGCCACAAGATGCTGCTCCAATGCCTGATATGGGCGGCATGGGTGGAATGGGCGGTATGGGTGGCATGATGTAGTGCGACAAGTGTCGCGCTGACTGTCTCTTAGTTATTGATTTAACTAAGATTAATGGAGAATCCATTAAGGAGTAGCCGTTAAACCATCCCCTGAATGAAATGATGGTAGCTCATTACGAGTGTTCAGGACACCTAACCTAAACGATTAAATTCGTTCCCAAAAGAGAAAATACTGACTGACTAATGTCAGTCAGTATTATTATCTTTCACATACCTGTAATAGTGGTTATTTCACTATCCCACAGGACACTTTGTCTTAAGACAAAAACATGAAATAAGGCTTCTTAATTGAAGATGTCTCAGTGCATCTCAACGACAAGAGGATTATTTTTTTTACAGTCAGTGTGACTAAAGCTTATGTTTGCATTGTTTCACACCGAAAGGTGATGAAACCAATTTTGTAGCAAATTGTAGCCTAGGGATAGTGCGGTTCTGGTAACGGAATTGTTCGAAGCTTCCCAGCAATGTACTCCCTGAAAGGCATTATTTAACGTGAGTTTTGTAATGGATACTTCTAGTGACAAGAAGTTGAGAGGCTAGGCTTAATGATATGGTTAACGTATGTGAACTACTATTAAACTCCGTCAGCCGCGATGAGCGAAATGTCATTGTTACGCTCTAACCAAAAGGTAAGTGGTCAGGTCATCCTTTTTACATCTGGGGATGCGCTACTGTTGTACCACCGGAGAATAGGTAGAACCTAATTCATTGTTTGTGTAAACATAGGAACTTGGTAAGCCCGATAATCTGCCCTTGGGCAGGGAAACCGTAAGGAATCCTGTTAGGTTAGCGGGTAGAGGAGGATGGATAAAGCGAATGCTAGGCTGTAATGGCTTAGATAGAGGTTCAGACTTTGCCTCAACTCGAAAGAGTGCAGACTTTCATCTGGTCTTTAATTGCAAGAAGACTTGTAAAGTTGACGCGCAGGCTTGCCCTGTTTATGTACCTACCTTATAGAGGTGAAGAACTCACCTCTAACGAGGTAGATCTTTGCTATCTATTTGGCGGTGCGAACCTGAGGATAGCAAGATGAGTACCACTAAAAATGTACCTGCATTCTCACACGAGATTACACAATGGCATTCCATTAATTGGGAGCAATGTTATGGTCAAGTGAAGAGACTACAAGTACGTATTGCAAAAGCAACTAGGAACAAAAATTGGAGACAAGTGAAACAGCTTCAACGAATGCTTGTTCACTCATTTTCAGCTAAAGCTATTGCGGTTAGAAGGGTAACTGAAAACCGTGGAAAGAAGACACCAGGTGTAGACAAAGTAATTTGGAGCTCACCACTTTTGAAATGGGAAGCTATAAAAACGTTAAAGCGAAAAGGGTATAAACCTAAACCGTTAAGACGTATTTATATACCGAAAGCAAATGGTAAGAAGAGACCGTTAGGTATACCGACTATGCGTGATAGAGCAATGCAAGCACTATACTTGCTAGCTTTAGAACCTGTTTCGGAAACATTAGCGGATCGAAATAGCTATGGCTTTCGTCCTCATCGCTCATGTGCTGATGCAATCGAACAATGTTTCGTGAACCTCAGTCGAAAAGCGAGTGCTCAATGGGTACTGGAAGGGGATATCAAAGGGTGTTTTGATTTCATTAGTCATGATTGGTTAATTGATAATATTCCAATGGATAAAACAATTCTCAAAAAATGGCTAAAAACTGGATTCATAGAATCTGGAAGTTTTAACTTAACAGAGGCAGGCACACCACAAGGTGGAATTATTTCTCCTGTACTTGCCAACATGGCCTTAGATGGACTGGAAAATGTACTCGAATCTCACTTTGGGAAAAAGAATACTAAAGCCAGTTACAAAACTAAGGTCAATTATGTGCGCTATGCCGATGATTTTATAATTACTGGTATATCAAAAGAATTACTGGAGAAAGAAGTCCTCCCCATTGTTAAAGCCTTTATGGCTGAGCGAGGGCTGGAACTTTCAAAAGAAAAGACATTGATAACGCATATAAATGAAGGGTTTGACTTTCTTGGGCAGAATGTACGGAAATATAACGGGAAGATGTTAATCAAACCGTCGAATAAAAACGTAAAGACATTCTTGAAGGGGATACAAGACTATCTAAATAGTCACAAAACGGTGCCAGCATCCGCAATTATTGCGAAGCTTAATCCTATGATCAGAGGTTGGTGTAACTACCATCGTTGGATCTGTGCTAGTGAGATGTTTAAGTATCTAGATTATAGAATCTGGAAAATGCTTTGGCGTTGGTGCCGACGTATTCATGCAAATCGCCGTAAACGCTGGATTAAAAATAAATATTTTAAGACGGTAGGAGATAGGAATTGGGTATTTAGTGCACCAAGAGGGAACAAAGAAGATGGATACTATCGGTTGTTGAGTGCATCGAAAGTAAAAATCGATAAGCATGTGAAAATTCGATCTTTAGCGAATTGTTACTTACCTGAAGATGAACAATATTTTGAACGTTTGAAGATGCAACGATTGAAAAAATCGATAGCAGGTAACATGAAGCTTTGGAAAATTGTTGAAAGCCAAGATTACAAATGTACAGTTTGTAAGCAAGAATTTACTTCGGAAGATGAGTGGGATGTACACCACATAATTAGAAGAGTGGATGGTGGAAATGACAATATATCGAATTTGATGATGTTACACGTTAATTGTCATAGGCAAATCCATAGTGGAAGTAGTTCTATATAGTGTTAAATGAAAATTAATAATACTATATTTTGCATGTGTAAATAATCAGTACTAATGTTATATACAGGTGTTTTAGGTAACTATAAGGAACCCTATATATGACTAGTAAAAATCAACATGCGGTACCACATCCCGATGGAGGCTGGGGAGTAAAAGGCGCAGGCAATGAGCGTTTTACAAGCCGGCATGAAACTCAAGCAGAGGCTGCTAAAGCCGCTAGAGATATTGCCAAAAAACAAGAATCAGAAGCCTTTGTTCATCGTAAAGATGGAACAATTCGTGAACGTGATTCTTACGGTAATGATCCTTTCCCTCCGAAAGGTTGAATTACTAATTGCTGGCTGACATCTAGGTGTCAGTTTATAAAGACTTGAGCCGTATGCAGGGAAACTCGCACGTACGGTTCTTAGGGGGCGGTAGCACAGTAATGTGCTACTGCTACCCGACATCTGCGGATTACTTGCTATCTAAATCTCTCATAGCGAAACATATATAGAGAAAGATATTAAGGCTCACAGCTTAGGTTGTGAGCCTTTTTTATTAAACGTGTTTAATAACCATAGTTGAGGTTGATTACCTGCCGAGGAGAATCGCAAGCAAAAAAATCCCCTCACACTTCATTAGCGCAAGGGGATAGTTATATACCCAAGTAACTTCAAGATGCGAGTTTCAGCAAGAATAAAACAAGCTTTAGGCAAGGCAAATTGAATATGATCATAGTTATTCTATCTCTGCTCAATTTAACGCAGTATAAAGCTTGTTTTAACTTACCCTTCGGGAGCTTCATTCAAACTTTTATGCCGCGTCAGATTGGTTTGAAAGGTGCCTACATTCCTTCGCCAATCTTCCTTGCCTAAAGGCTTGGATGATAGCTCTGAATTCTGCATCTTGAAGTCACTTGGTTATAAGCGTTTAGCTAAATCGCGACTTATTTTAGGTCTTCTGCGATTTTGTCTGCTTTTTCTTTTAGCTCATCCATTTTGTTTTGGATGTCTTTTACTTGGTCATCAGTTAAGTCTTCAACTTTCGCTGTGAACTCTTCCATTTGCTTTTGTTGTCTTTCAGCGTTCGCTTTTGCTTGCTCATTCAGTTTGATTTGAGCGTTAAGCTTCATTTGGTCTTTTTTCGCTGTTGCTGCATCAAGATCTTTAGTTAGAGACTCAATGTTTGAAGCAGCTGTTGCTTCAACTTGTTGTAGCTGAGCGTTGATATCATCAATGTTTTGCTGTTGCTTATCTGTAAGAGTTGCAGCAGAAGCAAAAGTAGAAGCAAGAGCAAGTGATAGTACTAGAGTGCGTTTTAACATGATAAATACCTGTGTATTTGAGTAGATAATGAGGGGTAACTTACTCTGAAAATAAGGAGGTATGTAAAATTAATGTCATTTATTGCTTTGATTTAGCGATTAATAAAAGATAGTTCAATGATGTGTTTTTTGTGTTAATTTTTTGTTTGTACGTGCTGTGTTGGTGTGTGTTTTTATAGGGATGAAATTATTTTGGCGATGCAGATAAAAAACCTTATTGATAGTTGTTATGGATTGAAAATTGATGATTGGACGATGGAAGCAGGCCAGCATTGGGGGATATTTTCAACCTATAGCCATGCCGGATCTTTGCTTGGTCGTTTGTTAGCTGGCGATCTCAAACTAGAAGATGCAGTGATTGAAGGTCGACTTAAAAAAGTGGGCTGGGTTTCTTTGTATCTTCAACAACAGTTGCTCGAAAAAGAATTAGCAGATGATGACACGGATTTTATGGATCGTTTGGACTATGGTTCGAGTGTCGAATCACTAGTGTCGGAAGTGTGCAGCAACTCTGAGCAACTAGAGAGCTTGTTAGCGTTAACCGATCTAGTTCATCTACGTCAGCGCGGCTTTCGTCAGCTTTCAACAGGAGAAACCCGTCGAGTCATGTTAGCCCGAGCGCTGGCGATTGAGCCAGAATTATTAGTACTCGATGAGCCTTACGCTGGACTTGATATTTCCCATCAGCAGCAATTATCCCAATTACTGCAAACCCTTTCGACGTCGATCCAATTGTTGATCATTACTTCCCGTGAAGATGAACTACCAGACTGCATTACCCATGTGGCGATGTTTAATGTAGAAGTTGATAACGCGAGCAACATCATTCATCGTCTAAGCGATCCTATGACTATCAGCGAGTGGCATGAGCATCCAGTCATGGCTCAGCTCAATGCTCTATCGCAGCAACGTAGTCAGCAAGTACTTGAACTAATTAAGCAGCAGCGTTATCAAGCCAAATATCCCGATCCTCTAGTGGAGCTTAAAAATGGCAAAGTCGAATACACCGATGGTTTAATCTTCAAAGAGGTGAATTGGCGAATTAATAATGGTGAACATTGGCAAGTGCGTGGCCCGAATGGTTGTGGCAAAAGTACCTTGCTCGGTTTGATTCTTGGCGATCATCCACAGTGCTATAGCAATGATATAACCTTGTTTGGCAAGCCTCGTGGTAGTGGCGAAACGATTTGGCAGGTAAAAGAGCAAATCGGCATTGTGTCATCTGCCTTGCACTTGCAGTATCGGGTTAATTGCAGCGCCATAGAAGTCTTGCTTTCCGGTTTCTTTGATTCGATAGGGCTCTATCAAAAGCCAAGTAAAAAGCAGATGGATTCAGCCAAAGATTGGCTGGCGATTTTGCACATGAGTCAATTTGAGAGAACCAGCTTTAAACAACTCGATTATGGTCAGCAGAGGTTGCTATTAATTGGGCGCGCATTGATTAAGCAGCCAGTGTTATTGATTCTCGATGAACCCTATCAAGGATTAGATTTCATTAACCGTAAGCTGGTGATGAATACCCTCAATATGATCGCCGAAGAGAATTTGAGTCAGATTTTGTATGTTTCTCATCATAGCGATGATGCACTGCCGGCGATCCGTAACTATGTGGACTTTGTTGGTAGCTCAGATATGGGATACCAAGTAGAAATAAAAACGCTTTGATATGTTCAGAAGACGCTTATACCCAGTAACCCCGGCATGTTGAATTAAGAGGTTACTTGGGTATATTGGGGTTTGGGCGTATTAGGTATAGACAAACCTTGTCTCAATTTAATCTTCGCTGCTTTGCTCTTCTTTCACGATCACTCGATTCATATTAATTGTCTTAGGGCGACGGCGTTTTTGCATCGTTTGGTGTACGCCACGACGTAGGCTTTGAAAGCTCTTTTCGACTTTATCTACCCCCAATAACACCGCGAGTGCTAACGCGGTAAAAATGATGGATTGAGTTTGATGGCCAAGACCGATCATTAATCCTAATGCCGCGAGAACCCAAATTACCGCCGCAGACGTCACGCCATGAATTTTGCCGTCCATGGTCATCATCACGCCTGCGCCTAAGAAGCCGACACCGGTAATAATTTGCCCTAGAACTCGTGCTTGGTCGAGCGTATTGGGAGACAGAGAGGCCGCCATCGCCATAAATAAATAAGTGCCGGAAATGATTAATATCGCGGTGCGAATACCGACTGGTTTGCCACGAAGCTGACGCTCTAAGCCAATTAAAGTGCCATTAATTGCGCAGGCAGCGAGAGACCACCAATCAAAGGGGTCAATATTAAGCCATACCGGATTCATTGATGGAGATTTTCCTTAATTAAGGTGAATGAAATTAATGATAAAAGAGGTGTAGCAAGAAAATGGAATATGACGATTTTTGGCTTCGAGATCTAGTTGATTGTTGATGATATTTTTTTATCTCTAAGGTAAATGCTTTCTATCGTCGTTTGTTTACAAGCACTTTATTTGTAATGTTAAAAATACATTGATAGTTGGTTAATTTATGCATTTTATGCATAGTTTGTATGCGTTGTTATCACTATTTTTATTAAGGTTTATTACCTATACTGCCAGCATATTAAGTCGAATTGCTAACCCACACGTTGGAGATGTTATGTTTAAAGCTTTAGTTCTTAACCAAGAAGACAAACGTACAATCGCAAACATTGAAACACTCGATGAAAGCCAATTGCCGGAAGGTGAAGTACTGGTTGCGGTTGATTACTCTTCAATTAACTACAAAGATGGCCTAGCCGTAACAGGTAAAGGCAAAATTATTCGTAATTTTCCAATGGTACCTGGCATTGATTTCGCCGGCACGGTTTTAGAGTCTCAAGATAATCGTTATTCTGAAGGCGATAAAGTCGTTCTAACGGGTTGGGGCGTAGGTGAAAACCATTGGGGCGGCATGGCTGAAAAAGCACGCTTAAAAGCAGATTGGCTAGTACCATTACCTCAAGGCTTTGATCCTAAACAAGCTATGATGATCGGCACCGCTGGTTTCACTGCTATGCTATGTGTACAAGCCATTTTAGACTCAGGCGTAAAACCTGAAGATGGTGAGATCCTAGTGACTGGCGCAAGTGGTGGTGTTGGTTCAGTTTCTGTCACGTTATTAAGCCAACTTGGTTATAAAGTCGCAGCAGTGACTGGACGTGTAGAAACCAACGGCCCTTGGCTTGAAGCACGTGGCGCCTCTCGTATTATTGACCGTTCAGAATTTGAAGAGCCAGCTCGTCCGCTTGAAAAACAAGTGTGGGTGGGGGCGATTGATACTGCAGGTAGTAAAGTTCTCGCTAAGGTGTTGGCTCAGATGGATTACGATTCTACTGTTGCGGCATGTGGTCTAGCCGCTGGTTTTGACTTACCAACAACGGTGATGCCTTTCATCTTACGTAATGTGCGTCTACAAGGCATCGATTCGGTCAATTGCCCAGCAGAAAAGCGTATTGCCGCGTGGAATAAATTGGTTGAGATCCTTCCAGCCAGTTACTTTGAACAAGCCTGTTCAGAAATTACTTTAGAAGAAGTACCACAATACGCAGAAGACATTACCAATGGTCAAGTAACTGGTCGTGTCGTGGTTAAAATTTAAAGTGAGTCGCTAGGATGCTAGTCCCTAGTTCCTAGAAAAATCAGAAATTTAAAGGCCTTGCAGTGCTTTGACATGAGTCGCTGCTTGGCTTTTTTTCTTTTCGAGTTACGAGCAGTAAAGCGCCCGAGCCACGAGACTCGATACTCTTTTTCTAGAAACTAGAAACTAGAAACTAGAAACTAGAAACCTTTAACCCCTTTATTCTATCCCCATCACTTTAACCCTTTCTGCGATTAACTTGCCACATTCTTGTTTTAATACGCCTCTAAGCCAGTGTTGTGAGGCGGCATGATCGCAACGTGAGTGCCAAATTAAAGAATAATCAAATGGGGTTAAGTTAAAAGGTAGTTGTTTAATCACTAGGTTGTGGCGTTTCGCCACTAGGTAGGCAAGATCAGCCGGCACGGTAACAATCAAAGGTAGAGTATCCATTACCGCTAATGCTGCTTCTAAATGATAAGAGCGTAGTACTAAATTCGGGCTAGGGTAGTCAGAAAGCGCTTCATCAATTAGAGCTTTAACCCCATCACTAATCGCAATCATCGCATGGTGACTATTTAAATAATCATCCAATGTCAGTTCAACATTGGCTAGTGGATGGTTATTCGACAATAGGCAAAACACACTGACTTTGCCGAGAATATCACTGTGTAGTGGCGCAACTGAATAAGTCGGCCGGCAGATTGCGATATCGGCACCTTGGGTTGTTAGCTGGTGGACGAGATTATTATGCTGTAGCGGAACGAGTTCAAGTTGCAGATTTGGTGCTTCTTGATAAATACGCGGTAGGGCAAATGGTAGAATGGTTTGCATCGCATAGTCGGTGGTGGCGATGGTGAATTTTTGGCAGCACGCTTTAGGCTCAAATTCTTGAGGGGATAAGATATCGCGGATATTCTCAAGGGGCTGAGTAAGAGATTGATTAAAATCCAAGGCTTTTTGAGTGGGGATGAGATGTTGCCCTTGGCGAGTAAATAAAGGATCGTCGAGTAGTACTCGCAACCGACCTAAAACCCGGCTCATTGCAGATTGACTCAAGTTCAAACGCTGGGCAGCTTTGCTCACCGAGCCTTCTTCAATTAATACCCGTAAGGCAATAAGTAAGTTAAGATCGCGGCGATAAATATCTTCCAATTCCATAATGCAGCCTTATTAAAATAAATGAAGATCGATAGGGGTTTTACTCGCCTCACCACCCACTTCTCGTGCCAGTTTAGGGACTAGGTAGCCTGATACTTGCTTGAGTAATTCCGACATGATTTGTCTCGCCTTGTCATCTGACACATAAAAGTGAGCAGCGCCTTGTACTTTATCCAGTAAGTGTAAGTAATAAGGTAAAACACCCGCATTAAATAAAGCGTGGCTTAATGCTGCTTGAGCCTCGACCGAGTCATTAATGCCTTTTAATAATACGCTCTGGTTAAGTAAGTGCACACCAACTTGGCGTAGCTTGTTTAAGCTATCATTTAGTTCATCATTCATTTCATTAGCGTGATTTATATGCGTCACCAGCACGACATTTAAGCGAGTCTGTTGGAGGATTTGGCATAAGTCATCAGTAATGCGCGGTGGGATCACGACCGGTAAACGGCTATGGATCCGTAGCGTTTTAATGTGTTCGATTTGAGCGATTTTCTCGATAAGCCACTGCAATTCTGCATCTTTTGCCATTAATGGATCGCCGCCTGACAAAATCACTTCATCGAGTTCAGGGTGCTGAGCAATGTAGTCTAGACTTTGTTGCCAAGTGGTTTTATTGCCCTTGTTGTCTTGATAGGGAAAGTGGCGACGGAAACAGTAGCGGCAGTTAATCGCGCAACCACCTTTGACGATCATCAGTACTCGGCTACGATACTTATGTAATAAGCCGGGCAGCACATTGTCTTGCTCATCTAGAGGATCGGTTGAGTATCCATCATGTATTTCAAATTCTTCATTTAAAGGCAACACTTGGCGTAATAAAGGATCATGTGGATTGCCTTTTTCCATTCTATCAACAAAACTTCTAGGAACGCGTTGGGCGAATAACTGACGTGCTTTTAACCCCGATAACCACGGGGTAGGATCGATTTCCAGTAATTCAAGCAATTGCATGGGATCTGAAATCGCCTGTGATAATTCGGTTAACCAATAATTTTGTCGAGTTGGATCATTTTGTCGGGTATTTGGCGAGGTTTTACGCCACTTTTGCTCAACAGAAATGACTTTTCGGGTTATCATATCGGGCATTAAATTGAACTCGAAGAATAATAGAGGAAATCATGGCGACAGTTAGCACCAATGAATTCAAAGGCGGTTTAAAATTCATGTTGGATAATGAGCCTTGCTCAATCATCGAAAATGAATACGTTAAGCCTGGTAAAGGGCAAGCGTTTAACCGCGTTAAGCTTCGCAAACTTTTGTCTGGAAAAACGTTAGAGAAAACGTTCAAGTCAGGTGAAAGCTTTGAACTGGCTGACGTAGTTGATGTAGAACTAGGTTACCTATATAACGATGGTGAATTCTACCATTTCATGAACAACGAAACCTTTGAGCAAATTGCAGCAGACGTGAAAGCAGTCGGCGATATGGCCAAATGGTTAGTTGAAAATGACGTTTGTACTCTAACGTTGTGGAATGATACCCCTATCACGGTGACTCCGCCAAATTTTGTTGAGCTTGAAGTAATAGAAACCGATCCTGGCCTTAAAGGTGATACTCAAGGTACCGGTGGCAAACCTGCAACATTGAGCACTGGCGCAGTGGTTCGCGTTCCATTATTTATCGCGATTGGCGAAGTAGTGAAAGTGGATACTCGTACTGGCGAATATGTTGGTCGTGTTAAGTAATATTTTACGTTTCTCGTAGCTAGGGCGCTTCGCTGCTCGTAGCTCGAAGAATGGCAAACGGGCCGCTGAATTTTCAGCGGCCCGTTTTTTGTTAAGGGAATAAAGTTATTAGCCACTATTAACGAGAAACGAAATAAAACGATGTCATCCTGAACATGAGCCTAAGCGAAGAAGATTCAGGATCTCCAACAATACGTGACTTATTAAAAAACCTTAATTCTTCAGCGTACCTTTGGGAGATCCTGAACTGCGCTCCTTCGTCGCTTTTCAGGATGACGATCTAGCTTTAGGTATCTTTTCTCCACGCAATTTGAAGTAACGAACAGGTAACAAAATCCCGTCATTCCTGCCTAGCCTAAGGCGAGAGTGGGAATCTACTGAGCACGAGTAGTGTATAGATCCTCGATGTCGCCTAGGCTCCTCAAGGATGACGACTGTTTTTTCGAGTTACGAGAAGCAAAGCGTTCGAGATACGAGCACCGAAACCTTATTTCCAAAACAAAAAAGCCAGCAAAATGCCGGCTTTTCAATCTATTAACGATATTTACTTACAGTAAGAAAATATAAGCAATCGCGAGAACAGAGACAATTGCAGCCGCTGCGTAACAAGCAATTTTACCTAGGATCCCTGTGTGGAATTTTAGGTCGTGCATGCCGTGGTGAACACGGTGCATTGCATGCCACATTGGTAGTGCAATTGAGGCGATAATAAATAGGCCACCAATAATGCTACTTGCAAAGGCATGAGCGCGAACAAAGTTAAAAGTTCCCGCATCAAACACACCTAGTGGCATTAAGATACCCAGTACTAAAACCGTTACTGGCGTGATCATGGCAAACCAAGTACCGCCAGCACCAAATAGTGACCACCAGATTGGCTCATCAGAACGTCTTGGGTTTGGATTAATCATTTCTTCTCTCCTACACCAATGCCAATACAATCAGTGAGATCACAGCAACTGCGCCCCATTGTGCGGCAATAATCATTTTCGGCTCTACTAATTTGCCACCTAAACGGATAGGCATCACTTGTGGCATCATGCTAAAGAAAGTTGCCGCATGGAATAAACTACCGGCTAATGCCACGATGTTAATCGCAATCACTAGTGGGTTTTGCATAAAGTGTTGCCACTCTACCCAAGCCATAGGGCCTTTCACTAAGCTTGCTAGACCGCAAAGCATGAACAAGGTAAACAGAATTAACGGCAATACCGTTGCTTCACGAACCATGTAGAAACGGTAGAACGGATGCTTGCTCCACCAAGTACGATTCATAGGACGAACGTAAGGCTTACGATTGCTCATTCTAGATCTCCTCAGATTTGAACATAGAGATCACGAAATCCATTGAAGATTCCACTTTCCCTTGGTTTACCGCTGCGGCTGGATCAACGTGTTTTGGACACACTTTTGAACAGTAACCAACAAAGGTACAGCCCCAAGCGCCATTATCACTGTTGATAAGCTTCATACGCTCAGCTTTACCGTTATCACGGGTATCTAAGTTGTAACGGTGTGCCAGAGTTAATGCTGCAGGACCGATGAACTCAGGGTTTAAACCGAATTGAGGACACGCCGCGTAGCAAAGACCACAGTTGATGCAGCCTGCGAATTGTTTGTATTTCGCCATTTGCGCTGGAGTTTGCTTGTTGGTGCCGTCTTCTGGTTTGCGGTCGTTACCAATGATGTATGGCTTGATCGCTTCCAAACGTTCGATGAAAGGGGTCATATCAACGATAAGATCTTTCTCGATAGGGAAGTTAGCAAGAGGCTCGATGGTCACGCCAGTTGGGTAGTCACGCATAAAGCTCTTACAAGCCAGCGTTGGTACGTTATCAACCATGATGCCGCATGAACCACAGATCGCCATACGACAAGACCAACGGTAAGACAGATCTTTGTCTAGGTGATCTTTGATGTAACCAATCGCATCTAGGATCGATGTAGTGTCATCACAAGGTACGTCGAACGTTTGTAGATGCGGTTCGTTATCGGTTTCTGGGTTATAACGCAGAATATTAACTTTCTGAATTCTTGTTTGACTCGCAGACATTATTATTTCTCCTGCGCTTGTTGTTCAGCCGCTTCTTTGGCGGCAGCTTCATCAGCCGCTGCGCCGTACAAGCGAGCTTTCGGTTGAGACTTAGTGATCTTCACTGAGCTGTAGTCGATCACAGGAGCTGCGTCTTCTTGGTAGAAAGATAGCGTATGCTTCAAGAAGTTCTCATCGTCACGAGTGGTACAACCTTCGTCTAAACGTTGGTGTGCACCGCGAGACTCTTTACGACGAATAGCAGATTGTGCCATCGCTTCTGCCACTTCTAAGCCATAACCCACTTCGATAGCGTAAAGTAGGTCAGTGTTGAACACTTTACCTTTATCTTTAATGCCCACTTTCTTGTAGCGTGCTTTAAGCTCAGTTAGCTTATCGATAGTCGCTTGCATCAAGTCTTCTTTACGGTAGATACCACAACCTGCTTCCATGGTGTGACCCATTTCTGTGCGTATATCAGACCAGCTTTCAGTGCCATCATTATCTAATAGCGCTTGAATGCGAGCTTCTACATCGCTGATTTGACGTTTGATGTTGTCTTCATTCCAGCCTTTGAATTCTTTAGCGCGTTCAGCGGCGTGTTCACCCGCGACGCGACCAAATACTACAAATTCAGCCAGAGAGTTTGAACCTAGGCGGTTTGCACCGTGTAGGCCAACAGACGCACATTCACCTACTGCGAATAGACCTTTAATGCGAGTTTCACATTGACCATTCGTTTCAATACCACCCATGGTGTAGTGAACCGTTGGACGAATTGGAATTGGCTCTTTCGCAGGGTCAACGTTTACGTAGGCTTTTGCTAGCTCACAGATGAACGGTAGACGTTCTTGTAGGTATTCTTCACCTAGGTGACGAAGATCTAAGTGCACAACATCACCAAGTGGGTGCTTGATGGTGTTGCCTTTTTGTTGTTCATGCCAGAACGCTTGAGAAACTTTGTCACGTGGACCGAGTTCCATGTATTTGTTCTTAGGTTCGCCGACTGGCGTTTCAGGGCCCATGCCGTAATCTTGTAGGTAACGGTAGCCATTTTTGTTGACGATAATACCGCCTTCACCACGACAACCTTCGGTCATCAAGATGCCTGTACCTGGTAGGCCAGTTGGGTGATATTGGACAAATTCCATATCACGTAGTGGTACGCCGTGACGGTAAGCCATCGCCATGCCATCGCCTGTTACGATACCGCCATTGGTGTTGGTGTTGTAAACGCGGCCCGCGCCACCAGTAGCCAGTACCACTGATTTTGCTTTAATCGCCACTAACTCACCTTCAGACATGTGGATCGCCACAATACCTTGTGCTTCTTTGGCGTCATCTTCGCCATCGACAAGAAGGTCAACCACAAAATACTCATCAAAGCGTTTGATGTTTGAATATTTAATCGAGGTTTGGAAAAGAGTGTGTAGCATATGGAAGCCAGTTTTATCGGCCGCAAACCAAGTACGTTCGATTTTCATGCCACCAAAACGACGTACGTTGACATCGCCATTTTCTTTACGGCTCCAAGGGCAACCCCATTGCTCCATTTGGATCATTTCGCGAGTTGAATTCGCTACGAAGTATTCAACAACATCCTGTTCACATAGCCAGTCACCACCACCAACGGTATCGTTGAAGTGATTATCTAAGCTGTCTTCTTCCTTGATAACTGCCGCTGAACCGCCTTCGGCAGCAACCGTGTGTGAACGCATAGGGTACACTTTTGAGATCAGTGCAACTTCAAGTTCAGGGTTTGCTTCTGCTGCCGCAATTGCAGTACGTAAACCAGCGCCGCCAGCGCCGATGACTGCGATATCTGTGGTTATGACTTTCACAGTTATCCTCCAGAGTAGGTGTGCTCATAAGAGCTTTGTTTCACGAGCACGATTGGAAAAATAGTAGTTATAAATTTTGTGCGCCATAAGTGTAGGAAATAATGATGAATAATAAATTGATCTGACAGGGGTAAATAGGCACTTTGCTACCCTAAAGTAGTAGCTTTTGATTGGTTGTTTCAATAGTGATAAGTCGCTTAGGTTTTAAGGTAGGGCTTGGTTATCGTTAGCAGTTTAATTAAACTGAGCGTACTTTCATTTGTTTTGAGTTCTTTATGCATACTTGGCAGCCTTCTTGTTCAATTTCTCAATTAAAGCAACGTGCTTCGATCATTACTTCTATCCGTCAGTTCTTTGCCGACCGACAGGTTCTGGAGGTGGATACGCCAGCCATGAGCCACGCGACGGTTACCGATGTTCATCTTCATACCTTTAAAACTGAATTTATTGGACCGGAATATGCGTTTGGAAAAAACGTATTTTTGATGACCAGCCCAGAGTTTCATATGAAGCGCTTATTGGCGGCCGGTAGTGGTTCGATCTATCAAATAAATAAAGCATTTCGTAATGAAGAAAATGGCCGTTATCACAACCCTGAATTTACGATGTTGGAATGGTATCGAGTGGGGTTTGATCACTATGATTTAATGGCAGAAATGGATGCGCTTTTACAAATGGTACTTGGCTGTGAAACTTGTGAAAAAATCACCTATCAACAAGCCTTTTTACGGGTACTCGATATTTGTCCGTTAGAGTCGACCATGGGGCAATTAAAAGAAGTGGCCGCGAGCTTAGACTTGGCCGATATTGCTGAACCAGAAGATAATCGAGATACCTTACTGCAACTTTTATTCAGCGTTGGGATTGAACCGCATATCGGCCAGAAAATGCCGGTGATGGTTTATGACTTTCCCGCATCGCAAGCGGCCTTAGCCAAGATTAATCAACAAGATCCACGAGTTGCCGATCGCTTTGAGGTGTACTTTAAAGGCATAGAACTGGCCAATGGTTTTCATGAGTTGGATGATGCCAAAGAGCAGCTAGCGCGTTTTGAGCAAGATAATCAGCAACGGGTAAAGATGGGGTTACAACCACAGCCGATTGACCACCATTTGATTGCTGCGTTAGAGGCAGGATTACCTCAATGCGCAGGGGTTGCGCTAGGAATTGATCGCTTAGTGATGCTGGCGATCGGCGCGGATCATATTGATCAGGTAACGGCGTTTCCATTTCCTAGAGCTTAGCAGGAAGAGCAACGACGAGAGCCGAGGACGCTACGCTCGAGATGCGAGAAGTAGGGCCAAAAATGTCATCCCGCACATGAGCCTAAGCGAAGAAGATGCGGGATCTCCAACAACACGTTACTTACACAATAAATTAAACCGGTCTCAACGCGCTTTAGGAGATCCTGAATCGCGTTCGTCCCTCACTTGTCCAGGATGACGCTCTGGTAGTTCTACTTCTATCGTAATAACCTTTTGCTTTTCAGCTCTCGAGTGAAACGTCCTCTCTTCAATTCCAAGAAAATCCATCAGCCTGAGGGTAGTGTTTTATCGCTTCAGCGGGACAATCACAAAACACGCCATCAACCCCCATTTCTGACAACCATTGCCAATCTTCTGGGCGATTGACCGTATAAACATAGACCTGTAAACCAAGTTCTTTGGCGTGCTGAACATAATCTTCATCGACCACATCGATATCTAAATTCAAGCTGGTGGCATTTAAATTTTTGGCAAAAGCAGCTTTATCGGTGCCTTTTGAGGCGGTAAGTGCACCTATGAGCCATTGTGGTTGGTCTTGTTTGATTTGTTGCAACCAGCTGTGGTTAAACGCGGAAATGATCAATTGATTGCTGTCGAACTGACATTGCTCGGTGGCAAATTGAAGATGAAGGTAAAGTAGTTCGAGATGCTGAACACCTTTTAGCTCAATATTAAGCGCGCATTGACCGTTAACCAGTTTTAGTACATCTAATAAGGTCGGTAGGGGCTCGGTTTTTTCGACCACGACTTTTTTGAGCCTATCACTACTCATCCAATGGAGCTTGCCCACATGATCTGTGGTGCGATTCAGCCATTTGTCATGAATCACCCAAAACTGCCCATCGTGCTCATGTACATCAATTTCAATCGCTTTACACCCCATGTCGATTGCCGCTTGTATCGCGGTTAAGGTATTTTCTGGATGGGTAGAGCGCGCGCCACGGTGAGCAATGATTAACATAATTAAATAACCTGAACTCGAAGATTAAGTGTTCATAGTAGTGGAATTGAGAAGGGCTTGGCTAGTGGGAATTGACTAATGAGAAAATTGAGCGCATAAAAAAGGGCCACCAAATCATGGTAGCCCTCGACAGTTTATCTTATGCTTTAGTCTTGCTCTGATTGAGGCTCAGTACTCGCTGTTTCGGCATCATTAGTGATAGCGTGGGCGTAAGGCGTACCGAGTACGGTTCTTTCACCCTCAGCCATTGTTGAATCAAAACGAATCTGATCTTTTGCAAATAGGTTAATCACGGTTGAGCCAAGTTTAAAGCGACCCATTTCTTCACCTTTCTTGATGTGAATCGCTTTATCACCGGTAGTTTCATAGTTCCAACGGTGTACCGATGAACCGGTTGGTGGCGTAATGGTGCCGCCCCAGATAACTTCGATGCTACCGACAATGGTGGCACCCACTAGTACTTGTGCCATTGGGCCGAATTCCGTATCAAAAATACACACCACACGTTCATTGCGAGCAAATAGGTTAGGTACATTCGCGGCTGTCAGTGGGTTAACTGAAAATAGATCGCCAGGAACATAAATCATCTGACGTAGCGTACCATCGCAAGGCATGTGAACGCGGTGATAATCACTCGGCGATAAATATAACGTTGCGAATTCACCATCGATAAATTCTTCCGCTAATTTTGCATCGCCACCTAATAGCTCTTGAGCTGAGAAATCATGGCCTTTCGCTTGAATTAAGCGACCATTTTCAATTGGGCCAAACTGACTCGTACGAGCGTCAGCTGGGTGAGTGATCACACTACTACCTTCAGCTATCGGGCGAATACCTTCTTTTAATTCACGAACAAAAAATTCGTTAAAGCTATTGAAGTAAGCCGGATCAGAATGTACCGCATCGTCCATGTTGACGTTATATTGCTTGATGAACCAGCGAATAACCGCGGTAGTGAGGCTGCCCATTTTGGCTGAGGCCAATTTACCCATCAGGCGAGTTAAGCCATGTTGTGGGATCCAGTATTGCAGAGTCACTTTAATTTTATCTATCACGTGAATATCCGTTTTTGTTGAGCATTTCGTCTGAGTTACGAAAAGGGTAGCCGATTTTACTTAAAAGAACACACATTGTCAGCTATTTGAAATAGAGTGTTGAATTAGCGTTATAAGTCTTTCTTATTTTTAGAAAATTGTCGATTGGCTTTGTTTTCACCCATACTTTCTATAATGCGGTGGTAGTTTTCAAAACGAACACGAGGAATATCGCCTTTTTCAACCGCTTCGCGTAGTAAGCAGCCAGGATCGTCATTATGCTTACAATCACGGAATTTACAGCCACCAAGGTATGGACGAAACTCAATAAAGGCTTGGGTGACTTCTTCAGGCTCTAAGTGCCATAGGCCAAATTCACGAACTCCCGGAGAATCAATAAGATCGCCGCCTTTCGGAAAATGGTATAAGCGGGCTGTGGTGGTGGTGTGTTGACCTAGGCCTGAGTTTTCAGACACATCACCTTCAAGTACCTTCACTTCAGGCATCAAGGCGTTGACTAAGCTTGATTTACCGACACCGGACTGGCCAACAAAGATACTTAAACGATCTTTAAGGGCTTCTTGTAATTCTGCTAGGCCATCTTCGGTTTCGCGGCTGACAAATAACACCTCATAGCCAATTTTTTTATAATGACTAAGCGCTTGGCGATACTGTTGCTCTTCGCCCTGAGGAATTAAATCGGTTTTATTTAATACGATGAGTGGGGCAATCTTGAGTGTTTCAGCGGCAATCAAATAACGGTCGATAATGTTCAGTGATAGCTCTGGAAGAACAGACGATACGATCACCATTTGGTCCACGTTGGAAGCCACCGGTTTTACGCCATCGTAGTAGTCGGGACGAACTAATACTGAACTACGAGGTTCGACCGCTTCAACCACACCAGAAATACCCGCCATAGACTCAAGGCCCGGACGCCAAATAACGCGATCGCCAGAGACAAGGCTTTCAATGCCTCGGCGTAAATTACAGCGTTGAATATCGCCAGTTTCAAGATCTTCAATATCGGCATGTTGACCAAAGCGAGAGATCACTAAGCCTTTTTGCATACCGCCCAACATGTTTTCATCCCATTGAATGGAATCTTCTTGAGTCAGACGTTTTTTTTGATTGGTTCGAACTCGGCGAACTTGGCCTTTAGTGAGTTTTTTCTTTTTTGCCACAGGTTATACTTATTCCTTATCGGATACTTTAAATTCACACACTGTGTGTCTTGGCTTTCTATATAAGCAGAGTATGATACCTCTTTTCTGGATAAAAAAGGCAAACATCTATGTCAAATGCGTCTTTCAGTGACCAAAACTTAATTTGGGTCGACTTAGAAATGACAGGACTTGATCCTGAAACACATAAAATCATTGAAATCGCTTCCATCGTGACTGATAGTGAATTGAATATTCTAGCTGAAGGACCTGTTCTTGCCATTCATCAGCCGGAATCTGAACTGGTTAAGATGGATGACTGGTGTACTAATACCCATACCAATAGCGGTTTAGTCAAACGTGTTCAAGAGAGTACGGTTTCTGAAGATGATGCGGTTGCTCAAACTGTTGCCTTTTTAGAACAATGGGTGCCAAAAGGTAAATCCCCTATCTGTGGTAACAGTATTGGTCAAGATCGTCGTTTTTTATACAAACACATGCCAGTACTTGAAGAGTATTTCCATTATCGCTATGTAGATGTCAGCACAATTAAAGAGTTAACTCGTCGTTGGCAGCCAGAAGTGCTTGATGGTTTTTCAAAATCAGGTAGTCATTTAGCGCTTGATGATATTCGTGAGTCGATTGCAGAATTACAGTACTATCGTTCAAGCGTGTTTAAAATTTAATAATTCTCAGTCGGTTGCTATAAAAAGTGCGGCTATAAAGCGCAAGTTGAGTTATTTTTCAACGATTGAATAGATATTTACATTTTTTTTGAAGTAGTACTTGCATCAAAAAAAAATGCTCTTATAATTCGCAGCCCTGAACAACGAAAGACGTTCAGGGTGACGATTCTCGAAGTGTAACGTTTTATTACCACGAGAAACGCAAAGCGACACTAGCTCAGCTGGTAGAGCGCAACCTTGCCAAGGTTGAGGTCACGAGTTCGAACCTCGTGTGTCGCTCCAAATTAAAACGTTATTC
>NZ_AUFZ01000019.1 GCF_000426765.1 Vibrio litoralis DSM 17657 | reverse complement strand
AGTTGAATGTCGCCAGTTACGTCAGTTGTACGGAAGTAGAACTGTGGACGGTAACCTTTGAAGAATGGAGTATGACGACCACCTTCATCTTTCGAAAGTACGTATACTTCTGATTCGAAAGTTGTGTGTGGGTTGATTGAACCTTTCGCTGCCAATACTTGACCACGTTCAACGTCATCACGCTTAGTACCACGTAGAAGTGCACCAACGTTCTCACCCGCACGACCTTCGTCAAGCAGTTTACGGAACATTTCAACACCAGTACAAGTAGTAAGAGTAGTATCTTTGATACCAACGATTTCTACTTCGTCACCTACGCGTAGGATACCGCGCTCGATACGACCTGTTACAACAGTACCACGACCTTGGATTGAGAATACATCTTCAATTGGTAGTAGGAACGGTTGGTCTACAGCACGCTCTGGTTCTGGGATGTAGTTGTCTAGTGCTTCTGCAAGCTCAACAATTTTATCTTCCCATTGTTTTTCGCCGTTTAGAGCGCCTAGAGCTGAACCTTGGATTACTGGTAAATCATCACCTGGGTAATCATATTCAGAAAGAAGTTCACGAACTTCCATTTCAACTAGCTCAAGAAGCTCTTCATCATCAACCATGTCACATTTGTTCATGAATACGATGATGTAAGGAATACCAACCTGGCGACCAAGTAGGATGTGCTCACGTGTTTGTGGCATTGGGCCGTCAGTTGCAGCAACAACTAGGATACCGCCGTCCATTTGCGCAGCACCAGTGATCATGTTTTTAACATAATCGGCGTGTCCTGGGCAGTCTACGTGTGCGTAGTGACGTGATGGAGTATCGTACTCTACGTGAGAAGTAGCGATTGTGATACCACGCTCGCGCTCTTCTGGAGCGTTATCGATAGATGCGAAGTCTTTAGCTACACCACCGTACACTTTTGCAAGTGTAGTACAGATAGCAGCAGTAAGAGTTGTTTTACCGTGGTCAACGTGGCCGATAGTACCAACGTTTACGTGCGGTTTCGTACGTTCAAATTTTTCTTTAGACACAATCGTGTTCCTTCCTAGTTATGATTCGCTTTGACAAAGTTTGCGTCAAAACGCGCCAGAATTTGCTATTTTATGCGTCAATTTTCATCAACGCAATAGATTCATTGTTTAATAAGGCGATCAGTGATTAAACTCACCGCCAAATCAACCTTAACAGCGTTCTGCAATGATTGCTTTTGCAACATTGTTAGGCACTTCAGCGTACTCACTAAACTCCATGGAGTAAGAAGCACGACCTTGTGTCGCAGAACGTAAATCAGTTGCGTAACCAAACATGGCGGACAACGGAACTTGTGCACGAATTATCTTCAGGCCAGCTGTCCCCTCGTCCATACCTTCAATGATGCCTCGACGACGGTTAATATCGCCAACAACGTCACCCATCCAGTCTTCTGGAGTAGTTACTTCAACTTTCATCATAGGCTCAAGCAGAACAGGTTGCGCTTCAAGTGCACCCGCTTTGAAAGCCATCGAGGCGGCGATTGTAAACGCCATCTCACTTGAATCTGTTTCATGGTAAGAACCATCAAATAGTGTAGCTTTGACATCCAAAACAGGATAGCCAGCAAGTACACCATTATTCATCTGCTCTTCAATGCCTTTCGCGATTGAAGTGACGAACTCTTTCGGCACAATACCATTGGCAATTTCATCTACGAAGACAAAGCCTTCGCCAGGCTCGGATGGTTCAAGTTTCAACCATACGTGACCATATTGACCCTTACCACCGTACTCACGGATAAATTTACCTTCCGCTTTCGCCGTACCACGAATTGTTTCACGATAAGCTACTTGTGGGTTACCAACGTTGCAATTCACGTTAAATTCACGCTTCATACGGTCAACGATGATATCTAAGTGTAGTTCGCCCATACCTGAAATCAGAGTCTGGCCAGTTTCCGCATCCATATCAACGCGAAATGATGGGTCTTCCGCTGCTAGTTTACCGAGAGCGATAGTCATCTTATCTTGATCAGCTTGAGAGCTTGGCTCTACAACGATCTGAATAACTGGATCTGGAAACTCCATGCGTTCAAGAACAATTTTATGGTTCTGGTCACACAGTGTTTCACCTGTAGTCACATTTTTAAGACCAATGATGGCTGCAATATCACCAGCTCGTACTTCTTTCACTTCTTCACGCTTATTTGAGTGCATTTGAACAATGCGACCTAAGCGTTCACGTTGTTTCTTCACAGAGTTGTAAGCCGTTTTACCGCTTTCAACAACCCCTGAGTAAACACGGATGAAAGTTAAAGTACCAACAAATGGGTCGGTCGCAATTTTAAAAGCAAGTGCTGAAAATGGTTCTTTATCATCGGCATGACGCTCAACTTCATTTTCATTCTCATCAATACCTTTAATTGCAGGCACTTCGGTTGGTGATGGTAGGAAGTCAATAACAGCATCAAGTACCGCTTGCACCCCTTTATTTTTGAAGGCTGAACCACAAGTTGCTAATACAATCTCGTTATTCAAAGTACGAGCGCGTAGTGCTTGCTTAATTTCAGCTTCACTTAGTTCTTCACCTTCAAGATATTTATCCATCAACTCTTCTGAAGCTTCTGCGGCCGCTTCTACTAAATGGCTACGCCATTCTTCAGCAAGTTCTTGCATATCTGCTGGAATTTCTTCGTATGTGAAGGTCATGCCTTGATCGGCTTCATTCCAATTGATTGCTTTCATCTTGATAAGGTCGATGACACCCTTGAACTCTTCTTCCGCACCAATATTTAATTGGATTGGAACCGGAGTTGCACCAAGACGATTTTTAATTTGGTCAACAACGCGTAGGAAATCTGCACCGACGCGGTCCATTTTATTCACGAATACCAAACGAGGTACGTGATACCTGTCCGCTTGACGCCATACAGTCTCAGACTGAGGTTCAACACCAGATGACCCACAAAAAACAACCACAGCACCATCAAGCACACGCAATGAGCGCTCTACTTCGATCGTAAAGTCAACGTGTCCAGGGGTATCAATGATATTGACGCGATGTTCTTCGAATTGAGCTTCCATACCACGCCAGAATGTTGTCGTAGCAGCAGATGTGATAGTGATACCACGCTCTTGCTCCTGCTCCATCCAGTCCATGGTTGCAGCACCATCGTGAACTTCACCAATTTTATGAGAAAGGCCTGTGTAGAACAGAATACGCTCAGTTGTGGTTGTTTTACCTGCATCTACGTGCGCGCAAATACCGATATTACGGTAGCGCTCAATAGGAGTTTTACGAGCCACGATTGTATCCTCTTACTAAGGGAACCTTAGGTAGTTCCATCTATTTATCAATATATTTGAGCGTCGATAAATAGCAAAAATGTGCTGCAGGATATCCTGCAGCACAGAAGGTATAACTAACGTTGTTTCTTTGCGAGCAAAGAAGCTATTACCAACGGTAGTGTGCGAACGCTTTGTTCGCGTCTGCCATACGGTGAACGTCTTCACGTTTCTTAACAGCAGTACCTTTGTTTTCTGACGCATCTAGCATTTCAGCAGCTAGGCGCATTGCCATAGATTTTTCACCACGCTTACGCGCAGCTTCAACCAACCAACGCATAGCAAGAGCATTACGGCGAACCGGACGAACTTCTACAGGTACTTGGTAAGTTGAACCACCCACACGGCGAGATTTAACTTCTACCGCTGGACGAACATTTTCAAGAGCTTCTTCAAATACAGCTAAGTGATCTTTACCAGATTTCTCAGCCATAGTATCTAGTGCAGTGTAAACAATTTTTTCAGCAGTTGATTTCTTACCATCAACCATAAGGATGTTTACAAATTTCGCCAGCAATTCAGATTTGAATTTAGGATCTGGAAGGATCTTACGCTGGCCTATTACGCGACGACGTGGCATGGATGTTTCTCCGTTGTCTTCTTCAGGTTATCCAAAACTTTTCAGTTTTATCAAAATTAAATAATTTTAGTGTTTGGCCTTACTTAACGCTTTTCTGTTAAAACAGAAAGCTATTAAGACTTAGGACGTTTAACACCATACTTAGAACGACCTTGTTTACGGTCGTTAACGCCAGCACAGTCAAGAGCGCCGCGAACGGTGTGGTAACGCACACCTGGTAAATCTTTAACACGACCACCACGGATTAGAACAACACTGTGCTCTTGAAGGTTGTGACCTTCCCCGCCGATGTATGAAGTAACTTCAAAGCCGTTAGTTAAACGAACACGACATACTTTACGTAATGCTGAGTTCGGTTTTTTAGGAGTAGTAGTATATACGCGAGTACATACACCACGTTTTTGTGGACACGCTTCTAGCGCAGGCACGTTGCTTTTAACAACTTGCTTTACACGTGGCTTGCGTACCAACTGGTTAATAGTTGCCATTAAATAGCTCCTGATTTACGAAAATAAGCTTGTGAAAAATCTAATCCCAATTCCAAGCAACATTTAGATGAAGCGAGAAATAAGGACGCGAAATTTTATTCGTCAAGTGAGGATGTGTCAAGAAATATACAATCGTGCTGCCGAGTTTTTTTCTCTGGCAATAAGAAAAGTGTCAATTATGCTTAGATTAATCCCAAGTGATTGATTGAGCGTGCTGTTCTGTAAAATAAACAAAGCCTTTAAAATCAGTCAACTGAGCATCAACCTTTGCTAAATCAACCAAACCACGCGCCACAAGATCCTCTTGTAACACCCAGAAACGATCTTTTTGATCTTTCAATCCAATTAATGGGCTTGATTGGTGAAAAAGGGCGTAAACGGCATCTTCAACGAGTAACACTGCATCACCAGGTTGGATCAACTTGATCGCATCAGTCAGTCCTGATTGACTCTTTATAATATGTAGCATGTTTATTTGCCTTATTAAAATGTCAGGATCTTTTGGCATTGTTGGAGTTTTTCTACCATTTCAGCTTGGCTTAATGCACTATTTTCAATCAGCAAGTCGCCTGAGTTTACTTGGTAGTCGTTTAATGATGATTGGCAGGTATAAATGTTATCAATCTCGTATAAATCCAACAACTTAAAGGCTGAAATATAATCTCTAGACAAAATGCTTGCCGGCTGTTGCGCTGGCAGTAACTGAGTCACCCCTGCACCGATAAAAAACACATCAATATCTTCACAGTAAGCCGAAGCGGCTAACAATGCATCCAGCCCTTCTCTACCTTTTGCGCTCGTATGAGGGTGTGAGCGAAATACAAAACCTAAGCGCATTAAAACTGTACCACCCTATCTTGTACTAACATGGCTTCAGCAAGCCCACCTAGTCCTGCCAATTCAAGACCTTTAGCCACATTGCTGCTATCTCGCTCATGCGTTTTGGCTTCATTACTATCTAGAATGCCGCGGCGCAATGAAGCTGCAACACAAGACTCTAAACGCACCTTATGCTGTTCACTCAATTGCTGCCAAGCTTTGACTAGATCAAATTCATCATTCGCGGGCACAACCAAGCTAGAAGCATTATGAACCCCATCTTGATAGAAAAACACACTGACTAACTGGTGCCCTCTTTCAATCAAAGCGCAAGCAAACTGATAAGCACTGAGCGCAGATTGACTACCATATACCGAACCATTAACCAGCAAACTATAAGTCAGCACTTTTTCTGGTGAGGATAAACCTTGACTCATTTTTCGCCGTCCTCAATTTTGCGCTGGCGAATATATAAATAAACCGTGTGTTTGGAAATATTTAAACGATCGGCTACCCGATTAATCGCATCTTTGATATCGAAGATCCCTTTATCATAAAGATCCATCACGATTTGGCGATTTTTGGTATTGTTTGATACCGACTTATCAGCATTAATGTCTTCGATAGTGCGCTCAACTGTTTGATCCACCAGCTCTTCAACATCACTAGCAAAGTTAACCGACGAAGCCGCTTCTTCTGCTTCTGCGGTAGGCATAAAGGCGTGTAAAACTTGAGAAAATGGCGCATCTAGATTGATATTGATACACAGTAACCCAATCACTCGTTGCTCGCCATTACGGATCGCAATGGTGATCGACTTCATTAGTACACCGCCTTTGGCACGGGTAAAGTAAGAGCGAGAGAAATTACGCTGCGAACCTTCGATATCTTTTAGCATCTTTAGCGCTAAATCCGTAATCGGAGACCCGACTTGACGACCGGTATTTTCACCATTGGCAATTTTGACTGCAGAGGTATTTAAGTCCTCTAATGAGTGCAACACGATTTCACAATAATTACCGATCAAGCTAGCAAGACCATCGACTACTGCCTCATAAGAATGCAAAATAATCTTATCGTGCTCCGTAAAGGGCATAACATGAACAGATTCCATTTCTAACAATGCTTCCGAATGTACAACTTCAGATTGACTCACACGCACCTCAATTCCGTTTACGATAGATAACGGTTGACTAGACTGTCGAACAATTAAACAAATTAACGTAAGTTTATCAGAAAATTTGAAAGAGGCACGGCTCTAACTTCAATATGATGATTTAGAACAAATTATGGGTCGTATTTTCAATACGTTCAAAACAAAAAAGGCCCATCACATTGATGAGCCTAATTCATATTGATTTAATCAATTACTTTGCAGCTGGGGCCTCTGGTGCTTCCGCTGATTTCACTGACATCAACTCAATTTCAAAGACTAATGTTGAGTTAGCCGGAATTGTTGGTGTGTCTTGCTCACCGTAAGCAAGCTCTGGCGGGATCACAACTTTATATTTAGAGCCCACTGTCATTAGCTGTACTGATTCAGTCCAACCAGGAATAACACGGTTAAGAGGGAAAGTTGCAGGTTCTTTACGATCGTATGAGCTGTCAAACTTAGTGCCATCAACCAAGGTGCCTTCGTAGTTAACTACTACAGTATCGGTTGCTTTTGGTGAAATGCCGTCACCTTCTTTTTCAACTTGGTAAAGAATGCCTGATTCAGTCTTCTTCACACCATCTTCTTTTGCAAACTCAGCACGGAAATCATCACCGGATTTTTTAGCAGCAGCTGATTTTTCAGCAGCTTGAGCTTGCATCTTTTCAGAAACACGCTTATCTAGATCTTGTAGTGCTTGATGGGTTTCTTCTTCTGTCATACCAGCTTTTTGAGCAAATACGTCATCGATACCTTTTAATACGATATCTTTATCTAGGTTGATACCGATTTCTGCTGGTTTCTCAATGCTAGTATTTAGGTAGTTAGCAAAAGAAACACCAATTGCGTATGCCGCTTTCTCATCATCAGTTTTATATAGTGTTGATGCAGCTGCAGATTGTGTCTGATCAGCTTTTGCTGTTGTTTGTGCATCTTTTGATTCTTCTTTCTGACAACCAACTGCAAGTAGAACAGTGGCTGCAAGCAACGATACTTTAAAAATCGGTTTCATTAACTTCTCCAGCATGATGGCAAACCATCGTTATGGTGTATAAAAATTTATTCTATCAATGTGTTAGAACGTTCGAATTCTATATCTAGTCACCCTAGATGCGATTAATCTACATTAACACTATCACGTGCTTAATTTAAGCTATTGTTAACTGACCGTATTTTTTTAGCAAAGTTCCGCTTAACCCATAAAAATTAATCACCTTATTACTTCGCGTTTCAATAAAACACGACTTAAGTGACATTATTCACGCGATACCACGACTCAATCAATGATCTACAGTGCGGCATCTTTCAGGTATAATTTAGGTACAGTCGATTTAATAACTAACAGTGAATAAAATGCATTCAGATAATCTTACAAACGAATTAAAACAACGAATTGATGATCTCGAGTGTCAAGTCGCTTTCCAAGAACAAACCATCAATGAACTTAACGATGCCTTGAGCCAACAGCAAATGTTAATTACTCGCATGCAAGATCAAATGAAATTCGTCGTCGGAAAAGTAAAAAACTTGGATGCGTCAAACTTAGCCGATGCGTCGGAAGAGACCCCACCACCGCATTACTAATTCACATTGTTGTTTTTTATCTTTAATTTAATAAGTAAGTTGTTTCTATAATCAAAAACGCCAACGTTAGACGCTGGCGTTTTTTTTAAGATTAGTGAGAGCAGCTACCGCCGCCATTTCCATCACAACCTTCTTTTTTCTCTTCATGATCATGGCCACAGCAGTCGCCATCGTGATCATGATCGTGGTGATGACCACCCGCTTGATGTACATGGCCGTGAGCCACTTCTTCTTCCGTTGCTTCACGTACCGCAACAACTTCAACATCAAACGTTAATGTTTGACCTGCAAGCATGTGGTTACCGTCAACGACAACTTCATCGCCATCCACTTCTGTGATTTCTACTGGGATCTGACCTTGGTCGGTATCCGCTAAGAAACGCATGCCAACTTCGATTTCATCTACACCCTGGAATACGTTAGCAGGAACACGTTGAACCAAACCTTCGTTGTGCTCACCGTAAGCGTCTTCTGGAGCAATGGTTGCAGAGAATTTATCGCCGGCAACTTTACCTTCTAGTTCTTTTTCTAGGCCTGTAATTAGGTTGTTGTGACCGTGTAGGTAGTCTAGTGGCGCTTCAACCGTTGATTGGTCTACTACTACACCGTCTTCTACTTTTACTTGGTACGCCAAGCTAACAACAACGTTCTTTTCAATTTTCATATTCGCTCCAAATTCAGATTAAGCGTGAGAATGTGTGAACACTTAATCTCTATGTGCAAGATAATGGGGATAAGCCAGACAGATTTCAATCGCTAATAAAGGATTATTTTACAAACCTAGCGAATATCTTGCGCTTAGCAATCATTATTCTGGCTTAAAAATACCGATTAATTGTTCTGAAGTATGCAAACTGGAGCTAGCCGAACTGGTTTCTACCGCTTGTGGTGTCTTTTGTTCCACATAATCACATTCCACACACTCAACCACTTCAATTTGGTTTTCTTCCCATACACGCAAACTATCGCTTTGTTTACAGTTTGGGCAGTTAGCGCCAGCAATAAATCTCTTCTTTGTTTTCATACCTATCCTAGTTTTATAGCTTGAATTGAGCTTGGGTCTATTCACCCTAATCCCAATGCTGTTGCGTTTGACGATCGCTTTCCATCTCTCGGTCGAAAATTTCTTCTAGTTCTTTGCGCGCTTCTTTAGCTCGAATTCCCATATCTTTATCTTCCATATGCAAAGGCAATAACTCTTTTAGCATCGTGGTATCGAGTTTTCTAAAATGCGCTTCTGCACGCTTGGCTTGATAAGGATGCATACCCAATTGAGTTAACACTTGTCGCCCTAAATCAAGAGCACCTAAGAAAGTCTCACGCGAAAATAATGTCACACCGATATTCATCAATTGGTAAGCCTCAACCCGACTACGGGCACGCGCGAGAATTTTTAAATGCGGAAAATGCTGTTTACACAACTCCGCGATCTTTAACACTTCATCCGGCGAATCGGTACAAATGGCGATAGCTTTGGCTTTTTCAGCGCCAGCGGCTCGTAACAAATCAAGCTGAGTGGCGTCACCGTAATACACTTTGTAGCCAAATTTACGTAAAAGTTGAATTTGGCTGGCATCACTTTCTAATACCGTGATGCGGATCTTATTGGCATACAATAAACGCCCTACCACTTGGCCAAAACGCCCGAAGCCAGCAATGATAACTTTCGGCTCTTCATCGACCACATCCGATTGCATGTTATCGCTAACGTTAATGGTGCGATCAAACCATTTTTGCTGAGCCAGTAATATCAAAGGTGTGGTCATCATAGATAAGCTCACTACTACTAGCAGAAACGAGCTCATTTCCACGCCAAGCAAGCCGTGACCTTTTGCGGCAGTAAACAAGACGAAAGCAAACTCACCGCCCTGGCTTAAGATCGCCGCCATACGACTACGTGCTTTTGCTCGAGTGCCCATCAGACGAGCGAGTAGATAAAGAATAAAACCTTTAATACTCACCAATGCCACTACTGCGGCCAGAATTTTAATCGGATAAAGCGTTAGCAGTTCAAGGTTAACCGCCATGCCCACCGACATAAAGAACAAGCCAAGTAACAGCCCTTTAAATGGCTCGATGGCACTTTCTAATTCATGGCGATACTCACTTTCTGCCAATAACACGCCGGCCAAGAATGTGCCTAATGCCATAGATAAACCAAGCTGCTGCATGATCACCGAAATACCAATCACCAATAACAAGGCTGCTACTGTAAATAACTCGCGAACTCGGCTCATCACCACATAACGAAAAATGGGCCGTAACAGGTAGTGGCCACCGACTAATAAACCAACTACTCCACCAATCATCCAAACCGCATCCAGCCAGTCACCACCAACATTACCGGCTAACAAAGGAAGTACTGCTAGCATTGGAATGACCGCGATATCTTGAAACAGCAAAACTGAAAAACCAGACTGACCGGTTTCCGTTCCCGCTAACCCTTGCTCTTCAATAACCCGTAATGCAATTGCGGTCGAAGAAAGCGCTAATCCCATGCCGATCACTAAGCTATTTTGCCAGCTGACGCCAAAAGCATTGGCGATCGTCGAAATCACTAGGGTTGTCACTACCACCTGCGCGCCACCTAAACCTAGGATCGGTATGCGCATTTGCCAGAGTTTTTTGGGGTTTAGCTCTAGACCAATCAAAAATAGCAATAACACCACTCCGAGCTCAGAAAAGTGCATCACGCTATCCACGTCGCTAATTAAACCTAGTCCCCACGGACCAATCACAATCCCCGCTAGTAAATAGCCCAATACTGAACCTAAACCTAAACGTTGCGCTAAAGGGACTGCGACCACAGCGGCGGCCAAAAACACTACGCCACTTTCTAAAAAATCAATTGTTGATGCCATAATGCTTCCCTGTACTATTCACGACTTTCAAGTGGATGCAACAACCAAGAGCGATAAGCCTGTGCATGCTCAATTCGTACTGCTTGCTCGACATTCCTTGCCCAATATAAGACTAAGGGTTCAATCCAATGCATCTGACATAACTTGGCAGTCAACTCAAAAGGTTGCAAGATTTGTTCCAAAGGATATTGGTTATAGCCATGGGCCGAGAAAGCTTCTTTAGAGCCCCCGGTTGTCACCACACTCCGCCAATGTTTATCTTTAAGTGCGCGACCTTTTCCGAATGCGAAACCTTTGCCAAGTACCGTATCCATCCACTCTTTCATCAAAGCTGGGCAGGAATACATAAACAAAGGGTGCTGAAAGACAATCACATCATGCTCAAGCAATAACCTATGCTCAGCGGCAACATCAATAAAAAAGTCGGGATAATGGGCATACAAATCATGCACAGTCACATGAGGTAGCCCTTGAGCGGCTTTAAGTAAGACTTGATTGGCGATAGAATTGTCGGGATCGGGATGGGCATAAATGACCAGTACGCGAGGTTGCTGTACAGCCTGCTCGTCACCTTTAATGGATGTAGTAGTATGTTGGCTTATGTCTGACATCCTTGCCCCCTGACATTCCTTTATTAACACCAAAAGGTGTACGCTTTTGTCACTTTTACCACCGAAGGTCTTTGTGACAAAGATTGTTAATCATCATATCGCAAATCGTATAATAATCGACATTTATCCTTGAAACGCCTAATATTCAAGCCGCTGCATTTTCTCATTCTTTATCATTTTTCATGCCTAAAATAAGACTTCTATGATTACATTTTCAGATATTCAATTGCTGCGTGGTGGTAAACCACTTTTAGAACAAGCTTCAGCGACAATTCACCCGGGTGATAAAGTTGGCCTAGTCGGAAAAAATGGTTGTGGTAAGTCCACACTATTCGCCTTACTGAAAAATGAATTATCAATTGATGCGGGTAACTTCCAAATGCCGGCCCATTGGGAACTGGCTTGGGTTGCTCAGGAAACCCCAGCACTAGAACGCGCCGCTTTAGAATATGTGATTGATGGCGACCGTGAATATCGTCAATTAGAGCACGATCTTGTCGCCGCAGAACAAGCCGATAATGGCACCCTAGTGGCGGAATTACACGGCAAATTAGAAACCGTCGGTGGCTATACCATTAAATCTCGCGCCGCGGAATTGTTAAATGGCCTTGGATTTAGTCAAGAGCAAATGCAATGGAGCCTCACCCAATTCTCTGGTGGTTGGCGTATGCGTTTAAACCTCGCCCAAGCCCTACTGTGTCGCTCCGATTTATTATTGCTTGATGAGCCAACCAACCACTTAGATCTCGATGCGGTGCTTTGGCTTGAGAAATGGCTACAGAACTACCCTGGCACATTAATCTTAATTTCGCACGACCGTGATTTCCTAGACCCTATCGTGGGACGCATTATTCATGTCGAAAACCAGTTGCTTAACGAATACACTGGCAACTACTCGTCATTTGAAACCCAGCGAGCACAAAAGTTAATGCTGCAACAAGCCATGTATGCCAAACAGCAAAAGCAAATGTCGCACATGCAAAGCTACATCGACCGTTTTCGTTACAAAGCCTCGAAAGCTCGTCAGGCACAAAGCCGAATTAAAGCCTTAGAGAAAATGGAAAAAGTCTTGCCGGCACAATTTGATAACCCATTTAGCTTTGAATTTAGAGAACCCGCCGCGCTACCCAACCCAATTATGATGATGGATCAAGTCTCTGCAGGCTATGGCGATAATTTAATTCTAGAACACATTCGCTTAAACCTCGTCCCGGGCAGTCGCATTGGTTTACTAGGGCGCAATGGTGCGGGTAAATCAACCTTAATTAAATTACTATCAGGCGAACTCAATCCACAAAGCGGGGATTTAACCTACTCGCAAGGGGTAAAAATCGGCTACTTCGCTCAGCACCAGCTGGAAACTCTGCATCCTGAAGAAACGCCTTTGCAACACATGATGCAAATTGCACCCAATCATACCGAGCAACAATTACGAGACTACCTAGGTAGCTTTGGGTTTGTCGGCGATAAAGCACTCGATAAAGTCGCGCCGTTCTCTGGTGGCGAAAAAGCTCGGCTAGTTCTAGCCTTAGTAGTGTGGCAAAAGCCGAACTTACTATTGCTCGATGAACCGACTAACCACCTTGATCTGGATATGCGTCAAGCATTAACTATGGCATTGCAAACCTTTGAAGGGGCAATGGTGATTGTCAGCCATGACCGTTACTTACTGCGCGCCACCACCGACGATTTATATCTTGTCGATGCCAAACAAGTGGTGCCTTTTGATGGTGACTTAGCGGATTACTACAAATGGCTGACCGAGCAACAAAAGCAAGATAAAAAAGATGCCCAACCAGAGACAAGCTCAGAGCCTAGTCAAAATAGCGCCGCGGCACGTAAAGAACAAAAACGCCTAGAAGCTGAATTACGCAAACAAACCGCACCAATTCGCAAAAAGCTGACACAACTCGAAGCGAAAATGGACAAACTAGGCGAGCAATTAGCCGATGCTGAACAACAACTTGGCGATGTGTCACTCTACCAAGATGAAAACAAGGCTAAACTTACCCAAGTATTAACGCTACAAGCCAATAGTAAATCTCAATTAGAAGAGGTTGAAATGGAATGGATGGCACTACAAGAAGAACTGGAAGCGCTTATACCCAAGTGACTTAGGTATTATCAATAATGAGCCAATATAGACCTCTACCTTTAACCTTCGAACGCTTATGGCAATTTAGTTTGCAGCATTATGGTGTGCGCGAAATTAAAGAAGCCTGCCTAGTATTACAAAATAGGCATAAAGGTAAGGTCAACCTAGTCTTGTTATTAAAATGGCTTGATGAACATCAATTAAGCCTAACTGAAGAACAATGGCAACAATTAGATGGCGTTATTGACCGAACCGAAAACTTATTGCAACAATTTCGTGATTACCGACGAAAAGTGAAACCTCATTTACCGGATACGCTTTACCGTGAATCGCTACAATTTGAATTACAATTAGAGCGTCAGCAACAAGCTGATTTGGTGCATTGTATTAACCAGCTTGATTTACCCCCAAGAACCGGCCAACCAATGACCCATATCTATTGTCAAAAAATTGGCGCGCAACGTCTATCTCACATTTTCTATAGTGTTGAAAAGTAAAGGCATCAAACCCCATGTCTCCGGTAAACTACTCCACCTTGCTGCTAACTAGCTTATTATCAATGCAAGCTCATGCGGCAGACTCAACTACCGAGTCTTATAGTAATTTCGGGCCGCTATTAACCTTAACCCAAGCACCCATTCAAGCGATGGGGTTATCACTGAAAACTCGTGATGCCTTTGGTTGGGATAAAGGCACGCTTGAAGTATATGGCCAAGGCACGGTATCTAGCGTATGGGCTGACGGAGCCGATTATATTGCTGACTACTATCAAAATGATGTCAATGTCGGTTTTATCTACGCCCCTGCCGATGAATGGAAAGTCGACGTTAACTATTTATATCGCTTTGCTGGCAATAACAAACTTGATGGTCTGGTTAATGGTTTTCATGATGCGCTCGGATTAGATGATAACGGGCGACACGATGTTGATAATGATCGTTTCTACATTCAAAATAAAAAAACCGGTAGTACTCTGGAAGACTTTCAGGGCGATACATTAAATAATGCATTGAACCTGTATGTTGAAAAAACCGTATTTTCTACAAAACGCCAAGCATTATCACTTGGTGGTGCGCTGTACTACAACAAGGTATTTAATGGTAGCTTCGCACAATCTTCTTTTGAGCAAGCCATTCAACTGAACTATTCCTTTTACTTAACCGATACCAACCGTTTTTATAGCAGTGTCAACTTTGTCCATCATGATACTGGTGGTATTGACCTATTTAGCTTACGTGAATTCACCACCAATGGCAGCATCAGCTATCAATACCTATTCAATGAGCGACATTCCATTTTAGCGGAATTTAGAATACAACAAGGTGCAACTCATAACGATGAAAATGAATTAAGCATGGTTAGCTTTGAACCGATTGTAGGTTATCGTTATAACCTAGGGTTTGCAGCGGTTGAATTCTCCTTTACTGAAAATGTCATCAACAGCGATAATTCTGCTGATTTCTCACTGACCCTTGGCTATCGTCAACGTTTTTAGCATTCAAATAATAAAAGGCCACATCAATGATCATTCCATGGCAAGACCTCGATCCAGACACTTTAGATAACCTCATAAAAGAGTTTATCTTACGTGAGGGCACCGATTACGGCATGCAAGAAACCTCGCTTGAAACCAAGATAAAACAAGTCAAAGGACAACTAAAATCTGGCAGTGTGGCGATTGTTTTTTCAGAGCTGCATGAAAGCGTCGATATCAAACCGATCAATGAATTGAATTAGAGGCAATACGCTCCCTATTTATTCTTGCCAGTCATTCCTCTACACTGTCATTCAAAATATAAGTCGAAAGAAAGGATTATCATGTCGGCAAAACATCCCATTATTGCGGTAACGGGTTCTTCTGGTGCGGGTACTACCACCACTTCAGAAACCTTCCGAAAAATGTTCAATATGATGGACATTAAAGCGTCTTGGGTAGAAGGCGATAGCTTCCATCGCTACACTCGCCCCGAAATGGACGTTGCGATCCGCAAAGCCAAAGAACAAGGTAAACACATCAGTTACTTTGGCCCTGAAGCCAATGACTTCCCCGCTTTGTCTGAATTCTTTAATCAATACGGTAAAGAAGGCAGCGGTAAAATTCGCCGTTATTTACACAGTTTTGATGAAGCTGTCCCTTACAACCAAATGCCCGGCACCTTTACCCCATGGCAAGATCTACCCGAAAATACCGACGTGTTGTTTTATGAAGGTTTACATGGCGGCGTAGTCGATGGCGATGTTAATGTTTCTAAACATGTCGATTTTTTGATTGGCATGGTGCCGATTGTTAATCTTGAATGGATTCAAAAGTTCGTCCGAGACACCCGCGATCGCGGCCATTCACGAGAAGCGGTAATGGACTCAATTGTTCGCTCAATGGATGACTACTTAAATTACATCACACCACAATTCTCCCGTTCTCACATCAACTTTCAGCGTGTCCCCACTGTCGATACTTCTAATCCACTTAATGCTAAAGGCATACCAAGTTTAGATGAAAGTTTTGTAGTGATTCGCTTACGCGGGATTAAAAACGTCGACTTTCCATATCTGCTGTCAATGATTGAAGGCTCATTCATGTCGCGTCATAACACCCTTGTAGTGCCTGGTGGCAAGATGAGTTTTGCGATGGAATTGATCATTCAACCACTACTCCATCAGCTGATCGAAACAGGCAAAATCGCCTAAAGTGTTACTCAGAACACACTTACTGCCAAGTCTGTGATAATGACCACAGTTTAACAACGAAAAATCCGACTCTTGAGCGATCAAAGTCAAGAAATCCGGTCTAGAAAGGGGTAGTATAAACGGGCGACTGCAATCGATATAAGTGCAGCAACAATATTAACACCAATTCTATTTGACCAGTTTAGCCGGTCTCAGGATGAATGGCTCAAAACTGAGCAAGCCTTGTAGAGGAAGTAACAAATTATGGTTCTAGGTAAACCTCAAACAGATCCAACATTAGAGTGGTTTCTATCTCACTGTCATATCCATAAGTACCCTTCAAAAAGTACTTTGATTCACGCTGGCGAGAAAGCAGAAACACTGTATTACATTGTTAAAGGGTCTGTGGCAGTATTAATCAAGGATGAAGAAGGCAAAGAGATGATCTTGTCTTACTTGAACCAAGGTGACTTCATTGGTGAATTAGGTCTTTTCGAAGAAGACCAAGAACGTACCGCTTGGGTTCGTGCAAAATCTCCTTGCGAAGTTGCAGAAATCTCCTTTAAGAAATTTCGTCAACTTATCCAGGTTAACCCAGATATTTTGATGCGCCTTTCTGCCCAAATGGCAAAACGTCTGCAAATCACTAGCCAAAAAGTTGGTGACCTAGCATTCCTAGACGTAACAGGCCGTATCGCTCAAACACTACTTAACCTAGCAAAACAACCCGATGCAATGACACACCCAGACGGCATGCAAATAAAGATCACTCGCCAAGAGATCGGTCAAATTGTAGGTTGTTCACGTGAAACCGTTGGTCGTATCTTGAAGATGCTAGAAGAGCAAAACCTGATTTCTGCTCACGGTAAAACTATCGTAGTCTACGGAACGCGTTAAGATTTAATCGCGTTTAGTAGAGTAAAAAATTAAAAGCCACTGAATGGTAAGTTCAGTGGCTTTTTTAGTATTTGTAATTTAAGAACGTAGCTCGTTGCTCGGGCGCTTCGCTGCTTGTAGCTCGAAAAAGATAACAGCGAAAAGATTAGTAACGTGTCGTGGTAAGCAACCGAAGCCAAGCTTTTGTTTTTCCTAGCTTCGAGAAGCGCAGCGCCCTAAACACGAGTATCGAAAGAGCTCTTACCCTATCGCCGGCAACACCCCAAGGCTAATCATCACCTGCACCACAATAATCACTACACCCGCAGCTAACACCAACATCAATGCTGGCGTACCGCCAGAAACGGTGAAGGCTTGCTTATCTTGGTTGAGGATGCGAGAACGCATTACCATAGCAACCGGTAGTAGTATAGCTAAAACCGCCAAGGCAATCGCTGCATAGCCTAGAGCCATGATAAAACCTTGTGGATAAAATAACGCAAAGCATAGTGGTGGAACAAAGGTCACTAGCGCGATACCAACACGCCCGCCTTTGCTCTGGTTTTTATTTAAGCTGTCACCTAAAAATTCAAATAACCCTAAACTCACACCTAAGAAAGAAGTGATTAATGCTAAGTCGGCAAATACGGAGACTACTTGTGAAATAGCCGAGCTATGAATCACTTGAGATAAGGTACCGACTAAGGCTGTCACATCACCTGCTTGAGATAATGTTGCTTGATCAACAACACCGAGCGTGGCCAATTGCCATAAGATGTAAACCACTAACGGCAGTAAAGAGCCGAAAACCATAACCTTCTTCAAAGCTTTCATATCAAGGTTTAAATAACGCACTACCGCAGGAATACTGCCATGAAAACCAAAGGAGGTGAAAATAACGGGCAATGCCGCCACAATCAAGCCTTTTTCTAATGGCATATTAAGTAGATGAACCGACTGAATATTGGGCGTTAAGAAGAACAGCATGATCGCCATAGCAATCAATTTACAAGTGAATAGCACGCGGTTGACTCGATCTACTGACTGAGTACCAAACGTAACTATCGCAGCAATGATAATAGTGAAAATCAGCGTACCGATACCATTGGAAACATCAATGGCAAACCAGTTATGTAATTTCTCATTAAACTGACCACCACCACCAGCGATGTAGGCGGCACATAGCGCATAGAAAAGAAACAGCATGGCAAACGTCGCGATCCATTTCCCTTTGTCACCCAAAAACTGCTTGGCTAAAGTGTGTAGAGTGGCATCGTAATCGGCATGTTGATGTAGCTCTAACATCAGCAATGCGGTGTAGGCCATTAACGCCCACATACCAATCATGATGATTAAAGAAGTGCTAAAACCTAACCCTGCGGAAGCAATAGGTAATGCCAACATACCAGCGCCAATCGTGGTGCCAGCAATAATCAAAGTACTGCCTAGAATCTTTGAACTGCTCATCTGCTTTTTCTTTTATTTATTGGAAGAATAAGCTGACACATTACCACTTATCAGAAGTAAATCGAGGTGGGATATCAAAATATCGATTAAACATTCGACAATATTGACTCAAAACGGGCTTTTATTATGGTGTAAAAATATAATTACACAGTGTAAATAAAAATAAACCCAGAGCAATTTCTACCAATCAAAATAATTAGGTGCTCAGAGATTGCGCAGGAAAAAGCCTTGAGAACAAGGCATAAATTTTCGATAAGTAGTTGCTCTACAATCAAAATTTATAACGCTGTTATCGAGGCTTTTCACAAGTAAGAATGAGCAGTTAATTAGTGCGATTGGTATTACTCTGGGTTCACTTCAATATAGAGCATCAAGAAAAATTAGATACCGTATTGAGCGCGATAAGCTTTTACCGACTCAAGTTGCGCTTCGTTATTACCCTGCTCTTCAAGGTAAGTCACTAGATCACTTAGGCTGATGATCGAAATCACCGCGCAGCCAAAGTCACGCTCAACTTCTTGAATCGCAGATAACTCACCCTTGCCTTTTTCTTGACGATCAATCGCGACCAATACACCCGCGAGATCGGCGCCATTAGCTTTAATGATTTCCATTGATTCACGAATTGCGGTACCCGCTGTGATCACATCGTCCACCAGCATAATACGACCTTCTAGTGGATTACCCACTAGGTTGCCACCTTCACCATGATCTTTGGCTTCTTTACGGTTAAAGCAATATGGCGTATCAATATCATGATGATCAGCAAGCGCAACTGCAGTCGTTGTCGCAATTGGAATACCTTTGTACGCAGGGCCAAATAGCACATCAAACTCAATACCAGAATCAGCTAAAGCTGCGGCATAAAAACGACCTAGACGCGCAAGATCACGTCCGGTATTAAACAAACCCGCATTAAAGAAATACGGACTCGTACGGCCAGACTTTAATGTGAATTCGCCAAATTTAAGAACTTGTTTCTCAAGGGCAAACTCAATAAATTCACGTTGATATGCTTTCATAAAATATCTCGACTATCGTGTTGGTGATATAGTTTTTTGATTTCGGAACATCGTAGCTAGAGCGCTTTGCTTCTCGTGACTCGAAAAAGAAGATATCCATTAAACGATGAGCTTTTCCGAGAAACGAGTTACGTTTTTTCCGAGTCACGTATTATTATTTATTCCGCCAGAGTGGCTTTCTGGACTGCGATAATATCGTTAATGCCTTTCTCGGCTAAATCTAATAATTGATTCAATTCTTGGCGGGAGAACGCTTCGCCCTCTGCGGTGCCCTGAACTTCAATCATCTTACCTTCTTCGGTCATTACCACGTTCATATCGGTATCGGCAGCAGAATCTTCCACATACTCTAAATCACATAAAGCGTGCTCACCTAAAATACCAACAGAAACCGCGGCAACATGGCACTTCATTGGGTTCTTCTTCAATTTGCCAGAAGCGACTAGTGATTGGATTGCATCAGCCAACGCAACACTTGCTCCAGAGATAGAAGCAGTACGTGTACCACCATCCGCTTGAATCACATCACAATCCACAGTGATCATCATTTCGCCTAGTACATCCAAATCGACAACCGCACGTAAACTACGAGCGATTAAACGTTGGATTTCCATAGTACGGCCGCCCTGCTTACCGCTTGCTGCTTCACGGCGGTTACGAGTGTGAGTCGCGCGTGGCAACATACCGTATTCCGCGGTTACCCAACCTTTACCACGACCTTTTAACCAACCTGGTACTTTTTCTTCAACACTGGCATTACACAATACTTTGGTGTTACCAAACTCAACCAATACTGAACCTTCAGCATAAGCCGTATAGTTACGAGTCATTTTAATCGGACGAACTTGATCAGCTGCGCGATCATTTGGGCGTAAAGTTGAAGACATAAGAAAATACCTGATTAGCGATAGAATTGGGGCGAGATTATAACGATCTTGTCGTCAAAAAGCGATCTTAACGACGATTAATAGAACCACTTGGATTAAACAAACCACCTTGTCCTAGACTGTGATAATATTCACCACAGAAAAATCATCACACAATTTAGATTAGGTAATCTCCAATGATCTACAGCATGACCGCCTATGCCCGTAAAGAAATCAAATCTGATTGGGGCAACGCAGTGTGGGAAATCCGCAGTGTAAACCAACGCTACTTAGAAACTTACTTCCGCCTACCAGAACAATTTCGTGGTTTAGAGCCTATCTTACGTGAACGTTTCCGTAAGCGTTTAGCCCGCGGTAAAGTAGAATGCCACCTACGTTTTGAAGCCAATACCAAAGCGCAAAGTGCTCTCAACATCAATGAAGATCTTGCTAAGCAAGTGATTCAAGCGGCAAACCAAGTCATGTCTCTAACTGGTGAGGACTCTCGCATTAACCCATTCCAAGTGATGAACTGGCCGGGCGTAATGGAAGCACCAGAGCAAGATATGGATGCGATTCAAAAAGAATTACTCGAAGCGTTTGAGCAAGCGATGAGCGATTTCATCGACGCGCGAGGCCGCGAAGGCGACAACATGAAAGCGCTGATCGACCAACGTCTAGAAGCCATCACTCAAGAGGCCGCCAAAGTACGTGCTCGCATGCCAGAGATCCTACAATGGCAACGTGATCGTCTACTGAATAAATTTGAAGAAGCTAAGATCGAACTAGACAGCTCACGCGTAGAACAAGAGCTTATCTTACTGGCGCAAAAATCAGATGTCGCCGAAGAGCTAGATCGCCTAGATTCTCACGTCAAAGAAGCTAACAACATTATGAAAAAAGGCGGAGCTTGTGGTCGTAAACTCGATTTCATGATGCAAGAATTCAACCGTGAAGCGAATACTCTAGCCTCTAAGTCGATCAGTACTGATGTGACGGCTTCGGGTGTTGAGTTAAAAGTGTTAATTGAGCAAATGAGAGAGCAGATCCAGAATATTGAGTAATCACCCATACTGAATTAATGCTTAGTAAGCCCTCTTAATTGAGGGCTTTTTGTTCGCCTCTTTTCAAACATTCACACCTAGTTACAATCAAACAGATGCCGATTGAAACTTAAAGCATCATCATCTGTCTTCCTAGTAGCTAAATCACATCATTCACAAAGGCATGGTTTGAAAACACTGCATCATATTCGTACTGCTAACTCAACTCGCTGGGCGCTAATTCTTGTGCTGTGGGTGGTTTTAGTATGCCTGATGAATAATATGAATGTGTTGTCGGTGGCTTGCCCGGTGTCGTCTTCTCAATCGAGCAGTATCGATCCAAATCTAACGTCATTTACAGATAATAGTATTGAGAATAAGGCTAAACCGGATGGCACGAGTGAATGCCATTTATCGGAACAGTTACTGCAATTTCATTTTCATCAACTCGACAGTATGGTCATTACTAACCTATTGCCGAGCTTAATGATTGCAGCTTTGCTTTGGTTTAGCCTCACCTCCCATCGAATATTTCATAAACCTCCCGTGCCCAAACGGCGACGTCACTTAGAGCTTTGTACTTTCCAAGAATGAGTAATAACGACTCACTTTCATCATCGCCCTCTTTTTATTAAAAGAGTGTGTTTTAGAAGCCGTATTTTGTTATTTTCATTTTAGGAATACCAATGCAACTTTTTACTGTATTCACACGCCTTCAGCCTAAACTTGCCAAGTTAAGTTTGGGGCTGTTAGGGCTATTCGTATTATTCAGCAGTTATGTGACTGCCGCGCCACTGACCACGGGTTGGATAAAGGCTGAACAACACCCCCCGGTTGAGGTGCAATTTGTGTTAACCGGACAGGTTGATGCAAACAATAACGCTGCCGGTTTTATTGAAGTCAAACTCGCCGATGACTGGAAAAGTTATTGGCGCTCTCCGGGCGAAGGGGGGGTATCACCGGAACTTGATTGGCAAGCTTCTAGCAATATTAATAATGTAGATTGGCAGTGGCCTTATCCGCAGCGCTTCGATGTTTTAGGCATTGAAACCCTAGGCTATAAGCATGATGTGGTATTTCCACTTTCGATTAAAGTTGAAGATCGCCACCAGCCAGTCAACTTTAAGGCCAATTTAAGTTTATCGTCTTGCTCAACCGTGTGCGTGATCACCGACTATCCGTTAGAACTGAATTTCACCCCGTCGGACTTAAAAGCCGATCCAGATGCCATGCGTCGCTACGCTCAAGCGATGAGTTTAGTACCGCAAGCTTCTTCAATGTTGACAGATACGCAAGCAAAGTGGGATGCGGCGAGCAATAAACTGCAAGTTTCTATCACTAGCCAGCAAGGTTGGCAGCAGCCAGATTTGTTTATTGATGGAAAGGCAGAAAATGTCGCAGACAGCAGTTTTTCTCATCCTAAGCTTTCAATTGATGGTAAACAGTTAACCGCCTGGTTTGATGTATCCAACTGGCTAGGCGAGCCGGATTTAAGTGGTGAATCAATACAAGTCACCATCGTTGATAAGCAATTTATTGCCGAACAAACCATTGGATTAACCGATGGTAATGTCAGCGAAGCAAGTACCAGTTCATCACTATTGACCATGTTTGCATTTGCTTTGCTGGGTGGCTTAATTCTTAATGTGATGCCGTGTGTACTGCCAGTGTTAGGCATGAAACTTACCTCAGTATTAAGCGCTGAACGTCAACAAAAATCACAAGTACGGATGCAATTTTTAGCCTCAGCGGCGGGTATTATCTGCTCATTTTGGTTAATTGCCGCCAGTTTGGCGGTTCTCAAATGGTCTGGCCAATCGATTGGTTGGGGGATTCAATTTCAAAGCGCAGGCTTTCTCGGCTTGATGGTATTGGTGACGGCGATTTTTGGCGCCAACATGCTGGGCTTATTTGAATTGCGTTTACCTTCATCGGTGAGTACTTGGATGGCCACGAAAGGAAGTAACAAACACTCGGGTCACTTTATTCAAGGGATGTTTGCCACCTTATTAGCCACGCCTTGCTCTGCGCCGTTTCTTGGCACTGCTGTAGCATTTGCGCTCGGCGCTTCTTGGACGACTTTATTTCTGATTTTTACCGGACTAGGCATCGGCATGGCACTGCCTTGGTTACTGGTGGCGCTGCGTCCTTCGCTTGCCTTGAAACTACCAAAACCGGGTAAATGGATGAATCGCCTTAAAATCATTTTTGGTCTGATGATGCTGGCGACTTGTGTGTGGCTTATTAGCTTACTCTCTTCCCATCTATCTACTGGACTGTTATGGGCAATCAGTGCTTTCGGTTTAGTGGTTCTGATTTGGCGTAGCGTTCAGGTATTTGGAGGACGTGCGGTCGCAGTCACCAGCTGCATCGCTTTAATTGCCTCATCGGTGATTTTTTTCATCGCTAGTCTGACTGCTGATTATTGGCGCTCACCATTACCGGCCGAGTTAAGCTGGCAACCGCTAGATACTCAGGTGATCCAGCAACAAGTCGCGGCAGGTAATACCGTATTTGTCGATGTGACGGCAGATTGGTGCATAACCTGTAAAGCCAACAAGATCGGCGTGCTACTGCAACAACCGGTTTATGATGCATTGCAACAAGACAAGATTGTACGCATGCAAGGTGATTGGACGGTACCCAACCCGCAAGTGAGTGAATACTTACAATCGTATAATCGCTTTGGTGTGCCGTTTAATATTGTCTATGGACCACAAGCGCCACAAGGTATTGCACTGCCAGTGATCTATTCCAGTAATGATGTTATGCAAGCCATCGAAGAGGCATCAGTAGGGGTTCAATGAAATCGATAAAATCAAAACTAATTGGGGTCTTCAAGTACCTAATATTGCTGGTTGTGGTATCCGTTGCGGTCGATCTGTGGCGTAGTCAGTCGGTACCAACGCAAGCCAGCTTCAATCTCAAGGCGCAAGATATTAATCAACAATGGGTCGATATTGAGGCGCTTAGCCAAGAGCAGCCAGTGGTAGTGTATTTCTGGGCCAGCTGGTGTTCGGTGTGTCAGTTTGTCACACCAAGTGTCAACTGGGTAAGTGATTACTACCCGACTGTCGGCGTTTCCTTGTCATCCGGTGAATCGCACAAGTTGCAACGCTACTTTGAATATAAACAATTGGGCTTTGCCAACATTAACGATCCACGTAGCCAAATCGGCCAGCAATGGGGAGTCCATGTTACGCCGACGATTTTTATCGTGCGCAATGGTGAAATCAAACATATTACCACCGGCTTTACTTCGCCAATCGGTTTACTCGTTCGATTATGGCTGAGTTAAGTCACCAGAATCAGATTAAGTATTATTTAGGAATTATTATGAAAACAACGATAAAACAACGCGTGTTAACTTTGCTGAGCCTACTCATGGTGAGCTTATCAACAACTACGGTACAAGCGGCAACCCTGCCACAAGAGACTGTGCAGAAAATTAATGAAATCGATCAACTGCTGCGTGACAATCCGCAGGTAGTCGATGGCTTGCACGAAAGCTTGCAGCGTTATGTCCATCAACAAAACCAATTTGATGCGGTATTAAAGCAGCACAATGACTATATCTACAACAACCCAGACCAACCATCTTATGGCGCGAAAGATCCCAAACTAACGATTGCCTTTTTTACCGACTACAGCTGCCCTTGGTGTAAAAAGCTCACGCCAGTATTACAACAATTATCCGAGAAGTATCCAGAACTCAAAATCGTGGATATTTTAGTACCACTAAAAGAAATCAATAGTGAACAAAATTCGGCGACTTATGCGTTAAACACTTGGCAGAATAAAGCAAGCAAGTTTGCCGAAGTCAGTGATTTATTAATCAAAAAGCCCGGTAGTCATAACCCTGCATCACTACTTCAAGTAGCCAAGAAAACCGATACTCGTGAGCAATTAGAAGAGATAGAGAAAACACAACAGCAAGTGACCAAGAACTACCAACTGTTTGCACAGCTTGGCTTACAAGGCACCCCTGCAATGCTAATTGGCGATGAAGTTATTCCGGGGTATTTACCGATTGAAAAACTCGAGCCGATTATTCAAGCGCAATTGGCTAAATAATCTAAACGGCGAATAACTAGAAGAGTCCATTACTCGTAAAATTGACTCTTCGTAAAGCCCACTCTTCGTAAAACAAAGGCGGCTATCTAGTCGCCTTTTTGGTTTTAGCTTCCTATTTCAATCTCAATTCAAAACACTCACTACAGACATTTAGACGTCTAGACGTTGACATTTCACTGTGCAAGCTTTACTCTGCGCGGCCTATTTTGTTTTCGATCTTTATTAATACTGGTGTGTTATGTCTGCCCCTGAATCATCAAAATCAGCTCCATCTCATCGTCCGGCACCGTCCGCATTGGCACTATTACCTCTCGGTGTCTTCCTGACATTATTCATTGGCGTTGGCACTTACTTAAGCATTCAAGGCGTTGATTTTGCGTTTTATCAACTGCCCGCTCCGATAGCGACATTGCCAGCTATTGTGGTGGCGATTCTATTAAGCAAAGAAAAAATCAATAAAGCGATTGAACAGTTTTTAAATGGTGTCGGCCATCAAGACATCATTGCCATGTGTATGATCTACTTGCTTGCAGGCGCTTTTGCCGCGGTCGCTCAAGCCTCTGGTGGGGTGGATGCCACGGTTAACCTTGGTTTATCTTTGCTTCCAACTAGCATGATCTTACCGGGTATCTTCTTAATCTCAGCCTTTATAGCCACCGCAATGGGGACATCGATGGGCACCATTGCCGCGGTGGCACCAGTGGCAGTTGGCATCGCACAATCCGCTGGCATGAGCATGCCGTTAACCGCCGGTGTGGTATTAAGTGGCGCAATGTTTGGTGATAACTTATCGATCATTTCTGATACCACCATTGCTGCAACTCGCTCACAAGGCTGTGAGATGAAAGATAAATTCCGCGAAAATGTCAAAATCGCCATTCCAGCGGCAATACTTGCTATCGTGATTTTTGCTTTCAGTAGCACCGCCACTCAAACGCCCGCCACCGGTGATATTGAATGGCTGAAAATTCTACCTTACCTCACCATTTTGGTTTTAGCGGTTTCAGGTCTGAATGTGTTTGTGGTGTTAAGTTTAGGTATTATTCTCGCTGGTGGGGTGAGCATATATTCAGTGCCAGATTACGCTTTCGGTCAGCTCGGTAAAGATATCTATGCTGGTTTTGGTAACATGCAAGAAATCTTCTTATTGTCGATGTTAATTGGCGGCTTAAGTGAGTTAATGCGCCAGCAAGGTGGCTTAGCCTTTTTGACACAACTCGTCAGCCGTATCATTCATCAATTCGGTGCAAAACATTCTGCCAAAGCCAACTCAAGAGCCAGTGAACTAGGCATTGCCATTTTAGTATCTCTTACCAACTTCTGTACCGCCAATAATACGGTAGCCATCATCGTGTCTGGCAGTGTCGCGCGTGAATTATCAAACCAAAATGGCATAAGCGCCAAACGCTCTGCAAGTTTGTTGGATATTTTCTCTTGTGTCACCCAAGGTCTTTTACCTTATGGCGCACAGATCTTATTACTCGGCTCGGTGTTTCAATTATCGCCGCTAGAAATAGTCTCGAACTCTTTCTATTGCTTTATTTTGGCTGCTTGCGCGATCATTGCGGTATTTGTGAAAAATCGTCACGCTTAAACGCCTCTGTCATACCACTTAAAGCCACTAGGGTATATATACTCTAGTGGCTTTAATTTTACCTACCAATTCAAATTTCCTATCCCTTATGCTACTCTTCGTTCCCCTTTTTTATCCTTATTGTTTTTAATGCCTTGGCTAAACCGCCCAGTTGACTAAAATGGTAATGATAAGCCTCAACAAAAGTGAATAAATAATGATCGGTAAAGGTACCCTTTATATTGTTTCTGCGCCTAGTGGTGCGGGTAAATCTAGCCTCATCTCTGCGATGTTAGAAAAAAATCCTAACTACGCAATGAAGGTATCTATTTCACACACCACACGTGAAAAACGTCCTGGTGAAGAAGATGGCGTTCATTACCACTTTGTTGAAAAGCAGCACTTTGTTGAGTTAATGGAACAAGGCGTATTTCTCGAGCATGCTGAAGTGTTTGGTAATTATTACGGCACTTCTCGTGTGTGGATTGAAGAAAACCTAAACAAAGGCATCGATATTTTCTTAGATATCGATTGGCAAGGCGCGCGTCAAATTCGCACTCAAATGCCACATGCTAAAGGTATCTTTATTTTGCCGCCGTCAAATGGTGAATTAGAGCGCCGTTTAAATACTCGTGGTCAAGATAGCGAAGAAGTGATCGCCGGTCGCATGAGTAAAGCAAAATCTGAAATTTCTCATTATGATGAATATGATTATCTGATCATCAATGATGACTTTGACGCGGCACTAATGGACTTTAAAGCCATTATTCGTGCTGAGCGCCTAAGACACGACAAACAAGCGGTTAAATATAACGGCATGTTACAAGCCTTACTGGCTGAATAATCGAGAGTTTTTCTCTCAAAATACACAAATAATTACCCAGCCATCTTATTGCTAGAATCTCTAGCAGTAAGGCTGTATAATTTCCCGTCATTCTAAATAAAATTCACTAATTGGAGTCAACCATGGCACGCGTAACTGTCCAAGACGCTGTTGAAAAAGTCGGTAACCGTTTCGACCTAGTCCTAATTGCGGCTCGCCGCGCTCGTCAAATGCAAACTGGCAACAAAGATGCATTGGTTCCTGAAGAAAATGATAAGACGACCGTTATCGCACTACGCGAAATCGAAGAAGGCTTGATCACTAAAGAAGTACTAGACGCACGTGAACGCCAAGAACAACAAGAGCAAGACGCGGCAGAATTAGCAGCAGTAAGCAGCATCGTTCACCACCGTTAATCTCTCTATTCTGGGCGTATAACAATTGTACTTATTTGAAAGTTTAAAGGCCGTTGCCCAAGAATATTTACCAGAGTCTCAACTTGAGACTCTGCGTGAAGCCTTTTTGGTAGCAAAAGAGGCTCATGAAGGTCAAACTCGTTCAAGCGGCGAACCTTACATCATACACCCCGTTGCGGTTGCCCGTATTCTGGCGGAAATGCACCTTGATAACGAAACCTTAATGGCGGCGTTATTGCATGATGTAATTGAAGATACCGAAGTCACTAAAGAAGAGCTTGCCGCTCAATTTGGTGAAACCGTGGCTGAATTGGTCGATGGTGTCTCTAAGCTCGATAAACTCAAATTCCGCGATCGCAAAGAAGCTCAAGCAGAAAATTTCCGTAAAATGATCTTAGCCATGGTGCAAGATATTCGCGTTATTCTGATTAAGCTGGCTGACCGCACCCACAATATGCGCACCCTTGGTGCATTACGCCCAGATAAACGTCGCCGTATCGCACGTGAGACGGTTGAAATTTTCTCTCCCCTTGCCCACCGTTTAGGTATCCACAATATAAAAACTGAACTTGAAGAGCTCGGTTTTGAAGCCTTGTACCCTAATCGCTACCGCGTCTTAAAAGAAGTCGTCAAAGCGGCACGTGGCAATCGTAAAGAAATGATCCAACGTATTCACAGTGAAATTGAAGGCCGCTTACAAGAAGCGGGTTTGCAGGTTCGCGTACTCGGTCGAGAAAAAAACCTTTACTCTATCTACAATAAAATGCGCACCAAAGAGCAGCGTTTCCATACCATTATGGATATTTATGCTTTCCGCGTGATTGTCGATACCGCAGACACTTGCTACCGAGTATTAGGTCAGGTACATAACCTGTATAAGCCACGCCCTGGCCGCATGAAAGATTACATTGCGGTACCAAAAGCGAATGGCTATCAATCTTTACATACTTCAATGGTAGGCCCGCACGGGGTACCGGTTGAAGTGCAGATCCGTACTGAAGATATGGATCAAATGGCTGACAAAGGTGTCGCTGCACACTGGTCATACAAAGCCAATGGCGATAGCTCCGGCACCACAGCGCAAATTAAAGCGCAGCGTTGGATGCAAAGCCTACTTGAATTACAACAAAGTGCGGGTAACTCATTTGAGTTTATCGAGCACGTTAAGTCAGATTTATTCCCTGATGAGATATTTGTGTTTACGCCAAAAGGTCGCATCATTGAATTACCAGCAGGCGCAACTGCCGTTGACTTTGCCTATGCGGTACACACTGATGTCGGTAACACTTGTGTGGGTGCTCGCGTTGATCGTAATCCATACCCACTGAGCAAAGCGCTGAAAAATGGCCAAACTATTGAAATCATCAGTGCGCCGGGCGCTCGTCCAAATGCCGCATGGCTCAACTATGTGGTGACTTCTCGCGCTCGCACGAAGATACGTCAAGTATTGAAGACAATGCGCCGTGATGAATCGGTGGCACTAGGTCGTCGCTTGCTAAATCACGCACTAGGCGATCTGTCTATTAGCGACATTAGCGAAGGCAACATTACTCACGTACTTTCCGATCTCAAACTAAAAACTCTCGATGAATTATTGGCAGCGATTGGTTTAGGTGAACTGATGAGCGTCGTGATTGCACGCCGCTTACTCGGTGATGCCGATGAGTTAACCGAGCTACCCGTTTCTGAAGATGAAGCCAACTCAGCAAGTCATTCGAAGAAAAAGAAACTACCGATTCGTGGCGCAGAAGGCATCTTGCTGACTTACGCGAAATGCTGTCACCCGATTCCTGATGATCACATTATTGCGCATGTTTCACCGGGTCGTGGCCTAGTAATTCACCGAGAAACTTGTCCAAATATCCGTGGTTACCAAAAAGAACCAGAGCGTTATATGGCCGTTGAGTGGTCAAAAGATTTTGAACAAGAATTTATCACTGAATTAAAAGTAGACATGCAAAACCGTCAAGGTGCACTAGCGGATTTGACTAATGTGGTATCTTCTACTGGTTCGAATATTCATGGTATTGCCACAGAAGAACGTGACGGTCGCTTGTATACCATCACGCTATTATTGACCACCAAAGACCGAGTGCATCTTGCTGAAATCATGCGACGTATCCGCGTGATGCCTCATGCATTAAAAGTTCGTCGAGCGCGTAATTAGAGCGTTCGTTTCTCGTTGCTTGAGAGTATGCTCTTTCAAGCAACGAGCAATTGATGTCTAAACTCACATATTGGTACTTTCAAAAATCTTATCCGCGGAAGCGGTAACAAAGCCTTGATACAGCTCCCCATCGTCTTTTTCAAAGCGCTTAGCAAATTCATAAAATCCACCGGGGATCTCCAACTCACCATCGATAAACTCTACTTTTACTTTATCCGCTATAGTAGACGACTGCTGTAAGCCAACCTCTTTACTGCCTTTAATATCGCCGCCTGCATGATTCATTTCAAAATGATGCCACACTAAAAAATCATTCACTTGTTCAAGGTCGTGGAAACCCGCTAGGTGATTGACACTTACAGTAAAATGGTTCGCACCAAAGCCATGGGCGGCAACCCAAGCAGCATACTCACTTTCTTGCGCTAGGGTTTGATAATCCTCTTTGCTAATACGCCAAGGACGACCTTGAAATAAGAACTTTACTTCATCACTATATTGATGAGGTAAGTCATAAATCAGTTTATTGACAATTTGCTTAAGCGTATCAGAACATTGCTCTAAACATAATTCACTAATAAACACTTTCGGATACAAAGGATCGGGGTGTTGATAATGCTGAGCATACAATTTTTTCGCTTCAAAATGGTACTCTCCGGCAGGTTGATAGCCAAGTTGTACAAAATGCTTAGCCAGTTGAGGTAACCCGAGTTTACTGCCAGAAAAGGTTCGCAACGCAATATGATCATTGATTAATTTATCGCTTTTTTGGCTCAATAGTTTTTGAACTTTTGATGCCGAAGGGCACAAGCGTTTGGCGTAATCTTGCCAAAGTTGTTCAAATAATTGTTCAACCGTTACCATGGCTTCTTCTCCACTCAATATGACTCAATTAACTATAGTTCAAGTTATAGCTTCTATTATTTAACGTATTAATATCTTTCAACAAACTAACAAACCTCTCGCTTTTATTGAGCCAGTACTCTTAAACTATCGCCTGTTTCAACTAACAATTGCTGTGCAACATCTGGTGCAAGATAAATCGTATTGCGCTCAGAATCGTAAGCGGCTTTCGCGAGTGTCGCTCTAAAATCTTGCAGTTTCGTATTGGCGATAAGGTATTGCTGTGAAGAAGAGTGGGCACGCACTTCTACTTTAGTTAGAAGTGATTGCTGCACCGAATGGATCCGCTCACGGTCACATTCAACCGTAGGTCCCGCATCAAAAATATCGACATAACCACGGCAAGAAAATCCTTCGCGTTCCAGCAACTTTAATGCCGGAGCGGTTTGTTGATGAACTTTACCTATCACCGCTTGCGCTTCAGGGCTGAGCAAGTTGACATAAATCGGCAATTTAGGCATTAAATCAGCGATAAAACCTTTACTACCAATGCCGGTTAAGTAATCGGCCAACGTGAAATCAATCGAGAAGAAATGCTGTTTAAGCCACTGCCAGAATGGTGAGTTGCCTTGTGCATCACTGACACCACGCATTTCAGCAATAATGGTGTCAGAAAAGCGTTCGGGAAATTGCGCCAGCATGAGAAAGCGGCACTTAGAGAGTAACCGACCATTGAGCCCTTGGCGGTATTCAGGACGAAGAAATAAAGTGCATAACTCGCTGCTACCAGTGTAGTTATTGCCTAAGGTCAGCACTTGAACCTCATTGCGCACTTTTAATTTGTTTGAACTGTGAACGACCTTACTGATGTGATAACTATAGGCGGGTACATCCCAACCAATCGAAGCTTCAATGCCAGTGGTGCCAATAATTTCGTTGCTTTCGCTATCAACTGCTACCATTAAATAGCTTTCATCTTGACGGGTAAATTGACCGCCTTGCGATGACTTCAAAAAACTTTGCTGTGAATTTTCGATACGACGGGTCAGAATTTCTTGGTTAAGCGGTAGTGAAGTAAAACCATGGCCAGATTCTTCGGCGCAGCGATACAGCGCATCATAATCAGACAATTGAATCGGGCGAACAATGATCATATTGCCCCCTCCTTTAATTCAGGACGACTCCTTTAGAGTATAGAGTTACCTGAGTATAAGAGTCATAGGGCAACCTGAGCTGCCCTAGTAGAGTGGTAGAATTTAAGTGGTCGAAAAAAAATTAAACCAGTGAGGCGATCGCTTGATCGAGTTTCGCCAAACCTTGCTCAATTTCTTTTTCAGTTATCACTAAAGATGGCGTAAAGCGCACCACGTTAGCACCAGCGACTAACAGCAATAAGCCGTGTTGACCTGCCGCCACTAAAATATCGCGCGCTCGGCCTTTCCACTCATCATTAAGTTCGGCACCGATCAGTAAACCTTTACCACGAATATCCGCAAATAAACTGTACTTATCGTTTAATGCCGATAAACCTTGTTTTAGCCATTGCTCACGTTCAGCAACACCTTGTAGCACTGAGGGTTGACTAATATGATTGATTACCGCTTCAGCGACGGCACAAGCTAATGGATTGCCGCCATAAGTTGAGCCATGTACGCCAGGCTTCATATGTTGCGCTAATTCAGTGGTCGTGAGCATTGCGCCAATTGGAAAACCACCACCAAGCGATTTTGCGGTCGAGAGAATATCCGGCGTCACGCCAAGCTCTTGATAAGCATAGAAATGACCGGTTCGACCATTACCCGTTTGCACTTCATCAAAGATCAATAACGCATGGTGTTGATCACAAAGATCTCTCACCGCTTGTACAAACTCAGGATCCGGAGAAACTACCCCCCCCTCACCTTGTAGAGGTTCCATCATCACAGCACAAGTTTTATCCGATAAGTGAGCTTTTAATGCTTCAAGATCGTTATAAGGAATATGAGTAATACCGCCCGGCTTAGGGCCAAAGCCATCGGAATAGGCTGGCTGACCGCCAACGGTTACTGTGAAGAAGGTACGGCCATGAAAACCTTGAGTAAAAGCGATGATTTCACTTTTTTCTTCGCCATGAGTTTCTTTTGCCCAACGACGAGCCAGTTTTAATGCGGCTTCATTGGCTTCTGCGCCAGAGTTGGCAAAAAACACTTTTTCAGCAAAGCTAATTTCCGTCAGTTTCTTAGCTAGACGTAATGCAGGTTCATTGGTCATAACATTACTTAAATGCCAAATTTTATGTGCTTGTTCTGTCAAAGCTTCAATCATGACGGGATGACAATGACCAAGGCAACTCACCGCAATACCACCTGCGAAATCAATATATTCCTTACCTTGTTGATCCCAAATAACAGAACCTTGCCCGCGTACTGGAATCATTTCCATCGGGTTGTAACAAGGCACCATCACATCTTCAAACCAACTTCTTTGCACTTGCGTATCGACTGACATCCCTAATCCTCTTCGTTTATTCACCTACTACTAATCTAGCTAAGTAGATGAAACGCATCAATGACTTTTTATTTAATTATTATAAATATTTATTCAATAAGACATATTCCTGAACAATTAATCAGGCATATGCTTTAGAGGATAGTGGAATTCCAGAATAGGATAAAATCTAAATCACAAGGTTGTGGAACAATTAACGTTTTTGTAACTTTTAAGCAGGATTTATCGCTGAAGGAAATTAGATAAAATTTGATGACCGCCTTCGGTCTTAATCGATTCAGGGTGAAACTGCACCGCCTCTATCGGCAAGCTTTTATGCTGGTAACCCATGATTTCATCGAGCTCACCATTAGCCAATGTGGTCCATGCGGTCAATTCAAAGCACTTAGGTAAACTGGTCGTTTCAACCACTAAAGAGTGATAACGAGTGACGGTTAAAGGATTGGGTAAATCACGAAACACACTTTGCCCAGTATGAACAATCGGCGAAGTTTTACCATGCATCACTTGTCTTGCTCTTACCACCTCACCACCAAACGCTTGTGCGATCGCTTGATGGCCTAGACAAACGCCTAATATTGGCAGCTTACCCGAAAAATGTTGAATGGCTTGTAGAGAGATCCCCGCTTCATTGGGGGTACATGGCCCTGGAGAGATCACTAAGTGGCTCGGATTAAGCGCTTCAATACCGGCGATATCAATTTCATCGTTACGTATTACTTGTACCTTAGCCCCTAACTCACAAAAGTATTGGTAGAGGTTGTAGGTAAAGGAATCGTAATTATCAATAATCAGCAACATCTTGAGTTCTTAATACCGAGTAAAGGAAGTGTATTCTGCAATAGCGGCGAATAAAGGCAAGTATCTCACACCATAAAATTAAAATATTTCCTCCGACAAAATGATTTCGTTCATAAAAACGCCATCACTTTTATTCAAACACGTGTTTAACTCCACATTATTCTTATCTCGAAACCGCCAACTAGTGATAATTATGTTAATAATGCGTTATTACCTATACTAACCAAAATAATTAACTGGTCTAAATTAGCCCAAGGAAGGAGCGCCTCAATGAGCAATTGGCAATCTATTTTACAACATCAAAACCTTGTTCAATTCATCGAAAATACTTGCCTTACGATATCCGAAAAGCAAGCCTACCAATGCTTAGGAAAAAGCCACAGCTACGGAGAAATCGAACAGCTTTCTACTCAGTTTGCTCAGTGGCTACAACACAAAAGTGGCTTACAGGCTGGCGATCGAATTGCGATCCAATTGCCCAATTTAACTCAATACCCAATTGTTGCTTATGGTGCACTCAAAGCGGGTTTAATCATCGTCAACACTAACCCTCTATATACCCCAAGAGAAATGCATCATCAGTTTAATGATTCTGGCGCCAAGGCTTTAATTATTCTCGAAGACCTACTGCCAAAATATGAAGCGATCAAAGATAAAATTGGCATAGAGCAAGTGATTGTCACCAAAGCGCCCGACTTATTAAAAGTGACCGAATCAACACATCAATACTTCGACTTAATGTCGCTACTTGAGCAAGGAAAATCACTACCTGAACTAACACCGACTCAAGCTAAGCCGGATGATATTGCGGTACTACAATATACTGGTGGCACTACGGGAGTGGCTAAAGGTGCCAGCCTTACCCATGCCAATATCCTATCCAATGCTTCTCAAATTGCTCAACGACTGGAGCAACTACCTCAATTAGAAGCTGGCAGCTTTATTTGTCCGCTACCGCTTTACCATATTTATGCATTTACCGTTAATATGGTGTCTTTATTTGGCTTGGGGGTGACCAATACTTTAATTCCAAACCCAAGGGACATTGCCGGCTTTGTTGAGACCTTGAAATCAACGCCATTTATTGGCATGTCGGGCATTAACACCCTATTTGTTGGTTTATGCCAACATCCTGAATTTAAAGATTTAGATTTTTCACGCTTTAAACTGACCATATCTGGTGGTTCGGCGTTAAATAGCTCAACCTTTAATTTATGGAAAGACGTCACCGGTTGTACTATCACTGAAGGCTGGGGCCTATCTGAAACCTCACCGGTTCTCACATTAAATGAATTTGACCAACAACAACCAGGTTGTGTGGGTACGCCTATTAGTGACACCGATATACAGGTGTGGAATGAAGATAATCAACCTTTACCGCAAGGCGAAGTGGGTGAGTTAGTCATTAAAGGTCCACAAGTAATGAAAGGTTATTGGAACCGCCCTGAAGATACAGAAAAGAGCATTATTAATGGCTACTTTCTCACTGGAGATGTCGGGCTTATTCTGCCAAACGGCGCTATTCAAATTGTCGACCGAATGAAAGATATGATCATCGTCTCGGGCTTTAATGTTTATCCAAATGAGATTGAAGAAGTCTTATGCCAGCACCCGGAGATCATTGAAGCGGCAGTGGTGGGAGCTGAAGATGAAAAAACCGGGGAAAAAGTTGTCGCTCACCTAGTCACCACACCAGACAGTGAGCTTACAGAGAAAGATATTGAGGCTTATTGTCGCGAAAACTTAGCGGCCTATAAGATCCCGCGTAAGATGTTGTTCCTTGAGGAGCTACCAAAATCAACGGTTGGTAAAGTGCTGCGTCGCGAATTACGCACCGCATAATAAAAGCTAAAAACTAAAAACTAAAAACTAAAAACTAAAAGCCATAGAAACAAAAAACCGCTGAAAGTATCAACTTCAGCGGTTTTTATCTCTATACCTAATATCAGTATATCCAATATGGAATTTAGCCGCGAGGGACAAACCCTACCGCTTGGTAAGCTTTCGCTAGCGTCACTGCAGCTTTTGATGACGCTTTTTCAGCACCAATTTTCATCACTTGATCCATATAAGCGCGATCTTCACGAATACGTTTATATTCAGATTGAATCGGCTCCAGCATAGCCACAATCGCTTCACCCACATCTTTCTTAAATGGGCCGTACATTTCAACGCCGGCATATTGCGCTTCAATTTCTTGATAGGTTTTACCCGTTGCTGCCGAGTACAGCCCCATCAAGTTTGAAATGCCTGCTTTATTTTCCACATCATGCGCGATGCGTGGTGGCGTTTCAGCATCAGTTTGCGCTTTATTGATCTTTTTCAGAATCGACTTAGGATCTTCTAAAAGCGTAATAACGTTTTTACGGTTATCGTCCGATTTAGACATTTTCTTAGTCGCATCTTGCAAGCTCATTACGCGAGCATTGACTTGTGGAATGTATGGCTCTGGAATTTGGAAAATTGGATTTTCAGGGCTATACACATTATTAAAGCGAGTCGCGATATCACGGGCTAGCTCTAGATGCTGCTTCTGATCGTTACCAACAGGTACTTGGTGAGCACCATACAGTAAAATATCCGCTGCCATTAAGACTGGGTAAGCAAAAAGCCCAGCGTTAACATCATTGGCGTAACGCTGTGATTTATCTTTGAATTGAGTCATACGATTCAATTCGCCCATTTGGGTATAACAGTTAAGAAGCCAACCTAGTTGAGCATGTTCCGGTACATGTGACTGAACGAATAACGTGCTCTTCTTAGGATCAACACCAACCGCAAGACAAACTGCTAATGCATCTAATGTCGCTTCATACAGAGCTTTAGGATCTTGACGAACCGTAATTGCATGAAGATCAACAACGCAGTACTGGCAATCATAGTCATCTTGCATTTGTTGCCATTGACGTAGAGCACCCAAGTAGTTACCAATACTCAGTTCACCAGATGGTTGAACACCACTTAATACTATGGGTTTGCTCATGTTTCTTTTCCCTTACTGTCGCCCCTATTAATACTCATCATCGAATATTGGGCTGAAATTAAAAATAATGCCTGTCTCTTTGCATTCAAATTAAATGAAAGATAAACAGACATTTCAGTTTACTGATCTAGTTCGGTTTGACTAGCGTTTTATCAAGCTAATTGATCTAATATACCCAAGTAACGTCAAGATGCGAGTTTCAGCAAGAATAAAACAAGCTTTATGCCGCGTCAGATTGATTTGAAAGGTGGCCTGCATTCCTTCGCCAATCTTTCTTGCCTAAAGGTTTGGATGATAGCTCTGAATTCTGTATCTTGATGTCACTTGGGTATAATCACAATTATTGAGAAACACTTAGCACATCTAGCATCTCAGCAATATTATCCGCGACGTAGTCTGGTGCTGAGTCAGAAATTGGCTCACCGTGGTTGTAGCCATAAGTCAGTGCAAAACTATGACAACCAGCATTTTGCGCGGCTAATACGTCATTTTTTGAATCGCCGACCATCAACATTTGTTGTGCACTTACTTGATGCTTATCGAGCAACCAATTGAGCGCCATCGGATCAGGCTTTTTGTTGGGGAAGTCATCGCCACCAATCACATCAACAAACAGGTCGGCAATACCATGCTGCTGCAAAATATCTGGTACAAAAGCAGAAGGCTTATTGGTGACAATCGCCATTTTATAGCCAGCTTGGTGTAAAGCTTGCAATGTCGACGTTACATTAGAATATAAATGACTGAGTTGGTGACCACCTTGATGATAAAACTCGTCAAAGCGCACACGAGCTTGTTTCAGCAAATCTGCATCTAAAGATTGATCAACCTTAATATTTTGACTTAACGCACGACCAATCAGTATGTCTGCACCATTACCGACCCAATCTCGAACTTGCTCTTCGGTTACCGATGGAAAACCTAAGCTTTGTACGGCTTGATCGGCGGCAACTGCCAGGTCAGGTACGCTATCAAGTAACGTTCCATCTAAATCAAATGCGATTAATTGAATATCTTGTAACGTCATTACCGCTTCCATCTACAACCTACTTCCATTTACAACAAAAAAGAGGCTTGAGTCTATCTCAAACCTCTTTTTATATCGACCACTAGTTACCTAGGGACATTAGAGTTCTTTTACTTTCGCAAGTTCTTCGCGCATTTGGTCAATCACTTGTTTGTAGTCTGGTTGATTAAAAATAGCTGAGCCTGCCACAAACATATCCGCACCCGCTTCGGCGATTTCACGGATATTATCCACTTTCACACCACCATCAATTTCAAGACGGATATTACGGCCACTTGCATCAATACGCTTACGAACTTCACGTAGTTTATCTAAAGTAGACGGAATGAAAGATTGACCACCAAAGCCAGGATTTACTGACATCAATAAAATCATATCGACTTTATCCATGATGTAATCTAAGTGATGAAGCGGCGTTGCTGGGTTAAACACTACCCCCGCTTGACAACCGTGTTCTTTAATTAATTGCAAAGTACGGTCAACGTGTTCAGAGGCTTCAATGTGGAAAGTGATCATCGATGCGCCCGCTTTAGCAAATTCAGGCACAATGCTATCGACGGGTTTCACCATTAAGTGAACATCAATCGGAGCGGTAATCCCGTAGTCACGCAATGCTTTACAGATTGGCGCACCAAAAGTCAGGTTAGGCACATAGTGATTGTCCATCACATCAAAGTGAACAACATCCGCACCCGCGGCTAATACTCTTTCGACATCTTCGCCTAAACGAGCAAAATCGGCAGAGAGGATGGATGGTGCGATCAGAAAGTCTTTCATGGCTAACTCCGAGTATGGCCTAAATCAATGGGATGAAATTGGCGCAAGTTTACCCAAGCAAACGTTTATATACAAGAAATGGAAGAAGTGGCAGGTCACGATTTAATAGATAAGGGTTCTAAGTGGCTAGTCCCTAGTTTCGCTTCGTTGCTAGAAAAAGATAAAAGCCAAAGCAAAAAATCATCGTCTAACCTGAATGCCTCGAAACTCGAAACTCGAAACTCGAAACTCGAAACCAACTTACCTATTCGCTTCAAACAACGCCAACAACTCATCAACCTTGTTACGGCCTGCGCCATTGCGGCTGATGGTGCGCTTTACTTTCACTACGTTTAACTGAGCACCTTTATATAGGCGGCGAGTCAATGCGGTATCGTGATTGGAAATCAGCACGGGAATATCACGTTGCACGGCGGTGTGCTCGGCAATACTGGCTAATTCTGCTTGGTCGTCTAATGAAAAGCCATTGCCTGCGTAAGAAGTAAAGTTACTCGCTTGAGCTAATGGAGCATAAGGAGGATCGCAATACACTACACAACCTTTGCGCGCTCGGGCAAATGTCTGTGGGTAGCCTTCACAAACAAACGTTGCTTTCTTTGCTTTTTCAGCAAAATTCAGCATTTCATTTTCTGGGAAGTAAGGTTTTTTATAAGAACCAAAAGGCACATTAAAGCCACCTTTTTTGTTATAACGGCATAAACCATTAAAACCGAATCGATTCATATATAGGAAAGCAAGAGAGCGAAAAAAAGTATCTTGGCTCTGATTAAAGTCAGCGCGTACGCCTAGGTAGACTTCTTTGCAGTTATATTCAGGTGTAAAAAAACGCTGCGCTTCTTGAATAAATAAGTCAGGCTGCTGTTTTAATAAGTTATACAGATTAATTAAGTCTGGGTTGATATCGGCCAATAGGTATTGGTCATAGTCGGTATTCAAAAATACCGAACCCGCTCCGACGAAAGGTTCAACTAGCTTTCTACCTTCTGGTAGGTGACGTTGAATATCTTCAACTAAACCGTATTTACCGCCTGCCCATTTGAGGAAAGCTCGTTGCTTCTTCATTTATTTTACTACTCACCGACCACAAGTGTTTTCACCAACCCATCGAAATTGTTGATGGGCTGGGGAATGTAACATATTTCTGCGCTAGGGTCTGCGCTATTTCGCTCGTTCAATTTCTTGATGAACTTGCGCTATCGATTTAGGCCATGGCTGTTCTTTTTGAAGCGCTAATGGTAATTCTTGGGCCCCTTCTCGAGTTGCCTTGATGCTCGCAAAGTCTTGGTAAGTCACGATATACCAAGATTGTTGATTACGCACCGTACGATAAACTCGAACTTGACCATCCAAGTCATACATTTTGATAAAGTTAATCGCTTCATCTTGCTTGGTTACTGCCGCTAACTGCAATGTATAACGTTCAGCAGGTACGGCTAGTAACGCGTCATCGGCTAACGTAAGCTGATCGCCTTTCAATGAGCGGTTGGTCTTTTGAACCGATGAAGCTTGAGCGGATGTCACTTCATCATTAGACACTTTGGCATCTTTAGGTGAGTCTCCATCCAACAATGCATCGACAACCTTTGAAGGAACCACCACACGCTTTTGTTCAGAATCAGATTCATCGCCTACGGTTAACGTTTTATCCGTCACCGCCAGCGGTAGAGTATCGTCTTCCTGATCCTCAGATAATGTCGACTCAGCACCTGATATTGAAGTGGTCGCTGCACTAGTCTGGTTTGCAAGAGTACCGGTGTCATCTTGCTTGATTTCTGTTGACTCAATAACGTCAGTTTCAGTTTGCTGATCTTGCACTCGAGCCTGATAACTGGTCCACCAAGACCAACCACCTAGTGCCAATAAAATAATAATTAAGGCAATCAACGAGCGCTTCACCCAACATACCACTGGCTTTTTATGCGATTCAGATAATGCTAATAGGTTAGCAGGGTAATTAACTACAGACTGAGCAGCACTATGAATGGCTTGTTTTTTCTTATCAGAGTCAATGTGGGCGACTGGAATAACAAATTGATCGATAAAATCCGTCGCTTCGTTATCGGTTAACGGAGAGATCGCTATACGTTTAAATTCTGGTTTTGGATCGGTATATAATGATGACTCATCAATCTCGTTAGGTTTTGCAAACAAGATGACACTGATTTGCCATAATGGATTTTGTTGGGCAGCCAATACCAGCTGTGCCAATTCATCAAGTAGTTGTTCTGCCAACAAGTTTGCGTCATCAACAATAATCGTCGCCTTACACTCTTGGTCTTTACGAAATACTGATAAGCTCTCAAGTAAGGTTTCTTCGCCAGTGCAAAAACTGTCAGACAATAACTGACCGAGAAGTACGCTACGTTGTTGTTCCGCCGTTTGAGTCGGTAAACAGATTAAAAAGGATAATGTTTGAATTTTTTTATCAGTATTAAGAAAGCGCTGCGCGAGCCATGATTTACCAGAACCTTTCTCTCCTTCAACGCATATTACGTTGGAATCAAGGCGAGTAAACATTTGCAAGCCATCAAGAATGTCCGTTTGCGATTCCAATTGCACCATATGTGCACCATCATGAATCATGCTCATTACTAGCCTCTTAAATACGTCACAATAATGATGTTTTACAAAAAACACACCACTAAATAAAAATGTCAAAAAAACACAACAAATTAATGATTTATGAAAAATCTTACTGTGATTATTTAAGACTTTTCTTTTATTTTAACGGCAAGCTTCAATCGCTTGTCTAATTATTGCTTCATCGGTATTACCTAGCACTTCAGATGAGCCTATTCCCGTCGGCAAAATTAAACGTAACTGACCTGCCAAAACCTTCTTATCTCGCATCATATGTTTAATAAAATGCTCATAAGTCATGGTCTCTGGAGTGTGTATAGGAAGCTTTGATTCGACCAAAATATTTTGAATTCGTTCAACTTGATCTGAACTCATTAGCCCTCGAAGCAAAGCCGTATGGGCCGCCATCATGGTGCCAGCAGCAACTGCTTCACCGTGTAACCAGTTACCGTAGCCCATCTCAGCTTCAATCGCGTGGCCATAAGTATGACCGAGGTTAAGCAAAGCACGAACTCCGGATTCTTTTTCATCCGCGGCAACCACATCCGCTTTAATTTGACAGCAACGGGCAATGGCATAACACAAAGCTTGATTATCCAATGCGGCTAACCTCGCCATATTCTGCTCAAGCCAAGTAAAAAAGTCACCATCGATGATAATGCCGTATTTAATGACTTCGGCCATACCAGCGGCAAATTCACGTTCAGGTAAGGTATCCAAACAATCGGTATCAATAATCACTGATTTAGGCTGATAAAATGCCCCAATCATATTTTTACCGAGTGGATGATTAACTGCGGTTTTACCACCGACAGATGAATCAACCTGTGACAACAATGTGGTTGGAACTTGGATAAAGTCAACGCCTCGCTGATAACAAGCGGCAGCAAAACCGACTAAATCACCAATCACACCACCACCAAGCGCCACTAATACAACATCACGACTGTAGTTGCCTTCAAGCAGAAAACTCATAATGGTATTAAAGGTTTCCAAGGATTTATATTGCTCGCCATCTGGCAGAGTTAATAAATCGACTTGGCATTGCAGACTAGTCAATGTTTGAATTAAACGGTCAGCGTACAGAGGCGCCACCGTATCATTACTGATCACGACGACTTTTTGATTGGCTTTTAAATGTGAGAAAAGCGCTGAATTAGATAACAATCCAGCGCCAATAGAAATAGGATAGCTTCGCTCAGCAAGATCCACATTAATCCGTTCCATGGTTTGGGTCTCCTAAGCTATCGACTAATTTTCTTCTAGCATCTTAACAATAAGGTTTGCCACTACTTTGGCGCTTTGATCATCAGTGCGCACAGTATAATCGGCGATTTCTTCATATAGAGGATTTCGCTCAGCAGCCAGTGCTTCTAGTACTTCACGCGGATCACCCGTTTGTAATAAAGGGCGTTTTTTATCGCGATTAGTACGAGCCAATTGCTTTTCAATTGTCGTTTCAAGATAAACCACAATCCCTCGTGCAGATAAGTAATTGCGATTATCTTTGCTCTTAATTGAGCCACCGCCTGTTGCCAGTACGATACCTTGCTCTTGAGTTAAGTCATCGATGACAGCTTCTTCGCGAACGCGGAAACCTTCTTCACCTTCAACATCAAATACCCAACTGATATCTGCACCAGTTCTTTGTTCAATAACCGTATCAGAATCTAAGAACTCCATGTGCAGTTGTTGAGCTAGATGTCTACCAATTGTACTTTTGCCGGCACCCATTGGGCCAACAAGAAAAATATTGCGTTTTTCGGCCATGTTTAGCAGTAATTCAACGTTAATTTAATGAAATTGCCATCCGATATTCTATTATGACGTTTGCTTTATGCGTGCAAAGCCTCATCAGATATCATTGTGGCACCTAATTCCTCACAGATAATTCGTGATCAGACCCGAAATTATCTAAGTATGATGCCACTAATGCAACTTTAATTTTGCTTACAATGCATTTATCTTGATTCTTTAATGAACCCGATCGCTTGCAAAGCACCGACCTCACTACTGTAAGACTACTTTTGGTGTCACGAAAATCAATAACTCACTTTTGCCATGATTCTCATAACTACGACGGAATAGTGCTCCTAAGTATGGGATATCTCCCAATAGTGGCACTTTATCGACGCTGGTTTGCACTGAATGTTGGTAAATACCACCGAGTACTACCGTCTCACCATTATCAACTAATACCTGAGTACCAATACGCTGAGTATCAATTGCCACCGCTTCACCATCACCGGTTTTCACCACCGCCCCTGGTCTATCTTGCGTCACACTTAAATCGAGTACTAAACGATTATCCGGTGTAATTTGTGGTGTTACTTTTAAGCTTAATACCGCTTTTTTAAAGCTGACTGAAGTCGCGCCACTTGATGCCGCCTCTAAATAAGGAATTTCAGTACCTTGCTCAATATAAGCGGGTTGCTTGTTAGTGGTAATCAAACGAGGACTTGAAATGATTTCTGCTTTTGATTCAGCTTGTAGTGCGGATAACTCTAAGTCTAATAACGTATCAGAGCCTAATTTTGCAACCTGAAAAGCGATACTCGATGCATTAGAACTGGTCGCTGCCAAATTAACATTGAGGAAGTCTTCAATTCCAACTTTGTTATCGCCACCAGCTAAATCAATACCATCACGTCCATCAGCGATGCCTGCTTGTCCAATATTACTTTCTATCGAACCTCCAGTGGAAAATGAACCATTGGTTTCTGCAATGCCCCAACGAACCCCTAGGTCTTGCATGTTACCTTCATTGACTGTCACGATACGAGCTTCAATTTGCACTTGCTTAACCGGAATATCTAATGATTCAACAATGCCTTTAATGATATCGATATTATTTTGCAGATCGCGAATCAGTAATGAGTTTGTGCGCTCATCGACCGTGATATTACCGCGGCTCGATAACATGCTAAGTTCACCTTCACCACCAATTAACCCAGCGATATCCGAGGCTTTAGCAAAATTAACTTGGATTAGTTCTGAATTTAAATCTCCAAGTTCTTCTTCCATACGAGCTTGCTCTAAACGTTGTTTTTGCTGTGCATCTAACTCGGCTTTTGGAGCCACTAAAACAACGTTACCTTCCACCCTTTTATCTAAACCTTTCACTTGCAGGATGATATCCAGCACTTGCTGCCAAGGTACACCATCTAGGCGAAGCGTTAAGTTGCCAGTCACTGAATCAGAAACCACGAGATTAAAACCGTTATAATCAGCGATTAACTGCAATACGTTCCGCACTGGAATATCTTGAAAGTTAATCGAAATGACTTTGTTTTCTTTATCTAAGGCATTTTTTTGTTTAGCCGTTACCGACTTAGGTTTGGCTTTCACTTCTGTCACAGTAATTTCTAAACTCTTACCCTTCAAACGATAGTCATAGGTAAAGCCACCAGAAATTAAAGCTTGTAGACGAGTGTTCGGTTCTTCTCGAAATACCTCAACTGTTTTGACTGCCGTAGAGAAGTCTTTCACGTCGATCACATACAAATCATCATCACTGACTTGAGTATGAATTAAATCAATAGCTAAACCTTGAGGGTTTTTCTTAATATCTACTGCCGAGGCAGAAGAGCCTAACTTGACGACAATCACCCCTTCTTTCTCTTTATTTAAACGAAAGTCGAGGCTAACAAATTTATTACTTAACCCCTGCTCTGACTGTGTCGCTGAGCTAGAAGTCTTAGAAGAGGCTGTCGCAGCAACAGCGGTTGGTCCTGAAAGAAGTGTACAAGCAATGGTCGACATCAAAGTGAATTGGCGAGTCCAAGCTGTCAGCGTTAATCCTTTATACATAATTTAATACTCAATTATTATCTTCACATCGTTGTGATTACTTCAGCGCCAACTTAACGTTTCGCTGCTGCCAACACCCCAATCCATCTGGGAGTGTCTCTTTGATTAAAATAAATTTTGGGGTCACTTGAGCCACCTTGCCGTTATTCAATCCAACATATTCTCCAGGTTGAACCTTCACTAAAGTGCCTTTCGGCGTTTGTACTAAGCCAGAAATATCCCCTTTGCTTCCCATTACCCCTCTGAGGTGTAGTTGCTCTAACGGATACTGTTCAAGCAGACCCGTCTTACTGCGTAAGCCCGGTTGCCAACAGTCTTGTTTCGTCCGAGGCTGATTGGCCACCGCAATAGCAGGCAAACTAAAAGGCGCTCGTAAACTGGTGCCGCTATACTGCGTGGCTTTAAACGGGTTTTCCGGCTCCAATTGGGCGATTTCTTTGCGTGATTGATTTTCCACTTGAGAAATAAAGTTAGGAATCGAATCATTCGACTGCTGGCAACCGACTAATATCAATGCTGAAAGCATCATCAAACTTGGTTTCATCATTGATTATCCTCCGGCTTAAACTGGTAGGTATAAGCACGAACACGGAAGTGCAACGTACTACTTTCTTGACTCACGCGTTGCCACTCCACATTGTGCAAGCTGATAATACGTGGCAATTTAGCCACCGCTTCAGAGAACTGACCGATATCGTTATAAGCACCGGTAAGCTCAATATTAAGTGGCAGGCGATATAAGAACTCCTGCACTTGCTTTTCGCCCCAATCAACACGGGTAAAGCTCAAATCATTCTTAATACCAATATCGTTGACTGAAGACAGCATGCTCGCCAGCTCTTTTTGTACCGGTAACTGCTTTAATAAATATTGATAGCGGGTATTCAATTCATCGAGCTGCGCTTGTAGCTGCGGTAGTGCTGCCACTTTGGCCGCTTTAATTCGAATTGAGCTTTTTAACGTGACTTCTTGTTGACGAATCTGCTCAAGCTCATCTTGCTGTGGCGATAAATAAAACCAAGCGCCGACAACTTGCAGCACGATCACCAATGCGCCAATCGCTAATAACTGAGGAAGCAATGGCCATTCCGGCATATCTTCAAAATCAAGTTCTCGAAAATCGACCATTACTGACCTCCTTGTTTAGCAATAGTCTGCCCATCGTTCGCTTGTTCCGGTTGTTCTTCTTCAAAGCGAAATGACAATTTAAAACTTTGAAACTTTTTACCAAACAATACCTTGCCAGAAATAATGGAATGCATTTCCACATCAACGAGCCAGGTAGAGTTTTCGAAATTATCTAGCATAGTCGCCAGACGAGCGGTACTATCACTCACTCCTGCCATTTCCACTTCTCTACCACTCATTTTAATTTTGTCGACATAAACGCCTTCGGGAACTAACTCCGGCATAAGGTTCATAAAATCGGTGGTTTTATTACGCTCATTTTGCAGCGACTCAACCAACCTTAAACGCGTTAATATCGATTTATGTTTGGCTTCAATTTCTTTTAAGTTGACTAACTCTTTATCAAGTTTGCTGATATAAGTTTGCAGTTGTTGATTACGACTCTCTTGCTGATCTTTTAAATGATCGATATATAAGCTGGCAAACCATTGCAGCATCAATGCGGCCAAGATCCCTAAAACCACCATTCCATAGAAGCGTTGTTTATATTGCTGACGCTTTTCTTCACGCCATGGCAGCAGGTTAATATCATGCAACATGCTTTCCTCCTTGCCATTGAATACCGCGAATGGCTAACCCTGCCGCGACACTAAATGTGCATGCTTCTGATTCACTTTTATTTTTTACTTTGCCTTGCAGTAACTTTAATGGATCAAGTACTTCAACTGGGAGGTCGAGCTTTTCTGATAAATATTCATCGATTGCCGCTAAAGTTGCACCACCACCGGTTAACCAGATCCCTTCTATTTTTTGCTGCTGATTAACTGAACCGTACATACTAAGTTGACGAGTTAAACGCTCCGCTAATTCAGCAATAAATTCATCTTGCTGATTCAGCTCAACGCTTGGTGAATCACTATCGAGGCTTAATGCCGGAGAAGGCTTGATGTTTTGCGTACCAAAAGGAATGTCTTTGTAATAAGCCGGGCGACTATTCGGCTCAATACACAGTGAAGTTTGGCTATGGCCAATATCAACTAACAGCCAACTTTGCTTAGCGGGATCCACTTGAGTCGCCAACTGCCATACACGAAGCAGGCCATGAGCTTGAATATCCATCACAATAGGCTTGAAACCAGATTTTTTTACCGCATCCATGCGACTTTCTATCACCTCTTTGCGAGTGGCATAAACTTGATAGGTCGAAGTCGGTGCTCGTTTTAAAGTATCCGATTCCACTTTGACATAATCCAAACTTAAATCTTCTACCGGAAAGGGCGATTGCTGACCAAACACTTGGTAGATAGCAAATTCTTTTTCTCGTTCTTCTAGTTCACTATCAATATGCAGAACTTTACTGATTACCGCATTGTCTGGCACGGATAACACAACATTCCTGGCCATCATTGGCAGTTGTTTTTTTAACTCTTTTAATTTTTTGACAATCTCTTGATGATCAAAGGTATGGTTATCTGAAAAAATAGCCTCCGTTGCTGGCACTTCTTTGTAACTCACCAGTTCAAACAGTTCTCCAGCGGGTTTCATAACCACAGCTTTAATACTATGGTGACCAATATCGATGCCCGTGACGAAAGATTTACCCATATTGCTAGGCTCCAGCTAGAGGAATCGCTCCTCAACAAAGGTTGGATGAATAAATAAGCGCACTTAACCATTTAGTAAACCGATAGGCCGATTTACTAAAATTCAAATCACTGATGGAAAAACATCCCTTATTGAAATGACATCACTTATTAAAATAAAAAGTTAAGAACGCATTTTTTTAGCGATATGCTAATATGTGCACCTACTGTACAGGTGTTTATATCGACACATCCTTACTCAATCAGGGAATATCCGGTGAAGTTCATAAAGCCATTGCTCATTTTTTCATTTGTTTGCATGATTCTTGGAGTGACAACAATTTTTGGGTTCTATTACTACCTAAAACCTCAGCTCCCAGACGTTGCAACTTTGAAGAACGTACAACTGCAAACCCCAATGCAAGTCTATAGCCAAGATGGAAAGCTAATTGCTCAGTTTGGTGAAAAACGACGCATCCCTCTTAAGCTCGATGATATTCCGCTGCAAATGCAAGAAGCCTTCATCGCAACGGAAGATAGCCGCTATTACCAACACTATGGTATTGACCCAATTGGTATTGTGCGTGCCGCTGTCGTAGTGGCAATTTCAGGCTCAGCGAAACAAGGTGCGAGTACCATCACTCAGCAGCTTGCGCGTAACTTCTTCTTGTCGAATGACAAAAAGATCATGCGTAAAATCAAAGAAATTTTTATCGCGATTCACATTGAACAAATTCTTAATAAACAAGAAATTCTAGAGCTGTACCTCAACAAAATTTATTTGGGATATCGCTCTTATGGTGTAGGAGCAGCCTCTTTAAGTTATTTTGGGAAAGAGCCGAAAGATTTAACGCTAGGTGAGATGGCAATTATTGCGGGTTTACCAAAAGCACCATCGACCATGAACCCTATCTACTCGATTGATCGTGCGAAAACTCGTCGTCATGTTGTATTGCTTCGTATGCTAGAAGAGAAATACATCACTCAAGAAGAATTTGATGCTGCTGATGCAGAACCGATTGATGGCAAATATCACGGTGCTCATATTGAAGTAAATGCCCCTTATGTTGCTGAATTAGCACGTAGTTGGGCGGTAAAACGTTACGGTGAAGATGCTTATAGCTCAGGTATGCAGGTTTACACTACGGTGAAATCTAACTTACAAGAAGCCGCTAACCAAGCCGCGATTGGTAATCTACTTAACTATGACGAACGTCATGGCTACCGTGGCGCAGAAGCCGTGGCTTGGAAACCACAAGAAACGGCTTTCACTGTAGAACAAATGGACAAATATCTAAAAGATAAACCGACCTTTGGGTTAATTCATCCTGCTCTAGTAACAGGTATTTCTCAACGTTCTGCCACCGTGTATATCAAAAACCGCGGTGAACAAACCATTGAATGGGACGGTTTGAAATGGGCGCGTAAATACTATAACGATAAACGCCAAGGCCCAGCGCCATCTAAAGCGGCTGATATGCTAGAAATCGGTCAGCAAATCTGGGTTCGTCCAATGGGTGTTTTAGAAGAAAAACCTGCGGTTGAAGAAACGGAAAATGCTTTAGACCAACAAGCAAACGCCGAAGAAGAAACCGTTGATCCAATTGCCAACTCAACCTGGCAGTTAAGCCAAGTACCTATTGTGAATACTGCTTTTGTCGCATTGAACCCTGATGATGGCGCAGTTCTATCACTAGTTGGTGGTTTTAACTTTGTACACAGTAAATTTGATCGTGCCACTATGGCAGAGCGTCAAGTGGGCTCTAGTATTAAACCTTTCATCTACTCATCTGCCGTAGATAAAGGCTTAACCTTAGCAACCTTAATTAACGATGCACCAATTAACCAATGGGATAAGGGTCAAGGCACGGCATGGCGTCCCAAAAACTCACCACCGGTATATTTAGGTCCAACCATGTTACGCCGTGGCTTAGCTCAATCGAAAAACGTAATGGCAGTACGTACTCTACGCCGTGTTGGCCTAGATGGTGTACTAGACTATCTACCTCGCTTTGGTTTCGACCCGGAAAAACTACCGCATTCAGAAACTATTGCACTGGGCGCCGGTAGCTTAACACCAATCAAGATGGCACAGGGTATTGCGGTATTTGCCAACGGTGGTTACTACGTAGAGCCTTACTATATTGATCACGTTAACGGTCCATACGGTGATTTAGTTTTCCGCTCAAATCCAACCAAAGTGTGTGAAAGTAACTGTTCAAATGAGCCTATTGTGGTCGATGACCAAGGCACAGAAGAGCAACCTAAATACGCTGAAAAAGTCATTTCACCACAAACTGCGTTCCTCGTGCGTGAAATGATGTACAGCAATATTTGGGGTGGCGGCGTTTGGAGTAACGGCACTGGCTGGAATGGTACAGGCTGGCGTGGACAAGTATTAAAACGCCGTGATATCGGTGGTAAAACCGGTACCACCAACGACTCGGTAGATACTTGGTATAACGGTTACGGTCCGGGCATTGTTGCCAGTACTTGGGTAGGTTTTGATGGTGCGAACCGTCCGCTTGGTTATACCGCAGCGAACGCAAACTTTGATCGCAAAGAGCAATATAACGGTAGCGAATCCGGTGCAACAACAGCTCAACCAGCTTGGGTTGAGTTTATGAGAATTGCCCTGAAAGATGTACCTGAACAAGAAAAACAATTACCACCAGGAATCATTCGTGTACGTATTGACCGAGACAGTGGCTTGCTCACCGATAAAAATGATGATTCTTCAATGTGGGAATACTTTGAAGCAGGCACTCAACCAACCGAGTCAGTAGTAGAAGATCAAGGTACCGATCTCTATTCTGAAGATGAAGATGGCGATAGCTTATTCTAAGTCTTGCTTTAAATGATTCTAAATAACAAAGAGGCCATCGATATTCGATGGCCTCTTTTTCTATTCAAAATTTCTTTTATATAGATTAAATATCCACAGTCTGAGAAATAAATTCAGCAAGCTTCTCAAAACGTTTTCTTAATGGTGAACCCGGTCGATAAGCAAGTACTAGTTTACGACTAGGCGTAGGGTTGATCGCTTTTAAATAGCACACGCCGTCTTTAATCTTTTCTTTAGGAACAGACAATTGTGGTAACAAAGTCACGCCACCACCCGCTGCGACCATGTTTCGCAAGGTTTCTAAACTGGTCGCTTTAAAACGATCATCATCATTAGCGCCCGCAGCAAAACAAAAACCTAAAGCTTGATCACGTAAGCAATGACCATCGCCAAGAGAAAGTACAGTATGGCCTTTTAATTGCTCCATTTCTAACTCTGTCTTTTCGGCCCATGGGTGCGCTTCAGGCACCGCCATTATTAATGGCTCATCAAACATATCTAGTTCAATAAAAGGCTGAGTTTCCGCCACCGAAGCAAGCACGATACAATCTAAACGCCCTTCTTCTAATAGTCTGACTAATTGGTGAGTTTGCGCTTCATGCAAAAATAATTCGAGATCAGGAAAAGCTTTTTTTAACGGTTGAATGATGCGTGGCAACAAATAAGGACCAACCGTTGGAATAAAGCCAATATGCAGAGGCCCACTCATTTCCTTACCTTGCAAACTGGCCATATCGGTAAAGGTTTTCACTTCTGCCAATACGCGCTTGGCTTGAGAGACCAGTTGTAAGCCGGAATCAGTAAATAGGACTCGACGGCTACTACGTTCAAGTAACGAAGTCCCTAGCTCATCTTCCATTTTTCTAATTTGGCCACTTAAGGTCGGCTGGCTAACAAAGCACGCTTCTGCTGCTTTACGAAAATGTTTATGTTCCGCTAGTGCCACTAAATATTCAAAATCACGGATATTCACACAACAACTCCATAGTAAAAAACTATCAAAACAATAGCACCAAACGATTGGGGCTATCAAAGATTTTTCATAATAATAACCCCAACAACCGCACTTCACTACTTTGAGGCTGCCCTTTTGGCCTCTTTTTTTTCGAGGTAAAGAATGAAAAATTTACTCCAAAAGATATCTAAAATCCAAGATGGTTGGCATGCTGCTTACTACTTTTCAAATGACAATCTCAAACAAGACTGGTCAAAAAACGCTGATTGGTAAAAGTACAAATGGATAAAAACAAAAAACCCCGCATTCTAATCCGAAGCGGGGTCATCTTAAATTTTAATCACAGGATTCAAATTAAGAAAAAGCAGTGGTATTTATTAAGACTCACGATTGAGTCTTAAGTTCCAAACTTTTTCCATTATCTGCCACATTCACTTGTTGTAATTGCAACAGACTACAATATAAGCGCCAAACTACGCCAGATAGCGCTATTTGCCCTTCATTTGCTAATGATTCACTTAATTGCATCAATGAATCGAGTGATTGTTGTAATAGTACTTCATCATGGGAATAGTGGAACTCCCAATTATGAGCGATAAACCAAACCTGCTTTATCTTCATCGATTGATATACTTGGTATAAATAACCTTGAACCATTTGTAGAGCTTCTTCAGCTTGCGGTGAATGCATGGTTTTTAACTGGTATATAGCGTGTTGACAGTTTAAGGTCACCACCCCTAAACGCAATAAGCCTAGGCGAGTGCATTGATCTTTACTTTGGCTTAAACGGTTAATCCGGTTATACACCAAAGATTCAAACTCAAAGTGATCCATCCCTGAACGTGAGCTTAATTGGTTCAATACATCGCGTCTTAACGCTTTAGCGATACGCAGACCTCTACGGCGATCAGAGCTTGGCTTAAGTACATGGAATGCCACCGCTGAAAATAAAATCCCAACTATCATACTGACATTGGTATTAACAAAAGGTTGATAATCATAGCTAGGAGGATTCGTTAATCCGATAAAAGTCCCCATAAATACAATTAACATTCCCCACAAGCCGGCATTTCTCACCGATTGTAGCTTTTTTAGCTCCATTGTCATCACAATCAATAACAACAGGATAGCGAACGGTTCAAAAGTGCTTATTTGTAATAAAATACCAAACTTTAGAATAAACACTGAAACGCACAGCCATAATACCGATCGCAACATTATCGTCAGCGACACCATCGGGGCAGGACTCGTTGTGCTCAATATACAACTCACTGCCGCTAAGGTTGCAGCGCCCGCCCCCATATCCCATTGAGAGTTAATCCAAAACCAGCTGCAAGTCATTAAACAAACGAAAGTTCGTAATCCATTGTATATCGCTTCAATATTATCGGTATGGCGACGAATTCGGCTTCGTTTCGGTACTACCCCTAGAGAGCGTTGATGCCCTGGTGACATATTTTCAATCGAGTGTAAGGTGTCTGAGCAGCGTAGGTATAACTTACAAAACTGACATAAGCGCAACCAAAAGGCATGGTGGCGAAAGTCATCATCACGCAGTGGTTTAATTAACGCTAATTTCTGCGCTAGGCTGTATTGGTTTAGCTGACCGGACTGTAAACCTTGCTGGATCTCAAGCAAAACACTCGATAGATGTTCAGGCGGATTCGGCCAATTCACCAGCATTCGACGCAAGCTGGAAATATGACTGGTCATCTGCAGTTGTTGCTGCAATAAGTGATTAAGGTAGCTGTCTTGATAACGTAATTGGTAATGGCTCCAATAGGCTTGCACACGCAATAAGTTCATGGAGAGAATTTTACCAATCACCGTCTCATGAGAAAGGCGGATCTTGTCATGAAGATCTTTATTATGAGCATCCGGGTGATAAGACTCTGGGTGTGAGAGTAGTTCAAAGTGGTCGAGCAGTTTGGCATGCATCTGACGTAATGTGCTGATGAGCGTCACACCATCTGAAGTACTCGGCAAGATCATCATCATCACACCGCTACACAAAATACCGACAACTACTTCACACACACGCGCCTGAGTAATTTCAAACAGCATGTGAGTATCGGTACTGTTAACCGTGGTATAGCCAATAATCGCCGCTGTATAGCCTGCTAGCTGAAAAGCATAAGACACATTGTTTTCATAATGACTGGCTATATAGGTACAGATAGCCATCCACAATGACATATAGAAAGTGAACAGCCAGGGATCATTTAAAGTATGACCAACGATATGATAGGTCGCAAAAGCCCCTAAAAAACTACCAAATATCCGGCCTAAGCTTTTACTGATTACACTACCAAAAGTGGGAAAGCTCACTACTGCCGCAGACGTTAATGCCCAATATGGCTGTTCTAGATCGAGCACAAACGCCACATATAAAGCCAGCGTTAATGCCAGAGCATTACGAATCGCATATCGCCATTGGGGAGCGGTTGCCTTTCCCCATGGGGTTTGTGACCAATCTAACCAATGAAAGCTCATAATTCACTCAAATTAATAATGAATTGAAATACTGCAAGTAGTACCGGCAATTAAGCGTAGATCTTCTGGTAGATCGGTCAGCTTAATACGTACTGGAACACGTTGAGCTAGCTGTACCCAAGGTACGTTTGGCTTAATATTAGCAAGAAGTTCAGGCGAAGCGGCTTCACTTTGATCGACAATGCCGCGACCAATACTTTCTACTTCACCGGTTAATTTTTGCTTCGAAGAGAACAAAGTAATATCCGCTTGGCTACCTTCTTGAATATTTTTTAATTTGGTTTCTTCAAAGTATCCTTGAACGTAAAACGAATTAGCATCAATAAGACCAATTAAAGGAATACCCAAAATGGCATAACGGCCTTTACGCACTTTTAAATGGCTAATATAACCATCAACCGGTGCATATACTTTGGTTTCTCGTAATTTCCACTCTGCTTTGGCTAATGCCGCTTGAGCGGATTTATACTGCGCTGCAGTGGCTTTAGCATTACTTTCAGCCGACTCTAATTCTTCTTTCGAAATAGTGCTTTGTTTCATATTACGGCGGCGAGTGTACTCACGCTGAGCATTTTCTGCATTGGCTTGCGCAGTCTCTAACGCCGCTGTTTTTTCATCAATTTCAATCAAAAAAGGTTCAGGATCGATGGTCATCAGCAAGTCACCTTTTTTGACAAACTGATTATCTTCAACATGCAACGAAGCCACAGTTCCATTGACGCTAGAAGCAATATCTACTACATCAGCACGGATCTTACCATCACGAGTCCAAGGAGATTGCATATAGTAGTTCCACATCCACCAAGCAGCACACAAGGCTACGGTAAACACAGCAACTGTTGAAAAATATCTTAACGTTTTAAATTTCATACATTACCTAGGTCGCTTGACCTTTTGTGATTAGAGTTCTAGATAAAATTACAAAGTACTACCGATATTCTTTTTATATACCAATCAAGTCAGCCGCATAATCAAGATTAAAGCGACGAAGACAGATAACACAAATAAGGATAGATCCATTAACGTTGGGTGCCAGACTTCACCAGAATACATCCAGTTTCTTAATAATCGATGAATCACGCCCCACAACAACATGCCTAATAAAAAGGCTTTAAAGATTGGCGGGAAATACAGTGAAGCCCCGACCACGAGATCGGAGATAGGAAGACCTACTTGAAGAAAATCAACGTTCAAACGCACACCTTTGAAAAGTCATAGCCATAAAATCAAGTACGCTAACGTTTCACCATAGAGTGAACGCAAACATAATGTCCTTTTATGATATTAGCGTTTAAGCGATTAGATGCCAGAAGAGAAATAGTATGGCGACTAATTTATAAATTTGCAGAGGGATAGTTAGAAAAGAGTTTATATAAAATACAAACCACCCCAAGCAAATAAACTAGCTTGGGGTGGATTATACGTTAAAGACCTGACAAAGGTTAGTGGTTTTTTTACAGTTCCAACCTCTATTTAGGCGAAAAAACACCCTAAATAATGTATAAAAATTACATCTATCCGAGAAACTTTACGCAACACTTACCTTCATGATCACTTGCTCATTCAAGTTAATCTCTAGTGCCACTTCATCACAAGCATGTTGACGAGGACATTGGTCACAGTCTTTTAATACTTTTTCCGGTAACAATGTTTTCGAAGTTGGAATGAAGTCTTGCTTCATAAAGAACTCAGGTACGCGAGTTAACACGAATACCTTTTTGATTGCCATTTGACGCGCTTTATCTACCAAGTGTTTGATAATCGCTGCGCCTTGGCCTTGCCCTTGCCAACCTGCTTCAATACCTAGTGAACGAATCTCTGCTAGACCAGAATCATAAACATATAAAGACGCACACCCCGTGACTTCACCATGATGCTCAGACACCGCAAACGAGCCAATATCACGAATCAATTCATTACGGCTACGTGGCAAGTTCTCACCTAAGCCAGCCCAATAGGCCACCATACCTTCTAATGAATCAATATCGGTTAATCGAGCCGCACGAACCGTTACACCCGAATTATCACGCTCATCCAAACGCTTCTGCGCTTGAGCCACCGCATAATTCACTTGTTTCGGGGATACACCGCCTAAGGCAGAACGTTTTTCTAAACATGAATCAATAGTCAGAATATCGTACACATCCGACTCAATTACCGGAGAGAAAGCTTTAAGCTGCTCAAGTGATAACTCCTCGAGTGCACAAGATTGTTCAATCGCACTGACAACCGCAACACCGACAATATGGTGCGCTTCACGGAATGGAATACCTTTTGCTACTAGGTAATCAGCCAACTCGGTTGAGTTCGCATAACCTTGTTTCGCTGCTTCTAACGTACGTTCGCCATTAACTTTAATGCCGTCAAAACATAACGCCGCCATTTCCATGCAATCATTCCAAGTATCAAGTGCATCAAACAGCCCTTCCTTGTCTTCTTGCATGTCTTTGTTATACGCCAATGGTAATGCTTTTACTGTCATCATCATCGCCGCAAGCGAACCATAAACGCGGCCGGTTTTACCACGGATCAACTCAAGTGCATCGGGATTTTTCTTTTGTGGCATTAATGATGAACCGGAGGTCACGGTATCGGCTAATTCAATAAAACCTGATTCACCGGAGTTATAGAAAATCATATCTTCGGCAAGACGTGAAAGGTGTAACATGGAAATCGAAGCAATCGACATCAACTCCATCACATGATCACGGTCAGAAACCGAATCCAAGCTGTTACGGGTCGCGCGTTGGAAACCTAAGTTGTGAGCTAGTTGCTCACGATCCATAGGATAAGCCGTACCCGCTAAAGCGCCTGAACCTAGTGGGCAAGTATCAAGACGTTTAATCGCATCATCTAAACGAGAGTAATCACGCTCAAGCATTTCAACATAAGCCAAACACCAGTGCGCAAACGTCACAGGTTGAGCACGTTGCAGGTGAGTATAACCAGGAAGTACCGTTGCTTGATGTTCTCGCGCCACAGATACCATTTGCGATTGCAAACGATCGAGTGCCATTAATAATTGATGACCTTGCTGACGACACCACAGTTTTAAATCGGTGGCCACTTGGTCATTACGCGAACGACCAGTATGCAGCTTTTTACCTAAATCACCGACACGGCTAATTAATTGTGTTTCCACCCAGCTATGAATATCTTCCGCATCTGACTTTAAAATCTGCTCGGGATCTTCCATCACCGCCAGCTTCAATTCATTCAGTGCTAGTTCTAGCTTTTGCTGCTCTTCTTCTGTTAATACCCCAACCGATAACAAAGATTTTGACCAAGCAATCGACCCCACAATGTCTTGCTCAGCCAATCGGTAGTCAAAGCGCAATGAATCATTGAACTGCTTAAACCGAGTGTCTGCTGCTTGGGTAAATCTTCCGCCCCATAATGCCATTGTGAATCTCCTGCTAATCCATTGTATTTATCGATTTTCGAACACTAGGTTACTCGTAACTAGAGCGCTTCGCTTCTCGATTATCCATGATTTATTATTATATTTAATTTCACTATTAACCTCTAAATGCTCGTCACTAGGCGTTTCTTTTCCGAGTCACGAGCATTCGAGTTACGATATTCGTATTTATTTCTTCTTCGCTTCATTCAGCGCACGGATGCGGCTTGATAAAGAGTATAAACGGATGAATCCGCCCGCGTGGCTTTGGTCGTAAACTTCGTCGTCACCAAAGGTCGCAAATTCTTCAGAGTATAAGCTGTTATCAGAACGCTTCTGAGTCACGATTGCATGACCTTTATAAAGCTTGATCACTACTTCGCCATTCACATCTTGCGCTAACTCTTCAGTAGCAGCCAGAAGTGATTTACATAGTGGAGTAAACCAACGGCCATCGTACACAAGGTGCGAGGCTTTTACTGCAAGCTCTTCACGGAATTCGAAAGATGCTTTATCAAGTACTAGTTGCTCAACGGCACGAAGCGCTTCCATCATGATAGTGCCTCCTGGCGTTTCATAACAACCACGAGATTTCATGCCAACTAAACGGTTTTCAACGATATCAATACGACCAACGCCGTGCTTGACACCTTTCTCATTTAGCGCAACTAGAGCTTGGTAAGGAGAAAGTGTTTGGCCGTCAACTTCAACCACTGCGCCTTTTTCAACTTTTAACGTTACGTATTCCGCTTGGTCTGGTGCTTGTTCAGGATCAACAGTCCATGCCCAGCAATCGTCATTTGGTGCATTCCAAGTATCTTCTAGCACGCCACCTTCGGTTGAGATGTGCCATGCGTTGGCATCACGTGAATAGATTTTAGTTAGAGAAGCGGTACAAGGAATATTACGCTCAGCAAGGTAGTCTAAACACTCTTCACGACTCACTAGATCCCACTCACGCCAAGGTGCAATCACATGTAGGTCTGGGGCAAGAGCTGCAAAGGCACCTTCAAAACGAACTTGGTCATTACCTTTACCAGTACAACCATGACATAACGCATCAGCGCCGACTTTACGTGCCACTTCTACTTGCGCTTTTGCAATAATTGGACGTGCCATTGAAGTGCCTAATAGGTATTTACCTTCATAGTAAGCACCGGTTTTTAGCGTTGGGTAGATATAATCAGCAACCATCTCTTCTTTCAGGTCAGCGATGTAACATTCCGATGCCCCTGATGCGATGGCTTTTTCTTCAATGCCGACTAACTCTTCATCACCTTGACCAACATCGGCCACAAAGGCGACCACTTCACAATCGTAGTTTTCTTTTAACCATGGAATGATCACTGAGGTATCTAATCCACCCGAATAGGCGACAACCACTTTGTTGATACTTGCTTTATCGACGCTTAATTTAGCCATGTTACTTCTCCAAAATTTATTTTATAGCCTTCCCTGGAATCATGTTTGGGTGAATTCCGTGGATAATTTATTTTGCTTCTCTCCTCACTGAGGCAAGAAACGTGTTCCTATACTTTGACCGGTAAAAAGTTGAGTTAGCTTTTCAGGGCTTTTCCAACCCGCTACTTCAATTGCTCGACCTAATTGATTGGCCGCTTCTAAAGCCGCTTGAACTTTAACTATCATGCCATCGGTGATCACTTGCTGCTCAATCAGTTGATCGACTTGTGATTGGTCTAGTTGTGAAATGAGTTGCTTATCCGCATCGAGTACCCCTGCCACATCTGAAAGTAGAGCCAACTCTGCTCCCAGTGAAGTGGCCACCGCAACCGCCGCTTGGTCAGCATTGACATTCATTAACTGACCATCAGATGTAATGCCAATCGAGCTGATAATTGGTAAAGCATTGGCGTTTAGAATAGCCTTCAATACTAAAGCGTCTCCCGCTTTTGCTTCGCCTACTGCACCAAGCTCATAAGACAACTGAGTCACTTGACACAAACCACCATCAGCCAAACTTAAACCAACTGCGGTTAAACCTAGCTTGATCGCTTGGCCTTGCAGTAATTTATTCGCGGTTCCCGCCAAAGCGCCACTAATGTAATTAATGTGCTCGAAAGGTGTAACGCGTAAGCCATCCTTTTTTACCGTTTCAAACTGCAATTTTTCCATCAACTCATCCACCAAATAGCCACCACCATGTACGATGACGATTTGACGCTGTGCATCTTTTTGATATTGCTGAATTGCACCAAATAATTTAGCTAAAGTATCCAAATCGGATAATACTGCGCCACCTAATTTGATCACTAAAGGAGCCATGGTCATTATCCTTACACTAAAGCCGTCATTTCAGGGAAACCGAAACGAATATTCAAACACTGCATCGCTTGGCTTGATGCGCCTTTCAATAAGTTATCAATCGCAGACACCACAATAAGATGCTGACCTTGACGCTTCCAACCAATATCGCAAAACGGAGTGTTTTCGACATTTTGCAAGCGAGGAAAATCGGAAAGTAAACGAACCGCTGGCTTGCCTTGGTAAGCTTGTTCAAAGGCTTGTTCAATTTGCTCGTCACTCACATCAGCGACTAACTTCATAGTAATAGTGGCTAAAATACCACGCTTAAAATTGCCAAGATGTGGCGTAAAGATAACGTCACGACCTAGGTGTGAAGCGATTTCAGGTTGGTGACGGTGAGTGAATACACCATAAGGTTGTAAGCTAACTTCGCAAAAGCTGTTGGTCATGGAGGCTTTACGTCCAGCGCCCGTCACGCCACTAGTCGCATTGATTACCGGCCATTGATTTAAATCGAGAAGTTGTGATTCGATAAGCGGTTTAATCGCCAGTTGAGATGCGGTTGGGTAGCAACCTGGAACGGCAATTAATTGCGCTTGTTCTACTTGAGAAACATTCCATTCTGCTAAACCATAAGCCGCCTGATCTAACCACTGCGATTCTGTGTGTTCAAAGCCATAATATTGAGGGTAGAAACCATCAGCTTTAACTCGGTAAGCACCGGATAAATCCAAAACAACACAATCATTAGCAAGAAAAGTCGGCGCGAGGTCGTGGCTAACTTCATGAGCGGTAGCAAGGAAGACCACATCACATTGTTGTGCGACTTCTTGCGGTGAGGTTAGCGGTTGCACGGCAAGATCAATAAGTCCATGTAATTTGCCATGTAATTGAGAAATAGGTTTGCCAGCATCAACACTATTTTCTGATACATATAAGCCAGATAAAGTCAGTTCAGGATGCTTGTCGACCATCAAGGCCAACTCTGCACCGGTATAACCACTTGCTCCAATAATGACTGTCTTTAGCATACTCACCTATCCGTTTGTTTTGTGCTGTTTGCTTTACGCGATATTTATTTTTTTTTAAGTGGAATTCGTTAAGTCATTGAGACATTTCATGCTGAAAACAAATCTTTATCAAGCGTAAAAATATGACTATCCACTCTAAAAAAACCTTATTAATTGATTTTTTATTCATAAATAATGATTTAATATGTGTTTTATCGTTTTATAAGCTTCTTGTCAATAGCTCGGTTATCAACCACAATGCTTTTATTGCTAGCATACAGGCAAAGCCATCACAGGAAATGGAGTTTTTATGGGCACACCTCAGTTTTTAGATGTTTATCGCGGATTGATCTCTACCTCTTCAATTAGTGCAACTGATCCTACTTGGGATGAAGGCAATACCGAAGTGATCGCCAAACTCGCGCAATGGTTAAAAGATCTCGATTTTTCAGTTGAAGTCATTGAAGTCGCGCCGGGAAAACACAACTTAATCGCCAAAAAAGGCCAAGGTGAAGGTGGGCTATTACTGTCTGGTCACTCTGATACCGTACCTTTTGATGAAGGTCGCTGGAACTTTGAACCACACGCCTTAACCGAACATAACAATCGATTTTACGGATTGGGCACTGCGGATATGAAAGGTTTTTTCGCCTTTATTATTGAAGCGGTCAAAAAAGTCGATTGGGCAAACCAAACCAAACCGCTTTATATTCTGGCAACCTGCGATGAAGAGACCAGCATGTTAGGTGCTCGTCACTTTACAGAATCATGCTTAAATGGCGATGCGCCGTATAAGCCGGACTATTGCATCATTGGTGAACCAACAAGTCTCAAGCCAATTCGCGGACATAAAGGCCATGTCGCCAATGCGATTCGTGTCACTGGCCACTCTGGCCACTCATCCAATCCGGCACTCGGCGTGAATGCAATTGAAATTATGCACGAGGTACTGTTTGCATTAATGCAGCTACGTAATCAACTCATTAAAGAATATCACCACCCGGGCTTTGAAATTCCGACTCCAACTCTAAACCTAGGTCATATTCATGGTGGCGACAGTGCTAACCGTATCTGTGGTTGTTGTGAATTGCATTATGATGTGCGCCCACTACCAGGGATCAGCCTAGATGGCTTGAATAACATGTTGCAAGCCGCGCTGAAAGAAATACAAGCCAAGTGGCCAGAGCGCATTGAAATCAAACCATTACACGAACCAATTCCTGGTTATGAGTGTCAACATGACCACCCTTTCATCAAGAGCATGGAAGAGCTGACTCAAATGCCATCAGAAACGGTCAACTACTGTACTGAAGCGCCTTTCTTACAAGAAGTTTGCCCTACATTGGTAATGGGACCAGGCTCAATTGACCAAGCCCACCAACCAGATGAGTTTTTAGCATTTGAGTTTATTGATCCAACGATTAATATTTTATCCAAATCGATGCGTCACTATTGTTTTAAATAGACAGGTGTTTTAGTTAAATCGGTATTTTGGGTAAATCTTCGTGTAAGAAAATTGATGCTTTGGCTAAACCGTCGAGCAAATTGGATACAATCTGACAAATTGAAATAATGAATCATGCCGCATTCAGACAACCTGAGTGCGGTCGCAACCATCAAATATGGTATAAGTAACAAAGGTTTCACACTGCAATCCTAGTCATTTTACACCTTCATTGATAACTGATTTAGGTCAATGATATTAGTATTATTTTTTCACGATCGCGGCAAATATTTGACTCAGTGCAAATATTTTCGCTAGATTGTAGTGGTTACAATTAAATGGATGTAATTAAATTACAAGGTGAAACGACGATGAATGAAAAATATGCCGCTTTAACGAGTAATGTTCGCATGCTCGGAGACTTACTCGGCGCAACCATTCAAGAAGCACATGGTGATGCTATTCTTGATAAAGTTGAAACCATTCGTAAGCTTTCCAAATCAGCACGCGCTGGAAATCAGGAAGACCGCGAAAGCTTAATCGAAGAAATTAAAAACCTTCCTAACGAACAACTCACTCCTGTTGCTCATGCCTTCAGTCAATTTCTTAACTTAACCAATATTGCGGAACAGTTTCATACTATTTCTCGCCATTGCGAAGAACACGTATGTGAACCTGATGCGATTAACTCTTTATTTGGTAAGTTAGCTTCTAATGACATCAGCAAAGAAAATGCTGCGCAAGCGATCAAAGAACTGAATATTGAATTGGTGTTGACTGCACACCCAACAGAAATTGCTCGCCGCACCATGATCAACAAATTGGTCAAAATTAATAAGTGCCTATCGCAATTAGAACACAGTGACCTTTCTACTCGTGAGCGTATTAAAACAGAACGCCGCCTAGAAGGTTTGATTGCACAATCTTGGCACTCGGATGTTATTCGTCAGCAACGACCTACCCCGCTAGATGAAGCGAAGTGGGGTTTTGCAGTCGTTGAAAACTCATTATGGCAGGCTGTACCTGAGTTCTTACGTGAATTTAATGACCGAGTGAAAAACTTCACTGGTGAAGCGCTGCCTATCGATGCGCGCCCAGTACATTTCTCATCTTGGATGGGCGGTGACCGCGATGGTAACCCGAACGTTACCCACCCAATTACCGCTGAAGTATTGCTACTGTCTCGCTGGAAAGCGGCCGATCTGTATCTAACCGATATTCAAGACTTGATCACCGAACTGTCGATGACCGCGTGTAACGATACAGTCCGTGAATTATCAGGTGAAGAGCATGAACCTTACCGTGCAATTCTGAAACGCTTACGCACTCTATTAAACAACACTTGCACGGTACTCGATGCACGCATCAATGGTACTGAAGTGCCTAACTTGCCAATTCTAGAACGTGTTGAGCAGCTTTGGGATCCACTACTCGCGTGTTACCAATCGCTACACGAGTGTGGCATGAGCATCATTGCAGAAGGCTCGCTACTCGATTCTTTACGTCGCGTAAAAGCCTTTGGTATTCACCTAGTCCGTTTGGATATTCGCCAAGAAAGTACTCGTCACTCAGATGTGATCACTGAAATGACACGCTTCCTAGAAATTGGTGAATACGACCAATGGAGCGAAGATGAAAAAGTTCAGTTCTTAATTAAAGAACTGAGCTCAAAGCGCCCACTATTGCCGCGTAATTGGGAGCCTTCGCCAGAAGTACAAGAAGTGCTCGATACTTGCCGCGTCATGGCAGAGCACCCTCGTGAAGCATTTGGCGCTTATGTTATTTCGATGGCACGTACTGCCTCTGACGTACTAGCCGTGCACCTCATCTTGCAAGAAGCGGGCTGCAAATTCCGCATGGATGTTTGCCCATTATTCGAAACCTTAGATGACTTGAACAATTCTGAAGCGGTAATGAAGCAATTGTTCTCGCTCGATTGGTACCGCAACTTTATCAATAACCACCAAATGGTGATGATCGGTTACTCCGACTCAGCGAAAGATGCCGGTGTAATGGCAGCAGGTTGGGCGCAGTACGATGCGATGGATAAACTGGTTAAAGTTTCGGATGCAGAAGGCATTGACTTAACGCTATTCCATGGTCGTGGTGGTACGGTAGGTCGTGGTGGTGCACCAGCGCATGCCGCACTACTTTCTCAACCACCTCGCAGCTTAAAAGGTGGCTTACGTGTAACCGAACAAGGTGAGATGATCCGCTTTAAGCTAGGATTGCCTGATGTCGCGGTGAACAGCTTTAACCTATATGCTAGCGCCATCTTAGAAGCAAACCTACTTCCGCCTCCTGAGCCAAAACAAGAATGGCGTGAAATGATGAACACGCTTTCTGATGTTTCTTGCGAAGCTTATCGCTCAGTGGTTCGTGGTGAACCGGATTTTGTTCCTTATTTCCGCGCCGCAACGCCTGAACTCGAACTGGGTAAACTGCCTTTAGGTTCACGTCCATCAAAACGTAATCCAAATGGCGGCGTTGAAAGCTTACGTGCCATTCCATGGATTTTCTCATGGAGCCAAAACCGTTTAGTACTACCAGCGTGGCTAGGTGCCGGTGAAGCAATTCAACATGCGATTGAGCAAGGTCACCAACCAATGCTTGAAGACATGTGTCGTGAATGGCCATTCTTCTCAACACGTCTTGGTATGCTAGAGATGGTGTACTCGAAGTGTAATATTGATATTTCACGCTACTACGATCAACGCCTAACCGATGAGTCATTATGGCCTCTTGGTGAGCGTTTACGTACACAGTTGCAAAAAGATATCGTGACGGTTCTAAACGTTGAAAATAACGAGAACCTAATGCAAAGCGACCCTTGGGGCTTAGAGTCAATCCGCTTACGTAACATCTACGTTGAGCCATTGAACATGCTACAAGCTGAGTTGCTATACCGTACTCGTCAAAGCGACAACCCATCTTCTGAACTAGAAGAAGCGTTAATGCTGACGATTGCTGGTATCGCGGCAGGTATGCGTAACACTGGTTAATCGCTGACACTAGTTTAGCCACTAAATCGTGTTTCAATTTAAGAAGCCGCGCTTAATAATAAGTGCGGCTTCTCTTTTTGTGTCACTTCACCTTAAATAAGATTAATTTTTTCATCAGTACATAAATGAATGAAATTACGCTATCTTGGTCATCTACTTAGCCAAATTAGAAGCTGATATGTCACTGCCCTACGTTATTTTAACTATCTTAAGTCGAGAGCCCGCGACCGGTTACGACATCAGTAAAGCGTTTTCTCATAACGTTGGACACTTTTGGAAAGCTAGCCACCAGCAGGTGTATCGTGAGCTAGCCAAAATGACTCAGCTAGAATGGGTAACATCAGAACTTCACCCTCAAGTCGGTAAGCCTGATAAAAAAATCTATACCATCTTGCCATTAGGGCGCTCAAAATTAACCGCATGGTTTAATCAACCTACCCCTTATACTGCTACTCGTGATGAATTCTCGGCTAAATTAATGGCTTGCAGCGTTGAATCAGTAGACAGTTTTATCCAGCAATTAGACGTGTTGCTCCCCGAAGCGCAAAGCTTATTGCGGCATTACCAGCAACTCGAAAACCAGTTCTACCACAACCCAGAATCTCTTGAGCCACATGCCAAATTAGAACACTTAATTTTGAAACGTAATATTTTAGAGCGACAAACTTGGATTAAATGGGCAAGCGAAGTAAAACAACAGCTCGAAACTTTTCCGACGTTTAATACTGTCAATCCCGCAGGTAGCAAAAAGGCTTACTGAAAGTCAGTAAGCCTTTGTAGTTTACATCTTAAAGAGCCTCATCAAATGCGGTAAAGCAGATAAGAGCAATTAGCTCGGACGTACACCGAGTGTATGGCAAAGCGCATAGGTCATTTCAGAACGGTTTAGCGTGTAGAAGTGGAAGTCTTTAACCCCTTCACGGCTCAACGTTCTTACCATATCAATCGCTTGGCTCGCCCCCACCATTTGACGCGTCACAGGATCATCATCTAACCCTTCATATTGCTTCGCCATCCAGCTTGGAATACGCACATTGGTCATATCCGCAAAACGCTTCGCTTGCTTATAGTTCGAAACCGGTAGAATACCTGGAATAATTTCCACATCAATGCCCGCGGTTACGCAACGATCACGGAAACGTAGGTAGCTTTCTACATCAAAGAAAAACTGAGTGATCGCGCGGTTCGCCCCTGCATCAACTTTACGCTTTAAGTTAATTAAATCCGCTTGAGCATTTTTCGCTTCTGGGTGAATTTCTGGATAAGCCGCCACTGAAATATCAAAATCGGCCACGCCTTTCAGTAACTCCACTAAATCAGACGCATACATATCCGGCTTGCCACCATTTGGCGGTAAGTCACCACGCAAAGCCACAATATCGCGAATGCCATTATTCCAGTAATCTTGCGCAATCTCTTTCAGCTCATCACGCGAGGCATCAATACAAGTTAAATGCGGCGCGGCAATCAAGCCTGTTTGATCTTTAATTTCTTTGATAATTGAGTGAGTACGGTCGCGCTCACCAGAGTTTGCCCCGTAAGTTACTGAGACAAATTTAGGTTGGAGAGTTTTTAAGCGGTGAATTGAATTCCACAGCGTCTCTTCCATTTTCTCACTGCTTGGTGGGAAAAATTCAAAAGAAACATTAATTTTGCCTTCTAGATCAGCAATATTATGGTTTAGCGCATCAATGTGCCCTGCGTGTGAATAACTCATGTTCAACTCCCTGTGGACAAACCACTTAACTCACCTAAAAAGTACGAATCTGAAAAGCATCCTTATCTCTATCGTACTGAATACCAATCCCAACAATCTTTGAAGTCATTTAGACGTCTATATGTCTACAGAATGAAGTGAATAGGATCTAAAGTCAATCCTCTTATCATGAATTCTCTTCATCATGATGCTGAATAACTCTCAAAAACAAAAAAATGCCGCCTCATCACTGAAGCGGCATAATTAAATTTTCAATTTCAGAGTGTTAAATCTGAATGAATCGCCATTTACTAAATCAAATTAGATAAACGATTTAGATCCGATTGCAATGCGCCTGCGGTGACTTCTCTTCCCGCACCAGGGCCTTTAATCACTAGTGGATTATCTTTGTACCATTTGCTCTCAATCGCAAACACGTTATCACATGGCAACAAGTTAGCTAGCGCGTGCTCTGGAGATAATGCTTCAACTCCAACCGTTGCTTTGCCATCACGAGATAAGCGAGCGATATAACGCAGTACTTTACCTTGTTTCTGGGCTTTGGCTAAACGCTCTGATAACCGCTCATTCAACACTTTCCCTTTATCAAAAAACTCATCGGTTGAAAGATCTTTTAGCTCATCAGGAACCAGTGATTCTACTTTAACGCTTTCAGGTTCAATTTCTAACCCTGATTCACGTGCCACAATCACTAACTTACGCATCACATCCGAACCATCGAGATCCGAGCGAGGATCAGGTTCTGTCAAGCCTTGTTGCCACGCTAAATCAACTAGGTCAGTGAAAGGTACCGAACCATCAAACTGTTGGAATAACCAAGATAAAGTGCCCGAGAAAATACCCGATACCGCGGTAATTTGATCACCACTATTACGCAAATCTCGAATCGCATAGTTAACTGGCAACCCTGCGCCTACCGTCGCATTATACAACCAATGGCGACCCGTTTTATCAAAGGCATTGACTACACGTTGGTAGTCTTGCGTTGAAGCCGAACCGGCGACTTTATTGGCACAAATCAGATGCATACCATGCTCCGCAATCACTTCGTATTGACGTGCCAACTCAGCACTAGCGGTTACATCCATCACCACCACTTCATGATAATCGGTTTGATGCGCTAAGGTGTTCAACCAAGCTTGTCCATCATTAGACACCGACTCATCTTCAAAGCGAGTTAACGCTTGAGTGGGGTCGATACCATTTAAATCCAACCAATAGGTTTGGCTATCGACTACCGCAACCAAATCAAAACTCATGCCGCGGCGCTTTTCAAGCTCCGCTTTTTGCTCGGCAAATAATGCCAACCAACTTGAACCAATATTCCCTTTACCACATAAGGCAATCGCCACTCGTTTCTGTGCTTGGAATAGTTGAGAGTGCACGCCAACCACCAGTTCAGTAACATTAGTTTTACGTAAAATGGCCACTAAGCTTAAACCAGAATCGGCTTCAGAAATAAACTCGACTGGTGCATTTTTTAATTGCTGATAAAAACCATAACAATGATTTGGGTTAATCGTTACCCCTGCGCCAACGGCGGCGACCATCGAATAACCTTCGCGCAATTTAATTTCAGCGCCAACTGCGGTGTCTTGCAAATAAGTCATCGCACTAGCGGCAATTTCAGCGGTATATGCTAAAGACACTAAACCTTGATCCGGTTGCGACTGCATCGCCAATGGCTGCAATTGTGCTCGTGCTAACGAACGCATTAAATCTGATTCTAAACGGGTAAAATCATGCCCAGCACCAAAGTGAATTTGAATCAGTAGTACTTCATCAAGCGAAGTAATGATTTTGGCACCTCGGCCTGATGCCAATACGCGCTCAATACGGGTAGAGCCTGATTCTGGCTGGTAACTACAACGTAGACTTAAATCCATGGCGCTTTGAGCAACTGGTTGCAAGGTACGGCTGTGTAATACTGGTGCTGCTAAACGGGCCAACTCGCTGGCTTCATCTAAACGAAGCAAAGGCAGTAAACAAGCATCCGTGACTTTACGAGGATCTGCACTATATACTCCCGCCACATCACTCCAAATGGTGACTCGAGATGCTTCCGCTAATGCGCCAATCACCGTGGCAGAATAGTCGGAACCATTACGGCCAAGCAATACGGTTTCACCTGTATCATTGCGCGCCATGAAACCGGTGATCACCACACGTAGTTTTCCGTGTTGAGCTAATTTTTCTTTTAACAGAGGTAAGGATCGGCCACGATCCACTTCGGGTTGTGCGCCACGTTCCGCTCGTAAGAAATCACGCGAATCAAGCTGCACCGCTTCCAGATCAAGATGAGAAAGTAACGCGGCTAATAAACGAGATGACCACACTTCACCATGCCCTAGAATGCTGGCTCGCATCACTTCACTGACTGGGCCATTAATCTCCCCCAGTGCCATAAACTCTTGGTTGACTAGCATAATCAATGGTTGTGCTTTTTCTTCTGGCAGCAGCTCATCAATTAGATTAATTTGAAACTGACGTAATTCCTGCAATATTTCATGAGCAATACGGCCATCTTTTTCGAGCGCGGTAATCCACTCAATTAATCGGTTGGTGGTACTACCGGCAGCCGACACCACAACTAAGTCAGCAGGCGATGAATATTCTTTTAAGATGTTGGCGACTCGTTTGTAGCACTCTGGATTGGCCAGACTACTACCACCAAATTTGTGTAACTGACGAGCAGATGTCATTTACGCTACCTCTTGTGCTTTTTTAAAAGCTTGCTCTAAATCAGCGATTAAATCCTGACTATCTTCTAATCCAACAGAAACACGTAACAACAACGGTGAGATTCCCGCTTCTGCTTGTGCTTCATCTGACATCGCTCGATGAGTCATCGATGATGGGTGACACATCAAGCTCTCTACTCCGCCTAACGATTCAGCCAGAGAGAATAATTCTAATTGACCGACAAAGGTCTTTAACTGTTCCATGCTGCCATTGATTTCAAAACTCAGCATAGAGCCAAAACCACTTTGTTGCGCTTTGGCAATATCGTGTCCTGGATGATCAAGTAGGCTCGGGTGATAAATAGTGCCGACTAATGGTTGCTCTTGTAGGTAAGCCAATAAGTCTTGTGCACTTTCTTCATGTACTCGCATACGCGCCGCTAAGGTTCTTAACCCACGTAGTGTCATGTAGCTATCAAACGGTGTGCCGGTTGCGCCAATGCAGTTACCCCACCACGAAAGCGTTTCTACATGCTCAGGGTCTTTCGAAATAATCACGCCACCGATGACATCGGAATGGCCATTGATGTACTTAGTCGTGGAATGAATAACAAAATCTGCGCCCAAGGTTAATGGTTTTTGGTATACCGGTGTCAGGAAGGTGTTATCAACCGCCACTAATGCGCCTACTTGCTTAGCTTTTGCACAAGATTTAGCAATATCGACCACACGTACTAATGGATTGGATGGTGTTTCTAATAAAATCAGTTTTGGCTTTTTCGCGATGGCGGCATCAAATTCCGCTTGATTAGATTGGTCAACAAACTGAACTTTAAAATCGCCTTTTTGCGCTCGAGTATTAAATAAGCGGTAAGTGCCGCCATAGCAGTCATGCGGCGCAATAATCAGATCATCGGGGCCAATAAAAGCCGATACCCATAAATTGAGTGCAGATGTGCCACAGTTAGTGATCACTGCACCTGCGCCTTCTTCAAGCTCAGATAACGCTTGCTCAAGCAAACCACGGTTAGGGTTGCCAGAGCGAGTGTAGTCATACTTAGGCACTTCACCAAAAGCCGGAAAGCCATAATTGGTCGAGAGATAAATAGGTGGCACTACCGCATGATATTGGCTATCCGATTCAATACCGGTACGAACGGCGACAGTTGCTGGCTTTCTTGAACTCATTGGCGTATTCCTTTCCTTTTGCAATCGCAATCAATATACACAAACACTCGATCCACTATACTCAAATCTTTGCAAAGCGCTATTTACACAAACGCAATTTAAAAAACTGAAACTATTTACTGCTTTAAAGTAGTAAGGATCATATTAATCCACCTACACTGGCATGGCTGAACACAATATATAACGATACTTTATCCCTCGCCAGATGAGACGTCAAGACCTCTAGCCATCTAAATGTCTTTACATTCGGCGGTAAATGCCCCTAAAATTAGCGCTTAACCACTAAAATTACTGATATTAAACAACGAAGGTGCGTGATGGCAGATTGGAACGGTGAGTACATTAGCCCATATGCAGAGCATGGAAAGAAAAGTGAACAAGTTAAAAAGATCACGGTTTCTATCCCGTTAAAAGTTCTTAAAATATTAACCGATGAACGCACTCGCCGCCAAGTCAACAACTTGCGCCACGCGACCAACAGTGAACTACTGTGTGAAGCATTTTTACATGCTTATACTGGCCAACCTTTACCAACTGATGAAGATTTACGTAAAGATCGCCCAGATGATATCCCGACAGAAGTAAAACGCTTAATGACCGAAATGGGAATTGAATTCGAAGCGTTTGATGATTAATACGTTACTCGGATTGTCGTAACTCGTTTATCGAAAAAGAAAAAAACAAAGCCCGCTCAAATCATTTGAGCGGGCTTTGTTGTATTCGAGCTACGAGAAGCGAAGCGCCCTAGTATTCGAGTTTATTTTTTTACTTATACTGCTCTGGCAACTCAATACGAGCAACGCCAGATTCTACTGCTGCACGAGCCACTGCGCCTGCTACTTCAGAAAGTAAACGTGGGTCCATTGGTTTTGGAATGATGTAGTCTGGGCCAAATGATAGTGAATCAACGCCAGCAGCTTTTAGAACTTCTGCTGGCACTTCTTGTTTGGCTAATTGACGAATCGCTTCCACTGCCGCTAATTTCATTTCAGTATTAATTTCACTGGCACGAACATCTAACGCACCGCGGAAAATGAATGGGAAACAAATAACGTTGTTTACTTGGTTCGGGTAGTCACTACGCCCCGTACCCATGATCAAATCATTACGCACTTTTGCTGCTAGTTCAGGTTTGATTTCTGGATCTGGGTTTGAACAAGCAAATACCACAGGCTTATCAGCCATTAATGCTAATGCTTCTGGTGGTAGTAGATTTGGACCAGAAACGCCTAAGAATAAATCCGCCCCAGCAATAACATCTTCTAAAGTACGCATATCAGTATTGTTAGCAAACAATTGCTTATATTCATTCAAATCATCACGACGCGTATGAATCACACCTTTACGATCTAGCATGTAGATTTTTTCGCGTAATGCGCCACATTTAATCAATAGCTCCATACACGCAACCGCTGCCGCTCCAGCACCTAGGCATACAATTTTACACTCAGACAATTTTTTGCCCTGTAGCTCAATGGCATTCAGCATGCCTGCTGCAGTAACAATCGCGGTACCGTGTTGGTCATCATGGAAAACCGGCACATCACAACGCTCAATCAGTTGGCGCTCAATCTCAAAGCAATCTGGTGCTTTGATATCTTCTAGGTTAATACCACCAAAAGTATCCGCGATGTTCGCAACCGTATCGACAAACTCATCGATCGTGCGGTGCTTCACTTGAATGTCGATCGAATCTAAGTCAGCAAAACGCTTAAATAAAAGGGCTTTACCTTCCATCACAGGTTTTGATGCTAATGGGCCTAAATTTCCTAAGCCTAAAATAGCCGTACCGTTTGAGATAACCGCAACCGTATTGCCTTTGGCAGTATATTTATAAGCATTTTCAGGGTTTAAGGCGATTTCACGTACCGGTTCAGCAACACCTGGGCTATATGCCAAAGCTAGATCTTCCGCCGTATCGGCTGGTTTAGTTAAAGCAATGGCTATTTTACCTGCGGTAGGTTGGGCGTGGTAATCCAATGCTTTTTGGCGAAAATCATTGAGTTGCTGATCATCAGACATAGTGAACGTTTCCTAATTATTCTATTTAGTAGGGGGGAGGTGATTTTAAAGGATCAAAAGTTAACTTGGTAGTCAATATCGTTAATTTCAGGCAATAACGTTTTTCAGATAACAAAAAAGGGACGCCGAAGCATCCCTTTCAAATTCTGTCTTTCACTAAAAAAGTTTAGCGGAAGATTATTTTTTGCTGCTAAGTGCACCAAAACGCTTGTTGAAGCGATCAACACGGCCGCCTGTATCAACGATACGTTGCTTACCAGTGTAGAACGGGTGACATTTGTCACATACGTCTAGGTGGATAGTTTCTTTGCCTAGCGTAGAGTTGAACTCGAAAGAGTTACCGCAAGAACAAGTTGCATTTACAGCTTTGTATTCTGGGTGGATACCAGTTTTCATAGGACAAACCTTTTATTGGTCCGTATCGCTATCTGAATTCTTACTCAAATATCTCTTGCGAGTATCAAAGCAGTCAGACACCATACGTTGTTACTAAAAAATGATGTAAAAATATACATCGTTAGAGGCGCAGTATAATAGTGAATCCGTCTCCATCGATCAACACATTTGCTCCCTTTTTCTACAATATTTCAGTTTTATATCGATAACGGCTGTTTTATCATAGCCTTTCTTTTGTTTTACTCGACTGTCTCAAGGACAATTTTCTTACTTATGCAGCCAAATATTGCTCAAGTTGCCCTACCTGTTCCTTTAGATAAGTGCTTTGACTACCTTATCCCTAATTATTTATTTCCCGTTATTGGTGGCCGTGTTTCGGTGCCTTTTGGTCGTCAAACCTTAATTGGTATTGTGGTCGGTATTGTCGATCATTCCGATTTTCCAATTGAGCAATTAAAACCAATTAAAGCCTGCTTAGATGCCAAACCTGTCTGGCCAAAATCGCTCTACCAATTATTGCATTGGTGCAGTCAGTTTTATCAATACCCACTTGGCGACACTCTGGCGATGGCTTTGCCGTCATTACTTAAAAAAGGTAAGCCAGCTGATTTTACTAGCCTCAAAGAGTGGCATATTACCGAAGCAGGTAAAAACCAACTAGCCGCTGGATTTGGCCGCGCGCATCTGCAAGCCAAAGTGGTGCGCATGTTGGATCATGGGCCACTTCCCCATCAAGCGATGATCGATGAAGAGATCAGCAGCGCCACACTCAAAACGCTGCAAGATAAAGGCTGGATTGAAGCAAAACACACTCAGCCTACTCAACCGAAATGGCCGGCACAATTAGAAAACGAGCAACACAAGCCGCACTTAAATGAAGAACAAGCCATTGCGGTCGCCAGTATCAATAACCATCCGGGATTTGGCTGTTTTTTAATTGATGGGGTAACCGGCTCAGGTAAAACCGAAGTCTATTTAAGCATTATCAAACCGGTGCTTGAACAAGGTAAACAAGCATTGGTGTTAGTGCCGGAGATAGGCTTAACGCCACAAACCATCAACCGCTTCAAACGCCGCTTTAATGTGCCGGTTGAAGTCATGCATTCAGGCTTAAATGATACTGAACGCTTAAATGCATGGCTTTCAGCACGCGACAAACAAGCGGGCATCATTATCGGTACTCGTTCGGCATTATTTACTCCATTTGCCAATCTCGGCATCATTATTGTCGATGAAGAGCATGACGCCTCTTATAAGCAACAAGATACCTTACGCTACCACGCTCGTGATGTGGCAGTCATGCGCGGCCACAAAGAAAACTTCCCAGTCGTGCTCGGCTCAGCAACGCCAGCATTAGAAACCTTACATAATGCCAAAACCGGTAAATATCATTATTTATCGTTAAGCAAGCGCGCCGGTAATGCGCAACCTGCCAAGCATCATGTGCTCGATATTAAAGGTTTGTATTTAGAAGGTGGCTTATCGGCACCATTAATCGCTCAAATGCGACGTCACCTTAATGCCGGTAATCAGGTGATGTTGTTTTTAAACCGCCGTGGGTTTTCCCCTGCATTAATGTGTCATGAATGTGGTTGGCTGGCCGAGTGTAAACGCTGCGATGCTTATTATACGTTTCACCAAGGTAGCCAAGAAATTCGCTGTCACCATTGTGGCTCACAACGCCCGGTGATTCAGCAATGCCAAGGTTGTGGCTCCACTCAACTGGTTTCGGTTGGCGTGGGGACTGAGCAACTCGAAAAACAATTAGAGTTACTGTTCCCTGAATTTAAAACCATCCGAATTGACCGTGATAGTACTCGCCGTAAAGGTAGTCTAGAAAGCGCGTTACAATCGATTCGTAATGGTGAATATCAAATTCTAATTGGCACACAAATGCTAGCCAAGGGTCACCATTTCCCCGATGTTACCCTCGTGGGATTATTGGATGTTGACGGCTCGCTTTATAGCAGTGATTTCCGAGCATCAGAACGCCTTGCCCAGTTATTCATTCAGGTGGCAGGACGTTCCGGACGCGCCAGTAAACCCGGTGAAGTCTTACTGCAAACCCACCACCCTGAGCACGCTTTATTACAATCACTGCTACATAAAGACTACCAACACTTTGCTCAAACCGCGCTGGAAGAGCGCAAAATGGCGCAACTACCACCGTATAGCTTTTTGACGCTATTTCGTGCAGAAGGCAACAATAATGAAGATGTTGAGGCCTTTTTACGTCAGATACGCCACACGATTGAAGCCAACCCACTTTATGATGAACAATGCATGGTATTAGGCCCAATGCCAGCTCCACTGGCCAAACGTGCCGGTAAGTATCGCTGGCAACTGATGCTACAGGTGGCGACTCGCAGTCAAATGCAGCGCCTTATTGGTTCATCTAAACCTGCAATTCAATTATTACCACTCGCAAAAAAAGTGCGCTGGAATATGGATATCGAGCCACAAGATTTAAGTTAAATAGCTAGGGTCTCCTGGTGTAGGCTAGCTACACCACGGAGCCTCTGCCTTGTTCAAATGCCCCACAATTCACTGCAAAAATAATCACAAAAGGTCAACAGGCCCTAAAACAAGAAAAGTAAAACCATTCTATGTGATGCATATCACCAACATAATGTAATATTTATCATACACGACCTATTAACCAACTAATTTAGAACATAAAATATTTGGATAACATTAAGAAGTCGTTATTAATGAGGAGGAAAACTGACTGAAGAGATCTCCTCACATTTTGCTTATCTGTTTTTAATATAAGCGTTTTGGCTTGCCCATTTGGGTACAAAAAGTGAAAGAGAGGAAAACGTATGGCGACAATGAAGGAGGTTGCCCAACTAGCCGGAGTATCAACAGCAACGGTTTCCCGTGCGCTAATGAACCCTGAGAAAGTCTCCAATGCAACACGCAAACGTGTCGAAGATGCGGTATTAGAATCTGGTTATTCACCCAATTCTTTAGCACGAAACCTACGACGCAATGAATCCAAAACCATCATCGTGATTGTGCCGGATATCTGTGATCCCTACTTTACCGAAATCATTCGTGGCATAGAAGATACCGCAGCGGAGCATAATTATTTAGTGCTACTCGGTGACAGTGGCCAGCAACTCAAACGCGAAAGCAGTTTTGTGAATCTGGTATTCACCAAGCAAGCTGATGGCATGTTACTACTTGGAACTGACGTGCCTTTTGATGTCAGTAAACCTGAGCAAAAAAATCTCCCGCCTTTAGTGATGGCTTGTGAATACGCCCCAGAATTAGAGTTACCAACTGTCCATATCGACAACTTAACTGCCGCGTTCGATGTAGTGAACTACCTCACTCAAATGGGTCATAAGAAAGTTGCGGAAATGTCTGGCCCTGCTGATGCTTCACTTTGTCAGTTCCGTCATCAAGGTTTTCAACAAGCCCTGCGTCGTGCTGGAATCGAGATGAATCCTAGCTACCAAGTTCATGGTGATTTCACATTAGAATCGGGTGTCATTGCAGCCAATAAATTACTTTCGCTGCCTGAGCCACCAACTGCGATTTTTTGTCACAATGACAGCATGGCCATCGGTGCTATTCAACAAGCGAAAAAGCAAGGCTTCCGAGTACCGCAAGACCTTTCGATTGTTGGCTTTGACGATATTCAATTCTCTCAATACTGCGATCCGCCGCTCACCACTATTGCTCAACCCCGTTATGAGATCGGCAAACAATCGATGTTGATGTTGTTAGAAACATTAAAAGGCAAAGAAGTTCGTGCGGGTTCGCGGTTACTTGAAGCTAACCTTGTGGTAAGAAATAGTGCCGCACCACCAAGAAGCTAATCAAAACTCAACCTAAAGAGGGACTAGCATGTTTCTAATACAATAAATAGAGGCTTGTTATTCCCTTTCTATTATTAGCAATAGTATTGGTTAAAAAACTGCATTAACATATAGCTCCTTTTTTATTCTATTGAGTTATTGAAAATACCGTGGCTAACCGAGATTACGTAAGAAAGAGTCCAACTCCAAATAAGAAAAACAATAGAAACCAAAGAAGACCGGCTCAAAAAAAGAAGCTGGCACCTCGTGCTATTCCGTGGAAAGCCGCGATTATTGCCGTGATTCTACTCGCTGGATTGATCTATTTATTATCAGTGCTAAGCAATGATCCAGAGCCAGCTGCTCCGGCAACCAATAACGTGCCAGTGAATGTGGCGCCTAAACCGAAAAATACCGAAGTGATCCCACCACCACCACAAGAAAAATGGGATTACATGGAGATCTTACCTAAGCGTGAAATTGAGGTTAAGGCTAAAAAAGTTGAAGTGCCGAAGATTCCATACATCATGCAATGTGGCGCTTACAAAACATCATCTCAAGCCGAGCAACGCAAAGCTAATATCGCGTTCCAAGGCCTAAGCAGTAAAGTTGTTAAGCTAGAAGGCAGTAGTTGGTACCGCATTATCCTTGGCCCATATACGTTTAAACGCGATGCAGTAAAAGAACAGCACGTACTACAGCGCGCTAAAATTGAGCCTTGTATCATCATGAAGGATACATTGCAGTAAAAACGTATCTCGTGACTTGGAAAAGACCGTTCCTAGTTTCGAGTTCCTAGAAAAAGCAGAATCGAGTCTCGTAGCTCGAACCTAGGAACTAGGAACTAGGAACTAGGAACTAGGAAAAAACCATCATCCCCCTCTCCTTTATATTTTATTACCCTTTCTCTTGAATTCTTTTTGTCCTAACCTCATATCTATTATACCCAAGTGACTTCAAGATGCAGAATTCAGAGCTATCATCCAAATCTTGAGGCAAGGAAGATTGGCGAAGGAATGTAAGCACCTTTCAAACCAATCTGACGCGGCATAAAGGTTTGGATGAAGCTCCCGAAGGGCAAGTTAAAACAAGCTTTATGCTGCGTTAAATTGAATAGAGATAGGGTCAACTATGATCATATTCAATTTGTCTTGCCTAAAGCTTGTTTTATTCTTGCTGAAACTCGCATCTTGAAGTTACTTGGGTATAAATCCGCAGAATAACTAAGAGGTTTCTCGTGACTACTATTGTATCTGTACGCCGCAACAATAAAGTCGTCATCGCTGGTGATGGCCAAGTTTCATTAGGCAACACTGTCATGAAAGGTAACGCTAAAAAAGTGCGCCGTTTATACAATGATAAAGTGTTAGCAGGATTTGCTGGCGGTACCGCTGATGCATTCACGCTTTTTGAACGTTTTGAACGTAAGCTAGAAATGCACCAAGGTCACCTAACCAAAGCGGCAGTAGAGCTTGCTAAAGATTGGCGTAGTGATCGTGCGCTACGTAAGCTAGAAGCATTACTGGCGGTTGCTGATGAGACCGCATCTCTGATCATTACAGGTAATGGCGATGTAGTTCAGCCTGAAAATGATTTAATCGCTATTGGTTCTGGCGGTAACTTTGCTCAAGCAGCGGCAACCGCTCTACTTGAAAACACCGACCTTGAAGCGCGCGAAATCGCTGAAAAAGCATTAACCATTGCTGGCGATATTTGTGTGTTCACCAACCACCACCACACCATCGAAGAATTATAAATCTCACCTGGCCTTTGTATTTCGCGCTCGAGCTCAAGGCCATAAAAGATTTACCACCCATGACTGATACTCATGGCTCACTTATAGGGTAAAAGGATAACGTTATGTCTGAGATGACACCTCGTGAAATTGTTCATGAACTCAATCAACACATTATTGGTCAAGATAAAGCGAAACGTGCGGTAGCCATTGCACTGCGTAACCGCTGGCGTCGTATGCAACTGGATGAAAATCTACGCGCTGAAGTGACCCCAAAAAATATTTTAATGATCGGTCCTACCGGTGTGGGTAAAACGGAAATTGCTCGCCGTTTAGCGAAATTAGCTCATGCGCCATTCATTAAAGTAGAAGCCACCAAGTTCACCGAAGTGGGTTATGTCGGTAAAGAAGTTGAATCTATCATTCGCGATCTCACCGATGTTTCAATCAAACTGACTCACCAACGTGAAATGGAAAAAGTACAATTCCGCGCTGAAGAACAAGCGGAAGAACGTATTCTTGATGCCTTACTGCCACCACCTCGTGAAGGCTGGGGAGAAGATGAGAAGTCACAAGAAAGCACCTCTAATACTCGTCAAATATTCCGTAAAAAACTACGTGAAGGCAAGTTAGACGATAAAGAAATTGATGTTGATGTGGCAGCACCTCAAATGGGTGTAGAAATCATGGCTCCTCCTGGTATGGAAGAGATGACCAATCAACTTCAAGGCATGTTCCAAAACCTTGCCGGCGATACTAAGAAAAGCCGCAAGATGAAGATTAAAGATGCCTTCAAAGCATTAACTGAAGAAGAAGCGGCCAAACTGGTTAATCAAGAAGATCTAAAAGAACAAGCGATTTTCAATGTTGAAAACAACGGTATCGTATTCATTGATGAGATTGATAAGATTTGTAAACGCGCCGATCAAAGTGGTGGCGGTGATGTATCTCGTGAAGGGGTGCAGCGTGACTTACTACCATTAGTCGAAGGTAGTACCGTTTCTACCAAACATGGCATGGTTCGTACTGATCATATTTTGTTTGTGGCATCAGGCGCTTTCCAAGTGGCTCGCCCTTCAGACTTAATTCCTGAATTACAAGGCCGCTTGCCAATTCGTGTTGAATTAGAAGCGCTAAGCAGCCATGACTTTAAACGTATTTTGACCGAACCGAATGCTTCATTAACTGAGCAATACTGCGCATTAATGGCAACAGAGAATGTTGAAATTGAATTTACTGAAGACGGTATTACTCAAATTGCTGAAGCAGCATGGCAGGTAAACGAAACCACCGAGAACATTGGTGCCCGTCGTTTACACACGGTTATGGAGCGTTTAATGGATGATATTTCATTCGATGCCACCGATAACCCTGGGATGAAGATTTCCATTGATGGTGATTACGTTAAGCAACGTCTAGGTGAATTTGTTGCAGATGAAGATTTAAGTCGCTTTATCCTGTAAAGTACCCGCAACTTAAGAAAAAAAAGCTCGCACTATTGCGGGCTTTTTGTTGTTTATGGCCACAAATTGGTATACTTCAATTAATCACTTTAACTGTATAAGACTATGAAATCATCCTTTGCTATTTGGCTTGATGCCGCTAGACCTAAAACCTTACTGCTTGCTATCGCTGCGATTGCAACAGGAAGTAGCCTTGCTTATGCCGACCACCATTTTTCTCTGACGATTTCTCTTTTGGCATTACTCACGGCAACCCTACTGCAAATTTTATCCAATCTAGCCAATGATTATGGTGATGCAGTCCAAGGCACCGATAATGAAAACCGTATTGGCCCAATTCGAGGTATGCAGCAAGGTGCCATTACTCAATCAAGTATGAAAAAAGCCATCGCTATCAATATTGTTTTTATTATTATCAGTGGTCTTGCGTTAGTCTTTTATGCTTTACAAAGTCCAACCAGTATTATGGCGTTTATCTTTTTAGGCCTGCTGTCGATCATTAGTTCTATCGCCTACACCATGGGTAGTAAGCCTTATGGCTACATCGGTCTTGGTGATATTTCGGTCTTTATTTTCTTTGGATTGCTGGCCATTTTAGGTACCTACTTTTTGCATACTGGCACCATCAAACCCACCTTACTGCTTCCAGCGATAGGATCAGGGTTATTTTCAATGGGCGTTTTAAATATCAACAATATGCGTGATATCGAAAATGATACCGTAAGCAATAAACGCACACTTGTCGTTCGTATCGGACTGGATAAAGCCAAATGCTACCATCTCGGGCTACTGGCCTTTGGTTGGTTAACCATGGCGTTGTATCTACTCACACATATTCAACCTATGTGGCTGAATGTTTTTATGCTGCTACCACTGCTATTAATATTAAAACATGGCTGGACAATCTGGAACATACAACAAGCCAAGCAGTTAGTGCCTATGATGCCTGAAATGGTGAAATGTGCTTTTATCACCAATATCGTGTTTTCCATTATTATGGTCGCAGGGCAATAGTGGCGGTATTTGGCCCGATATCCTGATGAGATCAAAGTCTTTTCAGGAAATTGGCCTTTGTCATTGCAAAGCCATAATGTCGCTATATACTCGTACTCATCCCCACCGTAAGCAAAGAGAAAACCACTATGGAATATAATACCTCTGCACTGTGTGATATTTACCAAGACCAAGTTGATGTTGTGGAACCTATGTTCAGTAACTTTGGTGGCTTAACCTCATTCGCAGGCCAGTTGACTACAGTGAAATGCTTTGAAGATAACGGCATTATTCGCTCTATTTTACAAGAAGATGGTACTGGTCGAGTGTTGTTAATTGATGGGGGCGGTTCATTACGTCGCGCACTGATTGATGCAGAGATTGCAGCGTTAGCAGAAGAAAATGACTGGGAAGGCCTAGTGGTTTACGGCTGTGTTCGTGAAATTGATGATTTAGAAGAAATGGAAATTGGCATTCAAGCCATTGCAGCTATCCCAGTGGGAGCCACTCAAAACAACATCGGTGAAGTGGATGTACCGGTAAACTTTGGTGGAGTGACATTCTTACCAGAAGATCACCTTTATGCCGACAATACTGGTGTGATCATTTCTCAAGAACCGCTGGATGTTGATTTAGAATTAGATGAAGAGCTAGACGACGTTGAACCTTTAAACGATTAATCGTTCTTTCCTCGTTCCTCACAAACAAAAACAGAGCTCAATCGGCTCTGTTTTTTTATGTTAATAGCATTTACGTACGTATCAATTATTCAACGTCATCCATTTTACCAAGTAGGTTACGGATGCGTTCTTGCCATGCTTGTTGCTCTTGGCGCATCGCTTGAGTTTGTTGTTCTAACTCTTCACGGCCTTCGCGTAGTTGACCAGCTTCTGAAGCCAGTTGCTCATTCTTTTCTTTAAGCTCTTCAACTTCCATTTGTAATAATGCAATCGTATCTACCGCGGTTTGAATTTTTGCTTCTAGCTGTTCTAATACTTCGAAAGACATCTCTGATACCTATTAAATGATCATGGTGAGCAATAAAGCTAACTTAAGGTCACGCCTTATCACGTTTGTTACCCTCATTCTACTCAGCTTCGTTGTAAGCGCCACCGTCTTATTTCACTATTTTTGTTCGGTTGCGCAAAAAAACAGCAAAGCTAACTCAATTATGACATTACCTCGCATATTCACTCCCTTTGTAGGACTCAATCACTTCTGGCTTGGTAATGAACCAATCAAAAAAGCAAACGTTACCGTTCCGGCTATGCTAAAATGCGCCGCATAATTTTCTTCCCTTTGTTTTATTTGGAGTCAGTATGAAACGCGATTTAGCATTGGCATTTTCTCGAGTTACAGAAGGTGCAGCGCTTGCCGGATATAAATGGTTAGGCCGAGGCGATAAAAACGCAGCCGATGGCGCTGCAGTCGCCGTAATGCGTACCTTACTGAATGACACAGAAATCAGCGGTGAAATTGTTATCGGTGAAGGTGAAATTGATGAAGCGCCTATGCTTTATATCGGTGAGCAAGTTGGCCTAGGTGGCGATGCAGTAGATATCGCAGTTGACCCAATTGAAGGCACTCGCATGACCGCAATGGGCCAATCGAATGCGTTAGCAGTACTGGCAGCCGGCGAAAAAGGCAGCTTCCTAAAAGCCCCCGATATGTACATGGAAAAACTTGTGGTTGGCCCTGCCGCGAAAGGTTGTCTGGATCTTTCTAAATCGGTAGAAGATAACATTCTAAATGTGGCAAAAGCCCTTAACAAGCCACTTAATGAATTGACGGTTATCACTTTAGCCAAACCTCGCCATGACGAGATTATCGCTAAGATTCAACAAATGGGTGCACGCGTATTTGCCGTGCCAGATGGCGATGTTGCTGCGTCTATTTTAACTTGTATGCCAGATAGCGAAGTCGACATGATGTACTGCATCGGTGGCGCGCCAGAAGGTGTAGTCTCTGCTGCGGTTATTCGCGCACTCGATGGTGACATGCAAGGTCGTCTATTACCTCGTCATGAAGTAAAAGACGATTCGCCAGAAAACCGTGCTCACGGTGAATTAGAATTACAACGCTGTGCTGAAATGGGCGTACAAGCCAACGTTATCTTAAAAATGGATGATATGGCGCGCAGCGATAACGTAGTCTTTGCGGCAACCGGCATTACCAAAGGTGACCTACTTGAAGGCATCACTCGTACCGGTAACATCGCGACCACAGAAACTTTAGTGATTCGTGGTAAGAGCCGTACCATCCGTCGCATCAAGTCGATTCACTACCTTGAGCGTAAAGATGACGAAGTAAGACAGCACATCTTATAATTCGAGTCTAACTGTTCCTTACATAACGCAGCTTTCGGGTTGCGTTTTTTATTGCCTTCACAAATGGCTTCCTGAATATGTTAAGCATTTGCTTTATTTAATTTTTGCGCCATCATATAGCCAAGTGACTTCAAGAACGCGGCGCAATAAAGCCCCCAAGGCAATCAATGAAAAGCAGCGATAAAATTCTCCACAAAATAAAGCGTGAAGGAAAAATCACTGCGCGCCAACTGGCCGATGAACTGTCGATCACCAGCATGGGTGCGCGCCAACACCTACAAGCGTTAGAAGATGAAGGGTTATTGAATTACTCTGATATCAAAGTCAAAGTAGGACGCCCTGCCCGTCACTGGTCTTTAACTCAAAAAGGTCATGATCAATTTATCGATCGCCACCAAGATCTGAGTATTGATATCATCAACGCGATTGGCCAAGCTTATGGTCAACAAGGGATTGCAAACGTCACCGCCCAGCGAGAAGCAAGAATTCTCCAGCGCTATCAGCAAGATTTATCCCAATGCTCTAGCACCGAACAAAAACTACAAACTTTAGTTCAATTGCGAGAACAAGAAGGCTACATGGCGGAGCTTGAAACCACAAAGGACGGATATCAACTGATTGAAAACCATTGCCCAATTTGCCATAGCGCGAAACAATGTCCTGCGCTGTGTCAATCCGAGCTCAACATCTTCCAAGCTTTATTGGAAAACGAGTGTAAAGTCGTTCGCCAAGAGCATATTATTGCGGGCTCACATCGTTGCTGTTATCTGATTACCCCACTCAAGGGTGATTAACCCCATCAATAAACGCCTTAATTAGGAACCTTATTTTCGTGACTTCATCATCGACTACTTCGCTTGCTCGTCAACTATTCCAGCAAACCTGGCCGATGCTATTTGGCGTGCTCTCGCTTATGAGCTTTCAATTGGTGGATAGCGCTTTTATCGGTCAATTGGGCGTTTTACCACTAGCGGCACAAGGCTTCACCCAACCAATTCAAATGGTTATTATTGGTTTACAGGTGGGTTTAGGGATCGCCACCACCGCTGTGATATCAAAAGCACTCGGGCAAAATAATTTTCGCTATGCTAAGCAATTAGGCGGGCTAGTCGTCACTATCGGCAGTGTTGGTATTGCTTTATTTAGTTTAATTATTTATGGACTACGCAATCCAATCCTCAACTTATTAAGTGCCCCTGAAACCATTCTCCCGATCGTGAATAGTTACTGGATTTATTGGCTTCTCAGTGCATGGTGTGGCGCTTTGTTATATTTCTTTTATAGCTTATGTCGCGCCAATGGCAATACCATTTTGCCGGGCAGTATGATGATGGTGACCAGTCTACTCAATATGGCACTCGATCCTCTATTCATCTTTACTTTTGATCTCGGAATCAATGGGGCTGCGATTGCGACATTACTCTCCTTTTCGATTGGTTTGCTCGTGGTGATGCCCAAAGTATGGACCAAAGGTTGGATTGAGTTTGACTGGAGTGATTTAAATATTCGTCGCAGTATTGGCTCGCTCACTAACATTATGGGGCCGGCAATGGTGAGCCAACTGCTGCCACCTTTATCCTCGATGCTTGCCACTAAATTATTAGCCAGCTTTGGCACCACCGCGGTCGCAGCATGGGCAATCGGCTCACGTTATGAGTTTTTCGCCATCGTAGGCGTGTTAGCATTGACTATGTCGATGCCACCTATGGTTGGTAGGCTACTAGGTGCTAAGCAATATGGTGATATTAAAAAACTCACCACAATTGCGATTCGCTTTATCTTAATATTCCAATTAGCCATCGCGTTTATCACCTTTTTAGCCGCCAATGGTTTAGCGAATTTAATGACTAGCGATCAACAAGTCACTCATATATTGCATTGGCATCTTACTATCGTACCGCTAAGTCTTGGTTCGTTAGGTGTGTGTATGTTGATGGTGTCGTTATCTAACGCGATTGGGCGTTCTTATTCCGCGTTATGGATTTCGGCGCTGCGCTTATTTGTCTTCTTCCTGCCTTGCTTATGGCTAGGTTCACAGCTCGGAGGCATTGAAGGCTTATTTATCGGCGCTTTATTGGGTAACTTATTGGCAGGATTGAATGCTTGGCTGATTTTTCGTAAAAGCTTTAAGCAAATGACCCACAGCTCAAGCCAATAAACCGGAACTGTGGGTAATAACTGAGTGGTAAGTCTTTGCTTTGAGATTAAAAGTTATACCCAAAGTAATTGGAGTTGCAGTGAGGCGGCAAGTGAATGAAGCCCCATGAGCTTAGCTAGCCTAAGTGATTGGGGTGAGTGAACGCGACCAACAAAGCTGCAACTTCAAGTAAGACGGGTATAGACTAGTTGTTTGTCGGCTCTGGCCCATAGCGATTATCACCTTGAGAACCTTTTAATAGGCCACATTCAACCAACATCCAAACGCCACAAACAATCGCCACTATCGATACCGACGTTTGCATCATCGATGGCTCAACAGTTTCAGCGCCGCCAATCGGTGCCATCAAACGACCAGCAATCAAAGGTACATGCATCAACAGCCACCAGTTCGATTTATTGCGGTCATGCCAGCGCTTTGCGGTTACCGCTAGGTCTGGCACCAGTAGAGCGGCGCTCATAATAAAAATCGCCACGCCGGTAAAACTACCAAATAAATTTTGTGCCGCGATACCAATAATCGCGAGCATCACTAGGTAGTAAAACAAATTCCACATCCAAAAACGCTGGCGTCCAATACGACCTTGGAAAGAAAGAAGCCAATGTTTGATTGTCATAACTACAATAACCTTTGAAATTAATTAAAAATTAGTCACTTTTTGAAAGCAACCACGCTCCATATCGCGAATATTCACCGTTAAACTAGCCACAAAAGCCGCCTTAGCTTGTAACGCTTGCATCAAAGCTTCCGATAACGCTCGTTTTTGTTCATCACTGCGTCCATCCAACAATTCAACGGTAACATGAATAAAGCCGACACTGTCGTCTAAATCTCCGATAAGCCAGTGATGCGTTCTTAAGGTTCTCGATTTTACATCCCTCACCTCAAATAAACCGCTCTGAATGGTCACTTGGTGTAGATCTTCCAATAACGCTTGTACATTCGCTCGTTCTTCAATTGAATGAGAGTATTCCATCACAACATTTGGCATGTAAATTCCTTAGTTAAAAACGTTAAAAATAGACGTGGAAGACGCCGCTTTATAAATGCTCTAGCTTAATAGCAAGTATCGATAAACTAAACTAACATTATTGATCGTTTTGACATGATGAGAATCATGATCTCATCACATTATTCTGTTATATTCTTTGGTAGCTCATTTAAGATCGTTCGGTCTTAATTTTAATTTAATCGAATTGGAGAATATCCTATGCGTCATCCTGTAGTTATGGGTAACTGGAAACTAAACGGCAGCAAAGAAATGGTTGTTGATTTGCTAACTGGTCTAAATGCTGAACTTGAAGGCGTAACAGGCGTCGACGTTGCAGTAGCGCCACCAGCACTATTCATCGATCTTGCTGAGCGTACACTAACTGACGCGGGTAGCGCGATCATTCTTGGTGCTCAAAACACTGACCTAAACAACAGCGGTGCATTCACAGGTGATATGTCTCCAGCTATGTTGAAAGAATTCGGTGCTTCTCACATCATCATCGGTCACTCTGAGCGTCGTGAATACCACAACGAATCAGACGAGTTCGTTGCTAAGAAATTCGCTTTCCTAAAAGAGAACGGTCTAACGCCTGTTCTTTGCATCGGTGAATCTGAAGCACAAAACGAAGCTGGCGAAACCGTTGCAGTATGTGCTCGTCAAATCGACGCAGTAATCAACCTTCTAGGTGTTGACGCTCTTAACGGCGCAATCATCGCTTACGAACCAATCTGGGCAATCGGTACTGGTAAAGCAGCAACAGCTGATGATGCACAACGCATCCACGCTCAAATCCGTGCTCACATTGCTGAGAAATCAGAAGAAGTTGCGAAAAACGTTGTGATTCAATACGGCGGTTCTGTTAAACCAGAAAACGCAGCAGCTTACTTTGCACAACCAGACATCGACGGTGCTCTAGTTGGTGGTGCAGCACTTGACGCGAAAAGCTTTGCCGCTATAGCTAAAGCCGCTGCTGAAGCAAAAAAAGCATAATAGCTTCTAGCTAAAAACACTAAAGGTTGGCCTAAGTGCCAGCCTTTTTTTGTTTCGTGTTTCGTGTTTCGCAAGCATAAAAAAACCGCTGACTTTCGCCAACGGTTTTAAAATACAATTCAACCTTGAAGTTTATTCATTACTTATCGCAGTTTTACTATCACCATAAAAAAGAGAATTAATTTGATGGTGTTCTCCTTTCTTGGTTAATACAACTTTCCAGATTTCTCCATTATGAGCTATTTCGCTTGGATATTCCGGCAGTGTATTGTGCAAAATAGCTTTAATCATCCGCATGGTTACAGCATGCGTAATCACTAAAACACTCCCTTGATCTTGAGTGAACATATCTTCAAAAAATGATTGTAAACGATCTGCAATCATTTGGTACGATTCACCTCCGCCATCAGGAACCCAAGTCCAGCGAGCAGTTCTATCATGGCAGTAATCCGGTTCATCATCTAATTGTTGATAGGTTTTCCCTGCATACTTCCCTAAATCTTGCTCAACCAAACGAGTATCTGTCGTGGCTTCTCGCTTTAATAGCTCCTCAAATGGATGACCAGTTTGCTGAGCTCTTAGCAATGAAGATGTTATTATTCTGTCTATTTGATGATCATGGCAAAATTCTTGTGCAATTTTTTCTGCATCTTTTTTTCCTTTTTCAGTTAAAGGAAAATCTATCTGAGATGCAAGAATATCGGCAAGGTTCGCTTCACTTTGAGCGTGCCTCATAAAATACAATGTCGTCATTTATCTCTCCAATGCTTCACTTTTCATCGAACCATAGCATATATCCAAACGGAGATATTGATTACGATTAGGCTTTATATACCATTTTACCCTGAACCCAAGTAGCGTTGATTTTTCCATCTAATGATAAGGCAACCATTGATGCTGACTTGCCAACTTCTAATGTGCCTAACTCGTGGTCCAGCGACAGTGAACGAGCAGGAGTAAGCGATGCACGTAACCAAGCCTGTTCAAAGGGAATAGATAACCACTCACTAATATTTTTAACTGCATCCAATAAAACCAAGGTACTACCGGCTAATCCGCCCTCATAAGTGCGAACCACACCATCAACCACATTTACTTGATACTCACCGAGCTGATATTCACCATCTGGCATACCAGCCGCTTGCATAGCATCAGTAATGAGCATTAAACGCTCTCCACAGCATCGGTGAGCAACATCAACAGCCGTAGGATGGACATGATGACCATCTGCAATCATTTCCACATAAGATGAATGGTGGCATAGACCAGCACCAACAACACCAGGATCTCGGTGGTGCAATCCTCTCATTCCATTATAACAATGGACGATTCCGTCAGCACCAGCGTCAAATGCCGACTGAACCTGATCAAAACTTGCATCAGTATGTCCAAGCATTACTCGAACATTCTGTTGTTTAAGGTGTGGGATTACGGTATCGACATGGCTTTTTTCTGGTGCTAATGCCACTTTTTTCAAACTGCCATTTGCAATACCAATCCATCGATCAAATTCTTCTGTCGATAACTCTCGAAACCATTCCGTTGGATGCGCGCCTTTATTTTTTTCGGTAAAATACGGCCCTTCTAAATAACCACCTAACAACTGAGCGCCAGTCACTCCAGATACATAGCTTTCGCCTATTTGACACAAGGCCGCTTCAATTTTTTTAGGTGGTGCAGTAACCGTTGTGGCAAGAAATCCAGTAACACCATTTTGTGCAAAAAACTCAGACATGGTATTTAATGCATTATGGGTCGCATCCATTACATCCACGCCCATTGCCCCATGAACATGAGCATCAATCAAACCCGGCAACAACATTACTTCGCCCAAATCAACAATATCATGTACTTGGCTTTCTAATTTAGAAGTAAAACTCTCTATTTTACCTTGAGCATTGATCGTCAGAACCTGATTTTCAAACCATTTATCACCAATTAATACTTTTGATGCTAAGTAATGCTGCTGTTTCATCATTAAATACCGTCTTCCACTTCTTGTTGAGCAGTTGAGCTTTTTTGTAATTCATCAAATAGGCTTGTCATGCCACGGTGACCACATACTAATGCTTGCTCTCTAAAAGATTGAAGGGAAAGCTCATCACGCTCTAACAGCATTTCCGCAACCATCTGTAAGTTGGTTCCCGCAATTACTTCAATATCACTTCTTTCTTGAGACAATAAAGAAGCCGTTCTAAACGGAGACCCCCCAAGTAAGTCAGTCAAAAAAACAATACCTTCTTTAGTATCAATCTCTTGAATATCTTTTCTCATCTGAGCTGCAAGTTGCTCAGTTGTCATACTTTCAGGGAAATCGATAAATTTAAATTGTTCTTGTTCACCAATAATTTGTCGAACTGCATGCGCTAAACCACTCGCAAAAGAACCATGACCAGAAAGAATTACAGCAATCATATTATTCCTCTTCTCTTCAAATTAAAGAGGCGTAAAATTCATCCACACCTCTTCAACTATAATGTTGTTATAAAATACCTAAAAAGCGACCAGCCACACCAATAACTGCTGTAATACAGATTAATTTAAGCGGGCTCCAACCACGTTTAACTAAGGCAAACATAGTTAATGTATAAACTAAAGGTAGGAATGCAGGCATAAGCTTATCAATAACATCGACTTGTAATTTGACCACAGCATCACCAGCCGTAATTTCAGCCGTTGTACTTAAACGTACATAGGTTGCGACTAATGCACCAATCACGGTCATACCAACCATCGATGCCGCATGCCCTACTTTTTTCGTATTCGCTTTAATTAAAGGAATCGCAGCGACACCCATTCGGTACGCATAATGCGCTAAGCCAAAACGCAACCCTAAATGCACACTGTTAAATAAAAGAAGAAAGACGACCGCACCCAATATTGAGCCTTGCAAGGCAAGATCCGCACCAATACCACCACAAATCGGCAATAAAGTGAGCCAGAACATTGCGTCACCAATCCCGCCCATAGGAGCACCGACTGCGATTTTAGTACTTTGAATGCTATTCACATTCTGTTTAGAACGCTCCATCGCCAAAATAATACCCATCACAAATGTCACTAAAAATGGATGTGTATTGAAAAAACCCATATGCCCTTTCATCGACTTTGCTAGATCTTCATCATTGGTATGAATTTTTTTCAAACCCGGCAATAAGCCATATAACCAACCTGAAGCCTGCATTCTTTCATAGTTAAATGATGCCTGTAGCAACATTGAACGCCACGCCATTCTATTAATATCAGATCGGGTTAACTCTACACCGAGTGATTTATCTTGATACTCATCAGCAGGAACCGCTGACACATTATCTGCTTTATTAGATTCCATCTTCAAAGTCCTCTGCTGTGTTTGTATTGGCAACAGGTGTTGGTTCTGATTTGCGCATAAAGTCAATAATCGCCATTGCCGTAGCGGCTGAAGCGATGGCTAAAATAGGCAGCTCTAACCAAGCGGCCGCAACAAAGCCAAGAATGAAATAAGGAATGTAAACATTCTTCATCATAATTTTCATCAACACGGCAAAACCAATCGCAGGCATCATTCCACCGGCAATACCTAAGCCATCGACGAGCTCTTTAGGTAAAGCATTAACCATGGCACCAGCGTGTTCAGCGCCAATATAAATTGGTAAGAACGCACATAAGAAATAGAAAGTACCTAACACAACAAGTGCAAAATAATTCACTCGTTCGATACCTTTAGTATCCGCATTGCTAGCCATTTGGTCACACTTGCTCATCACCGCAGACATGGCAGAAAATAAGAAAGTGATCCCCATTTGAACCGCTACAGCAAATGGAACCGCGATACCAACCGCCACATCTGGCTTAACATTTGTGGTAATGGCAAAGGTTGTCCCTACGATAGTACCGATAATCACATTCGGCGGTTGAGCACCAGCGAGCGGAGCAAGCCCCATCCAAATAAGCTCTAAAGTACCACCCACCACGATCCCGGTATGGAGGTCACCAAGGATAAAGCCAACTATCGGCCCTAAAACAACAGGTCTATGAAAATGAGTTAAACCATTAAACAAATCTAAACCAGCAACAAACGCAAGAATCCCCAGCATTAATGCCTGAATCAAGCTAATTTCCATGAGGAAACCCCTTAATTAATTAGTGAAAAGATATCAGTTGCACTTTCGGTAGGTACACCTTGAATAGTACAGTTAACACCTAATGCCTTCAGTGCTTTGAACGATTCAATATCAGAGTCATCGACTGAAACGGTTTTATGAATTTGTTTCTTTGTATCGCAATAATGCATATTACCAACATTAATATTGCTAATAGGTACACCACCCTCAACCAACTTCTGGAAATCTTGAGGCGTTTTGCAAACTAATAAGATCTTCTGGCGATCATTTGCTTTATGGATGGTATCAATGGTTTTTTTAATCGACCAAAAACGAATGGCAATACCATCGGCAATAACCATTTCCATTAAATTTTGTTGGATTTGGTCTTCAGCAACAGCATCATTAGCAACCACGATAATATTGGCACCCGCAAAACCAACCCATTGAACACCCACTTGACCATGAACTAAGCGCTCATCAATTCGACTTAATACGATATTTGGCATGATTTCTTCCTTTGGTTCACATTATTTTTTGTAGTTATAAATAGTTACACCTTGGACGACTCGATTCACTTCACCACTCGGGCAAGGATTATCAGGCCCAAAGCCTAAATCTAAAGATTTTTCAAAAGACAACATTTGAGCAAATAATATGTAAGGGAAAGATAACCAAATATCCTCACCATTCACTTCGCCTGCTCCTATCATGCCGTCTGATGCAGGAGTATCTTCACTCAACGCAATCACACTGGCTGCTATTGCGTCTTGTGTTAATTCATTAAACAAATCTTGGTCATATTGACGTGTATAAGAGTCGCTAGATAAAAATTGGATAATGAGTGCTTTTTCATTTACTGTGAATTTAGGTCCATGACGAAACCCTAATGATGAATCATAGGTTGTCATGACTTTACCAGCACTTAGCTCTAGAGATTTTAAAGAGGCTTCTCGCGATAAGCCTAAAAACCCACCACTACCTAATACAATAAGACGTTGATAATCTAACGCTGCCAACTCTTTAATCAATGGTTGCCATTGAGATAATTTTGATTGGCAGATCTCAGCTACGTGGTTAACTTTTTGCTCGAAACCTTCGTTAATTGATTGAGTAATCAACCCAATCGCAGCAAGCATCATGCTAGTAAAGCTTGAAGTCATGGCAAAACTTTGATCATTCGACCCTTCTGGCATAATGATGCTGTGCGCATTACTCGACTGTGGTGCATACTTCGCCAGTTCACCATCAGGATTACATGTCAAAAATAAATGACTGCAATCTTTCACAACTTGGTTTGAAATAGCTACAGCAGCCACACTTTCTGGACTGTTGCCGGAGCGAGCAAAAGAAACCACCAATGTCGGTTGATCTGCAACCAAAAACTGCTCTGGGTTTGACACGATATCTGTCGTAGCAACAGCATCTACCACCAATCCTGTTGCCTTTCTCAAATAGGGTGCAATAGCCTCGCCAGCAAATGCAGATGTTCCCGCTCCTGTTAGCACAACCCGCACATTTGGCTTACTTAATATAGGGTTCAAGAAAGCCGAATGTACTTGTTGATTTTCTTTCAACGCTTTTACCAACTCTTTCCATAAACGAGGTTGGTGTGTAATTTCATTCGCAGTGTGAAAGCCATTTTGTCCTTCCAACCACGCTTTTGTGTAACCTAATAATGTTGTCATACTACTTACCTGACATTAAGAGTTTTGAAAACAAGCTTGGGAGTACATTGCAGTTACTTCCATGATTTTATTAATAACTATCTGCTCTGGTGTATTGTCAATTTCTCCTCGCGCAATTGCTTGCATCTGTTCAGGAAGATATTGACTTAATATGGTGAGGGGGGCTGGTTTGCTTGCTAGATTCTCAAATAGCTTCTCAAGAGAACGTTGAATATCGGTATGAGGCCAGTAATAACGAATTCGATCACTTAAACTATAAACACGATCTAACTTGAGTTGGTGGCCTTCTTCTTGGTAATAACTTTGCCAATATTTAGGCTCTTCCGTCATGACCTTTTCAACGGTTTCACGTAGTTTTGATGATGCTTCCACACCAAGCCACTCTTGCTCAACCAAATCCAAAGCAAATAAAGCTTCACGTAAAGCAAAAGTTAATGCAGGACCTACTTTTAAGATCGCAAAATGATCTTGCACTAAGGCATTATAAGCGGCTGGGATTTGATAATCAGTTGAATGGGCTTCAAACACCATTTGAGGATATTGGTCGACAACTTTAGAAAGTGACTGAGCTTTTTCACTTTGATAAATAATGACTTTATGGTGGTCAAATTCAACGCCAGGTTGAACCACTAACCCCACAACACGAGACCAAGCATGACTAACCCCTGCTTTTTCAAAAGCATCACGATGAGCATTAATCGTGGTAACAGCATCTTCTGGCTTAGTCAGTTCTAATTCATTTTCTAAATTTTCTTGCGCCCCACCGGGAACGGGAACTTCCGTACCAACGATATAAACAGGCTTCTCACCACCCACTTTTTGCCATACGTCTTCTGCAACTTTACATAAGTGAGCTGCACGCTCAGCCACAATTTCATCCGTTAACGGAACAGGGTCACCCTTACAAGACATTGAGCAATCTAAGTGAATTTTTCTAAACCCAGCAGCCACATAAGAGTCAATAAGCACTTCTGATTTAGCCATAGCATCTTCAGCATCTAAAGATTGCCAACAGTTTGGACCTAAGTGATCTCCGCCCAATAAAACCTGTTCTTTCGCTAAACCAACTTTATCTGCCAATTGATAAACCATCTCCGCAAAATCTTTTGCTTGCATTCCTGTATAGCCACCAAATTGGTTTACTTGATTTGATGTCGCTTCAATTAATACTGGTTTATTATCTTTTAAGCCTTGCTGTAGTGCCGCTTCTAAGACTAATGGATGTGCAGAACATACCGAATATATCCCAACTGCTTCCCCATCTTTATGTTGATTTATAAGCTCAATTAAACAGTCCATAACCTTCTCCTCAAGAATGCAATAAATCGAATACGAAATAGACACTACACTCAAAAACAAGAATACGAAACACAAAAAACTTTCAATACCTTTCTTTTGTGGAAAAGATCACATTTAAGTTAAAAATTAATGATAAAGGAAAGAAATGAAAGTAAAAAGAAAAGGATTCGAAAGCAAAGAGGGCTATTTAGTTTCAAGTAGGCTTGAGTTAATCTAACCTCAAGTACTTTTTAATGGATATAAAATGAAAGAAGAAACCATGTTGAAAAATACAAGCCAACGACGTAAAGATATATTGGCTAAAATTAAGGCTGAAGGTAGTGTCAACGTAATGGATCTAGCTGATCTATATCAAGTTAGTGCCGTAACAATCAGAAATGATCTAACATTTCTAGAGCAACAGGGAGTGCTGATTCGCTCTCATGGTGGGGCTATCTTTTCACCTACGATTCAAAATGAATCTAGCATTCAAGAGAAACATATTTTAAATGCCGATAAAAAAAACAAAATTGCCCAAAAAGCAACAGAGCTAATCAAAGATAAAGATTCAATTATTCTTGACTCAGGAACCACTACCGAAAGAATTGCTGACTACCTTACAAATGAAGTACAGCTAACAGTGATGACAAACGGTTTGAACGTTGCTCAGAAGTTGGCTCAAAAAGAAAATATAGATGTGATTATATCGGGAGGGATGCTTCGTAAAAAAAGCTTATCGTTTTATGGTTCTCAAGCGGAAGATAATCTACGAGCTTATCACTTTGATAAACTATTTTTAGGAGTAGATGGATTTCATCTTACTAACGGTATTACAACTCATAGTGAAAATGAGGCAAGGCTAAATAAAATAATGTCAGAGGTATCTAACGAAGTAATAATCGTTTCTGATTCCAGTAAATTTGGTAAGCTGAGTTTGCATAAGATATTAACGATAAGCCAAATTTCGACAATAATTACCGATTCAGGAATTCCAGAAGAGTACTATCAAGGGTTGGTTCAACAGGGCATTAACGTTATTTTAGTATAAAGAGAGAGGTGGCATAAAATACCGCCTCTCACTTTACTTTAATATATTGATATTAAAACAACTGCTCAGCAACTTTATAAAGTTCTTTTTTCACCGGACGTTTCATGTTTTCAATCGCGTCGATAATATCGTGGTGAACTAGCTCTTCTTTTTGGATACCAACACAACGACCACCATGACCTTCTAGTAGCAGGTCAACTGCATAGTTGCCCATACGAGAAGCAAGAATACGGTCAAATGCCGTTGGGCAACCACCACGCTGTAAGTGACCTAAAATTGTTGCACGGGTTTCACGTCCCGTTGCTGACTCAATTTCTTTTGCAAGAGCATCAACATCAGTTAAATGTTCCGTCATTGCTATAATGGCGTGTTTTTTACCTTTTGCGATACCATCTTTGATATTTTGAATAAGAGCTTCTTTATCTAGCCCTGTATCAGGAGTTACAACATACTCACAACCACCAGCGATACCAGCCATTAACGTTAAATCGCCACAATAGCGCCCCATGATTTCAACAATCGAAATACGTTGGTGAGATGATGATGTGTCACGCAAGCGGTCAATGGCATCAATGACAGTATTTAATGCAGTATAATAACCAATAGTGTAATCAGTACCAGCAATATCGTTATCGATAGTGCCTGGTAGACCAATACATGGAAAACCCATTTCAGTAATTTTCTTCGCGCCCATATAAGAGCCATCACCACCAATGACCACTAAAGCATCGATACCATGTTTTTTAAGGTTCGCGATACCTTTTTCACGCACGGCAATATCTTTAAATTCAGGGAAACGAGCAGAGCCTAAAAAAGTACCACCGCGGTTAATCACATCAGAAACACTAGAACGGTCAAGTTTCTCTATACGGTCTTCAACCAAACCAAGATAACCATCGTAAATACCAAAGACTTCTAACCCTTCACCTAATGCGGTACGCACGACACCACGAATAGCTGCGTTCATGCCTGGTGCATCACCACCACTTGTTAAAACACCGATCTTCTTAACCATGATCACCCTCTAAAAATATTTAAAAAAGAAACTCGTTTGTTCAGCTACCGAAACTGGCTATCTATTTTTAGCCTAATACTTAATTGGCAACTCAACCCAATTCTTCGCTAGTCCGTTTACTGGCTTCTTTAACTACGAGCCTTTATCCCAGCGTGAAGATTACATAAATAGCATTAAGCATAATATACAAGTTTGACGCTTAGTGATGTTGATTCATATCACTATCAACTGTTTTTTACCTGTCTATAAGATAGACAGTAACCCTTAAATTGTCTCAATTATAATGAGCTAAGTCACATAATTTTATGTTATTCACCGCATTTCGGCTAATTTAACGGCTGATATTTTGCCGCCGGCACCACCGAGATAGGGTCCTGATGAATTAAAACGTCCGAATTCGGGAATAAATCATTGAGCTTATCTTCGACTTCATCAGAAATACGATGCGCATCCAGTAAAGGAAGATGGTCATCAAGCTCAATATGCACCTGAATAAATCTTACCGGCCCTGACATACGCGTACGTAGATCATGCGCGCCTAGTACCCCTTCAACCGACACACAAGCCAGATGAATCGCTTGGACTTCTTCTTCCGGTAACTGACGATCCAGTAATGATTGCACCGCCTCTTGCGCCATTTGATAAGCGCTATACAGAATGTACAAACCAATCCCCACGGCAAATACCGCATCGGCTTGTTTTAAGCCATACCAACTTAATACCAGCGCAATCATGATCGCAACATTCATAAATAAGTCTGTTTGATAATGCAGTGAATCAGCGGCAATAGCTTGGCTACCGGTTTTGCGCACTACGTGTTTTTGAAACAACACTAGCCCTGAAGTTAACAAGATAGCAAACCCACTGACCCACACTCCAAGCTCTGGCGAGACCAACTCTTGCGGACGGAAAAAACGATCTACCCCGTTCAACAATAAGAAACACGCTGAACCGGAGATAAACATCGCTTGTGCCAATGCGGCTAATGACTCTGCCTTACCATGACCAAATTGATGTTCGTCATCCGCCGGTTGAGTCGCATAACGCACCACCAATAAGTTAGTCAGTGAAGCGGCCATATCCAATAATGAATCAACCAATGAAGCCAATAGGCTCACTGAGTTGGTTTGCCACCACGCCACCAATTTCACCAGTAGTAAAATAGTCGCGATCACCATGGCTGCCCACGCGGCAGAGTTGACTAATTTAGAATACGTTTTATCCATGTCTGTTTAAGCAACCTATTTTTGAACCATCTACTAAAGAGTCTCTAAACGAGCATACTCGGTAACTAACCACTTAATACCTTCACCATTAAAGGCCACTTGTACTCGGCTTTGTGCGCCGCTGCCTTCAAAATTGATGATGGTACCTTCACCAAATTTGGCGTGTTTCACTCGCTGACCTAATGAATAGCCAGTGCTGTTAAAGTTTTCTTTGACCGCGGTTGCGCCAAATCGACCTGAGGTAGCGGGGCGACTCACTTGCGCTTTCATGCGAACTTCTTCCACACAGCTTTCTGGAATTTCACGAATAAAACGCGATGGCTTATGGTACTTATCTTGACCATATACACGGCGCATTTCGGCGTAAGTTATATAAAGTTTTTGCATTGCGCGAGTCATTCCGACATAACACAAGCGACGCTCTTCTTCTAAACGCGCGGCATCTTCGGCCGACATTTGATTAGGGAACATGCCCTCTTCAACACCCACCATAAACACTAATGGGAACTCCAAACCTTTAGCACTGTGCAGCGTCATTAACTGTACGGCATCGGTAAACTCATCGGCTTGCCCTTCACCTGCTTCTAATGCAGCGTGTGATAAGAATGCTGACAACATACTCATATCATCGGCCTCTTCCGGCTTTTCAAACTGACGCGCCGCGGTAACCAGTTCTTCTAAGTTCTCAATGCGTGCCTTGGATTTCTCGCCCTTTTCCATTTCATACATGGTAAATAGACCAGAGGATTTAATCGCATGGTCAAATTGTTCATGTAGTGCTAAGTCAAAGGTGTCATCTTCCATCGCATTGATTAGCTCAATAAAACGGCTAAATGCACTCGCTGCACGGCCAGATAATACTTTTTCATCAATTAATTGAACGCCGGCGTGCCATAAGGTAGTGCCACGATCACGCGCCGTCATCCGAATGGTTTCTAAGGTTTTATCCCCTAGCCCACGAGTTGGAGTATTCACAATACGCTCAAACGCTGCATCATCATTACGATTGTTCATCAAACGCAAATAACTCAAGGCGTCTTTGATTTCTTGACGTTCGAAGAAGCGCATACCGCCATAAATACGATACGGCAGGCGCGCTTGAATTAATGCTTCTTCCAATACGCGAGACTGGGCGTTGTTGCGATACAACATGGCACAATCGACGAGAGGCGTACCCTTTTCGTGCCATTCTTTAATTTTATTAACCGCAAAGCGCGCTTCATCTAAATCGTTATAAGCCGAATACAGGGAAATCGGTTCACCATCATTACCATCGGTCCATAAATCTTTGCCCATGCGCTCAGTATTATTACTGATCAGCTCATTGGCAGCATTCAGGATGTTTTTGGTCGAGCGGTAATTTTGCTCCAAGCGAATGGTATGTGCGCCGGGAAATTCACGCAGGAACTTTTGAATATTTTCAATTTGTGCGCCACGCCAGCCATAGATTGACTGATCATCATCACCGACAATCATCACATGCGAATCCGCTCCCGCCATCATGCGTAGCCAAGCGTATTGAATGTTGTTGGTGTCTTGAAATTCGTCGACCAAAATGTGCTTAAAGCGGGCTTGATAATGCTCACGAACATGCACTTTATCGCGCAGTAATTCATGGCAACGCAGTAGGATTTCCGCAAAATCGACTAGGCCAGCACGGTCACAAGCCTCTTGGTACGCTTGATAAATTTGCAGATAGGTTTTGGCAACCGGATCGTGATAAGTATCGATATGACTCGGGCGCAAACCTTCATCTTTCTTACCATTGATCCACCAACTAGCTTGCTTGGCAGGAAATTGTTTTTCATCGAGATTTTGCGCTTTGATCAAACGGCGCAACAGACGAATTTGGTCTTCCGAATCTAAGATTTGAAAATCTTCCGGCAACTTCGCATCCATATAATGGGCGCGCAGAATACGGTGACAAATACCGTGGAAAGTACCATTCCACATGCCCGACGATGTGCCCATCATCAGCTCTTCAATTCGGCCGCGCATTTCTTTAGCGGCTTTATTGGTAAAGGTCACCGACATGATCGAAAACGGCGACGCTTGTTCTACCGATAATAACCAAGCAATTCGATGGACCAACACGCGGGTTTTACCACTGCCTGCGCCCGCCAATACGAGTAAGTTTTCCAATGGAGCGGCAACCGCTTCACGTTGTCTGTCATTAAGACCATCGAGTAATAAAGAAGGATCCATCGTCATCTACTGGTTATTTATACATAAAAGCAGAGTATACACCAACTTACTACAGGATTTTAGGGGGTGTGACGAGGTTTCATTCTCAGCATTGGCAACTACACTAAAAATAGCCTTTGGATAAAAGGAAATCCTATGAAAGCGAATAAATCTATGGTGACTGCCGCTATCGTTTGGCTGCTAAGCGTATTTTTTAGCATATTATCTGGGTTACTTTTCTTAATCTTCAAACGGGAAGATGCCTTCATCAAGCAACAAGCCAAAGAAGCCCTCAATTGGGGGATTACATTGTGGCTAGCGGTCATCGCCGCGTCATTGGTGGGCAGCAAACTACTCTTCACTCTGCTCGGCGCCATTCATTTGGTTTTCTGCTTATTCGGCATGGCTTCTTGCTTAAAAGGCAAAGCTTACCAAGTGCCGATCAACCTACGACTGATTAAATAACCCTGTCATCGTTTTGCAGCTTAAGCCCTCAATAATCAAGGCAGGTGCAACCATAAAATATTTCAAAGATTCAGCGCGTTAACGAATTCACTGAGCAAGATTGAAATTTAAACGCGAGTCATGGGTTCTTTATTAGTGATGTTTTATTAAGCAAACAGACTAGCTGCGTGGTGTGAAATGGAAGACTACATAACCTTGCTCCAACCAAACACGATACAACAAAACACATGGTTAGCCTTTATTGGCATCGTGCTGCTGTCGTATTTGTTGGAAGACCTAGCGATTGTCACCGCCGCGGTAATGGCAAGCCAAGGTTCGATGTCTTTTGAAGTGGCATTATTAGCCATCTTTGTCGGTATCACCAGTGGAGATGCGTTGCTGTATGCCTTTGGAGTATGGGCAAGACGTTGGCGTGCGCTGCGTTATCGCCTATTGAGTATGCCATTATTGCGTCAAGCCAGACGCCGATTAAAACATCACGCCATCATCAATATCGTGATTATCCGTTTTATTCCCGGCCTACGTAGTGTCAGCTTTACTTTATGCGGTTACTTTCGCATTCCATTTCATCAATTCTTGATTGCAGTGTTATTGGCGACGGCCGCATGGACAGCGTTAGTCTTCGGCATCATTTACCAAGTTGGTAGCACCGAATATTTACAACAACATCCACTGAAATGGTTGCTTGGCCCAATCGCGTTAATTTTATTGTGGGGAGTAAACCGTATTGCGGGGCGCTCATTTCATCGCAATAAGAAATTTCGTAATAAACAAGGCTCAAATCGCAGCCTAACCGAACTCTCTCAATCCCATCGCATTTCAAAAGGGAAACTTTAATATGTATGCAACTCCTGAAGATCGAACTGAGACATTAACTAGGCAGCCATCACCAACCTTACCCAATCAAGGTATGCCGACAATGGATGATTCGGGTAAAGTGGTTTCTCGTTTTGAGTTTTGGCCAACTTGGTTTTTCTATACGCCCGTGGTTTTACAAAGCTTATGGTATGGAGTGAAATATCGTGATTTTCGCCTGCCTTTAGTCGCCAATCCACACATCAAACTCAGCGGTATGGTCGGTGAATCGAAACAAGAGATTTTAGAACTGGCGGGCGATTACGCCAAACAATGGATCCCGCCTTTTGTTACGTTAATCAAGCAAACCGAATCAGAGCGTTCCTCCTTATCCGCGCAATGGCTAGAAGCCAAACAAGCCATGATTAACGCAGGGTTAGACTACCCAGTGGTTGCCAAGCCAGATCAAGGTTGCCGTGGGGTCGGAGTACAATTAGTGGAATCCGATCAAGAGCTACAACAATACATCGCCTCTTTTCCTGATAACGCTCGCTACATGCTGCAAAAAAAATCACCTTATCAAGCCGAAGCTGGGCTGTTTTATATACGCTACCCCAACCAAGCAAAAAGCAAAGTATTTTCTATTACCCTTAAATATTCACCGGTAGTAGTCGGCACAGGAAAGCACACTCTGCGTCAATTGATTGAACAAGACCCACGCGCTAGCCAACTTGCGCATTTATATCTACCTCGCCATCAAGATCAGCTCGAACAGGTTTTGGATCATGGCAAACCTTTCCAACTAGCCTTTGCTGGTAGTCATAGTCGTGGCTGCATTTTCAAAAATGGTAACGCTTATATTACCGATGCGCTCGCTGAAAAATTAGACCAGATTTTTGATGACTACCCCGGCTATCACTTTGGACGCTTGGATGTGAAATTCAAAGATATTGACTCGCTAATGCAAGGCAAAGATTTCGATATTTTAGAAATGAATGGTGCGAGCAGCGAAGCCGGACACATTTGGGACAGCAACACCCCACTCAAAGAGATTTTTTCTACCTTGCTTTATCAATATCGCTGCTTATATGAAATTGGCGCACTGCAACGAAAAGCAGGGCATAAAGTGCCTACGTTTCGTGAATTGTTCCGCGCATTAAAGCAAGAAAAACAATTGATTAAACACTACCCAGCTACTGATTAAAAAAACAGATTAAAGAACGGATTGAAAAACGAATCAAGGGCGTTAAGCACACGCAGCTTAAACACTTTATAGAGAGTAAGAAGGTAAGGAATGTCGACATCTATGGCAGCATCATCAGACAATCACAATGCTCACCATCCATTAGTAAGTGCCAACCTTGAAGGGATTGAGCAAGCTCTGCAGCTACTTGGGCAACTTGATAACGCTCAATACATCTATATCGCCACGCCTTATGTGCAAAGCAGCATAGGGGCTCACTTGCGCCATATTAATGATATGTACTTTGCCCTGATGAGCTACCCGCAAGGGGTTATCGATTACGATCAACGTCGTCGTGGGGCATTAGTCGAAACTCAGCGAGAGGTTGGTATTGATGAGCTACAGGCAATTAAGCGTTGGTTACTCGCGCTAAACGAACAAGACTTAACAACGCCGGTCACCATCAAAAGTGAAACATCGATTTACCAACAACAAATATGCCAGATGGCTTCTAGCCTAGAGCGAGAATTGTTGTTTGTGTCGAGCCATACGACACACCACTTTTCGGTAATGCGAGTAAACGCCGAAGCTTGCCAGATTAAAACCAACGACATTTTTTCTTATGCGCCGGCGACTGCCAGTTATTTAAGGAGTCTATGTTAATGAGGAGTTTAGGCTAATGAGGAGACTAAGCTAATGTGTACCTTAACTTGGCGAGTCACAGCCAGTGGCTATCAAATACTGTTTAATCGTGATGAACAGAAAACCCGTTCGATTGCGCTAGCGCCTCAAGCTTTCAGCAAACAAGATAGTGTAGCGTTAATGCCTATCGACCCAGATGGACAAGGCACTTGGGTGGCCACCAATAATCACGGTTTAAGTTTGTGCTTACTGAATTTTTATCAAGGACAAACCCCAAGCTCCGCTAAACAAAGCCGTGGACAACTCGTACGCCAATTGGCTTATTGTCAAAATTACGCACAAGTCGTTGAGCAATTAACCACTATCAATTGGAGCGGCTACCCACCATTTAGCTTATTAATTTTTGATCCTGAAAAGCTGACACCAAATTGCCAAATACCCGCGATTATCTGGGATGGACTTGAAGTGTTACCGCGCGAGCAATCGAGCCCGATCACATCATCTTCGCTTGAATTTGAGCAAGTGCAGGCCGCGCGATTGGCACACTTCAACAACCAAACCAAGCATCAAGCCAAACATCAGACACAGCCTAGCTTCAGTCAATTGCGGGACTACCACATGAGCCATTCGCCACAAGCAGGCACGCTCTCGGTATGCATGCATCGTGATGACGCCCAAACCGTCAGCTTAACCATGATCAATGTCGAAGCTAACTGCATCACAATGGATTACCAACCCGGTTCAGCATGTCAGTCTCAAGCGATACATAGTCTGACAGAACCAAGAATCATCAAGACGGAGATACCAGCATGAAAGCTTATTGGAAAACGCTAACATTTGCTCTATTACTCGCTTGCCAGGCTTTGTTTAGCACTCAAGCAATCGCCGCAAGTGACCCTATTTACACTGGCTTTTTCAGCAATAAAGCGCTCGAAGGTTATGACACTGTGGCTTACTTTACCGAAGGCAAAGCGGTGGAAGGTTCAAGTAACTTTAAAGCGAAATACCAAGGCGCCGAATGGTGGTTTGCCAGCAAGGAACATCTCGACATGTTTACCGATGATCCTGAGAAATATGCTCCTCAATACGGTGGTTACTGCGCCTGGGCGGTCGGTGAAAAAAATCAATTAGCACCGGGCGATCCACATCAATGGACTATCCATCAAGGAAAGCTATACATCAACTACGACCAAAGCGTGCAAGATACTTGGCTACCTAAAAAAGACCGCTTCATCAAAATAGCCGATGAAAACTGGCCGACCATTTTGGATTAATCAGAGAGCGACGTTGTAAAAAAATTGCAAGATCTAACCAGTAAATTATTTCAATCATGGAACTGATAGTCGTTATCTAGGAGCTCAATATGCAAACTAGTCCTTTTCGTTTACCCAGCGTGACTCCTTTTCGCCTACTCGAGCGTGCCGCAGAAAGAGTCACCGGCCTGCACACCTTAGATACTTACTATCGACAGCTGCCAAAGCATCTCGACACGAAAAGCTTTTTACGTCACACCTTAGAAAAGCTCGGCGTGCAATATCAGGTTGCTTCTGGTCATCTTAGTAATATTCCGGCGACAGGGCCTTTAGTGATCGTCGCCAATCACCCACTCGGTGCGGTGGAAGGCGTGATACTGGCAGAGATGTTGTTGCAGGTTCGACCTGATGTAAAAGTACTGGCCAACCAATTTTTAAAGAGATTGCCGGAGCTCGCACCACTCTTTATCAGTGTCGATGTATTTGAAGGAAAAAATGCCGTTAGTGCCAATATCAAAGCACTACGTGAAGGCTTAAAACACCTGCATAATGATGGCGTATTATTGGTATTTCCTGCCGGTGAAGTATCGAGCTTTGACGAACAAGGACAACTCAATGACAAACCATGGAGTCGTTCAGTCGCTAAATTGATCAAACGTAGCAATGCCAACGCGCTTGCCATGCATATCAACGGCCATAATAGTAAGTCCTTTTATTGGGCGGGCATGGTTCATCCCTACTTGCGAACCGCCATGCTAGGCCGAGAAATGCTCAATAAAACCAACCAAATGATCGATATTTCAATTGGTGATCTGATTGATCGAAAAGAAATTGAGAGCTTATCGAGCGAACAGCATATCGTTGACTATCTAAGATTAAATACTTATTTACTCGCGCCTAGAGCTGAACATCAAGCACCTAGTTTGCCCCATCAAACACCCGTGATCGCGCCGATCTTACAAGATCGATTGATCTCGGATATTCACGGACTCCCAACATCAGCCCACTTATTAAACTTTAAAAACTTTGATGTTTATTGCTGCGACAGCTCTGCCATACAGAATCTGTTACAAGAAATAGGTCGAATTCGTGAGGCCAATTTCCGCCTCGTCAATGAAGGCACAGGCAAAGAATGTGACCTTGATGAATTTGACCACTACTATCAACACCTCTTCATTTGGGATAACGAGGCCCAGCGATTAGTCGGTGCTTACAGACTAGGGTTAACCGATCACATTCTGCAAAATAAAGGCGTGCAAGGTTTATACTCTCGAACCCTATTCCAATTTGATGAAACGCTGATCAATCAATTTGGTCATGCGATTGAAATGGGCCGTTCAGTTATCGACTTGCATTACCAACGTAGTCTTACTGCATTACTGTTATTGTGGAAAGGCATTGCTACATACGCCTACCGCAACCCACAATATACTCACTTATTTGGCCCGGTAAGCATTAGTAGTGAATACAGCCCAACTGCGCGTGAATTGATGGTTTCGACCCTTGAAATGCATCATTTCGATCAAGACAGTGCCACCCTAGTCAAAGCCAGTAATCCACTGAAAAAAAGCAAGAACAGCTTCTGGCGGGCTGATATGTTGTCGTCACTCGCTGATATTCAACTCCTCTCCAAAGTACTCACCCGTTTAGGACAAAAAAGCATTCCCGTATTGCTAAAACAATACCTCAACTTAAATGGCAAGTTGATCAGCTTTAATGTCGACAAAGACTTTAATGATACACTTGATGGCTTAATTGTGGTTGATCTACGTAAAGTGCCGCAGCGTACTTTGGCGAAATATATGGGGAAAGAGGAAAGTTTGGGGTATTTGGGGAAGCATAAGAATACGTAACTCGGACGCTTCGCGTGTCGTCGCTCGTGTCTCGGAAAAGAAAAAAGCCGATAACAATGACAGTTATCGGCTTAGTTAAATCACTACAGCATCATCGAGTTACGAGCAGCGTAGCGCCCTAGAAGCAAAGCGCTCGAGCAACGTTTCCCTACATCCCAAACACCCAAGCGGCCAGCGTGTAGCTTAATGCTGTGATGATGAAAATACCCATGATATTCAACGCAAAACCTGCACGAATCATCTCTTTGATTTTAAGCTGACCGGAAGCAAATACGATGCTGTTTGGTGGAGTGGCCACTGGCATCATAAAGGCGCAACTTGCTGCTAGTGCTGCTGGGATGGCTAACATCATTGGGCCTTCACCCATCGCAATCGCAATTGGGCCAAGTAACGGTAGGAAGCCCGCTGCCGTGGCAGTATTACTGGTCACTTCGGTTAAGAAGATAATTGCTGCGGTGACAATTAACATCACCACAATAATCGGCATGCCGCTCGTCGCGCCTAAGCTATCGCCGATAAAGTCCGCTAAACCAGACGATTTAATCTGCGCCGCTAAACTTAAACCACCACCAAACAGTAATAGTACGCCCCAAGGTAGTTTCTTAGTGCTTTCCCAGTCGAGAACAAACTCTTGTTTTTTCACGTTCACAGGAATCACAAACAACAATAGAGCAGCAAAAATCGCGATACTGGTATCGTTAATTGGTAAGCCGGTCCATTTCGCCAATAGTGGACGAATAATCCAACTGACCGCTGCACCAACAAAAATTACCGCAACCCATTTTTCGCCTTTGCTTAATTTACCCAGTAACTGCAATTGGTTTTTCAATAAACTGCGAGCATCACCTGCATCTTCATTTGGCAACTTATAAGACACCTTGGTCAACCACACCCAAGCCAGTGTCAGCATCACAATCGTCAGCGGTAACCCCACCATCATCCAACGACCAAATCCTAGTTCGATTTGATAAGAGCTCGATAAATACGCAGCAAGCAAAGCATTTGGTGGCGTACCGATTAAAGTAGCAAGCCCACCAATACTGGCGGAATAAGCAATACCTAGTAGTAAAGCACTGGCAAACTGAGGGTTTTTATCACCTTTCTCACCGCATACCATCGTAATAATTGACATACCAATTGGCAGCATCATCACCGCAGTTGCCGTATTACTCATCCACATAGAAAGAAACGCTGTGACTAACATTAATCCACCGACTTGATGTGCCGGTTTGTTCCCTACCGCTAACATCGCAATCAGAGCAACGCGCCGATGCAGATTCCATTTTTCCATCGCAATCGACAGCATAAAACCGCCCAAGAATAAGAAAATTAATGGATTAGCATAAGCTGCCGTAGCAGTTTTAATATCTGCTGTACCGAGTAATGGAGAAAGAATTATTGGCAAAAAGGACGTAACAGGGATCGGCGCGGCTTCAGTTACCCACCAAATCGCCATAAAAGTCGCCAAGCCAATCATGCGCCAAGCGGGTTCACTTAAACCTTCAAATGGTGCAGGGAAAATTAAAGTAGCAATTAACACCAGAGGACCTAGTACAAGACCTAAGTAGCGGGAATTAATTGGAATAACTGACTCTTTTTCTAGTATCGACATAGCGCATCCTACTTATACTTCTTATTAGGATGCTATTTTTAATACGGTTTTTATAAAAAATGAATCAGTAGGTTGTCAGTTCGTGATCAAGGTGTAACTTATTGTTTTTGTTTTGTGATTTCTTTAACCATAATGTTTGAGTGGTTACTTGGTTTTGAGCTTATAAAAACGCCCAGTCTTTGATGCAAAGGCTGGGCGTAGTATCACTTGTTCATCGTTGAATAAGCGGAATTATTGAAGATAAGCATTCAGCATCCAGCTTTCTTTTTCTTGCTGACTGATATAGTCACTCATTAGTGAAACCGTACCTTCGTCGTCAACATCAGCAGCAGTTTTCACAATTTGACGCTGCTTAGTCAGTAGTACTCGGTAAGCCGATAAGATATTACCCACCGCTTCTCTGCCATTCGACACATTCAAGGTTTCTTCCAGATCTGACATCTCTAAATAACGTGAGAAAGCATGAACCGGCGTGCCACCTAGTGTCAAAATACGCTCAGCAATTTCATCTACTTTCACAACCAAGTCGTTATAAATCTCTTCAAATTTAGCGTGTAATTCAAAGAAATCACGACCTTTAATGTTCCAGTGATAACCACGCACATTGGTATAGAGAATTTGATAATCTGCCAATAGTTGGTTGAGATCATCCACCAATGTTGCTGTTTGTTGTTTGTTCAAACCAATCATATTCTTTTCCATTATCGCCTCTCTTGTCGTGAGTAGTGATTAACATTAACTTTGCTATGGACATAGAATAGCCCTTAGAGTTAATAAGGGATAATGGATTGAATATATCGATTTGATAGGTATAAGCTATTAGCCATTTAGAATGATTAAGCCGCTTACTTGTTATCTAATAACCCATCGATGGGTTTGCTATGAATTCTTGAGCTTTTAAACATAGCTTTATTACCGGTTTCTTCTTCAGCCCAAAAATTAATATTAAATTGAGCATCATCGCTGAGTTCAACACGATGCCAATATTGAGGCGGACTCGTGGCAAACGAACCGGCATTAATCACCACTACTTGTTCTGGCTCAGTGGCTTCTTCATTTGCAAACCCATAAAAAGTAACCGTTCCTTGCATGACACAGATCTGTCCAAAAACACCTTCTGCGGTATTGTGATGAGTCAGTAACGCTTTAGGTATATTATCTTTAGTAAAAAAGTGAGTAGAACGTCGGATTTTCCAATGTTTTGGAATGACTAAATGGCTCATATATTCCCCTTAAGTACTTATTAATATCATGATATACCCTCGTTACTGGGCATAGATATCGCAGTTTAGTGAACGTATTTATTGAGTATGGCAACACTATTACTTTAATCCTAGGCGTCTGGCTAGTCGATGCAAATTACCACTGTCTATTTTCAACTCACGAGCAGTAGCAGACCAGTTCTGCTGATTATTGTTTAGTGCATCCGTGATCACTTGTGCTTGAAATGTTTCAGTAGCCGCTTTTAGACCCAAGGAGTAGTCCTTAGCTATGTCAGAATTAACGGTATCCGCTAGCTGATTTTGATTTTCAATACCTTGTAGTGAGCTAGATTCTGCTTGCATCAATTCAAAATGATGAGGCTGTAAACTAATCGGACTAGGCTGATTATTTTCTGTTTTTGCTACCTTTTCTGTTTTTGATAACACCGCCGCACGGTGGATAGCATGCTCAAGCTGACGAATATTACCCGGCCAACTATATTGCCCCAATAACTGCAAAGCCGCAGGGGAGATACTTAGATGATTCAAATTCAGTTTGTGTTTGCACTTTTCAATAAAAAAGCCACTCAACAAGGTAATATCCCCTGTTCGCTCTCTGAGCGCCGGAACATGAATGGGAAAAACACTCAAGCGGTGATATAAATCCGCCCGAAACTTGCCGTTCACTACATCTTGATGCAAGTCTCGGTTGGTTGCTGCCACAATGCGGGTATTCACTTTAAGCACACTGTCATCGCCAACTCGCTGTAAATCGCCATATTGCAATACTCGCAATAATTTGGATTGCAGCCCTAAAGGCAATTCACCCACTTCATCTAAAAATAACGTGCCATTATCGGCTAATTCAAACTTGCCTTTACGGTGACTAATCGCGCCAGTAAAGGCCCCTTTTACATGGCCAAATAACTCACTTTCAGCCACCGACTCAGGTAAAGCCGCACAGTTTAAATACACCAAGTTTTGCTTGGCACGATTCGATTGATTATGAATGGCGGTCGCGACAAGCTCTTTACCAACCCCGGTTTCTCCCATAATCAAAACCGAAAGGTCGGTATTCGCCACCGCTTGGATCTGCATTCTTAAATCCATCATCGCGCCCGACTGACCAACCATCTCCTCAGTTAAATTCATTTCTTTCGTGATATGAGAGTCTGCATCACTGGTATTCACCACCTGTGATTCCAATTGCTTCACTAATAAAGAGGTATGTAAGCTCGCGGCTGCCAGCGCACTAATGGTTCGTAAGTCACCATCAGTGAAAGTGTCAAACTGATGAGCATCAAAGCCATCTATCGTCAGCGCCCCAATCAAATGGCCATGTGCAATTAACGGCAACCCAACACAGGCATGGATGTGTAATTTGTCCCCTTTGTTCGGGATCAGTCCATCATAAGGGTCAGCAATATCACTATCGGCAGGAAAACGAACCACATCCCCCGCTCGTGCAATCGCTTCTAAACGAGGATGTTCATCAAGATTAAACCGTCGTCCCATCACCTCATCATATAAACCATCAATCGCTAATGGCACAAACTGTTGATTTCGATAAGCAAGCAATGCCGCTGCATCACAATTTAAAATATTCCTTAATACTTCTAGCAAACGATCAAAGCGGTCTTGATTGGATATTCCTAACGTCAAATCAAGCGCAAGTTGCGTTATTTGTGAATGAAACTTCTGCATTTGCCTGCTCTCTTTAATTTTCTTACATTCTTTAATTACCATGTCAATATGACACACAAAATGTCTTTTTGACACTAAAGAAACACTGTCATTATGACACTAAAAATAGACATACAAACATAACTAACTGAATAATAATGAATTTAAAAGTTGGCACGCATACTGCAATAGTATGGATAAGAAATTTATTAATTTACTTTTTATCCAAATTTAGAATTCATACTTAGGAGTCGTTTATGTCTATTCATGTTAAAAATAATATCCATTGGGTTGGTCAACGTGACTGGGAAGTACAAAATTTTCACGGTACAGAATATAAAATCACACGTGGCACCAGCTATAACAGCTACCTAATTAAAGAAGAAAAAACCGTTTTAATCGATACCGTCGATCATCGTTTTAGCCAACAGTTTGTTCAAAATTTAGAAATGGAAATTGATCTTAACCAGATTGACTACATCGTTATCAACCATGCTGAAGAAGATCACGCTGGGGCTTTAGGCGCGCTATTAGCCAAAATCCCTAACACGCCAATTTATTGTACTGAGAATGCCGTTGATTCGATCACAGGACACCACCACCAGCCTGATTGGAACTTTAATGTGGTTAAAACCGGCGACAGCATTGATTTAGGCAATGGTAAAGCACTTGTATTTGTCGAGTCTCCAATGCTGCATTGGCCAGATAGCATGATGACTTATATGACCGGAGATGCCGTGCTATTTAGTAACGATGCATTTGGTCAGCACTACTGTGATGAACACCTATTTAATGATGAAGTTGATCAGGTTGAGCTTTATGAGCAATGTTTACGTTATTACGCCAACATTCTGACACCATTTAGCCCTTTAGTGACCTCTAAAATCAAAGAGGTGCTTAGCCTAGAGCTACCCGTTGATATGATCGCAACTGCTCACGGTATTGTATGGCGCAATAACCCAACTCAAATTATTCACCAATACCTAGAGTGGGCGGATAACTACCAGGAAGATCGCATCACTTTATTTTATGACTCAATGTCGAATAACACACGCATGATGGCTGATGCTATTGCCCAAGGCATTAATGATGTTGATCCGAATGTAGCGGTGAAAGTGTTTAACGTCTCTTTGCACGATAAAAATGAAATCTTATCGAATGTATTCCGTTCAAAGGGTCTCTTGGTTGGCTCTTCTACCATGAACAACGTCATGATGCCTAAAGTCGCTGGCATGCTAGAAGAAATCACAGGATTACGCTTTAAGAATAAAAAAGCGGCAGCATTTGGTAGTTATGGCTGGAATGGCGGTGCAGTTGACCGTATCCACACTCGCTTGATGGATTGCGGCTTTGAAACCGCCATTAGTAAGAAAACCAAATGGCGTCCTGATGGTAAAGCAATGCAAGAATGTCGTGATTATGGCCGTCAAATAGCAAAAGAATGGGCACTGCATGATCTATCAAATGTGAGTCATTCTGCACCTAAGAACGTCACCAATATCATGACAAATAAAGCCGTTGCTCAACCAGTTAATTCAACTCAAGCTGCCAATGTGATTGAAGCGACAAATGAGCCTGCAATCGAACCAACTACTGTCGAGCCAGTGAATAGCACAAACTCATCAGCCGAAGATCAGCAAGCGATGTTATGCACCGTTTGCCAATGGGTCTATGAGCCTGAACTTGGTGAGCCCAACCAAGGCGTTGAACCGGGAACCGCTTGGGGACAAGTACCTGAAGATTTCTTATGCCCTGAATGTGGTATTGGTAAAGAAGTGTTTGAACCTTGCGCAAGCACATTAGGTAACAATATCGACAAAGATAACCAATCTCAGGTGGCGTAATGAGTAATCCAATTATGATCATAGGCAGTGGTTTCGCTGCCTATCAATTAGTGAAGGCATTACGCCGTTCAGATAAACATACACCAATCACAGTGATTACCGCTGATGATGGGCATGACTACAATAAGCCCGATCTTAGTCATGTATTTACCAACAAACACAATGCCGATGCGCTTATCCGCCAAGCTGCAAATAACTTCGCTCAAGATAATGAGATCACAATCTATACCCAAACCAAAGTGGAAACGATTGATCGCCACGCACAAAACGTGACAACAACCAAAGGGGATGTGCTTAGCTATTCAAAACTGGTCTTGGCGACCGGCGCTTCAACTTTTATTCCTGCGATGAATGGCTCAGCGGTTAAAGAGGTGATAACACTCAATAGCCGTATCGAGTATCAAGCCGCGCAACATAAACTGGACCAAGCAGAGCATGTACTCATTATTGGCGCAGGCCTAATTGGCACTGAACTGGCCATGGATCTTTCCACATCAGGTAAAACCGTGTCGGTTGTTGACCCTTGCGACAGCGTCATGCAAACCATGTTACCAGATGCTATTTCTGCGCCTTTACAAAAAAAGTTAACCCAAAGTGGTGTGAAGTTACATTTAAATAATACCGTGCAAGCGCTCGAACAAACGGACTTTGGCGTAGAGGTTATTCTCAATTCTGGTGAGCAATTTCTTGTCGATAGTGTTATTTCAGCCTCAGGACTCAAGCCCAATATCCAACTAGCACAACAGACTGGTTTAACGGTAAATAAAGGCATAGTAGTCAATCGTCAATTACAAACATCCGACTCAAATATCTATGCACTTGGTGATTGTGCTCAAATTGAGAACAAAGTCCTCTCATATCTACAGCCAACCTTATTAAGCGCCAACGTATTAGCTAAAGTCTTATTACAACGCGAAAGCTTATTACAAACAGCAGTCCCAGCAGCAACGTTAAAATTGCCGACCATGTTGGTAAAAGTAAAAACGCCTAATTTACCCATTCAATTAGCCGGGCAAACTGGTCAATCCGTATCAAAGTGGTCGATTGAATTAGATCAGGAAGGCATCACCGCCCGTGCATTTGATGATAATAATGAACTAGTGGGCTTTGTCACCACACAAAACCACATGAGTAATGCGTTGAAATTGCTCAAAACATTACCAGCATTAGTGTAGATAGAGTGAGGGAGGAGATATGAAAGTGCTAAATCATTATATAAATGAACTGCAAACATCATGGGCTAAATGGTCAGTGAACATGGTGATCCGCCGAACGCTGCATAAGCCAAGAGAGTGCGAACTCGAATCCTCCCCACTCCACCATGAGCTAGCTTGTGAGTATTATCAGATAACAACCAAGTAAGAATTTTTTGACTATACTTAAACAACATAAGTGGCCGATTTAAGGCTTCTTATGTTGTTTAATATCCATTCGATATTTAAAAAGCTATCGTTTACACCCACTGCCCAGCAACAAAACCTGAGGCCCATGCCCACTGGAAATTATAGCCGCCTAGCCAACCACTGACGTCCATCACCTCACCAATAAAGTACAAACCTTCTACGCTATTGCATTGCATGGTTTTTGATGACAAGTGTTTGGTATCAACGCCGCCTAGGGTGACTTCTGCGGTGCGATAACCTTCGGTGCCGTTAGGGAGAACTTGCCAATGTTGTAGTTGCTGAACGATGGCTTGCAATTGGTTTTGGTTGAACTGTTTAAGAGGTTTGTCTTGCAGCATTTTTCGCTCAATCAGTACTTCGACTAAACGCTTCGGCAGTACTTTGGCTAAGGTGTTTTTCAAGCTTTGATTAGGATGTTTTTCACGAGATTGAGTTAATAGTTCTAAAACATCCACTTCTGGGATCAGGTTGATGGTAACGGTTTGACCCGGTTGCCAGTACGAAGAAATTTGTAGTACCGATGGGCCAGATAGACCACGGTGAGTAAACAGCAGCGCTTCTTTAAAGACGGTGCCATCTTGCGCGGTAATTTCAGCAGGAATCGCAATACCGGAAAGCTCGGCAAAATCTTCTTTATCTTCTTTGTGTAGCGTAAATGGGACTAGGCCAGCGGTGGTGTTGAGCACTGACAATCCAAATTGCTCTGCTACTTTATAGCCAAATGGGGTGGCGCCAAGTTTTGGCATCGAAAGTCCGCCTGTTGCCACCACTAACGATTCACACGTGATTTCATCGTTGTTGGCTTTAAAACGAAAGCCGCTATCGGTTTTTTCAATATCGTGAATGTCACAACGATAACGCTGTGAGACATTTGGGTAGTCACATTCCTTGAGGAGCATATCAACGATTTGTTTGGCGGAATCGACACAAAATAATTGGCCGTGTTCGCGCTCTTCAAACTCAATGCCATATTTCGACACTAGGCTGATAAAATCCCAATTGGTGTATTGCGATAGCGCAGATTTCACAAAATGCGGGTTTTGGCAGAGATAGTTATTGGCACTGACATCATAGTTAGTGAAGTTACAACGACCACCACCAGAGATCAGAATTTTACGCCCTGGCTTTTTCGCATGGTCGATCACTAAGGTTGTGCGACCTCGTTTTCCCGCTTCCGCTGCGCACATTAAGCCCGCTGCACCAGCACCGATAATCACCACATCATAATGAGTACTCATAACTACTTTCTCTTGTTGTGCTCGCCTATATACCCAAATGACTTCAAAGTGCAGAATTCAGAGCTATCATCCAAACCTTTAGGCAAGGAAGATTGGCGAAGGAATGTAGGCACCTTTCAAACCAATCTGACGCTGTATAAAGGTTTGGATGAAGCTCCCGAAGGGCAAGTTAAAACAAGCTTTATGCTACGTTAAATTGAACAGAGATAGAATAACTATGCTCATATTCAATTTGCCTTGCCTAAAGCTTGTTTTATTCTTGCTGAAACTCGTACCTTGAAGTCACTTGGGTATAATAATAGGCAAAATAAAAGGACGCGCGATTTTAACGCACATCCTTTCAATATCACATCATTTAAGTGGTATCTGAGTCGTTGTCAGTTAAACCATAAACGCCATCACAAGTGTCAAGATAGCCAAGCCTGAGGTGAGAACAAATAACTCACGGACTTTACTGCACTTATTAATAAATACATCTTCATGATGATGTAGGTATTCTTTTTCTTTGAGGTAGTGATAGAGACGGACTTGTTTGGTCATATTGCCGTGAGTGCTAAAAAAACCTCGGCCATCGACTTGCTGGTAAAGAAGAGGATGCGCTTCTCTCATGATAAAAATGAGTGCGCGTAGTGCGGTAATGTAACGCACTAAATTGATGAGAGTCACAACGGTTAACGCGGTTAGTAATGTATCTGCACTGATCATCTTTCCCTCCAAACATCACGTATGACAGGAGAGAAAGACGATCACTCAGCATAATGGTGAGCGTCTTACTTTTATCTGCGGTTAAATTTCCGCAGTACCTGCCATTACAGATGATGAACCTTGTTTTGCCAATTCAGCTAGGTCTTTATCAATGAAGAATAATGCTTTTCCGTCTTCACCAACCAGCTCTAGCTTGTCTAAAATCCCTTTAAACAATTTCTCTTCTTCGTGCTGCTCAGCCACATACCACTGCAAAAAGTTAAAGGTGGAGTAGTCTTGGCTAGTGAAAGCTAAATGAGCAAGTTTGTTGATACACTGCGTGATCATTTGCTCATGCTGGTAAGTTTCACGGAACACATCACCTAGGCTCGCATATTCATGTTTTGGCGCTTCAATCGCCCCTAAAATTGGTAGTCCGCCCGTCTCACTTACGTAAGTAAATAGACGTTGCATGTGTTCCATTTCTTCCGTGGCATGCTTACGCAAAAACTCTGCTGCGCCTTCAAACCCTTTATCTTCACACCAAGCACTCATTTGTAAGTATAGATTAGATGAGAAAAATTCTAGGTTAATTTGTTCATTCAATTGCTCAATCATTGCTTTCGAAAGCATGTTGTACTCCTTTAAACTCTTTATAAACACCTCCACAAACTATAACACGGCCTATACCCTAGTAACATCAAGATGCAGAATTCACCGTTGGTATCTTGAAGCAGCTTGGGATAACTAGCCATGCTCGACCATATTTATCTATACACCCCAATGAATGGTTTGTTGCATAAATGGAAAGTCATTTATCAACTCAAAATGAGAGAAATAGTGAGAGATAAACAACACTTTTTGCGCTATGTTAATGATAGTCTCAATACAGACTCAGTGCTTTTTATCTATAAAATAAAGCCCTGAAATAATGATAATTGGAGAGCGCATTATGACGTACAAACATATCCTTGTAGCGGTAGACCTATCTGATGACAGCGTTATTCTCGTCAATAAAGCCGCCGCATTAGCCAAAGCCTGTGACGCGAAATTGTCGCTAATTCATATTGATGTCAATTTCACTGACATGTATACCGGCTTCATGGAAATCAACTTTGCTGAAACGCAAAATGCCATGCTTGAAGCGGCACAGAAAAAAATAAAAACCTTAGTAGAGAACATTGATTTTCCAATTACTGAAACCATTGTTTCTAGCGGTGATTTATGTAATGAAATTACCCATGCGATTGAGCAGCAACATGTCGATTTAGTGCTATGTGGCCACCATAAAGATTTTTGGAGCAAGCTACTGTCTACTTCTCGCCAGCTGATTAACGATACTTCTGTCGATATGCTGATCGTACCTTTAGAAGACTAATGTGTTTTCAATTTGAATTAATGTAAACTCCATAAATATTTTTTAGTTTACATTTAATTTAAATTGGTGAGTTATGTTTTATCTTTCTGCGGTCACTCTTCTGTGGGCGTTTTCATTTAGCTTGATCGGCGTCTATCTTGCCGGTCAAGTTGATACTTGGTTTTCAGTATGGATGCGTATTGCCCTAGCTGGCTTAGTCTTTCTTCCTTTCCTTAAATTCAAAAACATTCCAGCAAAGTTAATCGGTAAATTAATGGCGATTGGCGGCATTCAACTTGGCTTGATGTACTGCTTTTATTACCAATCTTTCCTACTACTTTCCGTGCCCGAAGTCTTGCTATTCACCGTCTTCACGCCTATCTATGTGACGCTGATTTATGATCTACTAAAAGGTCGCTTCTCACCTTGGTATTTATTAACTGCGGTAATTGCCGTTGCCGGTGCCGCGATTATTAAATTTGCTGGTATCAATGAAAACTTCCTCAATGGTTTCTTAGTGGTACAAGGTGCCAATATTTGTTTCGCCCTAGGACAAGTTGGCTATAAGCATGTGATGGAGCAAAACAAAGTTGAGATCTCACAACGCACCGTGTTTGGATACTTCTATATTGGTGCGTTTGTCGTCGCTTCTATCGCTTTTGCTTTAATGGGCAATAGCGACAAACTACCAACCACAAATTTACAATGGGGAATCTTGACCTACTTAGGTTTGATTGCTTCTGGACTAGGCTATTTCTTGTGGAATAAAGGTGCTTGTCTGGTGAACGCTGGCGCACTGGCGGTAATGAATAATGCACTAGTACCGGCAGGCTTAATCGTCAATATTGTGATTTGGAATCGCGATGTGGATTTAACCCGTTTGTTACTAGGTGGTGCCGTGATTATGTTGTCGCTATGGGTAAATGAGACTTGGGTGAAACGTAAAGCGATGGCTTATAGCGTGTAGCCTGTAAACGAAAAACGAAAAACGAAAAACGAAAAACGAAAATATTGCCCCAATAAAAAACGGACGTTCAAATTAATGTGCGTCCGTTTTTCGTTCTAGACTATTAACTATAAGATACTTTCAATTAAGACAGCTTAATCTTACCCGGTAATGCCTGGCGAGCGGCAGAGCCCACTACCCAATCAAGTAGCACGCCTTTACCTTCACGGGTTGGATCAATCAAGCCGATATCGTTGATATTCACCCCATCGCTCGATTTCATTTTCACTGGCTGTTGCTTATCGCCAATCCAATGAGCACGTTCACCCAGCTCGGTATGACCGAAACCATGTTCAAAGCCGAGTACCCCACGATGAATACCATCCACCAGCATTGCCGTTGCTTTAATCGAGTACGTTGGCGTTTCAATCGTAAACTGATCGCCCGTTTGCACGCCGTATTGCTTGGCATCTTCTGGATGAATATAAACCGGATTATTACCTTTAATCGAATTCAAACGTGGTGAAAGGTTAGATACCGCGCTATGAATATTCGATTTAAAGTTGGTTAAGGTAAACGGCCACTCTGGCTTAGCATACATCTCTTCCATTGGCGTGCCATCTGCCAGCTTTTGTGGATACCAAGTTGGACAACCAGAATACAACTCACCTGTCATGGTATTGCGCGAAGTGCCGAGTTTTTCATTCCAAATCGCCACCGGTTTTTGCCATTGATACTTCATGACATCACCTTTGTAGGCTTCAGTGGCATTTTCAAAACGTCCACCGCGAGCATAAATAAAGGCCACTTTGGCGAATTCATCTTTGCTTAACACACGCTGCATATCAGGCAGCAAACGCTCTAGCCCTGAGAAGTAAATATCTTCACTGCTGGCATTGGGCGTTCCACCAGCAACATAAGCAAGGTTAGCCGCTGAACGTAGGTAGAAGTCAGCCGCATTATGAATGCCGTGCCAGTTACCTTGCGCATCTTTAATCGCTTTATCACCAAAGCCACCTAGCTTCATGCTTTTCGCCATATCAATTAAGAAAGTTTCTAAGCAAATCTCACGACCATCGGCAGTTTTCTCTGTACGAGCTTCCACAATCGGCCAACGCGCAGTAACGGCTTTGGTTGGAATATCATGCCAAGGACCTGCCATGCCCCAACTTTCATAAGTCACGGTATCTGGCACGATATAGTCTGAAATTGCTGTGGTTTCATTGATAAACGCATCCACCGAAACAATCAAAGGCAACTCTTTCGGATCGCACAATTTGTCACGCAACAACGTGGTTAAACCCGGTACGCCATACAGCGGGTTCGCCATGTGGTTGATCCAAGCTTTTAAGCGGTACGGATAACCATCAATCGCCGCCGATAAATGCTCGGTAAGCAAAGGCGCGGAAATTGGATACCAAGGCGCACGAGTAGGATATGGCGATTCACCGGCTTCAACACGACGTTTATATTCAGTGGTTTTTTGATATGGAAATTTAGAGCGAGAAAGGAATACTCCCTTCGGCGCAACCATGCCATCAAACTTAGTGAAATCGTAACGTGGGCCAGCAGCCGAAGTAGGATAACCACCCGCTTTGGCTTTCATGCCGCCTTTTTTGTTGATGTTACCTAGCATGGCATTAAGCATCACAATACTAAAAGCATTGTAGAAGCCGTTGCTGTGCATGTTGCCGCCATGAGTATCGACCACAGACTTGCTGCCATGTTTATGTAATTTAGCCGCTAGCTGAGTAATTTCATCGGCAGGAATACCACAAAGATCAGCGAATTCGTCAATAGAGTATTCAAACGCTGCTTGCTTGAGTTGTTGCATCGATGAACGAACCGCAATCTCACCATTTGGCGTGTTGACCTTTTGATCAACATACAACTGCGCAGGTTTGTCTTGAGTATGTAGAGTTAACTCGCCAGAGGCTTGATCAACAATCACATAGGCATCGCCATCTGACAATTTATCACCACTGAAAGCCAAACCAAGATCGGAAGCACGTAAGAAACTACCTTCTCGCGCATGGCCTTGCTCAACAATCACTAAATGCGTTGCGTTACACCAATGGGCATTACCGGCTTTTTTCATTGCAGCGGCACTAGGCTGAGCAAGGAAGTTTTTATCGTATTTATCGTTGCTGATCATCCATTGAATGATCGCCAATACTAAAGCTGAATCGGTACCCGGTTTAATGGCTAACCAATGGTTATTATTCCCCGTGGCAAGGCTCGTCGACATTTGCAGAGTAGGTGTCACTACTGTGTATTCAAAATTACCGCGAGTACGCGCATTGGCTAACTGACGAGCTTGACGTTTAAATGGATTACCCGCTTGTGCTGGTGCAGTACCAATAAATAACGCAAATTCTGCATGTTCAAAATCTGGCTTCATGTGGGAGAATTTATCCAGATCATTCATAAATGCGCCAGAACCCGCACGGAATGCGTAACCACAATACGAACCATGATGACCAAAGTTACGAGTACCAAAACTATTAAAAGCAAAACGTTTTAGAATGTCATCACGGCCTTCATTACCCGCATTAGTCATTAACAGTTGGTTGGCTAACGGGCCGTATTCAGGGTTATTCGGATCAACCGGCGTTTTAATATCACGAATCGCTTGTAAGCCGTCGACATGACCTTCACCAAACAAATCGCCACCTTCAACCACTTCTTTTAATAGTTGCTCATAGCTAATCGTCTGCCACTTACCTTCACCACGTTTACCAACTCGTTTTAATGGTTGAGTAATACGATATGGGCTAGTGCGCACATCCATCATGGCATTACCACGCGCACAAGCCGTCGAACGACCTTCAATGCCCGCTTCACCAGTTAATGATAAATAGGCATCTTTAACTGGTGTTTCAAATGGAATTTTTTGTTCACTGGAAAGTGGGTGATAAGGGTTACCTGAGATACGTAAAATCTCATCGGTTTCATTATCCACACGAACGCGTACCCCGCACAGCGTCCAACAACCAAAACACATAGATGGCGCAACACGTTGTTTTGGGTTAGCGATTAGATTGCCGTTCTTCACCTGATATTCAGGATCAAGTGAGTTACCAAAGTGAATGTGTTTGGTTTTCTCACCAGCAGTACCTTCGACAATACCTTTTGCAGTATGAGCGGCAGTTGAAGAATAGCCTGCAGCAAACGCAACACCGCCCCCAACAGCAAGACCAGATTTTATAAACTTACGACGTTTGTTATCCATGATGACCTCTTACTTTTGAGTTGATAAAGGAGTGTTTAATGTAACTGACTTGTCAGATTTAGATTGCACTACTTCGGTTAATATCACCGCCAGCAATAGCCATAAACCCGCCATGCCAACTACCCCCAGCATACCCGGTGCGCCTAATGGCAAATCATAAGGGTACGGGCCTTGGTCGTATTTCGGCAAAGTTTGCACTTCAATCATGGTCATCCAGCGAATCGCCCAACACGTTGCAATGGTAAGTGCGCTGCAAGCCAGTAATGAAAGTCGCTTAAATTGCTGGCCACGCATCACTAGCATCGCCATCACTAAACAAGCGACAAACGCGGCCATCATTAACACTAGGTTGCTAAACCAACTGCCGTATTGCAGTAAGTTCATATAAGCGCCATTGGATACCCAAATAGGTAATAGAATTAACGACAACACTGAGCAAATTGCCACGCAACGTTTCAACAAACTCATATCCGTTGACGTCAATTCAATAGTCTTATCTTGGTTCGGCATTAAATTCAAAATGAACAAAGTAAAACCAATCGCGCCAAAGAATGCCGTCACAAACCACAAGATAGGCGATGCAGGTTGATGCCACATTGGACGAGCCACAACCGCGTAGATTTCCATTCCGGTGTACAGAGCAATCGACAAGCCAGAAAGAACCGTTACCCCAGCAACCGCAGTAATTAATTTAGCGGATGCTTGCCATTGACCTAGTGTGAGTAAACCAACAAGACGAAGGTATTTATTATCGCTATTGGCTAGCTTGCTAATCTCAGGCCGTAGATATAACCACGCTGCTAATACCGCTAACATAGAGAAAATTGGCAATAAAATTGCGCCACGTGACATCCAAGACCAAGAGGTTAAATGAGGGAAGAAATGCCAAGCGCGACCCGGTTGGTGTAAGTCGGCGGTTAAGGCTAACGGGCCAACAATCGCACAAATACCTAAACATAACGCCAAGGCGGCACGTAATGTATGACTGGTCTTATCGCGTAGCACTAGGCTCGCGAAAAACAAAATCGCCGCTGCATAAGCCGAGCCTATGTAGAAAAAGTATTGCACTGCCCACGGGAGCCAAGCCACCGTCTGAGACGGAATTAAGATTTCAGTGATATTCATTAGTGCTCTCCTTGAGGATCGTAAATCGCCGCTTTACCTTCAATATGCGAGGTAAACTCATCTTGCAAACCGATATAGAACACATGCGGTTGGGTACCGGCTTCCGGTTTCAGCACTTTGATTTCATCTTTAAATTCGCGCATCAGCTGGCTAATTTGGCTATTGGCATCATTTAAATCACCAATCACACGTGCGCCGCCAACACAGGTTTCTACGCAAGCAGGAAGCAAACCTTCTTCTAGGCGATGAGCACAGAAAGTACATTTATCAGCGGTGAGGGTTTCTTCATTAATAAAGCGAGCATCGTAAGGACAAGCTTGTACGCAATAAGCACAAGCCACGCAGCGTTTGTTATCGACCATCACAATGCCGTCTTCACGTTGGAAGGTCGCTTGTACTGGGCAAACCGCTACACAAGGAGGATTTTCACAATGGTTACACAAGCGTGGTAAAGTGAACATCTTGGTTTCTTGCTTGGCTGTTGAGCCATCATCCAAGGTCACTTCATACTGTTTAACGGTAGTGCGGAACTGACCAATCGGTGCTTGGTTTTCAATGCTGCAACCTACAGTACAAGCTTGGCAACCAACACATTTACGTAGGTCGACCACCATTGCATAACGCTTGCCCTTCATGCCTTGACGGCCTGGCTCTTGGTTATTACGAATGATAGGAGCGGCAGTCGCCACCGGAATAATGGCAGCCCCGGCAGAAACTGCGCCGAGACCACGGAGAAAGCGTCGTTTTGTTTGATCCATGAGATTGACCTTGCTGGTGATAACTCTTAAGGGGTATTCTCACCAATGGATACTTTTTGCTCTATTGTGGTTTTCCACATAACCCAACCTGACTTGATCTAGAACAAGTTTTGCCCGAACTATTTCAAACGAGGAAAGCATGTGAACCGCTTCATCACACAACTCACTCAAACTAGATGGTGGCCGCTTCGCCTGTTATTTATTATTTTCGGGATAAGCCACTTTTCTTTAGCTCATGCGGAAAGTTCACAGCCTCAATCTCAACCTATAGCTCAACCGATTCAAGTTGCCGTACTGGCGACTCGCGGTAATCCTCAAGCGATACAGCGCTGGCAACCGACTATTGATTGGCTTAACCAACAATTACCTCAATACCAATTTTCTCTACGGCCGAGAAACCTAGATCAAATGGAAGAAGTGATCACAACCAACAGCGCAGAATTTGTGATCACCAATCCCGGCCAATCAGTCAAGCTCGGCTGGCAGTATCCATTATCTTGGATCGCAACGTTAAAAAGCCCGTGGCCTAATGGCACCAATCAAGCGCTCGGCAGTACCTTAGTCGTCAGAAATGACAGTCCGTTTATCGACCTAGAAGATTTGCAAAATAGTCACGCAGTTGCCGTTTCACCGGATGCGTTTGGCGGGTTTCTCACCTTAAGTCAGTATTTAAAATCCAAACAACAAGACCCGAGCCTATTCTTCAAAAAAATCGATTATCTCGGTTTTCCGATTGATGCCATGTTGTATCACCTACGCGATCATCAATCCGACGTAGCAATTACTCCGGTATGCTTATTAGAAAATATGGATAAAGAAGGCTTGATCGATAAATCGCAATTTCGGGTGGTCAACAATAGCGCCCCGCAAGACTTTCCTTGCGCAGTGTCGACCCCGCTGTATCCCAACTGGTCATTTGCCAAAACCAGCAAAGCCAATGAAGAGATGGCCACCGCCGTTACTCAAGCGTTATTAAATCTACCCAAAGATAACCCTGCCGCGGTTGCCGCTAAATCACATGGTTGGTCATCGCCAATCAGTTCATTGAGCGTGGTAAAAATGTATCGTGATTTAAATATTCACCCACAGCAAACCCCTTGGTGGCAACAGGCTTTAATGTGGCTAAAACAGCATCAACAATGGGCTTGGGGCGCGGCGATTTTATTTATCGCGCTGAATATTTATCACTTTTGGTTAGAATTTCGTTTTAACCGCAACCAGAAACTCCTCAATCAAGCGCAGCTCGAACTAAAACAAAAAAGCCAAATGCTAGAACATGCCCAGCGGGTAGCGATTGTTGGCGGGCTTGGTACTAATCTGGCCCATGAAATTAATCAGCCCCTTTCGGCGATTCGCAATTACAGCCAAGGGGCAAAACTGCGGATTGAAAAAGGCGCGGATGCCACCAGCCTAACGCCAATTATGGATAAGATTGAGCAACAAGTGGTGCGAGTTGATGCAATTGTGCAGCGCTTACGAACGCTCATCACCAAGCGTACAGTGGCTAAGCAAAACCTAAACATCAATGCATTAATCGATGACACGTTAGCCCTACTCAGCCACGACTTAACGGATAAAAACATACAAATCAAAGTCGTCACAAATGGCAACCCGAGAGAGATTTATGCTGATGCGGTAGGTTTACAGCAAGTGTTAGTCAATATCATCAATAACGCTGCCGATTCTTGTCTCAGCTACCCTCAAGAGCTGACTAACCGCATTGAGGTAGTCATTGATTATGCCGAGCAACAGTTGGATATTTATCTGCGTGATAATGGCGCAGGCTTAGTTCAGCCTATTAGCGAATTGCAAAGCGCCTTTGTCAGTACCAAAGAAAAAGGACTAGGTTTGGGGCTATCGATTTGCCACGATATTATTGAACATCATCATGGTCATTTTACCTTGTCTCCTATTGAGCCACACGGGTGTGAAGCGCATATTCAATTACCCTATTTACAACCTTCTAGCCATCAACAAAACAGTTAAAGGATCACTATGACTCAATTGCCGATTTACCTAGTTGATGACGATGAGTCCGTGCTCGATTCTCTGGCCTTCTTGCTGCAAGAATTTGACTACCAAGTGCAATGTTTTTCCGATGGTGAAAGCTTTCTCCAACAAGCAAAACTCGATCAGGCAGGTTGTGTAGTACTCGATAGCCGCATGCCAAGTATGCGAGGCCAGCAAGTCCACCAACTGTTGCAGCAACAACATAGTCCATTAGGCGTGATTTATTTAACCGGCCACGGCGATATACCCATGGCGGTTGAAGCGTTAAAGCAAGGCGCGGTGGATTTTCTACAAAAGCCAGTAGATGGCAAGGTACTGGTAGAGGCCATCAATAAGGCGTGTGACTATTCTGAGCAAGCTGCCCAAGCAATGACTATACAAAAGGCATTTGAATCGTTAACAGAGCGAGAACAGGCTATTTTAGGATTGGTAGTGCAAGGAATGAAGAATCAGCAAATCGCCGAGGAGTTATGTATCGCAGTGCGAACGGTCGAAGTCCACCGCTCGAATTTAATGAAGAAGTTTTCCGCCAAAAGCATTGCTGAGTTGGTGATGCAGTATGCTCAACTGAAATGAATCAACTAAATAGACCATCGGATTGTTTTGAGTTCCCGATCTTACTAATTCAATAACTTACGGATTAGTTGATGTATGGGAAAGTAGACATAATGACTCCCACGAAGGTGCTAGCCTCCCGTTTCGTGGGTTAGCGAAGCCAGAGCCATAATTAGTTTGCTAAAGAACCAAATTAGGAGGCTAGCATGAAAAACGATACCACTCTTTTTATTGGGCTAGATACCCATAAATTCTTCATTTTACAATAATAAGCAGTTTCGGGCTTGCTCAACACCCAGATAAGGTGTTAGCTGCGCGATACCTATCCTTATTTGTTATAAGGCGAGTTCTAACGAACTAAACTTAGCACCTGCTTAAATTCAGCTGCCCTACAGTCTTTTACAAGTTCGTAGAAACACATTTCTAACCCCGATATTTCCACACCACTTTCCTTCAACCGATTAATACCCAATTGGACATTTGATAGCGTACGAGAGGAAACACAATCATTAACCAGCTCAACATTGAAGCCTAATTCAACCAATCCTTTTGCAGTTTGGTACACACATATATGCGCCTCAATGCCACAAACTAACCAAGTATCGACATCTATATCTTTGATGGTGGTTAGGAAATCGGGAGACTCACAGGCATTGAAGGTAAACTTTGTTATCGGATTGACTTCACCAAGGGAAACTCTTAGTTCCTCTACTGTTTTACCCAACTTCTCAGGATTTTGCTCAAGCAGAACTATGGGCAAACCTAGGGCTCTAACCCCAGCTATCAATTTAGAGCAATTAGAGATGAGTGTTTCACTATCATAAACTAAGCGTGCAAGCTTACCCTGCACATCTACAACGATAAGCCCTGTTTTATCTCGTGACAACATTTTACCATCCTTAGTTTAATGCAGACTTATAACAGTATTAACAATAAACTCAGATAAACCCAAATGAATTTTATACACGATCGCTGCGAATCAATTCATTTATTGTCATAAAATACTCTAATAACGATTTTTTAAAAGCATTTAGGTGATTTACCTTTCAGAAGGATACCTAATGTATTGAGAAAAATTACAATCCTAACTAAGAATGGAGCACAAATAAATTACTCACATCAATCCTCCTCCGCCCTCCTTTGGCTATAAATCTTGATGCCAAGTATTTTTCATTGGTAAAGGGAGGAGTGATTTGTGAGCGCTTGTTATTTAGACGCATAGATTGGAGATGTACCAGCCTCAAGTTTACATTTACAAGGCTCAGCACTAGATAAGTAGGTTTCTAATCTCGTTTAGGTTCGGCTGTAATGACTATCTTTCATGACGACCCAAAAGCCTTTCTTAATGCAGTGATTTCAGGCCGACCACTTTGCCGGTGATATTTTTCGGAAACTGAATTGGCTCGACTGTGCTAAAGCTAGATAAACGTTTTTCGATACGCGCTTCTTGTTTGGCAATCTTGGCTTCTTGCTTATTCAATTTAAGCTCTTGTTTTAAAACTTTCTTATGTTTCTTCGCTAACTTACGCTGCTTTTTCAGCAGTTTTTTCATTTGTTTCTGTTGTTTCTTCTGTGCCTTTAGGCCTTTCTTCAAGGTTTGTAGCTGTTGTTTGATTTCATTTGGAGCAAGCAAAGGTTGAGCCTCAAGTTCTGGCATAGTTGGTTCAATACTAGGTTTAGCAATCACTTTTGATGGCACCACTAAGTTCACGCCATTATTAAGCGCCTTGATGGTTGCTTGCTGGTTATATTCACGTTGCGCTTTCATCGCTTTAGCTTTGGCGATCACGTCAGGTACATTGCTCGCCTGAATAGGCAATAATGCTTGAGTCACTTTTTTATCGAGTTGATTAGATTGAGAAAGCTTGGCAAGAGAGACAGGTTTGCATAGTGCGCCTTTTTGATTCGACGTGCGAGCGCAAGAGCCACAATAAAATTGTGAATCCAACACTAACTTGTCGATTTTTCCGTCTTTAATATCGCGGCGAGAAAATTTACATAAAGACTTTGCCATAACTACACACCCTAATGAAATGACCAATCGCAATTACGATAAGGCAAATAACAACGATTCTCATTTCTTTATAGGGTTAAATATCATTAAATACAAGTGAAAATTACTCGTATTTGAAAGCAGTTATGACAAAGGTTTGATTTTCAGATTAATTCTTATGGATATATTTTTGTTCAACATCCACTAATGCAACTGGGTTGAGGAAAGAACGACCAATCAAAATCGCATAGCTCATGTGGTCACGATCCACCAGGTTAAATGGTGTGGTGTAGGTCTTATCGCCCAGCTTAATATCTAGTTCAACAATTGGACGACGTGAGGTTTCTGGGCTTGAAGATTGTTTAATATGCACCCAGCGCTTAACTGGCAAGGTGATTTCTTTACTGACATCATCTTTGGCTTTGATTTTAAACGACACCATATCTTTGCCGTCTTTTTCAAAGTCATGAATATCAATAGCGTTGATTGAAGAAGTGGTCGCGCCGGTATCTATCTTGGCGATAGTGCGCTGATCGGTATCTAAAACCATTACCCACTCTTTTTCGCCGACCACGATTTTATCTTGTAGTAATTGAGCGACATCTTGTTGCGGCTCGGCAGCTACCGCAAGCGAAGATAAAGGAATGAATAACGAAGCGGTCAATAAAGCTTGTGATAATTTCATAATCACCTTTTAATGTCTGAATATAAATACCCCTATCATTTGGGGACGACTCTTATTCAGACTGCATGCTCGCATGTTAATTCCCTCGAAAGTGTCAGCTTTGTGTCACCATACTGTTGAGAACATACACATCAAAGCGATTTTTCTTGGTTTCAATCGCCATGCTAGGCTTGTGTTGATTAAGCCACGGCGCGTAGTCTGGGCGCTTAACTACCACTCGTTTAGTGGCCAGTTGCAGTGCCGGTTCTAATAAATCATCGGCATCATTATCCGCCCCCACCAAAGATTGAAACACCCGCATTTCTTTTTTGACTAATGCGCTTTTCTTTTTGTTTTCAGGATGAGGGTACATAGGATCGAGGTAGACAACATCTGGTTGCACGAAATCACTTTTCGCCATTAATTGCTGCAAAGCATCGTGACTCGAAGCGTGTAATAAACTCATTCGTTCACTGACCCAATCACCAATTTCAGGATCTTGCTTTGCGCGAGTTAAACCATCATCCAATAAAGCGGCAACCACAGGGTTACGCTCTACCATTTGAACCTTGCAACCTAACGATGCCAATACAAATGCATCGCGTCCTAATCCGGCAGTGGCATCCAATACGCTCGGTGTGGCACCTTTATTTAAGCCTGCTGCTTTAGCAATCGCTTGACCTTTACCACCACCAAACTTGCGTCGATGAGCGACTGCGCCTCCGGCTAAATCGACATAAATTGCGCCTAGCTTAGGTTCATCTAATTTACGCAGCTCTAAACGTTGTTCGGTAAGCACTAGAGCAAAAACGCTATCAGGCTGATGGGTAAGTTGCCAACGTGCAGCAATCTCATCTAATTGAGCTTGCTGAGAAGGATTATCACAACATAGGTTCAGCTGCACACAAACTCCAAAAATTATACGGATTCAAATAATGACGCGGCATTATCCGTGATCCGGAAGATAAGATGAAGCAGGTTGAGCAATAAAACTTTCTACCAATTGTTCTAATGGCTTAGGCGCGCTAATTAAGTAGCCTTGAGCATAGTCGACCCCTAACTCCATTAGGCACGATAATATCTCATCATTTTCCACAAACTCAGCCACCGTTTGCTTACCAAGCTGCTTAACTAGGTTATGAATCGATTGCACTAAAATATAGTCCACTTCATCTTGATGCATATCTCGTACAAAGCAGCCATCAATTTTCACGATATCTAACGGCAAGGTTTTTAAATAAGCAAAAGAAGACAAGCCTGAACCGAAATCATCTAATGCAATCTTGCAACCTAGCTGCTTTAAGCGGGTAAACAACTGGGAGGCTTGTTGCATATTTCCGACCGCAGCCGTTTCAGTGATTTCAATACAGATTTTTTCTGTCGGTACAGTGGTGTTTTGCAGCAGCTCAATCAGGAAAGCAATAAAGTCTTTATCGCCCATAGACTGACCTGAAAGGTTAATCGAGCAACGACCTAGCTTATCAATCGCATCCGGTCGCGCCTCAAACCAGGCCAGCGTTTGCTTAAACACTTCCCGATCAATCAAGTGAGCCAGGTTATAGCGCTCAACCGCCGGCATAAAGATCCCCGGCGACATCAGCTCATTATTCTGATCACGCAAACGTACCAATATTTCAAAGTGCAACTTATCACTCGGCGATGGCGTAATATCTAAAATCGGCTGGGCATAAAGCTCTAATCGGTCATTGGCCAATGCGTCATAGACTTGGTTAACACAAGCCATTTCCAGCTCACGGTGACGGAAGTTTTCATCATCAGTGCTATATAAGTGCGCTCGGTTTCGCCCTTCTTCTTTGGCTAAATAACAAGCCGTATCCGCCTGAGCATAGACTCCTTGCGCCGATTTTGCGGTGTAATCAATTTTACGGATCCCGATCGAGCAGTTTAAGTTAAAGTGAATGCCGCGCCACATAAACTGACTTTGATTGAAGCCCTTGAGAATCGACTGAGAAAATTGCTTCACTTCTTCTTCATCGCAATCACGCAATAAAATAGCAAACTCATCACCACCGGTTCTTGCTAGTGTCGCTTTGTCTGGGATTAACTGCTCTAACAGTTCTGCGCTATAAACAATCGCCGCATCGCCAGCTTCATGACCGACGGTATCATTGATTAATTTAAACTGGTCAAGATCGAGATAAAATAAAGCATGCGCACGTATGTTACCTTTCACTTCCTTTAAAGCGGTGACAATCTGTTTCTCAAAATGATATCGGTTATACAAGCCAGTTAAACCATCGTGATAAGCTTGATATTCTAGCTGCTCAGCTAACAGGTGGGTTTCGGTAATATCTTCACCGACTATCAATAGCTGACGAGTTTCTGGGATTTGACGGATATTTTCTCTTATCCAGACTAACTGACCGGTATTATCAATATATTGAATTTCACGACGTGCCACTAGGGCATGTTTTTTTTGTGGCTGACGTAGCTTTTCTAGTGCACTTATCTGGGTGGTTTGAGCGTAGAGAGTCTGTAGTTTTCGCCCTAAAAGTTGCAGATTATCGTAGCCTAAGATTTTCGAGGTAAACTTGTTGGCTGCTTGGATGCAATCATGCTCATCAATAGTCAGCATCATCACCGGCTGCAATTGATAGTAATTTCGAAACTTGGCCTCATTTTCAATTAAGCGTTTTTCTGCCAATTTTCGATCGGTAATATTCTTACCTTCAAATAAATATTGCTCATCATGGCCATCCACTACTGGTAATTTTTTAATGCTTAAATCTAAAGTAATTGGCCCAATACTGGTTCTTACTAATTCCACCTCAAGCCGGGTCAGCCCTTCTTGCTGTGCTTTGAGAAACGCCTGCTCAACTTTTTTACCACTTGCTTCCCCCCAGCCACTATAGCTCCAAACTGGGTGGCCATAATCAAAGTTTGGGTCATACACCAATTCTTGCAGGGTCTGATTACTCGAGATTAACAGCCCTTTTTCATCGACAATCCCAATGGCTTGTCGACTTAAATCATAAACCGTTTCCAATAAATATTGATTTTGCTGTGATTGATTTTCCGTAATACGTACACGCTTAAAATGACGAATAATCAAAAATAAAACCACCGCCAACACAGTGAAATAGGCGAAAAACTGCAGCATATCATTGGGATGAGGAATACCAGCAGAGCTAGACTGAGCTTGGCTGATCACCACTGAGTTTGTTTCAGGCATAGTAGACTCTACGCTTGATTTTATGCCGCTGTCAGTTGCCAAAGCGAAACTACTCGCGAAGGTAAGAGCCAAAGTAATCAAATATCTAAAATCTACATTCATCAGTTCAAACTACGTTTTTGATAATAAGATCACACTGAGCCGTTCAGTGCTTAAATAAAAAAACGAGTAATCACTCGCTTAAATAATAATGACTTATGTTATCAACCTTACCAACTATTTTAGGTTTTGTTTGTTATATTCGTAGTATAAAACAACAATTCACACTAAAAAGGAATCAACATGCCCGATCCTAACGTTCGGTTAGATGAACTTGATAAAGCGATTCTGCAAATTTTAATGGCAGATGCACGAACGCCTTATGCTGAGATGGCCAAACGGTTTGATGTTAGCCCTGCCACGGTGCATGTTCGTGTTGAAAAAATGAGAGCCGCTAAGGTAATCGAAGGCACCGAAGTCATTGTTAATGCCAAAAAACTTGGTTATGACGTATGTTGCTTTATTGGCATTAATTTAAATGCGGCGCGAGATTATCACTCGGCAATTGAAAAACTCAACGCATTAGATGAAGTGGTCGAAGCCTACTACACTACCGGTGCCTATAATATTTTCGTCAAGTTGATGTGTAAAAACATCGAAGAGCTACAATATGTATTGATCGATAAACTACAAGCGATTGATGAAGTACAATCCACTGAAACACTCATTTCGTTGCAAAACCCTATTAATCGCAACGTCAATCCATAAACGTTGCCAATCTCGAGCGCCATCTGGCGCTCTTATCGCTTAACCATCATGTTTATCACACACAGACTTCGTGACTTAATTAGTTAAAAAAACCATCATCTAGTTTTCATATTTCTCCCTTAGCCTTTGCCCTGTTTTTCATTTAAGCCGCTTACCAATGGGCGTGTGCAGGTATATAAGACTGCTATATAAAAATAAGGGAATGCAATTATGAGTCATATCGAACACGGTGATCACTCCAATAACTTAACCACCGAATCTTCAGATTTTTCGCAAATCATAGAAAATGGATTAAGCCGTCGTCGCTTTTTACAAACAGCCGCCGCGGGCAGTTCAGTGGCCTTTTTTGCCACCTCACCAATTGCCAATGCGATGGTGCGCCCACCGAAAGCTAAGCCATTACTAGGATTTGAAGCAATCCCAACCTCAACACTAGATACCATCGTTGTTCCAACAGGTTACCAAGCTGAACCTCTTATTGCGTGGGGTGATGCAATTCACCCAACGGCTGCACCTTTTTCTCAATTTAATTCTGCCGCGGATCAAGAAAAGCAATTTGGTGATAACAATGATGGTATGACATTTTTGCCATTGAGCCGTGATCGCGCAGTGCTGGCGGTTAATAATGAAAGCACCGATTACGACAGCTTATTCGCCGATCAAGGACAAAACCTGACGGCGGATAAAGTACGTCGATCACAAGCTGCGGTTGGAGTATCCATTGTTGAATTAAGCAAGGGACCGCAAGGCTGGACAACCAATGTCAACGGCCGATTAAACCGCCGCATCACCGCTTATACAGAAATGGAATTAACTGGCCCGGCGGCTGGTGATGATAAACTTAAAACCCATGCCGACCCAACCGGCACGCAAGTTCTCGGCACCTTTAATAACTGTGCCAATGGTGCAACCCCTTGGGGCACTTACCTGACTTGTGAAGAAAATTTCAATGGCTTCTTTGGTAGTCAAAACGAGGTTGATGTTCCAGCCGAAGATGCACGCTATGGCATTTATTCGGGCAATGGTAGATTTAACTGGCATCAATTTGATGAGCGTTTTGATATTGAAAAAGAGCCCAATGAGAATCACCGTCATGGTTGGGTAGTTGAAATTGACCCAATGAACCCGAATTCAAAACCAAAAAAACGTACCGCATTAGGTCGTTTCAAGCATGAGAATGCCGCATTAACCATCAACAAAAATGGCCGAGTGGTGGTCTACCTTGGCGATGATGAGCGTGGTGAGCATATTTATAAGTTTGTGTCGAAAGGCAAATACAAAGCGCACAAACCGGAAGCTAACCGAGATTTACTCGATGAAGGTACTCTGTATGTGGCGAAATTTACCGCAAAAGACGGTGAAATGCATGGCAAAGGTGAATGGATTGAATTGACCTTTGGTAAGAATGGTTTAACCCCAGAAAATGGCTTTAATAGCCAAGCGGATGTGTTGATCTTTACTCGCCAAGCGGCCACTCAAGTTGGCGCTACCACCATGGACCGACCTGAATGGGTGGCGGTTCATCCAGATAATGAGCAAGTCTTTTGTACTCTCACCAATAACAAATACCGCGGAGTTCGTGAGGGGCAAGAAATCAACGCAGCTAACCCACGTGAAAATAATATCTATGGCCATATCATTCGTTGGCAGCCGAAAAATGGGAACCATGATTCCGACCAATTTTTCTGGGATATTTATGTATTAGCCGGTAATCCTGAGCAATACTCAAACGATAATCCAAGATCGGGTAGCGATAACATCAATAAAGACAATATGTTTAACAGCCCTGATGGCATTGGCTTTGATAATGCTGGCCGCTTGTGGATCCAAACCGATGGTAACTATTCCAACTCGGGCGATTTTGCGGGGATGGGCAACAACCAAATGTTATGTGGCGATCCTAATACCGGTGAAATCAAACGTTTCTTAACCGGCCCAATTGGTTGTGAGATCACCGGTCTTACTTTTAGTCCGGATAATCGCACCTTGTTTGTCGGCATCCAGCACCCAAGCGATAGTTTCTCGGCAATCGATGGTATTCCACGTTCTACTGTCATCAAAATTACTCGAGAAGATGGTGGAGTGGTAGGAGCGTAAACAGCGGACCCTAGGTTGCTAGTTCCTAGTCTCTAGAAAAACACTGTCGCGATAAAAACACAAAAACCAGAAACGCCACGCGCGCTTCTGGTTTTTTATACCACCTAGTCAACCTTAATCCACCACCTAGAAACTAGGAACTCGGAACTAGGGACTTCTCTTTGTAACACCTCGGCTGCCTTGGGCACATGCCGCCCCGCGAACAAATCACCCTCGCTTGATTTTCGATGCCACGCTCAATCCAATTGATATTTAATATCCGCGCCACGGTGAGTAGTTGCTGTTTAATTTGATAAGGGATCTCACATTGACCGCCTTTGCGCACACATTCTTTTTGTAGAGCACTGGCAATGGCAACCGCATCTTCCCCTTGTGCTTCTAGGGCTGGGTTTAAATCGACTCCCGAACACAACACATGATAATTGCCCGCCATGTCTTTGACTTTAACCGACTCACAACAATAAATATGCGGCACACCATCTTGATTCAGCACGGAAATCTGCGCCACTGGCGTGTTACCCGGAATGCCTATCATGCGGAAAACCGACCAATGCTGACACGGATCTTCTACCATTCGCATATTGCCCCAAGGTAGAGGAATACCATTGCCGCGATAAACCGCTTTCAACTTACCCGGATTATAAGCATCGAAATAGTGCCAATGAGGATACGGTGAAACCGCGGTCATACGTCGCATCACCACCGACTCTGACACACCGATTAATTTACTCACGCTGATCTCATAACCATGGCGGTCGAGCAACTGACGAAATGGCACTTTCGGACACAACAACGCGCCAGCAAAAAATGAACATTCAAAATCGCGCCACGCTTGCAGAATATGTTTGGAATCTAGGCTATTCACATCCCGTGTTTGATCGGGCATTAAGGTGGATAAATTACGATTATCCGAAGCAATCACATGCTTTTCACCATCACTGTTGTGCAACACTTTATGGCCGATGTGTACTGCTAAATCGTATTTAAGTTTTTCTGGCGTGGCTTTAAGTGCGCGGTTAATTCGAATCACGCCCGGCGCTTCTGCATAAGAGCGGACAATATGTTTGGACTTCACCCCATGAAGATCCTCCACATCTTGTGATGGCTCATCAAACCATTTAATTTTTACCCCAACCTCTTGGCAGATATCCAATAAATCCTCGACCGACAACGGCATGCGTTTTTGACCGACTTTTTCCGCCGCCTTTTCGAGATCAGGAAAATGGTTTTGATGGTGCTCTTGGTGAGCACGAATTAAAAGGTGCGCAAATTGATGCCCGGTAGTGCCGGTTTGCGACAGCATTTCTGGAATGGCGATTTGTAAAATATCATTAGAAAACAAAAAGCTTGGTTCAAGTACCATGCCATTAATGCCACCACGGCTGCCCTTTTCTGGGGTGATTTCTTGCTCCTCACTGGCATCATCTAAAAACCAGTGCAGCGGCTTTTGAAATACCTGTGCGATCACATCCAACATCGCTTCACTTGGTACTCGCTTGCCTCGTTCAATCATCGAAAGGTACGACACCGAAGGCGCGTCTTCAGGGTCAATTTTAATGCAACGTGATGATAAGTCTTCCAAAGTTAAACCGTTACGTTTCCGTAAGTTACGAACTTTGGTACCGAGAAAGTGTGACTGTCTATTTAACGAACTTGATGCCTTCATCCCTGACCTCGTATTTGTAAAATTTACACTGTGTAATTTTCTTTGTGAAATTTTATTCAGTTTATCGCTATTCTTTTAGTCACAGGATGAAAAAGCAGCATTTGATGTTCAACTTTAAGACAGCGGTCACTAATTGAGAGATCAGTGATTCAAAAAACAAATAGTCAAAAAGCCAATATCAAATCATCGCCACTGCTACAAAAACGAGTCGTAACATGAGGGAATGAATATGAACTTAGCACATACTATCGATGGTCCAATGACCAGCACACAGACAACATTAGCCACTCAACACCAATTCAATGCCGAGCTAGTTCAATTCGTCAATCAACAAGTGTTGCCACTAACCGGTCTCGATCAAAAACAATTTTGGGCTAACTTCAGCCAACTTCTCAATGATCTTGCACCGAAGAATCAAGAATTGTTAGAAACTCGTACTCGCCTACAAACTCAAATTGATGATTGGCACAAAAGTCACCCTCAATTTAATCAAGGCGAATATCAGGCATTTTTACAACAAATTGGCTACCTAGTTGAACAAGGCGACGACTTCCAAATCAGCACCCAAAATGTTGATCAAGAAATTGCCACACTAGCAGGGCCGCAACTTGTAGTGCCGATTAAAAATGCTCGCTTTGCACTTAACGCAGCCAATGCTCGTTGGGGTAGCCTTTACGATGCGGCGTACGGTAGCGACATCATTATTCAATCGGAAGGATTAAAAGCGGGTAAGAAATACAATCCCGCTCGTGGCAAACATGTGATTGATTTCGCTAAAACCTTTTTAGATGACAACTTCCCACTAAAACAAGGTTCACATCACGACGTTCAAAGCTATTCGGTGTATTTCCATCACTTATTGGCGACGTTCCCTGATGGTAGTCAATCGGGCTTAGCACAACCTTGCCAGTTTGTTGCCTCAAGTAACCCTGATGTAGAGCCGACTTCTATCGTGTTGAAAAACCACTGTTTGCACATTGAGTTAATCATTAACCGTAAAGGCGCAATTGGTAAGCATGACATTGCAGGTTTAGATGACATTCAAGTGGAATCGGCGCTTTCAACCATTATGGATTTTGAAGACTCCGTTGCGGCCGTTGATAGCCAAGACAAACTTGAAGCCTATCAAAATTGGTTTGGCCTAATCACTGGCAACCTAACGGCCACGATCAGCAAAGGCAATCAAACCCAGATCCGCCGCTTGAACTGCGACCGTAGCTACACCCATAAAAATGGTGATGACTACAACTTGCATGGCCGTTCATTACTACTGGTTCGTAACGTTGGTCACCTAATGACGAGTGATTTAGTGCAAACCTCGCAAGGCAAAAATATGCCGGAAGGCTTAATTGATGCGGTGATCACGGCACTTATCGCCGCGATTGAAATTAAGAACCCACAGGCATGTCGCGTGACCAATAGTCGTACTGGCAGCATTTATATCGTTAAACCGAAAATGCATGGCCCACAAGAAGTGGCATTCAGCAATGAGCTATTCGAACGTGTAGAGAACATGCTCGATCTTGAGCCGAATACCATCAAAATGGGGATTATGGATGAAGAACGTCGCACTACCGTTAATTTAAAAGAATGTATCCGCGCCGCACAATCACGCGTGGTATTCATCAACACCGGATTTTTAGACCGCACTGGCGATGAAATTCACACCAGTATGCAAGCCGGTGCTTTTAAACCGAAAGCGGATATTAAACAGCAAACCTGGATTGAAGCTTATGAAAACAACAATGTCGAAGTGGGTCTAGCGTGTGGTTTTACTGGTAAAGCACAAATTGGCAAAGGCATGTGGGCAATGCCAGAAGAAATGAAAGCCATGATGGCGACCAAAGTGGCTCATCCGAAATCGGGGGCAAATACTGCTTGGGTACCGTCGCCGACCGCGGCCACATTGCACGCTTTGCATTATCACCAGGTAGACGTGTTTGCCGAACAAAAAATGATTGCTGAGCGCACACCGACTAATCAAGCGGATTTATTAACCCTTGAATTACTAGAAGAAACGCTTTCTCAACAACAAATTGAAGCGGAACTCGATAACAACATTCAAGGCATCCTAGGCTACGTAGTGCGCTGGGTTGAGATGGGAATTGGCTGCTCAAAAGTGCCTGACATTAATAATGTCGAATTAATGGAAGACCGCGCCACCTTGCGTATTTCCAGCCAACACATTGCCAACTGGTTGTTACACAAAGTTTGTCGCCCTGAGCAAGTGATGGACAGCATGCACAAAATGGCACAGATAGTTGATGCACAAAACGAAGGCTCTGAAGGTTATCGACCGATGCTGCCAAATGTTGAGCAAAGCCTAGCGTTTCAAGCCGCAAGAGAGTTGATTTTCCAAGGCCGTAATCAACCGAGTGGCTATACCGAACCGTTACTGCATCAGTATCGGGTTTGGGCAAAAGGTTAAAACGAATCTCGAATCTAGGGCGCTACGCTGCTCGTTTATCGAAGTGCAGCGCACCTAAAACGATAAAAACATACCAAATCCAATAACGAAAAACGCAGAGCGTCCGAGCAACGAAACACGAGAAGCGAAGCGCTCTAGCAACGAAAACATAGAAGGGAATCATTATGCCAAACACGACAACCCAAAATAGCTACAAGCATCAACTAACTGAAGCGCAAAAAACCATTGAGAGCCAAAGCACTTGGAATGCTATCACGCCGGAATATGTGGCTCGTATGCGCCTACAAAATCGCTTCCGTACGGGGCTTGATATTGCACGCTTTACTGCAAAAATTATGCGTGAAGATATGGATGCTTATGACCAAAACTCTGCCAATTACACCCAATCTCTAGGTTGCTGGCATGGCTTTATAGGCCAACAAAAAATGATTTCAATTAAGAAGCATTTTGAAACGACTCGTGGCCGTTACTTGTACCTTTCTGGCTGGATGGTCGCCGCAATGCGCTCTGAGTTTGGTCCACTACCTGACCAATCGATGCACGAAAAAACCTCAGTGCCAATGCTGATTGAAGAGCTGTACACCTTCTTAAAACAAGCCGATGCACGTGAGCTCAATCATCTATTTAAAGAGCTCGATGCAGCGCAAGCGTCAGGCGATCAAGTCAAAGTACAAGCGGTACAAAAGCAGATCGATAATTTCGAAACTCATGTAGTACCTATCATTGCCGATATCGATGCCGGTTTTGGTAACGAAGAAGCGACCTACCTACTTGCGAAGAAGATGATTGAAGCGGGTGCATGTTGTATTCAAATCGAAAACCAGGTATCAGATGCGAAACAATGTGGTCACCAAGACGGTAAAGTAACCGTGCCACATGAAGACTTTTTAGCGAAAATCAACGCGGTTCGCTACGCGTTTCTAGAACTTGGCGTGGAAGATGGTGTAATTGTAGCGCGTACTGACTCACTAGGCGCAGGGCTTACCCAAAAAATCCCAGTATCACAAAGCGAAGGCGATTTAGCCGACCAATACAACGCTTACATTGATGGGGTTGAAATCCAATCACTAAGCGAATTGAACTCAGGTGATATGGTTATTAAACAAGGTGATGCAGTGATTAAGCCAACTCGCCTGCCAAATGGCTTGGTTCGCTTTAAACCAAATACAGGTGAAGCTCGCGTAGTACTCGATTGCATTACTTCGCTACAAAATGGCGCCGATCTACTATGGATTGAGACCGAAAAACCGCATATTGGTCAAATCGCCGGTATGGTAAATCGTATCCGTGAAGTGATCCCAAATGCTAAATTGGTGTACAACAACAGCCCATCGTTCAACTGGACGCTAAACTTCCGCCAGCAAGTATTCGATATGTGGGCAGAGGCTGGTCAAGATGTATCCGCTTACGACCGTGACCAGTTAATGAGCCAAGTGTATGACGGTTCTGAACTGGCACTAGAAGCGGATGCGAAAATCCAAAGCTTCCAACGTGATGCGGCGGCGCAAGCAGGTATTTTCCACCACTTGATTACGCTACCGACTTATCACACTGCAGCGCTTTCAACCGATAACTTGGCGAAAGACTACTTCGGTGAGCAAGGTATGTTGGCTTACGTAGCTGGCGTTCAGCGTAAAGAACTGCGTCAAGGTTTGGCTTCGGTGAAACACCAAGATATGTCAGGCTCCAACATCGGTGATGATCACAAAGAGTACTTCTCGGGTGACCAAGCGCTGAAAGCATCGGGTGAGAATAATACGATGAATCAGTTCTCATAAAAAAAGTGACGAGTCTCGAGGACGCTTCGCTCGAGATCCGAGTTAAGAGCCAAGAGACTCGACAATAACCGTACCCTTAACCAAAAGCTTCTCATCTCCCAGCTAACGGTAGATGATGAAGCTTTTTTTATATCGTCATTCGAGGCTCGGAATCTCGGCCGCGTAGCTGCTCGTAGCTAGAAAAAGACTAGAATCTCTGGGGAAGATTCTAAACGACACTCCTACCTCGCTTTTTTGAATGATGAATTCACTTCCCAACCGCACGACTTCGAGTTACGAGCAACGTAGTGCCCGAGCACCGAGCAACGCTCCTAAAAACTAGGAACTAAAAACCAATCCCCTCACCAACCCCGCTGCTATCGAAAACATAATCACCGCAATCACCGTATCTAAAATTTGCCAGGTTTTCGGCTTAGCAAAAAATGGGATCAACTTTTTGGCAATATACGCCACGCCATAAAACCAAATCGCAGAAGCCGTTAAAGCACCGACCAAAAACCAACGCTTTTCTTCAAAACTTAATGAGGAGGTAATCCCACCTAACACAACAATCGTATCGAGGTAGACATGCGGATTTAAAAAGGTCATCGCCAGTGTCATCATCGCGACTTTGAGCCAATTGCGACTGACTTCCGAGTTATCAATATCTAAATGACTTTGACCACGCCACGCTGATTTTGCTGATAAAAATCCATACCAACATAAAAAGGCAATACCGATTAAAGTTAAGATTTCGGTCAAAATAGGCGCTTGTTGCAATAAGACACCAACGCCCAACACGCCAGTGCTGATCAGTAAAATGTCACCCAGAAAACAAATGGTCGCCACCAGCATCACATAGTTATTTTTCAAACCGGATTTAAGCAAAAAGGCATTCTGACTACCAATCGCTACAATGAGACTACCTGATACAAACGCTCCCTTTAGTGCCACACTCAACATGTTTTCTATTCCTAGTTATTATTGTTCACTCACATTTGATGTACGCTAATATTGCGCTACAAAACACTTAAGTTAAAATTAAAATAATTAAAGCTTCATAAGAATTACTTAAGCAAGGCGCGGGCATGTTTGACTACAAGTTATTAGAATCACTGGAAAGAATTGCAGCGCTGAAAAGTTTTGAAGCAGCAGCACAAGAACTCAATATTAGTCAATCAGCCATTTCACAACGAATTACTAACCTAGAGCAACGCGTTGGTGCCATTTTAGTGCAACGAGGTAAGAACTTAACCCTCACACCAACTGGACAAAATCTGGTTAATCACTCCATGAAGGTCAAGCAACTCGAATTCGAATTGCATCATCTACTCGGTGAAGACGGCGTTTCCCACCCACTCAAAATTGTCATCAATGCCGATAGTCTCGCCACTTGGTGGTTTAAAGCGACCAAAGATTTCCATCAACAACATAATGTAATGTTCGACATCTTAATTGAAGATCAAAGCGAAGGCTTAAAGCACCTCGAAGAAGGGTTAGCTATGGGCTGTTTATGCAGTTCGAATAAAACCTTATCTGGCATTCGTTGTGAGTATTTAGGCACGATGGAGTATCGTTTTTATTGCTCACCAGACTTTAAGAGTAAGTACTTCGAAACACCACAATCGGAACAAGACCTTGCTGACATATTACAGATTGCTCCAGCAGTGATTTTTGGCGCAGACGATAAGCTGCAAAAACAGCAATTTCAAAAATGGGGCTTACCTACCCAATTCCCCTACCATATTTGCCCATCAAGCGAAGGCTTGGCCGACATGATCTTAAATGGGCAAGCTTATGGTATCTTACCCATGATTCAAGCTCAGCCCTTTGCCAATAAACTCGTGGATATTTTCCCCGACCGAGAAGGTATCCATGTTCCTTTATACTGGCATTATTGGCACCAAAGCGGCTCGGTTTTAGATAAATTATCCGCCCTCCTTGTATCCAAAAAAATAAAGCAATTAATTTTTTAAAACCTTTGATCTGACTTTAATCAATCACTCCAATTAGCTCTACTTCTTCAATGCCTCGCTCAGCCGCACCTCTAATTGTAATTGATGAATAATAAATCAATAACTTAATAAAAAAACGACAACCAATATCACACAATCGCCTTTCATTTCTGTACTAACCCCCATTGCGCCTCTAGGTTTAATTTTTAACACATTGTATACATTTTTATCACCTATGAAGTACAAAATAAAAACAACACCAAAACAAATAATACAAAAATGAAAAACAACGTAATAGTTAAACGAAACCTAGCCCTAATAATAAGGAGAATTATGAAAATAATGATCATAAACCCCAACACTACGGAAACCTTTACTAAGGGGATAGAACAGGCTTGCCTACCTTTTATCCACCCCAAAACGGAACTGGTGGTAACTAATCCTAAGCAAGGAGTAAGAAGTATTGAAGGAGCTTACGATGGTATACAAGCGAGCTTCTTTACACTTCAACTGATTAAGGAGAGCCATGACATTGATGCGTTTGTGATTGCTTGCTTTGACGATACTGGACTTGATGCCGCTCGAGAGGTGACTTCAGTACCCGTAATCGGAATAGGAGAAGCGGCACTACACGCCGCCAGTTTTATTAGCCGCAAGTATTCGGTATTAACTACGATGCAACGCTCGGTAAACATATTGAAGGAAAATGCTGAGCGGTATGGTTTAGATAAAAACTGTGTTGGTATCCATGCAGCTAATTTACCTGTACTGGCATTAGAAGATTCAGACAACGCCCTTAATATCATTTATGAAAAAGCAAAAATGATATTAGAAAAAGACCAAAGCGAATGCTTGATCTTGGGTTGTGGTGGAATGTCTGGATGGGCATCTCAACTCAGTGAGCGTCTTAACGTTCCTGTTGTCGATGGTGTTATTGCCGGGATGAAATTTGCTGAATCGTTAGTCGAAATGAATTTATCCACAAGTAAAGCAATTAGCTATGACTTCCCTAGAGAAAAATAACTCACTTATCGAAAGCTAAAAAATAGCTATCTATTGACGGTGGGGTAATATGGAGATTACTTATGTCAATGCAACAAACAAGTATTAACGCAATTCCTGATAATGAACAACGAATTTTTGGCCCGAAAGCTTACGTCGCGATGTGGTGGGGTGATGCGGTCATGGTCGGTGCTTTTTTATTAGGCTCCAGTTTAATACCTCCTTTTGGAGAAATGAACCTCTGGCAAGCGATGACAGTTCTAGTTATCGCTAATATTCTAATCGCACTGATGCTGGCGGTTAATGGTCAACCTGGTTGGAAGTACGGTATCCCAATGATTGTCCAATTACGCTCATCATTCGGGTTAATAGGATCAAGAATCCCCGGTTTTTTACGAGGCTTTCCCGCTATATTTTGGTACGGAATTCAAACTTGGTTAGGTGCCCAAGCGATTAATAGTATTGTTATGCAAAGCTTTGGTTTTGATAACGTCTGGGTGTGGTTTTTCTCCTTCCAAGCAATTCAAATCTGGATTTCAGCTAGAGGCATGAATTCAATCAAATGGGTAGAGATTATAGGCTCTATTTTCATTATGTTTGGATTAGTCTACTTACTCTTTTTATTCATTGATCAGTTTGGCGGAAAGGTCCGCGAGGTTGGTGATATCCCGGGCACTTGGGCTCTACCTTTTTGGTTGGGGATTACGGCTGTTACCGGTAATTTTTCAGCCTTATTCTTAAATGTTTCTGACTACACCCGCTTCATTCCTAAAAAGACCGTCAGCCAAACAACTTATATGAACATTCATATTTTAGGGGTTTTACCGCCAAGTATTTTAATGCCTCTTATAGGGATCATAGGAGCAGCAGCGGTTGGTTTATGGAACCCTGTTGATGTTATTAGCCAATATGTTCCATCAGAGATTGTGAGCGCTTTTATATTGTTCTTTATTGCGCTAGCTCAAATCACAACTAACCTTGTAGCTAATATCATTCCACCCGCGATTGTTGCAATGGATGTGTTTAAGATCTCATGGGCAAAAGCTTGTACGATAATTGGCATACTTGCGGTATTCACCTTCCCATGGCTCATCATGCAAGCTGATTTCTTCCTATTATTTGTGGCGGGTATTTCGGCACTAATGGGGCCATTATTAGGGGTTATGTTAGTCGACTACTTTGTTATCCATAAAAGACATTATGAACCTGATGCATTATATGAAGGTGAGATGTATTCAAAATGGAAGAAAGTTAATCCTGCAGCTTTGATTGCTAGCCTAGTTGGTGCAATCTTGGCGTTAATCTTTATCGATATTTCATGGTTTGTAGGAACGATAGCAGGAGCGATGTCTTACTATATTTTAATGAAAGCATGGATAGCAAAACACGACGAATACACGGCTAATGCTTTTCAGCGTCGCTCAAACCTTAGAGGAGCACCATCAGAAAGTTAAAATTAAGGCCTGATATTTTACTATCAGGCCTTCTTATTTTATCCCTCAATCCCCGCATGACGCAATAACGCATCAATTTTCGGCTCACGACCACGGAAGCGTTTGAAGAGCTCCATAGGCTCTTCACTGCCACCCATTTCTAGGATGTTATTCAAGAAGCTTTGTCCGGTTTCTTTATTGAAGATACCTTCTTCTTCAAAACGTGAATAAGCATCACTTGAAAGCAATTCAGCCCACAAGTAGCTGTAGTAACCCGCGCTATAACCACCAGCGAAAATATGGCTGAAGGCATGCGAGAAACGGTTCCATTCTAGGCTTGGTAATACCGCGACTTTGGATTTCACATCCGCCAACGTTTCTAGCACTTTCGCGCCAACTTCTGGGTCGTATTGTGAATGTAGCGTGAAATCGAATAAACCGAACTCTAACTGACGCAGGATAAACATTGCCGATTGGAAGTTCTTCGCAGCAAGCATTTTATCTAGCATTTCTTTTGGTAACGGCTCACCCGTTTGGTAATGACCAGAAATAAACGATAGCGCCTCTTCTTCCCAGCACCAGTTTTCTAGGAACTGACTTGGTAGCTCAACTGCATCCCAAGGAACGCCGTTAATGCCCGATACCGCTGCCACTTCAACTTGAGTTAGCATGTGGTGAATGCCGTGACCAAATTCATGGAATAAAGTCACCACTTCATCATGCGTAAACAAGGCAGGTTTATCGCCCACTGGCTTGTTGAAGTTACAAGTTAAGTAAGCCACTGGCGATTGAGTTGAACCGTCAGCCAGCGTACGACGTACACGACACTCATCCATCCAAGCGCCACCACGTTTGTGTTCACGAGCGTATAAATCTAAGTAGAAGCTACCGCGCAATTGACCTTGGCTATCGGTGATTTCAAAGAAACGTACCGACTCATGCCAAACATCAACGCCAGTTTTTTCAGTCACTGTCATGCCGAAGACGCGATTTAATACTTCAAATAAGCCAGATACCGCTTTTGATTCAGGGAAGTATGGACGTAATTCTTCATCGGAAATTTGGAACAGTTTTTGTTTTTGCTTTTCGCTGTAGTATGCAATGTCCCACAGGTTTAATTCAGTGACGCCACATTCTTGCTCAGCAAATTGACGTAGCTCCTCAACTTCACGCTCACCTTGAGGTTTGGCTTTAGTCGCCAAGTTATTAAGAAACTCTAAAACTTGCGCTGGGGTTTCTGCCATTTTGGTAGCTAACGATTTTTCAGCATAAGAGCTAAAACCAAGCAGACGTGCGATTTCATGACGAAGTTTTAATTCTTCCGCCATCACTTCTGTGTTGTCCCACTTACCCGCATTTGGACCACGATCAGACGCGCGAGTCACAAAGGCTTCGTACATTTCTTGGCGCAATGCTTGGTTATCACAATACGTCATCACTGGAATGTAAGATGGCATTTCTAACGTTAGTAACCAACCGTCTAGCTCTTTCGCTTCTGCATTGGCTTTTGCTGCCGCCATTGCAGATTCTGGCATACCGGCTAATTCTGCTTCATCGGTAATGTGCTTAGTCCAACCCATGGTGGCATCAAGCACATTGTTCGAGAACTTAGAGCCAAGTTCAGATAGACGTTTGCTGATTTCGCCATAACGCTTTTGTTGATCGGCAGGTAGACCAATACCCGATAATTCAAAATCTTTTAATGCATCGGTGATCGATTTTTGTTGCGCAGTATTGAGGCTAGCAAATTCATCACTGGCTTTAAGCGCTTTATACGCTTCGTACAGTCCTTTATGTTGACCAACCCAAGTACCGTATTCAGACAATAGTGGCAGACAGGCTTCATAAGCTTCACGTAGTTCTTCACTATTTTGAACCGAGTTTAAGTGACTGACCGGTGACCAAAGACGACTTAAACGATCATCGGTTTCCGTTAATGGTTCACAAAGACTATCCCACGTTGGTTCTGCGCCACCAGCAAGTACTTTTTCAACTTGAGCGCGGCAATCAGCAATTGCTTGCTCTACAGCAGGTTGGACATGCTCTGGTTTAATTTGAGAAAACGGTGGTAAACCATCTTTAGATTCGACGAACAAGAGTAACGGATTAAACATGAATGCTTTCCTTAATTCGTGTATCCCCTTTGTACTTGAAGTTGCAGCTTTGTTGACGGCGCTCATTCGCCCCAATCACTTAGGCAAGCTAAGCTCATGGGGCCTCATTCACTTGTCGCCTCACTGTAACTCCAATTACTTTGGGGATAGTGATTCTTCTATATTTAGAAACTTTTCTTTAGGTATAAATGTAGGCTAACTCACTAGATTTCAATGGCGCTGAAAGTAAAAACTGCTTTGGGCTTTCTTTTATCAGGCAAGGCTCAATAATATTCGGTATCATAGACGGTAATATTGACCCAATTTCAAGAGATAAACCATGCTGAGTTATCGCCATAGTTTTCACGCTGGCAACCATGCCGATGTGGTAAAACACATAGTACAAAGCTTAATTTTGAATGCCTTAAAGCAAAAAGATAAGCCGTTCGTTTACCATGATACGCATGCTGGTGTGGGTCGCTACGACTTAACTCACGAATGGTCAGAAAAAACCGGTGAATACAAACAAGGCATCGCGCGCATTTGGGGACAAGATTTACCTGAAGAAGTGACTAGCTACTTAGATTCAATCCAAGCTCTAAATGATAGTGACGAACTGCGTTACTACCCGGGCTCTCCACGCGTAGCACGTGCTCACTTACGTAATCAAGACCGCATGGTGTTAACAGAACTTCACCCGAGTGATTATCCGCTTTTAGAGCAAGAATTTCATCGCGATCGCCAGGTGAGCATTCATCAAAAAGACGGTTTTGAGCACTTAAAAGCCAGCTTGCCACCGAAAGAGCGTCGCGGCTTAGTGTTAATCGATCCGCCTTATGAGTTGGCTCACGAATACCAAGATGTGGTGAGAGCCATTGCACAAAGCCATAAACGCTGGGCGACCGGTATTTATGCCATTTGGTATCCTGTGGTTTATCGTCATACGATTGATGACATGATTGCCGATCTTAAAAAACTCGATATTCGTAACATTTTACAAATTGAATTAGGCGTCTCTGCCGATAGTCTTGAGCGCGGTATGACCGCATCAGGCATGATAGTGATTAATCCTCCATGGAAACTCGAAAGCCAAATGACCGAAATTTTACCTATGCTGCAGAAGGCAATCGCGCCAAGTACTGGTCATCATAAAGTTGAGTGGATTGTTCCAGAATAAACAGTAATAAATTGAACTAGGGTTGCATAATCCATCTGCTACCCTCATTAAATAAATAAAGACAGACATAACAGGTTACGGAGAACAGAATGACAACGCATTTTGATTACATTTGTATTGGTGGCGGTAGTGGCGGTATTGCATCGGCTAACCGCGCAGCCATGTACGGCGCAAAAGTGGCACTGATTGAAGCTCAAGATCTGGGTGGTACTTGTGTCAACGTAGGTTGTGTACCTAAGAAAGTGATGTGGCACGGCGCGCAAGTAGCGGAAGCGATTAACCTGTACTCAAAAGATTACGGCTTTGATGTTGAGCTAAAAAGCTTTAACTGGGCCAAAATGGTAGAAAACCGTCAAGCCTATATTGGCCGTATTCACCAATCTTACGACCGCGTATTAGGCAATAACAAAATCAATGTTATCCGCGGCTTTGCTAAGTTTGTCGATGAGAAAACCGTTGAAGTTAATGGCGAGCAATACACGGCTGATCATATTCTGATCGCTGTCGGTGGCCGTCCAACCATTCCAAACATTCCTGGCGCTGAACACGGCATTGATTCAAATGGCTTCTTCGAGTTAAACGAACAACCAAAACGTGTTGCTGTGGTAGGCGCAGGTTACATTGCGGTTGAAATTGCTGGCGTACTGAGCGCATTAGGCACTGAGACTCACCTATTTGTTCGTAAAGAATCGCCACTACGTAGCTTCGATCCTATGATTGTCGATACTTTAGTTGAAGTGATGAACACCGAAGGCCCTACGCTACACACTAACTCTGTACCGAAAGAAGTGGTAAAAGAAGCCGACGGTAGCATTACTCTTCACCTAGAAAATGGTGAAAGCCAAAACGTTGATACCCTAATTTGGGCAATTGGTCGTCATCCAGCAACCGATGCCATTAACTTAGATGTGACTGGCGTTGCAACTAACGATCGCGGTTATATCAAAGTGGATGAATACCAAGAAACCAACGTTAAAGGCATCTACTGTGTGGGTGACATCATGGAAGGCGGGATTGAACTAACGCCTGTAGCCGTTAAAGCCGGTCGTCAATTATCTGAGCGCTTATTTAACGGTAAAACCGACGCTAAGATGGATTACAACCTAGTGCCAACCGTAGTATTTAGCCACCCACCAATCGGCACCATTGGCTTAACCGAGCAAGATGCAAAAGCGCAATACGGCGAAGACAATGTGAAAGTGTACACCTCTGGCTTTACTGCGATGTACACCGCAGTCACGTCACACCGTCAACCATGCAAGATGAAACTGGTTTGTGCCGGTGACGATGAGAAAGTCGTTGGCCTACACGGCATTGGTTTCACGGTTGATGAAATGATCCAAGGTTTTGCCGTAGCAATGAAGATGGGCGCAACCAAAGCAGATTTTGATTCTGTCGTCGCGATTCACCCAACTGGTTCGGAAGAATTTGTTACCATGAGGGGTTAGTGTAGGAAAAACATCTTACACACGTAAACAAATCTGGAAAATAATCAATCACTGTCCATACTGTATACATGGGCAGTGATATTTTTCAGGATGATTTATGACTTACCTTGTACACTCCAGCGATGTTTTCAAAGAAACTGAGCTACAAAAACTGGACAATGGTACATTCCATTGCCTCCCTTCCAATGACAATATCGGTTCGCTGCCAACCCTCTTTTCGCAAGATGGTGTATTCAATCACGAAGCCAATAGCTACCTGTTTTATCTCAAGGCTGTAAAGAAAGCAGAAGATTTATCTCCTTGCGCACAGGCTCTACGTGCCTATTACCAATTTCTTGAGGACAAGGAACTTCGCTGGGATGGATTCCCACCAGTAAAGAGGCTCAAACCGACTTACCTATACCGCTCTCACCTGCTCAAGCAAATAAAGCAAGGCGAGCTTGCATACAGCACTGCCAGTGTTCGTATGAACCAAATCGTCAATTATTATAAGTGGCTAATGCATGATGGTTACTTACGCGTAAAGAGTGAGAAGGAAGCTCCATTCAAAATGGAGTTCGTCTCTGTTCAGAATCGTGGGATGCTTGCCCACGTCTCTCCAACTTTCATTGTTGAGACCAGTGATTTACGCATAAAAGTACCGAGGGATGCAGATAGTAGAAACATCAGGCCACTATCCCCCTTAAGCCGTGATGCTCTTGGTATTTTAACGCAGTACCTTCCACAAACGTCTGAAGAGTTGCGCTTACAAGCCTTGCTAGCGACTGATACAGGCATGCGGGTTGAAGAAGTAGCAACCCTAACACTAGATGCGTTAGATACTGCAACTCCACTTGCTGAGAGTCAACATCGCTTTGAAATTCTGTTATGCCCCCGCTCTACAGGCGTACAAACCAAGTTCCTAAAAACTCGGACTGTCGAGATTTCATCGGACTTGCTCCAATCATTGAATGAGTATCGAGTTTCAGAACGCCGCCTTAAGCGTGTTACTAGGCTTAACGAGAAAATCGAACAATTACAAAGCGATGCTGTCAGCTTTACCCAAAAGACCATTGAAATACTAGAGCGTTGTGATCGTCACGAACCACTTTTTGTTAGCCAACAAGGTAATCCTGCTACGGGTAAATCCATTGAAGCTCGATGGATTGAGTTCAGGGCAGAAATAAAACGGGCAGAGCCATCATTTGCCCATCGCTTCCATGATTTACGTGCCACTTATGGCACTTATCGACTCAATGATATGTTAGCGGCGAATTTGCCCGTAACTGAGTGTATGGAGCTGCTAATGAGCTGGATGGGACATAAAGACGAAAGTACCACTTGGAAATACTTGCGTTACTTAAAACGCAAAGAAGCCTTCAAGGTGAAATTTGGCATCCTTGATAGCATCATGCACGAAGCGCTAGGAGATGACGATGAGTAACCTCACTTACCTAAGTAATTGGAAGCCTGAGCTATGCATTAATCTAAGCATTATGGGTGAAAATTGTCTCGCCGATTTCAATCGTTTTTTCTTCAAAGGGGTTCCTAAAACTGAGCGGTTACAACGAGGAGAGCAGTTTGAAGATGCTGGTCGAAAAAGTTTCATCTTTCAGCTAAAAGACCGATTTGATGAAAAAATTGAAGAAGGTAGTAGCAGTTGTTGGCTCCACTCCATATTCTTGGAAACCTCTAGGTACCTCAAGTTATGCGACGCAATTAATTCGCCAGCATTTACCCAAAAATCACTTGAACAGTATATGTCTAAACTGCAAAACAACGTCATGTTGGGAGTACTAAAGAGCAGTACATATAAGATAAAGCATAGCAAAATGAACGCACTCTTTACGCAGTATCTAGAGTTACCACATAGCTACTTTGATAATGTAGTGATAATGGATAGCAGAGATACTGAATCTTTTGAATCGTATACGCGCAGTGATTTAAACAAACTTCTCCCCTTTTTAAGACAAGTCTTCAAACAGACTTACAAGCAGTTTATCGAAGCTCCTGACAAACATATTAATGCATGGAGAGTCGTTCCTACGATGACATTTGAGTGGAAAGGCGAGGTGTATCCTTTGTGTGCCGGTATTTCAAAAATGATGAGTGCAGCTACATATCTTTTGGCGTATTACACCTATACTAACACCAGTAATTTACTTCAACTAAAACAACCAAATAACGCTTCAATGTCTACGGGGGAAGCATGGTACACCATGCCAGCATTCAAGCGTCGTGCTTTTAAAACTATCCAAGTTGAGATGGGAGCTCATGAGTTGGAAGTACCCAAATATGCATTAGATTTTTTCGATAAGCTAATTAATGCTTCAAAAATAATAAATGCAAATAACGACGCCACACTGATCCAAACAGTGACCTTCCAAAAAGCAAAACCCTTAACATCGAGAACACTACAAGCCTTCACAAAAATCTGGGTTGAAAAACACTTTAGCTTTACCGACCAACTAGGACGACGATTACGTCCTGTCATTAGCCGTTTTAGAGAGACAGGCTCTCAATTAACCTCATATCATCAAGGAGAAATGATTAATAACCTCATGCTTAACAACACGCCCAACACCCGCAGACGTCACTACAGCGAGGGAAATAAGCAGATAAATAACGGCATGATGCAAGATACGCTGTTAATTCGGGAGGAGCAGATCAAGAGCGGGGTTAGTACTCAGCAAGCACAAGAAAACCTCAATATTAAGGTACTGGTCATAGAGGAAGAGAACAAGATTAACCATCCCAATTTGAGTCGTACCTCGAATGGTGGTAGCTGCGCTGCCCCATTCGGTGAAAAGTCACGAAAGTATACCAAGAAAGCTCAAGCGCAAGGGCTTACCAAGAAGGGGGAGCGATTAGCCTGTGCCGACCTACTGGGGTGCTTTGGCTGCCCTGACCAAATCATTGTGCAGTCGGTCTCAGATATCTGGTGTCTTCTCTCATTCAAGGCCTGCATTGAGGAGTCACTTTACCTTCATTTAGATGCCAGCCATTACCGAAAAAACTTTGAGGATATCGTGCAGTTCATTAAGCAAAAAATACTGCCGAACATCAATAAGCGGTTATTGAGGCAGGCAGAAACCAAGCTCGACGATGATGGTTACCACCCCGCTTGGGATGACAGTGATTCCGTTTTAGGGTTAATTCCAAACTCAATGGCCGAGGTAGGATAGTGGATACATCTAAGCTCTATTTACCCGATTTTCCACAGCAACATAAAGTTGAAGACGTTGACGTAGTTACACTCTGCCATGAGGGACGATTTGAAGAGTTAGATGCAGTCGTCATCTGCAAAGACAAAAAGGGCAACGTTACTGCTACCTTTGGGCAAAACAATTGGGATTGCTTTCCTTTCTCTCGAAAGAAAGATAAGAACAATCTAAACACAAAGGAATTTGAATGTGCTCCTAAATTACAGCGAGAACTTAAGTTGCTGACTTTTGGCTGGTTATTCAATAAAAGCCCTAAACAAAAAAAAGCAGTAAAGTTCTCAAGTGTTCGCACTCGACTAAGTAGTATAAAGGTAGCTTATAGTTTCTTGATGGAGAGTAACTATAATTCATTGAAAGATCTTGGCTCACCTGTTGTTTGGGCTGAGTTTGAGCGCTTCTTGCAAAAATGTAGCTATGCCCAAGGAACCATCGAGTCTACTTTCGTGGCAATAAATACCGCCATAAATGATGAGTCATGGCACAAACTTGAGCTTGGCCTTAATCCAATAAAGTCAAATATTGAAGCAAGACGGATAAATTCAAATGAAGCACAACAAACTCTTGTTATACCTGGACGTCTATGTGATGCCATTTATGGAAAGGCTATAGAACTGATCAATAGTGCTCACCCACATAGACAATTGATTTTAGATATTGAGAAGTCTCTACAGCATAACTATGACGAGGGGGTGCGTAATCTTGAAGAAAAAATAAAGCAAGGGAACCGTTATTCCTTCATGGGTGAAGATGGTAGCTTCGATAAACGAAAATACATTTCCGCAGCTCAAGAGTTACAACCCCGCAAAGTTAAAGACCTTGTCGAACCATTAGCCACTAAAATACCAAGTATCAAGTTAAAAAATGGAATGGACTTTAAACGCTACTGGGGTCAACTAACCAATGCTTGCTATATTATCTGTGGCGGTTTTAGCGGTATGCGAGATTCCGAAATCGATAAACTAACACCTAAAAGTTATTACAAAGATAACTTTGAAGGGCGTGACTTCCACATGCTGCAATCTCATACTTTTAAGTTAGGGCATAAAAGAGAAACATGGGTTACCGCTTCATCTTCTAAAACTGCAATAGAGTTAATGACCACACTAACTGAAGAATGGCGGAAGGAAGTTAGTTATCCAGATAAAAAATACAAAGACTCTATTTGGGTAAATAAATCATACCGCTCCAAGCCCCCCACATTAATTACAGGCTGGAATCACCGACTACAGCGTTTTTGTAAGCAGTTCAATTTCATTGTAACTGAAGAGGATTTTGCAGAATGCCTTGAGTCAAACCCTCACGCATTCAACCGTGTAAAAAAAGACGTAACAGTTGGAAATCCATGGCACATGACAACTCATCAGTTTAGGCGCACTTTGGCCTTTTATTGCATTAAGAACCGCCTAGGGACATTAGTAGCGCTCAAACAACAGTTCAAGCACTTATACCTCGCGATGACCGAGTGGTATACCAATGGTGGGAGGCTGGCGAGCCTACGGGATCTGAAAGTTGACGAGCAAGTGCAAAAGGCACTCGATGAAATTAATGCTGAAACCACCACAAATAAAATCTTTAAACAATGGCACTCAGATGAAAAACTATCGGGCACTTATGGCAAAGCGATCATGAAAATGCGAGGGGATGTACCGACTATTTATAGCTCATGGGATGTTATCTATAAAGCCGTAAAGGATGGTAAGTTGACACTGCATGGTTCAATGCATAGCTATTGCAAATCTGGTTATGACTGCGATATGAACGGTGTGGTCGCCCCCCAATTCTGTGTGGACTGTGGGTCTGGTAGCAGCATCATAGATGAACAGCAAGCCAAGTGGTGGCAAAAAAAACATCGTCGTTTAGTGGCCTACATGAAGTCGGATGAAGATATTTCAGTCAGTGAACAGAGCCACTACATAACTCAAGTAAGGGCTGCTGAAAAAGTCATGGCTGACTTTGATATGCCCTTCACGCCTTTTGAACCTGATTTGAAGGTAGCGAATTTATGAGTAAGAGCGAAAATACACGACTAGTATTAGAGGCTGCCCTAGAACGAATTAAACAAGGCAAGCCTAAGCGTATCCCTACTCACCGTAAGCTCAGTGTGAGAGCTGTAGAGGAAGAAGCTAACCTAGGTAATGGCAGCGGCTATTATTACCCTGAGTTTGTGGAAAAAGTTAAGCAAACCAAAGCTGAAATTGCGACAGGCAAAGGTGAAATAGTCCAACCAGAGATCCAGACTGTACGCACCAAGCTCAAAGAGCAAAAGCGCATCAAGGATAACTACAAGGCCAAGTACGAAGCAGAACGCAAGAAGCTAGCTCTTTTTGCAGCGGCACAGCATCACTTGAACGACAAGCTAGTGCAGGCATTGGCTCGTATTGATGAGTTGGAGTATGAGAATGCGGATCTTCGAGAGCAGCTTGCAACATTAAGACGAAGTCAGGTGATATCTATCAAATAGACATATCAATATTCGTTGAGTCACAACAATTGTCAAATGAGGCCAACTATCACAAAAGCCATTAAAACAGGTATATATGCCATTGATGGAGAATTATACTGACCTGAAATATGAAATTCGTTCAGTATAGGATTCACAATGGCATCTAGTCAGCAAGACTTCGAGCAATTTGTTCGATGGCTTCACCAACCAGACAAAAATACACCTAGCAGCGTGCGTAAGCTAGCAAATCTTGTTCTTCGTAATTTTGACGAGCTATCTCAAACTACGCGACACCGAAGTAGCCGATCTATCTATCTTGTAGAGCTAATGCGCGGCGCACTTGAAGCGGCTGAAGATAATGAACCAGTAATCACCCTTGAGAACGAAAAAAGTGAATGGTCATGGGCTAAATTAAATAATTTAACACTTGGGCCATTTCGAGGTTTTCGTACTCCAGAACCATTTGATTTATCGAAGCAGATAACCCTTTTCTATGGCCCAAATGGAAGTGGAAAAACCAGCCTTTGTGAAGGACTTGAGTATGCTTTACTGGGTGAAGTGGAAGAGGCTGGTAGTAAACGTATTGCTGCAAATACATATTTAAAGAATGTCATTGAAAATAGATTCGAGGTGCCGCAACTAACTGCCATCAATCATGAGGGTGAGGAAGTAAACGTCGTTTCTAATCCTGAAAGTTACCGATTCTGTTTTGTTGAAAGAAATCGCATCGACTCATTCTCTAGAATGGCAGCACGCCCCAACGGACAGCGTGCGGAGTTGATAGCCACTCTATTCGGAATGGATCAATTCAGCGATTTTGTAAGCCATTTCAACGAGAGTATTGATGGGCAGCTCGTACTCACCAATGAACACCAAACGACTCTCACCGCTCGTAAAGCTACTCTTACTGCTGACCAAGCACTTGTTGCAAATGAGGCAGCTTCACTTGCTAACCTAACAAATGAAGAACAGGCACTAGCACTTACCTATAGTGATGAGACTACATACGAATCTTTAAAGCTACTGATTGGCTCAGACGAAAAACCTAGTCGCATACATGAACTGAATCAACTAATTGAAACTATTCCTCCTGCGCAAATTGGACTAACACTCCCAAAAATCAGTGAAACACTAGATAGCGTCCAGACCCTAAGTGATAGCCTTAATGAAATCACGACCGCCCTCCACACAATGAGCGACCAAGTTTCTTATAAAGCTCTCTACAATTCTATTCTAGAGCTTCAAGAAATAACTGGTGACCGATGTCCTGCTTGCAATACACCTTTAACAGGAGAATCAAGTGTACGAGAAAACCCATTTGAAAAAGCGACTAGTGGGCTAGAACAATTAAGGGAGTTGACAGTTCTGCAAGAGCAAAAGCAGGAAAAGCAAATTGCGCTAGAGCGAGCCTCTAGAACGCTTCGTAATACACTAAAAACTATCCATTCATTCCTTAACGGCGAAAGTAAAGATTTTGCCCCACTTAAGCAGTATTTAGAACAACTTCCTGATGAACCAACAGATATATGGTGGCTAGATATCTACCCAAAAACAGAGGAGGCCAGACTAAATAACAGCCTTCTAAGCCAACTATATAGCATTGTAGGACTAATATCTCAGCAGGATGAACAGTCACAGCTAGCTGAACAACAACGTCAAATACACATTGAGGAACGCCAAACATTAATCCAGTATCAGCTTCGCGTTCAAGCACAAGACCTTAAGCGACAACAACTCTTAAACGAATTACAGGCCGCGAAACGGCGTATTGAAGAGTTTGATGAAGCAAATGCTGAATTGATCGCTCTTGCTGAGCAAGAAAAAGCCAATATTGAAAGAGATCGCCCATACAAAACTTGTTATGACCAATTCCTTGAGGCACTTAAGGTGTACAGGTCAGAGCTTCCAGCTCAGTTAATGGAAGGACTAAATGAAGCTACTATGGAGTTATACAACTCTTTTAATCGTAGTGATCGTGAGGAAGATAAGCTTGCAGCATTACACCTCCCAATAGACGGAAATGGAAAGATTGAAATTTGTTTTAAAGGTAATCTAGAGAACAGTGTCGATGCTCTACATGTCCTTAGTGAAGGACATATTCGCTGTTTAGGGCTAGCAATTTTGCTAGCGAAAGCCAAAAGCATAGGATGCCCTGTAATTGTGTTTGATGATGCTATCAATGCAATAGATCACGATCATAGAGGCGGGATTCGAGAAACAATATTTGAAAGTGATAATTTTGAAGAGCATCAATTGATTGTTACTTGCCATAGCAATGAGTTTATTAAAGATATCCAACAACACTTGCCCGTCCAAAAACGAAATGACTGTAAGGTTTATGTGCTCCGCCATCACAATGGAAACTACCAGCCGAGAGTTGTAGGTAATATCCCAAGCGCTAATTACATTGCCAAGGCTAGAGCTGCAAAAGATGTTTTAAATGATAGAGATGCTCTATCTGCGTCAAGACAAGCTTTAGAAATGATATCGGAAAAAGTATGGAGATGGCTTGGAAGTCATGGTCATGGTGTACTAAAGCTGATGATTGTTGGCGCAGGAGCTGAGCCTTCTTTAAGAGATCTGTGCAATGCCATATGCAAAAACCTAAGAGACGCCAGAACATTCGAACATCCAAACAAAGCTCCTCTCATCACAGCTTATACGCATATTCTGGGCATTCCCGAAAATAACTTAGTTTGGACTTACCTTAACAAAGGGACGCATGAAGAAGCTGATCGTGATGATTTTGATAGCGAACAAGTTGAAAAAGTTGTCCAAACGTTAGAAGGCATTGATCAGCTAGACTTAAGGCCAAATAGATAAAACTCTGGAAAGTGGTATACTACAGCTCAGTATTTTAGGAAAAGTGGAGATATTTCTCTACTTTTCTGGAAAAGGTCACCAAACCTTATCACATAGAACTTTCCAGATTTTTTACAGAGCCAACCTGTGTTAGTAGATCGATACCATGAGATAGTCTTATATCTTCACTTATTATCTAGAATCCTCGCTAAAAATGGCGGGGATTTTTTTATTTATAATTCAGTGATATTCATCACAACAGTGACACTTACTGCCCAAGTGTGTAATATAACACCAGTAGTCGTAAGGTTAATTTAGACGCCACCTATTATTATCGACAACCTTGACTCAAATTACCTGATACCCCCAGGTTTCAATATCGCAATACCAATGCATTAGGATGATTCATTGTCAGTGAGCCTTTTTCCTCACTGATATCTCGTACGGATAACTAAGATAGTTTTTTGCTTTTTATACGTATAATAAAAAAGACATCATCAAATGAAACCAATTTTTGTTTCCGCCACCAAAACAATGTCTCGATTAATTTCGATGCTTGGGGCTGCACTTGCCTGCATTACACCAGCCTACGCGGAAGTTCTGCAAACGAACACCAGTGTCATGCTGGCTGAAAATCAGCCTAGTAATGAAGCAACTCATCAACCTACTGCGGATGACGCCCTCCTTCTTTCTCCTACAGTTTCGAGTAATGTTCATAAGCCACCGACAGCTGCCGAGAAAAACAAGCGCGTTTGGGACCATGTACTACCCTTTGGTGGTCAGCAAGCGATCTATAATGGCTATGATTTGCCGTTACCTTTTGGGATTAGCTTTTTATATACCCAAGTGCAACAGCATCAAAACATCAGCAATATCCAAGTGGGTGCCAACTCTCTCGGAGGCAATTTATCCATTCCGATGTCCGATATTCACCCCGACTTATTTCGCTTTGATAACTTCTATACTGATACCAAAACCCCGCAAGTTAAAGTTGATGCTTGGGTGCTACCATTCTTAAATGTGTTTGCCACAGTAGGTAAACTGAAAGGTGAAGCGGATTTAGATATGAACATCGGTGGTAGCCGCTTACTCGATCAAGTAAGTAATCACATCAATTCTTGTAAGCCTGGAGTAGCCGGAGCGGCTTGTCGTGCTTTCCGATCTAAACTATCTGGAGCTTTAGGCCGTGACTATCCTATTCATGCCACTGCAGAACTCGATGGTTACACTTACACTTTTGGTGCCTTGATTGCCGGTGCATCTGGCCCCTGGTTCTACACTATGCCAGTGAGCTACACTCAAACTCGCATGAAAAAAACCACCGTCGATGGTAATACCATCAACATTCAACCACGGGTCGGCTACGGTTTTGATTTAGACTACGGAACTAAGTTAAGTCTTTATACTGGTGCCGGTTATATGAAAACCAGCCAAGATATTTTCGGTAGTTTTAGCCTAGATAAACGACAAGCGATTGATGATATCAATGCCGATAACAGCTTGCCATTTAGCGTACATCAGGAAAACCAAAAGCCATGGGCAGGAATCATTGGTTTAGCCCTAGATGTTAATCAATACTTATCAGCTGATCTGGAATATACGGGTTTAGGTGGAGATCGTAAGCAATTTTTATTTATGTTTAATACTCGCTTTTAATCGTTTTTAACTAGTCTTTGTATTAAACATTAGCGTAAAATTTTAAATACCGTATCTAGGAACCAGACTCCACTATGTTCATTTTGCTTTTTTCCATGCTCTCGTATTGGACAGGAACGCCGATAACGAGCTTAACCAATCCAGATTATCGCGCCTACGACTCGCCGTATAATTATAATAATTTGCAGATTGGTGCCGGTTGGCAAACCGATGGCTTGGATATTAAGCTAGGTGGCAGTTATATGATCAATGAGAACTGGATCTTCACGGGCCATTATCAGAACTACTTCCTTAATGATGGTGATTTTCCAACCGGTGATAATGCCTACGATTCCAAGTTTAGCCAAAGTGATGTCGCGTTTGGTGCGTTATATCGCATGCCAATCAACCCTTCACTCGATTGGGTTGTCGGTGGCGAACTGGGTTATGACTGGTACAAAGATCGTGAAACGAGCTCAACTGCCGAAGAAGTTGTCGGCATTGATTATGATGACCACAGTGTTGGTGTGAAAGGCTTAACAGGCTTACGTTATAGCCTAACTCGTAACCTTGAATTGGGTGCAGACATCGGCGCTAAATACGCCTACGACCGTACTTATCTACAAACATCAGCTGAAATGAACTACTACTTCACTGAAAACATTGCGCTGGGTGGCAGAGCCAGTTATGAAGACCACGATGGTCATATTGGCTTTTATATTCGAGTATCTAACTAACCTCGCCAGATTTATTAGACAATATGTGAGGAAAAATTGTGTCCTCGTATTTTCCTCCTACCTTATCTATTCAAACTGTAAGATAGCGCTGAACTCCCCATACCTAGAAACTAAAAGGCATAAACTAAGCTAAACTGTAAATAATTACTTTCGCTCGCTTAATTTGTGTGTAATCAATGTAAATATCCATTACCATACCTTCATTAAGACACCGATACATTGATTTTAGTTACCTCAAATAACGCCTTAATGACTCATCAATATTACAATAGAAATGAATGGATCTTATTCTATGTCTCGTCGCTCCCTCTCTAGATTTGCCAACGTCAAGTACAGTGTAAGCCTTATCAGCGCTTACCTGAGCTCTGTGCTGTTTTCGGTTGCCTATGCAGCCTCAAGCCAAATTGGTGAAGTCGCGACGGTACCTAAAGCAGGTACACCACAAAGCACTCAAACAACCCAAGCGAAACCAACAACGAGTAGCAATCCAAATCGTCCGGCGAATTCAGATAAAGTGTGGGATAGAATATTACCGATAGGTGGCCAGGTCGCAATTTATAATGGCTACGATTTACCTCTGCCTTTTGGCGTCAGCTTTTTATACAGCTATATCGAACAAGATCAGACGATTAGCGATATGAAGGTTGGCTATGGTGGTCCAGCCAATGTTGATATTGATTTTCTGTCTTTTGACCGATTTCGCAGTAAAACCAATACCCCACAATTAAAGCTCGATGCTTGGGTACTGCCTTTCCTTAATGTATTTGCCACCGTTGGCCGCATTAAAGGCACCATAGATATTAAGATGAGCATGCCAAAAGGCAGCGTTGTGACTAGCGATCCTGTGACCACTGCGATTAATGATGGCATACAAGCTTACTGCGCCAAGAACCCAGTTAAATGTCGAGCAGGTAGTGCTCTAAAGCCAGATACACCACCAGATCTCTTTAATGGTGATCCTTGGCGCCTCAATGCTGAAGCTGAGATTGAAGGTTACAACTACAGTCTTGGTGCGATGTTAGCTGGTGCCAGTGGTGATTGGTTTTATACTATGCCTGTTGTATACACCCAAACTAAAATGAAGAAAACCAATGTCAGTGGCGGTACCCTCAATATTCAGCCACGTGTCGGCTATAATTTTGAACTCAATCATGGGCTAGAATTGGCGCTGTATACTGGTGCGAGCTATATGGATAGTAACCAAACCATTTCTGGTGGCTTTAACCTTGAAACCATGGAAGCGACCCAAGATTTTGATGCGCCGCACACCATTGCTTTTGAAGTACACCAAGAAAATACTGAAAAATGGGCCGGCATTCTAGGCGCCAACTTTACGGTCAATAAACACTTATCTGCCGCCATGGAATACACTGGTGTGGTGGGCGATCGCCGTCAACTGATCATTATGGTTAATGGCCGCTTCTAGTTTCGAGTTTCGAGTTTCGAGTTTCGAGTTTCGAGTTTCGAGAAGATAAAAACCTTGCTCATGAATCGAGCAAGGTTTTTTTATATTGGTATTACTGATCGGCGGGGAAAACCACGCCGGTTTGTTTGCGAACCTCTGTGCTGATACGCGATACACCCAACGCTCTCGCTTTAGCGTTTTCACATAACTTACCTTGCTTGATTTGCTCAGCAAAAATGCTCGCTTCATAAGTCATGGTGTTTTCGACTTGAGGGACGGTTAGCGTGACTGCTTCCTCGCCTCGCAATTTCAACACAATATGATCGCATTCCGAAATGTGCTCAATAATCATTGAACCAGCTTCGCCTTGGATCTCACTTGGGATATTTGAATCGGAAACTTTAGAGTGGGAAATCACCACATCATGCGCTTTGTAATTCAAAATCACTGTGCCATGGGCATCAACGCCAGAATCAAGTAAGTGAGCATTCGCTTTAACCGTTTCAGGCTCGCCAAATAGCGCCACGGCACTAGAGACACAGTAGAAACCGATATCCATAATTGAGCCGTTTGAAAAAGCGGGATTGAAAGTATTCGGATTTTCGCCATCCAAATAACGCAGATAACGAGATGAATACTGACAGTAGTTAATAAACACTTTGTGCAGTTTACCTAGCTTATCAAGATTTTGATTAATAAGCTGGAAGTTAGGTAGGTACTCCGTTTTAAATGCTTCAAACAGTACCACACCATTTTGCTGAGCCACTTGGTACATATGCTCAGCTTGAGTGATATTCGAAGCGATAGGCTTTTCACAAATCACATGCTTACCATTTTCTAACATCAACACGCTTTGTTCATAGTGCAGAGAGTTCGGACTAGCAATGTAGACCGCATCAAACGCATCACTTTGCGCCATCGTCTGTAAATCGGTAAAACACTGTACTTGAGCGTTAAACGGCGCAGCAAACTCTGCCGCTCGCGCTTCGCTGCGTGAATATACAGCGGTTAATTCAAATTCATTCACTTCTAATGCTGCTTGTACAAAGCGTTCAGTGATCCAGTTTGTCCCGATAATGGCTAGACGTAGCATAGTGTTCCTTTACTCCCAATAAACAAAAAACCGTAGAAGTTGCTCCTCTACGGTTTTCATCATACGTAAATTTATCTCGCTGAGTAACTAAATTTCAGAATACCCAAAGTAATTGGCGTTGTAGTGAGGCGACAAGTGAATGAGGCCCCATGAGCTTAGCTTGCCTAAGTGATTGGGGCGAATAAACGCAGTTAACAAAGCTACAACGTCAAGTACGACGGGTATTATTAGCCTTTATATAACTTAGGATTAAACACGTCTCGCAACCAGTCGCCAAGCAAGTTAATCACTAACACTATGGTAACTAATACAATGCCAGGGAAGGCTGTAATCCACCAAGAGCCAGAGAAAATGTAGTTAAAACCAATACTAATCAATGAACCCAATGATGGTTGGTCAACTGGCAAGCCGAGGCCTAAGAAAGACAGCGCCGCTTCCGACATGATCGCGTTGGCGATCTGTACCGTTGAGATAACCAAAATTGGCGATAAACAGTTCGGTAGAATATGACGGAACATGATGCGAGGTGAACGGAAACCCATTACACGCGCTGCTTCCACATACTCTTTCTTCTTCTCAGCCAATACGGATGCACGAACCGTACGTGCGTATTGTGGCCATTCAGCAACACCGATAATCACAATCAGCATTAACACGGCATACTGACCATAAAATTCCCCACCGAAGCTAGCTTTAAAAATCGCAGAAACAATGATCGCTACCATCATAGTAGAGAAAGATAATTGAATATCAGCAAAGCGCATTAAGAAGCTATCAATTCGGCCACCAAAGTAACCGGCTGACAAACCAATAATGATACCCAAAAACAGTTGAACTGCTACCGCGAAAAAGCCAATCATTAACGACAAACGCGAACCATATAAAATGGTTGAAAAGATATCTCGCCCTTGGTCATCGGTACCTAACCAGAATGCTGGGTCACCTTCTGCCATCCAAGACGGTGGCAGTTCTGAGTTCATAATATCAATCGAGGTTAAATCATACGGATCGGTTGGTGCGATCAACGGCGATAAAATAGCGGCCAAAAAAAATGCCATAAAGACCGCAAAGCTGACCATCGCTACTTTATCACGTAGGAAGTAATACAAGATGTCTGATTGTTTGAAGCGCTCCCAACGAGTAGGAACAACAGATGAAGTTTGCTGATTCATAATTATGCTCCTTTTCCTGTAATATTGACGGTTGGGTTAACCAAACCATAAAGTAAATCGACGATGGTATTTGTGACTACGAAGATCAAACCGACGAAGATAACGTAAGCGGTAATTAACGGTGTATCGACACGGTTAATCGCTTCAAGGAAAAGAAAGCCTGTTCCCGGCCATTGGAATACGGTTTCAGTCAAAATGGTGTAAGCCACCATAGTACCAATCTGCACACCACCTACGGTTAATACCGGTAGCATGGTATTTTTCAGTGCATGTTGGTAATAAATTTTGTTCATCGCCAAGCCTTTCGCTCGACAAAATTTAATGTATTCAGAGCCTAGCACTTCCAACATTTCAGAACGGACTAAGCGAATAAATAACGGCAACATGATTGAAGCTAAAGAAATACAAGGCAAGACTAAATGCGCTAAGCCATCAAGTGTAAACAGACCAGAATCCCAACCTAGAATATCGCTGGTATCTCCACGTCCATAAGATGGCAGCCAGCCTAGCTCTATCGAGAACACATACATCAACATAATCGCGGTTAAGAAAACCGGAATTGAAATACCAATACTACTAAAACCCATAATGATTTTGGTTAAAATACTTTTGGGATTGATAGCTGAATAGACGCCGAGTGGAATCGATAAAAAGATAATGATTAATGTCGCGCCAAAAACCAGCTCTAAAGTCGCAGGAAGTTTATCCAAAATAACTTCTGCCGCAGGTTTTTTAAAAAAGTAAGATGTGCCTAAATCGCCATGCAATGCATCCACCACAAAACGAGAATACTTAACTGTGAATGGGTCATTGAGTCCCAATTCATCACGCAATGCTTGTCGCTCAGCTTCTGAAACTGATTGTCCGACTAACTCACGTAACGGGTCACCTAGGTTATCCTGTATGGAAAACGCTACTAGACTGATCACAAACATCACTATCAGTGCCTGAAATAGGCGCTTGACCAGAAACGTTAACATTCCTTGCCCCTTAAATAATCCATTAAATGCTGGTTAGATCCATATTTCTTAGAAGTAACCAGCTTATTTTTATAAGGCCGCATATCAAAATCCGAAGAAAATACGGCCTATTATTCACCAATAAAAACGAGCTAATAAAAACCAATTAATCTCGTTAAATTCGCTTATTTTTCATCAACCACTAAATCACCAAAGTATGGGAAGTTCATCGCATTCACAATTGGTGTAATGTGAACATTAGACTTCGCGCCCCACGCTAGGTTTTGCCAATGTAGTGGTACAAAAGCGGCGTCATCATAAAGAATACGTTCAACTTTTTTCAATTCAGCACTACGCTTCTCTGGATCGGTTTCGGTATTCGCTTGAGTAATCAGTTTATCGACTTCTGGGTTTGAATAATGACCACAGTTATATTGTCCTTTACCTGTTTTCTCATCACGAGTCATAGTCAAGAATTCAGTTAAGTTGGCCGAATCTTCAGTATCGGCGTGCCAACCAACCATTAACATATCGGCCGAACATTTATCAAACTCAGGCCAGTATTGCGCTTTTGGCATGGTTTTCAAATCAACTTTAATCCCAATCTTTGACAGCATTGCCGCAGATGCTTGAGCAATTTTGGCATCATTCACATAGCGGTTATTTGGTGCAATCATGGTTAAGCTAAAGCCATCTTCATAACCCGCTTCTTTCATAAGCTGTTTGGCTTTTTTCAGATCATAGCGAGGTGTTAGCTCAGGATTATAACCCGCGTAACCTTCTGGACTTTGTTGACCAGCGGCAGTCGCAAAACCTTTCATGATTCGCTTAGCAATACCTTCATTATTAATTGCATAAACGATCGCCTGACGAACACGCTTATCTTTAAGTGCAGGATTGCTGTCTTGGTTCATTTGCAGTGTAATGATGCGTGTACCAGGAAGCGTCACTAAATCGATACCATCGGCACCCTTCACTCGCTCATGATCATTCGGAGCAACCGGAGCAATCATATCCACACCGCCAGAAAGCAAAGCGGCAACACGGGTAGCATTTTCTTTGATTGGTTTAAGTGTCAGGTGATCAACGTTACCTTTTGAGTCTTTATCCCAGTAATCAGCAAAACGTTCAAAATCGACTTTTACGCCTTGTTCGCGATCAGTCACAACGAAAGGACCGGTACCTGAAATATGAGTCGATGCATAAGAGTTACCATGCTTCACAATTGCAGATTTATCGTTGCCATTTTCATCTTTACCAGAATAAAACTTACTATCCATAGGGAAGATGTAAGTCGCAGATTGAAGGACTAGAGGGAAAGCATCTTTAGTCACAAGATCTACCGTGTAATCATCGACTTTTACTGCTTTTTCAAACGGTTCAAAAATAGCTTTAAAATCTTGTGAGTTTTGTAAACGATCGAAAGTCCACACAACATCATCGGCAGTCATTGTATTGCCTGAATGGAATTTCACGCCTTTACGCAAATGAAAACGCATGGTTTTATCATCAATTCGCTCCCACTTTTCAGCCAAACGAGCTTCAAACTCAAACTTTTGGTTATAGCGAACTAGCGGGTCAAACACCATGTGAGACAGCTGTAAAGTACCACCTGATAATTGCTCATGCGGATCCATTGATACTGGGTCAGCATCATAAGCCACGGTAATATCAGCAGCCATTGCGTTAAAGCTCAAACCCGCAGCCATTAATGCTACGGCTAATTTGCTCTTCATCATTTTCATTTGCATAACTCCTTCATGCGGGAGGACATCCCTTGTTTTTATTTAGAGTGTGTTGTGTTTATACATCTGTGGCCGTATAAGCAACGAACTCTCGTGGCCCATACGATATCGCCATTAAGCGATTTGCATATCTTCTCTAAGGCCCGTAAATTCCGGCATTAAAGAAATCAATTGTTTACTGTATTCGTGTTGCGGATCAGTAAACAGCTGTTCGGTTGGAGATACTTCCAATAATTGCCCCATTTTCATCACACCAATGCGATCACACATTTGGCGAATAACTGGCAAATCATGGCTGATAAATAACATAGTTAAGTTCAGCTCATCTTGTAAGTCTTTTAATAGATTCAAGATCTGTGCCTGAACCGACACATCGAGTGCAGAGGTTGGCTCATCACAAATTAATAAACGTGGACGAGTCGCCAAAGCACGAGCAATCGAAATACGTTGACGTTGACCGCCGGAGAATTCATGTGGGTACTTCACCCCGGCCATGCGTCCCAAACCAACATGATCTAACAGATCATTCACGATATTGCGCGTTTCATTTTCATTTGCGGTTAATTTATGAAACCGAATCGGCTCGGCGATGATGTCAAAAACCTTCATCCGTGGGTTCATTGAAGTGTATGGATTTTGAAACACCATCTGCATTTGACGACGGAATGGACGACGTTCTCTTTCTGATTTAATGGCGGTTAAATCAATGCCTTCAAAGGTCACTTTGCCTTCATTTGGTGCGTATAGTCCGGCAATCACGCGAGCAATCGTTGATTTACCCGAACCAGATTCACCAACCAAACCAAAAGTTTCGCCTTCATGAACATCAAAACTGACATTATTAGAAGCTTGAACATATTCTCTACGTGATTCGAATAACGAGTCTTTGGTAGTAAAACGTAAGCTAACATTTTCAACACTCAGCAGTGGACCCGTGTAATCACGCTGATCTTGGCTTTGCCCTAACCAGTGATTTTTAACATCGAGTGGCTCAAGTTCATGCGCCTCTTCGATATAGCTCACTAATGGAAAACGGTCGAATTTTTTATCTGAACGAGGCACAGCAGAAATTAAACTGCGAGTGTAGGTGTGCTCTGGTGTGCCAAGTACTTTAGCGGTTGGGCCAAACTCAACGAGGTCACCACGATACATTACGGCGACTTTATCAGTGACGTTAGAAACTACGCCCATATCATGGGTCACCAGCATACAACCGACATTATTCTTTATACACAACTCTCGAATAAGACTAAGAATTTGATCTTGAATCGATACATCAAGTGCGGTGGTTGGCTCATCGGCAATAATTAAATCGGGTTCACCAGCTAACGCGATAGCAATCACCACGCGTTGACGCATGCCACCAGAAAATTGGTGCGGATATTGTTTTAAGCGGTTTTCAGGTTGAGGAATACCTACTTGGTTCATTAGGTTTAATGCACGTTCGTAAGCTTCTTTTTCCGATACCTTCATATTGGCATGAATGGTCTCGGTGAGTTGATGCTCGACCGTAAATAATGGATTCAATGACGTCATTGGATCTTGGAATATAAACCCAATTTTAGAACCACGTACTGAACGCATTTGTTCAGGTGTTAAACCTGAAATTTTATCTCCATCCAAGTAAACATCGCCACCAGCGATACGGCCAGGAGGACTTAACAGATCAATCACCGCATTACCGACGGTCGATTTACCTGCACCAGACTCACCAACGACACCGACGATTTCACCGCGCTCAATGCTGAAAGAAAGGGATTTTACTGCGGCGTGAACACCGTGACGCGACGGATACTCGATCCGCAAATCTTTAACTTCTAAAAGTGGCATTACCAGACCTCTACTGCTTTGACAGCTTTCTGCCTTGTCTGTAAAAAAACGAATCCATTCGTTGTAATCCCCATCAAAAAAGGAGGGAAGACAAATTGTGCATTCCAATTTGGCAAACAATTAATGAAAATGCAATAAAACAGCATATTAAACGCCAAAAAAAGCCGTACAAAGCACATTTATTAACAAAATTTCAACAAAGGATAGATAATATTGCTGACAAAATAAACAACACAACAGATTTAGCTTAAAAAGCATGCAGTAGATCACAACAGGTTGTCATGCAACCAATGCATAAGTAAGCAAATAATATTAAGGAAACCCATAATTAAAGCAGCAGAAATACATAGATATAAACTTAAAACTAATAATCAGTCAGCTTTAAGTTCAGCAGTATTTTAATACCCAGAAGCCACTCCTTTCACTATGACCTCTTAAAAGTAGTCGCTGAAGAGTCGGAGTCTAATATCAAACTCACCTCTCGATCTGGCGGGATTTAAATGCAAAAAAGCCACATCTTTCGATGTGGCTTTTTAAAGGTGGTCGGTGAAGAGGGATTCGAACCCCCGACCCTCTGGTCCCAAACCAGATGCGCTACCAAGCTGCGCTATTCACCGATGTATCTTTCGTTGCTCGTTGCTCGATTTTCGTAGCTCGAGGAGTTAACTCAACTCGAGTAACGCGATTCGAGAAACGCGTAACCTTTATATGGGGTGGCTAACGGGGTTTGAACCCGCGACAACCGGAATCACAATCCGGGACTCTACCAACTGAGCTATAGCCACCAAAGTTAAAGCCTCACCCGAGTGAGGCTTTAAAATATAGTCGGTGAAGAGCCAAGATTCTAACATCAGGCGAACCCACGATTTGTCGGGTTTCTTACACCGAAACTTCTGTCTATCACAAAAGTTCATTTAAAATGGTCGGTGAAGAGGGATTCGAACCCCCGACCCTCTGGTCCCAAACCAGATGCGCTACCAAGCTGCGCTATTCACCGATATAAGTTCCTAGTCCCTAGTTTTCTAGTTCCTAGAGGTGCCAGTTTTAATCTTCCTAGTAACTAGGGACTATAAACTCGTACCTAAAATATGGGGTGGCTAACGGGGTTTGAACCCGCGACAACCGGAATCACAATCCGGGACTCTACCAACTGAGCTATAGCCACCAATGTTTTATTCCGATATTCCCGCTTTCCGAATGGCACGCCCGAAAGGATTCGAACCTTCGACCTTTGCCTCCGGAGGGCAACGCTCTATCCAGCTGAGCTACGGGCGCATGCCCTATCGGCGGAGTGGAATAATACGTATATCACACTAGGTCGTCTAGTGTTTTTTAAACTTTTTTTACTGTTTGGTGTGTTTTTCAACAATTAAGCAATAAATAAACCTATTTAGGATGTGACACACACCATGTCACTGCAATCTTATAGTTTATACCACGTTATTAAAAGGATACAATCACGACTTATTTACAATTTTATAACGATATACTGCTCCTTCGAAGAGCAATGAAGCTTTGTTTTTATCTAGGTCTTTTTTATCGGCCTAAGCATATAGTGAGTTTATGGATATGATTCGCCAAACCTTAATGATACTTACCGCGACACTTACCTTTTCTTCTTTCGCCTTTGCTTCTGGAATAAGCGATAGTGAACGAGCTGCGATTACTGATCGCATTCAACCTGTTGGAGATGTCTACCTAGTGGGCAGTGAACCTGCTACTGCTGAAGCATCTGGTCCTCGTGATGGAGCAACTGTGTATGGCACTTTCTGTGTTGCTTGTCATGGTACTGGCGTCAGTGGCGCACCGAAGAAAGGTGATGTTGGAGATTGGGGAGCACGTATTGCACAAGGTGAAGACACATTAATTAAGCATGCCATCGAAGGCTTTAATGCAATGCCACCGAAAGGGACTTGTATGGATTGTTCTGATGATGAGATCAAAGCTGCTATCGAGCACATGATTGCTGGCTTATAAATACCGTGATACATAAATAAAGCCTCGTACTCTGCTAGTACGAGGCTTTCTTATTTATTAAACACCTAGTTTATCTCACCTAAAAAATCAACTTAACTACTTTTTAAACATTGCTCGCAAATTTGCAATATGGGCTTGGCCTTTCTCCATCCGTTCTTCTGCGCTTTGTGGTTTTTTCTGTAATTCCCACTCAACATCATCAAAAGGGAGCTCATCTAAGAAACGGCTTTGCGTTGGTTTAATTAGCTCACCATATTGGCGACGCTCACGACACATCGTAAAGGTCAGCTCTTTCTGCGCACGAGTAATACCGACATACATTAAACGACGTTCTTCATCGACATTCTCTTCATCAATACTGGTTTGATGCGGCAAGATACCCTCTTCTGCTCCCATCAAATAAACATAAGGGAACTCTAAACCTTTAGAGGAATGCAGAGTCATTAATTGTACTTGATCGGCATCATCATCGCCTTCCCCACGTTCCATCATGTCACGTAACGTTAGACGTTGAACCACTTCTTTTAGGGTCTTTACTTCTTGATCGTAGTTATCGCCCTCTAAATCTGCAGTGATCCACGTATAAAGATCAGAGACATTCTTCATGCGCATTTCTGCTGCTTTAGGGCTCGATGAGGTTTCGTATAACCAATCTTCATAATTGATGTCACGCACCAATGAACGTACCGCCTCGACGGTATTGCCTCTTTCCACATTATCAGAAATTTCAACAATCCAAGAGGTAAAGCGTCGCAGTGATTCTAAGCCTCTACCTGATAAATGTTGCTCAAGCCCCAACTCAAAACTGGCTGCAAATAAGCTTTTACCACGCATATTGGCGTAACTACCGAGCTTTTCGAGCGTCACAGGGCCGATTTCACGTTTAGGTGTATTTACAATTCGCAAGAAGGCATTGTCATCATCGGGGTTAACCAGAACGCGCAGGTAAGCCATCATGTCTTTAATTTCAGCGCGAGCAAAAAATGAAGTACCACCTGATATTTTGTATGGTACGCGGTTTTGCATTAGCGATTTTTCAATCAAGCGAGATTGATGGTTTCCGCGATACAAAATCGCATAGTCTTTATATTGAGTACGGTTTAAGAAGCGATGAGCAATAATTTCACCGGTGACTCGCTCGGCTTCATGCTCTTCATTTTTGGCAGTAAGCAACTTTAGCTTTTCACCATCGGGAATTTCAGAGAAAAGCGTTTTTTCAAATACGTGTGGATTATTGGCGATCAAAATATTGGCACAACGTAGAATACGACTGGTTGAGCGGTAATTTTGCTCCAACTTAATCACTTTCAATTGTGGGAAATCTTGATTAAGTAACACTAGGTTTTGTGGGCGAGCACCACGCCAAGAATAGATAGATTGATCATCATCCCCCACCACAGTTAAGCGGGCTCTTTCACCTACAATTAAACGCACTAATTCATACTGACTGGTGTTGGTATCTTGATACTCATCTACCAGCAAGTAACGGATTTTAGATTGCCAACGCTCACGCACCTCACTATTGGTTTTCAATAGTAGTACCGGCATGGCAATCAGGTCATCAAAATCAAGCGCATTATAGGCTTTCATTTGATTCAAGTATTTTTCAAAACAAAAAGCGAACAACTGTTCTTGCTCTGAACGCGCTTGCGCTTTGACTTGATCGGCGGTCAGCATGTCATTTTTCCAATTGGAAATGCTGCTTAATAACTGACGTAGTAAATCTTTATCGCCATCGAGTTGCTCTTCGGTTAAATCTTTCAGCAAGGCAAGCTGGTCTTGATCATCAAATAGCGAGAAGCCGGCTTTTAATCCTAATGATTTATATTCACGGCGAATGATATTCAGTCCCAGGGTATGGAACGTTGACACCATCAAGCCACGAGCTTCTTTCTTGCTTAAGGCTTGGCCGACACGCTCTTTCATTTCTCTCGCGGCTTTATTGGTAAAAGTAACCGCTGCGATATGCCTTGCTTGATAGCCACATTGCTGCACAAGGTAGGCCATTTTATTAGTGATCACGCGAGTTTTGCCCGAGCCAGCACCAGCGAGCACCAAGCATGGGCCGGAGACATATTTTACTGCTTCATCTTGTCGGGGGTTTAACTTCATACTGAGCTCAATTTTTTTCTCTACACCTGCTACCCTAATCAAGGCGTAACAAATTAATACGAATATTTTATTTTTACTGACTAATCAATAAATCCTGAATATAATGAATGAACGTTCATTCATTATCTGGTTTTTTCTATGGTTAATTCTAAAGACAATTCACTGTTAGATAAACGACAACTCATATTGAATAGCGCTGAACATATGATTGCTAAAAATGGCTTTCAAGGGTTATCTATGAACAAACTGGCTCAAGAAGCCGGTGTTGCTGCAGGAACTATCTACCGTTATTTCCAAGATAAAAATGACTTGGTTGAAGCGGTACGCATACATGTCCTTCAGCGTGTGGCTGATATGGTACAGCAAGGTGTTGAAGAACACATGCCTCTAAAAGAAAGATTCATTTTAATCTGGAAAAACGTTGCTCATGTTACTACGACTCAAAATGAAGTCGATGTCATTCTCAACCGAATCCAATATGAGTCTTTACCAACGAGGCCAAGCTGTGGTTCAGAAATGGAACGTAAATTATTTTATAAAATTGAAGCTATGTTTAATGAGGGAAAATATCTCGGGGTGTTTAAACCATTGGATAACCATCTGCTCGCTTGTCTAAGTTTGGATGTTTGTTTATCAATAGCCAGAAAACACGTACTTGGTTGTTATATTATCACTGATGCCGCCCTTGATTCCGCTATTGAAGCGAGTTGGGATGCGGTTAGTCAACATTAATTTTGGAGTTCTGACGAAATGAAAAAGTGGACTTTCGTTATGCTAATCATCGCAATACTACTGTTTGGTAGTGTGATTGGCTTTAATATGTTTAAACAGCAAAAAATTGCCGAGTACATGGCAAACATGCCTGAGCCGGAGTTCCCGGTAACCGTGACTAAAGTTGAGCCAGAAGATTGGGTTCCAACCATCAATGCCATTGGCTTCATCGAGCCAATTCAAGGTGTAACGTTAACGGCACAAACTAGTGGCCAAATTGACAGTATTCATTTTGATTCTGGCATTAGTGTCAAAAAAGGCGATGTACTGGTTGAAGTTGACTCTAAGGTAGAAAAAGCACAATTACAAAGCTCTCAAGCTAAGTTGCCTGCAGCGAAAGCTAAGTATCTTCGCTATAAAGATCTTTATGCAAAAGGTTCGGTATCAAAAGAAGCATACGATGAAGCACAAGCAACTTATTTGTCTCTATCAGCCGATATTGCAAGTCTGAAAGCATCGATTGATCGTCGTACGGTTACCGCTCCTTTCGATGGAATGGTTGGCCTACGTAATGTATTCCTTGGTCAGTTTTTAGAAACAGGCACTGAAGTAGTTCGCTTAGAAGATACCAGCGTGATGCGTTTACGCTTTACGGTTCCTCAAACTGATATCAGCAAAATTCATGTCGATCAAAAAGTAAATATTACTGTCGATTCTTTTGCCGATAAAACCTTTGAAGGCTCTATCAGTGCGATTTCCCCTGCGGTTAATGCACAAAGCGGTTTAATTCAGGTACAAGCACATATTCCAAATAATGATGGCAAGTTGCGTAGTGGCATGTTTGCCCGCGCTAGCATTGTGCTACCGACATTAAAAGATCAAGTCATCGCACCTCAAACGGCAATCACATATACCCTTTATGGCGACAGTATTTATGTGCTTGAAGAAAAAGATGGTGTTAAGCGTGTCACTCAGACAGTAGTGAAGGTTGGCGAACGTGCGGGTAGTGTTGCTCATATTATGGAAGGCTTAAAACCAGGCCAAACCATTGTCACCTCGGGACAAGTTCGTTTGAGTAATAACTCGAAAGTTAAGATTGTGGAGAGTGATGCAACCACTCCACCAGCCCAAACCCCAATGCTGTAACTGGAGGCATTATGCGCTTTACTGATGTTTTTATAAAACGTCCAGTTTTGGCGGTATCGATCAGTCTTTTGATTGCATTGCTTGGTTTTCAAGCCATCTTCAAAATGTCCGTTCGCGAATACCCCGAAATGACCAATACCGTTGTGACGGTAACAACAAGCTACTATGGTGCGGATGCAAACTTGATCCAGGGCTTTATTACTCAGCCATTGGAACAAGCGATCGCCCAAGCCGATAATATCGACTACATGACCTCCAGCTCAGTGTTAGGTTCATCGACTATTACGGTAACGATGAAACTCAATACCGATCCTAATGGCGCGTTAGCCGATATTTTGGCTCAAACCAACTCGGTTCGATCACAGCTACCGAAAGAAGCAGAAGATCCTACGGTAACCATGTCGACAGGTTCGACAACCTCGGTGCTTTATATTGGCTTTACCTCTGATGAACTGGAGTCTAGCCAAATTACCGATTACCTTGAGCGAGTAATTAACCCTCAGTTATTTACCGTTAATGGTGTTTCTAAGGTAAACCTGTATGGGGGACAAAAGTACGCGTTACGTATCTGGCTTGATCCAGCAAAAATGGCAGCCTTCGATTTAACTGCGACGGATGTCATGGGCATTTTAAATGCCAACAACTACCAATCAGCAACGGGTCAATCTACTGGTGAGTTTGTTGTTTACAACGGTAGTGCCAACACTCAGGTAGAAGATACCGCAGAACTTGAACGCTTAGTGGTTAAATCTGATAAAGGCCAAGTGGTTAGACTAAGTGATATTGCCAAGGTTTCATTAGCCAAAAGCCATGACACTTATCGTGCAACTTCAAATGGTGATGAAGCGGTAGTGGCGGCAATTGATGCCTCACCAACGGCTAACCCAATCAATATCGCACATGATATTTTAGAACTATTGCCTGACTTGGAAAAAAACCTGCCTAGCAATATTGAAATGCGAATCCTTTATGATTCAACAGTTGCGATCAATGAATCAATCAATGAGGTTATACATACCATATTGGAAGCTGCATTAATCGTACTGGTCGTGATCACCTTATTCTTAGGCTCACTTCGCGCGGTTATCATTCCAATCATCACCATTCCATTATCTTTGGTTGGTGTAGCGGTCGTAATGCAGGCAATGGGCTTCTCATGGAACCTGATGACCCTTTTGGCGATGGTACTTGCGATAGGACTGGTAGTTGATGATGCCATCGTGGTATTGGAAAACGTCGATAGGCATATCAAACTCGGCGAGCCACCATTTAGAGCAGCAATTATTGGTACTCGTGAGATTGCGGTTCCAGTTATTGCAATGACATTAACATTAGGTGCGGTATATGCTCCGATTGCGTTAATGGGCGGTATTACCGGGTCCTTATTTAAAGAATTCGCGTTAACTCTAGCGGGTGCGGTATTTGTATCCGGTATCATTGCTTTGACCCTGTCTCCAGTAATGTGCTCCAAAATGCTAAAAGAACACGCTGAACCGAGTCGCTTTGAAGTGGTGGTACATAGTGTTTTAGACCGCATGACCAATCGCTATGAACGCATGTTACGTGCTGTTATGGAGCATCGCCCGGTAATGATCGCATTTGCGGTTATTGTTATGGCAAGTTTACCGCTCCTGTTTAAGTTCATTCCTAGCGAATTGGCGCCATCAGAAGATAAAGGTGTAGTCGTTCTGATGGGTACAGGTCCATCTAATGCCAACCTAGATTACCTGCAAAACACCATGAATGAGGTTAACGATGTACTGGTTGAGCAACCTGAGATTCAATACGCTCAGGCATTCACCGGTGTTCCTGCATCTAACCAAGCTTTTGGTATTGCTTCAATGAAACCGTGGAGCCAGCGTGAAGCGAGCCAATCGGAAGTCACTGAGCGTGTGGGTAATCTGATGAAAGATATCCCAGGCATGGCAGTATCGGCTTTCCAGATGCCGGAGTTACCAGGTGCGGGTTCAGGCTTACCAATGCAGTTTGTGATCACTACGCCAAACAGCTTTGAAAGCTTATTCCAAATTGCCAGTGACATTTTGGTAGAAGTAGGCAAAAGCCCATTGTTTGTTTACTCAACATTGGATCTCAATTTTGATTCAGCAACCATGAAAATCAATATTGATAAAGATAAAGCCGGTGCTTACGGCGTGACTATGCAAGATATCGCAGTGACCATTGGTACTATGATGTCTGACGGCTATGTTAACCGTATCGATCTCAATGGCCGCTCTTATGAGGTAATCCCGCAAGTAGAGCGTAAATTCCGCCTTAATCCTGAATCGATGAATGGCTATTATGTACGTGCGTCTAACGGACACTCGGTGCCACTTAGCGGCTTAGTTAATATTGATGTTATCGCTCAACCGTTGTCGCTACCTCACTTAAATCAGCTGAACTCAGCCAATATTAGTGCGGTTCCAGCACCAACGGCTTCTATGGGGCAGGCGGTTGATTGGTTCGAAAACATTGCTGAAACTAAGCTACCTCTAGGTTATAGCCATGAGTATCTAGGTGAAGCAAGACAATACGTGACAGAAGGTAGCGCGCTGTATGCCACATTTGGTTTAGCGCTAGCGATTATCTTCTTGGTACTTGCGATTCAGTTTGAATCCATCCGAGATCCGTTAGTTATCATGGTATCGGTACCACTGGCAATTTGTGGCGCATTGATCGCTCTTGCTTGGGGCGCGGCAACCATGAACATATACTCTCAGGTAGGATTGATCACACTGGTTGGCCTTATTACCAAGCACGGTATTTTGATTTGTGAAGTTGCCAAAGAAGAACAGTTACATCACGGTAAATCAAAAATGGAAGCGGTTATGGAGTCTGCGAAAATTCGTCTTCGTCCAATCTTAATGACGACAGCAGCGATGATTGCAGGTCTAATACCTCTACTTTATGCCAGCGGTGCAGGTGCGGCTCAGCGCTTTAGTATTGGTATTGTTATCGTGGCGGGCCTTGCCATTGGTACTTTGTTTACCTTGTTTGTATTGCCTGTCATATACAGCTACTTGGCAAGTGAGCATAAGCCTCTGCCAGAGTTCGATGAAAGCATTCCAGCTATCGAAGAGCCTAAACACTAACTCTTCATATTGGATAAGTTAAATACAAAGGCTACCAGCTAAATTGGTAGCCTTTGTTTTATTTCGCGATAACAAGCCGAGACATTTTGAACAGATTTGCATAAAATAACGCAATATTATTTAGGAGCTAACCAGATGTTTGATGCTAAGAAAATTGAGCAAATTGCCAAACAAATTCACGAATCAATGCCTCAGCCAGTAAAAGACCTTGGTTCCGACGTTGATCAAAAAGTTCGCCAAGTGATCCAAGGACAACTCAACAAGTTAGATGTGGTTTCACGTGAAGAGTTTGATGTACAAACCCAAGTTCTACTGCGTACCCGTCAAAAACTGAATGACCTTGAAGCAAAACTGGCTGATTTAGAAAGCAAGCTAAGCGAAAAAGAATAAGTTAACCGCTCAAAAAAACAAAAGGCTTGCCCATTTAATAGGCAAGCCTTTTTGTTTTATCTAGCACAGCATTTCGAAGTGATTGGTAGGATATTCTAGGAGAAAACACGGAGTTTGCGCCAGCAAATGAGTATTTTCGACAACGAATATCCCACTATCACAAAGAAATTTAGCCGCCAACGGCAATACGCTTCATATCCTTCATATACCCACGTAACTCTTGGCCAATCCACTCAACAGGGTGGTTACGTAGCGCATCGTTAATCTCAATCAACTGACCGTTATCAACTTGATTACTTTCTTCTTTTAAGCCCTTACCGATTACATCCGTACCTACTTTCGGCATGAATTTTTCACGAAGTAGTGGCGTGGCAACATTAGCGAATAAGTAGTTACCGTATTCAGCTGTATCTGAGATAACCACATTCATTTCATATAGACGCTTACGGGCAACCGTATTAGCAATCAGTGGCAATTCGTGTAGTGACTCGTAGTAAGCTGATTCATCAATGATGCCTGATGCTGTCATCGCTTCAAATGCTAGTTCAACACCGGCACGAACCATAGCAATCATTAGAATGCCATTATCAAAGTATTCTTGCTCTGAGATTTCTACATTTGATTCAGGGTAATTCTCAAACGCAGTTTGACCTGTTTCTTCACGCCAGCCTAGTAGGTTCTTGTCATCGTTCGCCCAATCTTCCATCATAGTACGTGAGAACTCACCGCAGATGATGTCATCCATATGCTTGTTGTACAGTGGACGCATTAGGTCTTTAAGCTCTTCTGATAACTCAAATGCTTTTACTTTAGCAGGGTTTGATAAACGATCCATCATGTGAGTCACGCCACCAAATTTTAATGCTTCAGTAATAGTTTCCCATCCGTATTGCAATAGCTTGCCGGCATAGCCAGGATCAACACCATCTGCAATCATCTTTTCATAACAAACGATTGAACCAGCTTGAAGCATGCCACAAAGAATAGTTTGCTCACCCATTAAATCAGATTTTACTTCCGCAACGAATGAAGACTCTAGTACACCCGCACGGTGACCACCTGTTGCCGCAGCCCACGCTTTAGCAATTTCTAGACCTTCACCTTGTGGATCATTTTCAGGATGCACAGCAATAAGAGTTGGAACACCAAAACCACGTTTATATTCTTCACGAACTTCTGTACCAGGACATTTAGGCGCAACCATTACTACCGTAATATCTTTACGAATCTGCATGCCTTCTTCAACGATATTGAAACCATGAGAGTAACCAAGCGCAGCACCTTGTTTCATCAATGGCATCACAGTTTCAACCACGTTTGTATGCTGCTTATCTGGAGTCAGGTTTACCACTAGATCCGCTTGAGGAATTAATTCTTCATAGCTTGCTACTTCAAAGCCGTTATCTTTTGCATTTTTAAACGATTGACGTTGCTCATCAATGGCTGCTTGGCGAAGTGCATACGCAACATTTAAGCCTGAATCACGCATATTTAAGCCTTGGTTAAGGCCTTGAGCACCACACCCCACGATTACGACTTTCTTACCTTTTAGGTAATCAGCTTCTTGTGAAAACTCTTCTCGGTCCATAAAACGACAACGACCTAATTGGTCTAATTGCTCACGTAGATTCAAGGTATTGAAATAGTTAGCCATAATCTGAAAATCCTGTTTTTAATTAATCCATAATAACGTTGAGTAAGCGTTGCTCTAAAGATCTCCTTACTCGATGAATTGATATTAAAACACGAATTCAATTGCTCAAAGTGATATATTCACAAGTAATCATTGCGAAAAGTGCAATAACGTTAATAGGATCACAATGAATATTCGTACTCTTCACTTATTTGTTCATTTATGCAGTAGTCAAAACTTCAGTAAGACGGCATCTGCGATGCATATTAGCCCGTCGGCTTTAAGTAGGCAGATCCAAAAGTTAGAAGAAGAGGTAGGGCAATCGCTACTAGTTAGAGATAACCGAAGTGTTGAGCTAACGGAAGCAGGAAAACAGCTCCTTCCAGTAGCCACCCATATCACTCAAGAGTGGACTCAGTTTTGCAATAGCCAACAAGGTAATGAACAGCAGTTAACTGGAGAAATTCGGTTATTTTGCTCGGTGACTGCAAGCTTTAGTCATTTGCCCGAAATTTTAACTGACTTCAGACTGGCCTACCCTAAAATCGAGTTAAAGCTTTCGACTGGAGATCCGGCACAAGCAATTGATAAGTTATTACACGATGAGGCCGATATTGTGATCAGCGCTTTGCCGACACAGTTACCTGCACGTTTAGAGTTTGAAACCATAGGTGAAATTCCCCTATCTGTAATCGCTCCAAATGCTCACAGTAGTTTCACTGCTGAGCTACAAAAAGAACAACCTGATTGGAATCAAATTCCTTTTATCATTCCAGAAGCTGGCACCGCTCGAGATAGAAGTAATACTTGGTTTAGAGATATGAAATTTAAGCCTAATATTTATGCTCAAACATCCGGTCATGAAGGGGTTGTTAGTATGGTTGCACTTGGATTAGGAGTGGGTATAGCACCAGACGTAGTGATCAATAACAGTCCAGTTAAAGATAAAATTCAACGTTTGAAAGTCGCACCGATTAAACCTTTTAAACTAGGGATTTGTTGTCAACGATCTCAGCTACAAAATCCGCTAATAAAGGCATTATGGCAGGTATCACAAAATAAATTTATAAAGGCGTAAACGAAAAAGGCCTCCCAGTCTAGGGAGGCCTTAAAATATAAGCCTAGCAATGTCCTACTCTCACATGGGGAAACCCCACACTACCATCGGCGCTACTTCGTTTCACTTCTGAGTTCGGCATGGAATCAGGTGGGTCCAAAGTGCTATTATCGCTAAGCAAAACTGTTACGGCTAAGTTGATGAGGCCGTTGCAATACTAAATAATGGTGCTGATACCCAGACTCGAACTGGGGACCTCACCCTTACCAAGGGTGCGCTCTACCGGGCTGAGCTATATCAGCATATATTCTCAGCAATAATTTTGCTTCGAACATAAAAAAGCCCGTTTAACACGGGCTCTTTCAAAATCAAGCCTGGCGATGTCCTACTCTCACATGGGGAAACCCCACACTACCATCGGCGCTACTTCGTTTCACTTCTGAGTTCGGCATGGAATCAGGTGGGTCCAAAGCGCTATGGTCGCCAAGCAAATTCTTTTGTTAAAACATCATTTATGATGCTTTAACTTAATTCGGAAAGCTGTTCATTCTCACACTCATTCAAGTATCAATCTGTATTCTTTTCTATTCAGTCCAACCAAAACCCTTTAGGTGTTGTATGGTTAAGCCTCACGGGCAATTAGTATTGG
>NZ_AUFZ01000018.1 GCF_000426765.1 Vibrio litoralis DSM 17657 | reverse complement strand
TGAGCTAACCAATACTAATTGCCCGTGAGGCTTAACCATACAACACCTAAAGGGTTTTGGTTGGACTGAATAGAAAAGAATACAGATTGATACTTGAATGAGTGTGAGAATGAACAGCTTTCCGAATTAAGTTAAAGCATCATAAATGATGTTTTAACAAAAGAATTTGCTTGGCGACCATAGCGCTTTGGACCCACCTGATTCCATGCCGAACTCAGAAGTGAAACGAAGTAGCGCCGATGGTAGTGTGGGGTTTCCCCATGTGAGAGTAGGATATCGCCAGGCTTTACTTTCAGTTTTTAGATTTTAGAAAAATCTAAAGGCAAAATTTGTAATACTGAATAGACACTGCGGAGTGGTAGTTCAGTTGGTTAGAATACCGGCCTGTCACGCCGGGGGTCGCGGGTTCGAGTCCCGTCCACTCCGCCACTTATTTTAAGAAACCTGATTCGAAAGAGTCAGGTTTTTTTTTCGTTTGTCGAAAGTGAAATTTAGAAAAATAGACGCTATGACGTGCTTATTCACTTGGTTGTTGTTGGTTAAAAACTGGCGACTATCACTTGTAACATCCCCCTAAAATAGGTACAGATGTCGATTCATTACACATTGCTTTTTACTATGTAACTTTAACCTTTGCTAACTCAGATATGGTTTGGTATTAGAACACCATGTTTTATCTGATTTTAAGTTGTGAACTGTGAACTGTGAACTGTGAACAGCGGGAATACCAAATAGTAGGGACGATTTCTTCATTAATAAATTCAGATGCAGTTCCCGAATATAAAAAACACTTTTACTATTACCCAGGTAAGGGGTGAGTTTATTGTACTTTATTGACATTAGGGGCAGGTTTTTAGTGGTAAGATCGTTACTAAAGAAGTGACAGAGAGCAGGGTAAGTCAATATTTAACTATATAAAAGCAGAGTAATCAGTACTCTGCTTTCGTTATATATAAATTAAGCCTGTTTGAAGGGGCTAATTTAATACATCGGTTTCATCGATAGGCGTGTCTACGTCTTCAATTATAGGTGTAATACTACCGCTTGAAGTGTTCTGATCTTCTTCTTGCATACTGCTTGCCGAATTGGGCTCATTGCTATTTGAAGCCGGGGCTGGTTTAGATTGGATGGAAGGTGAGCTTACGTAATTGAATGCTTTGATGACTTTGGAGACATCTTCTATTTTACTGGCCACATCCGCCGCAATTTGCGCGCCTTCTTCTGATATGTTACCAATTAAAAATACCTCTTTGTTTTCGGTAGTTACTTTGATGTTGTATTGATCGAGTCGGTCATCCGATAGAAGAGCACTTTTGACTTTAGTGGTTAGCCAAATATCATGGCTTATTTGTTGGAATGTTAGAGGTTTTGCGATGCGAATTTGGTTATAGACTTTATCTACGTTTGGTAAGTTTTTTACGTAGCCTTCGATGTACTGTTTATTATCCTCATCAATGGATTGACCTAAAAGTAAGATGTGTCCCGCACTCGTGATTTCGGAAGTGACGCGAACCTTTCCTCTATACTGAGGTGCTTGGTTTAAGGCATTGATGTTTGATTGGATATTTTTTTCTAGCCATTGTTGTTGCTGAGTGGGATCAGAAGAGCTGCCTGTTGAGGTACAGCCAGCAACTAAAAATAAGCTAGAGAAGCATAAAATAATAACGTTTTTTTTCATATTACTTATCCGTCGTGAGAGGGAAAGATCACTTGATCGACCAAGTCACATAAACAATGAAGCGTTAGCATATGAACCTCATGGATTCTTACTGTTCTATGTGATGGAATGCGTATTTCTACATCTGACTCACCAAGCAACCCTGCAAGCTCACCGCCATCTTTACCGGTAAATGCAATAATGGTCATATCTCGAGTAACAGCAGCTTCAACTGCTTTGATGATATTACTGCTGTTACCACTAGTAGAAATAGCAATCAACACATCTCCGGCTTGACCGAAAGCTTTTACTTGTTTAGAAAAGACCTCTTGATAATGATAGTCATTGGCTATAGCTGTTAGCGTCGAAGTATCTGCTGTCAAAGCCATTGCAGGAAGGCTTGGTCGTTCTGTCTCGAAGCGATTGAGTAAGCAAGAGACAAATTGTTGTGCGTTAGCTGCAGAGCCGCCATTACCACAACAAAGGATTTTATTACCATTTAATAAGCTGCTCACCATCGCTTGTGCTGCATGAGTGATGGCGTCGGGGAGAGATTCTGCGGCAGCAATTTGAATTTGAATGCTTTCTTTAAAGCTATCATTAATGCTTTCTAGCATGCTTTATCCTTGAGTAATTGCATTTTTTATCCAATTGATATCCTCACCATTTTTATGAATAGCAATGACATCAAAACGAAAGGGGGTTTGCTCGATTGGCAGAGATTGTTTCTTCAGCCAAACCATAGCGGTTTTTATCAGCTTTTGAGACTTTTGGTAGGTTACCATTTCCGCTGCATGGCCAAACGATGATGAAGCTCGATATTTAACTTCGACAAAAACAAAAGTTTGCTCATCTTTCATGATCAAATCGATTTCGCCAAAGCGGCTATTCATATTTCTACTTAACAGCTGAAGCCCTTGGCCAATCAGATATTGGCTGGCCAAGGTTTCATATTGAAAACCGACTTCTCGCTTATTTTTGATCTTCTGACTGAAAAGCTTCATGCTCAGCCCAACTTAGATCTCTTTGTACTACACATTGAGCACCGATACTTAGCGTGCCTGTTTGACCTTGATACTGATAGCTTTGGATAACCTTCATTGTTGGAAGTTGAGCAAGCAAGCTATATGAATCCATACCTAACGCATGTAGACGTTTTTCTGTGTTACTGCTTTTTGGCCACAAGTTATCGTACTCAGTTAATTCAGCATTATCTTTATTCAACAGCATTGGAATGTCGCTAAATACAATACCACTAACATCTTGATAGGCACGAGCTTTACCATTATTACTGCTAGAGTTAGAGAACAGTTTAGGTGGCTTAGCATCTGGGTTAATCGCGACTTCAATAAATGGTTTTAGCAGCGTTAGCTCTGAGCGGTTTGCGATAATGTAAACAGAATCAATATCTCTACGGCTGCGAGCTTCGGTTTCCATTTCCATATTACTAATTCGTCGGATTTGGTTGATGCGAGCTTGGCTATCGGTTAAGCCAAACGCATCTTTAACATTTTTTTGCAATTCAGCACGATTACCGAATGGCGTTGACGCCACTGGCGTATTGCTCAATTCATTCCATCTTTCTATAAATGCCTCAGTAATACGCTCACCAAGCTTCCCTTTAGGTGCGAGTACTAGTGGGTATTTAAAACCTGTTTCGAAAAGGTGCTTAGCCGCTTGTGCCCCTTCTTGCTCTGGCGATAGAGTTAAATAACAAACTTGAGAGCCTTGCTCTAAGTCATCAGGGAAGTTTAGAGCCAACATAGGAATATTGTTGCTATTGATATCTTGCAGTTGCTCTACGTTATCTTTAATCAATGGGCCTACGATTAAATCAGTATTATTGGCTGTTAGCTGAGCATAAATATCTTGCAGGCTTTGTGTTGACGTATCATAAACTGTCATTTTTAGAGCTGGATCTCTATCGGCATCATTGGTCATTGCATGAATAAAGCCATCGCGGATTAACTTCGCTGGCATTTCATATTTACCAGAAAGAGGCAGTAGTACCGCAATATTTTGTGGCGTTGAAATATCTAGATCTAAAATGCGTTGCACATCTTCAGGTGTGTGCGTCACGATTGGGTGACTAATATTGGTGCCAAACCACTGCTGAAGCTCTGTTTTTAGACCACTTGGATTGTTTAACTGTGTTTTCATCTGAGTGGCAACATATAACCAACCTTGTAGCTCAGTTTCACTTGGTTGAGCTTCGAGTTGAACAATTTCATCTTTAGAATATTGCTCTAAGTTATCCCAAATTCGCTTATCGGTTGACTCTTGCTTATTGACTGGTTGAAACTCTTTGTAAGCAATCCATTCGCGGTCGGCATTGAAGAAATCGCGAATATCTTCAAACAGTTTAGCGCGCTGTTGATGATAATTGCGCCATTGTACGTCCGATAATTGCCACTGCTGTTGGAAATTTAACCCTTTCAATGCAGTCTCTGAGTCAACGGTAGCAGCGGTAATTTGCGCTTTTGCTAATTGCCATTCTGCTTGCTGCATATCATTTAAAGGAAATTGAACGATGCGTTTTAGCAGGCTTTGGCCTTGGTCGTAATCCTTTTCAACGACGGAGGCTTTTAGCGCCATAATGAACAAATCAGTCTGCTCAGTAGATGGCTGAATGTCATTCGCCTCGTTAGTATAGGCGAGTGAGGTTTGTACCGGTGGAGCGGTAATATCAACTTTATCTGATTCGAACGTAAGTGATGAACACGCTGATACTAATAACATCAAGGCGATAGAAGTAAATAAGCGTGGTACACTGAAGATCTTATGATTCATAATTTGCATGCGTTTTATTCTTTATGTGAAAGATTGACTCTATATTAATCGCTCAAGTGACGGTAAACAAATGATAGATAACAAAACTGCTCTTTTAGAGTCTCCAGCCCTGTATATTGTTCCTACTCCCATTGGTAATTTAGGGGATATCACTCAACGATCATTAGATGTTTTAAATCAAGTTGACCTGATTGCTGCAGAAGATACAAGGCATAGTGGTCGTTTACTCTCTCATTTTGGCATATCAACCAAAACTTATGCATTGCATGACCATAACGAGCAACAAAAAGCACAAGTATTAGTTGAAAAAGTGTTAGCGGGAGAGTCGATCGCATTAGTTTCTGATGCAGGTACACCTCTAATCAGCGACCCAGGGTATCACCTTGTGACGAAATGTCGTCAAGCGGGTGTTAAAGTTGTGCCATTGCCAGGTGCTTGCGCCGTGATCACCGCCTTAAGCGCTTCTGGGTTACCGTCGGATCGTTTTAGTTTTGAAGGTTTCTTGCCAGCGAAAAGTAAAGGTCGTAAAGATAAGTTATTAGAAATTAGCAAAGCTGAGCGCACTTGTATTTTTTATGAATCGCCTCATCGAATTACGTCTAGTTTAGACGATATGCTGACAGTGCTAGGGCCTGATCGTGAAGTAGTACTCGCCCGTGAATTAACCAAAACATTTGAAACGATTCATGGTGCGCCGTTAGGTGAACTGATCAACTGGATCAATGAAGATGACAACCGTAAGCGTGGAGAAATGGTTATTCTTATCCATGGACATCGAGAAAATAAATCAGTCGATTCGCTTCCTGATGATGCTTTAAGAGCGTTAAAAATCTTAACTCAAGAATTACCATTGAAAAAAGCAGCTGCACTTGTCGCTGAAATTCATAACTTGAAAAAAAATGCCCTATATAAGTGGGGGCTTGATAATTTAGCTTAATCTTAGTTGTTAGGTTATTTGTAGCTCATCGGATGAATGCTTGTCTTCTAAGGTGATGTGCGTATAATCCGCGTCGGAGTTGACTGGATAGTCGCTGCTTCGTTGATGTCCTTACTGTTTTTACCTAGGTAGAAATCGGTGGGAGACTGTCGGAGGGGAGGAAAGTCCGGGCTTCAAAGAGCAGGGTGCCAGGTAACGCCTGGGGAGCGTGAGCTCACGACAAGTGCAGCAGAGAGAAGACCGCCGATGGCGCTATTCTTCACTTCTTCGGAAGTAAGAAGCGAACAGGTAAGGCTGAAAGGGTGCGGTAAGAGCGCACCGTGCGTCTGGCAACAGTTCGTAGCAAGGTAAACTCCACCCGAAGCAAGACCAAATAGGCCCTCACATTGCGTTGCTCGCGTAAGGGGGCGGGTAGGTTGCTCGAGCCAGTGAGCGATTACTGGCCTAGACGAATGGCTATCGCCGCGCAAGCGGAGACAGAACCCGGCTTATGATGTCAACTCCACCAATTTAAATGAACCCATCGCAGTTTCTGCGGTGGGTTTTTTTATGAATTTCTTCATTCGTTGTCGCCCTTTTGACGTGCTATTAACGATTCTAGTTAGAATTAGCATAAACTAAGCCAAATAAGCGCAAATATCCGCTGATTTCTTGCGTTGCGCGCCTGACATGAATATCCTAAGCCATTCATCTTAACTTGAGCTAGAACCCTATGACCGACACCTTTCAACACGTTTCTGTACTCCTTAATGAATCTATTGAAGGATTGAATATAAAGCCAAATGGTATTTATATTGACGGCACATTTGGTCGAGGAGGTCATAGTCGTACCGTCTTATCTCTACTCGGTCCAGAAGGGCGCTTATATAGTATCGATAGAGATCCTCAAGCGATTGAAGAAGCAAAAAAAATAGATGATCCCCGCTTTACCATTATTCATGGCCCTTTTTCTGGCATCCAATCTTATGCTGAGCAATATCAATTAGCTGGTAAGGTTGATGGTGTGTTATTTGATCTTGGTGTTTCATCGCCACAACTTGATGATGCTGATCGCGGTTTTAGTTTTATGAAAGACGGCCCGTTAGATATGCGAATGGATCCGACAACCGGTCAATCGGCTGCAGAGTGGCTAGCGGAAGCGGAATTAGATGATATTACCTGGGTGTTACGAGAGTTTGGAGAAGAAAAGCACGCCCGCCGTATTGCTCGTGGTTTAGTTGAATATCGTGAAAACCCTGAAAATGAACCATTGGTGAGAACGAGCCAATTGGCTAAGCTTATCTCAGATGTTGCACCAAAGAATTTTAAAGAAAAGAAGCACCCGGCAACACGAAGCTTCCAAGCGATTCGAATTTACATTAATAGTGAATTAGAAGAAATTGACTTTGCTTTAAAAGGGGCAATGAATATTTTAGCGCCAGAAGGTCGTCTTTCAGTGATTAGTTTTCACTCTTTAGAAGACCGCATGGTGAAGCGGTTTATGCGTCGTGAGAGCCAAGGTCCTCAAGTGCCTCATGGTATTCCAATGACGGAAGATCAAATTAAAGCCTTAGGCTCTGCCAATATGAAAACGGTAGGTAAAGCGATTAAACCGTCTAAATCAGAAGTTGAAGTAAATACACGTTCACGCAGTTCAGTATTACGTATTGCTGAAAAACTATGATCACTAAAATACTATGACAGATAAACAACCACCTACTCTAATTCGTAGTATCTGGACCGATCTTATTTCGGTAGGGCGAGTTCCGTTGGTATTATTGCTACTTATTCTCGTAAGTTCCATTGCGGTAGTATTAACCACCTATAATACTCGGCATCAAATTACTCTGCGTGATGAACTATTAGAAAGTCGAGAACAGCTTGATAGTGAGTGGCGTAACTTGATATTAGAAGAAAATGCTCTTGCTGAGCATACTCGAGTTCAGAAGGTCGCAATCAAAGAGCTTGATATGAAACGTCCTGATTCGGATAAAGAAGTGGTTGTGAACCTTAAATGAAAAAGCCGACAAATAAAAAAACGGTAAAGAATAAGAAAACCGTTAATAAAAAGAAATCATCCCAATCCTCCGATATTTTGATCCCTTGGCGATATAACCTAGTAATAGGCTTTATCGTATTAGCTTTATTTGTGCTGGTAGCACGAACGGCGTATATCCAAGTGATCGAACCTGATCAACTTATTCAACAAGCCGATATGCGTTCTGTGCGTGTAAAAGCTATCGCAACGGCTCGTGGCATTATTTCTGACCGAAATGGTGAGCAACTAGCTGTGAGTGTTCCTGTGCAAGCTGTTTGGGCTGATCCGGCAACCATCATTAAAGAAAATGGTCTTGATGAACTTGATCGTTGGTATGCACTTGCCAACGTGCTCGGCCTGGATCAACAAGGCTTAGTGGATAAAATTCGCCAGAATAAACGTAAGCGCTTTATCTATTTGCAGCGCCAAGTTAACCCTGCGATGTCTAAATATGTTCGAGAGTTGAAGTTGCCAGGTATTGGCTTGAAAGATGAATCTCGTCGCTTTTACCCTGCAGGGGAAGTCAGCGCCCATGTAGTTGGCGTGACAGGGATTGACGGCCATGGTCTTGAAGGTATGGAGCGGAGTTTTGATGATTGGTTAACGGGAGAAGCCGGTAAACGAACCATTCGAAAAGACCGTTTTGGACGTGTTGTTGAAAATATTTCATTAAAAACACAAGAGCCGGGCAAACCTTTACAACTAACCATTGATCAACGCTTACAGGCGATTGCTTATCGTGCGATTAAGCAAGCGGTAGCCGATTTCCGAGCGACTTCAGGAACCGCCGTTCTGGTTGATGTCAAAACCGGCAATGTACTCGCGATGGTTAATGCGCCTTCCTATAACCCTAATAATCGGGAACAATTACAAAGTTTCCGCATGCGTAACCGTGCACTTACCGATTCTATTGAGCCTGGTTCTACTATGAAGCCATTCGTGATTTTGGCAGGTTTGGATAAAGGCATCATTGACGATAAAACAATTATCGATACCGGCAATGGCATCATGCGCGTTGGTGGCAGCCGAGTTCGGGATTCTGAGCGTGTAGGTAAAGCCGATTTAACCACTATCCTAAAGAAATCAAGTAACGTAGGTGTGGCAACCATTGCGTTAAAAATGGATGTACGTGAAATTCTTGGCATGTACAGCGGAGTAGGCTTTGGTAATGTTTCCAGCCTACGCTTACCAGGGGAAGTCACCGGTATATTCCCAGATCGCCGTCGTTGGTCACCATTTGAACAAGCGACCTTAGCCTTTGGTTATGGCATCTCAGTTACACCATTACAGCTTGCTCATGCTTACGCTACTCTAGGTAATATGGGGGTGAATAAGCCGCTGCATATTTTAAAAGGAAGTACATCCGGCCGTACCTTTAGGGCGGCAGATGCGGATGCGGCTCGTAAAGTGGTCGATATGCTTGAACAGGTTACCCATAAAGGTGGCACGGCACGTTCGGCCAAAGTGCCAGGTTACCGTGTCGGTGCTAAAACGGGTACATCACGTAAAGCGAAAGCGGGTGGGTATAGTGATCAATACGTCGCGTTAACGACTGGTCTTGCACCAATTAGTGATCCTCGCTTTGCATTAGTCGTGGTGGTCAACGAGCCACAAGGTGATCAGTTCTATGGTGGTTCTGTAGCGGGCCCTGTTTTTGCAGAAATTATGAAAGGGGCACTGCAAATTATGAACGTCACGCCAGATGCGACACCTGAATCTGAGGCTGGAGAATAAAAAATATGGCTCGATTACTTTCTGATTTGTTAAAACCTTGGATTGAATTAGATTCTGAATTCGCCATTAGTGTCGCGGATTTACAGCTTGATAGTCGTAAAGTGTCCACTGGTGATGTATTTGTTGCCATTCAAGGTCATGCGGTTGATGGTCGTGTCTTTATTGATAAAGCGATTTCTTCTGGTGTGGTTGCGGTTATTGCAGATGCTAGCCAGGAAAAGCCTCATCAATATGTTGAATGGTGTTCAGGCGTGCCGGTTATTTACTTATCAGAAATAGGATCGCAGCTTTCATACCTTGCGGCGCGTTTATATCAGTTTGCTCCGATGCAATTAATCGGCATTACTGGCACCAACGGGAAAACCACCATTTCACAGTTGATTGCCCAGTGGATAGACTTGGTTGGCAAAAAAGCCGCGGTGATGGGAACAACAGGCAATGGATTTTTGAACGTTCTAAAACCTGCGGTCAACACCACGGGTAATGCAATTGAAATTCAGCAGACATTAAGCCAATTGCAACAACAAGGTGCTCAATATACGGCATTAGAAGTTTCCTCCCATGGTCTCGTGCAAGGACGTGTTAAAGCGTTACCTTTCGCTGCTGCTGCATTTACCAACTTAAGCCGTGATCACCTTGATTATCACGGTAGTATGGAAGAATACGCAGAAGCAAAATTCAGTTTGTTTTCTCAACATGACTGCCAGCATAAAATTATTAATGCAGATGATGGGGTTGGTCAGCAATGGCTTAAGCGTTTACCTGATGCCATTACCGTTTCTTTAGCTAAGCCGCAATCTGTTTCTACACAACCTGCTTCAGACCAAACAGGTTCGATATACCCATCGTCAACAAATCGTTGTTTGTGGGCCAATGAGGTTCATTACTCAGATACCGGAATCAGCTTATCGATTGATGGTCATTGGGGAACTGCAGACCTGCAAGCCCCGTTAATTGGCGCTTTCAATGCCAGTAATTTGCTGGTGGCGTTAGCAACCTTGTTGAGTCTAGGTTTTGAGTTAGATAAGTTAGTTCAAGTTGCTCCTCAATTGACGCCGGTAATCGGTCGTATGGAGCTTTTCCAAGCGTCTAAACCGCAAGCTAAAGTTGTCGTAGACTACGCACACACACCAGATGCGTTAGAAAAAGCATTGATGGCTCTACGTGTTCATTGCCAAGGAAAACTTTGGTCAATCTTTGGTTGTGGTGGGGATCGTGATTCCGGTAAGCGCCCAATGATGACGGAAATATCTGAGAGTCTTGCCGATGAGTCGATCATTACTGATGATAACCCTCGCTCTGAAGATCCGGCTCAAATCGTCGCCGATATGTTGCAAGGGGCGGTAAACCCAGAACAGATTCATGTGATCCACTCTCGTTATCAAGCGTGTCAATATGCTCTGCAACACGCCGGTGAGAACGATATTATTTTATTAGCGGGCAAAGGACATGAAGACTATCAAATCATTAATGGCCAAACCGTACATTATTCTGACCGCGAAACCGCACAAGTTTTATTAGGATTACCTTTATGATCCCATTTTCTTTACAGCAACTTGCCCAGATCACCTCAGGTACTCTTATCGGTGACAATACCGACATTACCTCTGTGACGACCGATACCCGCAGCGTTGAATCCGGCGCTTTATTTGTTGCCTTAATTGGTGAGCGATTCGACGCCCATGATTTTTGTCAGCAAGCGGTAGATTCTGGTGCCAATGCTTTATTAGTTGCTAAGAAGCTCGAACTCAATATTCCACAAGTTGTTGTCGCAGATACTCAAAAAGCACTCGGTCAACTTGGACAATGGATGCACCAACAATCAAAGGCGAAAACCTTAGCGCTGACAGGAAGCTGCGGAAAAACCACAGTCAAAGAGATGTTGGCTGCTATTTTAAACCAAAAAGGCCAAGTACTTGCTACCGCCGGTAACTTTAATAATGAAATTGGTGTTCCGTTAACGCTGTTACGTACCCAAGAAAATGACGATTATGCAGTGATTGAATTAGGCGCGAACCATTTAGGTGAAATCGCTTATACCACTAGCTTGGTTCAACCTGATATTGCGTTAGTGAATAATGTTGCCGCTGCGCACTTAGAGGGCTTTGGCTCAATTGATGGTGTAGCAAAAGCGAAAGGTGAAATTTACCAAGGCCTATCTGCTGGTGGCGATGCGGTCGTTAACCTAGACAGTAATGGTTTATCTCATTGGCAATCTATCTTGGCTGATAAAAATGTTATTACTTTTTCGGTCAATAATTCGGATGCGGATTTTTATTCACAACAAATTGAAGTCAACCAGCGCGGTGAAGCTTCATTTGTTTTGGTAAGCCCTCTCGGTGAAAAATCCGTGAGCTTACCTATGATCGGCAAACACAATATCAGCAATGCTTTGGCTGCTGCCGCGATGGCGGTTCAAGCGGGAGCGACGTTAGATGAAGTAGTCAGTGGTTTACAGGTACCAAGCCATGTTAAAGGCCGAGTGGAAGCGATTGATTTAACCGAGCAAGTACGCGTGATTGATGACAGCTATAATGCCAGCGTACCTGCGATGAAAGCTGCCGCCGATTTATTAGCAAACTATCAAGGCACCCGCTGGTTGATTCTTGGTTATATGGCAGAGCTTGGTGAAGAAAGCCAAGCGCTACACCGAGAAGTTGGCGAGCATGCGGCGCAATATAATTTTGACTATGTCCTCACTTTTGGAGAGGATACCGCGATTATTAGCCTGCTTTGCCAACAAACCAATGATTTATCGACTTGTGGTAAACATTTTACTACCCATAGCGCTATGATTGATTTTATTAAGCAGCACTTACCTAACCCAAAACTAGAAATGCAAGCAGACCAAAAACACACTTTACTGATCAAAGGGGCAAACAGCTCTAAAATGAGTCAGGTTGTTGCTGCTTTGAAGGAGAACTACGCATGATTATTTGGCTCGCAGAACTGTTACAGCCATATTTATCCTTTTTCCGATTGTTTGAATATCTCTCTTTTCGAGCGATTTTGAGCATTTTGACCGCTTTGGGATTATCTCTTTGGATGGGACCTAAACTTATCCAACGTTTGCAGCTTTTACAGATTGGCCAAGTCGTGCGTAATGACGGCCCTGAATCTCACTTTAGTAAACGTGGCACCCCAACGATGGGCGGAGTGATGATACTGGCGGCGATCACGGCGACCGTTTTCCTCTGGGCAGATTTATCTAACCCTTATGTTTGGGCGGTGATGGCTGTACTGCTTGGCTATGGTGTAGTCGGTTTTGTGGATGACTACCGTAAAGTCGTGCGCAAAAATACCGATGGCTTGATTGCTCGCTGGAAGTACTTTTGGCAGTCAGTGATTGCACTAGGCGTAGCTTTTGCTCTATATGCAATGGGCAAAGATACTTCAGCGACTCAGTTAGTGGTTCCTTTCTTTAAAGATGTGATGCCACAACTTGGTTTGATGTATATCGTGCTGACTTACTTTGTAATCGTTGGTACCAGTAATGCGGTTAACTTAACCGACGGCCTAGATGGCTTAGCGATCATGCCAACGGTACTGGTTGCAGCTGGCTTTGGTGTTATTGCGTGGGCAACGGGTAACGTTAACTTCTCTGAATATTTACACATTCCTTATATTCCCTACACCAGTGAACTTGTGATTGTTTGTACCGCGATAGTCGGCGCAGGCTTGGGCTTTTTATGGTTTAACACTTATCCAGCACAAGTATTTATGGGCGATGTTGGTTCATTAGCGCTAGGTGGTGCTTTAGGTACGATTGCTGTTTTGGTTCGCCAAGAATTTGTATTGGTGATCATGGGCGGTGTATTCGTGATGGAAACCCTGTCGGTTATCTTGCAAGTCGGCTCTTATAAACTACGTGGTCAGCGTATTTTCCGTATGGCGCCGATTCACCACCATTACGAATTAAAAGGTTGGCCGGAACCTCGTGTTATCGTGCGTTTTTGGATCATCTCTATCGTGCTGGTATTAATTGGCTTAGCGACACTGAAAATACGTTAATTTTTATAGGATATTACTTTATGTCACACTCATTATTAGCAAAATGGCAAGGGATACAACGTGTCGTTGTGGTTGGCTTGGGTGTGACGGGGTTATCCGTTGTTCGATATTTACAAAAACTACCTTATGATTTATCGATAAAGGTTATTGATACTCGTGCAAAGCCACCCGGTGTGGAATCGCTGGATGCTAGCGTTGAAGTACATACTGGTAGTTGGCAGCTTGATTGGTTATTGGAAGCAGACTTAATTGTGACCAATCCGGGAATTGCATTAGCTACTCCTGAGATTCAACAAGCGTTGGCAAGCAATATTCCAGTAGTCGGTGATATCGAGTTATTTGCATGGACAGCCAATGCACCTGTGGTTGCTATCACAGGTTCAAATGGCAAAAGTACGGTCACCGATTTAACTGGCGTTTTAGCTAAGTCTGCCGGGTTAACGGTTGGTGTCGGTGGTAATATCGGTGTGCCAGCTTTGGAGCTACTCGCTGATGATGTGGATTTGTATGTGTTGGAACTCTCTAGTTTTCAATTGGAAACCACCTCATCACTGAAATTGGCCGCGGCTGCTTATTTGAATCTTTCTGAAGATCATATGGATCGCTACCAAGGTATGGAAGACTATGCTGAGGCGAAACAACGTATTTTCTTGCATGCCGATAAAGCGATTGTTAATCGTGCTGAACCAGATACCTATCCAAAAAATGATACTCCAGTTGTCAGTTTTGGCTTTGATGAGCAAGACTTTGGCTTGGTGTGGTTAGAAGCGCAAGAATATCTTTCTAAGCAAGGGCAGCCAATTGTCGCGGTTGAGGATTTAAAACTTGTCGGCCGACACAATATTTCCAATAGCTTAGTTGCTTTAGCTTTATTGGATAGTGTTGATGTTGAGTTAGCTAGTGTAGTACCTGCACTGAAAACTTACTCAGGGCTAACACATCGCTGCCAGTTAGTTGTGGATAATAATGGCATCAAATGGATCAATGATTCTAAAGCAACCAATGTGGCGAGTACCTTAGCAGCATTGTCTGGGTTGCAATTAACGGGCTGCCTACATTTGTTGGTCGGTGGTGTTGGAAAAGGAGCGGATTTCTCTGAACTAGCACCTGTGCTGAAAAGCTTAAATGTTCAATTGCATTGCTTTGGTCAAGATGGTGATTCGTTTGTTCCACTACACCCTTCGGCACAGCGTTGGGAAACCATGGAACAAGCAATTAAGTCGTTTCACGATCAATTAAAAGCGGGTGATTTAGTTATGCTATCTCCTGCTTGTGCTAGTTTTGATCAATTTAAAAACTTTATGTCCAGAGGAGATGAGTTTACTCGTTTGGCGCAACATTATGCGAAATTATCGTCTTAATAATTTTTCTCATTGCTCATTTATCGGATTGAAGGCTGACCGTGGTTAAAGCAAAAGTGCAAAATATGGGTAAAGGATTTCAAGGATGGGTGAGTCAAGCTTCTCCTGATGTACTTTACGACCGTCAATTGGTTTGGTTAGCATTTAGCTTAATGTTAACTGGTCTGGTGATGGTAACGTCAGCCTCTTTTCCTATCAGTACTCGTCTAACTGGCGAACCGTTTCACTTTATGGTGAGACATGGCATATTCTTATTTCTCGCTTTATGTGCTGCGACTGTAGTGGTACAAATCCCGTTAGAGCGTTGGATGAAGCATAGTATGCACTTACTTTTATTTTCTATGTTTTTATTGTTAGTGGTATTGCTGGTTGGGCATTCCGTTAATGGTGCGTCTCGCTGGATCCCATTAGGCTTATTTAACTTACAGCCTGCGGAAGTGGCCAAGTTATCATTATTTATTTTTATGTCTAGCTACCTAGTTCGTAAGCATGATGAAGTGAAAAGCTCATTTTTTGGCGGCTTTATCAAACCAATTATCGTCTTTGGCTGCTTGGCGGTATTACTGCTTGCTCAGCCAGATTTAGGTACCGTGGTAGTAATGTTGGTGACGCTATTCGGTATGCTATTTATTGCGGGAGCAAAACTAAAACAGTTTATCGCTCTACTATTGGTCGGCATCGGCGCAGTAGCCTTGTTGATTGTAGCGGAACCTTACCGTATGCGTCGCGTAACCTCGTTCATGAACCCATTTGAAGATCCTTTCGGTAGTGGCTATCAGTTAACCCAATCTTTAATGGCATTTGGTCGTGGTGGTTTATTTGGGCAAGGGTTAGGTAACTCGATTCAAAAACTAGAATATTTGCCTGAGGCTCATACTGACTTCGTGTTTGCTGTAGTCGGTGAAGAATTAGGCTTTATTGGCGTGACATTGGTTTTATTGATGATTTTTGCTTTGGTATATAAAGCATTATCGATTGGTAAGAAGTCGCTTGAGTCGGGTCATTTATTTGGTGGTTTTTTAGCAACCAGTATTAGTATTTGGTTCGCGTTTCAAACTTTAGTTAACGTCGGTGCAGCGGCTGCGATTGTACCGACGAAAGGTTTAACATTACCGTTGATCAGCTATGGTGGATCTAGTCTTATAATTATGATGACGGCGGTAGCACTGTTGTTACGTATTGATTATGAGCGGCGTTTGGCAGAGTTGTCAGGTAGAGCCAAACCGATAAGTGAAAAGAAATCTCAACCAGAGCAAACCCAACAAGAATTAAGTGATAATGAAAAAGAATAAACGTTTATTAGTAATGGCTGGTGGCACTGGAGGACATGTATTCCCTGGTTTGGCTGTAGCGAAAAAGTTGCAACAGCAAGGTTGGGAAATTCGCTGGTTAGGCACTCCGGATCGTATGGAAGCCGATTTAGTACCAAAGCATGGTATTGAAATTGATTTTATTCATGTAAAAGGTCTACGAGGCCAAGGGCTTGCTAAGCTAATTAAGGCACCTTTTCAAATTGTTAATGCCATTGTGCAAGCCAAAAAACATATCAAAGCTTGGCAACCTGATGTGGTTTTAGGTATGGGGGGGTATGTAAGTGGCCCCGGTGGTGTTGCGGCTTGGATGTCTGGGATTCCAGTGGTTCTGCACGAGCAAAATGCCGTCGCCGGTTTAACTAATCAATGGTTATCTAAAATAGCCCAGCGAGTGATGCAAGCATTCCCTGGTGCATTTCCTAATGCTGAAGTGGTGGGAAACCCTGTACGACAAGATGTCGTTGAAATTGCTGAGCCAAAACAACGCTTAGAGCCACGCGATGGGCCTATCCGTATTTTGGTTATGGGTGGTAGCCAAGGTGCCCGAATACTTAACACAACGTTACCGCCCGTTATAAAAGCCTTAGGTGATGATTACCAAATCCATCATCAAGCAGGTAAAGGTCAACAACAGATGGTGGAATCTCTGTACCTAGAAAACCAAGTGAACAATGCTCAGGTTACCGAGTTTATTGATGATGTGGCGCAAGCGTATGAGTGGGCAGATTTATTAGTATGTCGCTCTGGTGCTTTGACGGTTTCTGAAGTGTCTGCTGCTGGTGTTGGGGCTATTTTTATTCCCTTTATGCATAAAGATCGCCAGCAAGCACTGAATGCTGATCATCTTGTTCAATGTGGCGCCGCTTTAATGATTGAGCAGCCTGATTTGACTGAGCAAGTTTTAATTGAACAAATACAACAACTGGATCGGACTCAGTTACTAGCGATGGCAGAAAAATCACGAGCTGCTGCCATTACCGATGCCGACACACGAGTTGCTGAAGCGATTATCGCTGTCAGCCAATATTGAGAAAGAATTGATGTTAACAAAACAAAATCCCAACCTATCTGAATTACGTTCTATCGTACCTGAAATGCGCCGAGTAAAGTGCATTCACTTTGTAGGTATTGGCGGTGCTGGCATGAGTGGTATAGCTGAAGTCTTACTCAATGAAGGTTATGACATTAGCGGTTCTGATTTGAATGAAAACACCGTAACTGAGCGTTTGAAGTCAAAAGGAGCGACAATATACATTGGTCACCAAGCGGCTAATATTGAAAAAGCCAGTGTGGTGGTGGTCTCGACTGCGATTTCAACTGAAAATCCTGAATTGGTTGCGGCTAAAGAATTACGTATTCCAGTAGTACGTCGCGCCGAAATGCTCGCTGAACTGATGCGTTTTCGTCATGGTATTGCGGTTGCCGGTACTCACGGTAAAACCACTACAACAGCGCTTGTCACGCAAATTTATTTTGAGGCAGGCCTCGATCCTACCTTTGTTAATGGTGGATTAGTAAAAAGTGCCGGGACTAACGCGCGCTTAGGTTCTAGCCGTTACTTGATTGCTGAAGCTGATGAGAGTGACGCTTCATTCTTACATTTACAACCAATGGTGAGCATTGTTACCAATATCGAAGCCGATCATATGGACACGTATGGTGGTGATTTTGAGACGTTGAAGCAAACTTTTATCGATTTTCTGCATAATTTGCCATTCTATGGCCAAGCTATCATGTGTATTGATGATCCCGTTGTCAGAGAGTTGATCCCACGAGTCAGCCGCCAAGTGATCACTTATGGTTTCTCTGAAGATGCAGATGTGCGGATTGTCAACTACCATCAAAACGGTCAGCAAGGAAAATTTACCGTGGTACGTCAAGGGCGTGCCGATTTAGAGATTACACTAAATATTCCAGGTAAACACAATGCGTTAAATGCTTCAGCCGCTATTGCAGTCGCCACTGAAGATGATATTGCTGATGATGCGATTGTGCGTGCTTTAGTGAGCACTCAAGGTACCGGTCGTCGTTTTGATCATCTCGGTGAGTTTGAGACTGGTAATGGTCAGGCAATGCTGGTGGATGATTATGGTCACCACCCGAGTGAGGTTGACGTTACCATTCAAGCTGCTCGTTCAGGCTGGCCTGATAAGCGCTTAGTGATGATTTTCCAACCACACCGTTATAGCCGTACACGAGATTTGTATGATGACTTCGCTAATGTTCTGGAAAAAGTCGATGTGTTGGTTATGCTCGATGTCTATTCTGCTGGTGAAAAACCGATCGCAGGGGCTGACAGTCGTTCTTTGTGCCGTACAATTCGCAGTCGTGGCAAAGTTGATCCAATATTTGTTGATTCATCAAATAAACTACCATCAACCTTGGCAAGTTTATTAGAAGATAATGACTTGGTTTTGACTCAAGGCGCAGGTGATGTTGGCCGTGTCGCAAAGAACTTGGCTGACTTTCAATTGAATATTGACAAAATGAAAGTCATTAGTGAGTAAAATAGCTGTAAGTTGTCTTGGCACTCAGGCCTTGGGTCAGTATAATCCTTGTTAATTGTAGTTATTTTCAGCAATGTACCATTAGTTAACCTCAGATCATGGGCATTTAATGAATATTTTAGAGTCTAACTGCTCATTATGAATATCACCGCGGAAGATTTGACTGAAGATAATATTCAATCATCACAAAAGCAGCATTTGGTTGGTGGTATTTTTTTACTATTAGTCGTGATTGGTATCGGTAGCTTAATCTACTCAACGTTTAGTTGGATGACCGATGACCAGCGTTTACCTCTTTCGCGTGTAATGGTTGAAGGGGACTTGCATCATGTAAGCCCTAAGCAGGTGCAAGGTGCTTTAGCTGAACTACCACGCATGGGCACATTTATGACCCAAGATGTGGACCAGCTACAGCAAGTGTTACAAACTCTACCTTGGGTTGCTCAAGTTTCGATCAGAAAACAATGGCCTGACTTAGTTAAAGTTTATATTGTTGAATATAAATCGATTGCGATTTGGAATGGCAATTCCTTATTAAACCCTGAAGGTCATATTTTTAACGGTCATCCGGAAGATGCACCTGAAAATACGGTAAATCTTTACGGGCCTGAAGGGGCAAGTGAGCAAGTCTTATCGGTTTGGCAAAAAAGCACGCAAAAGTTAAAGCCGCTAGGTCGTACCATTACTTCTGTGGTATTAAATGACAGACGTGCATGGCAATTAATATTAGATAACGGTATTCGCCTGGAGCTCGGAAAAGATGCTCGTGAGGATCGTTTGAATCGTTTTATTAAACTTTATAGTCGTTTGGGCGATAAAGTTGAGCAAATTAGCTACATCGATCTTCGATATGATACTGGAGCCGCCATCGGTTGGATTCCAGATGATAATTCAGCACAAGAGAGAAATAAATGACGAAGACCGCAGAAGGCAACATAGTCGTTGGTCTTGATATTGGCACAGCTACTGTATCAGCGTTAGTTGGTGAAGTTCTTCCTGATGGACAAATTAACATCATCGGAGCCGGAATGAGCCCATCTCATGGTATGGATAAAGGTGGTGTTAACGATCTTGAATCGGTTGTAAAATCCGTTCAACGGGCTATTGACCAAGCCGAATTAATGGCCGAATGTCAAATTACCAGCGTCTATCTTTCTCTTTCAGGTAAGCATATTGCTAGCCGTATAGAAAAAGGTATGGGGGCGATTTCAGAAGAAGAAGTCTCTCAAGACGATATGGATCGTGTTATTCATACTGCTAAATCGATTAAAATCGGTGAAGAGCAACGTATTTTGCACATTATTCCTCAGGAGTTCACCATCGATTATCAAGAAGGGATTAAAAACCCTCTTGGTTTATCTGGTGTGCGTATGGAAGCGAGTGTTCACTTGATTTCTTGTCACAACGACATGGCAAGAAATATCATCAAAGCGGTAGAACGCTGTAATTTAAAAGTGGAACAGCTGATATACTCTGGCTTAGCATCAAGTAATGCCGTTATTACTGATGATGAGCGTGAACTCGGTGTCTGTGTTATCGATATCGGTGCTGGTACAATGGAACTATCCATCTGGACTGGTGGTGCGCTACGTCACACAAAAGTATTTTCTTATGCCGGTAATGCAGTAACAAGTGACATTGCCTTTGCATTTGGTACACCTGTCAGCGATGCTGAAGAGATAAAAGTTAAGTATGGTTGTGCGCTTAGCGAGTTAGTAAGTAAAGATGATACTGTTAACGTACCAAGTGTTGGAGGTCGTCCTTCTAGAAGTTTACAACGTCAAACTTTGGCAGAAGTGATAGAACCCCGATATACTGAGCTTATGGGCATGGTTAATCAAAGCATTGATTCTGTGCAAGCAAAGTTACGTGAAGATGGAATTAAACACCATTTAGCCGCAGGTATTGTGCTAACGGGTGGAGCATCACAAATTGAAGGATTAGTGGAGTGTGCAGAACGCGTATTTCGCAACCAAGTAAGAATTGGTAAACCCCTAGAGGTCAGAGGGTTAACTGACTACGTTAAAGAGCCATATCATGCAACGGCGGTTGGATTATTACATTACGCCAAAGACAGCCAGTTTTATGATGAGGGTGAATATCAACATTCAGCACCAAAGCAGCGCTCTGGTAGTTCGTTTGCTGATATCATTCAAAAGCTACGTAATTGGATACAAAAAGAGTTTTAACCTGAGGCGAACAGGAAGAAACGGAGAAAACACATGTTTGAACCGATGATGGAAATGTCTGACGATGCTGTAATTAAAGTCGTTGGAGTTGGTGGCGGTGGCGGCAACGCCGTAGAACACATGGTGCGAGAGTCCATCGAAGGGGTGGAATTCATCAGTGTTAATACGGATGCCCAAGCGCTACGTAAAGTAAGTGTCAGCAATGTTATTCAAATTGGTGGCGATATCACTAAAGGTCTAGGTGCAGGCGCAAACCCTCAAGTAGGTCGTGACTCTGCATTAGAGGACCGTGAAGCGATTAAAGCAGCTCTAGGTGGCGCTGATATGGTGTTCATCGCGGCTGGTATGGGCGGTGGTACTGGTACTGGTGCAGCGCCTGTGATTGCAGAAGTTGCTAAAGAGCTTGGTATTTTAACCGTAGCCGTTGTGACTAAACCGTTTAGCTTTGAAGGTAAAAAGCGTATGGCTTTTGCTGAGCAAGGTATTGAAGAGCTTTCAAAGCATGTTGATTCTTTGATCACCATTCCTAATGAAAAACTGCTGAAAGTTCTTGGCCGTGGTATTACATTGCTTGAAGCCTTTGCTAAAGCGAATGATGTATTACGTAATGCTGTTCAGGGTATTGCCGAGCTGATTACTCGCCCAGGTATGATGAATGTTGACTTTGCCGACGTACGTACGGTGATGTCTGAAATGGGTCATGCCATGATGGGTAGCGGTGTGGCTACTGGTGAAGACCGTGCGGAAGAAGCAGCTGAAATTGCAATATCAAGTCCATTACTAGAAGACATCGATCTTGCTGGTGCGCGTGGTGTGCTAGTTAACATCACTGCTGGCCTAGATATGCGTTTAGAAGAGTTCGAAACGGTAGGTAACACAGTTAAGGCATTTGCTTCAGATAATGCAACGGTTGTTATTGGTACATCTCTTGACCCTGATATGAGTGATGAAATCCGCGTAACCGTTGTTGCTACGGGTATTGGTAACTCGCATCAGCCTGATATCACCTTAGTTAAAGGTGGTTCAGCAAAAGCCGTTGCGACTCCTCAGTCTGCAATACAAGCACCTGCTCAACCAGCAGCTAAGTCTGAAGAAGAAGCACCACAACCGATGCTACGTACTAACAAAGCACCGGCGACAAGTTCTTCATCAAGCGCTTCGAATGAAAATTCAAATACAGTGAAGAAGCCGGATGAAAATGACAGTGGTTACCTTGATATCCCTGCATTTTTAAGACACCAAGCTGATTGAGTTTTGCACAATTAGTTGATATGTGTCTAAAATGTGATAAGATATCTGACCAGTCAGGTATTGGTTGTGATATGTAGCGTAAATTAGAGGCAAATTAGATGATCAGACAACGTACATTGAAAGAAATGGTGAAAACGACTGGTGTGGGTCTCCACTCTGGACGTAAAGTCACGCTTACGCTACGTCCTGCACCAGCTAATACCGGTATAATTTATCGTCGCACAGATATGAATCCACCTGTGGATTTCCCTTCTGATCCAAATTCAGTACGCGACACTATGTTGTGTACTGCGTTAGTGAACGATGAAGGCATTCGAATTTCTACCGTTGAGCACTTAAATGCAGCTTTGGCGGGGATGGGAATCGACAATATTATTATCGAGGTTGATGCACCTGAAATTCCAATTATGGATGGTAGTGCTAGCCCGTTTGTATATCTGCTGCAATCAGCAGGTGTCGAAACTCTAAATGCACCAAAACGTTTTATTCGTATTAAAAAGCCAGTTCGTATCGAAGATGGTGATAAGTGGGCAGAACTTGTTCCTTATGACGGTTTCCGAATGGATTTCGAAATTGAATTTGATCACCCTGCTATCGATTCTGAACAGCAACATATGTTGTTTGATTTCTCTTCACAGGCGTTTATCAAAGATATTTCTCGCGCTCGTACCTTTGGGTTTATGCGTGATATCGAATATTTACAGTCACAGAACCTATGTCTAGGTGGTAGTTTTGACTGTGCTATTGTTCTTGATGAATATCGCATCTTGAATGAAGAAGGCTTACGTTTTAGTAATGAATTTGTTACGCACAAAGTATTAGACGCTATTGGTGACTTATACATGTGTGGCCATAGCATTGTTGGTGAGCTCCGTGCTTATAAAACTGGCCATGCTTTGAACAACCAGTTATTACGTGCTGTTCTAGCTGACCAAGAAGCTTGGGAATGGGCAACGTTTGAAGTCGCTGCTGGTTCACCAGTTGCATTTGGTGAAGTTATGCCGAATACAGTATTAGCTTAAGATTGAATTAAGCATTGAAGAGGCCAGGCTGAAAAGTCTGGCTTTTTTATTACCTAAAATTTATTAAAACGAGAAAGCGTTATTTTTATTTTGATTGGGCAAGTTTCGCTAGGCTTTCCATTCGCTGCTTGAGTTTCGGCGGCGCTAAAGAGGCGGCCATTAGAATCGATTGAGCCGCTTCCTTGCTTAAAGCATGTTGCTTATAAGTCACATCTTTTTCTTTGAGTGATTCACTGCGATATAACTCAGGGTTTACTTTTAGCTCTATTCCAGCCAAACGAGAAAATCCTGCCGCTCTTAGCTCAGATAAAATTCTGATTCGCTCATAGTTGAGTTTCATTTGGAAAGAAGCGTTTGCCACTTCGATTAGTAGTTGGTTTTGGCGAACATTAGCCGCTCGACAATGAGCTAATAAGTTCTTCGGCAAGATGCTTTTTAGTGCTTGGTTGATCGATAAAATTTCAGAAACATGCTGAGAAAAGGCCTTTAACTGGCTATCACCAATCAGGTCTTGTGTTAGTTTTGGGCGGTGGTCTCGCATAAAATATCTCATCATATTAAAGCTTAATCATTATACTCAAGTAACTTCAAGATGCGAGTTCAGTAAGATTAAAACAAGTTTTAGGCAAGGCAAATTGAATCGATCATAGTGATTCTATTTCTATTTAATTTAACACAGCATAAGGCTTGTTTTAACTTACCCTTTGGGAGCTTCATCCAGACCTTTATGCTGCGTCAGATTCATTTGAAAGGTAACTGACATTCCTACACGAATCTTCCTTGTTTAAAGGCCTGGATGATAGCTCTGAATTCTGCATCTTGAAGTCACTTGAGTATATATTATGCGTTATGAAAAATTATTAATGTCAAAAAATACTATTTTTGATCAAAAATAATGAGGATGAACGCAAACAACGGTGTTTGTAGATAGAAGATAGGCGCATAATCCCATACTATATAGCCACTTGTCTTTTAGTCTTGAAAATGGGCTTGATTGGCACCATATGACAAGTAGACCAAATTTATCTCAGTATTCTTAGAATTAAACTGTGAGAAGCTGAAAGCAGAGATCCGAAAGATCAGGAAGAGAGATTCGTAAATAATGTTAACTAAGTTACTGACTAGTGTCATCGGCAGCCGTAATGATAGAACGTTACGCCAGCTGAGAAAGATCGTAAATCAAATTAATAGCTTTGAACCAGAATACGAAGCATTAACTGACGAACAACTTCAACATAAGACCATTGAGTTTCGTGAGCGTTACACCAATGGTGAATCGTTAGATAAACTGTTACCAGAAGCTTTTGCAACGGTACGTGAAGCGTCAAAGCGTATTTATGGCATGCGTCATTTCGACGTTCAGCTTATCGGTGGTATGGTTCTTAACGCGGGTAAAATCGCTGAGATGCGTACTGGTGAAGGTAAAACTTTAACAGCGACTTTATCTGCTTACCTCAATGGTATTTCAGGCAAGGGCGTCCATGTTATTACCGTGAATGACTACTTAGCCAAACGTGATGCTGAGACTAACCGTGAGTTATTTGAATTCTTAGGTATGACGGTTGGTATTAACGTACCCAACATGATTCCATCTCAGAAAAAAGCCGCTTATCAATGTGATATTTTGTACGGAACCAACAATGAATTTGGTTTCGATTACCTACGCGATAACATGGCCTTTCGCCCAGAAGATCGCGTACAACGCGAACGTTTTTTTGCGGTAATCGATGAAGTCGACTCCATCCTGATCGATGAAGCGCGTACTCCGTTGATTATTTCTGGTCCAGCAGAAGACAGCTCTGAATTATACACTCGCATTAATACTTTAATTCCTTATCTAGAGCGTCAAGACGAAGAAGATACGGAAGAATATCGTGGTGATAAGCACTACACCATTGATGAGAAAGCCAAGCAAGTACACATGACTGAAACCGGTCAAGAGTTCGTTGAAGAGCTACTGATCACAAATGGCTTAATGGAAGAAGGGGAAACGCTGTATTCTCCTGCGAATATCAGCTTGTTACACCACGTTAATGCGGCACTTCGTGCTCATGTATTGTTTGAAAAAGACGTTGATTACATCGTTAAAGATGATGAAATTATCATCGTTGATGAACATACCGGCCGTACAATGCCAGGGCGTCGTTGGTCGGAAGGTCTTCATCAAGCAGTCGAAGCTAAAGAAGGCGTTAAGATTCAAAACGAAAACCAAACCTTAGCGTCAATTACCTTCCAGAACTACTTCCGTTTATATGAGAAGCTTTCTGGTATGACAGGTACAGCGGATACTGAAGCGTTCGAATTCCAATCCATTTACGGTCTTGATACGGTAGTTATTCCAACTAACCGTCCAATGATTCGTAATGATATGCCGGATGTTGTGTACCGCACTGAAAAAGAAAAATTTAATGCGATTATTGACGACATTAAAGAGCGTGTCGCCAAAGGTCAGCCGATATTAGTAGGTACGGTTTCGATTGAGAAATCTGAACTACTTTCTAATGCGCTAAAAGAGGCAAAAATTAAGCATAACGTTTTGAATGCTAAGTTCCACGAACAAGAAGCTGAAATCGTCGCTCAAGCCGGTACACCTGGCGCGGTTACCATTGCAACCAACATGGCTGGTCGTGGTACCGATATCAAACTAGGTGGTAGCTGGGAAAACCAAGTTGAGAAACTAGAAGAATCTCAAGGGTCTCCAGCAACGGAAGAGCAAATTGCACAAGTGAAAGCCGAGTGGCAAAAAGTGCATGATGCGGTTTTAGAGTCTGGTGGTTTACACATCATAGGTACAGAGCGTCATGAATCACGTCGTATTGATAACCAGCTACGTGGTCGTTCTGGTCGTCAAGGTGATCCGGGTTCTTCACGTTTCTACCTATCAATGGAAGATTCACTATTACGTATCTTTACTTCTGAGCGTATGGCTGGCTTGATTCAGAGCGGCATGGAAGAAGGTGAAGCGATTGAAAGCCGCATGCTATCTCGTTCAATTGAAAAAGCGCAGCGTAAAGTCGAAGGTCGTAACTTTGACGTACGTAAGCAATTGCTTGATTACGATGATGTCGCGAATGACCAACGTAAAGTGGTGTATGAACTACGTGACGAGTTAATGGGGGCAGAAGATATCAGTGAAATGCTTGAGCAGAACCGTACTGACGTTTTAAGTTCGGTATTTGAGCAATACATTCCGCCACAATCAATTGACGAAATGTGGGATGTAAAAGGCTTAGAAGAGCGTTTACAAGCTGATTTCGACTTACCACTACCGATTCAAACTTGGTTAGATGAAGACGACAAGCTATATGAAGAAGTATTGCTTGAGCGTGTGATCAGCGAAGCGAATACCATCTATAAGCAAAAAGAAGAAGCGGTCGGTGCGGAAGTACTACGTAACTTTGAGCGTCAAGTAATGCTACAAACTCTTGATAACTTATGGAAAGAGCACTTAGCGGCGATGGATCACTTGCGTCAAGGTATCCATTTACGTGGTTACGCACAAAAAGATCCAAAACAAGAGTTTAAGCGTGAATCGTTTGAGCTGTTTGGTGAGCTACTAGATAGCTTGAAATTTGATGTGATTTCTACCTTGAGTCGTGTTCGCGTACAACAACGCGAAGAAGTTGACCGTATGGAAGAGCAACGTCGCATTCAAGCAGAAGAAGCGGCACGTAACCAGCAGTTCCAGCATGAATCAGCTGAAGGCATGGAAGAAGAAGCTGCTGACGCTGACTCTCCAAACCAACCAAGCGTTCGCGAAGAACGTAAAGTTGGTCGTAATGAGCCTTGCCCATGTGGTTCTGGTAAAAAATACAAACAGTGTCATGGTAAGATCTAGTTATTAGATTGACTGACACAACTAAGGCCGCAGCGATTGCGGCCTTTTTATTGCTCACTTTTTTAAACTTATTTTGGGAATAGCAATGAAACGAGTTCATATTGTTGCCGCGATTATTTTAAATGCCCAACAAGACCAAATATTTATTACTAAACGCCCTGAGAAGCTGCACAAAGGTGGATACTGGGAGTTTCCCGGGGGTAAGGTCGAGCTAGGGGAATCTGCTGAGCAAGGCTTGATTCGCGAGCTACAGGAAGAAATTGATATTACTGCAACCGAGCTGTCACTGTTTGAACATTTCGATTTTGATTACCCTGAAAAAAGCCTAACCTTTGATTTCTTTACCGTGACGGATTTTTCAGGTCTGCCATATGGTAAAGAAGGGCAAGAAGGTAAATGGGTCGCGATCAGTGATTTGCATGACTACACCTTTCCAGAAGCTAATGAACCAGTGTTGGAAAAGGTTATCGAGCGTTTTTTCTGAATAAAGTTTAACGCCATCCCGTACATGAGCCTAAGCGAAGAAGATACAGGATCGCCTGCAATATGTTGAGATTCAAATTGTGGTAGGAGATCCTGAACTGCGCTCCTACGTCGCTTTTCAGGATGACAGTTTGCTTATGGTGATCATTGAGTTAGTCTGACTTCGACGCATCTCGGCTCCGCTTTTTCTTTTTTGATCTCCGAGCAGCGAAGCGCCCGAGCCTCGAGTAACGAAAAAGAGATCGCAGTTCTCACCACGATCTCTTCAAACCTAGGAACTAGAAACCAGGGACTTCCCTTTCTTTAACCTTCTGACCACCCATCTGAATCCGACATATCAGGCGCGCCCGGAATGGCTTTTTCTTCATCGGCCCATTCACCAAAATCAATCATTTGGCATTGCTTGCTACAAAAAGGGCGGTAAGCACTTACTTCCCCCCAAACTACTTCAGTTTGGCAAGTTGGACATTTAACTACGGTAACTTTCTTGGGTTGTGTTTGTGTCATATCGATGGATAACCTGAATATAAAATATTAAGTTAATTCTAACAGACTGCTAGCTTAAACTCGACATCTTGACTATAGGCCTTTGCCGTTTCAAAGCTTATAAACTTGACCACAAAGCGGTTTTTATGGCCGGATATCATAGGGTAGATCCCCAATTCTGATGGGATTTCTAGGCGTAGAATATTGGCGTCATTGGCATCGCTTTGAAAAAAACCATTATGTGCAATCTGAGATTTAAAATGACCGCCACCACGTAGAAGTTTTAACAGTAATTCAAGGGCGTGATGCAGTGGCGTTAAAGTAGAAAGCCATTTATCGACATCTAGTAAACGCTTATCTAACGGCAGGTTTTGCCAATAGTGTAGTGAGGGTAAGTCAAAGCAACAGTGGCCACCGGGCAAATTAAAACGCTGTCGAATAGCACTTAAAAAGCGGTCTTCTTTTAGTGATTGACCAAAACGTTCTGCAGCCATCACTTCACGGAAGCAAGAGTCGAGTTGCGTTAAGATGTTATCTAATAGAACTTGATCGACTCCAGGTACATTCGCCCAAGTCTTGACGGTGATTTTTTGTTTTTCGAGCTCTTTGGTGATTTCAGATTTAACATGAATTTGCTCAAACAGATCCATTAAATTAAACAGCGAGCGAAACAAAATCTGATCATCAAGCGGGGATTCAAACTTAGCGGATTTATGCAATTGAGCCATTAGAGTTTCGACTCTAAGGTAAATTCGTACTTTTTCAGTTAACGGATGTTCGAATTTAAGCATAATGCCTTCAGGTAATGGAGATACTTGTACTATTTTTACAGAAAGTGACCGGATAATGCTAGGTACTTTTTGTGTAAAACTGTGACTTGAGATAAAAGTTCCTGTTTTGACTGCTTAGTAAGCGGAGCATCATTGTTAATTACGTCATCGGCTGCTGAGAGTCGTTGTGCGCGCGAGGCTTGAGAGGCTAAGATTGAATGAACTTGCGCTTCTGGCACGCCATCACGCTGGCAAGTGCGGGCAATTTGTGTTTCAGGATTCACATCAACGACGAGCAAACGGTTGATCATGGTTTGCCAGTTATTTTCCACCAATAACGGCACTACCAGTAAAGCATAATCCGAAGTCACTTCGGTTAGCTGTTGCTTAATGCGTTGACGGATCAGTGGATGGAGTAAATTATTGAGCCACTCTTTTTCTGCGGGGTGATTGAAAATACGCTCCCTTAATGCGGCGCGATTAAGCTGTCCATCAAGGGTTAATATCTCTTGGCCAAAATGTTCGGAAATCGCCTGTAATCCTGCGCTTTGCGGTTCAACCACTTCTCTTGCCACAATATCGGCATCGACAATATTAATTGCAAATTGATCGTGGAATAGGTTAGCGACAGTGGTTTTACCGCTGCCAATGCCTCCCGTTAAGCCTACTACCATGGTCATGATTTACATTCCTAGCATATTGGTTAGATACCAAGACGTTAAGTCATTACCCCAGATTAAACAAAACCAACCGGCAATCGCGAGGTAAGGGCCAAATGGAAAAGCTTTTTCAATGCCTTTCTTTTGTAAGCGTAGCTGGATAATGCCAAAAATTAATCCAACGACCGAAGATAACAATATGAGTAAAGGGAGCTGTTGCCAACCTAGCCAAGCCCCAAGCGCTGCCAGTAATTTAAAATCGCCGTAGCCCATGCCTTCTTTGCCAGTGAGTAACTTAAACGCCCAGAAGATTGACCATAAACATAGATAACCAGCCATTGCACCAATCACCGCATCTTGCAGTGATACAGGGCTAATCTCAAACAAAGATAGCGCCAAACCTGCCCACATTAACGGTAGTGTCAGTTGATCGGGCAGTAACATAGTATCAAGATCGATAAAAGTGGCTGACACTAGGGTAAAAGTGAAAAACAGTAATGCTAGGCCATACCAATCGGCAGCAAAATTAACACCGATCACCACACATAAAATAGCAGTCAAGATCTCGATGGCTGGATAGCGAAAGCTGATTGGGTTCGCGCACTTGTGGCACTTGCCTTTGAGCATTAACCAACTAATAACCGGGATATTATCGACCGCACGAATTTGCGTATCGCATTTAGGGCAGCGTGAACGCGGCACATTGAGGTTAAAGGGCTTATTGAGTTCGCTAAGCTCTTGTTTAAGTGTAGGATCTTTTTTCAGTTGAGGAAAAAACTCGATGCACTCTTGCTTCCACTCTCGCTCCATCATGATAGGTAGACGGTGGATCACCACATTTAAAAAGCTGCCAATTAATAAGCCAAAGATACCAGCTGCAATCGGAAAGAGTGCTGGGTAATAATCAAAGATCACCATAAGATACGACAATGTCCAATAATATAAAAAATAAGTCTTGCCCTAGAATACACTAGCCATTTTAAAAATGGGAAGATAAAGTGACACAACTAAGCCACCAACCACCACACCAAGAAAGACAATGATCACTGGTTCAATAATTTTTCCTAAGTTATCGACAGTGTTGTCGACTTCAAACTCATAAATCGCCGCAACCTTGTTGAGCATATCATCGAGGTTACCGGATTCTTCGCCTATCATCACCATTTGCAACACCATCTCAGGGAAGGCATCCGCGTTACGCATCGCAATGTACATTGGCATGCCAGCGGCAGTATCTTTATGCACTTGCTCAATAGCTACTTGGTAGTGCAAATTACCTGACGTTTTCGCGGTGGTCAGTAAGCTAGTTAAAATCGGAATACCAGCACTAAAGCTGGTGGCTAATGTGCGGCTAAATTTGGCAATTGCTGCTTTAGAAAACACCCCACCGAGTACTGGCATACGCAGAGCTAATCGACTGGTTTTAAGTCGAAAAGTAAAAGATCGTTTACGCGCTTCTTTCATGGCAAAGATAAAGCCTATCAGAGCAAGGATTATGATAAATAAATAGTTTTGTAGGAAGTGTGAAAGGTTGACAACTTGTTGGGTAAACCAAGGTAGTTCAGCTCCCATGCTTTTAAACATAATCTCAAATTCAGGGATTACCATTGTCAGCATTAATATTGAGACAATTGTTGCAACAGAGATGACCATTATTGGGTAGATCATCGCTTTGACAACTTTCGATCTTAACTCTTCACTTTTTTCACGATAAGTGGCGAGGCGATGAAAAACATCGGCTAAGTTACCGGTTTGCTCACCGGTTGCCACAAGATCACAATAGAATTCATCAAAGAAAGGGCTACTGGCTAACATGGCTTTGGAGATCGGGGTACCGGCTTCGACTTGGGTACAAATTTGTGAGAGCACTGATTTCATTTCAGCTTTACGTTGGCTATCTGAGATCAACTTGATCGCCTGAACGATCGGAACGCCAGTGCCGAGCATAGTGGCTAGTTGTCTGGTGAGTACCGTAATATCTTTGCGTTTTACCTTATGGCTCATTTTGGCAAAGATCGACACACTACGTCGTTTGAGTTTCTTGATTTGGACGCGTTGTTCTTTGAGTTTGGCGCGCACCTCAACTTCGTTGATCGCCAACATTTGCCCTGATACTTTTTTGCCAGAGCTATTTACGCCACGCCATTGAAAGTTTTTGAGTGCTGGCGCTTTGAGAGTCGATGCTTGTGCCATGAGATTCTGTCCTTGTTTGGCATTCCAAATTTGTCGAAAGGTTTTAGAAGTACAGCACGCGCTGCAATTCCGCAAAGCTGGTGACACCTTGTTTTAAGTTCTCAATGCCAGATTGACGTAGTGTCGCCATACCTTGTTTTACTGCGATCATTTCAATGTCATTGGCGGAGGCTTTCTTTATCACCGCACTGGCTAGCTCAGTGGTAAATGGCATTACTTCATAAATACCCACTCGGCCTGAATAACCACCAGTACATTCCGAGCAGCCTTGCTTGGTGGCTTGATAAATCACCATGTCTTTAGGGATGTGAAACTTTTCTCGTAATGCATCAGGAAAATCATCGGGCTTTTTACAATGATTACATAAACGCCGCGCCAGACGTTGAGCAATGATCAAACTCAGTGATGAAGCCAAGTTAAACGCTTCAATCCCCATATTAGATAAACGCACCACAGTTTCAGCTGAAGAGTTGGTGTGTAGAGTGGAGAGAACTAAGTGACCAGTTTGTGCTGCCTTTACCGCAATTTCGGCGGTTTCTAGATCGCGGATCTCACCAACCATCACCACATCGGGATCTTGACGTAAGAAGGCACGTAAAGCAGCCGCAAAGGTAAAGCCAATCTTAGGTTTGACTTGTACTTGGTTGACGCCGGTTAAGTTTATTTCGACCGGATCTTCGGCGGTCGAAATATTTTTATCCGGAGTATTTAAAATCCGTAGGCCGGTATACAAAGAAACCGTTTTACCACTACCGGTGGGGCCGGTCATTAAGATCATGCCTTGTGGTTGTTGCAAGGCATCTAAATACAATTGTTTTTGCGCTTCGCTATAGCCGAGTTTATCGATATTCAGGTTAGCGGCGCTGCTATCGAGTAAACGCAATACGATCTTCTCACCCCACAAAGTTGGTAGAGTGGAGACTCGCATATCGATTGCGGTATCAGCATTAAGGCGAATTTTGATTCGTCCATCTTGTGGCAAGCGACGCTCGGCAATATCCAATTTTGATAAGATCTTGATCCTAGCAGCAAGGCGTCGACCTAAATGAGGCGCAGGGCGGTTAGTTTCCACCAAGATCCCATCACAACGTAAACGAACTCGGTAGAGTTCTTCATAAGGTTCAAAGTGAATATCCGATGCGCCTTTACGTACCGCATCGAGTAAAATTTGGTTGATAAAACGGCTGACTGGCGCTTCATCTTGGCTAAGATCTTCGGTTTCTTGAATTTCATCACTGCCAACTTCAACCAGGTTCGCCAGTTCATCTTGGGTGATATCTTTGCCTTGCGTGGCATCCGAGTTAACCGCCCGGCCATACAAACGACGAATTGCCCCTTCGAGTTCTTTACAGTCCGCGAGAATAAATTCGATTTGTTTACCGGTTGCGAAACGAAAATCGTCTTCAATATTGGTATTGGTCGGGTCGGCGACCGCAAGCAGTAAGCTATGAGAATCTACCTGTAACGGCAGCACTTGGTGATTAATGATTAAATCACGCATCCCCAGTTGTTCACATACTTGGGCAAAGCTGTAATGTTCGAGATTAGCTTGAGGTAGGGCAAATAAATGGCAAAGTTTAACTAGTAGTTGATCGCTAGAAATAAAACCAGCGTCCACGCAAGCTACGGGGACGCTTTTATTATCATTAAGAACCGTACTCACCACCATAAGCTCTTGATCGTTAGTCAAAAGCTCCGCTTGGCGTAATATGGAAGCGAGGTTGGTGTTCATTTATTATTTAGGGCAACCATCGAGTTCAACATCATTCGTTTTGAGCGGCTTGTAAACACAAGCCCAACCTGTAGTATCTCTTGTGTAAACAAGAGTATCACCGGTAGCTGAACCGTTTTTAAACTCAAATGTAATTTCATCATTTGTGTCATCAATCGTAATTTCTCCAAGTGAATTAGAGTCTTGAGCTATTCCTAAAGTTGATACAGCACTACTTAATGAGCCTTCACTTTGATACATCAATTCAGCAGGAGTTATTAAAGCTTTCATTGTTGCTAAACCTGATGCTAGTTCACCTTTCTTTACATAATCCTGATAAGCAGGAATTGCAATCGCCGACAGCACACCAATGATCGCAACAACGATCATCAATTCAATTAGCGTAAAACCTTTTTGTAGCTTCTTCTTACCTTGTTGTAATTGTTTCATTTTCATCTCCGTGAATAATTGAGTGGTATTACCACGGAAAGAGTAGAGTGAGCGGTAAAAAAGAAAATTATCCTGAGCAGCCTATTCGAGCCAGTTTGAAAACTGAGTCACTGATTACATTGGAAAAACAATTTATTGCGAGCAACATTAAACTATTGGGTGATTTGAGATGATTTTTTGACCATACGCTGACGTAAGGGAAGTATGAATTTAGTATGAAATCGGGAAAGGAAATGGGAGGGAGGTCACGGGGATTTTCGGTGCTCGTGACTAGGATGTTTCACTTCTCGTGGCTCGATGAAGATGGTTTTGGGTCCCTAGTTCCTAGTTTCTAGGAAGAGCGGATAGGTATCGCATTGTTTTTATACGCAACAATCATTTCGAATTCACTTTTGCTTTTCCAAGTAACGAGAAGCGGAGCGCCCGAGAAACGAGACACGATACAAATCCAAAAACACCTCAATCGTGAAAGCGATCGAGGTGCTAAATTTTATGATGTCAGGATCGCGTTAGCTAATCACCCTCATCGACAAATCCATCGCCCTTACATGCTTTGTCAGCGCGCCAACCGAAATATAATCTACGCCGGTTTTAGCATATTCATTTAAGGTTTCAAGGGTAATGTTGCCTGAGTTTTCTAGTGCCGCTTGGCCGGTGGTTAAGCCGTTTTCTTTACCGATTTGTTTATTGATCTCTACCGCTTTAATCATCATTTCTTTTGTGAAGTTATCTAACATGACAATGTCTGCGCCGGCACGAATCGCACGTTCTAATTCTTGTAAAGACTCGGTTTCTACTTCAACGGGTTTGCCAGGGTTTAATTGTTTAGCTGTGGCAATGGCTTTTTCGATGCCGCCACAGGCGATGATGTGGTTTTCTTTAATTAGGTAGGCATCAAACACGCCGATACGGTGATTAAAGCCGCCGCCGCAAGTTACCGCATATTTTAATGCGCTGCGTAGGCCGGGAATAGTTTTGCGGGTATCCAGTAAGCGACAATCGGTTCCAGCCAACTCTTTAGCATATTCCGCCGTTAAACTCGCGCAACCAGACAGGGTTTGGATGAAGTTCATCGCATTACGCTCGCCGGTTAATAGCGCGCGAGAGGGACCAGTTAGCGTGCAAAGCGTTTGGTTGGGTTCTACCGTATCACCATCCGCTACATGCCAGTCGATTTGTACTTGGTCGCCAAGTTGTTTGAATACTTCATCGGCCCACGCTTTGCCACAAAACACCCCGTGTTCACGAGTGATAATGGTTGCCGTGTTAGTTGCTTCAGCCGGAATTAGGCTGGCGGTAATATCTGCATTAGGATCGAGCGTGCCACCCAAATCTTCTTTTAAAGCATCACAGACCATACGGGTGATTTCAGTGGGTAATTGTTGCTTTAAATAGTCAAGACGAGATTGAGAATCGTGAGTGGTTTTCATGAGGCAAGATCCGTTGAGGTTGTTAGAGGGGGTATGATACTGCAAGGGGAAACGATTTTCGAGCGCTTCGCTCTAGAGCGTTTCACTTCTCGTTGCTAGAATTGTTTAATGAGATCTTACTTATAGGTAGAACTTTGGTTTTATCTTTACCTAGTCACGAGTAGCGCAGCGTCCGAGCAACGAGTAACGATCTTCCCACCTTGACTTAAACCTTGATTACTACAGAATAACGCCATCGAATAAATAAGGTTGCCGACTATGCACATCACCCCCGACTCTTGGCTGTCTGATACCAAACATGTGCCATCACCATTTTGCGATGCTCGCCCTGAGCAAACGCCAATCTCTTTGCTGGTGGTGCACAATATTAGTTTGCCGCCGGGGCAATATGGTGGACCTTATGTGGAGCAATTTTTTACCGGAACGTTAGATCCTAATGAACATCCATTTTTTAAAGTGATCCATGAGATGGGGGTGTCGGCGCATTGCTTTATCCGTCGCGATGGCGAGATCATTCAGTTTGTGCCATTTAATGCGAGAGCTTGGCATGCAGGCAAGTCGAGCTTTGCTGGGGTCGAGCGTTGCAATGATTATTCGATTGGGATTGAATTAGAAGGGACGGATTTAGATAGCTACAGCCAAGCGCAGTATCAATCTTTAGCGGCGATCACTAGGTTACTGATGCAGCAGTACTCTGAGATTACCTTACCGAGAATTACCGGTCATCAATATATCGCGCCGTTAAGAAAATCCGATCCCGGACTAGGGTTTGATTGGCGTTACTTTCGCAGTCTATTAAATGTTGCGAGCGATTTTCCTACCTCTGATTGAGATCACATTTTTAATAAAATTGTCAGTACTATAAAAAGTCTCTCTTTCAATTGGGAGGCTGAATCCTGATTTTGTCATTTTTTAGTAACAAATTTTCGTTACAAACGCATTCATCAGTATTGGTCGGCTTGTACTCCTTACGGGGTATTTTAAGTAAGATCAAAATCACACTTTTAACAACTTACCCCCATCTTACTTAATGAAATGACAATTTGAATGTCGACTATTTAAATGGTCTTACCAATCTTATTATTGTTTTAGTGTGATTATGTTACACGGCGGTTAACGCAGCATGCTTATTTGATGTGGGTCAATTTTGTCTGGACACTTGTGTTTGCATTCGGTAAAATTTTTGTTGTACATGGTAATTGGTCTTACCAATTTACATTCACGAGTGAGAAAATGAATTAATCATGGCTTATCAACGGATCCGTCAGCCAAAGCTTTCCGATGTGATTGAACAGGAAATCGAACGGCTGATTTTAGAAGGCACACTTTCTCCCGGGCAACAATTGCCGCCAGAGCGAGAACTAGCAAAACAATTTGATGTGTCTCGACCTTCGATTCGTGAAGCGATTCAGCGTTTAGAAGCAAAACGTTTATTAACTCGTAAACAAGGTGGCGGTACGTTTGTCACCGATACTTTGTGGACGTCTTTTTCCGATCCTTTGCTAGAGTTATTGTCGACGCATTCAGAAACACAACTCGACTTACTCGAATCTCGTCATGCAATGGAAGGTATTTCGGCTTACTTCGCCGCCTTGCGTGGCACTGAAGAAGATTTTGAACGCATTTCTCAATGCCAAAAAGAAGTCGAAAAAGCGATTGAAAATAAAGATGTGGCGCAAGAATCAAGCGCAGTAATGGCAGTGTTAATTGCGATTTCTGAAGCGGCTCACAATGTCGTGTTATTACACATTGTTCGTAGCCTCGCCCCTTTATTGCAGCAAAACGTATTACAGAATTTAGAATTACTTCATCGTCGTGATGAGGTGGTAGAAAAGGTGAGTCATCACCGCGCCAACATTGTGCAAGCGATTTTAGAACGTGAACCAGAAAAAGCACGTAAAGCCTCGCATGCCCATTTGGCTTATATCGAAGAGACCTTGTTAGATTTGACTCGAGAAGAGAGTCGCCGTGAGCGTTCACTGCGCCGAATTCAACAAGCTAACGAATCATAAGATTGGCTAGAAGCTAGTTAATCTGTCAAACCAACAAAAGGATAGATCGCCATGTCTGAAGTCATTAATAATGACGTTGATGCACTGGAAACTCAAGATTGGTTACAAGCCCTTGAATCAGTGGTACGTGAAGAAGGTGTCGAGCGCGCTCAATATCTATTAGAGCAAGTGTTAGATAAAGCCCGTTTAGACGGTGTAGACATGCCAACTGGCATCAACACTAACTATGTAAACACCATTCCGGCAGCACAAGAGCCGGCTTATCCAGGTGATACTACGTTAGAGCGTCGCATCCGTGCGATCATCCGTTGGAATGCGGTAATGATCGTATTGCGTGCATCAAAGAAAGACTTAGAACTAGGTGGCCACATGGCTTCTTACCAGTCTTCTGCTGCGTTCTACGAAGTATGTTTCAACCACTTCTTCCGTGCGCCAAATGAAAAAGACGGCGGCGATTTAGTTTATTATCAAGGTCACATCTCTCCAGGGATCTACGCACGTGCTTTCCTAGAAGGTCGCTTAACTGAAGAGCAACTTGATAACTTCCGTCAAGAAGTTGATGGTAAAGGTATCCCTTCATACCCACACCCTAAATTAATGCCTGAATTCTGGCAGTTCCCAACGGTATCGATGGGCCTAGGTCCAATTTCTGCTATCTACCAAGCGCGCTTCTTGAAATACCTTGAAGGTCGTGGCATGAAAGATACTTCTGAGCAACGTGTTTACGCGTTCCTAGGTGATGGTGAGATGGATGAGCCAGAATCACGCGGTGCGATTTCTTTCGCTGCTCGTGAAAAACTGGATAACCTATGTTTCCTAATCAACTGTAACCTACAGCGTTTAGATGGCCCTGTTATGGGTAACGGCAGCATCATTCAAGAACTTGAAGGCCTATTTAAAGGCGCAGGCTGGAATGTGGTTAAAGTGATCTGGGGTAACAACTGGGATTCACTACTTGCTAAAGATACTTCAGGTAAATTACTGCAATTGATGAACGAAACCATCGATGGCGATTACCAAACATTCAAATCGAAAGATGGTGCTTACGTACGTGAACACTTCTTCGGTAAATACCCTGAAACTGCAGCACTTGTTGCCGATATGACTGATGACGAAATCTTCGCACTTAAGCGTGGTGGTCACGAGTCTTCTAAGCTGTACGCAGCTTACAAAAACGCACAAGACACTAAAGGCCGTCCAACGGTTATCCTAGCTAAAACTGTTAAAGGTTACGGCATGGGTGAAGCGGCTGAAGGTAAAAACATTGCACACCAAGTGAAGAAAATGGACATGACACATGTTCTTCACCTACGTGACCGTTTAGGCCTACAAGAACTTCTAACAGATGAGAAAGTGAAAGAGCTTCCTTACCTAACGCTAGAAGAAGGTTCTAAAGAGTACGAATACCTACACGCTCGTCGTAAAGCTCTACACGGTTACACGCCTCAGCGTCTACCTAACTTTACTGAAGAGTTGAAAATTCCAGAGTTGGGTGAATTTGACGCATTGCTTACTGAGCAAAAACGTGACATTTCAACCACAATGGCGTTTGTTCGTTCATTAAATATCTTGTTGAAAGACAAAGGTATTGGCAAAAACGTAGTACCAATCATTGCTGATGAAGCACGTACTTTCGGTATGGAAGGCTTGTTCCGTCAAATCGGTATCTACAACCCGAATGGCCAAACTTATACTCCAGAAGACCGCGGCGTAGTGTCTTACTACAAAGAAGCGACTTCAGGTCAAGTTCTACAAGAAGGTATCAATGAGCTAGGTGCTATGTCTTCATGGGTTGCTGCGGCAACATCATACAGCACGAACAACTTGCCAATGATTCCATTCTACATCTACTACTCAATGTTCGGCTTCCAACGTGTGGGCGACATGGCGTGGATGGCAGGCGACCAACAAGCTCGTGGCTTCCTACTAGGTGCTACAGCAGGTCGTACAACGCTTAACGGTGAAGGTCTACAGCACGAAGATGGCCACTCGCACATTATGGCGAACACGGTTCCTAACTGTATTTCTTACGATCCTACTTTCGCTTATGAAGTGGCAGTTATCATGCAAGACGGTATTCGTCGCATGTACGGTGAGCAAGAGAACGTTTACTACTACCTAACCGTAATGAACGAGAACTACCACATGCCAGCAATGCCAGAAGGCGCTGAAGAAGGCATTCGTCGTGGTATCTACAAGCTAGAAACTTACGCTGGTAGCAAGTCGAAAGTTCAGTTAATGAGCTCAGGTACTATCATGAACGAAGTTCGTAAAGCAGCGCAGATCCTAAGCGATGACTACGGCGTAGCGTCTGATGTTTACTCGGTAACTTCTTTCAACGAACTGACTCGTGATGGTCAAGCAGTTGAGCGTTACAATATGCTTCACCCAGAAGCTGAGCAAAAAGTGCCTTACATTACAACAGTACTAGGTTCAGAACCTGCTATTGCTGCGACTGACTACATGAAGAACTATGCAGACCAAGTACGTGCATTCGTACCTGCTGAGTCTTACAAAGTATTGGGTACTGATGGCTTCGGTCGTTCTGATAGCCGTGAAAACCTACGTCGTCACTTCGAAGTGAACGCAGGTTATGTTGTGGTTGCAGCTCTAACTGAGCTAGTTAAGCGTGGTGATATTGAAAAATCAGTGGTTGCTGAAGCGATTGCTAAATTCAATATCGACGCAGACAAAATCAACCCACTGCACGCTTAATTCAAGAAGCGCATAGAATGACAGTGTGCTGCATTGTGAAAGACATGATGCTGCGCACTTCAATCAAAAAAGGAAAGAATAATGACAATCGAAATTAATGTACCTGACATTGGTGCCGATGAGGTTGAAGTTACTGAGATTCTAGTAAACGTTGGTGACAAGGTTGAAGAAGAGCAGTCTCTTATTACGGTTGAAGGCGATAAAGCTTCAATGGAAGTTCCTGCACCACAAGCTGGCGTAGTAAAAGAAATTAAAATCAATGTAGGTGATTCAGTTTCAACTGGTTCATTTATTATGGTCTTTGAAGCAGAAGGCGCAACAGCGGCTCCAGCGGAAGAAGCACCAAAAGCAGAAGCAGCTCCAGCGGCAGCACCTGCAGCTTCTGAATTAAAAGAAGTACACGTTCCTGATATCGGCGGTGATGAAGTTGAAGTAACTGAAATCATGGTAGCTATCGGTGATAGCATAGAAGAAGAGCAATCTCTACTGACGGTTGAAGGCGACAAAGCTTCAATGGAAGTACCGGCTCCTTTTGCGGGTGTTCTTAAAGAACTTAAAGTGAATACAGGCGATAAAGTGACGACTGGCTCACTGATCATGGTATTCGAAACCGTTTCTTCGCAAGATAACAGCGGCTCTGGTTCAGCTCCTGCTCCAGTAGCAGATCAAGCAGCAGCTCCACAAGAAACAGCAGCACCTGCGGCATCAGCAGCGAAAGAAGTGAACGTTCCAGATATCGGTGGTGATGAAGTTGAAGTGACTGAAGTGATGGTTGCAGTTGGCGATACCGTTGAAGAAGAGCAATCTTTGATCACGGTTGAAGGCGACAAAGCTTCTATGGAAGTTCCAGCGCCATTTGCTGGCGTAGTAAAAGAAATCAAAATAAATGCCGGTGATAAAGTATCAACGGGTTCATTGATCATGGTCTTTGAAGTCGCTGGCGCAGCACCTGCACCACAAGCGGCTGCTCCAGCTCAATCTGCGGCACCTGCACCGGCTTCAACTCCAGCTCCAGCAGCGGCTCAAGCACCTGCATCAACGGGTGATTTCCAAGAGAACAATGAGTACGCTCATGCTTCTCCAGTGGTTCGTCGTTTAGCTCGTGAGTTCGGTGTAAACCTAGCGAAAGTGAAAGGGTCTGGTCGTAAGAGCCGTATCTTGAAAGAAGACGTACAAAACTTCGTAAAAGAGGCACTAAAACGTCTAGAGTCTGGTGCAGCAGCATCTGGTAATGGCGACGGCAGTGCACTTGGTCTGCTACCTTGGCCAAAAGTTGACTTCAGCAAGTTCGGCGAAACTGAAGTACAGAAACTGTCTAAGATTAAGAAAATCTCTGGCGCTAACCTGCACCGTAACTGGGTAATGATCCCGCACGTTACACAGTGGGACAATGCAGATATCACTGCACTAGAAGCGTTCCGTAAAGAGCAAAACGCAATCGAAGCGAAGAAAGACACTGGCATGAAGATCACACCACTTGTGTTCATCATGAAAGCCGTCGCTAAAGCGCTAGAAGCATTCCCAGCGTTTAACTCTTCACTTTCTGAAGATGGCGAAAGCATCATTCTTAAGAAATACGTGAACGTAGGTATCGCAGTTGATACGCCAAACGGTCTTGTTGTTCCTGTATTTAAAGACGTGAACAAGAAAGGCATTTACGAGCTATCTGAAGAGCTAGCTGTGATTTCTAAGAAAGCGCGTTCAGGTAAACTGACTGCTTCTGATATGCAAGGCGGTTGTTTCACAATTTCAAGCCTTGGCGGTATCGGTGGTACAGCGTTTACTCCAATCGTTAACGCACCAGAAGTAGGTATCCTTGGGGTATCTAAATCTGAAATGAAGCCAGTATGGAATGGTAAAGAGTTTGAACCACGCCTACAGCTTCCACTTTCTCTATCTTACGATCACCGCGTGATCGATGGTGCAGAAGGTGCACGCTTCATTACTTACCTAAATGGCTGTCTATCAGACATCCGCCGTTTGGTACTGTAATGAAATAAAATAGGGTGGCTCAGCGGCCACCTTATTTTTTGAACAAGATTTTACTGTTACGCGAATAAACTATATTGATTTTTCACGTAATATGACTCAAGTAAAAAAGAATGTTGTCTAGCTCACAGGCTAACGTGAATCACTTTTCAGACCGTTAACAAGTCGATAAACTGACTGTAATTCTGAAATAGATAATTCACTCCCGTTTATTCATCATTGTACAAATGGGAACCGTCAGCTTGTCAGGGATTAAATGACTATAACGAGGTCAAAATGAGCAAAGAAATTAAAGCACAAGTCGTGGTACTTGGTGCAGGTCCTGCTGGTTACTCAGCAGCATTCCGTTGTGCAGATTTAGGTTTAGAAACGGTTCTTGTTGAACGTTACAGCTCACTTGGTGGTGTTTGTTTAAACGTGGGTTGTATCCCATCGAAAGCACTTCTTCACGTATCTAAAGTGATTGAAGAAGCCAAAGCGATGGCGAAACACGGTGTTGTATTCGGTGAGCCTCAAACTGACATCGATAAAATCCGTGTATGGAAAGATAAAGTAATTACTCAGCTAACTGGCGGTCTTGCTGGTATGGCGAAACAACGTAAAGTAACGGTTGTGAATGGCTTTGGTAAATTCACAGGTCCTAACACGCTAGAAGTGGAAGGCGAAGAAAATACAACAGTTACTTTTGATAACGCGATCATTGCAGCGGGCTCTCGCCCAATTAAACTTCCATTTATCCCACATGATGACCCACGTATCTGGGATTCAACTGATGCGCTAGAGTTGAAAGAAGTACCGAAAAAACTTCTTGTTATGGGCGGCGGTATCATCGGTCTAGAAATGGGTACGGTATACCACTCGCTAGGTTCTCAAATCGATGTAGTTGAAATGTTTGACCAAGTGATTCCAGCAGCGGATAAAGATGTTGTTAAAGTGTTCACCAAGCAAATCAAAGACAAATTCAACCTAATGCTTGAAACCAAAGTAACTGCAATTGAAGCGAAAGAAGATGGTATCTACGTTTCAATGGAAGGCAAAAAAGCCCCAGCAGAAGCTGAGCGTTACGATGCGGTTCTTGTGGCGATTGGCCGTGTACCAAACGGTAAGTTAATGGACGCAGAAAAAGCAGGTATCGAAGTAGATGAGCGTGGTTTCATCAATGTTGATAAGCAAATGCGTACTAATGTTCCTCACATTCACGCGATCGGTGACATCGTTGGTCAACCAATGTTGGCTCACAAAGGTGTGCATGAAGGTCACGTAGCGGCTGAAGTTATTTCTGGTAAGAAGCATTACTTCGACCCGAAAGTGATTCCATCAATTGCTTACACTGAGCCAGAAGTAGCATGGGTTGGTAAAACTGAAAAAGAAGCAAAAGAAGAAGGTATTAAATACGAAACAGCTACCTTCCCTTGGGCTGCATCTGGGCGTGCAATCGCCTCTGATTGCGCTGAAGGTATGACTAAGCTTATCTTCGATAAAGAAACTCACCGCGTAATCGGTGGTGCTATTGTTGGTACTAACGGTGGTGAATTACTTGGTGAAATCGGTCTTGCGATCGAAATGGGTTGTGATGCAGAAGATATTGCATTAACCATTCATGCTCACCCAACGTTGCATGAGTCTGTTGGTATGGCTGCTGAAATGTTTGAAGGCACGATCACAGACCTTCCAAATGCTAAAGCGATGAAGCGTAAGAAGTAATCACAATAACTTCTATAGGGAAAAGAGTTGTTATTAGGTTTCTAGTTTCTGGTTCCTAGTCCCTAGATGAAGCAAAAGAAGGCCGCATACTTATTTGAGTATGCGGCCTTCTTGTTATGTGTAGTGGGACTAGAGTATAGATAACCAAGGCCATCCGAAGTCTACTTTTGCTTTTCTTACTAGGGACTAGGAACTCGCTCTTTATCCCTTCTTTTCCTTAATTTTTATAAATGCACAACATATCTAAGAAGCTAGTGGTTAGCTGCGTTAGATATTGTTTATCAGGGGTACGATTCGCTTGAATGAAGAGTGAGTAACACATGCCATGGAAGAGTTTGGCGATATTACCCGGGTTATGTTTTTCTTCTAATTCACCATTTTTAATCGAGTTTGAAAACAGGTCGCGGAAGTATTGTTGATGCTTTCCATGAGTTGCCACAAATAAAGGCCAAACATCATCTCGAGTTGAGGTACTCCACTCAAACCAAATCTTAAGCCATTGTGCATCATCTAATACCGCATCAATTAATTGCTGGCAGAGGTTGTCTAGATTTTGTCTTACAGGAAGTGAATGATCGATATTTTGATTTAAAAAATTGGCAAAGTGCTGTTCAACGTCGCTTAATACCGCTTCAACCAAATCTTCGCGAGTGGGGAAGTAATTAAAAACGGTGGCGACAGAGACTTGGGCTACTTCAGCAATATCTGCATGACCACCTCGGCCAATACCGCGCCGCGCGAATACCTCTATACCAATCTCTAATAATTGTAGTTTCCTTTTCTTTGGGGTTAACCGAGTCCTTGGGCGTTTCGTAATCATATCCATACTTAAGTCCTAGCTCGCTCCCTACATAATGGTCGGAGAGCTTTATAAATAACATTATAGTTTGGGTTATTATATTTATTATATGAATGAGTCTACCTCTGTGGATTTTTGTGTCAATCGATTGAAATATCATCAGTGAGTAGAATATCTCGGGTAAAAGTTAACGTTAGGCGCTTGCAGTGCTAGAATAGGTTGCTTGACGTCAAAGTTTTACTTATTGGGTAAAACTTATTTTGTTGCAAAATCTAAATATTGAGAAAAATATGAAACACACTGTAGAAGTAATGATCTCTGAACAGGAAGTGCAAGATCGAGTGAAAGCGCTAGGCAAGTCTATTGCTGAGCATTATCAAGGATCCGAAAATTTGGTGATTATTGGCCTACTACGTGGTTCGTATGTGTTTATGGCAGATTTGTCTCGTTCTATCGAGGTTAATCATCAAATCGACTTTATGACCGCTTCTAGCTACGGTAACGGCATGAGAAGTACTCGTGATGTGCGAATCTTAAAAGACCTTGATGATGATATTAAAGGCAAAGATGTCCTTTTAGTTGAAGATATTATCGATACAGGTAACACGCTAAGTAAAGTGTGTGAAATTTTAGAAATTCGTGAACCAAACTCAATTGAGATCTGTACTCTTCTTGATAAGCCATCACGTCGTGAAGTACACGTTGATGCAAAATGGATTGGCTTTGAAATTCCAGATGAATTTGTCGTTGGTGTGGGGATTGATTACTCGCAAAACTACCGTCACTTGCCTTACATTGGTAAGGTAGTGCCACAGGAGTAATAATAAGAATTAGTAGACTATTCTTACCAGTGATGTTCACTATGAATCAAGATCATTGGTAGAGTGAAATCAAAGTCAGTATTCTTGTTGTAACAATAAAAAAGAGCGACCAAATCGGTCGCTCTTTTATTGACTATTCACTCGTTTGATTGAGTTATATGTTTAGATTTTCTGGGTTATCTTCATTTAAGATTTTAGCCAGAGATGCTTGGTGAGATATTTCAAGTGACTCACGACTGTGGCAGCGAACGCCTAGGTCATTAAGTACACCATCACCAATACCGTATACCCAACCGTGAATTTCAATGTTTTGGCCGCGTTCCCAAGCTTGTTGCAGCACGGTAGAGTTACCTAAGTTGTATACTTGTTCGGCAACGTTGATTTCACATAGTTTATTGGCCCATTCTTCTTTCGGGAATTGACCAAGCCAGTTACGGTGTTTTAGGTATAAATCACGAATGTGTAGCAACCAGTTGTTGATAAGGCCAAGGTTTGGATTATCAATCGATGCTTGTACACCGCCACAGCCGTAGTGGCCACAAATGATGATATGTTTAACTTTTAACACATCGACTGCATATTGAACGACAGATAAGCAGTTGAGGTCGGTATGAATAACTTGGTTTGCCACATTACGGTGAACAAACAATTCTCCCGAGTAGAGTCCGGTAAGACGCTCAGCGGGTACTCGACTATCCGAACAACCAATCCATAGGTATTCAGGGTGTTGTGATTCTTCTAATTTAGCGAAAAACTCAGGGCGTTCTGATTTTATCGACTGAGCCCAAGTCGAGTTATTTTGAAATAACTGTTTAATGTCTGGCATGTTATCTTCCTCATTGATCTGCCTAACTATACACAAGACTGATAAAAATCAAATCCGATTTGTGATCAAATCATCAATTCAGGGTAAAAAATATTATGTATGCATTAGAAATTCAAGCGTTACGTAAAGTCTATGCGGGTGGTGTTGAAGCGCTGAAAGGGGTTTCACTCAACGTTGAGCAAGGCGATTTTTACGCACTATTAGGTCCAAATGGCGCAGGTAAATCGACCACCATTGGCGTGATTAGCTCACTAGTTAATAAAACTTCAGGCCAAGTTAAAGTGTTCGGCTACGACATTGATACTGATTTAGTCAAAGCCAAGCAACAACTAGGTTTAGTACCACAAGAATTTAACTTCAACCCATTTGAAACGGTTGAGCAAATCGTGATGCAACAAGCGGGTTATTATGGCGTGTCAGTCTCTTTAGCCAAAGAACGTGCTCAAAAGTACCTCTCGCAGCTCGATCTATGGGAAAAGCGTAATGAGCGTGCGCGTAACCTCTCTGGTGGTATGAAGCGCCGTTTGATGATTGCTCGCGCATTGATGCATGAGCCTAAATTGCTGATTCTCGATGAGCCAACTGCTGGGGTAGATATTGAGTTGCGTCGTTCAATGTGGGAGTTCTTGAAAACGATCAACCAAGAGGGCGTAACGATTATTCTGACGACTCACTATTTAGAAGAAGCGGAAATGCTGTGTCGTAATATCGGTATTATCAACCGCGGCGAAGTGATCGAAAATACTTCGATGAAAGCCTTGTTGACTAAACTGCATGTCGAAACCTTTATTTTTGATTTGCAAGATTGCGAGCAAACGCCAGTACTTGAAGATGCTAACATCACGCATTTTTCTCCCAATAGCCTAGAAGTGGAAATTGATAAAACTCAGGGCTTAAACCGAGTATTTGAGCAATTAACGGCTCAAGGTGTACAGGTATTATCGATGCGCAATAAAGCCAACCGATTAGAAGAGTTATTTGTCACTATCGTACGCAATGGTGAAAAGACAAATACTGAGAAAAAACAAGCACAAGGAGCAACCCTGTAATGGCAGAGTTATATTGGACTGCATTTAAAAGCTTAGTTACTAAAGAGATTCGTCGCTTTATGCGTATCTGGGTGCAAACTATCGTACCACCAGCGATCACAATGACCTTGTACTTTATTATTTTTGGTAACTTAATCGGCTCACGCATTGGTGAAATGAACGGTTTTAGTTATATGGAATATATCGTGCCAGGCCTGATCATGATGTCGGTGATCACCAACTCTTATTCCAATGTGGCTTCGTCATTCTTTAGTGCAAAATTTCAGAAGAACATTGAGGAGTTGCTGGTGGCGCCGGTACCTCATCATATTATTATTTGTGGCTATGTGATGGGTGGGGTAACTCGTGGCTTAATGGTCGGTGCGATGGTGACCGGGGTATCGATGTTCTTTGTCGATTTACACATCCATCATTGGTTTATCATTATCTCGACGGTCTTTTTTACCTCGGTAGTGTTTGCACTAGGTGGGCTGATTAATGCGGTATTTGCCGATACTTTTGATGACATTTCGATTATTCCGACCTTTGTGTTAACACCACTGACTTATCTAGGTGGGGTGTTTTATTCAATTAGCTTGCTACCGGAATTTTGGCAAGGCGTGTCGAAGATTAACCCGATCGTTTATATGGTCAATGCGTTCCGTTATGGCTTCCTAGGAGTTTCCGATGTTGGTATCTACACCTCATTTGGCGTGTTAATGGTGTTTATCGTAGCTCTATATAGCGTGGCGTATTATTTAGTGTCTCGTGGTATTGGTCTGCGCAGTTAATGCTATCTACGTATAAACAACAAGGCCTGAATCAATCACTTGATTCAGGCCTTGTTGTTTAAATATCAGAAAGGAGGGTAAGCTACTCTTCTTCGCTGTTGCTATCTTGAGTGTTTTGCAGATTAAGCTCAACCACTAGATTATCAATTAAACGTGCTTTACCTAGGAATGCTGACATCAAAATCACAACTTGAGTGGTGTCTTCGTTTGGTAATTGCAGGCTTTCTGCATCACGAATAAAGATTTCATCCGGATCTAAATCTGCGGCACGTAGTTGATCGTTGCCATATTCTAGTAGCGAGGCATAATCATCACGTCCCCCACGAATTTGGCTGCCAATCCAACGCATGGTTCTTGCGAGCACTGGGGCTCTTTGACGCTCACTCAAACTTAATAGTCCGTTACGTGAACTCATCGCGAGTCCATCTAATTCACGAACGGTTGGTACGCCGATAACCTCAATATCCAAAGCAAGGTCCGTCACCATTTTTTTGATCACGGCTAGCTGTTGGAAATCTTTCTCGCCAAAGCAAGCGACATCTGGTTGAACGATATTAAACAGCTTAGTCACGATAGTGCTTACGCCGCGGAAATGCCCAGGGCGAGATGCGCCTTCTAGCATGTGTGATAACCCAGGAACTTCGATAAAGGTTTGTTTATCTAAGCCTTCAGGGTAGATGATCTCAGGTGTTGGCGTGAACACAAAATCGACGCCTTCAGTATTCAGTTTGCTGAGGTCATCATCCAGTGTTCTTGGGTAGTTGTTTAAGTCATCTGAGCGCTCAAACTGCATTGGATTGACAAAAATACTGACCACAACCAGATCGGCGTGTTCACGGGCTTTGCGAACCAGTGTGAGGTGACCTTCGTGTAAGTTGCCCATTGTTGGGACAAAAGCGATACGACGACCATCGCGACGTGCGCTTTTAAGTTGTTCTCTTAGAGAGAGAATATCGGCAAAAGTTTGCATACTTGTTCCTTACTTATATCAGCACAAAACTATTCAAAGCTATGCTCTGGGCCAGGGAAGATCCCAGCTTCAACATCTTGAATATATTGCTGAACAGCGGCTTGCATGCTGCCGGTTTCGGTTAAAAAGTTTTTTGAAAATTTAGGCATGTAGTTGGCTGAAATACCAAACATGTCATGCATCACTAGAATCTGGCCATCGGTGTCTTTACCTGCGCCAATGCCGATCACTGGAATGTGTAGCTGTTGGGTAATTTGCTTAGCCAATTGACTAGGCACGCACTCTAATACTAGAAGCTGCGCGCCAGCATTTTGTAGTGCGATGGCATCATCAATAATCTGTTGAGCTTTTTCTTGCTCACGACCTTGGATACGGAAACCGCCAAAAATATTGACCGATTGTGGGGTCAAACCAAGGTGAGCACACACTGGTACAGAACGCTCTGTCAGTTGTTTCACGGTTTCAACGAGCCAGCTTCCGCCTTCTAGTTTCACCATATTCGCGCCTGCACGCATAAGAACCGCAGCGTTGTCACAAGCTTGCTCTGGAGTGGCGTAGCTCATAAATGGCATGTCAGCCAATAACAAGCAATTAGGGCTACCCGCGCGCACGCAGCGAGTGTGGTAGGCAATATCTTCAATGGTCACGGGCAAAGTGCTTTCTTCACCTTGCAGTACCATACCGAGTGAATCGCCAACTAATAATAATGGCATTTCTTGTTGTTCAAACAACTGAGCAAAGCTAGCGTCATAAGCGGTTGATGTCGCAAACTTACGACCATCCTGTTTCCACTTGATTAAAGTGTTAATGGATACTTTTTTCATTATTTGGTCCTTATAACAACAAACTTATCGGTCTAAGCTTGCCAAATAGAGAGCCCGTTACGGTCGATACTGTCGAGCAGTGACCTGAGCTCTGTCCCATCCGGGAGAGATAAATTCGGGGCAATTTCAAACAGCGGGTAGATAACAAATTCACGTACTTTCATGCCGTAATGAGGCACGGTTAAACGTTCGTTATCAATCACTTGATCGCCATAAAGCAGAATGTCGAGATCTAAGCTTCTTGGCCCCCAACGTTCTTCTTTGCGAACACGCCCTTGTTGTTGCTCGATAGCTTGGGTGTTATCGAGTAGCTCAAGAGGTGATAATTCTGTTTGTATTTCAGCGACGGCATTAATGTAGTCAGGCTGATCTTGTGGGCCCATCGGAGTACTGGAATACAACGACGAGCAAGCAATAAGCTTAATATGGGGATGATCACGCAACGCTTCAATAGCTCGCTTCGCTTGTTCTACTGGTTCGGCTAAATTACTGCCGATAGCAATGTAGGCAGTGATCATTCTTGAGCCTTTGGTTTGGCGCTTTTTTTCTTAGCTTGTGGACGTTTACGACGGCGACCAGTTGGTTTTGGTGCGCCTAAGGCTTGTACCATATTTTGACGATGAACCGATGGAGCATCTTGGAACTCTTGCCACCACAAGGCTAATTCTTCGGTTTCGCCTTGTTCGACTTTGCCGCGCATTTCCAGCATATCAAAGCCTGCGCGGAACTTATTAAGCTCTAGCATCTGGAAGGCGCGTTTACCGGTTCGACGAGTAAGACGTAGTTGTAACTGCCAGATATCACGAATGGTCGCGCTATGACGACGTGGGATCGCTAAGTGACGCACTTGTTTATCGAGAATATGATTGCTAGCCATCATAATTGCATCGTAATGGCTCATTTTTCGAACTTCGGCTAATTCTTTAGCGTGCTTTTGCAGCGGATACCATAAGAATGCAGCAAACATAAAGGCAGGGTTAATACGCTTGCCTTCATTGATGCGTTTATCCGTCGACTTTAACGCGATTTCGACCATTTTCTCGACATCAGAATCTTGCTCTGGCGTGAAGTATTGCGCCACAATAGGGAATAGGCTCGAAAATAAATCAAATTCACGCAGTAGCTGATAGGTAGCCCAACCTTGACCTGATTGCAGTAGTTTCAGTGACTCTTCAAATAAACGCGCAGCCGGCACACCAGTCATTAAATGAGCAAGCTCTTTGATTGGAGCCGCGGTGTTAGACTCAATCGTCATATCCAGTTTAGCGGCAAAGCGAATCGCGCGAATCATACGGACCGGATCTTCACGATAACGGGTTTCCGGATCGCCTATCATGCGGATCACACCAGCTTTTAGATCTTTCACGCCATTGGCATAATCATGAATGCTGTAATCGGCAATGTTGTAATACATGGCATTGATAGTGAAATCACGACGTTCGGCATCTTCTTCTACTGTGCCGTAGACATTATCGCGTAACAGCATGCCTTCTTTTGATTGGGCTGACTGATTCTGTTCTGGCTCTTGATGGTGACCACGGAAAGTGGCGACTTCAATAATTTCACGGCCAAACATGATGTGTGCCAAACGGAAGCGACGACCGATTAAACGGCAATTGCGAAACAGCTGTTTGATCTGCTCTGGGGTCGCATTGGTGGCAATATCAAAATCTTTTGGCTCTTTGTCTAGTAGTAGGTCGCGTACACCGCCACCGACAAGAAAAGCATCGTAGCCATGATTGTGTAATCGATAGAGCACTTTCAGCGCGTTGCCACTAATGTGAGCGCGCGAAATCGTATGCTCTTGGCGAGTGATAATGTTCAGGTTAACGTCTCCATTTGAGCAGTTCTGCGCTGAGCTCGATTGGTCGGGTTTTGTGTTGGTAAATAGTTTACGACACAAATTAGCAGCTTGAGTAAAAATAACCCACCTCAGTCGTGTTGGTAATGCTGCGATGACTAAATTCTACAGCGAGAACAAATATTCAAAGCAAAGCTAAAAATTTCGCCAATGATATCCTAGCTAGCCTCATTTTAGAATGGTGAATCGACCTTTAGCGAATTGGGCAGTTGAGCAAGTGTCCAATTTTGGCATCCCCATTGCAGTATTTGCTCTATGCTAGCGGACGCAAAGTCATTCGGGGTACTAAAACCAAGAAAGCGCATCACTTGAATTAAGGTGTGCTTAGGATTTTTGATATCCACTGCTGGCGCATGGTTTTGCTTGGATAATTTATTCCCTTGCGCATCCACCGCTAAAGGGAGATGAATATAGCTGACTTCGGGCTGTTGTAAGGTGCGATACAGGTTAATTTGTCGACCAGTTGGTTCGATTAAATCCGCGCCTCTGACGACTTGTGTGACCCCTTGGTCAATATCATCGAGTACCACTGCTAGGTTATAGGCAAATAATCCATCTCGGCGTTTGATAATAAAATCTTCTTGCGCTAATTGCAGCGGGATTTGAATGGTGCCGTGTTTGTCATCGTAAAATTGTTGAATGGCTTCATCGACTTTAAGACGAATAGAGCAGTTTTCTGGGCTTTGAATAGCTTGATCTCGACAGGTCCCTAGATAAAAACCACCGGATTGCTTAATTTGTTTACGAGTGCATTGGCAGTAATAGGCATGGCCTGATTGCAGCCAAGTTTCTATTTGCTCTTGGTAGCGCTGGTGGCGTTGGCTTTGATAAACCACGGATTGATCCCAGTGCAAACCATAACTTTCTAGAGTCGATAAAATTAAGCTTGCTGCGCCCGGCATTTCTCTTGGAGGATCGAGATCTTCCATTCGAACTAGCCATTGGCCATCTTGAGATTTCGCTTGAAAATAGCTGCCAAGTGCGGCAACCAGTGAGCCAAAGTGTAACGGCCCAGAAGGGGATGGGGCAAAGCGACCGATATAGGTAGACATTAAATAAATCTTACGTGCAAAAAAATCGCCCCTAAACCCTAGATCAGATACCGTGGTATAAAGGCGACTTTGATGGTGTTATTAACCTTGCATTTGCTTTTCTTTAAGCTCTGCTAGGGTTTTACAGTCGATACAAAGATCCGCTGTTGGTCTTGCTTCTAAACGACGAATGCCGATTTCAATGCCGCAAGACTCACAGAAACCAAAGTCATCGTCTTCGATTTTGATCAGTGTTTTTTCAATTTTCTTGATAAGACGACGCTCGCGGTCACGGTTACGTAACTCTAAGCTGAACTCTTCTTCTTGTGATGCACGGTCAACCGGATCTGGGAAGTTGGCTGCTTCGTCTTTCATGTGGCTCATAGTGCGGCTAACTTCTTCATGAAGTTGGTCACGCCATGCTTTTAAAATTTTTGTAAAGTGAGCCATCTGCTCAGGTGACATGTATTCTTCACCGGCTTTCTCTTGATATGGCTCAACACCCGCAATGGCTAGAATGCCTAGCGTTTTTTTCTTGTTAATTTCTGGCATACAGCGCTCCTACTTGCTCTTTTTAACCAATCGCTGGTTAACAAGGGCGGTACATATAGCAGAAAGAATCTTGCTTGGCAAACAAATAGATTGTTGAATGTGAATCTGAATAACAAGATTGTGCTTTTAACAAAGTCTAGTCAATAAATTCAATGGGTGACGCCAATTCTATTCGCTCGGGTGATAGTTGTGCTTTATAGCAAATCACCTCGACACCAGCCTCTTTTGCTTGCTTTAAAAGTTGTGAATAATTTGAGTCTATATGGTGGGCGCAGGACACTTTTTCAATGCCTGAATGCAAAACAGCGAAAAAAAGTACCGCTCTGTGACCTGACTCCACCATTTCGATTAACTCACGCAGGTGTTTTTGCCCACGGGTGGTCACTGCATCGGGAAAGAAGCCACGCCCCACGCCAAATTCATCTTGCAGTAACGTCACGCTTTTGACTTCGATATAGCAAGCTTTGTTGGCATGTGGCGGTTGCTGGTCGGTGTTGAAGTGAGGCTCCAGCAAAATATCAATGCGGCTGTTTTCACTACCGTATTTCACTTCGGTGCGAAGGTTTTGATAACCCACCAGTTCAGGGATTTTTTGTTGTTCAATCGCTTCGACCACTAAAGCATTGGCTTTGGCGGTATTAATGCAAATAGTGTCGCCTTGTGGTGTGACCGATAGTTCCCAACTATTGGGGTATTTGCGCTTGGGATTGTCCGATGTTGAGTACCACACTTGATTGCCTGGCTCGGCGCAACCGGTCATGGCTCCAGTATTAGCACAATGCATGGTTTTGATTTCACCATCTGGCAAGGTGACATCGGCAAGAAAGCGCTTATAACGTTTGATTAAAGTGGCAGATTGCAAAGGAGGAGAAAAAATCATGATGGTTTTCGATGGCCTTTATTTTGATGGCATTAAGCTTATTGGGTAGAATCAGCGTCAATTCATCATGACATAAGGATTTACCCTTGTCACAACTTCCCATCGTTTCAGTTATCGCGGACTTGCTGTCGACGTTGCGTAGCCATTCGCAAGTGATTCTGAAAGCAGCCCCCGGAGCCGGTAAATCGACCTATCTTCCTAAAGTACTACTGCAGTCTGGTGCGGATGATATTGGGCTACAAGGCAAGATCATCATGATGGAGCCGCGTCGTTTAGCGGCTCGAAATATTGCTCATTACTTAGCAAAGCAACTAGGTGAAAGCGTCGGTCAAACGGTGGGGTTTCGAGTTAAAGGTGAATCGAAAGTCAGTGCCAACACGCGTTTAGAAATCGTCACCGAAGGGGTGATGACTCGGATGATCCAAAACGATCCTGAACTTAACGGGGTTGGCTTGGTGATTTTTGATGAGTTTCACGAACGTAGTATTCATGCCGATACTGCGCTGGCTTTTTGTTTGGAAGCTCAGCAAGCATTACGTGACGATCTAAAGGTTTTATTGATGTCGGCAACCCTAGATCAGCAAGCGCTAAAAACCCTAATGCCTCAAGCGGGTTATATTGAATCTGAGGGACGAGGTTTTCCGATTGAATATCACTATGCTCCTTTAGCGGCCAATCAATACCTAGTGCCGCGACTTACTCAACTTATTCCTTTATGGCTAGCAAAAGAGACTGGCTCGATGTTGGTGTTTTTGCCCGGAGCACGGGAAATTCGTCAATTGGCCTCCAACCTCGAGGCTCTCGATTTATCAGAGTCAGGTCTATCAGAGCAAGGCATTGATATTTGTCCTTTGTACGGCCAACTCGATGCCAAGGGGCAACAATCGGCGATCGCGGCCAGTGAATCAGGGCGACGAAAAGTAGTGTTGGCAACCAATATTGCTGAGACCAGTTTAACCATTGAAGGCATTCGCATGGTGATGGATTCGGGGGTCGAGCGAGTGGCAAGATTTGACCCGAAAACCGGTATCACGCGGCTGGAACAAACCATGATCGCACAATCTTCGGCCGAGCAAAGGGCTGGACGAGCCGGACGACTCGAAGCGGGTGTTTGTATTCGTTTATACAGCCAAGAAAACCTTAAGCAGCAGCCGGTTGTGCCTCAAGCAGAAATTCTGCATAGTGATTTAACTAGCCTACAAATGGAGTTGCTGTTTTGGGGAGCCAATGCTGCCGATGAGCTGTCTTGGCTAGATCTTCCTCCACAGTCAAATCTGCAACAAGCTAAAGGGTTATTGAAGTCGCTGGGGTTATTGACCGCTCAAGAACAATTGACCGCTTATGGTCAACACAGTCAAAAGCTAGGAGTAGAGCCTCGCTTCGCGGCGATGTTGCTCAGAGCTAAAGATTTGGGCAATGACTATTACCATAGCGCACTAGCGACACTGGCTATGTTGGAAGAGCCGGAAAAGAACAGCCAAGATATCACTCAAGATTGGCATCGTTGGAGCCAAGGTAGCCATAATAAAGCTGCTGTTTTAGCGCGCCGTAGTCAGCAAGTCGGTAGAGCTTGTGGTGTGCCATTTGATATTAAGCGGGTGGATAGCCAGTTAATTGGCGGTTGTGTTGCGCTGGCTTTTCCTGATCGCATCGCTCAGAGTCGAGCAAATGGGCAAGGTCAATTTTTATTGGCCAATGGCCATGGCGCGACTATGGATGAGCGACATGGGTTGGCGAATTACTTTTTATCGAATAAGCCTCATCTTGAGAGTGATTTAATCGTGGCGATCGATTTAATGCGTTCTTCTCATTCGATGACCAGCCAGATCTTTCGCGCGGTGAGAGTCGCAAAGCAAGATATCGAGCGGATCTTTACTGAGCAAATAGAAAGTGTCGATCATGTTCAATGGCTAGAAGCAAGAGGCTGTGTCAGCGCCGAAAAGCAACGTCGATTAGGGGCTTTAGTCTTAGAAAAGCAAGCCATTAGCGATATCGACCCGTTACTTAAGCAAGCGGCAATTCTCGATTATATTCGTCGCAAAGGTTTATCGGTACTGCCTTGGGATAAATCCAGCTCTAACTTATTGAATCGAATTAGAAATGGCATTGAATGGATGCCAGAGCAAGATTGGCCAGCGATGAGTGATGACATTCTTTTAGCAAAACTCGAACAATGGCTTGAGCCTTACATGGTAGGAATAGATAGCGTTGCCAAAATAAAGCAAATACCGTTATCGCAAGCGTTATTGTCGTACCTAGGTTGGCCGCTTAATCAAGAAATTGATAACTGGTTACCCACGCATTACCGTTTGCCTACTGGTACTAACAAAGCCATTCGTTATCAAGCGGGTGCGGAGCCAGTACTCTCGGTTCGCATGCAAGAGGTGTTTGGTGAGTCGGATTCACCATTAATTGCTCAAGGACGCAAAAAGCTCGTGCTAGAATTGCTTTCTCCGGCGCAGCGGCCTTTGCAGATCACTCAAGACTTAGCGGGATTTTGGCAAGGGGCATACAAAGAAGTACAAAAAGAAATGAAAGGGCGTTATCCCAAACATGTTTGGCCGGATGACCCTGCTAATCATGTCGCCACGACTAAAACAAAACGACATTTTTCGTAAATTGAGATGGCTCGGCCATCATATCATGGATGTTGCACGTACTATACCTTGAGTATATGCGTCGCAAATAAAAAGGCAATACATTGAACACACCAAAGAAAACCACCACAACGCGCCGTAAACCTGCGGCAAAATCAACCGCTAAATCGACTCGTAAAGCAGGGCCTGCTCGAGGGCGAAAAACGCCGCCGAAGAAAAAAACATGGCTGCAAAAGCTATGGAGCATCGGCTGGAAATTAGGCTTAGTGTTTATCGCCTTTATGGTGGCTGCAGGGTTTTATTTAAATGGTGTGGTGACGCAACGTTTTACTGGGCAATTATTTGAACTGCCCACCGTGGTGTACGCCAGAGTGATGACACTTGAGCCAGGTAGCAGCCAGACGATCACTAAGGTACGTCAGGAGCTTGATGTACTGAATTACCGTAAAGTCGCCAATCCAATGCGTGAAGGGGAATACTCTGCCTCATCAACCAAAATTGAGTTATTCCGTCGTCCGTTTACCTTTGAAAATGGCCCGGAGCCTGCACGTCATGTGATGATGTATTTTGATAATAACGGCTTGAAGCGTATCCAATCATTAGAATCAAAAGCAGATTTAGGATTTTTACGCATTGAGCCGAAGATGCTCGGTATGCTAGAAGCAAAAAAGCAAGAAACCCGCTTATTCTTAAAACGTGAGCAATTTCCTGAAGCTATGGTAGCGGCGTTACTTTCAACCGAAGACCGTGATTTTTACCAGCATGGTGGAGTCGCCCCATTAGCGATTGCTCGCGCTTTTGTGGTTAACTTAAAAGCAGGGCGTGCGGTGCAAGGTGGGAGTACTCTAACCCAGCAATTGGCGAAAAACTTATTCTTAAGTAGCGAGAAGACTTTATGGCGTAAGTTTAAAGAAGCTTATATCGCGGTGATTTTAGATTATCGTTTTAGCAAAGATAAAATTTTAGAAGCTTACTTAAATGAAGTGTACCTAGGTCAAAATGGCGGGGAAGCGATCCACGGTTTTGCCTTGGCCTCGCGTTATTATTTTGGTCAGCCATTGCAAGAGTTACGTATCGATCAATTGGCAATGCTGGTGGGTATGGTGAAAGGGCCATCTTATTACAATCCAATTCGCCACCCTGAACGTACTCAAGAACGTCGAGACTTAGTGCTTGAGTTGATGATGACGCAAAATATCTTAACCGCGTCACAGTACAACCAGGCGGTCAGTCGCGATCTTGATTTACAAAACAATCCACACCTAGGCAAACGTCAACCTGCTTATTTTGAGCAATTACAACGCGAGCTAAAAGATAAGGTCGGCGATAAATTTAAAGCCGATACTGGGTTACGTTTGTTCACGACGCTAGATCCGGTTTCACAAACCTACCTTGAACAAGCGGTGACTAAGACGCTGCCACAATTGGAGCAACGTTCTGGTAAAGGCTTACAAACTGCGGTAGTTGCCGTTGATCGCCAAACTGGTGAAATTCGCGCCATGATCGGTGGGCGTAATAGTGGCTTTGATGGCTTTAACCGTGCTTTAAGCGCTAGCCGTCAGATAGGCTCACTTGTCAAACCTTCAGTGTATTTAACCGCGTTAGAGCAACCAGAAAAATACAACCTAGGTACTACAATTGCTGATAAGCCGATCACCTTAACCAATAAGCAAGGTAAGACTTGGTCGCCGAAAAACTATGATCGTAAATTCCGTGGTGAAGTACCTTTGTATCAAGCAATGGCGCGCTCTCTTAACGTTCCAACCGTGAATCTTGGTATGCAATTAGGCATTCCAGCGGTGATGGAAACGTTGACTAAGCTCGGTATTGATAAGCAAGAAATTCGTCCTGTTCCTTCGATGTTTTTAGGTTCATTTACATTGACGCCATATCAAGTGTCACAAATGTTCCAGACAATCACCAATTCAGGTAAACGAGCGCCATTAACCGCATTAAGAACCGTAATGGATGTGGATGGTAATGTGTTATACGAAAGCATACCGAGAGCATCGCAGCAGGTACCTCAACAAGCGGCGTGGTTGACGACTTATATTATGAAAAAGGTTGTCAGTGAAGGCACAAGCCGTTCTTTACAAGGGCAGTATGGTTGGGCAACTCTCGCGGCGAAAACTGGTACCAGTAATGATAGCCGTGATAGTTGGTTTGTCGGAGTCGATGGTCGTGAAGTGGTCACGATTTGGACCGGACGTGATGACAATAAACCGACCAAATTAACCGGCGCCAGTGGTTCACTAAAAACGTATGCCAATTATTTAGCTCAGCGCGCACCAGAGCGTTTAACCTTGCCGTGGCCTAGTAAAATTGTCACCACTCATTTTGAGCAAACTCAGGCTGGTGGCTATCAAGCGGATTGCGGTGGTGATATTGAATTACCGCAGTGGGATGTGAACGGTGACCTCAAAGATCAATGTAAAAATAACCCAAGTCGTTGGCTAAAATCGTTATTTGATTTTTAATCACGGTATTTTCAATGCGTTGTGGGTAAGATAGTGGAAAGAGCTATTCAATATTAATAAGGATATGTTGTTGAAAGTCATGCGTTTGTTATTTGGGGTTGTCACGCTCCCATTAGTGTGTTGGTCGGTTAATGCCCAGCAAGTAATGCCAGATGGCTCAACCCGACCCACCATTGCGGTAGTGTTGGCGGGTGGTGGGGCAAAAGGCGCAGCCCATATTGGGGTTCTGCAAGCGCTAGAAGAAATGCATATTCCGGTCGATATTGTCACAGGCACCAGTATGGGATCTTATGTTGGCGGTTTATATGCACTAGGGATGAGTGCAGAGGAAATTCAAAAAACCTTACAAAGTATCGATTGGAATACTGGTTATAACGATCGGGTGGGTCGCAGTGAACGTCGAGTGCGTGATAAAGAGTATGACGATCGCTACCAACTGCATACCGATTTAGGGTTACGTTGGCTGGAAGTGAAAGTGCCGAAAGGGGTGGTGCAAGGGCAGAATATGCTGCAAATTTTGCGTCAGAGCACCGGAAGTTTACCTACGTTTGAATCTTTTGATGATCTGCCTGTTCATTATCGCGCGGTTGCCACCGATATAGTCAATCTTGAGCCTGTAGTGCTTGAAGATGGTGAAATTGTTGATGCCATGATGGCGAGTATGTCGGTACCGGGAGCGCTTCCGCCTTATCCATATAAAGGTATGCTGCTGGTGGATGGCGGGGTGACCAATAATATGCCGGTTGATCTTGCTCGCTCAATGGGGGCGGATATCATTATTGCCGTTGATATTAGTACCGACTATAAAACCGAGGAGCAATTAAGTACCTTTTTGAGTGTTGGTGACCAGCTATCTAACTACTTAGTTCGCCGTAGTACTCAAGATCAAACCCTACTATTAACCCCTAATGATGTATTGCTCAAACCCGCGGTTGGCAAGATGAGTACGACGGATTTCTCACAAATGCCAGAAGCCTATGGTCTAGGCTATGAAGCAGCAATTACACAACAAAACACCTTAAGTCGCTACTCTATCAACCCTAAAAATTACGCAGCTTATCAAGTTAAAAAACAGCAAAAACGCAGCGCTTTTAAGAGTGGCGCTGAACTTGAAGTTAAGCAAATCAATATTGAAAACAAAAGCCATTACAATGAGAAATTGCTGCTTAACCGATTAAATATTAAAAGTGGTGAAGAGTATACCAGCGAAGAGATTGAGCAAAAGGTGCGAGACCTCTATGCGTTGGATCGCTTTGAGCGAGTGTCTTATGACTACCAGGATAATGGTGATGGCACCACTGACCTAAATATTCAAGTAAACGAAAAAGAGTGGGGCCCCAACTACCTCGATTTTCGCTTCTTTATGGAAGATAACTTTAAGAATTCGAGTAAATACTCAATAGGGTTAACCAGTAACTTCACCGATTTAGGTGACACTGGCGCAGAGCTGCGTAGTAACCTTGAAATTGGCACCGATAAGTTATTTGGTCTCGAGCTGTATGTTCCATTGTCTTATAACCAAAATTATTTCCTGGTGACCTCTGCGACTTACAGTGATGAAAAGTCGAACTTTTTTATTCCTGTAAATGTCTCGAATACTCAAGCAGTCGATACGGAAAGTCATTTATCGGATACCGACAATGCGTTACCGGTTGATTATGTGAAACTGGTTGGTGATTTGGCGATAGGGTACCAACCGACTTTATGGCAAGAGTTGCGATTAGGGATCCGCTATACCGATGGTAATACTAGCGTAACAGGACTGCCTTTGTTTGGGGAGAGTAACTACACACGTCAAGGCGTTTATGCTCGTTATCGTTTAGATACCCTTGATGATTTTAGCTTCCCAACTCAAGGTTATTATGCCGATGCTGAGTATTTATATTCATTCGATGAGTATGATGACGCACAAGATGATCAAGTAACCGAAATTAGTACTACCTTAATGATCGCTAAAAGCTACCACAAACATTCGTTGGTTGGCCGCTTTGATTATGGTGTGGTAGATAGCGATAACACCGATCTTCCGGTCGATCCTAAAGAGCTCGGCGGTTTCTTAAACTTATCTGGTATTCCTCGTGATAGCTTGCTTGGACGAAACAAAGCCTACACTAGCTTAGTTTATCGCTATAAATGGTTTGATAATGACTTCGGCCTGTTTAAATCGCCGGTTTATCTTGGCGGCTCTGTTGAATATGGTGGGGTGTGGAATAATGCGGATGAAAAATGGGATACCGACTCTATGTATCTCGCTGGCTCAGTGTTTACCGGTGTTGATTCTCCCATCGGGCCGATTATTCTGTCTTATGGGCATACCGAAGAAGGTTATCAATCCGTGTACTTAATTGTCGGATCAACCTTTTAATTGACCTTGGTTGTCCGATTTAGGCGTATCATTAGAATAGAAAGAAGGATTTGGCCAAGTTTTTTCAGCAACTTTAGTTCCAGTTTGCTAGCTTGGTCAAACTCGCAAGATTTTAATTTTTGGTTAAATTTGTTATTCTCCAACTAACACTTTGGCTCCGACCGTATTCGATTATTAAGAATCAGCCATAATACTAATTCATAATAAAACATGGGCGGGAAGCCAAATTTCCAAGGATGTTTACCCTTTATCACAAATATAAGGGTCGACCGCAATGAGAGGAATGAGTCGTGCTTGAAGCCTACCGTAAACACGTCGAAGAGCGTGCCGCTGAAGGAATTGTCCCAAAACCTTTAGACGCAGAGCAGGTCGCTGCTTTGGTAGAACTACTGAAAACCCCACCTCAAGATGAAGAAGAGTTTATTCTTGATCTATTTGTTAACCGTATCCCACCTGGCGTTGATGAAGCCGCTTATGTTAAAGCTGGTTTTCTTACCGCTGTCGCGAAAGGCGAAGCTGAATCTCCATTAATTTCTCGTGAAAAAGCCGCTGAATTGCTAGGTACTATGCAAGGTGGCTATAACATCGAGCCATTAGTGAGCTTTTTAGATGATGAACTACTGGCGCCGATTGCGGTAACCGCACTTAAGCAAACATTACTGATGTTTGATGCTTTCCACGATGTGGAAGAAAAATCCAAAGCAGGTAATGAATCTGCGAAAGAAGTGATGCAATCATGGGCTGATGCTGAATGGTTCCTAAACAAACCTAAACTTGAAGATAAAGTAACCTTAACTGTCTTTAAAGTAACTGGTGAAACCAACACTGATGATCTATCTCCGGCACCGGATGCATGGTCTCGTCCTGATATTCCACTTCATGCTTTAGCAATGCTAAAAAATGAACGTGAAGGTATTAACCCGGATGATGCGGGTAATGTTGGTCCAATTAAACAAATTCAAGAACTAGAAGAAAAAGGTCATCCATTGGTTTATGTGGGTGATGTTGTTGGTACTGGTTCTTCTCGTAAATCAGCGACTAACTCAGTACTTTGGTTTATGGGACACGATATCCCATACGTGCCAAATAAGCGCGCGGGTGGTTTCTGTCTCGGTGGTAAAATTGCGCCTATCTTCTTTAATACAATGGAAGATGCTGGAGCATTACCTATCGAGCTTGATGTTTCTAAAATGAACATGGGTGATGTGATTGATATTTATCCTCACGAAGGAAAAGTATGCAAGCACGGCACTGATGAAGTGATTTCTACCTTTAAGCTAAAAACTGACGTACTTTACGATGAAGTTCGTGCTGGTGGTCGTATTCCATTGATCATCGGTCGTGGTCTAACCGATCGCGCTCGTACTTCTTTGGGGCTTGAGCCTTCTGAAGTATTCCGTCGTCCTGTACCAGTTGCTGAATCTGACAAAGGCTTTACCCTTGCTCAGAAAATGGTGGGTAAAGCATGTGGCGTTACAGGCGTTCGTCCTGGCACTTACTGTGAACCGAAAATGACCACAGTAGGTTCGCAAGATACTACTGGCCCAATGACGCGTGATGAGCTTAAAGATCTAGCATGTCTAGGCTTCTCTGCCGATCTCGTTATGCAGTCTTTCTGTCATACCTCTGCTTATCCAAAACCAGTTGATGTGAATACGCACCATACGCTACCGGATTTCATTATGAACCGTGGCGGTGTATCACTTCGTCCGGGTGACGGTATCATTCACTCATGGTTAAACCGTATGCTTCTACCAGATACCGTTGGTACTGGTGGTGACTCACATACTCGTTTCCCACTTGGTATTTCATTCCCAGCAGGTTCTGGCTTGGTTGCCTTTGCGGCTGCTACTGGTGTGATGCCACTGGATATGCCTGAGTCTGTTTTAGTGCGCTTTAAAGGCGAAATGAAACCGGGTATTACACTGCGTGATCTAGTTCATGCGATTCCTTACTACGGTATCCAGCAAGGTCTACTAACGGTTGAGAAAGCCGGTAAGATCAATGAATTCTCTGGTCGCGTACTAGAAATTGAAGGCCTTGAGCACCTAACGGTTGAGCAAGCATTTGAGCTTTCTGATGCGTCAGCGGAACGTTCTGCTGCAGGTTGTACAGTGAAACTTTCAGAAGAATCGATTACTGAATATCTCAACTCAAACATCGTGATGCTGAAGTGGATGATCTCTGAAGGTTATGGTGATGTTCGTACGATTGAGCGTCGTATCAAAGCAATGGAAGAGTGGTTAGCCAAACCTGAGCTAATGAACGCCGATAAAGACGCGGAATACGCTCATGTGGTTGAGATTGATCTGGCTGAGATTGATCAACCAATTCTTTGTGCGCCAAACGATCCTGATGATGCTCGCCTACTTTCTGATGTTCAAGGTACTGAAATTGATGAAGTATTCATCGGTTCTTGTATGACCAACATTGGTCACTTCCGCGCAGCTGGTAAGTTACTAGAGAAACATAAAGGTGAGCTTGATACTCGTCTGTGGATTGCTCCGCCAACGAAGATGGATAAAGATCAGTTAACGGAAGAAGGTTACTACGGTATCTTTGGTCGTGCTGGGGTTCGTATTGAAACTCCGGGCTGTTCATTATGTATGGGTAACCAAGCGCGAGTTGCTGAGAAATCAACAGTAATGTCGACTTCAACACGTAACTTCCCGAACCGCTTAGGTAATGGTGCGAATGTATTCTTAGCGTCTGCTGAATTATCTGCAGTCGGTGCCATCCTTGGTCGTATCCCGACCAAAGAAGAGTACTTAAGCTATGCAGAGCAAATTAATGCGACAGCAGCCGATACATACCGCTATCTAAACTTCCATAAGATGAAGCATTATACAGATAAAGCCGATACGGTTATTTTCCAAGAGCCAGCATAACGTTCTTGAGTTATTGTGAGTCTGATAAAACCGCTGATAATGAGTCAGCGGTTTTTTTCGTTTAGAGAGAAAGAGCTCTTGACCCCCTTTGCTAGTGTCGCTACTCGCCAAGTCGCATTTCCAATCATTACCAAGTAAACTCTCAATATCCTCCCTAAAAAGAAAAAGTGCTCCGTTATGGACTTTGAATTTAAGAAAAATACCTTAGATGGTAGTTATCGTGTGGTGTTCTCTTCAGGACATGAAGCCATTGGCCATTGGTTAATTGAAGAAATTGGTACTGATACCGCTAAGCTTGATCGCATTTTGCAACAAATTGGTGCGCAGAGAAATATTAACCAAGAATGGCGCTTATTAGGACAAGATTGGAGTTTGTTTCTTGAGCAGAATGAAGTGCACATTTCTTCTAACCATTTGTTAAGTCATGAAGCTTCCACTTATGAAGAAGAGCGAGAGGATGATCTTTCTGCTTATGATGAAGAAAGTGAATCATGGTGCGGTATTGAAGATTTTGAGCAAGTTTTGCATTCTTGGCGTGCATTTGTCGCCTAACCTTTCTTTTCCTCCCTCCTTGCTATTTTGTTGTGAATCATGCGCACTGTTATGGTGCGCGCAATTTCCCCTACAATTCCCTTTTGTTACTCATTTCTTTTAAATCAACAGCTTAAAAAGTTGGCACGCAACTTGAAAGCATTGTAAATGTTAAAGGAATGCATCATGACGAGGGAATGTAATGAAATTAATTAGTGCAATAATCAAACCGTTTAAATTAGACGATGTCCGTGAAGCGTTAGCTGATGTAGGCATTGAAGGTATGACTGTTTCTGAAGTGAAAGGCTTTGGACGTCAAAAGGGCCATACAGAGTTGTATCGTGGCGCGGAATATCAAGTAGATTTCTTACCGAAAGTGAAAGTAGAAATCGCCACCCAAAGTGACAATGTGGATCGTGTGATTGAAGCGATTATGAAAGCCGCGCAAACCGGTAAAATCGGCGATGGTAAAATTTTCGTCTTTGACCTGCAGCAAGCGGTTCGTATTCGTACTGGCGAAATGGACGACGAAGCACTTTAAAGAATAAAAGGGACGGAGAATTAAGATATGGAAATTGTAGAAATCAAATACGCGTTAGATACGTTTTTCTTACTGATATCTGGTGCACTAGTAATGTGGATGGCTGCGGGTTTTGCCATGTTAGAAGCGGGCTTAGTTCGTTCAAAAAATACCACAGAAATTTTAACTAAAAACTTTGTACTGTTCGGTATTGCTTGCACCATGTTCTTATTGGTCGGCTATAACATCATGTACGTTGGTAATGCAGAAGGTGGGGTTTTCCCATCGTTTGGCGGCCTGATTGGTTCTCAAGGTGAAGGTGCTTCACACTCTTTAGAATCAGACTTTTTCTTCCAAGTAGTATTTGTCGCGACAGCAATGTCAGTGGTATCTGGTGCGGTAGCGGAACGTATGAAACTGTCTACTTTCTTGATCTTTAGTGTGGTATTAACTGGCTTTATCTACCCAATTGAAGGTTACTGGACTTGGGGCGGTGGTTTCTTATCTGCTGCTGGTTTCAGTGATTTCGCAGGCTCAGGTATTGTTCACATGGCGGGTGCTGCAGCGGCATTAGCGGGTGTGTTACTACTTGGTGCACGTAAAGGTAAATACGGAAAGAATGGTGAAGTTCACCCAATTCAAGGTTCAAACATGCCATTAGCCACTTTAGGTACATTTATCCTTTGGTTTGGTTGGTTTGGTTTTAATGGTGGCTCTCAGCTAGCGTTATCTTCAGCGGCGGATGCAACTGCAATTGGTCAAGTTTACTTAAATACCAATGCGGCTGCGGCGGCTGGTGCAGTGGCAGCTCTAATTACGGTGAAACTGATTTGGGGCAAAGCTGATCTTACTATGATCCTTAATGGTGCATTGGCTGGTCTAGTTGCCATTACGGCAGACCCTGCATCACCATCACCAGTAATGTCACTTGTGATTGGTGCACTTGCCGGTGTGTTAGTTATCTTTAGTATCTTATTCCTAGATAAAGTGAAGATTGATGATCCAGTGGGTGCCATCTCAGTGCACGGTGTGTGTGGTGTCTTCGGTCTACTAATGGTTCCATTTAGTAACTCTGATGCAACCTTTGGCGCGCAAATTTACGGTGCGGTAGTTATCTTTGCATGGGTATTTGGTGCTAGCTTAGTGGTTTGGGGAATCCTAAAAGCAACCATGGGTATCCGAGTAACGGAAGAAGAAGAAATGGATGGTGTTGATATGCACGATTGTGGTGTTGCAGCTTATCCAGAGTTTACGTCAAGTAAATAACCTATCGTTCTGTTTTAACTACATCGTTATACTTTGTTACAAAGCCCTGCTCATTTGAGTGGGGTTTTTTATTTTTTGTGAGCTGGCAGAGGTTGAGTTAAAAGCTGCACTCTATACAATAAACGCAACTGATAATTGTTATTGTTTGTATTTGATTGAAGGATGAGTTTGATGAAAAAGCTATTTTTAGCCTCTGCGGTTGCCGCAACGACTTTTGCCCCTATTGCGATGGCGGCTGAAGAAGTGAATGTTTACTCTTATCGCCAACCATTTCTTGTTGAGCCTATGCTAAAAGAGTTTACTCAAGAAACTGGCATTAAAGTAAATGTGAAATTTGCTAAAGATGGCTTGGCGGAAAAACTAGTTCAAGAGGGCGAATACAGCCCGGCTGACGTAGTACTTACAGTCGATATTAGCCGCTTGGCTGAGCTGAGCAATAAAGATGTTGTTCAAGCCGTAAATAGTGATGTAATTAATGGCAATATCCCATCTCAGTATCGTGATAAAGAAGGCGAGTGGTTTGGCGTGACAACGCGTGCTCGTGCGGTTTATTCATCAAAAGATCGCGTAGGTAAACTACCGGCTTCATTTGATTATATGGATTTAGCGAAACCTGAATATAAAGGCAAGATTTGTACTCGTTCAGGTAAGCACCCTTACAATGTCTCTTTAGTTTCGGCGGTGATCGCTCATCATGGTGAAGCGGAAACTAAACAGTGGTTAGAAGGCGTAAAAGCGAACTTAGCACGTAAACCTCAAGGTAATGATCGTGGACAAGTTCAAGCGATTAAAGAAGGCTTATGTGATTACTCTATCGGCAATAGTTACTACTTAGGTAAAATGCTGAGCGATGATAAACAAAAAGCATGGGCTGACGCGGTTTACATTAACTTCCCAGGTCAAGAAGCCTTTGGCACACACGTAAACATCAGTGGCATGGCGATGGCCAAATATGCGCCGAATAAAGAGAATGCGCTCAAACTTATGGAGTTCTTATCTGGCGATGCTGCACAGAAAATGTATGCTAAAGACAACTTTGAATCTCCAGTTAAACCGGGTGTTGAAGCTTCAGAATTAGTGGCATCTTGGGGTGACTATAAAGCGGATGACTTGTCTTTAGATGATATCGCAGCGAATCATGAAGCAGCCGTTAAGCTACTTGATGAAGTTAAATTTGATTTATAAATTTAGCGTTATCGAGTTACTCAATAGTGACTAATAAATAGGGAGGCTCAGGCTTCCCTTTTGTCGTTTGGTACATAATATTATAATGAAAGAAAAGTATTTATCTTGGAAAATAACCAGTTGGGTCGCTGCTATCTTGCTGGTTTTGCCGATCTTGGCCATCTTTTATACCGCTATCGGTGATAGTGATGAATTGTTTGCTCACTTGTTTGCGACAGTTCTACCTACCTATACATTAAATACCTTTCTTTTAGTTATCGGCACTATGTTGCTGACATTGGTGTTTGGCCTGCCAAGTGCTTGGCTAATGGCGATGTGTAAACTGCCCGGTGAAAAAATATTGCAGTGGGCGTTAGTGCTCCCATTGGCGATGCCTGGATATATTGTGGGCTATATTTATACCGATTGGTTTGATTTTGCAGGTCCAATTCAAATCTGGCTCAGAAATACCTTTGAGCTTACCCCGCAACAATATTGGTTTCCTGATTTAAGAACCTTGCCTGGCGCGATGACTATTCTTGCCTTGGTTTTTTATCCTTATGTTTATCTTCTCGCACGCTCTGCTTTTATGGAGCAAAGCAGCTCGTTATTACAATCAGCACGCCTATTAAAATGTACCCCTTGGCAAAGTTTCTTCCGAGTCTCTCTACCTTTAGCTCGGCCAGCAATTGCGATAGGGTTGTCTTTGGTGGCGATGGAAACGATAGGTGATTTTGGTACGGTCAGTTATTTTGCTGTGAGTACCTTAACTACTGCGGTTTATGATACTTGGCTTGGCTATTCTAACTTAACGGCGGCCGCTAAAATTTCAGCGATTATGCTATTGGTGGTAGTGCTATTACTCAGCGCAGAGCGATATAGCCGACGTAAGCAAAAGCATTTTCAAGCTCAGTTCTCTAGCCATGAAGATAACCGTTATTCGCTGCAAGGATGGACAAAATTATTGGCGCTCGTATGGTGCTGGGGACTAGTGCTGGCTGGGTTTGTTTTACCAATCGCTCAACTGGTCAGTTATGCGGCGGATTACTTCAGCAGTAGCTGGACGCTCGAATTCCAATCTTATTCACTTAATAGTTTGAAAGTATCACTGAGTGTCGCATTAGTCTGTGTCTTGATCGCTTTATTCGTTAACTTCTATCAGCGCTTAAACTCTCAAGGCGGTGAGCGAGTATCGACGAGCAGTAGTCTGCCTATGCGTCTTGCTGCTCTTGGTTATGCCGTTCCCGGTACCGTGTTAGCCATTGGCATAATGGTGGCGGTATTAACCTTAGATCATAGTGTCAATGACCTTGCCAAACTGATGGAATGGGGAAGACCGGGTCTTATATTCTCCGGCACTATGTTTGCTTTGATTTTTGCTTTGACAGTACGTTTTGCAGCTGTGGCGGTGGGGAGTGTTGAAAGTAGCTTAGCCAAAGTCTCTCCAAACTTGGACATGGCAGCGCGCACGATGGGGTGTAACTCTACCCAGATGCTCAAGCGTGTTCATCTTCCGTTAGTGATGCGAGGGGCGTTGATTGCTGGTTTGTTAGTTTTTATTGAATCTATGAAAGAGCTCAACGCGTCGATTTTGCTGCGACCGTTTAATTTTGAAACTCTAGCGACCTACGTTTATAACTATGTTTCTGATCAGCAATTAGAACTAGCCGCTTTACCCGCCATATTATTAGTTTTGGTTGGATTAATCCCACTGATTTTAGTTAACCGCTCATTAGAAAAGGTGCATTAAAATGACGCAAAATTCTCAACCTTTAGAGTCAGCGGCGACCGCTTTAAATATCCAACATTTAACCTGTCGTTATTCATCGAGTGTGCAATCGAATCAGGCTACAACGCCAGTATTAGAGAAACTGAATCTGGCGGTGAACCAAGGGGAGATTGTCTGCTTACTTGGCGCAAGTGGTTGTGGTAAAACCACGTTATTAAAAGCTATTGCCGGTTTGCTACCGCTAGCATCAGGAGAAATGACCTTAAATGGCAAGGTTATCGATGATGGTGAGCATTGGTTACCGCCTGAACAGCGTAATATTGGCCTGATCTTTCAAGATTACGCGTTATTCCCACATCTGACGGTAGCGCAAAATGTGGCCTTTGGTTTATCAGAACAAAGCAAAGTTGCTCAGGCTGAGATGGTTGAAAACATGCTAAACCTAGTGCACTTAAGCGGCTTAGCAGAGCGATATCCTCATCAGTTATCGGGTGGGCAACAGCAACGAGTGGCGATTGCGCGCTCCTTGGCGTGTCAGCCAGATTTATTATTGCTAGATGAACCCTTCTCGAATATCGATACTCAAGTACGTCATGAGTTAATTCGCGATATTCGCCGTATCTTTAAGCAACAAGGGGTGACGGCGATTTTTGTTACTCACTCCCGTGAAGAAGCTTTTGCCTTCTCCGATAAAATGGCTGTCATGAACAATGGGGTTATAGAACAGTTCGGTAGTGCAGCTCAATTGTATTACCAACCTTCGAGCAAGTTTGTGGCGAACTTTTTAGGCGGCGGTTGTTATCTCCCCGCACAAAAACTCGCACCGAGCCGATTTGATACCGTACTTGGCGAATTACAAGTAGTCAGTGTTGATTCGATAGCGGTAGGGCAAGGTTGTGAAATTTTATTAAGGCCGCAGCAAGTATTATTGCAATTAGATGAGAGCAGCGAAAATCGAGTGATTGAACAGCAATTCATGGGCGATCATTGTCGTTATGTGGTGGATGTGCAAGGCGTGCAATTACTCGGTCAATCACATCATTTACTTGAAGTTGGGCAGAATGTGTCAGTGACTGTCGATTGTGATGGTGCTTTGGTATTCTAGTTTTATACCCAAGTAACTTCAAGATGCGAGTTTCAGCAAGAATAAAACAAGCTTTAGGCAAGACAAATTGAACATGATCATAGTTATTCTATCTCTGTTCAATTTAACGCAGCATAAAGCTTGTTTTAACTTGCCCTTCGGGAGCTTCATCCAAACCTTTATGCAGTGTCAGATTGGTTTGAAAGGTACCTACATTCCTTCGCCAATCTTCCTTGCCTAAAGGTCTGGATGATAGCTCTGAATTCTGCATCTTGAAGTCACTTGGGTATACACTATTTAGATTTAAGGAGAAGATGATTATGGAATTAACGGAATTTTTGCATCAAGTCACCACTGAACCGCTATCGGTAGAATTTGAGCAGACCATCGCTACGATTGATGCGAACTATAGCTTTACTCCAAGCACATTTACCAATGGTGAAGTCGAAAATGAAGCAGGGCAAAACAATGGCTCTTGTAAGATCTTTGCCTTCGCTCAAATGCATAATTTAACTCAAGCGCAAACCTTGGCTTGTTTTGGTAAGTTCTACCGTGAAGATGTATTACAGCATCCAGAAAACGATGATCATCAAAATATTCGTAATTTTATTGAGCATGGTTGGGATGGCATAAAATTCTCATCGCCAGCGCTGAATTAATTATACCAATCAAATTAATTAGGTGAACAAAAATTGCGAAGAAAAAAGCCTTGAGAACAAGGCATAAATTTCGATAAGTAGTCGCTCTACAATCAAAATTTATAACGCAGTTATCGAGGCTTTTAACAAGCAAGAGTGATCATATAATTAGTGCGATTGGTATTATTACAGCGTGCTACTCAATACATCTGGCGGCATCGGTGTTTTATTGACTCTATGTAGGCCGATGACTGCTAGTAGTGACATCGCAAGCATTAACGCCCCTAGTGGAAGCTGGTTTTGTGCTGGCATCATCGCTGCCAATAGGGTTGCCATTCCCGCGCCAAAGTTCTGTATGCCACCTAATAATGCTCCTGCCGTTCCTGCATGATGAGGAAACGGTGAGATAGCACCTGTCGTCGCCGCTGGAAATAACACACCAGCGCCTAAGAAGTAGATGGTTGCGCCACCGACTAAACTTACCGCGTTGGTGAAACCAAATACTCCCGGAATAAATATCACCAATGAGCCAATCGCAATCGCGACCAAGCCGAAGTTCAGCGCGCGCTTTTCTGAGTGACGCGCCGCAATCCAGCTCGACATTGCCGCTCCTAGCAAGTAGCCGGGAATTGGTACAATAAATAACAAACTTACCGTGGTCGCTGCCATTTTGAGCTTACCACCAAGTAGTACCCCTGCCGCGGCTTCAAATAATGCTACGCCAGCAAAAGTAGCGACTAAGCATAATAAGTAACCTTGGAATTGACGATTGCTCATTACGTAACGGTAGCTAGTTGCCACTGAGTCATAGCGACGTGATTCCTTCGGCAATGTTTCCGTCATATGGGTGAACATAATAATGGTCACGCCAATGCTAAATAGAGCCAGAAACAAGTAGCTGCTGCGCCAATTAAACGCTTCTGTTAAGTAGCCACCCAATAATGGAGCCACTAGTGGTGAAAACATCAGGCACATGCTGATCAAGCTATTGACCTTATGCAAGTCTTGCCCGGAAAAGCAATCGCGACTTAATGTTCTTGCCATCGCGCCACCACAACCAATGCCAATACCTTGGATAAAACTTGCCACTAAGAATAAGCTAAAGTTATGAGAAAAAAGCGCAATGAGTGAACCAACAATATAAATAGCTAAACCAGCCAAAATAATAGGGCGACGGCCTAAGCGATCCGATAATGGGCCATAAATAAATTGCGATAATCCATAAGGAATTAAATAGCAGGCCATCACCGCTTGCATTGAAGCTGCGGATACATGAAATTCATGTGCCATGTAACCCATTGATGGTACATACATGGTTTGCGTCATTTGGCCAACTGCCGCCAAAATGGCGATTAAGAAGGTTAGTTTGATTAAACTAAAAGGCGCAGACATGCATCTTCTCCACGATAAATTTAAGTAAGGGAAATGGGTAAATGATTGACCCTGAATTTGGCGTGGATATTAGATCTTAATGATTTATTCAGCAATAAAAATGTGAGTATCTTCACAAGAAGAAAATCAATGTGATGGATTAGTTTTTGTAATGGGTTGGTGGTTGCTATAGAGAACATTCATCCCTGCACGACCAAAAGAGAGAATTAAAAAAGATCGCAGCTCTTGATGCGAACTTTTACTTTTATACTATGTAAGTTCTATTTCAACCAAATAGCATCAATTTTACATATTTTGGATACCTTAGAGGCGTACCAAATTTTATCGCTATATAACTGAAATTGCACAGTTGATTTAGATGTGAAGATAGTGATGTGGAATAATAAATCGTAAGTCCATTTTTTCATGAAGATACATTCTTATTTTTTGTGTTTATGTTGGTAGTTATAAGCATAGCTTCCCCAATAAAATGATATTGCCGAGTTTATTAAAAACATTGGGGCTGGGAATGTTTGACCTAAAGTAAAGATGTTGATGTTTATGATGATGAATATTAAAATTGTTTTCTTTTCTTTGTATAAATTACTTTTTAATATATAATCAAGGAATATACTTATTATACACGATCCTGTTATGATTGAGCCATAAATGATATTTTCTTTTTTTAGTGTTGTTATTAAATAAACTCCTGTGGTGTAAGATATTAATATTAATATTAATAAATAGTATTTTATGTTTAGAGGGTCAGTCTTCATTCGGATAACTTCCTGGGTTTGTTTGTCTTTAAGTTTATTATCCGCATCTTGGGTTTGCGTGTTTAAAGCAATGAGCTTGCCGTCTGCAAAGACAAAGTGCTGGTTTTGAACCTCACCCGTGAGTGTGTTTTTGACTCGTTCTTAACACTTCACATACATCTGAGTTTTCAGCAATTCTCACGTAAAAGTACTTATTGAATGAAAGTGCCGTGAGTATGAGTGAGTAGGTTTCTTTAAATAGGGGGTGTGATCTTTTAAAGTCATGAAATTTTCTTCAACAAGGTTGCATTTTAGTTTTTCCTTTCCTATCTGTGCCTGAAGATAAGCTACGCCATCGGGTTTATTTGTTATATAGACTGATTTTACAACTTGTTCTCCTATACCATGACAGCTTATTTCTGAGCAGTCAGCTAAAACATTTTTAGATGTGAAGATAGTGATGTGGAATAATAATGCGTAAGTCCATTTTTTCATTAAGATATACCTTTGTTTTTATTTTTTATTTTGGTAGTTATAAGCATAGTTTCCCCAGTAAAGTGAAATTACCCCATTGATTAATACCATTAAAGTTGGAGATATATAACCTAGTGTGACGGTAGTTATGTTTACAGATATAAATGTGATAATTGTTTTTTTTCTTTGTATAATTTAGGGATGATGAAGTTATCTAATACAGCTAACAATAATGAAGATAACATAATTATTATGCTATAAATTTTATTTACTTCCTGGGCGTATATTATTAAGTAAAGTCCTGTTGAGTAAGTTAGCAGGACTGCGAGGTAATATTTTAGAGCAAGAGGATTGAGGTTTCTTTTCATGTTATAAATCTTCAGAGTTAAATTTATGGGTTATACTTCTTTCCACTCCACCAGTTATTGCATTAAAAGCTGGGCGAGCAACTGCTGGTAAGGATTTAGACAAAGCGTTCTGGCCAAATCCAATAGCTTCTGAAATAGTCATGGAGCTTATAGTTTTCTTTTATGAATCATAGTCACCAGTGGCTAAGTTTACTCCCAAAGAAGCAATACCTGTTGAGAAGCTTACAGTTGATAATGCTGCCGCTGCTGGAAAGTTGCCAACCATTAGGGCAGCATAGGCAAGATCGCCAGAAATTAAAGACGCATTATTCAAAGCTTCACTATAACCGGATAATTTTTCCTGCGATGGAGCTAGAGGGGAAATAGCGCGATCTATTGACTCCCAGCTTAAACCACCGAAAAAACCTAATGGTGGTTTATTGGGAAGATAAGCAGACCTATACTGATCATCTAGATCTGTATTATAGTAAGAATTATTAAAAAAGAAGCCAGAATTCCAATTTGTCGATATTCTATCGACTACTGAAGAATTGAATGAACCATCTGGATTATATTTTAAATTAATAATTGCTCCTGAATTTGTTATTATCCCTGTATCTTTTACATTATCCGTTCTTCCGCCATAATGGTCTGGGTCAGGACCATGCTTATTACTACCTATCGGACCTTGTGGTCTTGAATCGTTAGGAGCTCTATCTGGTCCCCCGTGCTCACCTCGACCTAAAGGATCCCTCCCTCCTCCAACATCCATCCCACCGCTTGTAAATAAAAAACCTGTAGGATCATTATATTTCAGTGGATTATTCACAACATACGCATAGCGGTTAAAACTATTAGTTAAAAATGGTGACTGAATATGTGGATCGGGACTAATAAATCGAGCTAATTCTTGGTCATAAACCCGGCCATTCATATGGATTAAGCCGATTTCACTAATCTCTTCATGGCCAGTGTAACCGCGGTTTGTTATGGCTTCTTGGGCGACGGTTAATGGATCATTGTCTTTCCATATAACTTTTCTCTGTTTACCCCATGTATCGTAACTTCTGCGTTCAACGATCAGGCCGTAGCCATCGGTGATCATATCAACCGAATTTAGGGCATCGTAATGTAGGTAGCGGACTTGTTTGTCTTTGAGTTTATTATCCGCATCTTGGGTTTGAGTGTTTAAAGCAATGAACTTGCCGTCTGCAAATACAAAGTGCTGGTTTTGAACCTCACCCGTGAGTGTGTTTTTGACTCGTTCTTAACACTTCACATACATCTGAGTTTTCAGCAATTCTCACGTAAAAGTACTTATTGAATGAAAGTGCCGTGAGTATGAGTGAGTAGGTTTCTTTAAATAGGGGGTGTGATTTTTTTAAGTCATTAAATTGCCTTCAACAAGGTTGCATTTTAGTTTTTCCTTTCCTATCTGTGCCTGAAGATAAGCTACGCCAGCGGGTTTATTTGTTACATAGACTGATTTTACAACTTGTTCTCCTATACCATTACAGCTTATTTCTGAGCAGTCAGCCAGAGCCATTTTGGATAATATGGGTATGAGGATTAATAAGATTGAAATTTTTAATCTATTCATTTTTTCTTCATTTTTATTGTTAATGTTTGAGTTGTATGGCTTACAAGCATCATCAATAGACTCTTCATCAGAAAGAGGTGTTGATTTTACTAATTTGCAATTGAATTTTAATTTTTCGAATACATCATGTTTACCTGTAAAAAATTTACTAATTAATGATATATTTCCATTTTTATTTTTTTTGGGGTACATATATGCAGTGTAATTCTTATTGTTGTTTTTTACTTTTAATTCCACGATGACATCTTCTGGTTTAAATTTTTTTGATTTTAAATTGGTTGTTAATAATGACTTTTCTTTATAAAACTCTGCTGTTAATGGGTTTAAAGTTAATGATATTTGATCAGCGACAGCTTGAAGGGTTTTTTCTAATTCGTTTTCTTTGATTTTTAATTCAAGTTTGAACGTAAATATGAAACTTTTGAAGTCGTAATGCTCTTTTGCTTCTATAAAACATAAGTTTATTTTATTTTTAATGTCATCGCAGCTTAATTTTGATTCTAAGTAAGGTTGAACCACTATATTGTATTCACTTTTTGAGTAAGTGTTGAAGGATATGAGTAATATAGCTAAAATAAACTTATTCATGTTTTTCTCTTAAAATTTATAATGTATTTGTGAAGATATTGTTGGCTCTTTGTTTCTTCTTTTAAAATCTCTTGTATTAGTTTTATAACTCTTTACGTTAGTCTTAAAAAATGTGTCACTCTTAGCCCTGAATCGATTCTCTGAGCTTTTGTGTAAATTTCTCCATCTTTGAATTGAATGGTTCGTTTTTATATTATTTTATATGCGATTGAATGTTATATAGTGTTAATACTGGTGATGTTATGATTGTAAGTATGTTTACTTTTCCTAGAATGCTGATTTTTTCGATCTTTTCCTATAATTATAGGTGTGAGTATCTAAAGTATAAATGTTAATAATATTGTAGTGGCTCTGATGTTGTTTGATGAATTAAATAATATAGTGTTATAAATAATTCACTAACTCTATTGATTCCGAAAATTTATCGCCCCAAGTATGACAAGCAGCATTATGTACATCTTTAGATATTAACTATAGTGTTTTGGCATTTCCAACATGGTTTCAAACGTGCCTATTTGGAGTGTTTTAAGACCTATAACCTTATTAACCATTTTTATATCTTTAGGCAGGAATGCTACCGCCCTCCACAGTTAAGAGGTGAATGGTTGGCGTGAATGTGTTTAATTTATATATATTTAATTTTAATAAAAAAATCAATAAGTTTCTTATGCATATATAACTTATATATCAATAATTTATGATTTTCATTTGATTTTCAAAAGGAGCAGAGGGAACTGATTGGAGGATATATAATAAAAAAGACCACGGATATCACCATGGTCTAAGAGTGTTTGTAATTAATAATTAGAAAAGGGAATTTTATCTATAACGCCAAAAACGATTTCATTTGAGCAACAACACTTTCCGCGGTTTGTTTATCTTCCATTTCCGAGAAAATACGCAGTAGTGGCTCTGTACCTGAGAAGCGGGCGATCACCCAGCCACCATTTTTAAAGTAGACTTTTGCGCCATCGTCATAGCTGACTTTTTCGACTTCGTACTCAAACTCTGGCAGTAACTTTTCAACGTAGATTTTGTTGTACAGCACTTCTTTTTGCGCGGGTTTGAATGTGCAGTCACCTTCAGCGGTGTAGGCATAACCATAGCGAGCATAGATTTCATCCAGCATTTCAGACAACTTCTTGCCGGTAACACTGATTAGTTCAACTAATAAGCTTGAGGCAAATACGCCATCTTTACCTTTGATGTGTCCACGAATGGTTAAACCGCCCGAGCTTTCACCACCAATCAAGGAATCATCAGCTTCCATTTGGCTACTAATGTGTTTAAAGCCTACGGGTACCTCAAAGCTCTTTTCGCCGTGATCGGCAGCGATTTTATCGAGTAGGTGAGTGGTAGCAATGTTACGTACTACCGAGCCTTTCCAGCCTTTGTATTCCAGTAGGTAGTAGTACAACAGCATCAAGACTTCATTTGGGTGAATGAAGTTACCTTTCTCATCAATAATACCTAGGCGATCCGCATCACCATCAGTACCAATGCCGATGTCGTAACCTTCTGCTGCCACTAGGTGCTTAAGGCGATATAATGTTGCTGCACTAGGGGAAGGCATTAGACCACCAAAGGATGGGTTTTCACCATCGTTGATCACGTCCACATCACAGCGGCCATTAATCAATACGGTTTGCAGGGCATTCTTCGCCACCCCAAACATAGGATCGATCAGTACGCGTAAATTGGCTTTTTTGATCGCTTCAATATCAATAAAGTTGATCACCGAATCGACAAAATCGTTCATTGGGTTGATGATTGCAATTCGGCCTGATTCAAGCGCGTCTTCAAAATCGACTCTTTTGACATCGCTATCATTGAGTACCGCAATTTGCGCTTCGATTTTCTGTGTGATCACTTCATCCGCATCACGGCCACCTTCAATAAATACCTTGATGCCGTTGTAGTCGGCAGGGTTATGCGAGGCGGTAATACAAGCTGAATAAGTACAACCCATTTTGTTGCTTTGAAACATCACGATTGGCGTGGGTACAAAGCGATTGATAAAGCTAACCGTAATGCCATTAGCGGCTAGAACTTCAGCAAACCAAAGGGCCGCTTTATCTGATAAAAAGCGGCGGTCATAACCAATCACGAAGCCATTATCAACGACACTTTCTTTTTGCATGATATTAGCGACAGCCTGAGCAACCAGTCGCACGTTGGCTTGGGTGAATTCCTCACCTATAAAGGCGCGCCAACCGCCGGTTCCAAATTGAATCATTTTGATGTCCTTATAAAAGAGCCGAAAAGAACGGATACTCGTTTCTCGTGGCTCGACTAATTTTGCTTTGAAAATTCCATTCTTTTAAGTTTTCTTCGAGACCCGAGACCCGAGACCCGAGACCCGAGACCCGAGACCCGAGACCCGACTATCCCATCACCACCACAACTTCATTTACACTACCCGCTGCTTGAGCAGGAATTGCACCGTCAATTGTTGAGCCATTTAGCGTGATAGATTTGACGCCTTTGCTAACGTTATTTGGGTTTTCTACCTTGATGTTGAAAGTCGCATCACGCCATTGACGAGTGACTTCAAAGCCCGGCCAGTTGGTTGGAATACAAGGATCAATATTTAAACCATCAAAGCCTAGACGTACGCCAAGGATAAAGTTGGTGACCGCAAAGTAAGCCCAACCTGAAGTACCGGTTAACCATGGGTGGTTGGCACGGCCGTGATCTTGGTGATCGCGGCCCATCACAAATTGCACGTAGGAGTAAGGTTCAGCAATGCGCTTTTCAATCATGTCGTTTTGATTGTATGGGTTTAGCGCATCATAGAATTTCATCGCTTTATCACCACGGCCCAATTTGGCTTCTGCTACCCATGCCCAAGGGTTTGGATGCGAGAAAATTGCACCGTTTTCTTTTACCCCTTGATAAACTCGAGTCACAAAACCGATATCATCGTTCGGCGTTGCGAATGAAGGTGAATTGAGGTGTAGGCCATACGGAGAATACAAATGCTCATCAACTGAGTTCATGGCAATTTCGCCACGTTCTTGTGATACTGCGCCAGACAATACCGCTAAGGTATTGGATTCAAGATGGATCTTACCTTCGGTTTGTTGGGCTGTACCGATCTTGTCGCCATCTTTGGTCAGACCACGGATATACCAGCCGCCTTCTTCATCCCATAGGTGAGTTTCACACGCCTGACGAACGCCTTCCGCCATAGTGGTGTACTTGTCGACATCTTCCATTTTGCCAAGGTATTTAGCTAGGTCGATAAATTCTTGTAGCGCCCAGTAGTGCAAGAAAGACACCATTGATGACTCACCACCACCTAGGTTTAAGCAGTCATTCCAGTCAGCACGCAAGCCTTTACAAATACCGGTATTACCGACGTATTCTGCGGAGAAATCGAGCGCCGCTTTCATGTGATCATACACAGAAGCATTGCCGCCATCGGCGTAAGGAATTTGCTCATCAAAGAACGACTCTTCACCAGTCTCCATGACATATTTACAAATAGTTGGGACGAGCCATAAGTGATCGTCTGAACAGGTATCTTCAATGCCGTGGATCTTATCTTCATCACTTGGCGTTGGGACAACAGTTGGTGATTTTGATGGTTTAACGTCAGCTTTTTCAGGATCAAACCAGTCAGGATCAAACAGGTGCAGACCATAACCGGCTTTGACTTGGCCACGGAGTAGATCGACTAAGCGCTTACGAGTCATTGCTGGGTTAGAGTGAGGCACAGAAATCGCATCTTGCGCAGTATCACGGTAACCAAGACCGGTACGGCCACCGACTTCGATAAAGGAAGCAAAGCGCGACCACACCACACAGGTTTCAGCTTGGTAAAGAGTCCATGCGTTGATCATGGTATCTAAGCCTTCATTAGGTGATTTTACCTGGAACTTGGCACAACGTTCATCCCAATGCGCTTTAATGCCCGCGAATGCGGCATCAACGTTAGCGAGATCTTGGTATTTAGTACGCAGTTTTTCGCCATTATCTTTACCAATACCTAGGATGAAAGCAAAACGCACTTCTTCACCTGGCTGGATTACAAATTGCTTATGTAGAGAGCCACAATGGTTATAACAAGTTTGCGCAGAGTTAGAGCATTTACCTTGTTCAACCGCGATTGGATTCGCTTCATCGCGGTATAAGCCTAAGAAGCTATCGCGTTGGCCGTCGTAAGAATCTGGATCAAAAGTAGAGGCTAGGTAGTAGAAGCCTTCAAAGTCATTGGTGTTGTAGTAAAGATCATATTCGATCACGCCTTCACGGTAAGCGGTGCCAGCTGAATACAAAGACATTTGGTGGTTCTGATTATCTGATTGAATATGGCTAAATGAGAATTCAACAAACGAGAAAGCACTGATGGTACGAGGTTTATCTGAAGTGTTTTTAATCACGACATCCCACACTTCCGCATCTTCTCCTTTCGGAATAAACAGAGTTTTAGTGGCGGTGATGCCGTTGTATTCACACTTGAATTTTGAGTAAGACAAGCCGTGGCGAACTTCGTAGTTGGCTTCATCTAGGCTCTTTGCCACTGGCTGCCATGAAATTGACCAGTAATCACCGGTTTCATCATCACGTAAATAAACGTAGTGCCCTGGGCGATCAAAGCTGGCATTAGGACGGAATTTGGTCACACGGTTATATTCTGGTGAGTTATAAAAAGAGTAGCCACCAGCATTGTGAGAGATCACCGTACAGAACTTTTCGGTTCCTAGGTAGTTGGTCCATGGCGCAGGTACGTCAGGGCGAGTGATGACATATTCACGACTGTCGTTATCGAAAAAACCGTATTTCATAATGTAGTCCTTACTTAAAAAATAAACCTTGGAAATGATGTTTCGTGCGTTTTATTGCCAAGGGCGAAAATGAATACCTTGGTGTGTCAAAGTGGGTAAGTGCCCATTGAGACGCGCTAAAAAATCTTCCCAGTTGCGGTGTTTCTTGTTTGTCCAACACGCCTCTGATAAAGCAAGCAGGCGAGGGAAAAGCATGTGATCAATGCGATCTTGGCTGTCGACGATTTCGCACCAAAGGCCGCATTGAATTCCAAAGATATGTTGACGACGAGGATCGTCCTCAGCTAATTCTGATAAAGGTTCGTAGCTATAAGATTTTTCTAAAGGGGTGACGCCAGCCCAGTTAACCCCGAGTTCTTCGCAGTTATAGTCTTGAACGATATCGAGGTAGGTAAACTGCGCTGGTTGTAAGATCACATCAAAGCCGGTGCCAGCACATTCAACCGCCGCTTGTTCACTTTGCCATGAGCAAACAATGGTGTTTTTGCTGACTTTATCGCCGTGTTGTACTTCTTCCCAACCAATCATGCGCTTGCCTAGCGATTGCAGTTTATCTTCTGCGTGGCGCAATAAATGGCCTTGTAGATCTTTAGAATTGGAGTATCCATGCTGTTGCATTAACGCTTGGCATTTAGGGCTTTCAGTCCAAACACCTTCCGGCACTTCATCGGCACCAATATGAACTAAAGGCGCAGGGAATAGTTGGGCGACTTCTTCTAGTACGGTGTCGATAAAGGTGTAAGTGCCTTCAAGCGCCGGGGAGAGAATATTGTCGGTATAGTATTGAATACTGCGATATTGAGATTGATCATCCGGATCAACTAACAGTTCAGGTAACGATTTAATTGCCGCTCGACAGTGGCCCGGAATATCAATTTCAGGGATCACAATAATGTTACGCTCGGCTGCGTATTGAACTATCTCACGGATCTCTTGTTGAGAATAAAATCCACCATGTTTGCCTGCCAAATTGGAATATTGAGGTTCCATTGGGGTATCAATACCTCGCCATGCACCAATTTCGGTTAATTGTGGAAAGGCTTTAATTTCGATTCGCCAACCTTCATCATCGGTTAAATGCCAATGAAAAACGTTGAATTTTAATTGCGCTAATTGGTTGATTAGGCGTTTAACCGTATCGACACCATGAAAGTGACGAGCACAATCAAGCATCATACCGCGGTGAGAAAATCGAGGTTTATCTTCAATTAATACGCAAGGTAATGATGGTTGATTATTATGAACTTGATGGCTTACCCATTGCCAAAGTGAAGCACAGCCATGCATAAATCCACTGGATGAATTGGCTTCCAAAATAATTTGCTTTGGTTGAATTTCTAACTTGTATTCGCCATCCGTTAAATTAGGCGACACCACCAAGCATAAGTTACCTTGGCTGCTCATCTTGATGGTGGAATCTAAAATTTGGCTCAGCTCTCCCGCAAGCCATGTTAAGGCACTTTTTGCTTGATTGGTGTGTGATTGAAAGACCAAGCTTTGGCTTAAATCAAACTCACCATCCATTGGCTTTAAGCTTTGTGGCAGAGGAATGATACCTTGATAGTTGGCGGCAATTGTTGGCAGTGACGTTCGCTGTTTGCTGGCTGATTTTAAGGCGACAGGAGTGACTGCTACCGCCAAAGATTGCGGTTTATTTGAAATATTGGTTTGGATAACTGCATCATCAAAACCATCATCGAGCAATTGAAATGGGGTGGTATGGCAACCAAATTCCACATAAAAATGCGCATTGGCGGCTAAGGTATGATGTTGGTTTGGCACAAAGCGGCAAAAGCTACCAGTTTGAGTGATGCTACCTTGCGTTAAGCTAGCCGGTTGAATATAACGGCGAAAGCTGACATTTAATGCCCAGTCATGTAGATCATGATCACTAAGGTTATGCAGTGTTAAGCCGAAGCGTGCGTAATTTTCTTGTTCTTCAAGAACAGCAAGGTCAATTCGATAATCCATTTTCTCACCTTTTGAGGCGTAATCTATTGTCATTTTATTTATCAACTAAGGTCGCTATTTAGCGGATTAAATAAATTGTGTTTGGGTTGGCGAGCCATCATTAGAGCGCCTTCCATTGCATCGCTTTTCGCTGGCACCAAATACTCTGTGATTGCGGATGAAAGCCAAGGTTGAATTCGTTCAGCAATGCCTCCCATTAAGGCAATCTGTTTTGCGCCCTTGTTTACTAGTGCGTTGAGGTACATTTCAATATCTTGCGCAGTCTGAGTGAGCAAGCTTGCGGCAAATTCATCACCTTGATTAGCACTGGCAAAAATTTGCGGTGAGAATTGGCCGTAATCACATGGGCGAGCGCTTTTAGACCAAGTGACGATGGCATCAATATCATGATCAAAATGGCTCATAACAACGTCTGTGATAGGGCTAGCAGGGTAGATGCCATCTTGAACCAGTAGGCTGTGTTGAATTAGCCTAAGTCCCATAATCGCGCCGCCCCCTAAATCAGAGATAGGAAATTCACGGCCACCGACCACATGTTGTTTTCCTTGAGCTAATAAAATACCGCAAGATCCGGTGCCGGCAATCATGATCGCGCCATCTTGTCCTTGATGCGCTCCTAAGCAAGCGCCATAAGCATCGGTATTGAGTACTACGCTAGCAAAAGGATGTGGCAGCGACATAAATTGCTGCCAGGCACTTTCTTGTTCAGCTGCCGCTAGAGCGAGCCCTAGATGCATGCGAGAAAAGTCTTGTTGGGATAAACCAGCTTGTTGAGCGGCCTTATTGATCGCTTCAATGATGGAAGCCATGGCAACTTCAACACCTAACAAGATATTGGCGCTACCGCTTTTTCCTTCACCGAGTAATACCCCGTGGCTATCACGAATTCGTGCGCGACATGAGGTGCCGCCGCCATCGATGCCAACCAATAAATCACGCATGGTTGGCCTCCATTGTTGACTCTGTTACCGCATATTGCTGCGCGATGATCGCCAATAAGTACCACGCGCCATGCGGGATCCATTGTTCACCCCAACGCCAGTTTTGCAGCATGTCATCTTTTTGTGGTTCAGGATTGAATGCGATATCGGATTCATCATCAAAACCTGCTGTAATACCATTGCATACGCCGCCTTTGGCATTAAAGAAACCGAGTTCTGGTAGGTAGTCCGGGTTATTGTGGCCATGTCCATCAAGCATGCACATGTCATATGGGTTCAAGCCTAAAATCCAATCGAGCGCCGATTGAGCGTAGCCTTGTAATTGGTTTTTCAATTGCGGATCTTGCAGATAAGGCGACACTATATTAGCCATCGCCGAAAGTGAGCCAAGTCGTGCATTTTCGCCTTGCCACCAATAGCCAGACTCATTGTTATGAGCAATAAAAAAGGCGTCACGTTTGTCACTATCAACCGCTTTTACATATTGGCGAGGGTAACCAAATGGATTGGCAACTTGCTGGCTAATAGTGAGTTCAAAGCGCACCGCATTTTCAATTACCGATAAAGTGGTTTGACGCAGTGCTTGATCGCTTTCAATCGCTAAGTATTCAGTGAGAGCAATGGTTGGTAATCCGGCTTCTGCAGAATGAAAGTAAGGTCTTGAGCCATCTTGGTTAGCAGACCAAAAGTGCTCGAAGTTCTCATCAGAGGTTTGACGCAACATTAATGCTTGCGACCAGCGACGTGCTTCCGATAAATAAAATGCATCTTGAGTACTACGATATAGCTCAACACTGGCCAGCAGGGCACAATATTCATCAATAATGTTTTCAACGCCATCGTTGAGGTATTGGGTATTGTGCTCAATCAAATGTTGATAACCTTTGAGCGCACAATCTAGGTAGGTTTGTTGGCTGTATTCACCGCTTTCTTCTAATTGAGAAGCCGCCGCTAAGGCTGCAATCGCGATGCCGCCACCTTGACGAAATCCCGCTTGGTAATCACTGCCTTTATGACCTTCTTGCGTTTCATAAGCGCAAATTTCACGTTGAGCAGTATCTTTACTCCACTTATCAAATACGGTCATATAGAAGAAGCCTTGTGGGCTTTGCATGCGTACTAAAAAGTCAGCGCCAAATAGTGCTTCTTCGATTAAACGAACTTGGGAAAATTTTGCAAAGTCACCGTGATTTTTTGCAAGATTTAACCCTTTCAGCATATTCCACACTACCATTGGAATTTGCTGTGGGTTTAAATAATTAGCATAAGAAAGGTGGCTTAAGTATTTGCTGACATCGCCAGAGGCGTCATACCAACCGCCATGTACATCGACGGTTTGCTGTGTTGATTGATCTGAGCTCAATATTGGCGCGTTGCGATCTTGCTTATCAAACTTTCCACCGCAGCGCTGAGATTTAAAGTAGTGAAGGAGATCCGAAAAAGTACGCTGCATTAAAAGATCATTTTTGATCTCAAAGCTGTGAGATTGAATAGACCTAATAGAAAAGCAGTAGCGGCCAGCTTTAGAAAAGCGAGAAAAGTCGATCTGAGCAAAATCGCCATGATGCCAACGATCAACTTTCCCCACAAAAGTAACTGGAAATTCTTCCTCTACTTGCTGAGTATCTATATTGATTAATTGAGCAATGAGAGGGCGATCTTGTCTGTTGGTTACTGTATTAAAATCTGAGGCAAGTACTACCGCATTTTTGCTGCTAAAGCATGAGTAACCAATATGGTTAGTGAGAATTTGCATATCTGCTTCAAGCCTCCTGCCTATAGCCCCGAATTGTAAAGGCATAGACAACGTTCAAATAGTTTGTTGGCATACCAACCTGAGTAAAGAGGTCAGATTGGTATGCGGGTAAATCGAGGATTAATCCTCAAATAGGTAACAGCGAACAAAGTGGTTTTCTGCTAACTGAGTGACGCCAGGCATTTTCTCGCGACATTTGTCGGTCGCATGTAGACAGCGTCCGGCAAATGGACAGCCAAGGGAATCTGGTGTCCAAAGAGGAATATCCCCTTTATTGCCTTTTAGTTTTTCATGAATCGATTTTTTAGGATCTGGAACTGCAGAAACTAGCAGTTGAGTATAAGGGTGCTGAGGATCGTGAATAATTTCATCGGTATCTCCCCATTCGACCATGTGGCCGACATACATCACTGACAGATCTTCGGCAATATAACGAGCGGTGGCGATATCATGGGTGATGTAAAGAAGTGACATTTGCTTATCAAATTTCATTTCTTCCATCAGATTAAGTACCCCTGCGCGGATAGAAACATCGAGCATAGACGTTGGCTCATCGGCTAACACGACTTCGGCACCCACCGCGATATTACGCGCTAAGTTAACTCGTTGACGTTGACCACCTGAAAGTTGGTGGGGGAATTTTGCCGCGGTTTCTTTTGGCGGGTTAAGACCGACTTGCTCTAGCAGTTCGTAGACTCTTTCTTGCAACTCTTTCTTATTGCTGCTTTTCACTTTGTTATGAATGATCAGTGGTCGCGCAATATGGTGAAAGATATTGTGAGTCGGGTTTAATGAGCCAAATGGATCTTGCCATACCATTTGTACGCCTTCACGGTAACGCATAAGATCTTGGCGTTTAGTGATATCGAGAATATCGCGCCCTTTATATTCAATTGTACCAGCCGTTGGGGCATACATTTTGGCGATCATTTTGGCGGTGGTGGATTTACCCGAACCGGATTCGCCAACCACGGCAAGGCCGCGACTTTTGTACATTTTAAATGACACGTCATTAATAGCGCGCATCATAGGTTGTTTTAATGAATTACTGGTGATCGGGAAGTCTTTAACTAAGTTCTTCCCTTCAATGAGTAATTTTCCGTATTTATCTGATGAGCTCATAATTGTCTCCAGCTTCTCGCTAATTCTTGTTTTACTGGCCGTTAGTGACGACTAAACGATGTATACCCGTCGTACTTGAAGCAGCAGCTTTGTTGACTGCATTCATTCACCCCAATCACATAGGCAAGCTATGCTCATGGGGCTTCATTCACTTGTCGCCTCACTGCAACTCCAATTACTTTGGGTATATTCGATAACTATCTCGTTTAATTAAACTTTTGCCTGAACAATCGGCTCACCATATAAATGGCAGTTTGATAATCGACCTGGCTCTATTTGACGCAATTGAGTAGGAACATGACGACAAGTATCATGAACACGCTCACAACGCGCTTGGAAACGACAACCTTCAGGAATTTCTAGAAGGTTGAGAGGATTCCCAGGAATACCAGTTAGCTTCGTTTTAGGACCAGTAAGTGGTGGGAAAGATGAACCCAACCCTTTGGTGTACGGATGATAAGGCGATTCTAAAATTTGCTTAGAAGGCGCAACTTCAATCAACTCACCTGAATACATAATCCCAATGCGATCAGAAAACTCAACCATCAGTGATAAGTCATGGGTAATGAACAAAATAGAGAAACCAAACTCTTCTTTTAACGCATAGATTTTTTGTAAGATCTCGCGCTGAACCACCACATCTAGTGCAGTTGTCGGTTCATCCATGATGATCATTTTAGGGTTGAGAGCGAGCGCAATCGCAATCACCAGTCGTTGACGCATACCGCCAGAGAATTGGTGAGGGTAGTCACCTAAACGATCTGGGTGAATATCGACAATTTCTAATAAGCCTTCGGCGCGTTTGCGTGCTTGCTCACGAGTCATATTGGTATGACGCATGATCACATCGCAAAATTGCTCTTCCATTGGTAATACAGGGTTTAATGCATTCATGGCACTTTGAAATACCATCGACATTTCACTCCAACGAAAGCTCTGAATGCGTTGCTCGCTGTACTTTAAAATGTTCTCACCGTTGAAGATAACTTCACCACCGGTAATAAATGCTGGCGGCTTATGTAGGCGCATTAGAGAGAAAGCAACGGTGGATTTACCACAGCCCGATTCTCCTGCTAGGCCAAAGACTTCACCTGGTGCGATATCAAAGCTTACGTTATTTACCGCACGGACATCGCCAGCATCAGTGATGTAGTCAACACATAAATTGCGAATCGAAATCAGCGGTTCTTGTTTATTAGTTATTGTCATATTATTTATCTCCGCTCCAAACTGCATTTTGTGGTGGCAACTCAGGTTCACGTGCTTTTTGGTCTTGTTCTGCAATTTTCTTCCAACGCTTCATTCCTTTGTGTGAACGAAGTTGTGGGTTAGCTACTTCATCAACCGCGAAGTTAAGCATTGCTAAACCAACAGCAAGTGATGTCAAAGCTAAACATGGGACAATTAATTCCCACCAAGCGCCGACGAGAATGGCTGAAGAGGTTTGTACGTTATAAAGCATGATGCCCCAGCTGATGGTGCTTGGATCGCCAAGACCTAAGAATGAAATAGTCGCTTCCATCATGATGGCGTACATTACGGAACCGATGAAGCTGGCACCGACAATGGAAATTAAGTTTGGTAGAATTTCCACAAAAATGATTCGGAATGAAGATTCACCTAATACTTCAGCCGCTTTTACAAACTCTTTTTCACGTAGCGCCAAGGTTTGAGAACGAATAACCCTTGCGCCCCAAGCCCAGGAAGTACAACCGATAATCAGTGCGATTGTTAGCGGGCCTGCTTCACCGATAAAGGCTGCCAGAACGAACAGCAGTGGGTATTGTGGAATCACCAACATGATATTCATGGCAGCGGTTAATATGTCATCAACTTTGCCACCAAAGTAACCAGCTGAAACCCCGATAATGGTTGCCAGGAAGCACACAACTAAGCCTGCGCCAAAGCCCACACCTAGAGATACACGCGCTCCATATACAACTTGAGACCAAACATCACGGCCCATGCGAGTTGTCCCTAGAGTATGGTCCTCTTTTTTCGACATGATCATTGTACGGCGATCGTTGGCGAGATTTTGTGCTACCCACCCATCAGGGCTTTGTTTTGCCATGTGGGTGACCAAGCTTGGGTATTCGTGTGGATTACCGGTACGACGGTCTGGTTCATGTTTAGTAATTAATGGAGCAAATAGGGCCATTAAGATGAAAACCGTTAGGATCAACACACCAAACATGGCTTTTGAGTTACCTGAAAGTAATTTAATGAGAGCTTTCATGATTATTTGCCTCCCTTACGTAGGCGAGGGTCAAGTACGACATACAGCATGTCTGCGAGTAAGTTAAAGAACAGCATGAATAGGGTCATGATAAGAAGTTGCCCTTGAAGAACTTGGTAATCACGCGCATTGATAGCGTTAAATAGTACTGAACCAAGGCCAGGGTAGTTAAAGATGATTTCTACGATAAGCTGACCACCGATTGCCATGCCGAGTGACATAGAAAGCGCGGTGACACTTGGTAGCATGGCGTTACGAGCTGCGTAATTAAAGACCACACGGTTTTCGCTAAGGCCCTTGCCTTTCGCCATGGTGATGTAATCTTCATTAAGAAGGTTGATCATGTTGTTACGCATGTTAATCAGGAAGCCGCCAATCTGTACTACCGAGGCACAGAATAGAGGTAGAACGGCATGCCAAAGTACGTCTTTAATAAATACCCAGCTTGTCCAGTCAGGAATATTCCCTGCGGTATAAGCATAACCCGTCGGGAACCAACGTAAACCAACCGCAAAGACGAACATCGCCAGCATCGCAATCACCACTTGTGGAACGGCTTGGATGACTAACATTCCCGGTGAAATAAAGGCATCGTATTTACTACCACGTTTCCATGCAGCAAAAATACCCAGAATCGAACCGATCGAGAATGAGAAGATAACCGCAGTACCCGCTAGAAATAGTGACCAACCAAATGCACCACCAAGTAGCTTTTCAACAGACAGAGGATAAAACTGTATAGAGGTACCTAAATTCCAGCTTAAAATGTTTTTTATGTAGGCAAAATATTGCGCGATAATACCGCCATCAACAAAGCCTAAAAGCTCTTTCATTGCAGCGATACGTTCTGGCGTGACTTGAACAGTGGCATGCGCAAACATCATGGTCACTGGATCGCCTGGCATGGCGCGTGGAATCGCAAAATTAATCGTGGCAGCCACGACTAGCGCGATAAAATAAAATCCTAAACGTTTTAAGAAAAATCCCATAACTTACACCTTAACTTTCCCAGATTTTTTGGCCTGACTCTGGTTTCAGGCAGTCTATTTCAGACAAAGAAATCCCCTGACGCCGAGCGCCATACATTTTCGTATCAAGAAGGGAGTTTAAAAGCGGTGCACTGCTAGCAGTTTCAATGAGTGCACCGCAAGGTTTTTACATGCTACTTAACAGGTTTTAGGTCTAGTACTTGTAGTAGACGCTCTGGAATACCAGCCCAAATGTTTGGACGACCTTTCGGGTTTTTCTCATTCCACCAACCTGTGAATCGTTTAGTGTTGTACTGGAACATGTATGCGCCAGACTGCACCGGTACGGTCACTTGGTTTTCAGCAATGATTTTCTGGATTTTATGAGCGATGTTGATTTGCTCATCTTTATCCGCTGTTTTATAGAAGCTGTTTAGTAAGTTGTCTAGCTCTGCATTCTTGAAGAAGTGCATAGCAAAACGTGGCATACCGTCACCGCTTTGTAGTGCTGAGTTGTAAGCAGAGTTCCAGTAAGTGTATGGATCCGCACCGTGGAAATAGTTGGTGTAAGCCACATCGTAATTACCTTCTAGCATTGCTTGGTTATAAACCGCAAATTCAGGCGTACGAGCTTTGGCTTTGATACCAACATCTTGTAGTTGCTCAACCGCAAGTTGTACTGTGTTGTTAAAGTCAGTCCAACCATTTGGTGATTGAATCAGTAGCTCGAAAGACTTACCAGATGGAGTATCGACAAATCCATCACCATCTTTATCTACGAAACCAGCTTTCTTCAATAATGCTTTAGCGCCTTCAACGTTATAAGTGTTGTACTTCTTATATTCGTTGTGAACTTTCTCATCAGACCAAGCTTCAAATGCATAACCTAGACCTGAAGCGAAATCATTTGGAGTACCGCCACCGTAGAAAGCGATATCGATGATAGTTTGACGATCAAGCGCCATAGAGAATGCACGACGGAAGTCAACGTTAGTCAGTGCTTCTTTCTTCGCAGGATCTTTTTCTGCAAAGTTAATCATAAATGCTTGTGTGCCTGATGGCGGGTACCAGTAGTGGTGATTAGGGCTTACTGATGCGTAAGTTTTATCGATATCTGGTACGAATGAAGAGGTCCAATCTAGTTCTGAGTTAACAATCTTGCCAAGTAATTGGTCATTGTTGGCAATTTGAGGAACACGTAAACAGTCAACTTCTAGGTTGTCTGCATCCCAGTAATTAGGGTTACGACATTGGATGTAAAGCTGTGGTGTAAAGGTATCAATAACCGTAAATGGACCAGTACCTACTGGGTTTTCGTTGGTGAAGCTTGTTGGATCTTTTACGTCTTTCCATACGTGTTCAGCTACAACCGGTACTTTAGAGATTTCGTAAGGTACGTTTGAGTTTGCTTCTGTTAAGTGGAAGACAACTTGGTAGTCACCTTTTTTCTCAACACTTTTTACCCATTTGTTGATACCTGATTGGTCTAGTGCTGGGTATTCTTTTACTAAGTTGAAAGAATAAACCACATCGTTAGCACTGAATTTTTCACCATCAGACCATTTTACGCCTTCACGAATATCGAAAGTGACAGTCATTAGGTCATCAGACATTTTGAAGTCTTTAGCAAGACGCATAACAGGCGTGTTACCGTGCATTTCATTAAATACAACTAAAGGCTCGTAAACAAAATCTGTGGTTGTATGTAGGTTCGTTGCACCCAAGTACGGGTTAAAGTTACGAACAAATGTAGGGTAGAAGTTTGGTACTACCGTTAGCTCGCTGCGTTCTGCCGCAGTGGCTACCGAAGTAAAACCTGTTGCTGCGACAGAGAGTACTGCTGCTGCAATGGCTGTTTTTTTGATATTGGTAAGCATAGCTGTTCCTTACTTTTGCTTTTGTAATTAGCTTAATTAAAAGGAATGTCATCAATTGATAAACACTCGCTTAAGACCTACCTCATTAATGTCACTTCCTATATGAGTGTGATGTTCTGTTACACCCTATGTGACATTTCAGAGTGGCCTGTAGGCCTTTGGCAATACAAGAAAACACCTTAGCGTTGAAATCGTCAATTTCTATTCCCGTTAAAAACGTTAAAAGGGTGGCGTTTCTCGTTAAAATCGTAAAAATCCATGTTTAATGGTTAATGTTTGAGCGAATGTTGGGTGTGATTAATATCACTTTTTTAGATTTAGTTTTTTTTGGTGTAAGTGCTTACTATTTATGTGTGGCTTTATTATATATCGTCTTTATTTGCTTTTATTATTTATTGATGATGATCACAGCTCGAGTATCTCCTTTGTTTTTGTTAGAAAAATAATATTGCCGATTTGTTGTGAGTGGCTTCGCATTACCTGTAATAAAATAGAAATAATAACTTTAAAATCGACATTTCGTTGAAATAAGCAACGGTTAAGCTGTCTTATAATGCTGTTTTTTTTAAAGGAAAAATAAGTATGTGAGCCAGTATTATTGAGTGTTAATGGTTCCCTAGTCGCTAAATATCAGCCCACAGATAAGCGGGCTAGATTGCTTCTGAGCCATACCAACGTCGCCTATTTAGAGTTATTGGAATGAAATGAGGTTGAAGGATATAGTAAAACAAAAGCCAGCACGGTGATGCTGGCTTTGATTGTGATAACGGATTAGGTATTCGCTTCTCACGTTAAGTGGTGATAAGCGTTTGTAGTTGCTCTCGACAAGCCAATAAATGTTGTCGCTGAGACGTTTCTGTTGACGTATGCTGTAAGATATAGTCAATGGTATTCAGTACGGTGCGCCAGCGAGGCGTTTTAGGTAAGGTTTCGATTCTTAGGTACTTATCTAACGTTCGAGTTTGCAAAGTACTACGGTCAAGGTATACGCGCCATAGGCCACTTTTTTCCGCTAAATTAAACTTAGTTTGACCAGTGTCGGACTCCCAATAATCGAGTGCGCTATTCATAGTCTCGACGAGTATTTCACGCATTACCTGCTGTTTATCTTCACTCTTATGTGACACCTTATCCGCTAAACGTGTGAATTCACCACCGAGTTCTTTTAATTGCTGAAGTTTGTTTTTATCACCTTCGAAGGCGTAGCTTGAAAGGGCTTCAATTGCCGTTTCTAGGTTATCAATGCGTTGAGCATTCACACCACCGCCAACGTTAAATATGTAGATGTATTTCAAACCAGAGCCTTCTGGCAAGGTTAAAATATCTGTCTGGATATGCTCTCGTTTATCCTCAATGAAAATATCTATTTCACCACAGAAATGCTCTTGAGCTGTCTTGAGGTATTTCGGTGCAATAATTTCATCGGCTTGAGAACGCTTAAGTTGCTCAGGTGTTCGTCTAAATAATTTGGCCGCTGAATCATTGGCAAAGCGGATTCGACCATCATCTCGAACGCAAATAATCGCTTCTGGTGCTGATTCTAGTTGTTCTAGTAAGCGACCTTGAGTTTCCAGTAAGCTGGCTTCTACTTGTTCACGAATTCGTAATTCTTGCTGTAATTGGGCATTTTCAAGTCGGCGAATTTCTGCTTTGCTGGCGGTTAAATGCGCACGAATACGAGCCGCCAACTCTTGCTTGTTAAAAGACTTGGTTAGGTAGTCGTTTGCCCCACAATCGAAACCTTTGATCCTGTCATTGGTTTGGCTTAATGCGGTTAATAAGATGACGGGGAGTTGGCCATGATCATATTGTTTGCGAATTTCTTGGCAAGCGTCATAACCACTCATGCCCGGCATCATAATATCGAGCAGCACCAATTCAGGCTTTTCTTCTTTAATCAATTGTACGGCACTCACTCCATCGCTCGCAGTACGAACGCGATAGCCTTCTAAACGCAAGAAACTATCTAAAATCTGCAGATTGACCGGTTCATCATCGGCAACGACTAATAGCGGCCCGTCTGGATTTTGTGGTAATGATGAATCATCAATATTAACAAAGTTATGTATATCAGGCGCTTGAAAGTGATTTTGCAAATCATCTTGTTGGTAATCGGCTATCTGCTGCTGGTTTGCGATTGGCAGAGAAAAACTGAAGGTTGTCCCCACCATTGGCTGACTGCTGACATACAAAGTTCCCCCCATAAGCTCAATCAATTGACGGCTAATTGACAACCCAAGGCCTGCACCTTGGCGGTAGCGGCTTGCATCTTGTCCTGCTTGAATCAATGGCTCAAAAATATGTTCGAGTTGGTCTGCTGGGATCCCTTGCCCAGTATCGACGACTTGAATACGGACTTTTTGTTCTAGTATGGTGGTTGAGATTATGATCTTACCTTCGGAGGTATACTTGATAGCATTACCGACCAGATTATACAGTACTTGCTCTAAGCGCTGAGCATCCGCTAATACTAAAGGAAGATCTTGTGGCGTTTGATTAATAATACGAATCGGTTTGCTACCCAATAGGTGCTTAGATAGCTCTAATACTAGTTGAGTGGTGGCTGCTAAATCTACGATGGTGGTTTGAATATCGAGATTGCCATAACGCATTTTATGATAATCCAATAAATCATCGACCAGAGTGGCTAAGCGCTGGCCACTATTAATGATAATTGAAAGTTGATGCTTTTGATTGGCAGGGATTGGGCCGTTGGCGCCTGAGTTTAATGCTTCTGCAATTCCTACCATGCCATGTAGAGGGGTTCTCAATTCATGTGAGGTGGTGGCCAAAAACTCATCTTTTAATTTATTGGCTAGGTGTAACTCATCATTTTGCTGGCGGATGATGTTGATATTGTCTTCTAGCTTGGCGTTTTGGTCACCAATTAATTCTATTTTGTCTTTGATTGAACGCTGCATACGAGCAAAGCTGGTGGCGAGTCGGCCAATCTCATCTTTACGATCAATATTGATTATGTCTTGCGATAAATCACCGGCGGAAACCCTTTCTGCTACCCAAGTTAACTTAAGCAAAGGTCGGGTGATAAAGTTCGACAGGTAGTGAGAACAGATAAATACCACGAGAATACCAATCAGCATCACAACGTAAAATATATGCTCTAATTTTTGAACGCGCGAGTAGGCATCCTTTTCTGGTAATTCAATCACTAAAGCCCAGGTTTTGCCTTGAATACTGATTGGAGTGTAAGCGGCGATAATTTTTTCATCGAGAGTGTTGGTAAAAGAGCCTACCGCTGTTTGTCCGGCTAACGCTTTTGTTATCACCTCATTACTGGCATCAATTTGTTCGGAGGTGATCCCTTGGATCTTGGCTTGCTGGTCGGTGCCAACCAATAACTTGGTCACATCTTTATTATTGTCAGCCACGGTGCTGGTTAGGGCGGTACTTGGCAATTTAAACATCGCATAGCTATGTAGGTAGCCTTGTTGAATAATCGGCGCGCCAATCCACAGAACCTGCTCGCCATTTTGATTGGAAAAGTCAGACAAAATGATAGGGGTGTAGTCTTCGTTATTTTTACGTGACTCTTTAACCGTGGTGATGAGTTGTTGAAAAGTCTGCCCTAAAGGCGAATCTTTATATTTACCCGTGAGTAAGTTAGTGCCGAATTCATCATTTTTACTTACCGAATAAGCAACGTTGCCACTTAAATCAACTAATAAAATATCAGTGAAATCGGAGCGTTTTAGAATATCCACATAAGCCCAATGATAACGCTTATGTAGCAATCGATAGCGCTCAGTGCTGGCATAGTTAGACGATTCTGGCAGTACAGAGGTTTTTATTTGATCGCCAGAGCCAGGAATATAACGTTGTTGCGCATTTGTGCGAGCTTGCTCTGATGTGTCGCCTAATTTGTTAAATGCACTTATCAGGCCATAAAAGCGTCCGCCGCTTGCGTAAGCTAACTCTGAGCGCACCATGCCCATCACTTCGGATTCTTTAGATTTTAAATAATCGTTAATTTGTTGTTTTTTCGTGTCGCGAACTGAGACCAGATATGAGGTGCTTTGTTCTTGTAAGTCTTGGGTGTGGGAATGCAGGAAAAACAGACCAATAATCGTGAGAGGGGTCAGGCTTAAAACCAGAAAGGCCACCATTAAAGTGTGTTGAAGTCGTTGAAATTTATGGGTCTTATTGGACTTAAACATGATGATACTGCTTGCCTGTTCTAGGTGAATAACTTAAAAAAGCTGACTGAAGTTACTTGAGCTTAGTTTAGCTGAGGTCTAATAAAGAAGACACATTGTAGATAATATGCCTTTTTACTATTTTATGCGCGAATAGTTAAGCAAACTTGATTTTCGACAGTAAAAAAGGTGATCGACCGCTATGAATGCCAATAAATTGTCAAAATTAGTGGGGTAGGTTGAGATGGTAGAAAGCGCGATACTTGAGAGTTCAAATATCACGCTATTAGAGTCAATTGAGGTGTGAGGTTATTTCTGGGCGGAGTATATTGAGAATTTGGTATTTTTATCCAGTGTGACGCACTCGCCAAAAGCCTTTTGAATAATCGGAGGGTATTTCAGGAAGTTATTGGCCACTATGATCATTTTACCTGCATGAGATAAGTAGTTCGGTGCTTGGGAAAGCAAGTTTTCTGCTGCAGAATAATTGGTATCCAGTCCTGAATGGAAAGGTGGGTTGCTAATTAAGTAGTCATACTTTCCTGTGATATCGGAATAGATATCTGAGGCAAATACCGTTCCTTTTAAGCCGTTAGCTTGTAAGGTTGCCTTACTCGATTCAATCGCAAGCGCGCTGATGTCGCACATTTCCAGTGAGATGTTTGGGTTACGAGTCGCCATAACACTGCCGATTACGCCCGCACCACAACCAAAATCGAGTACTCGACCTTTTAATTTAGGTAAGGTTGCTAGTAGTAGTTCACTACCTTTATCAAATTCACCGTGGCTAAATACACCCGGTAAACTTTTAATGGTTAAGGTATCTTGGCCTATGGTAATCGGGTAGCTCTTGTACCATTCAGATAGAGTGAAAGGCTTCGCCGGAGTTTGGCATTGTCCCCAATAAAATGAACAACGTCTGGCAGAGTCATACTTTTTGATGATGCCATATTGGTTAAACATCTTTTCGATACTTTTCACACCTGAGCGGTTTTCACCGACTACACAGATTTCGGTATCGACGCCAAGTTTGTCCATTAACATTGCCAGTAAATATTCAGCTTCAGCTTTGGCTTTTGGCCAATATAGCAGCAACATATCCGCTTTCGTGTCTTGTTCTAGCTGGGCGCCAAAATAGGATTGAATATGCGAATGTTGTTCAAATTGTTTGTGGTAGCCATAGTGAGTGGTAAAAATGGATACTGACTCACAGTGGTTGGCCAGCTCGAGGCAGAATAAATCTTCTGCTTCACCGGCAATTAAAACATGTTTACCGTGAAAGTATTCTAGCTGACGTTGTGCAATTTGACTTGGCGCAGTGTACGAGGACATGAATATTCTACCTAGGGTCTGTTGAACTTTGGTGGTTAAATTTCGTTCGATATAAAAGCATTTTAGGCGAGGCAAGTTGATTGTAGCCTAGTAATAAAACAAGCCTGATTTTCTCATAATCAGGCTTGGATACCAATCTAAACAGTTTTCGTTATTTATCTACGGCATTATTTAGCTGTTATCTTGCATATTGAGGAAGTGCTTGAATTCTTCTTCATACATTTTAAATAGCACCATGGTTATCGCAAAAATGAGTGGGCCATAGATTAGACCGATCAAGCCAAATAGCTGAATGCCGCCTAGTAGGGCAAAGAAGATCATTAAGGTATCCATTCCTGCACTACCTTGCATTAATAATGGGCGCAATAGGTTATCGATGGAACCAATTACGGCAATTCCCCATACCACAATGAAAATCGCCCAAGTGATCTCTCCGGTGAAAAATAGATAAGCTGAAGCGGGTACCCAAACTAATGCAGTTCCGACTACCGGAATGAAAGAGGCTGCCCCGATCATGGTGCCTAAAAATAGACCGGGTAGACCAACAATCCAGAATGCCAAACCACCTACAAACCCTTGCGCAATCGCGGTTAAGAAAGAGCCAAGTACGGCAGATTTTGAAACTTGTTCAATTTCGCATAATAGACGATCTTCTTGGCTGCGTGATAACGGAAGAATATGTCGAATATTATCAACCAGTTTTCCTTGATCGCGTAATAAGAAAAACAGTACAAACAGCATTAAGAAGAAGTTCATAATGAAGTTAGTGGCATCACCCAGTATCCCCGCGCTGACAGAGACGAGTACCGAGCCAAATTGAGAGACAAATTTCGCGGCACGCTGAGCTAATTGTTGAGGGTCGATATTATCAAAAGGCAGATAGTGATTAATGATACTTAGACCTTTCACCACATAAGGTTGAGCCAGTGCTTCTTGAATGCCTCCATGGGTCGCCCAAGCATAAACGGTTTGCGATAAGCTGGCTCCTTGCTGAACGATCGATGCGAAAATGGCGAGTAAAGGAAGCACGATCACAAAGGTCAGCAATAAACAGGAAAGAAAAGCGGTGCTATTACGGTGATTTGGCCAGCGTGAATTTAATTTATTGTGCAATGGGAATACTAACAAAGAAATAATAAATGCCATGATGATCGAGTTTAGATAAGGCGTGATCAATAAGTAGCAGGCATAAGCTGCGCAAAGTAGGGCAATGATCAGCACCCAATGTGTGGCTGTCATTCTAAATTTAGTCGGCATGGATCTTCCTTGCGTAATGGTAGTCATCAGGAGTAGTGTTACTTTTAGTTCTTATAATGGCGACAATTGATCGAGTGATCAATCTAAGATTTTTAGTTATAGCTTTGATCAAACAGACAGGAGTAAAACGATGGGGTGCTGTGATAATAAAAATGGCTGTAAGAGTAAATCGAAAAAGCCTATTCCATGGTTTGCGTTATTGATTTCAGTATTGGCTATTTTAGTGGTACTTAATTGGCATTAATGAGTCGCTAGTAAACAAAAAAGCGCTAAAGCAACTCTAACGCTTTTCATTCATCTATTTCTGAGATGCGAGATTACTTATCTTCAGCCATCACAGCAAAGCAACGTTCAGCGGCTTCAATGGTCGCTTCAATTTCACGTGATGAGTGAGCCAGCGACATAAAGCTTGCTTCAAATGCTGAAGGTGCAAGGTAAATACCGTGCTCTAGCATCAGGTGGAAGAAACGCTTAAAGCGCTCAGTATCACACTTGGTCACATCTTCGTAGCAGGTAATGTGTTTTTGTTCGGTAAAGAAGAAACCAAACATGCCGCCAACGCGGTTAACGGTAAACGGAATACCATGCTTTTCAGCCGCTTTCTTTAAGCCTTTGGTTAACTGTTTGGTTCGCTTCGCAAGACGAGCTTCATTCTCTTCACCTTGCAGCTCTTTCAGGCAAGCTAGACCTGCCGCCATAGCGATTGGGTTACCTGATAGCGTACCTGCTTGATAAACCGGGCCGGTTGGTGCGATATATTGCATGACATCTTTACGACCACCGAAAGCACCGACAGGCATTCCGCCACCAATGATTTTTCCAAGGGTCGTTAAGTCAGGCTTAATATCGTAGTAATCTTGTGCGCCACCTTGAGCGACACGGAAACCCGTCATGACTTCATCAAAAATCAGTAGTGCTTTGTGCTCGTCACAAATTTCACGTAGACCTTCCAAAAAGCCTTCAACCGGTGGAATGCAGTTCATGTTGCCGGCAACTGGCTCAACAATGATACAAGCGATTTGCTCAGAATTGGCTTCAAATAAAGCGCGTACCGAGTCTAAATCATTAAAGGTTGCGGTTAAGGTGTGCTTAGCAAAATCAACAGGAACGCCTGGAGAGCTAGGTTGACCTAGAGTTAATGCGCCAGAACCTGCTTTTACTAATAAGCTATCCGCATGACCGTGATAACAACCTTCAAATTTTAGGATTTTATCGCGACCAGTAAAGCCTCGCGCTAAACGAATGGCGCTCATGGTTGCTTCAGTACCAGAGCTTACCATGCGAAGTTGTTCCATTGATGGCACCATCTCTGAAACTAACTCGGCCATTTTGATTTCAGTTTTGGTTGGAGCGCCAAAGCTTAGACCGCGTTCAGCAGCTTTAATGACGGCATTGCGAATCGCTGAATTATTATGGCCCAGGATCATCGGACCCCAAGAACCCACGTAGTCAATGTAAGCTTTGCCATCGGCATCAAAAATTAATGCGCCATCAGCGCGTTCAATAAATAGGGGTTCACCACCCACACCGTTAAAGGCTCTTACTGGAGAGTTAACGCCACCTGGAATGGTTTGTTGGGCTTTTTGGTATAGTTCAGCAGACTTACTCATGCTCTATCCTTTAATAATGCTATTTCTTTGCTGCTCTATCGGCTGAAAAGTCAGAGCTCGAGCAGATGAGATAATTTCAGTCGCATTGTATCTAAGCTGACGAGTTTTGCACTTTTTTCGCTGAGGTTTTTGGCTATGGTTGGGGTTTTCGGAGAAAAGGTCTAGTTTTCAGTAGAAAAAAGCCAATCCTGTTTCTGTTAAGTTACTTGGGTAAAGTTTAATTGTGATTAACTCACGATGAATACTTGAACGATAAGGTCAGGTATTAGATAATCAAGCTATCTGAAATTCATTTCAATGATGAAGTGTGTTCTACCCAAATCGTCGTGCCAAGTAGATAACTTGGTAACAACGCTAATGAGAGAGGTCGTCATGAGCGATGAGCAATTACCATTATCTTTTTCTGACACTGCTGCGTCTCGCGTTAAAATGCTGATTTCTGAAGAAGAAAATCCAGAACTAAAATTGCGCGTGTATATTACTGGCGGTGGTTGTAGTGGTTTCCAATACGGTTTTACTTTTGATGAGAAGGTAAATGACGGCGATATGACTATTGTTAAGCAAGGTGTGACACTGGTGGTGGACCCTATGAGCTTACAGTATCTAATTGGTGGTGTGGTGGACTATACCGAAGGCCTTGAAGGTTCTCGCTTCTTTGTGAACAACCCAAATGCAACGACAACTTGCGGTTGTGGTGCATCATTTAGCGTTTAATTACAAAACCTAAACTTAAGAAAGTTATAAATAATTCCAAGTAAAATGCCCAGTTGATTTAATTATCAACTGGGCATTTTTTATTTAATGACATACCCTGTCAGTTGGGGGTAGCAACTTTGATTATTTATCTTGAGCAATTAAACGATGATCATACTGGTTTAACTTATCAAGTTGTTGCTTAGCAAATTTAACAAAGCGGGTTTTCTTATCACCAGTTAGAGACCTAGATTGAGGTAAATCCACTGTTCTTGGGTTTTTATGTATGCCATGGACCAGAAATTCATAATGCAAGTGAGGTCCGGTTACTCGTCCTGTTCCTCCCAATGTCCCTATGGTATCGCCTTGTTTAACTCGTTGACCTGTTTTAACTAAACGCTTTTTCATGTGCAAGTACTTCGTGATATAGATACTACTATGGCGAATGAATACGTAGTTACCGTTAAATTGGTTATAGCCAGCCTTTTGAACGATACCATCACCAGCAGCCCAAATCGGTGTCCCTACAGGTGCTGCATAATCGGTGCCTCGGTGCGCGACCACTTTACCTGTTACTGGGTGGCGACGAGTTGGGTTGAAATTGGAGGTTACGCGACGAAAGTCAATCGGCGAACGCAGAAAGGCTTTTTTCATTGCTCGACCATCAGGGCCGTAATAGTTGCCATCTTCTGGATTGAGAACGGCTTCAAATGTTGTGCCTTGGTTGGTAAACACTGCCGCCAGAATCTTTCCGCCACCAATATTTTTGCCTTCGACAAACTGCTCTTCAAATAACACTTTAAAATTATCACCGGAGCGAATATCCAGTGCAAAATCGATATCCCAACCAAAGATACCAGCTAATGACATTATTTGGTTTGCCGTTAAGCCGGATGTCACTGCGGCATTCCAGAAATTAGAAGTAATGGTCGCTTCGGCATGGTTGAAATGTTTGTTGATTTCTTTTTTCTCAATATGCGAGCGAAAGCCATCTTTAGTTTTTGAGATACGGAAAGACTCGTAAGACGAGATTGGTCGGATTAACTGAGTAAATTCATGATCTTCATTAAATCCAAAAATCAGTTTATCGCCAGGGCGTAGGCGTGAGAGTTGCTTCTCAATTTCTTCACTAGAAGACACTAATTGGTAAAGTAGTTGTGCCGATAAACCAATACGGTTGAACAATAATGAAGTGCTTTCACCCGATTTTACTGTGTAAGTTTCCCAGTCTGTAAATACTTTTGGTGGGCTTTGCTGAATAAAGGTGTCTTCAGGAATAACCAGTGGGTAATGTTTGCCGACTTTTAAGCGAGGTTCATGTTGGGTTAACTCTTCCATATCAGGTAAGGAAAACGTCACGATAACGGTTAAAGCACTGATAAACCCGATCAGTACTTTATGAAAAATAGGTAGTTGGCTAATGAATGCGCGCATTATTAAAAAAAATTCTGTTATTAAGGCAATTAATTGCTCGGAAAAATAAGATGAGTCAGTCTAACTGGTTTCCAAAAACAGCGCTATTGCGTATTATGTTCTGATACGTATTTTTACAGAATTGTTGGAGTAAACCTAAATGTCGAGCATTGAAGCGGCACTGGCTGAAATTAAGCGTGGTGTAGAAGAGCTAATTCCAGAAGAAGAACTGATTGCTAAATTAAAAGAAGGCCGCCCACTAAGAATTAAATTGGGTGCCGATCCTACTGCGCCAGATATCCATTTAGGTCACACCGTTATTTTAAATAAGTTACGAGCCTTTCAAGAGCTGGGTCACGAAGTAACGTTTTTGATCGGTGATTTCACTGGTATGGTTGGTGATCCAACGGGTAAAAACACCACTCGTCCACCATTGACTCGTGAAGATGTTCTCGCCAACGCTGAAACTTACAAGCAACAAGTGTTTAAGATCCTAGATCCTGCGAAGACCAAAATTCAGTTTAACTCTGAGTGGTTATCGGAACTTGGTGCAGAAGGTATGCTCCGTTTAGCGGCGAATCAAACCGTAGCACGCATGCTTGAACGTGATGACTTTAAAAAGCGTTACGCAAGTAATCAGCCTATTGCGATTCATGAATTTATGTATCCTTTACTGCAAGGTTATGATTCTGTGGCGATGGAAACCGATATTGAACTTGGCGGTACTGACCAAAAGTTTAACTTACTGATGGGGCGTGAGCTACAAAAATCCCATGGCCAGAAGCCACAAGTAGTATTGATGATGCCTTTGTTGGTTGGATTGGACGGTGAGAAGAAAATGTCTAAATCTGCCCACAACTACATTGGTGTGAGTGAATCTCCGACTGAAATGTTCGGTAAGATCATGTCTATTTCTGATGTGTTAATGTGGAGCTACTACGAGCTTCTTTCTTTCCGTCCATTAGAAGAAATTGCGCAATTTAAAGCGGATGTGGAAGCAGGTAAAAACCCACGTGACGTGAAGATTTTATTAGCCAAAGAAATCATTGCACGTTTCCATAGTGAAGCCGATGCAGACGCGGCAGAGCAAGAGTTCATTAACCGTTTCCAAAAAGGTGCGATGCCAGATGAAATGCCAGAGTTTGAATTTGAATCAGGTATGGCAATTGGTAACGTATTAAAAGAAGCCGGTTTAGTTGGCTCAACATCAGATGCCATGCGTATGATTCGTCAAGGCGCAGCCAAAATGGATGGTGCGAAAATTGAAGATACTAAGTTAGTACCAGAAGACGGTACTGCGGTATACCAAGTCGGTAAACGCAAGTTTGCACGTATTACTATCAAGTAACATCGCTTGTCATATCAATCAAAAGGGGGCCAATGTGCTCCCTTTTTTGTCTCTACGTTTTGTATCTACGTTTTTTGGAGAAGGGTGATTAGCTTTTCATTGATAAAGCTGGCAGAGATAAGTGCCAACGTATAGCCGCTAAGCGAATGCTTAATGTTGTGGTTACCCCTAGTAAAAATGCAAGTTGAGAAGGTAGGCCAAAATATAAAGCAGCAGTATGGATGATCCCGCCAGCAATGCACGCGGTCGCATAGATCTCACTTCTCAGTACCATTGGGATTTCACGGGCGAGAATATCGCGAATAATACCGCCGCCACAACCCGTTAGCACCCCCATGATCACCGCGATCATCATTGAATCTTGTAATAGCAGTGTTTTTTCTACACCAATGCCGACAAACACCGCTAAGCCAATGGCATCACAAACTGGCAGAATATACCAAGGCAGCTGCTTAGGTTGCCTCACCAGTAATAGCGTTGCTAGGCAGGTTATAAAAATCACCCATAAGTAATTATTATCGATGATCCAAAATACTGGCGTTGCGCCTAACATCATATCGCGAATGGAACCGCCACCGATGGCCGTCACACTGGCGAGTACTACCATACCAAAGGGATCCATTTTTAATCGAGCCGCAAGCAGTACACCTGAAATGGCAAAGATGGCAGTGCCGAATAAATCAAACAAATACAGTAGGCTGATATCCATGAGGTATGGTCTTCGTTCGGGGTGGTTAAAGTTGGCGCAGATTCTACTGGTAAAAACCGTTCACGCCAAATGGTTATTTTGCGCGAGCTTTATCAAAGTAACCACACACTTGTTTTATTGCTTTTAAGCTACGCATGGTTGGGCGTGATAGCCAATCTGGGTTAACCGACCAGATAAAACCATGTTTAATTGCCGGTATCTGCGGCCAGTTTTGCCATGTAGTGTTATCGCTAGTGGCAAGGTGAGAATTAAAAATTACCTCAGGTTTTAAGGCGATAACTTGTTCGATGCTAATTTGTGGATAAGCAACACGGGTATTGGTTAGTACATTCTCTCCGCCACAGATCTTAAAAATATCAGTCGGCCAATTGGGGTTAGTGACAGACATCATCGGCTTTTGGCTGAGTTGATAAAAATAGCGAACCTTGGCTTGGTTTCGATATTGAGAGCGTAGTTGAGTTAACACTGCTTCAAACTTAGCTGCATTATTTTTCCCTAATGATGTGTCTTCAGCCCATAGGCTGAGTTGTCTTAGGTTTCTGGGAATATCATCTAAGCTCTCAATCGATGAGTAGTAGATGGAAATACCAAATTTTTCTAATTGTTCGAGCTCACGAGAGTTTGCATTCTTTTTCCATGCGATCACGAGATCGGGTCGTAGCGCTAAAATACGCTCTAATTTGATGCCTTGATAATTAGCTACTTGCTCGATATTTTTGGCTTCTGGTGGGTAGTCGCTTGCCTGGCTTACTCCAATCAGTTTATCGCCAAGTCCAGCAGAAAAAGCGAGCTCAGTGGCATGTGGGGATAGAGTTATCACGCGTTGTGCTACGTGGGGGGAAAGAGAGGCCGCCAAGAGTTTCGAGGATAAAAATAGCGCCAGTAAAATCAGCGATGTAACTGTACGAGCGTACATGTTTTATGGTTACCTCATCCTTGATCTATATTGATACCCAAGTATTTGAAAATAAATCACTTGGGTATCCGTTTGTCATTTATTGCATTTGAGTAAGCATATTGATCACCATTTCTGATGAACGTTTGGCTGCAAGCGGTAGAAACTCATCAAAGCTCATTGGCGACTCTTTATCTGCCACATCAGAAATGGCACGCACGACTACGAACGGTTTGCGGAACTGATGGCAAGTTTGCGCAATGGCTGATGCTTCCATTTCTACTGCAATCACATTTGGGAAATGCTGACGAATAAATGCTTGTTTTTCTGGCGTACAAACAAAGGCATCACCGGTACAAATTAAACCGCGTACTGCGTGAGTATCTTTCATGCTTTGAAGTGCTTTTTCTACGATATCAATTAAGGTTGGATCCGCCGCGAAAGCTGCTGGTTGACCGGCCATTTGACCGATTTCATAACCAAATGCAGTGACATCGGCATCATGGTGGCGAACTTCTGTTGAGATAACCACATCACCTAGGTTTAAACTTGAATCAAAACCGCCAGCAGAACCGGTATTAATGATGACATCAGGTTGGAAGCATTCAATTAATAGAGTGGTACCGATACTGGCTGAAACTTTACCAATACCAGATTGCAGAAGGATGATTGTCACATTATTAATGGTGCCAGTATAAAAAGTGCAACCGCCTTTGGTGGTTGTTTCACAGCCAATTAGTGCTTCTTTTAGTATCGCAACTTCTTGTTCCATTGCGCCAATAATGCCAACTTTCATAATCTGTATACTCTATATGGGTCGAAGATGGCGCGATTGTAGCATAACCGCTTTAATTTTAGAGGCTTGGTTTAAGTAAATTAGCGGCAATTAATTTCTGACGTAATGCTTCGACACGGCTTTTGTTGACGCCAAAATCAGAGTAACCCACCCGAGATTTTGAGCGAACCTGAAGCAGTGAGCCTTGTTTGACAATATGAAGGTCATCAACAAACCGGAAAATCAGGCTGGTGGATTCTAAATGTAAGCGAACATCGGTTTTGTTGACGGTTTTGGTTCTCTTTAAGGTCAGTGCCACTTGCTCTATTTCATCGATAGTTGTCGCTTCTGAAATGAGTTCAAATGGGGCAACTTGATAATCACTTCTTAGCTCTTGAGTGGAAACACAGTTAGGTTTCGAGCTGCATAGTAAATCGGGATTATTATCTTTCATAGCATAACTCTGAGTACAACCAGTAAGTAATATAACCATAGCTAAGGTGCTGAGTTTTCGCATCTTGAATGACCTTTTTAACCTTAATATTTTGAACTGAAATAATTATTAGTATACGAAAAGCTCCGAGCAGTATACGAAAGCCCCAAGCAGTATACGAAAAAGCCCCGAATTAACGGGGCTTTGGGTATCACATTATTGAGTTGTTTACGCAGATTTCATCAAAGAATCGGCTCTTGCTTCTAGATGTGAGTTACCCATTAGGTAAGCATCTACAGCACGAGCACATTCACGACCTTCATTGATACAGCGAACAACCAGTGATTGGCCGGTACGCATATCACCTGCAGCAAACACACCTTTTTGATTGGTGGCATAACCTTCGGCTGCGACATTGCCTCGATCATCAAGTTTGATGTCCAATTGGGCAAGTACGCCGCTTGGCTCTGGATGTAAGAAGCCCATAGCTAAGAAAGCTTTGGTACATGGAATGACTCGCTCAGAGCCTTCCACTTCTTTAAATCCTGGGCGTTCACCTGGTTTCGCGTCATCCCATACAATGTCTGCAATACGTAATTCTTTTACATTACCGTTTTCATCGCCAATAAACTCTTTGGTCAAAATATTCCAATGACGCTCACAACCTTCTTCGTGAGAAGTGGTGGTCTTCATGATCATTGGATATTGAGGCCAAGGTTGGTTAGCCGGGCGTTGCTCAGGTGGAATCGGCATGATTTCTACTTGAGTAATGCTTGCTGCGCCATGACGGTTTGACGTACCTACACAGTCAGAGCCAGTATCACCACCACCGATCACCACAACATGATCATCTTTAGCGTGAATTTCTTCACCTTTGAGATCCATGTTGTTAGCACGGCGGTTGTTTTGACCTAGGAATTCCATTGCAAAATGGACGCCTTTTAACTCGCGGCCTGGAATTGGTAAATCACGTGGAACCGTAGAACCACCCGTAAGCAGTATTACATCAAACTCTTGACGTAATTGCTGCGCATTGATGTTAACGCCAATATGAGCGTTAACTTCAAATGTAACGCCAGCTTCTGCCATCAAGTCGATTTTACGGTCGATGACGTCCATGCTGAGTTTAAAGTCAGGGATACCAAAACGTAGTAGGCCACCGACTTTTTCATCACGCTCAAATATGGTCACTGAGTGGCCTGCAGCATTGAGCTGTTCTGCTGCAGATAACCCAGCAGGGCCAGAACCGACAATCGCAATGGTTTTTCCTGTGCGTTTACGAGGTTTACGTGCTTTAGCAAAGCCTTCTTTATAGGCGCGCTCAGCAATGTTTTTCTCGATATTACAAATGGTAATAGGGTCTTGGTTAATACCCAGTACACAGGCGGTTTCACATGGTGCAGGACACACGCGACCAGTAAATTCTGGGAAGTTATTGGTGCTGCTTAGAATATTCCAAGCTTCTTCCCAGCTATCACGGTATACCGCATCGTTAAATTCAGGAATGATGTTCCCAATTGGGCAGCCGCTATGACAAAACGGCACACCACAATCCATACAGCGAGAAGCTTGAGTATTGATTTTTTCACCAAACTCCTCATCGAGTACAAACTCTTTATTGTCTTGTATACGAACACTCGGATCGACTTTTTTCGGTAGTTCACGTCCGTGCTCTAAAAATCCAGTAGGCTTACCCATTGACGGCCTCCAACTCTTCCTTGTTTGCGGCTTGTTTGCGCTTTTGCAATACAGCTTTGTAATCACGAGGCATGACTTTTGCCAAGCTTGCTAGGTTGTTTTCAAAATCAGCTAAGAAGCTTTGCGCCACTGTACTTCCTGTGTACTCAACATGCTTGGTCAGCATATCTTTAATGAACGCTTTATCTTCAGCTTCAATTGGATCGACATCCACTAACTCTGGGTTGAGCTTCTTATCGAAGTCACCATCTTTATCCCAAACATAAGCCACACCGCCACTCATACCAGCAGCAAAGTTACGACCTGTTGAGCCAAGGATAATCGCTGAACCACCAGTCATGTACTCACAACCATGGTCACCAACTCCTTCAACGACTACGTGTGCGCCAGAGTTACGAACGCAGAAACGTTCACCAGCCATACCACGGATAAAGGATTGACCTGATGTTGCACCGTAGAAACATACGTTACCAACTACGATGTTATCTTCAGCAACCACTGTCGAACGGCGATCAGGGTAGAGTACTAATGTACCGCCTGATAGACCTTTACCCCAGTAGTCATTGGCATCGCCTTCCACTTCAAACTTAACGCCTTTCGCAAGGAAAGCACCGAATGACTGACCAGCAGAGCCGGTGAACTTAACGTTCATTGGTTTTGGTAGACCTTGGTCTTTATATACTTTCGAAATTTCATTCGACAGCATAGTACCCGTACTACGGTCGGTATTAATGATAGGGAAGAGTGCTTCTACTGCTTCACCTTTAGTTAAAGCAGGTTGAGCCGCTTCAATTAACTTACGATCCAGTACTGCTTCTAAGCCGTGATTTTGTGGTTTCTGATTGTAGATACCATCTTCAGCGCGAGGCGGTTGAACATGCAGTACTGGGCTAAGATCGAGGTTCTTATATTTCCAGTGCTGGATATCATCACGTACTTTTAGTTTGTGAGATTGACCAACCATTTCATCGATAGTACGGAAACCAAGTTCTGCCATTACTTCACGTAAACCTTCTGCCATGTATTGGAAGAAAGTCACGACATCTTCTACGCGGCCATCAAAGCGCTCACGCAAGGTTTTGTTTTGTGTTGCAATACCAACTGGGCAAGTGTTTTTGTGACACTTACGCATCATGATACAGCCTTCAACCACTAGTGCTGCGGTTGCTACGCCCCATTCTTCTGCGCCAAGTAGTGTAGCGACAGCAAGGTCACGAGGTGTTTTCATCTGACCATCAGACTGAACAACGATACGGTTACGTAGGCCGTTTTTCAGTAGGGTTTGGTGAGTTTCAGCTAGGCCAAGTTCCCACGGTAAACCAGTGTGACGGATTGAAGACATAGGTGATGCACCTGTACCACCATCAAAGCCAGCAATTAGGACGACATCCGCTTTTGCTTTTGCAACGCCTGATGCAATGGTACCTACGCCCGCTTCTGATACTAGCTTGACGTTGACACGACCGTCGCGGTTAGCATTTTTCAGATCGTAGATAAGCTGAGCTAAATCTTCGATAGAGTAAATATCGTGATGCGGTGGTGGTGAAATTAAGCCAACTCCTGGAGTCGAGTGACGAGTCGCCCCGATCCAATCATCCACTTTATCACCTGGTAGCTGACCACCTTCACCTGGTTTCGCACCTTGAGCCATCTTGATTTGTAGCTCATCAGCGTTAGTTAGGTAGTAAGAGGTTACGCCGAAACGACCTGAAGCAACCTGTTTGATTGCCGAACGTTCCCAGTCACCATTGTCTTTTTTCTCAAAACGAATTGGGTCTTCACCACCTTCACCAGAGTTTGACTTAGCGCCAATGCGGTTCATCGCAACTGCTAGGGTTGAGTGAGCTTCGTAAGAAATAGAACCAAAACTCATTGCGCCTGTGGCAAAGCGTTTCAGAATGTTCTCAATTGGCTCAACTTCCTCAAGTGGGACTGAACCTGCTGGGTTTTTGATGAAATCTAGCTGACTACGTAGTGTTGCAGCGTTATCACCTTGGTCATCAACCGTTTTCGCGTATTGCTTAAACTGTGCGTAGTCTTTGTTACGCGTCGATTGTTGCAACAGTGAAATGGTTTCAGGGTTAAACAGGTGTTTTTCACCACGTTGTTTCCACTGATAAACTCCACCCACATCCAACATTTGAATTGGGATTTCACGAGTTGGGTAACCGACACGGTGACGGACTAATACTTCGCGTGCGATATCGTCAATGGTTAAACCTTGAATACGAGAAACGGTACCGGTGAAGTATTTATCAACGACAGATTTACTAATACCAAGCGCTTCAAAGATTTGTGCGCCATGGTACGACTGTAGTGTAGAAATACCCATTTTAGAGAAAATCTTCAACAAGCCAGCATTGATGCCTTTACGGTAGTTGTTGAAGTAGTCTTCAGTTGGAACTTCAGGATCGAGTTTTTTCTTCTTCTGAAGATCAACAATCGTTTCTGTGACCAAATATGGGTTAACCGCATTAGCACCGTAACCGACGAGAGTTGCAAAGTGGTGCGTTTCGCGAGCATCACCTGTCTCGATTACGATGTCACACTTCGCACGTAAACCTTTACGGATTAAGTGGTGATGTACTGCGCCAACCGCCAACATGGCTGGAATTGCCGCGTGGTTAGAGTTGGTTGCACGGTCGGTTAACAGAATAATCGAGTAACCATCTACCACTGCATCTTCTGCATACTGGCAAATACGTTTTAGTGCACGCTCTAGTTTACCCGGCTCTTCGGTGGCACGGAAAACGATGTCTAATGTTTTAGCTTGCAAGTGCTCATTATCGATCGCACGTAGTTTTTCAAGCTCTGCATTAGATAAAACAGGCGACTCTAACTCTACTTTTCGACAGTGTTCCGGCGTTTCCGTTAACAGGTTATGGTCACGACCTAAGTAGGTGTTCAATGACATAACCATGCGCTCACGAATCGGATCGATTGGTGGGTTAGTTACCTGAGCAAACAGCTGTTTGAAGTAGTGTGATAAGTGCTGCGATTGGTGTGACAATATTGCTAATGGCCAGTCTGCACCCATTGACATCAGAGGTTCATAACCCGTTTCTGCGAGTACATGAATGATGTCGTTTACTTCTTCGCTCGTAATACCAAACGCTTGTTGATGTTGTAGCAAGCGAGCAGGAGAAGGCTGGTGATGCATGTTATCGGCATCAGGCAGCGTTTTTAGAGTGAGTAGGTTGTCTTGAACCCATTGCTCATAAGGCTTAGCGGTAGCAATACTGTCTTTTACTTCTTCATCAGAAATAATGCGACCTTGTTCGAGATCGGCAACAAAGATACGACCTGGCTGTAAGCGGCCACGGTATTCAATGTTCTCTGGTGCGATTTCAACTGCGCCAGACTCTGATGCCATCACCAAGAAATCATCTTTGGTTACGGTATAGCGAGAAGGACGTAGACCGTTACGGTCTAGGGTTGCACCTACTTGAACACCATCGGTGAAACAAACAGAAGCCGGGCCATCCCAAGGTTCCATGATATTGGCATGGTATTGGTAGAAAGCACGACGGGTTGGATCCATGTTTTTATTTTCTTGCCATGCTTCAGGGATCAACATCATTAAAGCGTGTGGCAAGCTACGGCCTGAAAGAACCAGTAGTTCTAATGCCATATCAAAGTTAGATGAATCTGAACCATTCTCTGAACAAATCGGCAGTAGCATGTCGATTTCGGCTTTTGAGAATAAGTTTGATTCTAAAATGGCTTCACGTGCCTTCATCCAGTTCAAGTTACCGCGTACGGTGTTAATTTCACCATTGTGGGCAATGTAACGGAATGGTTGTGCAAGACGCCATCTTGGGAATGTGTTGGTTGAAAAGCGTGAGTGTACCAGTGCTAACGCCGTCACCATGGTTGGGTTTTGTAGATCTAAAAAGTATTGAGGAACTTGATCTGTGGTGAGCTGGCCTTTATAAACCAAAGTCTTGTAAGACAATGAGTTGATATAGAAATCATCGCCAATGTTAGATACAGACTCAAGACACACGCGAACTGTGTAGTTACGTAGCACATAAAGCTTACGTTCAAGTTCTGCTGGATCCATACTCGGGCCACCAGAAATGAAGACGTGTTCAAATTGAGGTTCGGTGCTGAGTGGATCTTCGCCGATCATTGAATTATCGACTGGTAAAACGCGGTAGCCTAAAATTTCAAGATCAAGGCGCTTAGCGTTACGCTCTAAAATATCGCGGCATTGCTGGCGTTTATGTTCATCTTTAGGGAATAGAACAACACCAACACCATATTTTTCAAATGATGGGAGTTTGATGCCGAGTTTGACGGCTTCTTCTAAAAGAAATTCATGAGGTTTTTGCAGTAAGATACCTGCACCATCACCACTACAAGGATCACAACCTTGACCACCGCGGTGTTCCATGCGGGCTAGCATATCCAGCGCCTGTGTTACCACAGCGTGAGATTTACGGTTTTTTAAGTGAGCAACAAAACCGATCCCACAGGCATCATGCTCCAGCTCAGGAGTGTACAATCCTTGTGTACTTTGCTCTCTACTTACCATAGATACATCCTTCCAAGTTAAATGGCAGCTTAGCGAATTAGCGTCTATGCTTATCGACATGGCTGCTTGTCCTTTTATGTACTTATAATCTTCCTTACTGACATTGCTCGGTCTAGTAAGTGCGATTCCTTTCAATATATTCGCAGAAAACTATTTGCGAAAAAGTTGTTTCTTAGTTCCTTCGGGAAGTGATACAAAAAACTAGTGGCTTTTTATGCTTCCATTCAAGGAAATGCTAGCGATTTATTCCTAAATATTGACGTGATATTCATCACGAAAAACACAGCATCGTGCCACCATCCTACATTTTTGTACTATGTAATTCCAACAAAAGTTACACAAAAATGATTAATTTTTTTGCGGTATTTGCATATTAAAAGACCATAGGTCCGTCTATTTGTGGATAATATGCTGTTTTTTTGAATTTTTATTTGTTTTTGTTTGCTTGTTGGCTAGGCGAGATTGGAGTGATATCACTATTATTTATTGGGGGAATCCCCATTAAGTATAAAGAACTTTGGCGCAAGTATTTTTGATTGAAGAAAGTTTTATAGTTGAAGTGCGAAACAATCCGCCACAATCAATCTATTTACTTGTAATATATGCGAGTTAATTTTTAAGCGATATGGTGGAACATGGATTGGCTTTCGTTGTTGGAGCATAGCTTTGCACTAGATGTTCTAGTTGTCTTGTTATTTTTAGTGATGATTTATTATTTTCATCATACTCGCCGAACAAGTTTGGTTTTTTCTATTAAAGATGCCCCGACGGCGATATTTTTGGTGGAAGCGCATACAGGTGTAGTGGTTGATGCAAACCGTAAGGCGATGCAACAGTTATCAATTCGCCAAGTAGGGTTGCGTTTTTTATTACCAGCTCGAATTTCTTCTCAACAATTACTTTCCATACTCGATGCTGCTCAAATTAACCCATATCAAGAATGGGAAGTATCGGATACCAATAGACCCTCTATTCATTTTACGCAGTATTCTGCTCGCTATCGGGGCCGTAAAACTTTGGTGGTCCATGCCACTAAATCGCAACACATAGAGCGGGATAACAATCTTCCGATAACTTTAGAAGCGTTAAATTGCCTATCTGAACATATTTTCATTAAAAGTGTTGATGGTGAAATGTTATTTACCAATCGTGCCTATGAGAGATTTTGGTTACATAGAGAGGGAGAGGGCGTTGCTGCTGAAAATATAAATCTCACTCATGAGGCAAGTTCGTACCAGAGGTGGACGACAACACCTAATGGTGATAATTGCTTACTTGAAACTCACCTTACGCCATTAATTTCGGTTGATAACAGCCTAAAAGCGGTCGTTGGGCTCAGCCATGATGTTTCGGATTGGTATTATACTCAACAATCTTACTCTGATGAGATGGATAAAAGACGGACAATTGAGCTTGATCTCGCGAGGAGTGAGACCTTATTACAGTCTATATTACGAGCATCGCCCGATCCGATTGCGATGTTTAACCAAAACCGTATTCATGAGGCTTGTAATCAAGCATATGCAGACTCATTAGGCATAGCTAAAACAGAAGATATTATTGGTCATAGCTTAGATGAGATTTTGCCTCAACAGATAGCTGAAAAATTTGCAGCTACAGATTTAAAAGTGCTTGAAGAAAAACAAACACTTCACTTTATTGATAAAGTAAAAAGTATTGATGGTGAGCCGACCTGGTATGACGTATTAAAAGCGCCTTATACCGAGCCCTTTACTGGTAATACTGGCGGCTTATTAATTGCTAGAGATGTCACCGAGCACTTTTTAGTTAAGCAGCAACTGGCCGACGCCAATGAAGAGTTATTGCAGCTTAGTCATTTTGATCACACATTAAAAATTTCTAACAGTCGGCACTTTTATTCTCAATTACAAGCAGTTTGGCAATTACAGTTGCGCCAACAATCACCTTTAACCGTGATGATTTGTCATGTGGTTATTAATCAGAATGAGCAAGAATCTGGATCAGATCGACTTGTGGAGATTTCTGCGAGATTTGAAGAGGTAATTAAAAGGGGAGCAGACTTGCTAGCGGTTGGTGAATTTGAAGGGGAATTCTTGCTGCTATTACCGGAAACTCAAGCACCATCCTGTCTATTGGTGGCCGATAAGATCCATCAAACGATTAATGAGCTTAATATGGAACATCAGAATTCTTCAGTATCAGAATGTTTTTCGGTCAATGTTGGTGTCGCCAGTGGAATTCCACAAAAAGATTTAAGTTCACTGTCTATTGTTGAAACGGCTCGTCAAGCACTTGATGCTGCTAAGTTGGGCGGGAAAAATCAAACTCAGCTTAAAACCTTACACTCTTCTCTAAAGGCTAGCTCAGGAGATCAGACTTCATCATGAATGTGTTAAAAAACCTTGCCCAATATTATGTCGATTTATTGGTTAAATTGGGAATGGTTAAATTCTCTATGTTGCTGGCGTTGGCGTTAGTGTGTTTTTCAGTGTTATTGCAAGCGGTCGTTAGCCTAGTGTTGATCGGGCATATAGAGAATATTGTGATTATTCGATCGGTATTTTTTGGTTTATTAATTACTCCTTGGGCGGTGTATTTTTTAACGGTTGTGGTCGATCAACTTGAAGAGTCTCGTCAACGCTTAACTAAAATGGTCGATAAGTTGAAAGACATGCGTCAACGCGATCATCAATTAAATATAGAGCTGCAAGAAAATATACATAAGTTGAATCAAGAAATTAATGAAAGAAAAAAAGCAGAAGAAGCTCGTTTAGAGGTTATGCAAGATCTTGAAAATGAGATTTATCAACGTGAAAAAGCACAAGTGGAGTTGGCAGAACGTACCGCTTTATTACGCTCATTTTTGGATGCTTCCCCTGATCTAATTTATTACCGCAATACCGAAGGGCTGTTTTCCGGTTGTAACCGTGCTTTCGAAGAATTAGTTGGATTAACAGAATCGGAATTGGTGGGGTTATCTATTTATGATGTGTATAAAGATAACTCTACGCGTCAGCAAGTAGAAGCAACGGATAAAACGGTTTTTTTAGAGAATCGAGAGTTGGCCTATGATCTGTGGCTTGAATACCCAAATGGTCACAAAGCGTACTTTGAGTTTCGTAAATTGCCTTTTTATAACAAATCAAACCAGCTGCTTGGCTTGGTAGGGTTCGGACGAGACATTACTGAGCGAAAGGCATACCAAGACGCATTACTTAAAGCCAGCCAAGATAAAACCAAATTTATCTCAACTATTAGTCATGAACTAAGAACGCCTTTGAACGGTATTGTCGGATTAAGTCGTATATTACTCGATTCTAAGCTCGATCAAGAGCAGCGGCAGTACATGCAGACAATCAATATCAGTGCCATCACTTTAGGTCATATATTTAATGATGTGATTGATCTTGATAAGTTTGACCGTAGAGAGTTAGAGCTTCTTCCTGTTGCGACCGACTTCCATAGTTTTATCACTGATATTGAAACCATTTCCAGTTTAATGGCTGAACAAAAAGGGCTCACGTTTGAGCTCGATCGTCTAACCGACCTTCCGCCAGCGATTATGGTGGATGCGACTCGGTTACGGCAAGTGCTGTGGAATTTAGTTAGCAATGCGATGAAATTTACCAAGCAAGGTGGCGTTACCATCAATGTCAGCGCGGATGTTGATGAGGATGTTGCCAATATTGAGTTTGAAATTGAAGATACAGGTATCGGTATTCCTGAGGATGAAGTCGATAATATCTTTGGTATGTACTATCAGGTGAAGTCAGGAAAGGATAACTTACATGCAGTCGGTACCGGGATTGGCTTAGCGGTTTCCCAAGAGTTTGCTCATCGTATGGGAGGTGAAATCACTGTTTCAAGTGAACTAGGGTTTGGCAGTACCTTTGTGGTGTCAATCCGAGTGCCTACCACGCAAATAGAAGAATCCATTAGCCATATGGAATCTCAACCAAGTCTACGCATCTTTATGGTGGAAGATATTGAACTGAATGTCACAGTAGCTCGTTCAGTATTGGAAAACTTAGGGCATAGTCTTGAAGTGGCGATGTCAGGAGAAGAGGCGCTTAGATGCTTTAAACCAGAAAACTATGATTTAGTCTTTTTAGATATTCAATTGCCAGATATGACCGGCTTTGATATTGCTCAGCAGCTCCGACAAACTTATTCTCAGTTACCACCATTAGTCGCTTTGACTGCTAATGTAATGAAAAATCAGAAGGAATATATTGAAAAAGGCATAGATGATGCGATCAGTAAGCCACTATCGATTAAAGATATTAATCAGGTAGTGAGTAATTTTTTTGGAAGTAACTCTTCTGGCCATAATTCATCCGGAGCTAAATCAGCCCCCAAAGTAGCGGTAAACTCACCAAATACTGAAGGTGTAAGTCTGCAAGAGGGGACTCAACTGTCGGTGATTGATACTGAAATGTTGAACTCTTATCTTGATATTGTTGGCAAGCAGCCTGTTTTAGATAGCCTACTGATGTTTGAACAAACCATTCCTGATTATATGCAACAACTCAATCAGTATTTAAGTGTTGGTGATGATGAGAACTTAGTGTCGGAAGCGCACAAAATTAAAGGCGCTGCGGGGTCGGTTGGTTTGCAACGTATTCAGCAACTTGCGCAGCTTGCTCAAACACCAGAAGCTGAGGAATGGCGAGAAAATGTCGCAGGCTGGATTGAAAACATGAATCAATGTTACCAGCAAGATATTAATACCTTAAAGCGATGGATAGAGCGGTATGCTTAAGTAACGTCAAGGTGATATCTCAGAATTTGGGTATAGTCATAAAGCAAAAGGCCTCGCAATCTCTTTAATAAAGAGATTGCGAGGCCTTTAAGTTTGTTAGCTATCTAGATGGAGATTATTCGCTTAGTTCACCGCAGAAACGATAACCTTCACCGTGAATAGTCGCGATAATTTCAGGAGTATCAGCGATTGATTCAAAGTGTTTACGAATACGGCGAATCGTCACGTCAACAGTACGGTCGTGTGGTTTCAATTCGCGGCCAGTCATTTTTTTCAATAGATCGGCACGAGTTTGAATTTTGCCTGGATTCTCGCAGAAGTGCAGTAATGCGCGGAATTCAGAGCGCGGTAGCTTGTAGCTTTCACCCATAGGGTTAACTAATGAGCGGCTATTGATATCAAGTACCCAACCGTTGAACTCGTATTTTTCAACTGTACGTTTCTCTTCTTGCGCATCACCGCTGTGCATAGAGCGTTGCAGTAGGTTACGAGCACGAATAGTTAATTCACGAGGGTTAAATGGTTTTGTAATGTAGTCATCAGCACCGATTTCTAAGCCTAAAATTTTATCAACTTCGTTATCGCGACCAGTTAAGAACATAAGCGCAACATTGGCTTGTTCTCTTAGTTCACGAGCCAGAAGTAGGCCATTTTTACCAGGTAGGTTGATATCCATAATCACCAAGTTAATTGGGTTTTCGGATAAAATCTGGTGCATGTTATCGCCATCAATGGCCTCAAAAACAGTATATCCTTCTGCTTCAAAAATAGTCTTCAGCGTATTGCGTGTGACTTGTTCATCTTCAACGATAAGAATTTGTGGGGTATGCATAGGAGTACCTAAATCATGACTTTAAATGGTTTATTAATTCTAAATAAAAATAACATTTTGCTAGCAACTTTATTTACATCACGAGAGTCATTAGCAGTAAAACAGTTTACAAACACAGCTTTAATATAGATAAAAACAGAAATAGTAGCTGAGTTGTTGATTATGGGTTTGAGTCTACAGTCTTAACAGCTTGCTAACAATAAGTGAATATAACCTAATTATCGGTTTGTTGATTTGCATCAATCAGTTTGAAAGAAGAATGTTAAATATCAGTAATAGTTATTCATCTTACCTACGATTAATGATGCTCGATTGATGAGAGGTAAGTATTTTGTGTCTTTGGTCTGTATTTTTGAGCTAAATGAGAATAAAGGTAACTTTTCATTGACTCTTTGCCTTTAAGTCGGTAAATGTAGAGATAGTTGATAACAAGATAAGACATAAGCAATGACGTTTTTTACCAGCATCACCATTATGACCTCAATTATGACCGACACCATTAATGTTGGGGCAGGCTGGTAAGCGAAAGTTTTCAAAAAAAGGCCTGTATCCCACCAGATACAGGCCTTTTTTTATGCAAATTTAGAAGTGAAATTTTGGAGGAAGGGATGCGAGTACTAAAATTTGGAGGGTCTTCACTGGCCGATGCTGACCGATTTTTAAGGGCAGCAGATATTATTATTAACAATGCTCAACAAGAAGACTTGGCCGTGGTGCTTTCTGCACCGGGTAAAACGACCAATAAATTGGTTGCAGTGATTGAAAACACACTAAAAAATGGTGAAGCAGAGTTATTAATTAATGACTTAGAACAATCATTTTATGCTCTTTTTGAGCAAATCAAACAACAAGTCGAAGGATTGGAATACTTAGCGTTTGATACTCAAGTTAAGACCTCAATGAAGCAACTTCGTCAATATGTGCACGGTATGGCGCTATTGGGAATGTGCCCAGATCATGTCAATGCGCGCATTATCAGTAAAGGTGAGCGTATTTCAATTCAATTAATGAAAGCGGTTATCGAGGCGAAAGGTAAGCCTGCGAGCTTAATTGATCCGGTTGAGTACTTGTTTGCCAAAGGCGATCATTTAGAAGCTATGGTCGATGTGGATATTTCGACAGGCAACTTCCAGCGTAAACCTCTACCTGCGGGGCACATTAATATCATGCCTGGCTTTACTGCCGGTAATGCTAAAGGCGAATTAGTGACTTTAGGCCGTAATGGCTCTGACTACTCTGCAGCGGTATTGGCAGCGTGTTTACGTGCTGATTGTTGTGAAATTTGGACAGATGTAGACGGCGTTTATAATTGCGATCCTAGACTAGTCGAAGATGCACGGTTACTGAAATCGTTAAGCTATCAAGAGGCGATGGAGCTCTCTTATTTCGGCGCTTCAGTACTTCACCCTAAAACTATCGCTCCTATTGCCCAGTTTCAAATCCCTTGTTTAATCAAAAATAGCTTTAATCCTCAAGGTGCAGGTACTTTAATCGGTCAAGATACAGGTGAAGATAACCTTGCGATTAAGGGAATTACTACCTTAAGCCAACTGACTATGGTCAATGTTTCAGGCCCAGGTATGAAAGGCATGGTTGGCATGGCGAGCCGCGTATTTGGCGCGATGTCGACGTCTGGCGTTTCTATTGTCTTGATCACTCAATCATCATCGGAATACAGCATTAGCTTTTGTATCGAAGCACAAGATAAAGAAAAAGCTGAGCAAGCCTTGCAAGATGGTTTCGAACTTGAATTAAAAGATGGACTACTTGATCCGATTGAGTTTACCGACAATGTTGCGATTGTGACGTTAGTAGGGGACAAAATGCGCACCGCACGTGGTGTGGCTTCACAATTCTTTGCCTCGCTTGCTGAGGTTAATGTGAATGTCGTGGCTATCGCTCAAGGCTCTTCAGAGCGCGCGATTTCTGCGGTTATTCCAGAAGATAAAATCGCAGTTGCCATCAAAGCTTGTCATGAGAACCTATTTAATTCTAAGCATTTCCTCGATGTATTCGTGGTTGGTATTGGTGGTGTTGGTGGCGAGTTGGTTGATCAGTTCCAGCGTCAGCAAGCCAAATTGGCAGAAAAAGGTATTGTGATTCGAGTATGCGGTTTAGCCAACTCAAAAGGTTTATTACTTGATAGTGATGGTTTACCGCTAGAAAATTGGCGTGACCGAATGGCCCATGCCACTGAAGAGTTCAGCTTAGCGCGTATGATCGCTTTGGTGCAACGTAATCACATCATTAACCCAGTACTAGTTGATTGTACTTCGAGTGAATCTATCGCCAATCAATACACCGACTTCTTAGCGGCAGGTTTCCATGTGGTGACACCGAATAAGAAAGCTAATACTGCGAGCATGAGTTACTACCATCAACTACGAGAAACCGCGAGAAGCACTCGCCGTAAATTGATGTATGAAACAACCGTAGGTGCGGGTTTACCGGTTATTGAGAACTTGCAAAACTTGATCTCAGCGGGGGATGAATTAGAGAAATTTAATGGTATTTTATCCGGTTCACTTTCTTACATTTTTGGCAAGCTAGATGAAGGCATGACGTTAAGCCAGGCAACCAATATCGCCGATGAAAATGGTTTTACCGAGCCGGATCCTCGTGATGATCTCTCAGGTATGGATGTCGCGCGTAAATTGCTGATCCTCGCTCGTGAAGCAGGTATGGAACTTGAGTTAGAAGATGTGATTGTTGAGCAAGCCTTGCCACCGGGCTTTGATGATTCAGGTAGTGTTGCTGAATTTATGGAACGACTGCCACAAGCGGACGCTTACTTTGCAGACCTTTCAGAAAAAGCCGCTCAAGAGGGGAAAGTATTGCGTTATGTTGGCACGATTGAAGACGGCCAATGTAAAGTGAAAATGATTGCGGTGGATGAAAACGATCCTATGTACAAAATTAAAGATGGTGAGAATGCGCTAGCCTTTTATAGCCGTTATTACCAACCAATCCCATTGGTGTTGCGTGGCTATGGCGCAGGGACTCAAGTGACCGCAGCAGGTGTATTCTCTGATGTGATGCGTACTTTAGGTTGGAAATTAGGAGTTTAATTATGTCAATGTCTCAACCTCAAAGTGTCGCAGTGTATGCACCAGCCTCAATCGGTAATGTCAGTGTTGGCTTTGATGTTCTTGGCGCTGCAGTATCACCGATTGACGGTACTTTGCTTGGTGACCGAGTTTTAGTGAAATCATCGGATACCTCATTTGATTTGAAAACCGCAGGAAGCTTTGTTGCGAAGCTTCCAACCGACCCGAAAGAGAATATTGTCTACCATTGTTGGCAAGTGTTTGCTCGTGAATTGGAAAAGAAAAATATTCCTTTATTGCCACTGCAAATGACACTAGAAAAAAACATGCCGATTGGCTCAGGTTTAGGCTCTAGTGCTTGTTCAATCGTGGCGGCACTAGATGCGTTAAACCGTTTTCACCAACAGCCATTAAATGAAATGGAACTACTGGCGTTAATGGGCGAAATGGAAGGACAAATTTCTGGTGGTATTCACTACGATAATGTTGCGCCTTGTTACCTAGGTGGTTTGCAGTTAATGCTAGAAGAACTCGGCATTATCAGCCAAGAAGTGCCTTGTTTTGATGACTGGTATTGGGTGATGGCCTATCCGGGCATTAAAGTGTCGACTGCTGAAGCGCGCTCGATTTTACCTTCTCAATATCGTCGTCAAGATATTATTGCCCATGGTCGTCATCTCGGTGGCTTTATTCATGCGTGTCATTCAGGTCAACCAGAGCTCGCCGCCAAACTGATTAAAGATGTGATTGCTGAACCTTATCGCGCTAAGTTGCTACCAGGTTTTGCGGATGCCCGTCAATACGCGATGTCGGCAGGCGCATTAGCCTGCGGTATTTCCGGCTCTGGCCCAACATTGTTTACTATTTGTAGTAAGAAAGATGTGGCAGAACGAGTCGCACATTGGTTAAATGAAAATTACCTACAAAATGATGAAGGTTTCGTGCATATTTGTCGTTTAGACAAGGAAGGTTCGAGAGTAACAGGAAGTGAATTATGAAGTTGTACAATATAAAAGAAAATGATGAGCAGGTCTCTTTTGGCCAAGCGGTACGTCAAGGTTTAGGTCGTAATCAAGGGTTATTTTTCCCATCAGAATTACCTAAGTTTGATGATATTGAATCACTACTAGCAGAAGATTTTATCAGCCGTAGCAGTAAGATTTTATCGGCGTTAATTGGCGATGAGTTAACTGCTGAGCAAGTGAATCAACTGGTTTCGGCGGCTTTTCAATTTCCAGCACCGATTAAATCAGTCAAAGATGGCGTTTACGCTCTAGAGCTTTTCCATGGTCCGACATTGGCTTTTAAAGATTTCGGTGGCCGTTTCATGGCGCAATCTTTGGCGGCTGTCACTGCAGATAAAGGCCAGAAGATTACTATATTAACAGCGACTTCTGGTGATACTGGCGCTGCCGTTGCCCATGCATTCTATGGGATGGAAAATATCAATGTGGTGATCTTGTATCCAAAAGGAAAGATCAGCCCATTACAAGAAAAACTATTTTGTACCTTAGGTGGCAATATTCACACTGTGGCGATTGATGGTGATTTTGATGCATGCCAATCATTAGTAAAACAAGCTTTTGATGATCAAGCGCTACGTGAAGAGATTGGCCTTAACTCAGCCAACTCAATCAACATCAGCCGCTTAATGGCGCAAATATGTTACTACTTTGAGGCAGCTGCTCAAATGACTAAATCTGAGCGTGATAATTTAGTTATCTCAGTGCCTAGTGGTAACTTTGGTAACTTAACTGCTGGCCTACTGGCTAAAGCGTTAGGACTACCAATCAAGCGCTTTATTGCCGCAACTAATGCTAATGATACGGTGCCTCGTTACCTTGAAACCGGTAAGTGGGAGCCAAAACCAACCGTCGCGACAACTTCTAACGCGATGGATGTTAGTCAACCGAATAACTGGCCGCGTATTGAAGAACTATGTCGAATTAAAGGTTGGGGTCTAGATACACTCGGCAAAGGCATGGTAACTGACACACAAAGTGCGGAATCCGTGGTTGAGCTGAATAGTCTTGGTTACTTATGTGAGCCACATGGTGCGATTGCATACCGAGTTCTGACTCAGCAGCTTCAAGAGGGTGAAACTGGTTTATTCTTATGTACCGCTCACCCAGCTAAATTTAAAGAAGTGGTGGATGAGATCCTGGATACAAATATCGACGTTCCGGGCCCACTAGCAAAACACGGTGCGATGGAATTGCTTTCTGAAGATCTTGCGGCTGATTTTGATTTGCTGAAAGAAGTGTTGAGAAGAGTGCAAAAATAGGTCGCTAGGTTACGAGTCCCTAGTTTCTAGGAAAAGACCAAACCACTGTTATTTATATTGTATTTTGATTAAAAATAAAAAAGGTGCTCAATATTAATTGAGCACCTTTTTTGATCTTCTAGGGACTAGGAACTAAGAGCCTAGTAACCTGAAAATTACATAGACTCTGTAAACGTACGAGCAATAACGTCGCGTTGTTGCTCAGCAGTTAGAGAGTTAAAACGTACTGCGTAGCCAGAAACACGGATAGTTAGCTGTGGGTAGTTTTCTGGGTGTGCCACTGCGTCTTCTAGCGTTTCGCGAGAAAGAACGTTTACGTTTAGGTGTTGACCACCTTCGATGCGTGGTGCAGTTTCAATTTTTACTTCACGGTATTCGATGTCGCCTAGAGAATCTGCAGCAACAACTTGATCCGCTTCAAAGCCAGCTTTAGCGGCAACACAACGTGCTTCATTTTTTTCGCTATCTAGTAACCAGATAGAGTTTAGTAAATCGTCGTTTGCTGCTTTAGTAATTTGGATACCTTGGATCATGCCCATCTCCTTTGCCACTTAAGTGGAATTAAATATGATGTTATTTTCGAACGAATCGATGACGCCATTATATACTTAATAACCACAACATTAATATTGATTTAAATCAATAAACAGCCAAAATTAGATTCCATTATTGGTGTGTTTTCTTGCTGTAAATCAAGAAAATCAAAAGAAATAAGGGGTTGTAAGATTATTTTAAACTCTAAAAAATAATTGAAGTATAAATATGTGGTTAATTTACTACGAAAATAACCGCATCCTTGTGGTTCGTCTTGGGCTCTCCTCACGATACAATGGCAAAATTAACTGAAAATAATGATAGGGATTAAGCGATGTCAACGTGGGCAGATGTGATCGAAAATGAAAAACAACAAAGCTACTTTAAACAACTTGAAAGCTTTGTTGCGAGTGAGCGAGCGCAAGGCAAAAACATATACCCTGAAGATAGTTTGGTTTTTTCAGCGTTTGACCATACCCCATTTGACCAAGTGAAAGTGGTGATACTAGGACAAGATCCTTATCACGGGCCTAATCAAGCGCATGGTTTGGCTTTCTCGGTACAACCTGGGATTAAAACGCCGCCTTCTTTAGTCAATATGTATAAAGAACTAGCGCAAGATATTGAGGGGTTTACTATTCCGAGTCACGGCAACTTGGTGTCTTGGGCCGAGCAGGGAGTGCTGTTGTTAAATACGGTATTGACGGTTGAGCAAGGTAAGGCGCATTCGCATGCTAAGTCTGGCTGGGAAAAGTTCACCGACCAAGTGATTGCAGAATTAAATCAAACGCATAGTGGATTGGTTTTTCTATTGTGGGGAGCCCACGCGCAGAAAAAAGGCGCGTCAATCGACCCATCTAAGCACCATATTTTGACCGCTCCACATCCGTCTCCTCTTTCCGCTCATCGTGGTTTTTTTGGCTGCCAACATTTTTCTCAAGCCAATACGCTTTTATTACAGCAAGGCCAGTCCCCAATTAACTGGGCTTCGGTGAGTTCGCAACAACATGAACAATTTGAATTGATTTGAGTTTATTGTGGGTTTGGATCACAGAAAATGAGCATGAGCTATACTGATTGAACGATATTTGACCATGGACAATAGCGAAGGAAAAGTATCACCTATAGTGGTGGTAGTTGACTGAGTAGGAGGGAGCCATGCTAGGAAATATTATAAGCCGTGAGCACAGCTATATGGTGCGATTGCTGGTTATTCTGGACCAGAAGCTTAATTTTTTAAAACAAGAGAAGCCAATTAATTATCTGATTATTAATGATATTATTTCTTATCTTCAGCGGCATTCGGAAATGACACATCATCCGAAGGAAGATCTTATCTATCATTATTTTTTAGAGCATTATGGCGATAATCATAATATTGCCAATTTGCTGGAAGAGCATAAAAACTTATCGGAAACGACCAAAGAGTTTTCTGATTTGCTGGAGATGGTGTTGCAAGATGCGGTGGTCCCGAATGATGTATTTTGCGAGCGTTTAGAGCATTTTATCCATCAACAAAAAAAGCATTTAGATTTTGAAGAGCGTGAAATTTTACCTACATTAAAGCGTCATTTTACCGAGCAGGATTGGTTGGCGGTTGAAAAGTTGTGGGGTAGTGAAGATAGTGATCCACTATTTGGACAAAGTATTGATAAAGAGTACCAACGTCTGTCTGAATACATGAAGTCAGATGGCTAATAGATAAAAATAAAGCAGACACATTATCAAGCGTGTCTGCTTTCTATTTTTAACGATTCTAACAATTTAGTCATTATAACAATATGGATATTTGGGTTTTAAAGGTTACATATCCAAAGTTTAAAGATTATGTGTTTTAAAAGTATAGGTCCTTAAATATCAAGGTCTTCTAAATTGTACTCGCCAAAGTAATCCAGTTCTTTCAATTCCTTTTGTAGTTGGCGTCTATCTTGAATCGCTTCAATCTCACGCCATTTTCTCTTAGTTGGCTTGGTTTTGTGAGCGCGATAAGGGTTTGGTTCCATTGCCATGATGTCTTCTAATTGGAAGCTTTCCATCTGTAATCCCTCTTTGTTGATACTGAATCCTATTCAGGACTTTATTGATACCACACTTTTTAAGAGGTTAACTTTGATGTGTTTCTCATTTGTTTCTAAAAGATGAATCTTTTGTGTCATTATGCTGCTTGATTCATGATTTGTTTCTGAGTAAAAATTCGCCGTTTAGTAAACTATTTTTGTAGGAAAATGCGGAGGATTGACTTGTGCTGGGTTGCGGAAATGTTAATGGTGTTAGTGGTATGTTTACTTGACTTTCGGGTTAGATATCTAAATTGAATTATCAAATAATAATTGATGTAGTGTTCGAGTAGAGACCTTACTAACTCTTAACTTTTCAGTATTTACCTGTTTTTAACAAAGATGAAAAATTGAGTTTTTATTTCTCAAAATTAATAGTCAAAAGTTTTTCTTTAATGTGAAAAAACAGATTAAATATACCAAAAACTTACTATCATCTAGTGTAATAATGCATAACTATGAATTAAATTTGATATTGATTTTTAGCGCGTAGCCCTGCATTATCCTGCCGTCATTATCGATTTAGTCCATAGTTTAAGATCTAAAATTGCATTTTGATGTGCTTTTTCTCTAAACATAATAAAAGCAACGAACATATAAAGAGATAAGGCGAACACTCAAATGATTTGAGTGTTGAGGGAACTCACTCTCATAGTGAGGGTAAATGAATCATTAATTTAGGTGAGGTTTGCGTGACGGATCTAATAGCTTTATTAAACGATCTTCTTTGGGGATCTATTCTGGTCTACTTATTGGTCGGCGTTGGTGTGTATTTCACTGTGCGTCTTGGCCTTATTCAATTTCGCCACTTTACGCACATGTTTTCGGTATTAAAAAACAGCCGTAAAGCAGATACATCAGGCATTTCTTCTTTTCAAGCTTTTTGTACAAGCCTAGCTGCGCGTGTTGGTACAGGTAACATGGCGGGTGTTGCGGTAGCTTTAACCGTGGGTGGCCCTGGCGCAATTTTCTGGATGTGGATCATTGCTATGGTTGGTATGGCCACTGCATTTGCAGAAAGCACCTTGGCCCAGTTATACAAAACCAAAGGTTCTGACGGCACTTATGTTGGTGGTCCGGCTTACTACATGGAAAAAGGCTTAGGTATGCGCTGGATGGGCATCCTATTCTCAATCTTCCTTATCATTGCTTTTGGCTTGGTATTTAATGCGGTTCAATCAAACTCGATTGCAGATGCGATGCACACAGCTTTTGCTTGGAATAAAGCAATGGTCGGTGGTGTACTGGTTGTGCTTTCTGGTTTTGTTATCTTCGGTGGTATCCGTAAGATTGCTCGTACTGCGGAAATTCTAGTGCCAATCATGGCGATCTTCTACCTAGTACTAGCAGTGATTGTTATCTTTATGAACCTAGATAAAGTACCGGGTGCTATTTCATTAATCTTCAAGAGTGCTTTCGGTTTACAAGAAGCGGCAGCTGGTGGCATAGGTTACGCCATTATGAATGCGATTAAGACGGGTGTTGCTCGTGGCTTGTTTTCGAACGAAGCCGGTATGGGGTCTGCGCCAAATGCAGCGGCAGCAGCAACTCCGTATCCACCACACCCAGCATCACAAGGTTATGTGCAAATGCTAGGTGTATTTGTTGATACGATCGTTATCTGTACTGCAACAGTATCGATCATTTTGCTATCAGGTGAATATGTGCCACACGGTGAAGTGACAGGTATCATCTTGACGCAAAACGCATTGAGCTCTCAAGTTGGTGAGTGGGGTAAAACCTTCGTTGCTATCGCGATCTTCTTCTTTGCATTCACATCAATCATTGCTAACTACTCTTACGCAGAAAGCAATATTGTGTTTATCTTTAAGAAATCTCGTCATGCTAAAAACATCTTCCGTGTCATTGTACTTGGTATGGTGATGTTTGGTTCATTAGCGACACTACCAACGGTATGGTCTCTTGCTGATGCCTCAATGGGCTTGATGGCGATTGTTAACTTAGTGGCTATCTTATTGTTGTCTGGTATCGTTATTAAACTAGCGAAAGACTACAACAAGCAATTAGATGAAGGTAAATTACCGACATTTGATGCGAAAGATTTCCCAGAACTGCATTCTCAAATTGAAGAAGGCGTATGGGGTAAAGAGTCTAAGTAATAACTTTGACCTATATACCCAAGTAACTTCAAGATGCGAGTTTCAGCAAGATTAAAACAAGCTGTAGGCAAGGCAAATTGAATATGATCATAGTTATTCTATCTCTATTTAATTTAACGCAGCATAAAGCTTGTTTTAACTTGCCCTTCGGGAGCTTCATCCAAACCTTTATGCTGCGTCAGATTGGTTTGAAAGGTGTTTACATTCCTTCGCCAATCTTCCTTGCTTAAAAGTTTGGATGATAGCTCTGAATTCTGCATCTTGAAGTCACTTGGGTATACCACTAATAGTAAAAGCCATGCAGCGATGCGTGGCTTTTTTGTTATAATGGTGCCAAATACCCCTCAGAACACATGGATTGAATATGCTGATATTGGTTTCTCCTGCAAAAACACTTGATTACGAATCTCCGCTTCCTACCCAAAAGCACACTCAACCTGATTTAACCGATCACTCTGCTGAGCTAATTGAAGTATGCCGTCAGCTTACGCCTGCAGATGTAGCTAGTTTAATGAAAGTCAGTGATAAGATTGCTGGTCTGAATGTGGCTCGCTTTGCTCAATGGAGCTCTGAATTTAGTTTTGAGAATGCGCGTCAAGCGTTGTTTGCTTTTAAAGGCGATGTGTATACCGGACTAGATGCAAATAGTCTGTCGGAAGCGGATATCGACTATGCTCAGTCTCATTTAAGAATGCTGTCTGGTTTGTATGGTTTATTGAAGCCGCTTGATTTAATGCAGCCATATCGCTTAGAAATGGGCACAAGGTTAGCGAATCCACGTGGTAGTAACCTGTATCAGTTCTGGGGCGATATCATTACCGATAAAGTCAATGATGCGTTACAAGCACAAGGCGATGAGTGGTTAATTAACCTAGCGTCGAATGAGTACTTTAAAGCAGTGAAGCCTAAAGGTGTGAAAGGTAAAATCATTACCCCGGTATTTAAAGACTGCAAAAATGGCACCTACAAGGTGATCAGCTTTTACGCGAAAAAAGCCCGCGGCATGATGGCGCGTTACATCATTGAAAATAAAGTAGAAGATTTGGATGCGTTGAAAGCATTCGATACAGCCGGCTATTACTTTGTGGCGGCAGAATCTACGGAAACTGAATTGGTGTTTAAGCGAGAAGAGCAGTAATCTGCATTTTTTGTTGCTTGAAAGCGTAAACTGAAAACGTAAAAAAGGAGCGAATAGTAGCTCCTTTTTAATTTTACGAGAATGGTTTGGTGAGAATGGCTTAGTAAGAATGTCTTACTTTTTCTTCTTTTTCACAGCCGTTTTCTTCTTCGCAGCAGGCGCTTTCTTTTTCTTCTTCTTAAAAGTCGCTTTTTTGCTTTGTGGGCGAAGATCTTTAATGTAGCGTTCTTTGATTTCATCTTGAGTGTAGCGCATCACGCGATCAATCATCGGCTGGTCATGGGCTTCAATCAAAGAAATCGCATTGCCTTTTTTACCGGCGCGAGCAGTACGGCCAATACGGTGTAGGTACACATCCGCGGTTCTTGGCATGTCGTAGTTAATGACATGGCTAACATCGGGTAAATCGATGCCACGCGCCGCCACATCGGTAGCAATTAATACATTCACTTCACCATCGCGGAAACGTTGAATCGCGTTGTTACGACGATCCTGAGGCATTTCTCCTTGGATCCATGAACAGACGATTTGAGCGCTTTCTAGCTGTCCACGAAGCTCTGCAAGACGTTCACGAGTCTTTACAAAGATAATAGTGCGTTCAGCTTGTTCGATAAGAATATTTTTTAACAGTGCCAGTTTATGTTCGGCATTATCGGCGCGGTGATACCATTGGGTGATTTTTTTACGTTCACGTCGAGAGGGATCCGCTTCCACTTTTACCGGGTTCTTTAGTAGATCTTCAGTAAAGCCTTCAACGCCACGGCCTTCTAAAGTCGCAGAAAAAAGCAGAGTTTGTTTACGCCAGCGACATTCTGAGGATAGACGGTCAACTACTGGACCAAAGCCCATATCTAGCATGCGATCTGCTTCATCTAAGATCAGCCATTCAATCGCTCGACAATCAAAACGCTCGGCTTCAATGTATTCCATTAATCGGCCAGGTGTTGCAACCACGATATCTTGAGTGGTACCCAAAATATCAGCGTGTTCTTGATACATCACGCCACCGGTAATGGTGAAAATGTTTAAGTTGGTATTTTTTGCCAGCGCGCGAGTTTGGTCAGCTACCTGCATCGCAAGTTCACGAGTTGGCGTTAAGATTAGTACACGAGCCGGGCCGGCTTTCTTACGTGGGAAATCTTGTAAGAACTGTAGGGCAGGAAGTGCAAATGCAGCAGTTTTCCCTGTACCAGTAGGAGCTGACGCTAAGACATCCTTGCCATCAAGCGCTTGTGGAATGGCATCCGCCTGAATTTGAGTCGGGCGCTCAAAGCCCATGTCTTCAATGGCTTCAATAAGGTTTTGGTCTAAATCGAGTTCAGCAAAAGTTCTGATCACGTCATTTCTCCAACAAGCCGAGTGGCTTTAGGTTCAGGGTTTATTAAAACGGTCGCGCATTATATACCCAAGTGACTGCAAGATGCGAGTCTCCAGCAAGAATAAAACCCGCTTTAGGCAAGGCTAATTGAAGTCACTTGGGTATATTGCAAGATCCTAATTTCAGTGAGAGATCTCTACTTAGCGTCATTACATCTTGAGATAAAAATCGCGAGTCAGTTGAATAAATGGTGCGCTATAACCGTCAGCTTGATGAATCGTTAACTGGCTATTCTGACATTCGGTTTGATCGCGAGTTAAGGTGAATAATAATCGATAGCCGGGTTTATGCTCAGTGGTATTGACTTGGCAGAGTCGCTTTACAAACCAGCCTTGTTCTAAAGCTAGTTGAATAAACGCTTCGCCTTCAGCTTTCGGTAAAATAAAATTGGCACTGCCGGATGGGGTTAATAACTTAGCACAAGCGATAAGTAACTCACTGTGCGGCAAAGTGTGCGTATGACGTGCGGTTGCTCGGGCTTGCCAATCGGAGGTGACTCCTGAATTGAAGTAGGGTGGATTACAAACAATATGATCAAACTGCTGCTTTGATTTTAACTGCTGGGCCGGAGCCTTGATAACCTTAATTCTTTTGCTCCAAGGGCTGTTATCGACATTATATTGCGCGGCTTTAATCGCATCGTCATCAATATCAATGGCGGTAATCTGACTTTGTTGGCTTCTTTGGGCGCACATTAATGCTAGTAGCCCAGTACCAGTGCCAATATCTAATATTGAACTGTGATTGGGATTGGATATGTTAGCCCAGGCACCGAGTAATATTCCATCAGTACTGACTGCCATGCCGGAATGACCACCGTAAATTGAGAACTGCTTTAAATGAAAGTCTTTAGTTTTATTCATAATATCAATGCTTTTGGCTCAAGTGTCTAATTTATGGTCTTAATATGGTTTTTTATGCTTGTTTGTAATGTTATTGTTTTGATGTTGTTAAGTGGTAAATTCTTAATATATTGGTTTTTAGTAGAGATAAACACTGCCTTTACGTTTTAATGTTGTTATTTTGTGGTGTTTTATTGCTGTTTGCTTGCGCGTTGGCTCTAATTTGTTCATTATCTTGCTCCTTATATTTAGGTAGAGTTTTATACCCAAGTAACTTCAAGATGCAGAAGTCATTTGGGTATATGTTTTGTTCTCCTGAAATGCAATTCATTACTATTATATTAAGGGTTTATTTTGAACCAAAAGTTAAAAATAACCGATATTTGGGCCCTAGGCTTCATGTTGTTTGCGTTCTTTTTAGGCGCTGGCAATATCATCTTCCCACCACTTGCTGGTCAATTAGCTGGCGAATCGGTGTTTTCTACTATGCTAGGGTTTCTTAGCACAGCAGTAGGTCTGCCTTTACTTGGTATTATTGCCATTGCGCTAGTCGGTGGCGGTTGGGATAAACTGACCCAAGACTTACCTAAAAAAGCTGCGACAATTGTTGCGGTACTTTTCTTTATTATCATTGGTCCAGCTTTTGCTGCGCCTCGTACCGGTCTTGTGGCGTATGAAATGGGTTTGAAACCATTTATCGCCGAACCATCACAAATACATCTCACTATTTTTTCTATCGTCTTTTTTGCTATTGCGATGGGCTTTGCTTGGTCTCAAGGTAAGCTATTAGATGTGATTGGTAAGGTGCTGACTCCGGTTCTATTTTTAGGGTTAATCATTCTTTCTGTCATGGTATTTATTAACCCTCAAGGCGATATTGTCGCGGCACAAGGTCGCTATGTAACCCATGCATTTAGTACTGGTTTCCTTGATGGTTATAACACTATGGATACCTTTGCTTCGCTGATGTTTGGTACTTTGATCATTGAAGCTTTACGTAGCAAGAAGATTACTGATAAACGTGCGGTAACTCGCTATGTAACCTATGCAGCATTTATTGCAGCAGGCGGTTTGGCTCTGGTTTACATTTCATTGTTCTACCTTGGCGCGACCAGTAATGGCATTGCGGCTGGCCTAGATAACGGTGGCGCAATTTTAAGTGTTTATGTGCAAGCTCTATTTGGTACTGAAGGTCAGTTCGTTTTAACTACCATTGTATTATTAGCGTGTTTAACCACTTCAATTGGTTTGATTTCAGCTTGTGCCGATTACTTTAGCTCATTAACCCCAATTAGCTATAAAGCATGGGTTATTGTCGTCGGTTCAGTGTGTGCATTGGTGGCAAATGTTGGTTTAACGCAATTAATTGCCTTATCTGTACCAGTATTGTTTGCCTTGTACCCAGTGGCGATTGCGATTGTATTCCTAACATTGGTTCGTTCTCGTCTGCCGAACCGTGCTTTGGCGTATCGTTTTGTGGTTTGCTTATCTTTATTATTTGCTTTGATTGATGCAGGAAAAGCAGTCGGTATTGATATGTCAGTATTCAACTTCCTACCGTTGTTTGATTACGGTATGGCGTGGATGCTGCCAACATTGGCGGCGATTGCGGTGATGATGTTTGTCCCAAAGTGCGAGAAGCAAGCGAATGAAGTGGCCGAGTTAAGCGAAGATATGGCTTAATCGTTTAACCAGCTAACAAGAAAGAAAAAGGCTTAGTGGATTCAACTCACTAAGCCTTTTTTGTATTCGAATGTTTTCGAACGGTAAAGTTATAAACTGTCGTGATACTCAACAAGGATTTGCTCGCACCACTGCTCGATACGCTGATCGCTGAGTTCATATTGAGAATCTTCATCAAGCGCTAAGCCAACAAAATGCGTTTTATCTTCAGTAAGCGCTTTTGATTGTTCAAACTCATAGCCTTGGTTCGGCCAGTAGCCGAGAAACTTAACTCCCGTTGCCATCAGTTCGTCGTGAAGCATTCCCATCGCATCGAGAAACCATTCGCCATAGCCTTCTTGATCGCCGAGACCGAATAACGCCACGTACTTGTCGTTTAGAGATAGCCCATCGAGTTGCTGCCATACCGCGCTCCAATCTTCTTGTATCTCACCGAAATCCCAAGTGGAAATCCCTAAAATAAGGAAATCATAATCTTGAAGTGTTGAGACTGGGGTATCTTTAATATTGTAGATATCGACCAGATCTTCGCCAATAATCGCGCGGATTTTTTCCGAAGCTATTTCGGTATAACAGGTACTTGAACCGTAGAATAAGCCTATCTTCATAGTGTTTTTCAACGTTTGATGAATTTGTGGTTAATTCTAACGGTAATAGTCAGAGCTTTACATGCTTTCAGTAAAATAAGTGGCAATTATGAGTGAGCTACCGTAGTCTCAGCATGGATATTAGGTATTAAATATTAGGCATAAAGTGAGTAATAGGTGATGCAGTCTGAATTAGCTCTGGTAGAACGTTTTCTTGATTCAATTTGGCTGGAGAAAGGCTTATCAGAAAATACCTTGCAGTCTTATCGACATGATCTCGATAAGTTGGTGGGATGGTTAAGTAAGCAATCAATGAGTTTATTAACCGTGACGACTTATGATTTACAAGCCTACCAAGCTTGGTTATTGGAACAAAATTACAAGCAAACTTCTCGAGCACGAATGTTGTCTGCCATACGTCGACTATTCCAATATTTTACTCGTGAGAAGTTGCGCAGCGATGATCCTAGTGCGTTATTAATTGCGCCTAAGTTGCCGAAACGCTTGCCGAAAGATTTATCAGAACAACAGATTGAAGCCTTACTTGATGCGCCAATTGTTGAAGACCCTCTAGAGCTACGTGATAAAGCCATGCTAGAGCTGCTGTATGCTACCGGCCTACGTGTGACCGAATTGGTGAGTTTGACCATGGAAAATATGAGTTTGCGCCAAGGGGTAGTACGTGTAATGGGTAAAGGCGGTAAAGAGCGTCTAGTGCCGATGGGAGAAAATGCTATTGAGTGGATTGAAACCTACATAGAGCAAGGTCGACCGGCATTATTGGGTGAGAAAAGCTCAGATGTGGTTTTTCCGAGTAAGCGTGCTCGGCAAATGACGCGTCAAACCTTTTGGCACCGCATTAAATTTTATGCTCAACATGCTGGTATTGATTCTGAAGCTTTGTCTCCGCACGTATTGCGCCATGCCTTTGCGACGCATTTACTCAATCATGGTGCTGACTTGAGAGTAGTGCAAATGCTGCTCGGACATAGTGACTTATCGACCACACAAATTTATACTCATGTGGCAACCGAAAGATTAAAACAAATTCACCAAGAGCATCACCCGAGAGCTTAGTTCTAGGGTGTGTTGTTGGACAACTTTTCTCCATATTTTAGGTATTTTATGCATTTTGCTTCTTTATTTGATTCAATTAATGTTAAGTCAGTTTGTGCTAAAGCTAGAGGGGCATTAGGAGCATTGGCTTTTTCTGCGTTGATGTTTTCACTATTGAGTTTGCCTAGCTATGCCAGCACAGAAGCTAATCAAGCTGAAATCAGTGCACGCTTTGTTAACCTTGGTATTAAAGTGACTGAGGTTGCGTCATCACCAATTAATGGTTTATATGAAGTGACCACCAATCAAGGAATTTTCTTTTCCAGTGCAACCGGTGACTTTTTTATTCAAGGCAAGATGTACAGCCTAGATAAACAAGGCAACTTCAGTGATTTAATGGCAAAAAAATACGCTAAGCAAGTTGAGAAGTTTGCTGATGATATGATCGTCTATAAAGCCAAAGATCAAAAATATGTGGTGACGGTATTTACTGATATTACTTGTGGTTACTGTGTAAAACTGCATAAAGAAATACAAAAATATAACGATCTAGGTATTACGGTGCGTTATATGGCTTACCCTCGCCAAGGACCTACCGGCGATGTCGCGCAAGCGATGGCTAAAGTATGGTGCGCAGATGATCGTAAAAAAGCTTTGGATGATGTGAAGATTAATCGTCGCTTTGATTTTGATAGCAAAAACTTACCTAAGTGCCAGCAAATGATCAGTGAGCAATATGCTTTTGGTGCGCAATTAGGCATTAGTGGCACTCCTGCCATTTTATTGTCTAATGGTCGAATCGTAGGTGGTTACTTACCGGCTAACGATTTACTCGAAGCATTAGAAGCTGAAGATTTATAATGGACAATCTATCTAACGCATCAATTAACGCAGCAACTAACGTACCAGCCGAAATGACATTTTTTGCTCGCTTTGAAGACGATATTCTGGCGGGCAAAAAGACCATTACGATTCGTGATCAAGCAGAAAGTCATTACGTTCCTGGCAGCGTAGTCACGGTATCGACCTTAGAGCAAGGGCGAGTCTTCTGCCAATTGAAAATATTATCCGTCACGCCGGTGCATTTATCACAACTTAGTGAGTTTCATGCCGAGCAAGAGAATATGAGCTTGCCGCAATTGAAATCCGTGATTCAAGAGATTTACCCCGGTTTAGAACAGTTATTTGTGATTGATTATCAGCTTTATTCTTCCAATGCTTAAACCATCCTCAACCTATTAAGAGTATTATGACGACTATTTCCCGCCGACCTGATGTTGATCTTTCTATTTTACCTGAGTCGATTTCTCCCTTATTACGTCGCATTTATATTAATCGTCAGATCCAGAATGTTAGCCAATTAGAAAAGGGCGCTAAAGGACTACACTCTTATCAAGCGTTGCATGGCATTGAGCTTGCGGTGTCGTTATTGTTTCAAGCGATTAAGCAGCAACAACGTATTATCGTGGTGGGTGATTTTGATGCGGATGGCGCGACCAGCTCGGCTTTATCTGTACTCGCGATTCGTATGCTAGGCAGTAGTAATGTCGATTACCTCGTGCCCAATCGTTTTGAAGATGGTTACGGACTAAGCCCTGAAGTGGTCGATCAAGCGATTGAGCGTGGCGCGCAAGTGATCATGACGGTGGATAATGGCGTCTCTTCAATTGAAGGGGTGCGTTATGCTAAGGAGCAAGGGTTAATTGTGATCGTCACCGACCACCATTTACCTGGCCACGAATTGCCGAATGCCGATGCGATGGTTAACCCTAATCTGCAACAATGTTCTTTTCCTTCAAAAGCATTAGCGGGCGTTGGTGTGGCGTTTTACCTCATGTTGGCTCTACGCGCTGAAATGCGAACTCAACAGTGGTTTGCTCAACAAAATATCCCCGAGCCTAACTTAGCGGAACTGTTAGATATAGTCGCACTCGGAACGGTGGCGGATGTAGTACCACTGGATGAAAATAACCGAATTTTAGTTCATCAAGGCTTACAACGAATTCGTGCTGGTAAAGCCCGCCCGGGCATTCAAGCGTTAATCGAAGTGGCAAAACGCGATGCTAAACGTCTTGTTGCGGCAGACTTTGGCTTTGCTCTAGGGCCAAGAATTAATGCTGCAGGACGCCTTGAAGATATGTCGTTTGGGGTTGAGTTATTACTGAGCAACAATATTCATGCCGCGCGCCGCATGGCCAGTGAGCTCGATGGTTTAAACCACATGCGCCGTGAAATTGAACAAGGCATGAAGCAAGAAGCGATGGCATTTTGTGAACGTTTGCTGAACGCGAAAGGCGGCCTAGAAGATAAGTCGAATCTGCCGTATGGCTTAACCTTATTTCAAGCGGATTGGCACCAAGGGGTGATAGGGATTTTAGCCTCACGTATTAAAGATGAATTCCATCGTCCGGTGATCGCGTTTGCCGATGGCGGTGAATTGTCGAATGGCGAGCCTTCTTTAAAAGGATCATGTCGCTCGATTCCCGGGCTTCATATGCGTGATGTTTTAGATAAGATCGATACTCAAAACCCTGGGATCATTGTTAAATTTGGTGGCCATGCGATGGCGGCGGGTTTAACCATCTACCAAAATAGATTTGAACAATTCTCTCGCTTGTTTGATTTGGCGGTACGCGAAGAGCTCGATGAGTCAGCGCTAGAAGGTGTAATTTTATCTGATGGCGAATTAAAGCCAGAAGAATTTTCGATGCATACCGCAGAAGAGTTACGTGCTGGTGGCCCTTGGGGACAAGCTTTCCCTGAGCCTATCTTTGATGGTGAATTCAAATTATTGCATCAAAAGTTGGTAGGTGAAAAGCATTTGAAAATGATGTTAGAGCCTCTGTTTAAAGGTTATCCAACTGGCATTATGATCGATGCAATTGCTTTTAACGTCGATTTACGCCGCTGGCCGGATGCGTCAGTGAAAACGGTTCATTTAGCTTACAAGCTCGATATTAATGAATTTCGTGGCAATCAATCATTGCAATTGATGGTCGATCATTTAGATGCAAAATGAATCGTGTAAAATCCCTGTATATTCATTAGCAATTTAGGTAGAATTCTGCGCCTATATACCCAAGTGACTTCAAGATGCAGAATTCAGAGCTATCATCCAAACCTTTAGGTAAGGAAGATTGGCGAAGGAATGTAAGCACCTTTCAAACCAATCTGACGCTGCATAAAGGTTTGAATGAAGCTCCCAAAGGGCAAGTTAAAACAAGCTTTATGCTGTGTTAAATTGAACAGAGATAGAATGACTATGATCATATTCAATTTGCCTTGCCTAAAGCTTGTTTTATTCTTGCTGAAACTCGCATCTTGAAGTTACTTGGGTATATTCCTATAAGAATTGACCCAATATCTCAAATAAGTGATAAGCCAACATGTTTGAAATCAATCCGATTAAAAACCGCCTTCAGGACGTTGCCGAGCGCACGAATGTTCTGAGGGGGTATCTTTGACTACGATGCTAAGAAAGAGCGTCTAGAAGAAGTAAATGCCGAACTTGAACAACCTGCTGTCTGGAATGAACCTGAGCGCGCTCAAGCGTTAGGTAAAGAACGTTCAGCATTAGAAGCCGTCGTTGAAACCATTGATCAACTGGAACAAGGTTGTGATGATGTTGAAGGATTATTAGAACTTGCGGTTGAAGAGCAAGATCAAGAAACCTTTGACGAGATTGAACCTGAACTTGCCGATCTTGAAGCGAAATTAGAAAAGCTTGAATTCCGCCGTATGTTCTCAGGTGACCATGATGCATCTGATTGCTATATCGATTTACAATCAGGATCTGGTGGTACCGAAGCGCAAGATTGGACTTCGATGATGCTACGTATGTATTTGCGTTGGGCAGAAGCCAAAGGGTTTAAGACGGAAGTGATTGAAGTATCAGAAGGGGATGTGGCTGGCCTTAAAGGTGCGACAGTCCGTATTTCTGGTGAATATGCTTATGGTTGGCTACGTACCGAAACTGGCGTGCATCGCCTAGTTCGTAAATCACCATTTGATTCAGGTGGTCGCCGTCATACTTCATTTGCATCGGCATTTATCTACCCTGAGATTGATGACAACATTGAAATTGATATTAACCCATCGGATTTACGTATCGATGTATACCGTGCATCTGGTGCCGGTGGTCAGCACGTAAACACCACGGAATCAGCGGTTCGTATTACGCACGTACCAACGAATATTGTGGTGCAGTGTCAAAACGATCGTTCTCAGCATAAAAACAAAGATCAAGCGATGAAGCAGCTTCGTGCAAAATTGTTTGAGTTTGAATTGCAAAAGCAAAATGCTGAAAAACAAGCCAATGAAGATTCGAAATCCGATATCGGTTGGGGCAGCCAAATTCGCTCTTACGTATTAGATGATTCGCGTATTAAAGATCTACGTACTGGTGTCGAAAACCGCAATACTCAAGCAGTATTAGATGGCGATCTCGATAAGTTTATTGAAGCAAGTTTGAAGTCAGGGCTCTAAGTTCGGCAACAAGCTAAGCACACAGAATTCCTCTTCTTTAAGAAGATAACTCATTTTTTATAAGGGCACATGATGACTGAATCAAACAGCCAAAACCAAATTGATGCAGCAGAAGAAAATAAACTGATCGCTGAGCGTCGTTCTAAACTGGATCATATCCGTCAAAGCTGTAAAGCAAACGGCCACCCAAATGACTTTCGTCGTGAGCATTTAGCGGCGGATCTTCAAGCTGAATTTGGTGAAAAATCAAAAGAAGAATTAGAAGCGCTGAATCATGTTGTTGCGATTGCAGGTCGTGTGATGGCAAAACGTGGTCCATTCCTAGTGATTCAAGAAACGTCTGGCCGTATTCAAGCGTACGCGGCTAAAGATGTACAAAAAGAATTAAAAGAAAAATACCAAGGCCTAGATATCGGTGACATCATCGGTGTGAAAGGCGCATTGCATAAGTCAGGTAAAGGCGATCTTTACGTGAACATGGAATCATACGAGTTGCTAACCAAAGCACTGCGTCCACTGCCAGAAAAATTCCACGGCTTAACTGATCAAGAAATGCGTTACCGTCAGCGTTACGTTGATCTGATTGTCAACGAAGATTCTCGTACGGCTTTCATTATTCGCTCTAAGCTTGTAATGGCGATCCGTAACTTCATGGCGAAGAAAGGCTTCCTAGAAGTTGAAACGCCAATGATGCACGTGATCCCAGGTGGTGCGACAGCGCGTCCATTTATTACTCACCACAATGCGCTAGATATTGATATGTACCTACGTGTTGCTCCAGAGCTTTACTTGAAGCGTTTGGTTGTCGGTGGTTTTGATCGCGTATTCGAAGTAAACCGTAACTTCCGTAACGAAGGTCTATCACCTCGTCATAACCCTGAATTCACTATGATGGAATTCTACATGGCGTATGCGGATTACAACGATCTAATGGATCTGACTGAAGAAATGCTAAGTACGGTTGCCGTTGAAGTACTGGGCGCAACGTCGATGCCTTACGGTGAAGAGCGTGTTGAGTTCGGTGGTAAATATGCCCGTATGAGCATGATCGATGCAATCAAACAATACAATCCAGACCATGCTGATATTGCCAACTTAAATGAAGAAACGGTAAAAGATCGTGACTTTATGGTTAAGATTGCTAAATCAGTTCATGTAGAAGTAGAAAGCTTCTGGACTTGTGGTCAACTACTTGAAGAGATCTTTGGTGAAACTGCTGAACCTCAGCTTATTCAACCTACCTTTATTACTGGCTACCCAGCAGATATTTCTCCACTGGCTCGTCGTAGTGATTCAAATCCGTTCTTTACTGATCGTTTTGAGTTCTTTATCGGTGGCCGTGAAGTGGCGAATGGTTTCTCTGAGCTTAATGATGCAGAAGACCAAGATGCACGCTTTAAAGCACAAGTTGAAGCTAAAGATGCCGGTGATGATGAAGCAATGTTCTACGATGCTGACTACATTACAGCGCTTGAGCACGGCCTACCGCCAACTGCGGGTCAAGGTATCGGTATCGATCGTCTAGCCATGCTATTTACAAATACTCATACTATTCGTGACGTGATCCTATTCCCAGCGATGCGTCCACAGCAATAATAGATCTTCTTACCAAAGCATTAGAACCCACCATCTCATTGGTGGGTTTTTTTTTACTTAAAATTCGCAAAATACGTTCCAAGCATCTATTTTTATTAAATAAATAGTCCGTCTCAAAAATAAGAAATGGTTTCATAGCTTTACTCGTGTAGTCCTGTGTATGATGCCCTGACTGGTTGATAAATAGTTGAAAGGATACGATATGGACAATTATTTTCGCATGGACTCGGTACCTGGATCGCTTTTAGTCATAGGTGGACGGCTCGATACTTGGTATGAAAAAATTGTCCAGTTTGGCTGGAAAGTCGAAAGCTGTAGAGATTTAAGGCTTGGCCAAGGCATGATCGACCAAATTGGTCCGTGTATTGGGCTAATTGATCTGACCAATGATGATTTTAGTTTAAGTGCGATTGCCTACTTGGTGACCAACAATAAGCATGTACGTTGGATGGCTTATATTAAAGAGCACCAACTCAACCAAGATCCTATCTGCCAATTTATCGTTAACTTCTGTATTGATTTCTTCACTTCTCCTATGCCTGAGAAACTATTGTTGAGTAGTATTGGTCACCAATTAGGAATGCTGAAACTAGAAAAGAAAGTCTGGCCAGAGAACATGGTGGATAATCAAGATCTATTAATTGGTGATTCTTTACCAACTAAGCGTTTACGTGAGCAAATTAAACGGATTGCCAATACTGAAGCCAATATCATTATTGCGGGGGAGAGAGGTGTAGGTAAGCGTTTAGTAGCCAAATCAATCCATGATACCTCATCTCGTAGCACTGGCCCCTTTGTCGTTGTGAGTTGTAGTGCGTTATCTGAAAAACGTTTTGAAAGGGAGGTCTTTGGTTTTGAAAGAGAAGCTCAACCATCTGGCTTTCAAAGCAAGCTGGAAGAGGCTGATCAAGGAACCTTATTGATTAAAGACATCACCGCATTGCCAAAAAGCCAACAAAATCATTTACTGCATTTTATTAACCATCCGGTAATTCAGACTGAGCAAGGCGAGAAAACATTAGATATTCGCATCATAGTGTCAACCTATAGTGATCTTGAGCAAAAGGTAGTGGAATCAGAGTTTTCCGCAGAATTGTTTTATTTACTAAAGATCTTGAAAGTGCATGTCACGCCTTTGAAAGAACGATGCGCTGATATTGCTAGTATTACTCACTATTATATCCAGCAATTTAGTCGAGAATATAATACTCAAGCTCGTAGTGTTTCTTCTCCAGCCATCAAAGCTTTAACTCAATATCAATGGCCTGGTAATGTCAGAGAACTAGTTAATCAAATCAAACGAGCGGTATTAGTATCCGATGGCTTAGTACTCGAGTTAGAGCATTTTGATTTTCCATCTCAAAGCCAAAAAACTCGAACTTTAAAAATGATCAGGGAAGACTCTGAAAAAGAGGCGCTGATGAAAGTGTTAGAGCAACATGATGGACAAGTATCATCCGCCGCAAAAGAGCTGAAAATATCGAGAGCAACTATGTATCGTTTACTTGGTAAGCATCAATTGGTCTCTGAATCGTGAAGTGAGTAGTGCGATCAAAATAGTCTGCCCAATCAATAATATGGAACCAGACGAAGGTTGGTTGAGTTTTGAGCAATAATTGACTGTTTTTTAGGTTGCCAATAGGTTAATTGGTTGTTTTGATTTTGTTGCGCAAATAAGGCTTGAACAAATTTATTGATTGGTTAAAATTTAATCGTGAATTAAATTTCACTTTATATTTCAAATGGATTAATTAGTTATTTAGGAGGCACATGATGAAACATTTATATTCTGACATTTTTGCATGTGCTCGACTAAACGCGACTCAGTTAACTTATGCTTTTAATGCCTATCGATCAATGCCGATGGCTTCAAGCATGTTATCTGATAAACGAATGAACTAATTATTCCGTAACCTTTTGGCTGCGGAAATTAAGCAGCCATTAGGATTATTTTGTCTATTTCCCTTCTGCGCTGCTGTTTTCCCCATTCATTGTTTGGAGAAAATTATGCGTCACTCTATTTACATTCAACTTGCAACATTGCTAATTAAAGCCGAGCTAAAACGTGAACAAAATGCTTGGTTGCGTAAAGTCCGTCGAGCTCAATATGAACTTCCATTACATAGTGAGCACTTACTACGAGATATTGGTTTAGATAGAACAGGCCGACCTCTTGGTGAATCATTACCTGTGGGCAATAAAGCTGAACGTCGTGTTACTTTAATGCGGCGAATATTTAGGACTCGACTGAGTACATAACCGAATGCTGGTGGTTATTAATCACCAGCGCACAGAAAAGAGAAGTGAGTGATCACTTCTCTTTGTGTGTTTAAACTTATGAAGTATGAATTATGGGCAAGGGTTAGGGTACTGAACACCGACTTGGTAAAGATTTTGTAGGAGTTCGTCAGATAGCTGGGTGTCGATACTATCAATGTTGGCTTTTAGCTGTTCCATAGTGGTAGCCCCGATAATATTCGACGCAACAAATGGGCGTTGATTAACAAACGCTAATGCCATTTGTACCGGATCAATATCGTGTTTTTTAGCAATATCAATATAGGCTTGTGTTGCGGCCTCACCTTGTGGCGTAAAGTAACGGACAAAGCGTTCAAATAAGCTACAACGAGCCCCCTCTGGTCGAGCGCCATTGAGATACTTACCACTTAATACCCCAAATGCTAGCGGCGAATAAGCCAGTAACTCGACACCTTCGTAATGACTAATTTCTGATAGACCAACTTCAAAGCTGCGGTTGAGTAGGTTGTATGGGTTTTGAATTGATATGATTCTTGGCAAATCATGCTTTTCCGCTAAACGTAGCAGCGTCATCACGCCCCATGGGGTTTCATTTGAGACACCTATATAACGAGTTTTACCCGCTTTTACTAACTCCGCTAATGCTTCTAATGTTTCGATAAGAGTGACTTCTTGCTGTTCATCTAAATGGGGATAGTTGAGTTGTCCAAAACGGTTGTTATTACGCTGAGGCCAATGTATTTGGTACAAGTCAACATAATCGGTTTTGAGGCGTTGTAAGCTGCTATCCATTGCTAGATGAATGTTACGACGATCGAGGCTCATATTTTCACGAATATGAGACATACGGCCAGGACCTGCCACTTTGGTCGCTAAAATGACTTTTTCACGCTTACCTGATTTTTCTAACCAATTACCAATATATTCCTCAGTGGATCCTTGGGTGTTAGGCTTTGGCGGAACAGGGTACATCTCTGCAGTATCGATGAGGTTAACGCCCCTTTCGAGCGCATAATCTAATTGCTCGAGTGCTTCTTTTTGAGTGTTTTGTTCACCATAGGTCATTGTACCTAAAGCAATTTTACTGACTTCTAAATTAGAGTGCGGGATTTTGTGGTATTTCATTGCACATCCTTGGCTGATCGCTGAAAAATCAATATTTAAATATATAAACCGTTTACTCAATATATAGCAAAAAAGCTTGAGTAGTAAGTCAGTTAGCTAAGGTTAGATTTTTGTCCTAGACTGGAATATAACGCCATTGATTGTGTTGAGTGTATGGTGGGAGGTAAGAATGAGAAAACAGCAATTAGATCACTGGTTACAAGCGAGTAAAAAGGAGGAATGTGAACCTCCTAAGGTGTTTGTGGTGAGTTGCGCCGATCTTTCTCATTATTCACTTGCCGTCGAATATAAGCATCGACTTGAGCCGATCATGATTAAAGATCAACTTGCCTATTTCAACTCTTTAGAGTCAGTAAAAGATGAGCTAAAAAAATTAGGCTTATCGAGTGCTTATCTTAGATTACACAATGCCTATGATGAATTTGGCGCTGAAGGGCTCGATCTTTTTCAGGATATTGAATTACATCTCGCTTCCTAGACTCAGTGACAGTTTTTTACTAGGTAATAGAGTTTGACTAGGTAACAGACGGTGCTTATGAAGATCGTTGCAAATGGTTTAACAGAATATTCGCTGTGAATTGTTTCCGCAAATAAAAGCCTCTTGGTAAGGTTTTGATTGGTTGTCCATTGGCACTATAGGCCTCTGTAACTACTTTGCTATTGGCAGCTTTAGGTCGTAGCTGCATGACTTCCCCATGCTTAGCCGTAATTTGCTCTACCTTTCCTAGTACGATGAATTCCATCAACTCTTCCCAATCTTGTTTAAGTTGTTGTTCTTCATGTTCGCTTGGTGACCATAAAATAGGGCGCCCAACTCGGCGTTCAGCAAGAGGTATTTCTCGTTCACCTTCCACCGGGATCCACAATACTTTGGCGAGTTTATGCTTAACATGACTATTCTGCCAGGTCAGTCCATTTACTCCAGTTAAGGGAGCGACTGACACAAATGTGGTTTCTAAGGGTTGACCATTAAAGCCAATCGGAATGGTTTTTAGTTCAATGCCTAAATGCTCAAAATCAGGTTGGGCTTTGCTGCCAGACTCTGCACCTAAATGCCACTCAAGCAATTGTCCTACCCAACCTTTTTCTCGTTTGAGGTTTTCGGGAACGGTAATACCGGCTTGATGTGCTAAAGAAGCAAAAGAACGAGAGATGATCTTTTCGGCTCGTTGCATCAACTCTTGTTCTGTCTTAGGGGGTAACGGCATAGCAAATGATCTGATTAAAAAACAAGGTCTCTATAGTACATTATTTTTAAGTAGGATCTTATTCACTTCGGTCTTATTATGTTGTTAAATCAACTTATCCACAGGTTTTGTTCTAAACAGTGAAAATAAAAGTGACAGCGATCACTTTATTCACATTCGTAGCAATAAAAGAACATGTCTGAGTCCTTTTTAAGCGCTTTTGCATGATCTGATGTGGATAATATAAATCATGGTGGATCTTTGACCGATCTGTGTTTATAAAAGATCCTAAAGATCCTTAACTTGTCCTTAATAGCCTTTTTTGTTCTTATGATTTTGTTTTTAAAGGGCTTTGCTTGGTTTTGGTATAAAAGATCGACAGTTGTGCCTGAGTGTTAAATAAGCCATTTAATTGTTTTGTCGTTTTCTTCACACATTTATTCACAGAAATAGTGAATAAATGCCACCGTCACTCAAGTTTTGTGTTGATAACTTATTATTTGGGCTGTTTTTATTAAAAAAGTGGGGGGAAGGTAATAAAAAGCACGATATTGTGCACTTGAAATTTGCCCCTTTTGTGGATATGTGAAAAAATCACTAGTAACAGAGATTTATATTAGAGGTTAGCCGTGATAGATGGCGATGGTTACCGCTTAAATGTGGGAATTGTAATATGTAACAACCATGGTCAGGTATTCTGGGCAAAACGATACGGGCAGCATTCTTGGCAATTTCCACAAGGTGGGATTGATGACGGTGAAACACCGGAACAAGCACTATTTCGTGAATTGTATGAAGAAGTTGGGCTAACAAAGAAAGATGTGAAGATCATTGGAGTCAGCCGTCATTGGTTAAAATATAAATTACCAAAACGTCTGGTGAGATGGGATTCCAAGCCTGTATGTATTGGCCAAAAACAGAAATGGTTTTTACTGCGGTTAGAGTGTGATGAATCAAACATCAATATGAACCGCGGAAGAACCCCTGAATTTGATGGTTGGCGTTGGGTGAGTTTTTGGTACCCAGTCAGACAAGTGGTTTCTTTTAAAAGGGATGTCTATCGACGAGCAATGAAAGAATTTGCTTCGATTGCGATGCCTTTTCGAGAGCCTAAAATGAAAGGTAAAAGAAAAGTGCGTCGATAAGTCTTACCCGGTTAATCACTAGGTAAGGCATCATAAAGGTGGATGTGAATGCTTATTCAACTAAGGGACATCGTTGAACAAGTATCTAAAGCTGAGGATCTTCGTCAAGCATTAGATATTTTGGTAAAGGATACTTGTAAAGCGATGCACACAGAGTGTTGCACCGTTTATTTAGCCAATAACGAGCAAAGCCGTTTGGAGTTAATGGCCACTCAAGGGTTGAAGTTTACTGGTCAAACTATTCATATCCCTTTTGAAGAAGGCTTGGTGGGGTTGGTTCGTCGCAGTGCCGAGCCCCTCAATCTTGCTTATGCGCAACAACACCCTAACTTTAAATATTTCCCTGAACTTGGGGAAAATGTTTACCAATCTTTTTTAGGTACCCCAATTATTCACCGTCGCCAGATTCTGGGGGTGTTGGTGATTCAGCAACGCTCGCCAAGATCGTTTAGTGAAGTAGAAGAATCTTTCCTTGTAACCCTTGCCGCTCAGCTGGCGGTCATTCTTGCTCATTCTCAAGCCCAAGGTCAGTGGCAACTCAATGAAAACCAAGTCCATTCCTATAAAGGTATTGCGGCTTCGTCTGGCATTGCGATAGGTCAAATTTGGTGGGATGACACTCATCCAGAACTTTCCCAGATTGCTCCTGCTTCTTGTTTAGATATTAGTCAAGATAAAGAATGGCTGGCACTTGCGATTGAAAGTGCGATCGCGGATTTTCGCCGGATGCGTAAGCGTTTTGATAGCGAACTAAATAAAGATACCTTGGCGATCTTTGAGCTATTTGTTCACTTATTACATGATCCTATGCTGCGTGCTGATCTTAATAAACAAATTGAGAAAGGCGATCGAGCCGATTGGGCGTTAAGACAAGTCGTTGAGCTTTATGCTGAGCGTTTTGCCAGTATGAGTGATTCCTACTTGCGAGAGCGGGCCAACGACATTAAAGAGCTTGGGCAAAGACTATTGTATTTCTTACACAATAGTGAAGTTCGTGCTCCTAGTTTTAAAAATCCGGTCATTTTGGTGGTTAGAGAACTGACCGCGTCAATATTAGCGGCGATTCCTAAAGATAAGCTGCTTGCGGTTATTTCGTTGGAAGGCGCGGCCAATTCACATGCGGCGATTTTATCTCGTGCACTTGGCATTCCTGCCATCATGGGGGCACAACTTAAACCTGAATCAGTATCGAACAAACTTGGTATTGTGGATGGCTACAGTGGGGATATATTTGTTGAACCTGCCGCCCAATTGCTTGCCGAGTATCAATCGTTAGCGAACGAAGAAGAAGAGCTTTCAGACTTAGTCGCTCAGGAATTATCGCAACCAGCAGCGACAAAAGATGGCCAGCGAGTGGAATTGATGCTCAATGCTGGTCTTAGTGCTGACACCAATATTGCCGTTAATCAAGGCGTTGATGGGGTTGGCTTGTATCGTACGGAAATTTCTTTTTTACTGCATAATCGCTTTCCTTCCGAAGAAGAACAAACTCAACAATACCGGACTATTTTAGCTACTTACCCTGATAAACGTGTGGTGATGCGGACCTTAGATATCGGTGGGGATAAAGCGTTACCTTATTTTCCTATTGAGGAAGACAATCCTTTCCTAGGGTGGCGCGGTATTCGTTTTACTTTAGATCATCCCGATATCTTCTTAATTCAATTACGCTCAATGCTAAAAGCTAGCACTGGTCTGGGTAACTTAAATATTATGTTGCCTATGATTTCTGGGTGCCAAGAGATAGATGAATCACTGAGCTTAATTGATCGTGCTTATCAAGAAGTGTCGCAACTGGATCCTAATATTCAGCGACCACAAATCGGTATTATGCTCGAAGTGCCTTCTATGCTGTATTTATTACCGTTAGTGGCGCATAAAGTGGATTTTGTATCGGTCGGTACTAACGATTTAACTCAATATTTACTGGCCGTAGACCGCAATAATTCTCGGGTGTCGGATGTGTATGAGCATGTTCATCCTTCGGTGGTGATGGCGCTCAAACATATTTACGATATGTGTCAGCAATATAAGCTTCCGGTGTGTATTTGTGGTGAGTTAGCGGGGGATCCAATCGGTGCCTTGTTGCTTATTGGGATGGGCTATCGCTCATTGAGTATGAACACCTCGAATGTTGCTAGAATCAAATATATTCTACGTAAATCTGACTCTACAGAATTGCAACAACTCCTTGATACTGCGATGCAGCAAGCCTATGGTACTGATATTTATAACCTAGTGTTTCAATACCTAGAGCAAAAAGATTTGGCTGGCTTTATTCGCGCCGGTAAGAAATAAGTGTTTGTCTACTGCATCTGTTAAGAGATTACTTTATTATACCGCCTAATCGGTCAGCTTTAATCTTTGAGGGCACTAAATGCCGTTATCATAGTCTGACATTATCTATCTTCATTATTTTAACTTTAAAGCAGAGAGACTTTTATGAGTCAGGGATTTTTAGTCTTCCCACAGATTGATCCGATCATTTTCTCTATCGGACCAATTGGTGTGCGTTGGTATGGATTGATGTATTTACTAGGGTTCGCTTTTGCAATGTATGTTGCTAACAAGCGAGCTGATAAACCAGGCAGTGGTTGGACGCGTGAGCAAGTCTCTGATCTACTCTTTGCTGGCTTCCTTGGGGTTGTGCTTGGTGGCCGTATTGGCTATGTGCTGTTTTATGGCTTTGACTACTGGATGGCGGATCCATTGTATCTGTTTAAAGTCTGGACCGGCGGAATGTCATTCCACGGTGGCCTACTCGGTGTGATCACCGCCATGCTATGGTACGCACGTAAAAACCAACGTACTTTCTTCGGTGTGGCAGACTTTATTGCGCCGTTAGTTCCGTTTGGTCTAGGTGCTGGTCGCATCGGTAACTTTATCAATGGTGAGCTATGGGGGCGTGTTACCGACGTGCCATGGGCGATGATTTTCCCAACCGGTGGCCCATACCCGCGCCACCCATCTCAATTGTATGAATTCTTACTTGAAGGGGTCGTGCTCTTCTTTATCCTGAATTGGTTTATCCGTAAGCCTAGGCCTGCTGGTGCTGTGTCGGGATTATTCTTGATTGGCTATGGAGTATTCCGCTTCTCGGTGGAATTTGTTCGTCAGCCGGATGCACAGCTTGGTTTATTTGATAACTTTATTTCGATGGGGCAAATTTTATCAACACCGATGATTATTATTGGTGCTTTGATTATGATTTGGTCTTATAAAACTCAGAAACCGACTGTATATTCAAACGAAAAAGCCAGTAAACCAGCCAAAGGGAAGTAAGTTGTGAAACAGTATTTAGATCTTTGCCAGCGTATTATTGATGAAGGCCAATGGGTTGAAAATGAGCGCACGGGTAAACGCTGCCTGACTATTATTAATGCCGATCTAACCTATGATGTTGGCAACAATCAATTCCCTTTAGTGACTACTCGTAAGAGCTTTTGGAAGTCGGCTGTTGCTGAGTTACTAGGTTATATTCGTGGCTATGATAATGCGGAAGATTTCCGCAAGTTAGGCACCAAAACATGGGATGCTAATGCCAACTTAAATCAAGCTTGGCTCGATAATCCTTACCGTAAAGGTGAAGATGATATGGGGCGTGTTTATGGGGTTCAAGGCAGAAGTTGGGCCAAACCCGATGGTGGGCACATCGATCAACTGCGTAAAATTGTTGATGACTTAACCCGTGGTGTCGATGACCGTGGTGAGATTCTAAACTTTTATAACCCTGGTGAGTTCCATATGGGATGCTTACGTCCTTGTATGTACAGCCACCACTTTTCTCTACTTGGTGATACGCTATATTTAAACAGCACTCAGCGTTCGTGTGATGTACCGCTAGGCCTCAATTTCAATATGGTTCAAGTGTATGTGTTCTTAGCGATTATGGCGCAAATTACCGGCAAGAAAGCTGGCGTTGCTTATCATAAGATCGTTAATGGTCATATTTATGAAGATCAACTCGCACCAATGCGTGATATCCAATTGAAGCGCACGCCATTTGAATCACCTAAATTCCATATCAACCCTAAGATTAAAACGTTAGAAGATTTAGAAACTTGGGTAACACTGGATGATTTTGAAGTGACGGATTATCAATGTCACGATGCGATTAAGTATCCATTTTCGGTGTAGAGTACCCGAAAGGTAAACATGATCGACGATCAAGCCCTTATTTGGCCGCATATTGCCAAATAAGGGCTTTTTAATAGCTCGGAAAAAGCATATTATCAATCCATTAATAATGGTTTTTCCGAGGCAATAAATGTCACATTTGAATTATAACCATCTGTATTACTTTTGGATGGTCTGCAAACAAGGCTCAGTGGCCAAAGCCGCAGAAGCTTTGTTTTTGACGCCTCAAACGGTGACCGGACAAATTAAAGCGTTTGAAGAGCGTATGAATGGCAAGTTGATGAAGCGCAGTGGCCGCAGCGTTGAGCCTACCGAACTTGGTCAATTGGTCTTTAAGTATGCGGATAAAATGTTTGGTCTCAGCTATGAAATGCTGGATATCGTTAATTATTCTCAGCAAGAAAACGTATTGTTTGATGTTGGGGTTGCGGATGCGTTATCGAAAAGGCTCGTTAGCAAAATTTTATTAAATACCGTACCTGAAGATAACAGTATTCACTTACGCTGTTTTGAATCGACTCATGAGTTGCTGTTAGAGCAACTTTCTCAGCATAAATTGGATATGATTTTATCGGATTGCCCGGTCGATTCGAGTCAGAGTCCTGGCTTATACAGCAAAAAGTTGGGGGAGTGTAAAATGAGTTTTTATTCTTCTCTGCCGATTGATGAACAAGATCTTTCGACTATTCTTAGCCAAAGAAAGTTATTAATCCCCGGAAGACGAACCTCTATGGGTCGTAATGTTATGCATTGGTTTGAAAGGCTGGGAATTCAACCTAATATTTTAGGTGAGTTTGATGATTCGGCCTTAATGAAGACCTTTGCTCGTTACCATAGTGATGCCATTTTTCTGGCTCCTAATTTATACTTATCAGAAGTTAGGGATGAGTATCCTTTGCATTTGATTGCAGAAGTCGAAGATTTGAAAGAAGAGTATTATGTTATTTTTGCCGAACGGATGATTCAACACCCTTCTGTGAAAAATGTATGTGATGCGGATTTTAGTCGACTTTTTCAACCGCTCAGTGAGCATTCCCAAATTCAATAATGAGGCAGTAAGATGGATTTGAAAGAGATGGAAAGTAATCTTTCTCAAGCGGTGGTTCTTCTGAAAGCCATGGCTAATGAAAAACGATTACAAATATTATGTATTTTGCATCAAAATGAATTATCGGTCGGGCAGTTGTGCGAAAAGCTACCTTTAAGCCAGTCGGCATTGTCTCAGCATTTAGCATGGTTACGCCGAGATGGATTGGTCAATACTCGTAAAGAGTCGCAAACGGTGTACTACTCATTACAAAGTGATGAGGTAAAAGCACTGATTGAGCAGTTGCATCATTTGTATTGCGAGAAATAATCTTTTCGATCAACGCAAATTTCAGATATAAAAAAACCGACCCTAAGGTCGGTTTTTAGCAATTAAACAGCTTTTAAATTAAAGTGCTTTGATTGCTGCAGCAAAACGAGACTTGTGACGAGCAGCTTTATTCTTATGAATAAGGCCTTTAGTCGCCATGCGGTCTAGTAATGGTGTAACTTCAACTAGTGCAGCAGTTGCAGTTTCTTTATCGCCAGCTTCAATAGCAGCGATAGTTTTTTTCATGTAAGTGCGCATCATAGAACGACGGCTAGCGTTGTGCTGGCGACGTTTCTCAGCTTGGATAGCGCGCTTCTTAGCAGATTTATTGTTTGCCAAGGGTCTAACTCCCAAAAAACTTTAGTTCGGTGACAATTTAAGGGCGAGGACTATGCCTTTTTCCAAAAAAAATGTCAACAGATTTGTGCAAAAACCAATCTTTACCAAACAAATTTTGGTGAAGTATGGCTATCGCGGTTAAGATGGCGTGGATTCTATCAGCATTTGAATACCAATGCTATACCCAAGTAACTTCAGGGTGCAAGTTTCAGCAAGAATAAAACAAGCTTTAGGCAAGACAAATTGAATATGATTATAGTGATTCTATCTCTGTTCAATTTAACGCAGCATAAAGCTTGTTTTAACTTGCCCTTCGGGAGCTTCATCCAAACCTTTATGCTGCGTCAGATTGATTTGAAAAATGCCTACATTCCTTCGCCAATCTTCCTTGCCTAAAGGTCTGGATGATAGCTCTGAATTCTGCATCTTGAAGTCACTTGGGTATATAATTATCTCATTACAAAGTCACTCATTGATGGCAAATTTATGCTCAAATAGCGATAAATTTGCCGCTGAGGGCTTATTGTCGTTTATGACTATTTTTTATCGAGGCACGCGTGAGTCGAAAACTATTACGATCTGGGTTAATTGTTAGCGCCATGACATTTGTTTCTAGGGTATTAGGCCTGGTACGTGATGTTGTTGTTGCAAATTTAATGGGGGCCGGTGCGGCCGCCGATGTTTTCTTTTTTGCGAATCGAATTCCTAATTTTTTGCGCCGCTTATTTGCCGAAGGCGCATTTTCTCAAGCTTTCGTTCCAGTATTAACCGAATATCACGCCTCTGGTGACATAGATAAAACCCGCCAGCTCATCGCCAAAGTTTCAGGGACACTTGGGGTTCTTGTGACTATTGTGACACTACTAGGGGTACTTGGCTCAGGTGTAGTCACTGCCATTTTTGGTGCCGGTTGGTTTATGGATTGGCTACATGATGGCCCGAAAGCTGACAAGTTTGTTTTGGCGAGCTTCTTATTGAAGATAACTTTTCCCTACCTGTGGTTTGTCACCTTTGTTGCTTTATCTGGCGCAATTTTAAATACCCTAGGTAAGTTTGCCGTTTCATCATTTACTCCGGTGTTTTTAAACATCATGATGATTCTCGCCGCTTTATATATTTCGCCTAATCTCGATCAGCCTGAAGTGGGTCTTGCTATCGGGGTATTTTTAGGTGGCTTGGCTCAGTTCTTGTTCCAAATACCATTTTTATTAAAGCAAAAAGTGATCGTTCGTCCGCAGTGGGGTTGGAATGATCCCGGTGTAAAAAAAATTCGCACTCTAATGATCCCTGCACTGTTTGGGGTATCGGTCAGCCAAATTAACTTATTGTTTGATTCTGCGGTTGCCAGTTTCCTTGCGACCGGTTCAATCAGTTATCTTTATTATTCGGACCGCTTACTGGAATTTCCACTAGGTCTGTTTGGTATCGCGATTGCCACGGTTATTTTACCTGCTTTATCACGCAAGCATATCGATGCGGAAAGTGATGGGTTCTCCAAGACAATGGACTGGGGAGTGCGCATGGTGCTGCTGCTCGGTATACCAGCGATGTGTGGATTGATTGTTCTTGCTAAGCCAATGTTGATGGTGCTGTTTATGCGCGGCGAGTTTTCTGCTGTGGATGTACAAAATGCTTCTTTGTCGTTGTTTGCTTATGCCACAGGCTTACTGAACTTTATGTTAATTAAAGTATTAGCGCCGGGTTACTACTCAAGACAAGACACAAAAACTCCAGTTCGCTATGGCATCATTGCGATGCTGACCAATATTGTGTTCAATGCGATTTTGGCTTATTTCTTTGGTTATGTTGGATTGGCGATAGCCACATCACTTTCAGCCTTAGTCAATATGGGGCTATTATATCGCGGTCTACATATTGCCAATGTGTATCGGTTATCAAAGGAAACCATTGTTTTTGCAGTGAAAATTTCTCTAGCTGGTGGCTTAATGGTGGCGGTGATTGATTGGCAAATGGCTGACTTTTCTACCTGGCTCACTTGGTCTATTTCTGTGCGTGCAATGTGGCTAGCGGGTTTGATTGGTTTAGGTGCGGCTGTTTATCTGGTTTCAGCGACGATATTTGGTATTCGCCTGAAACACTTGAAAGCCGATTAATTGGCAACAACAAAGGTGCGTGATGCTCGCATATTAAGGGCATTACGTATATAATTCGCCGGTTTAACGCGAAGCAAAAATTTGGTAAATAAAAACCGTATGGAATTGATTCGAGGCATTCACAATATTCAGGCACATCATTCAGGATGTGTGCTTAGCATTGGTAATTTTGATGGTGTCCATTTAGGGCATCAGAAAGTATTAAAGCAACTTTGTGAACAGGCTGAGACTCTAGGATTACCTTCGGTTGTGATGACGTTTGAGCCTCAGCCAATGGAGTTTTTTGCCAAGCAAGCTGCGCCAGCAAGGCTCACTCGACTACGTGATAAGTTTGCCCAATTATCCAAATGCAAGATTGACCGCTTATTGTGTGTTAATTTTAATCAAAAGTTTGCCAATTTAAGCCCTGAAGATTTTATTAGTGAATTGCTAGTTAAGAAACTTGGGGTTAAGTTTTTAGTGGTTGGTGATGACTTTTGTTTTGGGAAAAATCGCCAAGGTAGTTTTTCTGATTTGCAAAAGGCTGCAGATAAATATGGCTTCCAAGTGGTCAATACACAAAGCTTTTGTATGCCAGCACGTATTGCCCAACAAGCCGACTCTGCAGTGCGAGTGAGTAGCACCGCGATTCGCAAGGCATTAGCGAGTGATGATCTGGCGTCGGCTGCGACTATGCTAGGTCGTGACTACAGTATTAATGGCCGCGTATCGCATGGCCGTAAGTTAGGTCGAACCATTGGTTTTCCAACGGCGAACATCCCATTAAAACGTAATGTGTCACCAGTGTCTGGTGTCTATGTGGTGAAAGTGGTTGGTGCCGATGGCAACGCGGTGATCGGGGGTGTTGCTAATGTCGGTAACAGGCCAACCGTTAATGGCGTACGTCAGCAGCTTGAAGTGCATTTGTTTGACTTCAAAAACAACCTATACGGCAAGCAGCTAGAAGTAGTACTGCTACATAAAATTCGTGATGAACAAAAATTTGATTCATTTGAATTATTGAAACAACAAATAGAATTAGATGCTCAAGTGGCAAGGGTGTGGTTACTTGAACACAACATATTTTCAGAGATGGCTGAATAAGCACAACATCTCCAAGAAAATCCTTATTTAATATCGCCCAATGTAACGGAATTAAGAATCGATGACTGACTATAAAGATACTCTGAATCTACCTGAAACAGGGTTTCCAATGCGCGGAAATCTGGCTAATCGTGAGCCAGAAATGCTTAAGCGTTGGTACAAAGAAGATCTTTACGGCGCAATCCGTGCTGCAAAGAAAGGTAAAAAATCCTTCGTATTACACGATGGCCCTCCATACGCCAACGGTGATATTCATATTGGTCACGCGTTAAACAAGATTCTTAAAGACATTATTATTAAATCAAAGACACTTTCTGGCTTTGATGCTCCCTACGTTCCAGGTTGGGACTGCCACGGTCTTCCAATCGAACTTATGGTTGAGAAGAAAAAAGGCAAGCCGGGGCAAAAAATCTCTGCGGCTGAATTTCGTGAAGAATGTCGCAAGTACGCAGCAGGTCAGGTTGAAGGTCAAAAAGAAAGCTTCAAGCGTTTAGGTATTATGGGCGAGTGGGACAAACCATACCGCACTATGGACTTTGGTACTGAAGCGAACATCATCCGTGCTCTAGGTAAAATTGCCGACCAAGGTCACTTGTTGAAAGGTTTCAAACCTGTTCACTGGTGTACTGATTGTGGTTCAGCACTAGCAGAAGCGGAAGTAGAATATAAAGATAAAGTATCGCCTTCTATCGACGTTCGTTTTAAAGCTACAGATCAAGCCGCGACCGTGGCGAAGTTTGATTGCAAAGAAGGTCACCAAGGTGAAGGTGATGTGTCGATTGTTATCTGGACGACTACCCCTTGGACACTGCCTGCCAACCGCGCGGTATGTTTACGTGACGATCTTGAATACGTATTGATTCAAGTTGAAGCGAATGGTGAACAACCTGCTGAGCGTATTATCGTGGCTTCAGAACTAGCGAAATCTGTGATGGATCGCGCTGGTATCGAGCATTTCCACAACCTAGGTTTTGCCACTGGTAAAGATCTAGAGTTAACGCAATTTGCTCACCCATTCTACGATTTCAGCGTTCCTGCAGTATTGGGCGATCACGTCACAACCGATTCTGGTACCGGTGTGGTTCACACTGCTCCTGGCCACGGTCAAGAAGACTTCGTAGTTGGTAAACAATACGATTTAGAAGTGGCTAACCCAGTGGGTTCTAACGGCGTTTACTTGCCAGATACTGAGCTATTTGCCGGTCAACACGTCTTTAAAGCGAACGATTCGGTACTTGAAGTATTGAAAGAAAAAGGCGCACTTTTACATCACCACGCTTACGAGCACAGCTACCCACATTGCTGGCGTCATAAGACTCCAATTATCTTCCGTGCGACGCCACAATGGTTCGTATCGATGGATCAAGCGGGTCTACGTGCCAAAGCATTAGGTGCTATCAAAAATGTTGAGTGGATGCCTGAGTGGGGTCAAAGCCGTATCGAAGGTATGATCGAAGGTCGCCCAGAATGGTGTATCTCTCGTCAACGTACTTGGGGCGTGCCAATCGCTTTATTCGTCCACAAAGAAACGGCTGAACTGCACCCTAATTCTCCTGAGCTTATCGAGAAAGTTGCTAAGCTAGTAGAAGAAAAAGGCATTCAAGCGTGGTGGGATGTTGATGCCGCTGAACTAATGAGTGCAGAAGATGCCGCTAACTATGAGAAAGTACTTGATACGTTAGATGTATGGTTTGATTCAGGTGTGACTCACTACGCGGTTGTTGATCACCGTGATGAGTTCAATGGTAACAGTGCGGATCTATACCTAGAAGGTTCAGATCAACACCGCGGCTGGTTCCAATCATCATTGATCACGTCAATCGCAATGAAAGATGAAGCGCCTTACAAACAAGTATTAACACACGGTTTCGTGGTAGATGGTAAAGGCCGTAAGATGTCGAAATCTATCGGTAACGTGGTTGCGCCAAAAGATGTAACCAACAAGCTGGGTGCTGACATTTTACGTCTATGGGTAGCTTCAACTGACTACACTGGTGAAGTAGCGGTTTCTGATGAAATCCTAAAACGTAGTGCGGATGCGTATCGTCGTATTCGTAACACAGCACGTTTCTTCCTAGCGAACCTAAACGGTTTCAACCCGGCAACTGATATGGTCGCGCCAGAAGATATGGTGGCACTGGATCGTTGGGCGGTAGCTCGTGCACAAGCGGCACAAACTGAAATCGTTAAAGCGTATGAAGAGTACAATACTCACGGCGTAACACAGCGTTTAATGCAGTTCTGTTCAATTGAAATGGGCTCATTCTACCTAGACGTGATTAAAGACCGTCAGTACACCGCGAAACAAGGTGGCCACGCACAACGTAGCTGTCAAACTGCGCTTTACTACATCGTAGAAGCACTGGTTCGCTGGATGGCGCCTATCATGTCATTCACTGCTGATGAAATCTGGAACGAAATGCCAGCTAAACTACCAAACGGTGAAGCTCGCGATCAGTTCGTGTTTACTGGTGAGTGGTTCGACGGTTTATTCGGTCTAATTGAAGGCGAAGAGCTAAACAACGAATTCTGGACGCAAATCCAAACGGTTCGTGCTTCAGTGAACAAATTGCTAGAAGCGGCTCGTAACGACAAAACCATTGGTGGCTCACTACAAGCGGAAGTGACTCTGTACGCAGATGACGCATTAGCTGCAACCATCAATAAGCTTGAAGATGAATTACGTTTCGTACTATTAACTTCTAAAGCACAAGTGAAACCACTAAGCGAGAAAACTGATGCTGCCAAAGAAACCGAAGTAGAAGGTTTATTTGTAGAAGTAGCGGCTTCAGCAGCTGAGAAGTGTGACCGTTGTTGGCACCATGTGGCCGATGTTGGCACCATTGCTGGCCATGAAACCGTATGTGGCCGTTGTGTGACTAACGTTGATGGCGACGGCGAAGTCCGCAAGTTCGCATAATGAGTAATCTTATTAAACAAACAGGGCTTCGCTGGCTATGGCTGGCAGCTCTGGTGTTTTGCTTAGACATTGGCATTAAGTTAATCGTTATGGATAACATGGGATACGGTTGGGCAAACCGTATTGAAGTGTTGCCATTTTTTAACCTACTTTATGTTCATAACCTAGGTGCAGCATTTAGCTTCTTAAGCGATCAAGAAGGCTGGCAGCGTTGGTTGTTTTCTGGTATTGCATTTGCCGTGACTGGTATGTTGATGTGGTGGATGCGTAAGCTACCTGCCACTGAGCGTTGGAATAACGTGGCCTATGCTTTGGTGATTGGCGGCGCACTTGGTAATGTATTTGACCGAATTGTGCATGGTTTTGTGGTGGATTACCTCGATTTCTTCTGGGGAAATTATCACTGGCCAGCTTTTAACTTGGCAGATTCGGCTATTTGTATCGGCGCTGTTATGATTGTGCTTGACGGCTTTCGCTCTAAAAAAGAGCAACCAGACGCCTAATTCGTTACTCAAGCCTCAGTTTAAAAGCGCCATTGGTTTTCCAGTGGCGCTTTTTTATATAATCCGTTAACGTTTCTCGTGGCTCGAATCTCGTTTCTCGGGTAAAGATGATTTAAAGAATAAGGATTTTTCGTGTCGATAATTACAGAAAATAGTACGGTCACTTTGCATTTTACTATTAAGCTAAAAGATGGCTCGGTGGCTGATAGTACCCACAATATGGGAAAAGCGGCTAAATTTACTATGGGCGACGGTAGTTTAAGCCCTAACTTTGAAACTTGCCTTATCGGTTTAACGACCGGCGAAAGCAAAGCGATAGAGCTTGAAGCCAAAGATGCTTTTGGTGAGCCTAATCCAGATTTTATTCAATATATGGATAAAAATCGTTTCAATGGTCAAGAGTTAGAGGTCGGCACCATCATGGCGTTTAATGGCCGAGATGGCATGGAAATTCCGGGCATTATTTCTGAAGTGACTGGTGAATCTGTAAAGGTTGATTTTAATCATCCACTTGTCGGTCAAGATGTGGTTTTTGACGTAGAAATCTTAGCCGTAGAATAGCTGACATTTAGGGATAATGGTTGCCTGTAAAAACGTTATCGGTAGAATAGCGCCATTCATTGCCGCTTAAGTGATCAGAGATATGACCCAAGACATGAAAATTTTGTTAGCCAACCCACGTGGCTTCTGCGCTGGTGTAGACCGTGCGATCAGTATTGTTGAACGTGCATTAGAAATGTATCAGCCGCCAATTTATGTTCGTCATGAAGTGGTACACAATCGTTTTGTGGTTGAAGGCTTAAAGCAGCGTGGCGCAGTGTTTGTTGAAGAACTTTCAGAAGTGCCAGATGACAATATTGTTATCTTCTCAGCGCATGGTGTTTCTCAAGCGGTTCGCCAAGAAGCCAAAGATCGCCAGTTAACGGTTTTTGATGCGACTTGTCCTCTGGTAACCAAAGTACATATGGAAGTAGCTCGTGCGAGTCGCCGCAATATGGAAGTCGTGTTGATCGGTCATGCGGGGCATCCAGAAGTGGAAGGCACTATGGGCCAATACGCCAGCGCAACGGGTGGCATGTACCTAGTAGAGCGTCCAGAAGATGTCGCTAACCTAGTAGTAAAAGATCCGACTCACTTACATTATGTTAGTCAAACCACACTTTCGGTTGATGAAACCTCTGATGTTATTGATGAGTTGCGTAAAACCTTCCCAGAAATTCAAGGGCCGCGTAAAGATGACATTTGTTACGCCACACAAAACCGTCAAGACGCAGTTCGTATTTTAGCCGGTAGTGTTGATGTGATGGTTGTGGTTGGCTCGAAAAACTCGTCAAACTCAACACGCCTAAAAGAGCTATCGGAAAAACTGGGTACGCCTGGTTATCTCACCGATTGCCCTGAAGACATTAACCCAGCTTGGTTTGATGGCAAAACTAAAGTCGGCGTTACCGCAGGCGCATCAGCTCCTGAAGAGTTAGTTGATCAAATCATCGACCGCATCAAAGAACTTGGCGGACGTGATGTAGAAGAAGTACTAGGCCGCGAAGAAAATATGTTCTTTGAAGTGCCAAAAGAGCTGCAAATTAAGAATGTAGAGTAGCGGGGCTCGGAAAAGACGTTTCTCGTCGCTCGGAAGAGATAGTTCGAGATAAAATCAAAGAAGGTCGCTAGATGAAAATCTAGCGGCCTTTTTGTTTTTTAGGTTATTCTATTTTGAAAAGTTGTCATTCTGAATCGTGAGGGACGAACGTAGTTTAGGATCTCCCTTATTATGTTGAGACTCAAATCGTGGTAGGAGATCCCGCATCTTCTTCGCCTAGGCTCATGTGCGGGATGACGAGGTGGAAAATTGGTTCTAGTCCTGAATTCACCTTGTACTTCAAAGTGTTAAGTTACATTTAAAAATCGTCATCCTGAATAGTGAGGAACGAACGTAGTTCAGGATCTCCCACAGAAAGTAGTTTGGCGTAACCAACCCCATCCAGCTTCCCCTTATATCGACTTCTGCTGCCAAGTGGCTTCATCTATCAAGGGGAAGAGCTAGTCTTTGTTGCTTGTAGTTGCAATATCTACCCAAGATTCACCGCACATTATTAGAGCGTCATTCCAGCCGAGCCTAAGCGAGAGCAGGAATCTACTTATCACGCGCTGAATATTTACAGTGTTTTTTTACGCTAATACCATTACACAACAAGCGATCACACATAACTCCCTCCCTTTACCAACGGAAAATACTTGGCATCAAGATTTATAGCCAAGGGAGGGTTGATATGAGTGACTTATTTATGCCCCATTGTGCGTTAGATTTTTACTCATTCACATCCTGTTAGTATATTTCCCCCTACCTAATATAATCTGAACTGGTAATAAATTAGTTTTATAAACTTTGTCACACTTTGCTGATTAACTGCTTTCTGTTTCTTAAGTTATTGATTTTTAGTTTAATTAATATAATAATTGCATTAAAAGAAAAGGTGCTGTAACAGTTTGTCAGATGCATTTTGTTTAGTGTTTAAGATATTGTTTAATATTAGTTTGCTGTACAACCCTAGCATATGGTGTGATAAGCGGCCTTAAAGGATAAAGGAACCCTAAATGAAAGTAGACAGATGGGAAGAATACCAAACTTTCTTTCAACTAATCATACTCAGGTATCTTGTTGTGTGGTTCTCATTAGTCCCAGTAATTGCGGGGATTATAAACCAACTCCCAACTCCTTTACCAATTACTCTAATGGGGGTTACGTATAATATTGAACTAACTCTTCCATTTCATTGGCAACTACTCTGGCTGTCTTCTCTATCTTTTGTGATAGCTTTGGGGGTGTTTAAGCTTTTTTGCCCCAAATTCGTCCAAAAATACAGTAGTTTTTCTGAGTACAGTTCATACAACAATCACCCAAGGTGGCTAGCTTGGGAAGCTCATGGCTTATTAAAAAACGCAAACATAGATCAAAAGAAAAAATTAGTTGAACGGCTGAGTAAAAAAAAGTACCTCACCAAGTTGGAAGTTAATTTGGATAAAGACTTGTGTGATGAGCCTAAAGTTCACGAGAAGCAGACCGTAATTAAATTTAGAGTAGATGGTCAGTCCTATGAATTTGGAATGCCAATAATAAAGGACGAACATGATGAGAGTTCTGAAAAGGATGTGTTCTATGAGCTATTCGGCAGATATTCGGAAAGTTACTACGCAGTTAGGTGCACAATAAAGATACTCTTGATAATTAGTTTAGTGCTCTTTTTGTGTGTACTATGCCAACATATATTTAATGGTGCTGGTTTCGTTTGGGAGTGGATATTAGAAGTAAGGAACAAATGAAGTCATATAAATATTATGCAGGTCTCACTAGTCAAGTTGGGTTCTGTGCTACTCCACTTCGATTAGACCCTTATAACCGATGTCAGTTTTCTTGTGAGTATTGTTTTGCCTTAACAAGACAAGGCTTTGGCCGACGGGGAGAGTTGAAAGTTGGAAATCCATCTTCTCTTCTAGATAGGCTAACTCGGGTATCTAACGGTAAAGTCAGTTCAGCTCTTGATGAACTAATAGAGCGTAGAGTTCCTTTCCAACTGGGTGGCATGTCTGATCCATTTACAAAGTTAGAATCTAGAGAAAAAGTCACGTTAGAGTATTTAAAAATTCTAAAAGAGTTTAACTACCCAGTTATTGTAAGTACAAAAAGTGACGAAATAACCCGTGATGAATATTTAGAGATAGTTTCTGGCTCAAACGCTTATGTTAGATTTTCGACGACGATAGTCGATTATGAACAAAGACATAGAATCGATAGAGGATGTGTAGCAATAGAGGACTTGGCAAAGTCCGCTAAGGTACTTGATAGTGAAGGTATTCCAGTTTGCTTTAGGTTTCAGCCAATAATTCCGGGACATGAGAAATTCTTCAGTCACGTTCTAGATTTAGCCGCTTCGTCTAGTGTAAAACACATTTCTGCTGAGTATTTAAAGTGTCCTATAGATGCAAACAAAAAGTTTGGCAGTAAGTTAATCGACATATTGGAAGGGAGCCCCATTAGTTATTATAAAAAACTTGGCGCATTAAAACAGGGGAGAGAATACATACTTCCAGCTAGCTATAGAGTGCCTAACTTAACAGAAATAGCAGTTCAAACTAGGTCTAAAGGTATGAGTTTTGGTTTTGCAGATAATGACTTGCTTCTACACTCGGATGGCAATGCATGCTGTGCTGCTTCAAACTTGTATTTAGAAAATGCTAATTACTTCACGGCTAACATCGTCTCATTAGCAAAATCAAAGTCTATAGGAGAAAAGTTATATTTTGAAGATTACCTATCTGGATGGGTTCCCAATAGTGCGATATCTACCTATCTCAATTCAAAGGCTCGACTTTCCATTATAGACACAGCCCAACCCGAATGGTTGAACTATCTCCGAGAGATGTGGGTTGGAAAGTTAGGTGTTTACAATCCCGAGTATTTCGATGGTATTGAAAAAACAAATGAAGTGGATAACTATGATTTACCTGTTTTTGTTAGAACGGCTTCAAAATACTCTGATATACGTGATCTGAATAGTCAATATATTCAGTCGACTTCGAAATAATGCAACATCTTGAATAAAAGAAAGCAGTTAAGTGAAGTGTCATTTCTTTAGAGCGTTATGTAATACATGGCTCTATCATTGGGCTTTTTAGTACCCTTGAAGAGTGATTTTCATTACTTCTTATTATGCCAAAGACTTATATTTGTTTTACTCTCACTTGTTTCTGCCCAACGTTGAGTTATCCATCTCTCTAGCTCAATTTATGTTTAAAAGCTAGATCCCGCATCTTCTTCGCTTAGGCTCATGTGCGGGATGACGGGGCCGGAGCGATTCATTTTTGTCCAAAATGATACCTAATTAACTCAAAATTACTAATCGTAAGTGCCTTATCAACCGTTCTTCATATACAAAAAAACCGATAGTCTCTCAACTATCGTCTTTATCTTTTCCGAGAAGCTGCGCGCTCTAGCGACGAGCTTCCGAATATCGCTTTCAACTATAAAAACAAAAAAACCGACAGTCTCTCAACTATCGGTCTTTATCTTTTCTGAGAAGCAACGCGCTCTAGTTTCGAGTTTCCGAGTAACGCTTATACCGTCTCAGGTTTTGCGTTCAACTTATCTTCTTCAGTTTGGTCGAACTCTGGGTCGCCTTTACCTTTAGAAATTTTAATCACGTAGCCTGTGATAAATAGCATTGCTACAACACCAATAATGGTTGAGGTTTGCATCGGTAAGCCAAATCCTAATGTACTGTTGTTTAAAATAAAGGTTATACATACCGTAGTCATAAACATGGCAGGAATTGTAGTGATCCAATGGAATTTGTTAAAGCGCAGTAGGTAAGCAGATGCAGTCCATAGCATCATTACCGCAGTCGTTTGGTTAGCAAAACCGAAGTAGCGCCAGATAATACCAAAATCAACTTGAGTTAAGATGCCACCGATAACAAACAAAGGCATCGCCATTAATAAACGGTTTTTCAGCGTTTTTTGTTCAACGTTAAAATATTCAGCCAAGATTAAACGACTTGAACGGAAGGCAGTATCGCCAGAAGTAATTGGAAGAATAACCACTCCTAGGAAGGCGATAATACCGCCAAACACACCTAATAAACCAAATGATGATGAGTAGACCACATTGCCTGGGCCACCGTTTGCGACAGCATCGCTTAATGCATCCATTGATCCAAAGAAAGATAGAGCAATCGCACACCAAATAAGCGCAATGACACCTTCACCGATCATGGCACCGAAGAATACAAAGCGGCCATTCTTTTCGTTTTCAATACAACGTGCCATCAGTGGTGATTGAGTCGCGTGGAAGCCTGAAATCGCGCCACAAGCAATGGTAATGAATAGGGCTGGCCATAAAGGAAGATCATTTGGGTTCATGTTAGTGAACATATCGCTAAATTGGTAGCCAGATAAAATCGAGTAGTCACTAGAAAATGCGATAGCACTGATAAGACCAACAGACATGAAAATTAATAGGAAACCAAATAGAGGGTAAAAACGACCAATAATTTTATCAACAGGTACAAGCGTCGCTAAAATATAGTAAGCAAAAATAACCACTACCATTGTTCCCATCGAAACAGAGAAGTTTGATTGTTCATTGACTAAATTGGAGATCATTCCAGCTGGCGCTGAAACAAAAACCACGCCGACTAATAGCAGTAAAATAATCGCAAACACATTCATAAAGTGTTTTGCGCCTTTACCCAGGTAGCGACCTGTAATGGAAGGAACCGAAGCTCCGCCGTTACGAATAGAAAGCATGCCAGAGAAGTAATCGTGAACCGCACCTGCAAAGATACACCCTAAAACAATCCAAAGCATCGCAGCTGGGCCGTAAAGGGCACCCATGATTGGGCCGAAAATTGGGCCGACACCAGCAATGTTTAATAGTTGAACCAGGTAAACTTTCTTGTTCGACATTGGTACATAATCGACACCATCTTGCTTAGAGTAAGCCGGAGTAGTGCGGTTTTCATTAATGCCGAAAACTTTTTCAACGAAAGCTCCGTAAATAAAGTAACCAGCAATCAATGCGGCTACACAAAAAAGGAACATCATCATAATTATTGTCCTGTTCAATAAAAGGGTTGAGGAGTACGGCATACATAATAATCCCAGCCTTAGTAACAAGCATTTAACCTTTTGATGAGTGGTCGCATATACAATTGAGCGGTCACTACTCTTAGTAAGTGGTTTTATTGTTAACTTAGTGGCGCTTTTCGATTTGTTTTAAATGTGACCTGTGTAATAGTTGTGATAAATATCAGTGTGATGAACAGAAGGGAATATCAATGAATCAAGCTCAAGTTAAAAAGTGGATTAGAAATCTTGGTGTAATAGCAGGGCTACTTTTAGTGGCAGCTTGTACTAGCACTGCGGAAGATTACGCCAAAGCGGGTGACTGGAATGCGGTTGGTTATTCTGATGGTATTAAAGGTAAGCAACACCGTACCGCGGGAGACTTTAAAGATTACGGCGCGGTCAATATTAATGATTATGCTGACGGCTATTTAAAAGGTATTAACGAATACTGTAACCCTAATCATGCTTATCAAATTGGTTTGAGCGGCAATTATTATGAAGGTGTATGTGAAGGAACGCCTGATTCACAAAAGTTCCGTATGGAATGGCAACGCGGTTGGAATGATAGTCAGCTGAATAACTAATGTTATCGCATATCTGTGAATAGTTAATAATAGGTAGTATGTTCGATGATCACTGAAGATCTAGGTTTGATGCTTGCCGCTGTTGGGTTAGTAGGGTTAGGGTGCCAATGGTTGGCATGGCGAATGAAGTTGCCAGCGATTTTATTTCTATTGATCGCCGGTTTTATTATTGGCCCGATTACGCATATCTTTCAGCCGAATGAAATGTTCGGCGATTTGCTCTTCCCCCTTATTTCCTTAGCCGTTGCGGTGATCTTATTTGAAGGTAGTTTAACGCTGAATTTAAAGGAGATCCGCGAAGTAAACCGAACCGTGATCAACATTGTCACTATCGGGGCATTAATTACTTGGGCGATTACCAGTGTCTTCACCTTTTATTTGCTCGACTTTAGTTGGCCGTTGGCGCTGTTATTTGGCAGCTTAACCGTGGTGACCGGTCCTACGGTAGTGGTGCCACTACTGCGCACAGTAAGGCCAAAATCCAAGTTGGCCAACATATTGCGTTGGGAAGGGATTTTAATCGATCCAATTGGTGCGCTCTTTATCGTAATTGTCTACGAATTCATTGTTTCTAGTAGCAAGATGCACAGTTTGCATGTGTTCGGTTTGATCTTATTGATCGGCATCGTACTCGGTGGTTTAGCGGGAATATTACTAGCTCAGCTATTAAGACGCCGTTTATTACCTGAGTATTTACAACCATTTGCGGTGCTAACTTTAGTACTCGGCGTGTTTGCAGTTTCTAATGCTTTGGAGTCTGAGTCTGGCTTATTGGCGGTAACCGTAATGGGTATGTGGCTTGCGAATGCCAAAGGCGTCAATATCCAGAATATTCTGCACTTTAAAGAAAACCTGACCATTTTACTGATTTCTGGGTTGTTTTTAATGCTTTCCGCGCGAATGGAATTAGCAGACTTTGCCACTCTAGGTGTTGCCTCGGCGGTACTGTTTGCCGCAATACAATTAGTGTCCCGCCCAATTGCGATCTTTATTGCCACTATCGGCAGCAGTCTTAACTTTAAAGAGAAATTCTTTATTGCTTGGGTGGCGCCACGAGGCATTGTTGCGGCATCTATTTCGTCATTATTTGCGATTAAGTTAGTTGATTCCGGTGTAGAAGGTGCGAGCTTGCTGGTTCCGTTAACCTTTATGGTGATTGTGGGAACCGTGGTACTGCAAAGTATTACTGCGAGGCCATTAGCCAATGCGCTGAGTTTATCTGAGCCTTCGCCAAGAGGCTTCTTGATTGTCGGGGCAAATGATGTTGGCCGAACCTTCGCTACTGCTTTACAAAAATATGGCTACCGAATCGTCATCACAGATTCTAACTGGGAGTACATTCGTAAAGCTCGCATGCAAGGTTTGGAAACCTATTACGGCAACCCGATTTCCAGCCATGCAGAAGAATATTTGGATTTAATCGGCATTGGTAACTTGATCGCAGTAACGCCAGATAAGCACTTTAATGTGGTTGCCGCAAAATACTTTATGGCGGAATTTAGCGAACGCCGAGTGTTTTTCTTAAATGGCAAAAGCAAAGAAAACCAGCATGAAAAGCACCGCTTAGCAGAAGAAAAACATGGTCGAGTTTTATTGGGTGATGATGTTAGTTATAAAAAACTGGCGAGCCTGATTAACCAAGGTGCTGAGATCAAACACACCAAATTAACCGCTGAATTTAAGTGGCAAGATTATGTGATGAAATACGTTGATGGCCATCGTCTATCGCTGTTTACCGTGGATCCTAAAGGTAATATTCATATTCTTTCTAACGATAGTACTCATACTACGGAAGAAGGGTGGACAGTGGTGAGTTTGATAAAAGAATAGGTTCGAATCTCGTTGCTAGGGCGCTTTGCTTCTCGTGGCTCGGAAACACTATCGAGCCACGAATACCGAGAAACGTTTTCCCACTACCACACAAGCGGTGTGTTTTTGTTTTCCAAAGCCGATGATTTGCGCCAAGCTTGCTTTACTGACAGGAATCGAAGCAGAAGACGAGACATCTTTTTTGGCATCGCTGTGTGGATCATGAATAAAGAAAAACTGTTCATTCATGCCGGATAAAATAATCCAATGCGGCTCTTTGTAGCCATTAAATCGATACGTGCTGATTAATAATAGTACGCACTTGCCTTGCTCAATCCATTGTTCAATTTGCTGATTATTCGGTGGGGCGCTAATCGACGCAATACCGAGCGCTTCCGCTTGTTGGCAGAAATCTTGGTGAACAATTTCAATCACTTCTTTTTTATTTGCATCGCGCACGCTATCAATAAAAGGTGTCGATTGTGATTGAGTCCAGAGCTCAACTTCAAAGCCACGTTTCTTAGCAGCTAACGCCAAACCATGTCCGCTGCAACCTCCGTGACCTCCTGCCATAAAAATGGTGGTGGCCTCACGCCACAGCTGTAATTCTTCTTTTCGTCCGAGCTGAAATTGTTTATCTAAGGTTGAAAATGCCATCAATAAACAAGCCGCGCCACAAGTGAAAGGCGTGGTTTGAATATACAGCGGCATCGTCAATAAAGTTTTAGGTTGGCTGGCGGTCAAACGCTTTTGCATTCGAATTCCATCGGCTAAATCATCGTAATAATGGATCAGCACTTTTAATGGTTTGTAGCCGAGCTTTTGATATAAATTCTTCGCGGCAATATTGTCATTTCTGACTTCTAGGCGTAATGTGGTTGAACCTTGTTCTAAAGCAGATTGTTCGCAAATTTCAACCAGTTGCTGAGCGATTTGTTGGCCACGAAACTCCGGGTTAACCGCAATAGAATAAAGGCGAGACAGTTGTGTTCCTTGATGGAAAAGGAGAAGAGCATAACCGGCTATTTGTTGCTGCTGTTGAGCCACAAACACCATGCTATGTTGAGATTGAATAAAGCGTTTCATTTGTCTTGGCGCAATGGTATCACTGCTGAATACTAGGTTTTCTAGTTCAATTAAAGCGGGTAAATCTTGTAGCGTTGCTCGGCGAAATTCCATCTTACTGCCCCACCTGATAATGATCATGGCGCGTGTCTTACTTCAAGATCACGGCTTAATGATTAGATACGACAAATTGTTTTTTTGCTAGAGGAAAATGGATTCATGGCAAATTTTGTTATTGTGACAGATAAAGACAGCGACTGGCGTCAGTACTTTCCTTCTGACCAAGTTGTCACCGTCGATCAGTATCTTCAACCTAGCTTCTTATCGGATAAATCAGAAAAGCATAAAAGCGTGCAAGTTCTTAATTTATGCCGTGATTATGGCTACATGAGTAATGGTTATTATTGTTCATTATTGGCCGAAGCGCGTGGGCATCGGGTTATTCCTAGAGTCATGGCGATCAATGATGTTAATCAGCCATTTGTCATCTCTCTTCCTGAACAAGACCTGAATAAACACTTTGTTGATGCAGAGCAAGTAGCCGGTAAAGTGTATTTTGGTCGCACCAATATTAAAGGGCTAGAAAAAGTCGCTCGTCGTTTGTTTGAGCACTTTATGATCCCAGTGTTAGATATCGAATTGAAAAAGCATGGTAAGCAGTGGCAATTAGCTAAGGTTGCGCCGTTTCCGTTTCAAGATTTAAACAATCAAGAACAAGATGTGTTTGCTCAGTCGTTAGAGTTGTTCTCCAATAAAGTGTGGCGTAGTTCACCGAAACCAAGTAAACAATATCGTTATGACATTGCGATGCTGGTGGATCCGGAAGAAAAAATGCCACCGTCAGATTCAGTGGCGCTTAATCGTTTTAAGAAAGCTGCCAATCGTTTGGGGATGAGCCTGCAGACGATTACCGTCGATGACTTTTCGCGTTTGAGTGAGTTTGATGGCTTATTTATTCGCGCCACCACTAACATCAGTAACTTTACCTACCGTTTTGCTAAGCGAGCGGAAAAGCTAGGTTTAGTGGTGATGGATGATCCTGAATCGATCATGAAGTGTACTAATAAAGTATTCCTGACTGAGTTACTGGATAGACACAATGTACCTGCGCCGAAGTCGATGATTTTACGTAGCTTTGATCCGAACTGGAAGCAAAGTTTGCTAGAACACATGTCTTTACCTTTAGTGCTAAAAATTCCGGATGGCGCATTTTCAGTGGGTGTAGTCAAAGTGACCGATGAATCAACCTTAGAAGCTAAAGCGGCGGAATTGTTTGATAAGAGTGCGTTGATTTTAGCGCAAGCCTTTATGCCAACCGATTTTGACTGGCGAATTGGAGTGATGAATCGACAAGCGATTTATGCCTGCCGTTATCACATGAGCCGCGGTCACTGGCAGATTTACCAACATCATAATAGCGGACGTACAACCTCTGGTAGCTTTGATACGTTAGACTTGAAACAAGTGCCTAAGAACGTAGTCGATACCGCAGTGAAAGCGGCGAACTTAATTGGTTCCGGTTTATATGGCGTCGATCTAAAAGAAATTGATGGTCACGTGTATGTAATTGAAGTGAACGACAATCCTAGTATTGACAATAAAGTCGAAGATCTGTGGTTAGGTGATTTGCTTTATGATCGCATTATGACGGAGTTTTTGCGCCGGATTCAGTTGAGAGGGTTTTAGCGAATCTCGTTGCTAGGGCGCTTTGCTTCTCGTGGCTCGGAAACACTATCGAGCCACGAATACCGAGAAACGTTTTTCGGATAGCATGGAAAGCTTTTCTCGCAACACTAAGCGAAGCGTTCACGCGACCCGTAACTACCATGCTCTTTCTAGTAGCGAAGCGAATCTAGGAACTCGTTACTAGGAACTTTTACACTATTCCCAACTCTTCTTTCAGTGGTTTCAAATAGCGACGGCTAATGGGTACCACTTGTCCACTTTGGGTGATCACTTCGCCTAAACCGTTATCGAGTAGTTTGATCTCTTTGATCTTTTGCGTATTGATCAAATACTGGCGATGACAGCGTAGTAGTTCCGTTTTTTCTTCCAATGTTTTAAGTGTTAATTGGCTGGTGGCGGTTTGCTGGGCGGTTTGAATATGAACGCCTGAAAGATCGCTAAATGCTGACTCAATTTCTTGCAGTGGAATGATCATGATCCGGTTGTGGCCCATGCAAGGCACTTGTTGTAAGCGCTTTGGTGTCAGGGCTTCGATTTGCGCTTGAGTATGCAGCGCTTCTTTGTTTTGTCCGGCTTTGAGCAAACGTTGAATACTTTTATCCAGTCGCTTGGGGTCGACCGGTTTTAGCAGGTAGTCAAAGGCATTGTCTTCAAATGCTTGAATGGCGTATTGGTCAAATGCGGTGACAAAAATAACGTGCGGCATAGTATCGGGATCAAGCATGCCGAGTAATTCAATGCCACTGACTTGCGGCATTTGAATATCAACGAAAACGGCCTCAGGTTTTAAGCTATTGATTTGCTTTAAGCCTTCAATCGCATTACTAGCTTGGGCAATCACTTCTACCAGACCAGTTTCTTGTAATAATTCGGTGAGTTCTTCACGAGCGAATAGTTCATCATCAATGACGATTGCAGTTAGCATTGATTATCCTTTATTGACCAATTTTTTCGTAAGGGATCAGAAAACTCATACGAGTAAATTGATCTTTATGACAATGGGTTTGCAGTGCGGCGGTTGGTCCAAAATGATTGGTCAAACGCTTATCCACTATTTCCATTCCTAAACCTTCATGATCGGGCTGCGGCGGAATAAAACTGCCCGCATTATCTTCCACTACGATCCGATAACCGAGTGAATTTCGTTGGCTTACAATGCGGATTTTACCACCTTCCAGTTTATTCGAAATACCGTGTTTAATCGCATTTTCAACTAAAGGTTGTAGGGTAAAACTAGGCAATGATTTTTCAAGCAATGCCTCATCAATATTGACTTCCACTTCTAAGCGGTCGGTAAAACGGGCTTTTTCAATGGTGAGGTAGGCATTCACATGTGCCAGTTCTTCTTTAAAAGTAACGGTTTCAATATTCTGTTTTAAGTTGCTTCTAAAGAAGTGCGAAAGATGTTGGATCAGTTCACGCGCTTTATTGGGATCGCGACGAATAATCGCACTGATGGTATTTAGCGCATTAAATAAAAAGTGCGGGTTTACTTGAGCTTGTAATAATTTAATTTCCGCCTGGCTTAGTAAGGCTTGTTGACGTTGGAAATCGTTATACAGAATTTGGCTAGAGAGAAGTTGCGCAATCCCTTCGCCCATTGAACGGTTAATATTAGACAGTAGCTTACGTTTCGGCTCATAAAGCTTAATCGTCCCGATCACTTCTTTACCAGCTCTTAATGGGATCACTAAAACTGAGCCGAGTTTGCAGTTTGGCGACAGAGAACATTGGTAAGGGGTTTCTCGTCCATCGAGATACATCACGCGGTTTTGTTCCATCGCTTGAATAGTGCACTCGGAAGAGATAGGGGTATTCGGTTTGTGGTGATCATCGCCAAGGCCGATAAAGGCTAAGATTTTATCTTTATCAGTAATTGCCACTGCACCTACATTGGTTTCTTCATAAATAATACGAACAATTTTTTCAGCATTGACCGAATTAAAGCCTGAATTCCAAATCCCGACACTGCGCTCAGCAATGGTTAATGCGCGGCGAGAAAAGGTGGCAGAATATTTTTCATAGATGGTTTTTCTATCCTGCAAGATGCTGACAAACAATGCTGCGCCAACACAGTTAGCAATGATCATTGGCGCGGCAATATTGGAAACAAGGGCATAAGCTTGATCAAATGGCTTGGCGACGGAAATGATGATCAGCATTTGGGCGGCTTCGGCAACAAAAGTGATCGCCAATACGATGATAGGATTAAACAGTTGCTCAGCTTTATCTTTTTTTACTAGGTAGAGGTGTAGTAGCCCGCCAATTAACCCTTCTGCGGTGGTTGAGATCGCGCAAGCGACATCGGTGAATCCGCCTAAACTATAACGATGCATTCCGCCAGTAAAGCCTACCGCAAAGCCAACAATCGGGCCGCCAAATAAACCACCCATCACTGCGCCAATGGCTCGAGTATTCGCGATTGCATCATTGATGTGTAAACCAAAGTAGGTTCCCATAATGCAAAACAATGAGAATAAAACATAGCAACTGAACTTATGAGATAAGCGAGAGGAAATGTTCAACAAAGGTAAAAAGATCGGCGTTTTGCTGAGCATATAAGCCAGCACTAGGTAGACGCACATTTGTTGAAGTAGAGAAAGTATTAAGTCCATAGTACCGAGTTTATTGGTTTATAGCTCATTGGCTAAAGTGGATGATATTCACGTTTTGTAAATTTAAAAATACAGGTGTTTATTTTTATTTACGATGTTTGGTGTTGAGGTTTTCAGGCTGGTGGCGCTTGCAAACTTTGTTAATGCTGTTAATTTGGAGTCATCAAACGCTGAGAGTTGACTCAGATATCCAGTGTATTAAAAAATTTACAGGTGACATTATGTACAAAAGCGAATTAAGCAATATCAACATCAGCGATGAACAAGTCATTATCACGCCGAATGAACTAAAAAAGAAAATTCCATTAAGTGAGAATGCTCGTCAGTTTATTCAATCATCACGCCAAACTATCTCTGACATTATACATAAGAAAGATCACCGTTTGCTGGTTGTTTGTGGTCCGTGTTCAATTCATGACATCGATGCTGCCAAAGAATACGCAAAACGTCTTAAAGCATTATCAGCGCAACTGGATGATCAAATCTACCTAGTGATGCGTGTTTACTTTGAAAAACCACGTACTACTGTTGGTTGGAAAGGTTTGATTAACGATCCGCATTTGGATAACTCATTCGATATTGAACAAGGTCTGCATATTGCTCGTCAGCTATTAGTCGATTTAGCCGAAATGGAAATTCCACTAGCGACTGAAGCATTGGACCCTATCAGTCCTCAATACCTTGGTGATACATTCAGCTGGGCTGCAATTGGCGCGCGTACTACAGAATCTCAAACTCACCGTGAAATGGCCAGTGGCTTATCGGTTCCGGTTGGCTTTAAAAATGGCACCGATGGCAGTTTAGGTACCGCCATTAATGCGATGCAAGCCGCTTCTTCTAGCCACCGTTTTATGGGGATTGATAGTGATGGTCAAGTCGCATTACTGACAACCCAAGGTAATGGCAATGGTCATGTGATTCTACGTGGCGGCAAGCAAACCAACTACGATTCAGTGTCGGTTAATGAGTGCGAACAAGAGATGGCGAAACATGGATTAGATGCCGCATTGATGGTTGATTGTAGTCATGCCAACTCACGTAAAGATTACCGTCGCCAGCCACTAGTGGCAGAAGATGTGATTCACCAAATTCGCGAAGGCAATAAGTCGATTATTGGCCTAATGATTGAAAGCCATATTAATGAGGGCAATCAAGGTTCTGATATTCCATTGTCTGAAATGCAATACGGGGTATCGATTACCGATGCTTGTATTAACTGGGATACCACCGAAACCTTGTTACGTCATGCACATAAAGAATTAGTTCCGTTTTTACAAAACCGCTTAAAAGGGTAGAGTAGGGGTATCAAAAGGAATTAAGCACTATACCCTGCGTACTTGAAGCTGCAGCTTTGTTAACTGTGTTATTCACCCCAATCACATAGGCAAGCTATGCTCATGGGGCCTCATTCACTTGTCGCCTCACTGCAACTCCAATTACTTTGGGTATTATGAAGTTAGGAAAAATAAATGGCCGTTGAATTAAATGAATTAAGAGATCAAATCGACGCCGTGGACAAACAAATCGTTGAGCTTCTGGCTCAACGTTTGTCTTTGGTAGAAAAGGTCGGCGAAGTAAAAAGCAAACATGGTTTACCGATTTACGCACCGGATCGTGAAGCGGCGATGTTGGCTTCTCGTCGTGAAGAGGCGGAAAAGCGTGGCGTTCCACCGCAACTAATTGAAGATATTCTGCGCCGTACTATGCGTGAGTCTTACGCCAGTGAAAAAGATTCCGGCTTTAAGTGCCTAAACCCTGAATTGCGATCTATTGTGATTGTGGGTGGTAATGGTCAGCTCGGCGGCTTATTTAAGCGCATGTTTGAGCTTTCTGGTTATCAGGTGAAAATCTTAGGTAGTCAAGACTGGGCGAACGCAGAAGAAATCGTTAAAGATGCAGGAATGGTGGTGGTCAGCGTGCCAATTCACTTAACTGACTCGGTAATTAAAAAACTACCGGCATTACCAAGCGACTGCATTCTATGTGATTTAACCTCGATTAAAGCAGAACCGCTTGCTGCAATGCTTGAAGCACATACTGGCCCAGTGGTTGGTTTGCACCCGATGTTTGGCCCAGATATTCCAAGCATGGCAAAACAGGTAATTATTTGTAGTGAAGGTCGCCAACCTGAAGCTTATCAATGGTTGCTTAAGCAATTTGAAATTTGGGGTGCGAGTATTTGTGCGATTGATGCAGAAGAGCATGATAACGGCATGACTTTGATTCAAGCGCTGCGTCACTTTACTTCTTTTGCTTATGGTTTGCATTTATCTAAAGAAAACCCAAATCTCGATACCTTAGTACAGCTAAGCTCTCCGATTTATCGTTTAGAGCTGGCAATGGTAGGTCGTCTATTTGCGCAAGATCCTGATTTGTACGGCGATATTATCATGTCGTCACAACGCAACATCGACATGATCAAACGCTTCCATCAACGCTTTGGCGAAGCCATTGAAATTTTAGATCATCGTAATAAAGCAGAATTTGTTAAGCAGTTTAATTCGGTATCGGAATGGTATGGAGACTACTCTCAGCAATTTATGCGTGAAAGCCAAAACTTGTTAAAGCAAGCGAATGATGCAATGCATCGCGGCAAGTGATTAGTTAATTATATTTGAGCCTTCTATTATCGATATTTTCTTATTGATAAAACAAGGCTCTTTATTCTTCCACTGTTACCCATCCACCTTCTTCTATCCCAAAATCTTGTAATCCTTCTTTTCTCTTTATTTTCTCTTGTCTGGTGAGTTTGCTTGGTTGGTTTGCAATATCATTGATGGGTTGCTTGCTACTCATTGCCAAGAGTAGTTGCAAGTTAACCGTGCGATTAAGCTGCTTAACTAGGTTTGCCCAAGGAACGTATGATTGCTTGTTAAATAGCTGCTCGATGTTTTCGGGTTGCCATTGCATAAAATCTTGTGGATCTAAGGTTTTGCCAATAAAGCGAACTTCGTAGTGCAAATGTGAACCTGTTGAGTTGCCACTGGTGCCACAAAATCCTACTCGGTCACCTTTCTCGACAAATTGCCCCGGCTTGACTGCAAATTGGTTTAGATGAGCATAGAGAGTGGCAAAGCCCAAGCCATGACGAATCTTTAATAAGTTGCCGTAACCTTGGTTGCTGGCGCGGGTCATTTCAACTACGCCATCGGCGGTTGCAAAAATAGGTGTGCCAAGTGGGCAGGTTAAATCGGTACCTAGGTGTCGTTTCCATTTTCCGCTAATGGGGTGTAGTCGGTCTCCGTAAGGCGAGGATATTCGTCGATAGTCGACCGGAATATCATTGGGGATCATGCGAAACAAGCTAGCTTCAATCGCTGGTGGCAGAGGGAAGGTAATTTGCTGTGAGTTGCCTATTGTTGCGAGAGCTTGTTCGAAGTTGACTGCAGGGGGCGCGATTGAGTTATCGCTAAGGTTATCGATCTGATCATGAGCTTGTTCCTGTAAAGCGTCTTGCAGATTTTGATTGGTGACAAGTTGCTGCTGGTACTGCTCTTTATAGAATTGTAATTCTTGGTTGAGAATATCGAGTTCATTTCGGCTATTTTGCCACTGAGTAATGGCTATCCATGTGGTTGAAAATAAAAAAATAATCGAAGCAATCGAGAATAATTTGAATAGCTTTTGGCCTACTATGTGCTTAAAGATCATCATAGGCCAAATACTCTGTTCGCGCTTGGCGGTAATGCGAGAGTGTAGGCTGTTCGGCAATGTGGAATCTAAGTCAGACATAAAGCACACAAGGTTAAAAATCTGGATAGCTTATGGTCTACAGCAATTTGTGGGGTGGGAAAAGGTTGGGCTAAATTAGGCGATAAAATTTACAGCGCTGTTCTCATTTTGAGACGAGGAAACCAATTCGGAAATCTAAACAGAAAAAATAAAGCCATCACATAGAGCAATGGCTTTAGTGGTTGGTAGCAGTTTAGGCAGGCTAATAGATGACTACCTAGTCCATAACTACTTAGTTACACGCTTATACTTGATGCGGTGAGGTTCAGCAGCCGCTGCACCTAAAGTTTGTTTCAACCACTCGCTGTACTCAGTGTAGTTACCTTCGTAGAAGTTCACTTGGCCTTCATCACGGTAATCAAGAATGTGCGTGGCGATACGGTCTAGGAACCAACGGTCATGCGAGATAACCATGGCACAACCTGGAAACTCAAGTAAGGCTTCTTCAAGTGCACGTAGCGTTTCAACGTCCAAATCATTGGTTGGTTCATCGAGTAGTAACACGTTGCCGCCGGCTTTAAGCAGTTTGGCAAGGTGGACACGGTTACGTTCACCACCAGAAAGCTCACCAATGATTTTTTGTTGATCAGAACCACGGAAGTTAAAGCGTGAACAGTAAGCGCGCGCTGGAATTTCAAAGTTGTTGATCTTGATGATATCAGAGCCTTCCGAGATTTCTTGGAAAACGGTGTTGCTATCATTCATGCTGTCACGGAATTGATCAACCGAAGCCAGTTTCACTGTTTCACCTAGTTCAACGGTGCCTGAATCTGGTTGCTCAGTACCACTTAACATTTTGAATAGCGTTGATTTACCCGCACCGTTGGCACCAACGATACCAACAATGGCACCTTTCGGCATGCTGAAAGAGAGGTTATCAATAAGAACGCGATCACCAAATGACTTGGTTAGGTTTTTCACTTCAAGCACTTTATCGCCTAAACGTTCACCTGGCGGAATAAACAGCTCGTTGGTTTCATTCCGTTTTTGGTGATCGGTTTGGTTCAGCTCTTCAAAGCGCGCCATACGGGCTTTGGATTTCGCTTGACGGCCTTTTGGATTTTGACGAACCCACTCTAACTCTTTCTCGATGGTTTTCTTACGAGCATTTTCAGATGACGCTTCTTGCGCTAAACGCTCATCTTTTTGTTCTAACCATGAGGTGTAGTTACCTTGCCATGGAATACCTTCACCACGGTCAAGCTCTAAAATCCAACCAGCAGCATTATCCAGGAAGTAACGGTCGTGGGTGATCGCTACCACAGTTCCGCTGTAATCGACTAGGAAGTGCTCAAGCCAAGCGACAGATTCAGCATCTAAGTGGTTGGTTGGTTCATCAAGTAGTAACATATCTGGCTTTTCAAGCAATAGACGACAAATAGCCACACGGCGACGTTCACCACCAGAAAGGTGTTCAATTTTGGCATCCCATTCAGGAAGACGAAGGGCGTCTGCGGCACGCTCTAGAGCATTTTCTAGGTTGTGACCATCTTTAGCTTGGATTAATGCTTCCAGTTCGCCTTGTTCTTTCGCAAGCGCATCAAAATCGGCGTCAGGTTCAGCGTAGGCTGCGTAAACCGCATCAATTCGTTTTAATGCATCTGCGACATCTGCCACCGCTTCTTCTACAATTTCACGTACCGTTTTAGATTCATCCAGTATCGGTTCTTGAGGAAGGTAGCCAATATTAAGACCTGGTTGAGGGCGTGCTTCACCATCAATATCGGTATCAATACCAGCCATGATACGAAGTAGGGTCGATTTACCTGCACCGTTTAGGCCTAGAACACCAATTTTGGCACCAGGAAAAAAGCTTAGTGAGATATCTTTCAATATTTGACGTTTCGGTGGCACAATTTTGCTCACACGAGACATGGTATAGACGTATTCAGCCATAGCCGCTCGGATCCTATTCTTGAGAATAAATTGAAAAGCTTAGTTTACTCTTTCTCACATAAGATTCACACTAGATGAATGTAAACAAGGGTATTATGCTTATCGAGTAAGTTGTTTTTTTTTGAAAGTAACAGTGAACTCAACTCATTAAAATTTATCAATATTTATAATTTCACGTGATTTGTGAATTCATTATCAGGGAAGTGTCAAGTTCATGCTGAATTGTAAAAAGACTTTATTTCTTTGTGTGGTATCGGTGAGTGCAGCGTTATCGGCCGCTTCCGTTACTGCTCAGTCGATTAGTGCTACTCACGTGAAAGAGTCTAAAATTACTGATTCAACAGAGAAAAAATTATCACCACTTGAGCTTCAAAGGCAAATTTATGAGCAAGCTCAAGACTTACTCGATAAAGACGATGTGCAGGCGTATCAAGAACTTCGTCCACAAATTGCCAATTATCCGTTAACGCCTTATGTGGATTACCGAGTTTTTCTGACCGATATCGAACATCGAACACCTGAAGAGGTGAATAGCTTTACTGAAAAGTACCAATCTTTTCCATTTTCAGCTCGCGTAAGGGCCAATTATCTTGATGCGTTAGCCAAAACCAACCAATGGAAGTTACTAACGGAATATCAAACCGAAGAGCCTAGAGATCAACGATATCGTTGCCACTACTATTTTGCTAAGTGGACGCAAGGTGAAAAAGAACAAGCTTATAAAGGCGCGCAAGATTTATGGCTAACCGGAAGTAGTGTGTCTTCGGCTTGTGATCCTTTGTTTGATGAATGGGCGAAAGCTGGCTTGCGTGATGATGAGATCATTTTGCAGCGTATGTTACTCGGTTTCAAATCGAGCAATTCACGCTTATTCAAATATCTAGATAATATGCTGACTAGCGAGCAAGCTAAGCGTCAATCGAAAGATCTACAAGCTTTATATGCCGATCCAAGTCAGGTATTAGAGTTCAGTAAAAAGTCAAAAATTACCCCATTCAACCAGCAGTTAACCGAATATGCATTTAGACAATTAATTCGTAAAGATACTGCTAAAGCGGTGGAAGATTACGATCAGGTAATAAAAGGGCAAAAGTTGCCTCAGTCTGCGCAGGTTGAATTATCTAACTACGCCAGTGCTTGGTTGATGAACACCAGTTCAAGTAAGCTAGCAAAATGGCGCGATCAAATGCTGAGCAAGCAAGGGCTAACCAATCGTCTTGAACGACGCGCTCGTATTGCGATTCAAAATGGTGACTGGCATGATTTATCTCAATGGATCAATAAGCTGCCGAAAGAGGACCAGGAAAGCTTGCGTTGGCAATACTGGTTAGCGCGAGTGGAGTTTGCTCAAGGTAAAGATAAACAAGCGACTCAACGTTTAAAGAAGATGTTAGGCCAGCGTAACTTTTATAGTGCTGCCGCAGCAGACTTGCTGGGTGAGCCAATTCGCTATCAAAGTAAGATTTTGAATGAAAAACTGCCTGATATTTCGAAAAACCAAGTAGCGCTTGATCGGATTGCTGAAATGATCGCGGTCGATAAAATTTATGCGGCGAAAAGTGAATGGCGTTGGTTGTTATGGCACAGCACCAAAAGTGAAAAGAAAGCATTAGTGAAGTACGCCACCAATAAGCGCTGGCATAATTTTGCTGTAGTAGGAACGATTGAAGCGAAAATGTGGGATTACACGAGTCTACGTTTTCCAATTGCGCACCGCTGGTGGTTTAACTTCTATTCAGAACAAAACAATGTTCCACTCATTACCTTGATGTCTTTGGCGCGTCAAGAAAGTGCTTTGGATGTCGAAGCCCGCTCTCCCGTTGGCGCGAGAGGGATCATGCAAATTATGCCGACAACCGCTCAGCATACTGCAGATGTGTATGACCTAGAATACAGTGGTGCTGACGAGTTGTATGATATCCAAAAGAACATTGAGATAGGCAGTTCTTATCTTGGTGGCTTACTGGATGACTTTAATCATAATAGAATTTTTGCTTTTGCCGCTTATAATGCAGGACCGTACCGCGTGAAACAGTGGCGCGCACGTACTAATCAAAGTGTTGATGCGTACTCATTTATTGAAGCGATTCCTTTTGATGAAACACGTGGTTATGTGCAAAATATTCTAATGTTTGAAACCTATTATCGTAATTTGCTTGGTCAAGGTGGGGCGTTTTTAACCCCTCAAGAAGTAAAGGAAAAATATTAATCTGATGGATAAATCAAAGCAGCAAATCCATAATGATGAACCGGCACCTGAATTTGTTAATTGGCAAGATGTATTGGCGCTACTAGGGCATTCTTGTCAGCAAGAACAGTTGGATTTTTTACTGTCGATGCTATTAACCTATGATGAGAGAGAAGCCTTATTAGCTCGTATGAATATCTTACATGAGCTGATGAAAGGTGAGTGCTCTCAGCGTCAAATTAGTCAAATGCTAGGGGTTGGTGTCGCGACGATTACTCGTGGTTCTTCTGAGCTGAAAAAGCTGCAACCAGAGCAAAAGCAGCAACTGCAAGCGATGTTGCAAGCTGCTGCGGATAAGGCTTAATTATCGAGATAGTTTAAAGCGGGAAGTGTTCGGCATTTAAAAATGGAATCAATGCCAGAACTAGCGCTTGATGGTAAACCGAACTTCTGGTCAATTGGTGGTGTGTTAGCAAGCCTATCGCACCACCTTTTTGTTTAATGTTGTCAGTCGCAAAGACTTCATCCATGACATGGCCTAGCTCTTTGCCTTGTTTGACCTTCTCAAGCACTACTGGGGGCAGCATTAAGCAAGCTGAACGTGATTCACCGCGTTGTATCTTCCCTACGCTAGGGCTACTTTCGATAATCATCCAAGCGTAAGTAAACGGTTCTGCAATTCCCGCTTCTAATCCAACATAAAAATCGCCATCCGAGATTGCCGTTTGAGCATTGTGTACTCGGTTCAGCGCCCCTTGTTTAGTTTCCTGATCATTCATTGGTTGATCCGGTACTTCACTGGCGACCGACACCCCTTCAAATAGAAATTCAGTCTCAGGAAAACTGGCAGTAAAGGCGCTTTCTACCGCTTTTATTTTGGCTGGGTTTAATGAGGCGACCACCACTTTTTTACAGCTTTTCATTTAGCCTTCCAGTTTGACTTGAGTCGGTTTGATGTTTTCGATTGGGTAGCACCCCAGCACTTTTAGGTGGCGAGTGATTTTGGTTAATTCGCTGATCGATTGCTGCATTTCGACTGAATCTAAATGCGCTTCTAAATCGACATAGAACATTTCTTCCCAAGGGTTGCCCATGATTGGACGTGACTCTAGTTTTGTCATATTGATACCGTAACGTTGCAGCACTAACAAGGTTTGTACTAGCGAGCCCGCTTCTTGGGAAGTCGACATGATCAGCGTGGTTTTGGCCGGGATTTGAGTCGATACTTCGATAGGCTTACGTGCCACGATAATAAAGCGTGTGTGGTTTTCGGTTTGATTAGCAATGTTTTCTTTCACGACTTGTAAGCCGTAAAGTTTGCCGGTGGTTGAGTTACCAATTGCCGCGACATCTGGGCGCTTAAGTTCTTTCACTTTTTGCATCGCATCCGCGGTACTGACACATGATTCTAATGAAACATCGTCTAAGCGACTTAAAAACTCACTGCATTGTTGGTGAGGTTGAGGGTGAGAGTAAAGCGTTTTGATGTCTTCTAGGCGCATCTCTTGCGGGGCTAATAAGCAATGCTCAATTGGCAATGTCATCTCACCCACAATGTATAGCGTCGTATGTTGTAGTAGGTCATACACTTCATTGATGGAACCTGAACTTGTGTTTTCAATAGGTAGTACGCCGAAATCTGCATGGCCTGATTCAACGGTTGAGGTGACTTCTTGAAAGTGCTTACAGTTAATCTCAATCAGTTCGGTGTTTTTGCGGCTGAAATATTCAAGACTAGCAAGGTGTGAATAAGAGCCTTTAGAACCTAAGAAAGCCACCCGAGCTAACGGCTTACGGATTTCTTGTGGATTGGCTAGGTTCTGTAGGTAGGCTTGCTGCAGTAGTACGGAATCTTCAATAATGGTGTGAAAAATCTTAGTGATATAAGGTGCATCGAGTTGATATTTATCTTTGCCATTATTAATCAGTTTGACCAGCAGTTCTTGCTCACGTTGCGCGTCACGAACAGGCTTGGCCGTTTCGACTTTGCTTTTGGCGACATCAAGACTTAATGACCGGCGCTCAGATAAGATTTTTAGCAGTTGGTCATCGAGTTCATTTAAGCGAAGTCGAATCGCCTCTAAAGATAGGCTAGGTTGAGAGTCGTTGGTACTTGGTGAAGAAGAGCTGTGCTGCTTGGTCATGTGTATTTCCTATAAAAAAGCCCCCCAGAGTGGGAGGCTTTCTGTCCGTTTTTGGCTTATTTTTAAAACGACATCTAGCCCCACCGATTAGGATGGAAAAAAGAAGCCAAAAAAGAACAGAGTAAATGAATGCATAGTATTAATTTCCTTGGATGAGACAGTACCATAAGCAAGCGCAGGGAAAGCGTCAAGCAAAAAAATGGCGCTCAATTGAGCGCCATACCATTCGTGTCTATTGAATCTTAAATTTCTTCGATCTCTTCTTCTAATTCTGGTTTTTCTGTCTGAGCACGTTTTGCTTCAGGTTTATGGCTGAGCTTATTAAGTTGCCGTTCGAGTTTTTGCTCTACCTCATTAATCGCTTTGTATAAATCTTCATTGGATGCGGAAGCAACCAGTTGTCCTTTTGGCACACTAATTGTGGCTTCAATTTTCTGTTGTTTACCTGGCTCTGTACTGATGGTAGCTTGGCAACTAATCAGATCAATTTGCCATTTTTCTAATTTTTTAAACTTAGCCTCAATATGGTCACGGATGGAAGAGGTCACTTCAATATTCTTACCAGTAATGTTTAGTTTCATAGGCTATTTATCCTCTTTGTCCTTGATTCGTTAACTTCAGATTACTGTTTTGCGCTGAAATAAACGTGATCAATATCAAGTTTTATAATGGATTTATGGCTTGATGAAGTAAATGTGATCCTAGACAAAAGCTGGTGATATTAGAGGTTGAAAAGGCTTGTTATTTATCTGAATTTAAGTAGATTAAATGGAATGGCTACTAGAGATTAACGTTTTTAGGGACGCTGTTTGAGCCTGAAATTAGGGCGCTTATTTTATCTACACATCTTTACTGTACTACACCTACTCAAACTCTCATTTATCCATTTTTTAAAACAAAAAAAGCAACCGAAGCTGCTTTTTCGTTGTTTCTCTATTCGATTACGCTTTCAGTATTCGACTACTTCTTTTTGTTAAGCTCGATAAGTTGTTCAGTACGTTTAACCGCATCATCTAACCCAAGCTCTTTATAGGCTTCTAGCTGTATCTTTAATGAATCTCGCGCTGCAATAGTATCCGGGTAGGTCTTTTGGATCTCTTGGCAGCGGTTGATCGCAGCCACCCAAGCTTCGCGACGTAAATAAAAATCGGCAGAAGAGAGATCATATTCGGCTAAACGGTTTTTTAATGAATTCAAACGAGCACGTGAATCTGCCGCATATAGGCTATCAGGGTAGCGCTCTAGTAAACGTTTGAAATCAATAAAGGCCGCTTTTACTGGCTCAGGATCTCTATCGTGACGATCCATGTTAAATAGCGAGTGCATAAAGTTTGAATCTTGCGCCATATGAGTTAAGCCGCGCATGTATAACACCCAGTCAGAACGTTCATGAGTCGGATTTAAACGGGTAAATCGCTCAATTGTGGCTAAAGTTAGTGGGTAGTCACCATTTTTGTAGTAGGCAAAAATCAAATCTAACTGTACTTGGTCTGAATATGGACCAAATGGGTAGCGAGAATCTAATGCTTCGAACTTTTTAATTGCTCCAGCCCAGCTACCAGCTTGAAGTTCTTGTTGAGCTTGAGTGTAAAGATCCGATGGCGGAATGTCTGGTACTGCGTCTTTGTTGTCAGCACAGCCAGCAAGAAAGAGTAGGGAAATAAGTCCCAAAAGGTATTGGCGTTTCATCGTGAGGAGAAAATTCCTTGAATTAAATTTATCGCGTCCGTTACTTCTTACAACTTAACAGATACAATAGTGAATAACACTATTTTACCAATAACGGTGAATAGCCCTATTTTATCCATATTAATGGGTATTAGTCTCATGGTTTTTTAAAAAGTTCGATATGGCTCAGCAGATAACACGCACCGATACAGTTAAAGATTCTCAATTAGGTCAACGCTTAGATCAAGCGATTGCCGAATTATTTTCAGAATTCTCACGTTCACGCTTAAAAGAATGGTTGCTTGAAGGCAAGGTTCAAGTGGACGGTGAAGTCATCACTAAACCTCGTATCCGCGTTATGGGCGGGGAAGCGATTACTTTGTTAGCCGAACTTGAAGATGAAGAACGTTGGGAAGCTCAAGATATTCCTCTTGATATCGTTTATGAAGACGATCATTTATTAGTAATTAATAAGCCTAGAGATTTTGTTGTTCACCCGGGCGCAGGTACGCCGGATGGCACGGTATTGAATGCATTGTTGCACCACTACCCTGCGATTGCTGAAGTACCTCGAGCAGGTATTGTGCACCGTTTAGATAAAGACACTACCGGTTTGATGGTAGTGGCGAAAACGGTTCAAACACAAACTCGCTTAGTTCGTGCCTTGCAAAAACGTAGAATCACTCGTGAATATGAAGCAATCATCCTTGGTAATATGACTGCCGGTGGCATGGTTGAAAAGCCAATTGGTCGTCACCCAAACAAACGTACCTTAATGGCGGTAAACGAATTAGGTAAACCAGCGGTCACTCACTACCGTGTGGCGGAGCATTTCCGTGTTCATACTCGTATTCGTTTACGTCTTGAAACGGGCCGTACTCACCAAATCCGTGTTCACATGTCATATATTCAACATCCATTATTAGGTGATATTGCTTATGGCGGCCGTGCGCGTATTCCTAAAGGGGCTTCACCTGAACTAACGAATATGATTCGAAGTTTTGATCGCCAAGCGCTACACGCGGTAATGTTGAAGTTTGTTCACCCTGCAACGGGCGAAGAAATGAAGTTCCATGCGCCGATTCCACATGACATGGTGGTGATGACGGAAGCATTGCGCAAAGATGCGAAAGAAAACTTCGAAGAGGAATAAGGTGAGATGAATAATATTGTTCTACCCAATTGGCCTGCGCCTAAAAACGTCAAAGCGTTTGGCTCTACTCGTTTGGGAGGAGCATCAACCGGTGTTTATCAAGGGTTAAATCTTGGTATGCACGTCAATGATGACAGCAATATTGTTCAAGCCAATCGTGATGAAATCGTGCAGTTGCATAATATGCCGACGTCACCGGTTTGGTTAAATCAAACCCACTCGACCAAAGTGGTTGAACTATTCAAACCAACACAACAAGTGTTAGATGCCGATGGTTCAATCACGAGTCACAATAAAATTGTTTGTGCTGTGATGACGGCTGATTGCTTACCAGTACTGTTAACCAATACTGATGGTACTCAAGTTGCAGCGGTTCATGCAGGTTGGCGTGGACTTGCTGATGGTATTTTAGAAAATGCCGTGCAGCAATTTACTAAGCCGAGTCAGGTGATGGCTTGGTTAGGTCCTGCAATTGGACCAAGTGCATTTGAAGTGGGAGAAGATGTTTATCAAACCTTCACCCAGCACGATAGCCATGCCCAAGATGCTTTCATTCAGCATCCATCTCATTCCAACAAGTGGTTGGCTGATATGTCGATTTTAGCAACTCAGCGATTAAACCAAGCTGGAATTGAGCAAGTGTTTGCTAGCCAACGTTGCACTTTCTCTGAGCCAGAAAACTTCTATTCTTACCGCCGAGATGGCGTGACAGGCAGACAAGCGACCTTTATTTGGATTGAGTAAATAAAGTAATTCACTTTTTCTACTTGAAAAGATCCTCCTTAGCATCCATTTATAAGCCATAACTAATGTATCTCTTTGATAACTTTCTTAGAGTGGAGGCTTATTATGCGTTTCGATAAATTTACCAGTAAATTCCAGCTTGCCATTTCTGATGCGCAATCTCTTGCGCTAGGCCGTGATCATCAATTCATCGAGCCAGTGCATTTAATGCAAGCATTGCTTAATCAAGATGGCAGCACTATTCGTCCTATTTTTACCATGCTAGGAATTGATGCCACTCAACTGCGATCTAAAGTTGCTCAAGAGTTGGATAAATTACCTAAAGTCACTGGTATTGGTGGTGATGTTCAAGCTTCTAAGAGCTTAGGTAACTTACTAAACGTCTGCGATAAAATTGCTCAACAACGTAAAGACAGTTACATCTCTTCTGAACTATTTTTGCTGGCAGCGGTGGAAGATAACGGTCCGCTAGGCAAAATGTTTAAAGAGTTTGGTTTAAATAAAGCGAATGTCACTAAAGCGATTGATGAGATCCGTGGTGGACAAAATGTTGACGATCCGAATGCGGAAGAAAAACGTCAAGCGTTAGAAAAGTACACTATTGATCTAACCGAACGAGCTGAGCAGGGCAAACTTGATCCTGTGATTGGGCGTGATGATGAAATTCGTCGCACCATTCAGGTTTTGCAACGTCGTACCAAAAACAACCCTGTATTGATTGGTCAACCGGGTGTTGGTAAGACGGCGATCGTTGAAGGTTTAGCACTGCGTATCGTTAATAACGAAGTACCGGAAGGGTTACGTAATCGTCGGGTGCTTTCGTTAGATATGGGCGCATTGATCGCTGGTGCGAAATACCGCGGTGAATTTGAAGAACGCCTAAAAGCGGTATTGAATGAACTGGCACAAGAAGACGGCAACGTGATTTTGTTCATCGATGAATTGCATACCATGGTGGGGGCGGGGAAAGGCGAAGGCTCTATGGATGCCGGTAATATGCTGAAGCCTGCTTTGGCTCGTGGTGAGCTTCACTGTGTGGGGGCGACGACGCTGGATGAATATCGTCAATATGTCGAAAAAGATCCGGCACTAGAGCGTCGTTTCCAAAAAGTGCTGGTGGATGAACCTACGGTTGAAGATACCATTGCGATTTTACGTGGTTTGAAAGAGCGTTATGAGCTGCATCACCATGTTGAAATTACCGATCCTGCGATTGTGGCGGCGGCAAGCTTATCTAATCGTTATGTATCGGATCGGCAGTTGCCAGATAAGGCGATCGATTTGATTGATGAAGCGGCATCGAGCATTCGTATCCAAATGGATTCTAAGCCGGAATCGATGGATCGTTTAGATCGTCGTATTATTCAATTAAAAATCGAGCAGCAAGCACTGTTAAACGAAAGTGACGCAGCAAGTACCAAGCGTCTTGCGATTCTTAACCAAGAACTGGAAGAGAAAGAGCGTGAATATTCTGAGCTAGAAGAAGTGTGGAAAACCGAAAAAGCTTCACTTTCTGGTACTCAGCATATTAAAACTGAGTTGGAACAGGCTCGATTGGATATGGATGTGGCTCGTCGTGCTGGTGATTTGCAACGCATGTCTGAGTTGCAGTATGGCAAGATCCCAGAGCTAGAAAAGCAATTGGAGAATGCCTCACAAGCCGAGAATATTGAGCTGACGTTGCTTAAAAATCGCGTGACGGATGCTGAGATTGCTGAAGTGCTATCACGCCAAACCGGTATTCCAGTATCGAAAATGCTCGAAGCTGAGAAAGCTAAATTACTTTCGATGGAAACGGTGTTACATGAACGTGTGATTGGCCAGAAAGAAGCGGTAGATGTAGTGTCGAATGCGATTCGTCGTAGTCGTGCTGGGTTATCGGATCCGAATAAACCGATTGGCTCTTTCTTATTCTTAGGCCCAACCGGGGTAGGTAAAACCGAGCTATGTAAAACATTAGCGAACTTTATGTTTGATAGTGAAGATGCGATGGTTCGTATTGATATGTCGGAGTTTATGGAGAAACATTCGGTGTCTCGTTTAGTCGGGGCGCCTCCGGGTTATGTTGGCTACGAAGAAGGTGGCTACCTAACCGAAGCGGTCCGCCGCAAACCTTACTCGGTGATTTTACTTGATGAGGTAGAAAAAGCGCATCCAGATGTATTTAATATTTTACTGCAAGTGTTAGATGATGGACGTTTGACTGATGGCCAAGGCCGGACGGTAGATTTTAAAAATACCGTGGTGATCATGACATCCAACTTAGGTTCTGATCGAATTCAAGAAAAAGCGATGACCTCGACATATGAATCGATGAAAGCCGAAGTAATGGAGATCGTCAGCCAACACTTTAGACCTGAGTTCTTGAACCGTGTGGATGAAAGTGTCGTCTTCCATCCATTAGGTCAAGAGCAAATTAAGTCAATTGCCTCGATTCAACTTGATCGCCTACGTCAACGTATGGCGGAAAAAGAATATGAATTAGAGGTGAACGAAGACGTGTTGTCCTTGGTTGCAGCAGTCGGATTTGACCCGGTTTATGGTGCTCGTCCATTGAAACGTGCGATCCAACAAATGGTTGAAAACCCGTTGGCTCGTTCGATTCTGGCTGGGGAGCTAATTCCTGGACAGAAAGTCCATCTAACGGTGAAAGATGATGAGATCGTCGCTCATCAGTCTTAATTAAATCGTCAATGAATAAAAGGGAGCAATTAATTGCTCCCTTTTTTATTTGTTATCATTCAGCTTATTTCGAAAAGTTCGCCTGAATTCTCATGTTCAAATACTCTTCGGCAGTCATTGCCTGATATTTTTTATTCGGCCCTTGAATCACTTGATCTTTATTGGCCTGACAGAAAAATGCCATGCTATAGCGTGAACCTTGATTTTCTTCAGGGTAGGGCATACGAACGCGGTGCAATGTCGATTTTAACTTATCATCACTCCAACGCATTAACATATCGCCAATATTACAAGTGATCACGCCAGCTTGTGGTACTACATTACTCCACACTTGTTGATGCTGAGAATCCTTCCCCGCGGCAACTTGTAGTCCGCCTTGATTCGGTTGTTGGAATACCATAGTCAAACAATCAAAATCAGTATGAGCGCCCGCGCGCCAATGTTCTTCGTCTTGTGGCAGTTGCGCCATTGGTAAATAGTGAAGCAACCTTAATGTACTTTGATATTGCTCTGAACTCGGTTGGTGAACTTGAGTGAAAAAGTCGCGTTCAAATCCCAGTTTATCGGCAAAACAAGACAGGATATTCATACCGAGTTGCCATGCTTGAGATTCAAAGTTGAGCATGTCTTGCTGGAAAATGGCTAGAGGCGCTTGGGTTGGCCATATCCCTTCCATGTGAGGACGCGTGATTTGGTAGGATTCTTTTTGATCGGCAGTACCAGTGGAAGGGCGAACCTGTTGCTTAAATTCCCAACCGGCATTTTTCCCCGGTTTTAGGCTTAACGGCTGTTTTTGTTGTTGAGGAAGAGAGAACAATTGCTCGCTAAGTTGAAAGGCGTGTTCAATATCTTTTAGAGCAATGGAATGGTTTTTAATTTGAAAGAAACCGACTTGGGTGGCGGCTTGCCATAGTTCTTCTGTGATCTCAGCTCGGCGAGATTCAAATTGGCTCATATCAATGATGGGAATATTGCTATGTTCTGCATCAATCCCTTTTCCGCCGATGGTGGTTTCAAATTGCAGTTCATCCAGTGCGTAAGCTGTCGTTGTCATATTATTTCTCCAATAGTTAAGCGTGTGCTTAGTGATTGGAGCAATGCCCAGCAATGGTTACCCATTACAGACCGCTTCTACTCCTGTTGTGTTTATTCTGTTATGTATAAGAAGGTTTACCAAACTCCATCATGTATTTGCGCCGCTTGCTCTTCCATCAGTGGACCAATGATTTCCATCGGTCGTTGTCCTGCTGAAAAAACAGTGCGACAAGGTAGATCTAAGGTTGGGTTCTCGGGGTGATTACCGGTGATTTGTTTTAGCCGATGTTCACTTAATCCGTAAACCACTCGCCCTACGCCCGCCCAATAAATCGCTCCGGCGCACATAGCGCAAGGTTCGGCAGAAATATACAGAGTACAGTCTTTCATATAATCAGGGCGATATTTTTGACTCGCTTCCGTCATAATTAATCGCTCAGCATGGCCGGTCATATCTTTATTTGGTAGATAGCCATTAATCTCTTTAAGCAACACTTCGCCTTGAGCATTGACTAAAATTGCCGCAAAAGGGTGAATGCCTTGCTGCTTGGCTTTTTCAGCTAAATCGAGACTTTGCTGTAAGTGTTTTTTGTCTTGTTCTGGTGTCATGGCTCGCTCCTTAATGGCTTTTATCTTGAGGTAAACTCCAAGCGAAGAAACCTTTTTGGATCCAATGCGCGGATTTAAATAACAACATGCTTACCGCAGAGAGAAAGACTAGGGCTGCAAAAGCTTGCGGGATTTTGAAGTATGACGTTGAGAATTGAACAAAGTAGCCTAGACCTTTTTCGGCAGCGACAAATTCTGAAATAACCGCGCCAATTACCGACAGCGTAATGGCCACTTTGACACCACTAAAGATGTGAGGAATGGCATAAGGTAGGCGAATTTGCCAAATGGTTTTTGCTCGCGACACATTGAGTGACTTGGATAACTCGATTAATTCTGATGGGGTAGATAACATGCCGGTTGTCGCAGAAACCACTAATGGGAAGAAGGTAATTAAGCAGGTGATGGCTAAACGTGGAGCATCTCCTGTACCTAAAATCACAATAAGTAGTGGCGCAATGGCAACCACTGGTGTGGATTGTACGATCACTAGTAGTGGGAAAACCGCTTTAGTTAAAAACTTGGAGCTGACCATCATTATCGCTAAAGGAATACTGACTAACAGCGATAAGCCAAACCCTAATAATGCGATTCTTAATGTTGCCCAGAGATTATCGAGCCAGCGTTCAGCCGAGACTTGCATAAAGGCTTCTGCGATTGCCGATGGTGCTGGCAAAATAAAGTTAGGGATCTCAAATGCGCGGCAGATGATTTCCCATACCGGTAGAATAGCCAGCATCGCCAGTAATGGTAGGCTATTTTTATAAAGCTTTTTAATAGACATACTATTTCCTTATAGTGACGTCGTATGAATAAAGAGTATCGCTAGTTAGCTTTAGGCTAGGCGACAGTCCTTATTTGAGAGATATTGCTTTCGTTTTCTTGCTGAGTTGAAGGGGGGGAGTAAAAGTGCTCTCTGATTTTCCCTGTGTATTCAGCAAATAGTCGATGTTGAATGGTCTCAAGTGTTCTAGGTCTAGGTAGATCGATATTAATTTCTTCTACCACGGTACTTGGACGAGGGCCCATCACTAGTACTTTGTCTGACAGTAAGACCGCTTCAGATATCGAGTGAGTAATAAATAACACGGTTTTAGGCTTCTCATTCCACAGGCGTAGTAACTCAAAGCCCATTTCTTCTCGGGTCAGTGCATCCAGTGCGGAAAATGGCTCATCCATAATTAAAATGTCAGGATCAAGTAACAGCGCTCGTGCAATGCCTACTCGTTGTTGCATACCGCCGGAGAGTTGATCCGGCATGCTGTTATGAAAGTATTTTAATCCCACTTTGTTGATCAGCTGTTTAGCAAAGTCACGCTCTTTATTGGTGATATGACCAAACTTATGTTTGAGTGGAAACAATACGTTTTCGAGTACATTCTTCCACGGCAGTAAGGTCGGCTTTTGAAAAACAATTCCGATGTCTTCTCTCGGTTCGGTGACTTGGCGGCCAAAGATTTCGACTTGGCCTTCGGTCGATTGCATTAATCCTGAAAGTAATCTCAGCAAGGTGGATTTACCACAACCTGAAGGACCAACGATCGAAATAAACTGGTTCTTCTCAACATCAAAATTGACGTTGTTTAACACTTTTACCGAGCCATTGTCACTGTGGTAGGTGTGGCCAACTTGTTTGAAAGAAACAAAAGGGTTCATGATTTACCTCCCGGCATAAAGTCACGAGAAATAGCGCTTTCAGGATCAAATTTATTGACGTCGAGTTGTTGAGCTTCCGCTGTCCACTTCCAGGTTTCAGCAAGACGCTCTGGGGTAAAGGCACCGATGCCATCTTTATTACTGACTTCATTAATCACTAAGTCTTTAATCGACATAATAGTATCGGCGGCTTGTTGCGTATCCACTTCTGGCACCATTTTATGAACATCTTGCGCGCTTTGCTGCGGATGTTCCCATGTATAGGCAACGGCTTTTGCGTAAGCTTTGATAAAGCGTTTCGCGACATCGGGCTTTTCCGCTAAGAAACGATCACTGGCAATAAGTGAAGAGGAATAAAAATCTAACCCTGCATCATGCCAAGGTAGGATCTTCAATTTCTTTCCTACTGCCTTAGCTTGGCTTTGGTTTTTAACGGTATCGGTGACCCAAGAGATCATTACATCTGATTTGCCGGTGATCAGCATTGGATTGAGTGCGCCCGGATCGGCTTTGGTGACTTTTACGCTGCTTTCATCAACATGATTTTTACGCAGCAGTAGGGGTAAGAATACGTTAGCAGAAGTGAAAGGAGAGGTTGCCACACTTTTATTAGCAACATCTTTGACTGAGTTAATGCCTGAATCTTCTAATACATAAAAAGCATAAGGCGCTTTGCTGAAGACAGAATATACCGCTTTCACTGGCACATCATCATTGGCCTTGGCGACTAATAGTGACACGAGATCAGATGAGCCTATGTCTGCAGTACCGGTGGCAACTTTAGTGATGGCATCGGTTGATCCTTTACCTTGTCGAATGGTGACATCAAGATCTTGTTCGGCAAAAAAGCCTTGCTGAACGGCAACATAAACCGGTGCTTTATCTCCCCCCGGTAGCCAGTCGAGCTGGAAGTTGACTTTGTCCGCGGCCAAGACATTGACGCTGGTGGATAGTGCAGCTGTGGTTAACGTTAAGTGGATGCATTGCTTGATTGAAAGTTTCATTTGGTTCTCCTTTACTCAATATAATTCCATATTGGCTTAATGATGATTCATTCAGCACTTTGGCAATTTTTGGTAATGGTGAGCAATGTCCCGATGTTTTGCATCTAACCGCTTCTACTCACAGCTGTGGTTGTCACACATAGTTAACAGAGCAAACGCTATGCCAGATGTATATAAAAAAACGAAAAATAGATTTATTGTTAGAAATAACATTTATTTAACAGCTAACATTTTGCTCTACCTTTATATCTAGGGAGCGTTTTGGTGCAGTGGATTGCGTTGAAAAAGTGCAGAAAGTTAACTGTGCATTTATTTGGTGCAACATTTCTTATTCTGAACAATATAAAGCTATATATAGAGGGAATGACTTTCTGGCTTATTAATTGCTAGCTGAGTATGAATGTTATGTTAGATGAGTAGAAGCGGTTAGGTGCTTTGGCGCTGGGACATTGCTCATATCATGTCGAAAGATAGTGATGGAGTGATCATGAAATATCTAATTAAAAATGCACAAGGGATAGTTACGGAACAAACAGCAACAGATATAAGGATAGATAAGGGGGTAATAACGGAAATAGGCTCCGATCTTCTGCTGCAAGAAGGTGAACAGCTGATTGATGCTAGCCAATGTGTGGTTTATCCCGGCTTCGTCAATACCCACCATCATTTAGCTCAATCTATATTAAAAGGTATTCCTGCTGGACTAAACAAACCACTAGGTGATTGGCTTGCTAGTGTTCCTTATCAATATTGGCCAAAGATTACACCAGAAATAATGTACAGCGCAGCATGCCTTGGATTTTATGATTTGATTCGTTCTGGTGTGACAACTTGCGCGGACCACCATTATCTCTATCACGCGAAGACGTCACCTGAATTAGAAGCGGCAGTGTGGCAAGCGGCGGAAGATATGGGAGTACGCTTGGTACTTTGTCGAGGTGGCGCGACAACCAAAGGAACACATAAAGGACTCGCCAAAGCTGGAGTTGAACCTGAATCTATCGATCTAATGTTACGACGCTTGGATGATAGCTATAGTCTATATCATCAAAATACCGATATACCGATGCGGCAGTTGGTGGTGGCACCCACGAGTTTAATCCATTCATCTCCAGCTGAAGATTTAAAACAGCTATCGTCTTTTGCACGCCAACGTAACTTAAGAATGCACTCTCATTTATTAGAGGTGGAGTTTGATCAGCAGCAGTCGTTATCTAAATACGAGAAAAGTGCTGTGGACTATGCCGCAGAATGTGAGTGGCTTGGTAGTGATGTTTGGTTTGCTCATTTAGTGCAAGCTAACGAGCAAGACATAAGAACACTGTCTGAAACAAAAACCGGTATTTCACATTGCCCTACGTCTAATTGCCGATTGGGTAGTGGAATCGCTCCTATTATTGAAATGGAACAAGCGGGGATGAATATCAGTATCGGAGTTGATGGTTCTGCTTCTTCGGAATCGGGCTCTATGCTTCAAGAACTAAATCTAGCTTGGCTATTACATAGAGCAACTCATGGCGCAGCAAGTACGAGTCTAGAAAATGTCGTTAAGTGGGGAACTCAAAATGGGGCTTCGCTATTAGGTTTGGATAAGGTAGGCAAAATAGAAGTAGGTTTCGCAGCTGATATTGTACTTTATGATTTAAACCATGTGCGCTACCAAGGATGTCATTCAAATTTATACGCGCCTATCTTATGTGGTGAGCCTGCCCAAATAAAACTCAGTATGATAAATGGCAATGTGGTTTACCAAAATGAAAGCTGTTTAGTTGATAAAGAAAGCCTGATAGCTAATGCTAAATCTGCATTTCGTGATTTACTCGCTAGAGTTGGTAGGTGAGATATACCTTATATTTTTACTTTTCTGTGGAAAACCTGTGTGTTTAATTAGAGTAAATATGTATAAATAAAGGTTTGAGTGTAAAGTGAGCATACGACGTTTATTTTTAATGTTTTTGATGAAAAGTGCTTGCCAAGATGAATCGGATCTCTATAATGCGACCTCACTGACACGGAGCGCACAGCCTAACGGCAGCAACGAGTTAGAGGTCAAAACCTTATCAAAAAGGTTTGCGAAAAAAGTTTTAAAAAAAGTGTTTGACACGAACTTTTAAATCGCTAAAATGGCCGCCCTGTTCAACGGGATGCACCAAGTGCTTCCAATAAGAACAACGCTCTTTAACAATTTAAACCTATCAATCTGTGTGGGCACTCGTTGATGATAATCACTATAGTTCGTCTCTTTTAACGAAGAGAGGAAGCAACAATGATTTCAATGAACTGAGTGACCAAATCGATTATTAGTTTACTAATAATTGGCACAGTCAATTCATTACCATTCTGTTGGAGTGGTAATAGCTTTAAAGTTACTTCTTCTTTTAAGAAGAATAGTTTTGAAGTCAGTATTCGTTGAGTCACAAAATCTTAAA
>NZ_AUFZ01000017.1 GCF_000426765.1 Vibrio litoralis DSM 17657 | reverse complement strand
AATAATGGTGGAGGGGGACGGATTCGAACCATCGAAGGCGGAGCCGGCAGATTTACAGTCTGCTCCCTTTGGCCACTCGGGAACCCCTCCACAAGTGTGGGGCGCATAATAGCAAACTGTTTTAGGCTGTAAAGAAGTTTTTTTAAATAATTGATTAAGTGTTGAGTTTTCGAACTGATTGGGCTTTGAGTGGCATTTTATTGAACAAAATGAGTAAGATTTAGCTGAAATTAACTGTTTTGAGATCTAGGAGTATTTGTATTAAAGATAAGGATATTTACATTGTTTTACGCTCAACTTATCTTTCTGCTGATAGAATGAAACTCGTACCTTGAGCCTGCTTGGGCATATAAACGGAATTTCACATGGATAAAAAATCACTTTCCTCACTTGGCATTGCTTTATCTCTCTTTATTGCCTCTCCACATTTTGCAAATGCCAATGATAAACCAGCGGGAATCCCCGTTGGCGCTCAAATCGTTCAAGAACACGATGTTCAGCAAACCCTGACCTTAGTTGCCAAATTATCGGCGCAAGAATCGGTCACCGTTAGGCCAGAAGTTTCGGGCAAGGTAGAAAAGATCCTTGTGCATTCCAATCAAGAAGTAAAAGTGAATCAACCGCTTCTTGTGCTGGATGAGAAAAAAGCTCGCGCCGCACTTAACGAAGCACGAGCTTATTATAATGATGAAAAGCGTAAAGAAAGAGAGTTCGCCAGTTTGGTGAAGAAGAATGCGATTACTCAAACTGAATTAGATGCTCAGCGTGCCAGTGTCGATATTGCCAAAGCTCGTATGGATGTCGCATTAGCCGAACTATCTTACCTTAATATTAACGCACCATTTTCCGGCACCGTTGGCTTTATTGATTTCAGTAAAGGTAAAACCGTTAGCGCCAGTGAAGAACTATTTACCTTAGATAATTTAGACAACATGCGTTTGGATTTACAGGTACCAGAAAAGTATCTTTCAAAAATCTCTTTGGGCATGAAGGTGAATACCGAAAGCCGCGCTTGGAATGACCAAACCTTTCCTGGCAAGGTCACGCATATCAATACCCGTGTAAACAGCGCCACTTTGAGTGTGCCGGTGCGTGTTGATATTGCAAACCCTGATCATAAATTAAAGCCAGGCATGCTGATGTCGGCTACCTTAACTTTCCCTAAAATTCATAAACCTATCATTCCGGTACAGGCACTCGAATATTCGGGTACTAAGCGTTACGTGTATGTGATTGAAAATGACAAAGTCATCCGTACCGAAATTATTTTAGGCGCTCGTATAGAAGATAAAATTGTAGTGGAATCTGGCCTTGAAATTGGTAAGCAAATCGTCACCAAAGGTCTGGTTAATATGCGCGATGGCTTAAATGTCAAAGTAGTCGAACAAGATTCACTCACAATGCCAAAGTCAGATAACCAAGGAGCGCAATAATGTGGTTATCTGATGTGTCGGTAAAACGGCCGACGGTGGCTATCGTATTAAGCCTATTGCTGTGCGTGTTTGGTTATGTGTCTTTTACTAAGCTTGCAGTGCGTGAAATGCCCGATATTTCTAACCCTGTGGTCACGGTATCGACCAGTTATGACGGCGCCTCTGCCAGCATAATGGAAAGTCAGATCACGACCATATTAGAAGACCAACTTTCTGGTATAAGTGGCGTCGATGATATTCAGTCGGTTTCTCGTAATGGCAGTTCACGCATTACCATCACCTTTGATTTAGGTTATGACCTCACGACAGGTGTGAGTGATGTGCGTGATGCGATTGCTCGCGCGCAACGTTCTCTGCCTGATGAATCTGACGATCCTATCGTGTCCAAAGATAATGGTTCAGGTGATGCTGCGGTACATATCAACCTCACCTCAACCAAGATGGACCGTACTCAATTAACCGACTACATCAATCGAGTTCTGATTGACCGCTTTAGCTTGATCTCTGGCGTCAGTTCAATTGATATCAGTGGCGGTCTAGACAAAGTCATGTACGTAAAACTTGATCCCACTGCGATGGCTGGACTAGGGGTTACTACGACTGATATTCGCGATGCACTAGAACGTGAAAACGTCGAAAATCCAAGTGGTGAAGTGCGAAATGACACCACATCGATGACGGTTCGAACGACCCGCAACTACTTAACTGAAGAAGACTTTAAATATCTAGTCGTCAATAAAAGTCGCGATGGACATCCTCTTTATCTGCAAGATGTTGCGACGATTTACTTAGGTGCAAAAAATGAAAGTTCGATGTACAAGAGTGACGGCGAAGTCGGTGTCAGCATGGGCATCATTACTCAAACTGATGCCAACCCACTTGACGTTGCTCAGCGAGTGCGTACAGAAGTCGATAACGTGCAGAAGTTTTTACCAGACGGCACTTCATTAAAGATAGAGTATGACGCAACGATCTTTATCGAGCAGTCGATTAGTGAAGTCTACAACACGCTATTTATTACTGGCGGTTTAGTGGTATTGGTGCTGTACATTTTCCTCGGTCAAATGCGCGCGACGTTAATTCCTGCGGTGACGGTTCCGGTGTCACTGATTTCTGCTTTTATGGCGGCTTACTACTTTGGCTTCTCAGTTAACTTAATTACCTTATTGGCGCTGATCCTTGCGATTGGTTTAGTGGTCGATGATGCCATTGTGGTCGTCGAAAATATCTTCCACCATCTTGAGCGAGGCGAACCACCACTACTTGCCGCTTATAAAGGAACACGAGAAGTGGGCTTTGCTGTTATGGCGACTACCTTGGTATTGGTGATGGTATTCCTACCTATTTCCTTTATGGATGGCATGGTCGGGCTGCTATTTACCGAGTTCTCCGTATTACTTGCCATGTCGGTGCTTTTCTCATCGTTAATAGCGTTGACCCTAACGCCCGTATTAGGCAGTAAATTACTCAAAGCCAACGTAAAGCCGACTCGTTTTAATCTTTGTATTGATAAATTCTTTGCCCGTATTGAAACCGCTTATCGCAATGGACTCGTACGTGCGATTCGTTTTCGTTGGTCAGCACCGGTAAGCATTATTGCTTGTATTGCGGTGAGTGGATGGTTAATGACCATGATCCCTAGCCAATTAGCGCCCAAAGAAGATAAAGGTGTGCTATTTGCGTTTGTAAAAGGGGCGGATGCTACCAGTTTCAACCGCATGAGTGCCAATATGGATGAAGTGGAAAATCGCCTCATTCCATTGCTTGGTAAAGGTGTGTTGAAATCATTCAGCGTGGATGCACCAGCCTTTGGTGGTCGAGCAGGTGATGAAACTGGCTTTGTGATCATGGTGCTAGAAGATTGGAACAAACGAAGCGTCAATGCGCAGCAAGCCTTGGGTATGATCAATAAAACACTATCCGGTATTCCCGATGTACGAGTGTGGGCGATGATGCCGGGTTTTCGTGGCGGTTCTGATAACCCGGTGCAATTTGTGCTTGGTGGTTCAGACTACCAAGAACTCTCGAAGTGGGCTGAATTCTTGCAACACAAAGGCGAAGCAGATGGTGTGATCACCGGTGGCGATTTAGATTATTCTGAAAAAACACCAGAACTTGTCGTGACAGTTGATAAGCAGCGCGCCGCCGATTTAGGCATCAGTGTGAGCGATATTTCCGATACATTAGAAGCCATGCTAGGCGGCGTGACTGAAACCACCTATTTAGAGCGTGGTGAAGAGTACGATGTGTATTTACGTGGTGATGAAAACAGCTTTAATAACGCTGCAGACCTGAGCAAAATTTATTTACGTACCGACGGCGGAGAACTAATCACACTCGACACAGTAACCAAGCTAGAAGAGATTGCCTCAGCCAACCGCTTGTCGCACACCAATAAACAAAAATCGATTACCTTGAGTGCGAACTTAACGCCAGATTACACATTAGGTGAAGTGCTCGACTATCTTGACCAACAAGCGGTAGATAACTTGCCGAGTGATATTAGCATTTCATACAGTGGTGAATCGAAAGACTTTAAAGAAAACCAATCAAGTGTGATGGTGGTTTTTGCCTTGGCTTTATTGGTGGCTTACCTTGTTTTGGCTGCGCAGTTTGAAAGCTTTATAAACCCACTAGTTGTGATGTTTACCGTTCCAATGGGTATACTAGGCGGTTTTATCGGCCTGTATTTAATGGGGCAAGGGCTCAATATCTATAGCCAAATTGGGATGATATTGCTGATTGGTATGGTAACTAAAAACGGCATTTTGATTGTTGAGTTTGCAAACCAGCTACGTGACCGCGGCATTGAATTTGAAAAAGCGATTATTGATGCGGCAGCGCGTCGTCTGCGCCCAATCTTAATGACGGCATTTACCACTATTGCTGGATCGTTACCGCTAATGTTATCTACTGGTGCTGGCTATGAAAGTCGGGTGGCAGTCGGTACTGTCGTGTTATTTGGAATGAGTTTTGCGACATTAGTGACTTTATTCGTGATCCCACAAATGTATCGTTTAATTTCGTTGAAGACCCATTCTCCGGGGCATATAGAAGCCTTGCTAGAGAAAGAGTTGGAGAAGGATATAACCGTAAGACCAGGGCATGGGTAGAATCGTTACTCGTATACGCTTCGCTATGTTTCTTGTGACTCGGCTTTGTTGCAGTAACTATATCAAGCCACGAGCAGTGAAACGGCCGAGAACCGAGTCCTGAAAATAAAAAACGCTGCACTTCGTCTTCTAACGAAAGGGCAGCGTTTTATTATCTTTTCCAAGCAACTATCTTTTCCAAACAACGAGAAGCGAAGCGCCCGAGTTACGAACTACGCTTTAAAATGTACGACCTAGGCTGATTTGTACGCCTTTATAATCGTAATCATCATTGCCGAACAGATCACCCATGGTTAGGGCATAGACATATTCAGCACGGAAGAAGTAGTCTGAATTCATTAGGTCCCATTGTAGGCCGCCTGAAATATTTAAACCGCCCACACCATCTTCATCATTGACGTCATAGTTGTCAGCTTTAAATTTAGAATAGGTATAAGTACCGGTCAGTTTTGCATATAGCTCAAAAGGGGTTTTCCAAATCTTACCTGTCGTCGCTAATCCAGATAGACCAAATTGGTGAGTATCTAAATTCGCCATGCTGTCATCGGCAAACTCACCGTCAATGCGTGAGTAGCGGTAGAAGCCTTCAACAGCAAAGTGTTTTGAATAATAGTGACCAATACCAACAGTAACGTTCGGGTTCTCGTAGATTTCAGAGTCATCAAATTTAAGCATGCCTGCACCAGCAACATTCACTGGATCTGAAGAAACTCCAACAGCACCCGTACCTAAGTAAAAGTAATCTTTGCCAGCAACATCCGCCGCGTGAGACGAAATTGACAACATAGCTAAAGGCGCAAGCGCAAATAAGCGTAAGGACTTCATAATTAACCTTTTAAATCTGCTTGATAATAGTCATTATCGAAAGTGATAGGGGGAGATCGTTCCGCCACAAATTGGCAGCATTATAGTCAATAACTCAACGTAATACTTGAGCTAACTCCTATATTTAATGATTAATTTTCCTAATCATACAACCCATCAATTCTAGACTAAAAATCTACAAATATATTTATAAGTGGGTGATGGTTTTTAACGTTTCTTTATACGGAGTGAGATCGGCAATATTTTTTTCGAGCCACTCTGGGTTGTAATGACAGTTTAAATAGCGATCACCACTGTCACAAATTAAGGTGACAATTGATCCTGTCTCCCCGCGTTGGATCATTTCGTGGGCAATATTTAATGCGCCATATAAATTGGTACCCGTCGATGGACCCACTTTGCGGCCAAGAATGTTCTCTAGCCACTGAATCGTAGCAACGCTGGCAGCATCAGGAATAGTACGCATTTCATCGATTACACCAGGAATAAAGCTTGGCTCTACACGTGGGCGGCCAATTCCTTCAATTTTACTACCTGAATCAATCGTAATGGAGGCGTCACCATGCTTGAAGAAATCATGGAAAACCGAATTTTCAGGGTCAACCACACACAGTTGAGTAGGGTGCTTTTTATAACGTAAAAAACGGCCAATGGTTGCGGAGGTACCACCTGTTCCTGCGCTCATTACAATCCAAGACGGAATTGGGTGAGGTTCGCGGCTCATTTGGCAAAAGATGCTGTCGGCAATGTTGTTGTTTCCACGCCAGTCGGTCGCGCGTTCAGCGTAGGTAAATTGATCCATGTAATGACCATTTAACTCTTCTGCTAAACGACGAGATTCGGCATAAATTTGATCAGAGCGTTCCACTAGGTGAGCTTCGCCACCATAAAATTGGATTTGTTCAATCTTCTTAGTGGCGGTCGATTTTGGCATCACGGCAATAAAACGTAGGCCTAGTAGGCGAGCAAAGTAAGCTTCAGACACCGCAGTGCTACCAGAAGATGATTCAATCACGGTCGTTTCAGGGCCAATCCAACCATTTGATAAAGCATATAAGAATAATGAACGTGCCAAACGATGCTTAAGAGAGCCAGTCGGATGGGTACTTTCATCTTTAAGATAAATATCAATGCCGGATAAATATGGTAGATCCAATTTAATTAAATGCGTATCGGCTGAGCGTTGAAAGTCCGCTTCGATTTTATTGATCGCTTGGTTAATCCATTGTCTGTCTATACACATAATCTTAATCCTAACTCTTATTTGGTATCTAATGTAGGTAATTTACCTCTTAAACAAGAGAAAAGGTTTGCTTTTTTGGTTGTTATTTTCTTATATTGGGGAAATAAATTCCCTGTTTGGTAGGTTTTAAGAAATGAAACAGTTGATGTTGGATAAAGTAGATAAAACACTACTCAATATGCTGCAACAGGACGCCACAGTATCGTTACAAGAATTGGCCGATACCGTCAATTTAACCACCACACCTTGCTGGAAGCGTCTTAAGCGATTAGAAGAGCAAGGCATGATTGATAAGAAGGTCGCACTACTTAACCCAGAGAAATTGGGCTTGTCTTTTGTCGCGTTTGCCTTAATCAAAACCAATAACCATTCGAATGAGTGGTATCAAACCTTTGTTGATACGGTCAGTGAATTTCCTGAAGTGATGGAGTTCTACCGCATGGCAGGGGAGTTTGACTATATGATGAAAGTCTTGGTGTCAGATATGAAAACGTATGATGAATTTTATAAGAAACTAGTAAATAGCGTGGAAGGGATTTCGAATGTAACTTCGACCTTTGCAATGGAATCGATTAAATATACGACTGCATTACCCATTCGGTAGTCATGCTACGAATGAGCCACTTCAATCTATACGAATCAGATTTAAGTGGCTCGTTAAGTGTGTTGCTCGCTCTGTGTATGCTAAAAAATGTGTGCTGAAAACTATTTTTGAGTAAAGCGCATCACACCTTCTTGTACCGCGCTTGCTACTAGATTTCCTTGTCGGTCAAAAATCTCACCACGTACTAAGCCTCGGCCATTGCTGCTGGTTGGACTATCAATCACATACAACAGCCATTCATCCATTTTAAACGGACGATGAAACCACATTGAATGATCAATCGTGGCGACTTGGAATTTAGGTGTAAACAGCGAAACTTTATGCGGGAATAGCGCCGTGACTAGGAACCCCCAATCGGAAGCGTAGCCGAGCAAGTATTGATGCAATATTGGATCATCCGGTAGTGCACCATTGGCTTTAATCCATAAATATTGTTTAGCAGGTAGAGCATCTGGTTTGAATGGGTTGTTGACCACCACAGGGCGCACTTCAATTGGCTTCTCATGACAAAATGCACGTTGCATCGCAGGAGATAGGGCATCTTTCATCGATTGAGCGAGTTCTGTTTCAGAAGGAATGCCTTCAGGACCTTGAATGTCCGGCATTTGCGATTCTTGATGCTCTAGTCCTTCAAATTGACCTTGGTAAGACGCTGTTAGATAAAAAATCGGTCTGCCATGTTGAATCGCTTTGACGCGACGAGTAGATAAACTTTTGCCGTCACGCAGTTTTTCAACATCATAAATAATAGGTTGATTGATATCGCCCGGGTGCAAAAAGTAGCTATGAAAAGAGTGGACCGTTCTATCTGATTCAACGGTATAACCAGCGGCAGATAAAGCTTGTCCAATTACTTGCCCACCATAAACTTGCGGTAAGCCTAAATGCTCACATTCCCCACGGAATAGGCCAACTTCTAAACGTTCGAGTTGGTGTAAATTGAGTAATTCTTGTAATTGTTTGCTCATCAGACCTCCATATTGTATTGTCCAATTATTAACATGCGAGCTTGATATTACAAGACTGCATGATATTCACATCACAATAATTCATTAAGGAAGCACATGAAAAAGTCATTATTGTTAATTTCATCAATAATTATGGGAGTGGCAATGACAGGTTGTACAACTACCCACAACACTTCGTCTGCATCACAAAGCTCAAGCGAAGCGGCTAGTCTTGCCAGTGTTACGGGTAGCGTGTTCTACCGTGAACGTATTGCGCTACCAGATGACGCCGTAGTGACCGTGACACTAGAAGATATCTCGCTAGCGGATAAAGCAGCAGAGATTCTAGCAACAGATTCATTTGTGACCGGCGGTAAGCAAGTGCCATTTGAATTCAAGCTTGATTATGATGCCAATAAAATTGTGCCAAACCATCGTTACAACGTTCGCGCTAAAATCGCTGTTGATGGCAAACTACGCTTCACAACAGACACCATCACTCATGTGATTACCGATGAGAACAAGACTCAAGCGGTGCAGCTACGTGTGATTGGCGTTCGTTAATTGGTGCGCTAATTTTGTAATATCTGTTTGTAGCCTAGTAGGTTAATGGGCGATGTCTATTAACCTACTAAATAGCTGAAAAGCTTAAGGCTGCCACAGGTATTTTCTTAAATTAACCCTTCCGGTTGAACTCACCTCAATTCCATCTTGTTCCAAACAGCGTTTCTGCCTCTCTAAATCTGCCCCTTTCAGTGATATTTGTCCTTGGCTATTGAGTACTCTAAACCAAGGTAATTGACTACCTTCTGGCAACTGAGCTAATAACTTGCCGACATGGCGTGAATAGCCAGGGTAGCCCGCGTATTCGGCGACACGTCCATAACTACTGATTTTCCCGGCGGGGATCTGGCTCAAGATATAAAACACTTGCTGATTAAATTGATTCATCGTTTGAAAGTTTTTGGCTGAATTCCCGGTAGACATATTAATAAACTCGTATAGAATGCGGGGAAAATTTACCGCTCAAAAATTATTCACAATATAAATGAGTTTTGCGATTTTTGCTCTCTTATTTCTCGCCATCGCGAAAGGTTAATGGAAATTGATGCGGTATTACATCTAGCCGATGAACAGATGTATGCTGCGAAAGCTGACTCAAGAAAGCAAAGTGACGAAATGTTAGTCAAACGAGCGTAGAATAGAACATTCACCTTGCATTGCATCTCATCATTCGACATAATCACCGCACTCTTGAGTTGCACAGCAAACAAGATACAAAATCAATGGAGGCCCTGGTCCTCCCGCAATACTAGTTCGTGAACTTGGTCAGGCCTGGAAGGGAGCAGCCACAGCGAATGACGTGTGTGCCGGGATGTGGCTGGGGCTTCCACCTATCTAGCGTTTGAAAAAAACCTGCAAAATCTCAAATCCAAAGCTTCTACCTCAAAACTACTTCATCTAATAATCGTTGCCATATTCCAAAAAAGAAAATGCTTATCTAATGTGGTGAGTGTGGCTTGTTTATGCCCCGAAATCATTCAGCATTCAATTCCTGACCACTTTCTTAAGTCAGTTGTTGACCTACTTTTATTAATGGCAGATTATGAGTCTAGCTAGGTACTCACGACTATACAGACATCTTCTGCAACTTGTGAGTGCAAGGAAGCTAAAGACAGTTAGAACGGTATGTTACTGCTATGGTGTCTGTATTTTATGAAAATATTAGATAGACAATGTCTGCTGAAAAGACACTGTTAGCCCACAATCGATGTATGGTATGCGGAGGAGAAATGAATTCTTGGCAAAATATAAAGCTTAAAGTCATATCGTCAGTAAACAGGTTACGTTTAAATTTTCAATTAGAGAAAACACCTAGATTTTTTCGTATCGTCATACACGAAAGAGCTAAACCTTTTTTTACGTGGACGAAAAGAGTTCTTACAGCAATCAGTTTGCTTGCCGCGCTCTATGTGTTTGACAATTCCATTTATGCTTTTCTCTTCGGTGTTGGTGTTTGGCTACTTATCACGTTTGTTGAAAAAACGGTTTTTATCTATAACAGTTTTCTCGTGATGCCACAGTTAACCTATGAACACGACCCAGCAAGATTACTAGGCACTTCATTTGGAGTAGCAGTCCCTCCAGATGGTGGGTTAGAAATACCAATTGTCGGCTTTGTGGTTGCGGACGAAGAATATGGGCGTCAAATGCATGAAACTTTAAAATACTGGACTGATAACAACTCTCGTGATGAAGAGGGGCGTGTTTGCTTGAGTGCAATTGTTCTAAATCCAAAAGAGTACGTATTTCTGTGTTATCCAAACCTTGAGCACCGCTCTGTTGAAGAATTTCATAAAGAAATTGAGGGTAAGCGCAAAGAGAAGAGTTTAACTGATATTCATATACCGATGTTTGCTCTAACTATTATTGGTAAGCGATGTCAAATTGGTGAGGGATCTTACTTCCCCACGTTTCGTGAAAAATATTGTGAGGGAGTGCCTGTCTTGTTTCAAATATGTATGCCAGGTGAGCAAGGACAAGTTAAAGATATAGATGGTTTGGATGATTTTGTGCTGTTTAATCTCAAAATTAAAGACAAAGATCAGCTTACAAGAAAAGAAATTGAATACGACTACCTGAAAGTTATGGGCTAACAAGGTGTTCCAATTGACCTCGTACTGTCACGAATTTTGGTTCCCAAAATATCGCGCCAGTGTTCGGCAAATGAACTTTGCGTTATGTTTAGAAGGAGAATGCCAATGTTAGATATAAGTGCTATATCAGCAGGTCTTAGTTCTATGAAAGTAGCAATGGATATTGCTAAAGGTTTAAAAGATTCCACTACGGCTATAAACGATGCAACTGTTAACTTTAAAATTGCTGAGCTGCTGGAAGCAATGTCAGAAGTTAAAATGCATTTGGTTGAAGCAAAGGACGAAAACATAGAACTAAAAGAAAAAATTAAAGAACTAGAAAAAGCTTTAAATCAAAAAGACGAAGTTATTTTTCGTGATGGATATTACTATCTTTCTGCTCCGCAATCAGGGAAACCAGAAGGGCCATTTTGCTCTCACTGTTATTCATCAAGCAATGAACTCACACTCTTAACTGAAGTAACAGGAATGCTCAGAAATATGGGAAAATATAAATGTCCATCTTGTGAGCAACGTTTCGGAAAGTAAAACATGACAAGCCAATTAAATTGATGCAGTTAAGCTGGACAGTCGTGGTTTAGAGTTAAAAAAAATCTTTAGTTGCCGTGCAGTGCGCAATTGATTGGGGCTTTAGCCATTCAGGGTAAGTATGAAGATATATATCGATCATAATGTATTAGATGCTTTGAGCAAAAATCAATTTTCTTTGAATACACCAGATAATACTGTATGGATCTATTCACATGAGACCTTTAACGAAATTAAAAGGTCGGGAGACCTTCGTTTTTTATATGTTCTACGTGAACTTAAAGCTAAAAAAATTGAGTTTGTGTTAGATAAGGCATTTAAAATTACAGGCGAAGCTTTTATTCATGACTATCGTGACCCTAAAGATTTTTATGAACAATGGCTTGAGGCAATAGGTCAACACCCAGTAGATGAAAATATGCATTTGCAATTCCTTAGTCGACTAGCGGGTGGTGATAACCATGATGTCATTCTGGATCATCCTGATAGGTTGAGAAATCAAATAAGAGATATAATGGAGCCTTATGGTTTATACAACGATGAGGTTAAGGCTAAAGTCGACTCAGTAGCAAATGATATAAATCATGTTGTATCTGGTTCAATGCAAGAAATTGGCGAACTTGAAAATACACGTCAAGGTTTGGGTACAAGCAGAGGTCGTGCTGGTAATACAGCCGAAGATGACAATCCTTTGGAGTCTCTCTGGTCATTGATTAAAGATAAATATGAAAATATGACTCCCGAACAATTTTACGGTTTTGACCCTGTAGACAAACAAGGTTATGAAAAGTGGCCTTTATATTTGGGTATCGTTGGTTGTCATACTATGTTGAACTTCCTTGGCTTTAATGCGGACAGAGGCTTAGCGAATGCTCAAAAGTTACCAGGTATTTTAAGTGACGGCGTACACACAGCTATGGCTATATATTGCGACGCAATTATAAGCAAGGATAAAAAATTCTGTGCAAAAGCTCGCGCGATATATCGGTATCTAGGTCTTAATATCCAAGTTTTAGAGATCGAGCTAAAGAATGGCTAACAAACGACTAAGGCCTCGACATACTTTTCCTAATCTGACAGAAACGCCATAGTGCATCATTTCTAAAACGTTTATGTCCATATTCGTTTCAGACTAATTTGACTGTAACACCGCTACCCAAAGGAGTTTGGCGTAACCAACCCCATCCCCGCTTCCCCTTATGTCGACTTCTGTTGCCAAGTGACATCATCTATCAAGGGGAAGAGCTGACCTTTGCCGTATTTACTCTCATGTTCACTATGGTTAATCGCATGCTGTAAGCAACTAAAGTAGTCATTATATTGGAGCCTAAGCGGATCAAGTATCAGCTTATTTAGTGCGGAATCTTGAAAACTTGAGACAGGTGCATCTTCAATATATGCGGCTAAACAACAAGCGTTCACAAATTACTCCCTCCCTTTACCAGCGGAAAATACTTGGTAGTAATATTTACAGCCAAGGGAGGGCGGGGGAGGGTTGATGAGAATAATGTGTTTTTTCCTAGGAAAACTATAGCGCCAATTAAACAGAGACTAGTGCTTATACCTAAAGGTATTACTATCATCAATAATCTCAATTTTGACCGGTATGGTTCCTTTTTTAACGTTGCCGATTTGGGTAAATGCTTGGTAAGAAAGATCGATAACGCGGCCTTTTACATAGGGGCCTCTATCGTTAATTTTTACATCGACGGACTTGTTATTGGCGGTATTTGTTACCCTCACGATAGTCCCAAATGGCAGGGTTTTATGAGCCGAAGTGTAAGCATTCATATTATACGTCTCACCACTTGCGGTCAGTTTTCCATGGAACCTTTCACCATACCAAGAGGCTTGGCCAATAAGCGCATGTGAGTTGGCAGAATTCTTGGTTTTAGATCCTCCGATTGCCGAAGTTGAGGTGCATCCGGCTAATATCATAAGAACGAGAGTGGTAAAAATAATACTCAGTCTTTGCAAGTGATCTGGATAAATGGTTATCTTCATATTCATCTGTTTTTGTAGTGATTGACTCAGCAACATCGAGTTAAGCATTGTCATTTTTCAGTTAAGTCTATCGTCTGATATGGTTGTTCAATATTTCCATGAGACACGATTTTTTCAGTCATATTCATGAAAAATTTTGTTATTGATAACGTCAAGTTTAATGATGACTTAGTACGTTAGATCCTGTGGCTACAGTGAGAGTAAGCATAGTCGGTATTATTGGTTTACAAAAAGGATGAGTTAAATAGCTAAAGAAAAGCACCGATAAGCGATATAATACTCGAGTTGCAAGATCGCAGCATGGAATACTCACTCACAGAACACCTTAAAGTAACCCTATATGTCTAAAGATTTTGATTTCACTACCGAATACACTCTCGATAAGCGCTTTTTTGAAGAGTGTTATGATCAGACTAGTCGTCCTGTTAAATTCCCTAAAGCCTATTTCAAATCAATATTCTTTCTCATTTTTGGTGTGATTGTTGTTAAATTGGATCTATTGCCTAACAGTTACCTTGGTTGGTTCTTTATTACGTTGAGTATTATTGAAGTGCTTAGTGTTTATTTTAAGAGATCCTGGTGGGTGTGGCGACAAACGTATAATGCTGGGCCTAGCAGCAAAGTAGTCTTTCTAGTGGACTCTAAAGGTGTGAGTTATAAAAGCGCTGCAAACAACCGTACCATCGCCTGGAGTGACATCAATCAACTCGAACAAAGCGATTTAGGCTTTATCTTTCATATAGGTAAACAGCGCCAATATATTAGCAAATCTTGCTTAAATGAGGAAGCGATCGCGTTCATTGTAGAGCAACACGCGGCATCAAAATAAATTAACCAATCAACACCTGCTAAATAGGGCCTTACACAAATGCGATAAGGCCTTTTTCTCTTGCCCCTTTAATACCAATCGCAATAAGTAACTGATCACCTTAGCTTGTTAAAAACTCGCTAACTACGCTATAGAATTTGTATGTAGAACAACTGATAACGGAAATTTTATACCTTGTTATCAAGATTTTTTCTACGCTAATTTAGACCATTTACTTATGTTGATTGGTATAATCTACGGTGGCTTTAATATGGTCGTCGATCTTTAAGATTACGATGAGAAGGCTATGACGATACAAGAGAATTACCGCATTTGCTTTGCTGTTCAGCCGCCCTTGAAATAACGGGGGACAGCTGAATTGCTATATTACCTACAAAAAAATCAAGGTTATTACATCTTATTACATTTTATCGATTACGCTTAATGAACTACATCCATAGACTATGTGTCTTCTTATTCCAACTGCGCCAATAGGTTAATTGGTGTGATTTTGGTATGACTCAAGTGGTTTTAATGTTCTTTAAGGTAATATGATGAAAAAATCGATGATCGCAGTGAGCTTAATGATAAGCTTATTTCTGGTAGGTTGTGGCAAAGCTGAACAGCAACAATCTGGTGCTGCTGCACTTAAAGTAGTGTTACAGCCAGTGGAGACTATCGAGCATCAACCTAGTAAAGCATTTGTTGGGCGTGTTTCGGCGGTGGAAGATGTCGATATTACCGCGCAAGTTTCAGGTTACCTGAAAGAACGTCATTTCCGAGAAGGGCAAATTGTTGAAAAAGGACAATTGCTTTATTCCATTGAACCGGCTTCGTATGAAGCTCAAGTCGCCAATGCCAAAGCGGCAGTTGCTCAAGCTCAAGCAACATTAAAGCACGCGAATAACGAGTTTGCGCGCGCTAAAACTTTATTGCCAAAAGGCAGTATCTCCCGTTCTGAATATGATAATCGCCAAGCCCAGCAAATGGGGGCATCGGCGCAATTAGAAGCCGCGAAAGCGCAATTGAAATTGGCAGAAGTTAACCTTTCTTATACTCAAATTACTGCGCCATTTAGCGGCCGAATTGCCGACAGTAAAGTCAGTACTGGTGATTTGGTTTCACCGGCCTCCGGTGTGTTAACCACGTTAGTGAGCCTAGATCCGGTTCATGCGAGCTTTCAATTAAGTGAGCGTGATCGCTTAGAAGTTGGTGCTGAAAATTTACAAGGTGATGGCCAGTCCGGTCATCAGTCTGTGAAGGTCAAAGTGTTATTGGAAAATAATGAGGTACACCCGCATACTGGCCAGTTAGATTTTATTGATAACCGAATTGATATGACCACTGGCACAATTGCAGTACGTGCTTCGGTTCCAAACCCTGATTATACCCTTCTGCCGGGTCAGCATATTAATGTTGAGATTTCGACAGTAAAAACCCAGCCGGCATTTGTGATCCCTCGTCGTGCGGTACAAACCGATGTGGGTGGGGATTTTGTTATGGTGGTTACCGAAGGAAATATTGCCGAGCGTCGTGATATTGAACTTGGGGTGCAAACCAATGATGGCATCATCGTGACAACAGGCCTTGCTGAGAATGACCGTGTGATTGTGAGTGGCTTGCAACGTGTGCGTAATGGTATGGCGGTGCAATATGACAACGCTGACGATCAAGAAAAAGCGGAGTAATCAATCATGTTAAGTCGTTTTTTTATACAGCGTCCAAAATTTGCGTTGGTTATTTCCATTATTTTATCTCTTGCCGGTGCGATTGCGTTATTCGTGCTGCCAGTCTCGGAATATCCGCGTATTAGTCCACCATCGGTGAGTGTCACTGCTTCCTATACTGGCGCGAGCGCAGAAACGGTAGAACAAGCCATTGCTGATCCAATAGAAACCTCGGTTAATGGGGTAGAAGGCATGATTTATATGTCTTCAAAAAGTGCTAATGATGGTTCTTATAACTTAAATGTGACGTTTGATGTCGGCACTGACCCGAATATGGCTCAGGTCAATGTGCAAAACCGCGTGAGTCAAATTGAATCTAAGTTACCGCCTGAAGTTCGCTCTATAGGTGTGACAGTGAAAAAACGTTCGCCAGATATTCTTATGGTACTGAACTTTTATTCACCTGACGGTAAGTTTGATGATCAGTATTTAACTAACTATGTGAATTTAAACGTTAAAGATCAGCTTGCGCGTGTACAAGGTATTAGTGACGTTAATGTGATTGGTGGCGGTGAATTCGCTATGCGAGTTTGGCTTGACCCTGAAAAACTCGCTAATTTGAAATTAACGACTTCGGATGTTTACGCCGCATTATCTGAGCAAAATATCCAAGTCGCCGCAGGTAAGATTGGTGCGCCGCCGTACAATGAGGCTACTGATGTGACTTTCAACATTGTCACCAAAGGCCGTTTGGAAACGGTAGATGAATTTGAAAATGTCATGTTGCGCGCTAATAACGATGGCTCTGCCGTTTATTTGCGTGATGTTGCGAGAGTCGAACTTGGCAAGAAAATGTATGACAGCACGGGTAAATTCCGTGGAAAAGATGCGTCGATAGTGGCGTTATCTCTGCAATCTGGTGCCAACGCATTAGAAAGTGGTCAAGCCGTCATGGATACCCTTGATCGTTTGAGCGAAAACTTCCCACAAGGAATGAAGTTTGAAAGCAGCTACGACACGACCATTTTCGTACAAGAGTCGATTAATGGGGTAGTGAAAACCTTAATTGAAGCGATTTTATTGGTGATCGCGGTGACCTATTTATTCTTAGGGAGCACGAGAGCAACCTTGATTCCTGTTGTGGCGATTCCGGTGTCATTAATTGGTACTTTTGCGATTATGCAAATAACCGGCTTTACCATTAATACCGTGACACTGTTTGGCTTAATTTTGGCGATTGGTATTGTAGTGGATGATGCGATTTTGGTTATCGAGAATGTTGATACCACCATGCGTAAAGATCCTACATTGAGCCCGAAAAAAGCTACCTTGCAAGCGATGAAAGAAGTGACTGGGCCGATTATTACTTCGACCTTGGTACTGCTAGCGGTGTTTATTCCTGTGGCAATGTTACCGGGTATTACTGGTATTATGTATCGCCAATTTGCGCTGACGATTTGTATTTCGGTTGTCATCTCGTCAATTAACGCACTAACCCTTTCTCCAGCATTGTGTTCTTTGGTGTTAAAACAAGGCGGTGGCAATACTGCAAGTTGGTTTAAGGCGTTTAATCGTGGCTTAGATCGTGTGACCAATGGTTATGGCAAGCTTGCAGGATATCTAGTGAAGAAATCGATCATTTTGATTGGCTTCTTTATAGTGGCGTTAGCCGCTGTGACGTATTTCAGCAAAACCACTTCTACCGCTTTTGTACCTCAAGAAGATAAAGGGATCTTACTTGTGAATGTGCAATTGCCTGATGCGGCATCGTTGCAGCGTACTGAAGACGTCACTGGCGATTTAATGGCATTGGTAAACCAAGAGCCGGGAGTGGAAGCCGTTACTCTGGCCAATGGCTATGCCTTTATGACTGGGGCGCTGGCATCAAATGGTGCATCATTATTTATTAAACTGAAATCTTGGGATGAGCGAGCCAAATTAGACGGCGATAATTCATCTTTTGCAATTTCACAACGAATTAATAGCCGTTCCGCGCAAGAGATTCCAGATGCGGTAGTCTTTGCTTTAGGGCCGCCAGCGGTGCCGGGTATGGGTGCTGCGTCTGGTTTTGAATTTGTGTTAGAAGATACATTAGGACGTAGCCGAGCAGAATTGGCGCAATTGATGAGTGATTTTATTCAAGAGGCCAATAAGCAGCCGGAGATCTCTCATACCTTTAGTACTTTTAGAGCGAATGTACCTCACTATTACTTGGACATTGACCGTGAAAAAGCCAAACAGTTAGGTATATCGCTAACCGATATCTTTACCACTTTGCAAGGAAACTTAGGCTCCATTTACGTTAATGATTTTACCATGCTGGGTAAAAACTTCCGCGTTACTATACAAGCAGATAGTCAACATCGTTCTTCAATGACAGATTTAGAGCGTTTCTTTGTACGTAGTCAAAGTGGCTCTATGGTGCCATTAAGCACCTTAGTTTCTTATGATCAAGTGTTTGAGCCGGATGTGGCTTGGCGTTACAACATGTATCGCGCGGCAATTATTCAAGGCCAGCCAGCCGATGGATACTCTAGTGGTGATGCAATTGCCGCAATGGAGCGTGTTGCAGCAGAAATGCTTCCACAGGGTTACCAGTACGAATGGACTGGGATGGCGTATCAAGAATTATTGGCGGGCAACCAAGCGATTTTTGCTTTTGCTCTGGCGTTGATATTTATCTACCTATTTATGGTGGCGCAGTATGAAAGCTGGTTAATTCCAATATCTATCATATTGGTGGTTCCGGTCGCGACTTTAGGTTCATTTATTGCCCTTAACTTAATGGGCGTACCACTGAATCTATATGCGCAGATTGGCTTGGTGTTGTTAATAGCCCTTGCGGCCAAAAATGCCATATTGATTGTGGAGTTTGCTAAAAATGAGCGAGAGCAAAATGAGTTACCGATTGATGATGCATCCATTAAAGGGGGCACATTACGTTTCCGTGCGGTGAATATGACATCATGGTCATTCATTCTCGGTATTTTCCCGTTAGTGTTTTCCAGTGGCGCAGGCCATATTAGTCAAAACTCATTGGGAATATCATTAGTGGGTGGGTTATTGTGCGTGCTACTTGCCGGTACATTATTGATCCCAGGCTTATATTCCATTATTCAAAAACTACGTGAGAAGTTTCACGGTGGTAGTACCAAATTAGAAGAGTTAGAAGATTAACTTTTCTTAGCTGATGAAGGAGAGCCAGTAGTGTTGAACTACTGGCTTTTTTATTTTCATACCCAAGTTACTTGGCTATGAATTTCGCGTACAATCCCCTCATTGCCTCCAATTAAGATCTGCATGACTATTCCAATCAAAGATATCACTACTCCCGAAGTCACTTGTTCAAACTGCCAAGCTTGTTGTTGCCGCTTAGAAGTGATGATCATTAGTGAAACTGGCGTTCCTGAAGAACATATTTCGTATGATCAGTGGGGCGGAGAAACCATGTTGCGTTTAGATGATGGTTGGTGCTCGGCGTTAGATCGCGAAACCTATATGTGCACCATTTATGAAAACCGCCCGTGGATTTGTCGTGAATTCGAAATGGCATCGTATGAGTGCAAAGATCAACGCATTGCAGTGATGGGGGAGTAAGGGAATATTGGTTCCTAGTTCCTAGTTCCTAGTTCCTAGTTTCTGGGAAGAGCTAAGTTGCTTGGCTTAGTCATTTTTGTATTTATGTAATAAGTTCCACGGTATATGGCATAAGTGATGATCTTCTGGGTGTAGGCTGAGCCTATGTTGGTGTTCTTCATCACTGGCGACGTAGTTGGTTAAAGGCAATACTTCGACTACGATTTTGTCGCTGTCTGCACGCTGTTGAATATATTCAATCGCTGCATCTAAATGGTGAGGTTGGCGGCTATAAATTCCGGTGCGATACTTTTCTCCTACATCTGCTCCTTGCTTATTTAAGCTATACGGGTCAATGATTTCAAATAATCCCTCTAAGATCTGTCCAATACTAATCACGCTAGAATCAAAGGTCGTGCGAACGCATTCTGCATAGCCATCGTAGTCTGATTGAGTCGTGTTGCTACTGCCATTGGCTCGGCCTGCTTCGGTTGCGATCACTCCCGGTAAGTATTTAATAAACTCTTGTACTCCCCATAGGCAACCGCCAGCGAGATAAATGTCTTCATGATAGGTATTGTTCGCCATATTGATTTCTATTCTTCGGTACTAGATTAAAGCCAGTTTAACATTACCTACCGTTTAAACTCGTGGTGATTTTGCTTTTTCCACTGGCTTGGTGATAGCCCTGTCCAAGTTTTAAAGTGTCGGCTGAATACCGCAATATCAACGTAACCGAGTTGTAATGCAAGTTCTGTTATCGTTTGAGTACCGTGGATAAGCTGATGTTTAGCGATTTCTTGACGAGTTTGCAGTAATAACGAACGGTAACTTTGTTGCTTATTTTTAAGTTGTATTTGTAGGCTGCGATGATGCATACCGAGTGCGCTGGCAATACGTTCGATGCAACATTCTCCCGTAGGCAATAAATGTCGAATCAAGCCTTTCACTTGGTCAGCAATGTCTTCTGGGTAACGCTGTTGTAATTTGTGCAAGCGATGGGTAATGAGCTGGTTAAGGGCTTCTTCATCTCGATGATTACTCAGAGCCAGTTGCGAGCTCTTTAACTGGATGCCATTAAAAGATTGCTTGAATAGGATTGGATGGTGCAATTTTTCTTTTTGCTTTAGGCTAATAGGTGGTTCTACTTGACTGAAATATAAAGTTAAATTGTTGACTTCAATGTTTAATAATCCTGAGACAAACAATGCTAATTGGTAAATACTGAGTTGCATGAGCGGTTCTAAGTTCACCTCACTGTCAAGATTAATAATGACGTTCAATTGAATGTAATCACCCTTACTTTGCATTTTCACTCGTGCGCCATAAGCATGTAAGTAGAGGTATTCATCGGCTTTCATCAATGCTTTTTCGACTGTTTCCATGCGTGAAGCTAACATGGGAAGCTCGCCTAATACATCTTGATTTTGCATTTGAGCAAGTATCAAACCAAAGAGTGGTTGCTTGGTGTGAATCGATGCTAAATCAAGAAGCTCGGCCAGTTTGGCATAAGAAATATAAGTATTGGGATCGCGAAACTCTGCCTGCCTTAAACCGACCTGATGCATTAAATATATTGGGTTGTGTCCTAACTCTAAAATCAGTTTCTCAAAGTGTGATGCTGCGCCGCTTCGTACTAAGTGCATAGTCAATCCTGTGATTTAAGGCGAGTTTGCATTCGCAATATATCAATTTCCCATCGCAAATAATCAAGTAAAGTTCACGTTATTCACCTAGATTTGGATAACAATTCGTTAACAATCGAATGTGTAGAAAAGCGGTGTGCCTACCATGCTTCATTTATGCCGCGATTCATTTTGAGAACACTTTATAACAAGGAAGAACGGTATGCGTTTACTTAATAAAGTCGCCATTGTGACGGGAGCTGCTGGTGGAATCGGTCAAGCGATAATTGAAAAGCTAACTTCCGAAGGCGCTAAAGTGGTAGCGGTTGATATTTCAGCCGAGGCTTTGAAAGTCTTTGATGGTTATGGTTCAGAAAAAGTGCACTCGTTGGCTATTGATGTGACCGATTTTCATCAAGTAGAAGGCATGGTTAAACAAGCCGTCGAACAATTTGGTCAACTGGATATCATGATTAACAATGCGGGTATTGGTGCGCCTAAACCGTTATTACACCATGACCCGCGTGAAGATTTTGACCCCGTTACTCAAGTTAATCAGTACGGTGTGTATTACGGAATTTTAGCTGCAGCGCGTCAGTTTCAAACTCAATCGTCTCAAGGGGTGATTATTAATACTTCATCGGTGTATGGGCAAATGGCTAGTGAATTAACCTTTACTTATAACGTGAGTAAAGCTGCTGTCGATATGATGACTAAGTGTGCAGCCTTAGAGTTAGCACCATTAGGGATCCGAGTATGTGCAGTTGCTCCCGGTCGTGTTGATACGCCGATGCTTCGTCAGTATGAGGCGATTGGCTTATGGGAGTATATTCGAAAAGAACAAATGCGTGACACCATGACTCAACCAAAAGAAATAGCCAATGTGGTTGCTTTTCTTGCTAGTGATGAAGCCAATTGCATTAATGGCACAACGGTATCGGCATCTGATGGGTTTGAAAACTTCAAATACCCATTACTCGATAAAATCCAATAACGTGCAATTTTATAACAATAACTAGTGATAACAATAATGAGGTCAAAAGACCCTAAATCATAATGAAAAGGAAGATAATATGAGCCTACCAGATATTATTAATCACCAAGATTTGCTACTTACGTTTAATACCAATGAAGAAAACCTAATCAAAGATGCTTTACCGGGTGTCGATATTTATCCGTTATTTTTAGATATCGAAAATGGAACTTGGGTGATACGTGCCAAGTTTAAGCCGGGTGTAACCTTACCCAAACATTTCCATACTGGGGTGGTGCATTTTTATACCTTAAGCGGTCGTTGGAATTATTTGGAATACCCAGACCAACCTCAAACCGCAGGGAGTTACTTATATGAGCCGGGCGGTTCGATTCATACTTTTCATTGTCCGGAAGATTCAGAAGGCGCTGATGGCTTTATGGTGGTCAGTGGCGCAAATATTAACTTCGATGAAGATGGCAACCTAATGAACATCATGGATGCTGGCTGGATTGAGCAAGTGGTGATTGCTGCGGCTCAAGCGCAAGGTTTAGAGCCTCGTTACTTCAAACCGGGTGGTCTTGCTAAGTTGAGCACAGATTAATTCATATTAACCCAGTAGGAGAGGTTCCATGAAAACGATGAATGCGATTGCGATGCAAGATGGGGTAATCACCCTGCAACAAGCTCCGGTGCCGAAACCCGCTTCAGGGCAAGTATTGGTTCGTAGTTTAAGTTGCGGTATCTGTGGGTCCGACCTGCATATCACTCGCCATACCAGTGAGATCTTTAAGCTTTACCGTGAACTCGGGATCATGACCGATGAGCAAGATGATCAAACGCCAGTCATGCTAGGCCATGAGTTTTGTGCTGAGATTGTGGAATTTGGGCCAGATACCCAACAAACATTAGCGATCGGGCAGCGCGTAACTTCGGTGCCAATTTTAATGTCGCAACACGGTGCTGGAATCGGCGTGACTCCGGGGCTATCGGGTGCTTATTCAGAATACTTTATTTTGGATGAAGCCTTGTTATTGCCAGTACCAGAAGGTGTTGCGCCAGAAGCGGTGGCGTTGACGGAACCTCTAGCTGTTGGTCTGCATGCAGTGAATCGTAGTGATATTGGTGAGCAAGACACCGCGCTGGTGGTTGGTTGTGGGCCGATTGGACTGGCGGTGATTTCAGCGCTGAAACGCCGAGGCATTAAAGCGATTGTTGCCGCTGATTTACAAGAAGATAAGCTACAACAAGCCGTGACATTTGGTGCCACACATACGGTAAATAATAGAGATCAAGATGAAGTGGCGTTTGCCGACGGCGTTCAAGATGGGCGATTAGTCATTTTTGAATGTGTTGGGATTCATACTTTAATCAAAGGCTTTATCCAACGAGCACCCGCTAATGCCACGCTAGTGATTACTGGTGTACACACCGCCGATGCATCGGTTAACTATGCTTATGCGACGGTAAAAGAGCTTGATATGCGTTTCTCTTACTACTATCAGCCGCAGGAATTTGCAGAGTGTTTAGAAGCGCTAGCTGCGGGAGATATTCCTTGGCAGTCTATGGTAACCGGTAAGGTTGGTATTGATGGTGTACCTAATGCATTTGAGCAATTAATGTCACCAAACAAACACGTCAAAGTAGTGATTGAACCATGGCGTAATGGCTCGCTTGAAGCGGTATAGTTTATCTATCGATACTTTTCATTGACTAGGGAATTGAGTAATCTAACGCTAAATTCATTTATATCGATTTAGTTATGAAATTTATTTGGTTAAAAGTACTCATTACTGTACTAGTCTTTGCTGGGCTGTTTGCTGCGGTTTATTTCAGCGTTCAAAGCGGTACCTATTAAGCTTGATGGCAGTACCTTAATGACAGTTTCTTGCTGAGAATAGCTTAATGACTGTAGTAATGAAAAAGCGATGAGCCTTTTATTGGGCTCATCGCTTTTTGTTTTTTGGTGCGTTAATTAACTCGACTAGTTAATCGGCTAAATGCGGTTATTCATTAATTGCTTCAACCCACATAATGCCGACTTCCATTTTTACCACTTTAACTTTCTGTCCTTCCATCAAAGGTTGCTCGCTGCGAACTTTCCATTGAATGCCAGAATAAGCGTGAGTGACATCATCGGTGTTGGCATCGACATTACCTTTTAGTACAAAGGTTTGTTGAGCAAAATCAGATTGGTAGTTTTGCTTGGTTTGCCTATTTTGCAATTGCTTAAATGGTCTCCATAGCACTGCAGCAAATACGATGGTTAAGATTATATTGGTCCAAATTGCATAATGAATGGTGGCGTCAATCCAGCCCATGTACATGCAAAAACCACTAATAACCAACGAGAGGCCAATAAAGAAAAAGATGAAAGTGGCAAAGCCTAAAACGACCACTTCAACAATCAGCGCAATCACGCCAACCGCCATTAATACTTGTGGCAAATAACTCACAATCCAATCCATAGTTAAGCCTTATTTTGTTTGTTCAGTGAGTTAATAATAGACATTCCCTGAGCAACCAGTGAACTTGCATCGGTGCCGCTGTCTGGTAGTAGTACAACCGAAGACTCTTTGGCAATTGCATGTTTTGCTTCAATCGCTTTAGTTGCCAAGTCTAGCTGAATGGCTTTTTGACCTTCTTCAGTATTGGCGGCATCACCGACGGTTTTCAATGCTTCGGCTTGCGCGTTCGCCACGGCAATAATGGCTTTGGCTTCCCCTTCCGCGTTTAAAATTTGTTCGGTTTTATCCGCTTCGGCTGCCAGCACTTGCGCTTGCTTTTTACCTTCGGCAACGTTGATTGCTGCTTGACGATCACCTTCTGATTCTAAAATTTGTGCACGCTTAACACGCTCGGCTTTCATCTGAGCTTCCATCGACTCCATGATAGATTGCGGCGGCACAATATCTTTAATTTCATAGCGTAGTACCTGAATGCCCCACGGTTCAGCCGCGACGTTAATCGCTGAAACGATGTTGGTATTTAATAAGTCACGTTCTTCAAAGGTCTTATCTAATTCCATCTTACCGAGTTCAGAACGCATCGTCGTTTGCGCGAGCTGAGTCACCGCAAAGGAATAATCATCGACACCATAAGTGGCTTTATAAGCATCAAGGACGCGGAAATACAGCACACCATCGACAACTAAAGAAATGTTATCGCGAGTAATGGCTGACTGAGAAGGGACGTCTTGAGCTTGTTCTTTTAAGCTACGAACCGCTGAGATGCGATCAATAAAAGGGATGATGAAGTTAATACCAGCAATTTTTGTCGATTGGAATTTACCGAATCGCTCAACCACCCAAGCCTGGTTTTGTGGCACAAACTTAATGCTGCTTTTTAATATCACAACAACAAGAATAAACAGGACAACAGGGACGATGTTGTCGAATATCAGATCAAGTGGGTAGTTCATGGCATATTCCTTTAATAATGATGTATATATTTAAGTAATTTGGATATAAAACTAGTCTACGGCCATTTGCAGTAATTAGCTTGTTTGTTTTGGAATGTTGAGCGAGAAAAGGGAGGTTTTTCGAAGTTAGAATGTAACAATGTAGATTATGAGCAAAGATAATAACAGGGTAACCAATGTTACCCAGCTAAAGAGGATGGTCGTTAGACTTAACGCAGATTTTCTAGTTGTTGAATAGTCGCTAAAATTTCTGGGGTTAAATTGGCTTTTTGATTGGTTTTAAAATCAAACATCACTACGGTGGCGCTGCCTAGGGTAGTAATTTTATTGAGCTTCTTACTCACTACCTGATATTTCATGGTGAAACGGTCATCTTGCAAGTCTGTGATCTTTGTCCCCACTAATAAAGTATCAGGAAAAGTGACCGGCATTTTATAGCGGCAACTGGTTTCTGCCACGACTGGGCCGACTTGAGTAATGGCAATATTTTCCATTAAATCGATGTGCTTGAAGTAATCAATTCGCGCGGTTTCAAAATAGCGAAAATACGTCACATTATTAACGTGTTGTAGAGCATCCATTTCGCCCCAAGCTACAGGAATTTCAGTTACCACTGGAAAGCCGTCAAGTAAGTGATTCATTGATCTTATCCTTAAAAGTCAAACATGTGTTTAAGATAAGATCACGCTTTTATTTATGCAATCTTGTTGTACTAAAAGCGTGAAATAACAGGCTTAATTTATGGTTTCACGGTAGTTTAGCGAGAGCGAATCAGTGCCATACGTAATTTCTGGTGAAATGAATAAATACACAAGCCCATAATAACGACTGCGCAACCTAATGCTTGGGTGACATTTAACGTCTCACCTAAGAAAACCCACCCAGATAGAAGGCCGACCACCGGGACTAATAGCGCAAAGGGAACCACATTGGCCGTTCCGTGTTTAGAAATAAGCATTCCCCACACGGTATAGCCAAATAAAGATGCGGCTAAAATTAAATAAGCCAGTGACAATACCGAAACTAACGTTGGATGAGACACTGCGTAAATAATTTGCTGGTGGTCCTCCAATAAATAGCTTATTGAGAAGAATGGAATGATTGGAACGAGGGCGCCCCACACGACAAGTTGCATCATGCTAGTGCCTTGATAACGAGCTGAAATCGTGCGATTGCATAAATTGCCAACACCCCATGAACAAGCCGCAGCAAAGGTAAATAGATAACCTAGAATCGAAATGTCGGTGCTCAATACGCCGTAAAGTAGTAAACCAATGCCAGTGAGAGCCAGTAAGCCGCCAAAACCTTGCAAGCGAGTTAATTTATCTTGATAGAGCACCACACCAAGCAAGGCTGTTACAAAGACTTGAGACTGTAAGACTAATGAGGCTTGGCCTGAAGGCATGCCTATGTATAACGCATAAAATAAGCAAGCAAATTGCCCAAAACTAATGGTTAGTCCATAAGAGATTAACCATCGATAAGGAATAGCGGGTTTTGGCAGAAAAAAGACCAGTGGAAAGGCGACAAAAACAAAGCGTAAACCCGCCATAAAAAAGGGTGGAATTTCTTTAACACCTATACTAATTATGACAAAGTTAATCCCCCAGACAAGTACGACTAACAAGATAAGACATAAGCTGCGAGGGGTCATAATCATCCTTGAATAATGAAGAAAAAGTAAAGAGCTAACGTTTTTTTGATAATCAATTAGCCACTACAATTGTCCATGGTTGTTTTTGCGGCTTGAATTCCCATTTGATAACCAATATCCAGCCTTGCTCTATTTTTAGTTAAGCGTCCAACTGGGAAATTACCTGGCGGCGCAATCACATGGATGGTGCAATCTTTTGGTGGAGATTGAATAAATTCGATGCTTTTATTGTAGTTTTCGGCGCGTTTTAATGCTGCCTCTGCAAGTTTTGGATTTTGAGCTAAAAACTTACGGGTTAACCACGGCATTTTGGAAGGTTTTTTCAGGTAGCCAAGTGGTCGAGATAAAATCACTGTAATGTCTTTGGCGCCCATTTTGTACGCTTGTTCAACCGGAATGGAATCGGCGACCCCGCCATCGGTCATTGGCATACCATTAATCACAGGGTAGTCACGGTACGCCAGTGGTACTGAACAAGAAGCTTTTAATAGCTCGACAACATTGTCTGGCGTTGATTGAATATAATGCGCTTGACCAGTATTAATATCGGTTGTAACGACATACAGCGGGGTAGGTTGCTGGTGTAATACGTCTGTATCAATGGGAATTTCATCAATGGTAATGTCCCATAGCCAATCAAGATCTAACCAGTGCCCGCCGCGGACAAAACGTTTGAAATTAATAAACTCTGGGCGACAAGAGTAGTCGGTAATCACATTGTAGGTTCGACGTTTTTGCTGAGATAACCACGATGCTAAGCTGGTAGAGCCGGCAGAAACACCGATGCAAAAGTCAAATGAATTATAGCTATCATCAATGAATTGATCCAAAACTCCCGCGGAAAAAATACCACGCATCGCGCCACCTTCGACGACCAGTGCCTTTTTCATAAAATGTTCCTTAAAAACTTAATCTATATCAATGTAACTAAATATTTCCCGAAGATAAACCATATAAAAAGTATGTTTAGAAAGGGAACTGATAAAATGTAGAAAATTTTTATTGAGTTAACCCATGAACACAGTTTTACATACTGCAAACCGCGATTCCTGAGATTTCACTAATTATTGGTGATAGAGAAACTCTAAATAACCTTCACAAGAGCATGCAGGTATACGTACGTGAATTGTTCGAAGGGGATTACGAGTTAGCTTATGTCGAAAAGCGTTTACGAATCGGTAAAGTTCACCAGCGTATTGGCGTGAGCCCTAAGCTGTATTTATCGGGAATTAACCAACTTCAATTAAGAGTTGAAGTTAACCTTGCAACCATAGCGTAAAAGCTAACGTAATATCTCTAATATAAAAAGCCCAGTTCACTTATGTACTGGGCTTTTTTGTTGCGCTATTTGGGCTGCTAGTTGTTATCTTTCACTTTTAAGATGGTCAAGAAAGAGAGCAAACTAAGCACTAAAGATGCCCAAAATACCATTTGAAAGCTGTAAATATCAGCAATAGTGCCGGCAAAAACACCCCCTAATACACCTCCCGTTTTAATCGCATTGGAATAAAGTGTGGTGATTTGCCCCATTTTTTTCGGCTTTAAATCTTGGAAATAGGAAATGCCGAGCGCCGCGGTAACGCCAATAAAAATCCCGTTAAGAAATTGCAATAACACAAATCCGATGAAACTAGTGTTTAAAATGATCCCGATATAAAACAGGCTACCGGCAAGCACCGCCGCGGAAATGATGTTTTTCTTACCAAAACGTAGTGCATAACGACCGGATAACAACATGATTGGTATTTCAATAAAGGCAGCGGTGCCCATCATAATACCGGCCGCTGATGAATCTAAATCCATCTCATGAGTGATATATAACGGCATGCTAATGATGTACATGTTGTTGGCACAGTACATAAACACGAATGACAGAGCGAGTAGCAGAATGTTTTTATCACGCCAAATCGAGTCATTAGGATCAAATTGGTTATGTTTCGGGGTCGGTTCAATTTGTGGCAAAGCAAAGTGTGCAACTAAACATAAAATGATAAACATGCTGGCCGCGAGTAAAAACAATTGGGTAAAGCCGATGCCCGTTGCAATGAAAAACGCAATCGGCGGCCCAATTACCCAACCAAGAGATATTTGCGCCCTGAGTAGTGAACTAAAGGTTTCAGAGGTGTGGGTTCTTCGGTCTAAGATTTCTCTGGCAAGCGCAAATACTTGCGGAATAGAAGCGGATGTCGTGCTGACAAAAATGGCTGATGTAGCGAGTAAAACCCAGTAGTTACGGTTAAAGGCAAAGACGATAAACCCTATCGCCCCCATTATATTACAGATCAGAATGAGTTTTTTACGATCTACTCCTTGATCGGACCACCAACCAATCACCTGGCTTACCAATACCCCTGAAATCGTCATTACCATGAAAAACACCCCAATGAGAAAAGGGCGAGCGCCGACTTCTTCGGAGATAAACAAACTCATGGTAGGCATGGTAAATGCACCCGCAATACCGACAAAAAAGCAGGTAAACAGCAAAGATACTGAAGTTTGATCTGGTTGATTCCCTGGGAAAAGGGAATAGAGCATTTTTTTCATAAGATTCTAAAAGGAGGCATGGGAAATTAGATAAGTGCATGATAGCAAAGCGATGATTGAATAATAACCACTAGTTACAATATTGTTGAAAATTAACACTGCTGGGTATGCATTTGGCAAAGAATGTGAATAACACGACTAGAATTTATCTATGGAAGTCGCATAATGAAACTAAGAATTTGATTGGAGCTAAGAATTTATGGATGAAAATAATACACCGCTGTTAAATTTACGAACACTGACTCCAGACGATTACCAAGAACTGGCCGCTTTAATGGATCTAGTCTTCCCAGATGTGGGTGGAGCTTGGCCAGAGTCGACCATTATGGATTTGGTCACCCAATTTCCTGATGGGCAAATCTGTATTGAAGATAGTGGAAAAATGATTGGCGCGGCATTGACAATGAAGGTGGATTATAGCCGCTTTAGTTTACCGCATAAGAACAGCGACTTGGTTAATGCTAATGATGTTGTTCAGCATAACCCTAAAGGGGATGCGATATACGGGTTAGATGTATTTGTGCATCCTGATTATCGAGGCTTACGCTTAGGGCGTCGTTTATATGAAGCGCGTAAAGAGATGTGTCGCGCGAATAATTTAAAAGCGATTTTGACTGGCGGCCGCATTCCAGGGTTTAAGCAATATTCCGATCAAATGAGGGTCAGTGAATACATCGATAAGGTCAAGCGGCAAGAAATTCACGATCCAATCTTATCTTTCCAGCTTTCCAATGATTTTGATATTAAGCGTTTAATGCGTGGTTATTTACCCGAAGATGATAAATCACAGGGCTACGGCACGTTACTTGAGTGGGATAATATCTTTTATGAAGAAGAAGTCACCTCGATACACGAAACTGAAAAAAGCATCGTCCGTATTGGGGTAGTGCAGTGGCAAATGCGTCATGTGATGTCTCTAGATGACCTTGTCAATCAAGCGGAATTTTTTATTACTTCTCTTGCAAATTACCAGTCTGACTTTGCGTTATTCCCAGAATTTTTCAGTGCACCGCTAATGGGACTTGCTCCCGATCTACGGTCTGTCGAAGCGATGCGTTATTTGAGTGAGTACTCGGATGAAATTATTCAGCGTTTTTCTCACCTAGCCGTGACGTATAACATCAATATCATTTCTGGTAGCTTGCCGATTCAGCAAGATGGAAAGATGTACAACGTTGCATACATGTTACACCGTGACGGGAGCATAGAAGAGCAGTATAAAATACACATTACCCCACATGAAGAATGGGACTGGGTTATTGAAGGTGGCGATAAAGTTAAAGTGATTGAAACGGATGCCGGTAAAGTGGGTATTTTGATTTGTTACGATGTGGAATTCCCAGAACTAGGTCGTATGCTCGCCGAGCAAGGTGTACAAATTCTGTTTGTTCCATTCTGGACGGATACTAAAAATGGTTATTTGCGAGTGCGTATTTGCGCTCAGGCACGAGCGATTGAAAACGAATGTTATGTCGCGATCAGTGGTAGCGTCGGTAACTTACCTCGCGTGGATAATGTGGACATTCAATATGCCCAGTCGGCGGTATTTTCACCATCGGACGTCTATTTCCCACATGACGCAATCATTGCAGAAGCCGATCCGAATACCGAGATGATGATCTATGCCGATGTCGATTTATCGAAATTGAAACTTTTGCATAGTGAAGGTTCGGTAACTAACTTGAAACATCGCCGCCCTGAGCTTTATCAATTCTCTCCGGTCAATGAGACAAGAAAAAAGTAAATTAATCGACTTTATGCCAATGGAATCCGAGAGCCGGATCACCCATTGGCATAATCTATTAATAAAATTGCTCAAATCCATTTAGTAAAATCAAGAAATTAGGCGACAATATAAAGATATAGACTCAGTATTATAATGATAACAATCTCAAGGAGTACTTTATGCCATCATTGAAAGTTCGAGATTACATGCGCCCTAGAGCGGTAACGTTTACTGTCGATATGTCGTTGTCTACTGCATTGGATAAAGTATTGAACGCGATTAATATCGGCGGCCCTGTGGTTAATGATAGAAATGAAGTGGTGGGCTTTCTTTCTGAGCAAGACTTACTTAACCGATTAGTTCAAGTCAGTTACCACTGCCAAGATACTCATGTGGTTGGCGATTGTATGCGGACCGAACCTTTGACTATTAGCCCTGAAATGTCAGTGATTGAATTGGCTAATATGATGCAAGAAGGCAAGCCAAAAGTGTATCCAGTGGTGGAAAACAAAAAACTGGTGGGTATTATTTCTCGTCGTGAGGTACTAAAAGCGGTGAGTGATAACTTAGATAATTGCTTTAAGCATCCAGTCTGATTTTCGAGATAGTCTCGATGACAGAAAGTTCAACAAGGTCGTATGTAAGATGCGACCTTTTTTCATGGCAATTTCTTGATATTGTGTGATGCAAACCGTTTTCCTATGATTAATCTGAGTTATGTTTCATTATAGGTGTGATTGATGTCACTTATTTGTGAGGTGTTCTCGATTAGAGTAGCGCCAATGGTTTTTTAGAGAAGAATGACGATTCTTTTTCGGTTGTTCATCTCCCTGTTATTCACTTTCTAGTAAAAGTAAGGAGCACATCGTGGCACCAGCAGATACTCAAAATGTTTTTCACCTAGGTGTAAATAAGCAAGACCTTAATGGCGCAACATTAGCAATTATTCCGGGCGATCCTGCTCGCGTTGAAAAAATTGCTAATTTAATGGATGAGCCTGAGTTCTTAGCCAGCCACCGTGAATATACTGTGTTTCGCGCCAAGCTAGATGGTAAGTCTGTGGTGGTGTGTTCTACCGGTATTGGTGGCCCTTCAACCTCGATTGCTGTGGAAGAGCTAGCTCAACTAGGCGTTCGTACTTTCTTACGTGTTGGTACTACTGGCGCAATTCAGCCGCACCTTAACGTTGGTGACATGATTGTCACGACAGGTTCAGTTCGTCTCGATGGCGCTAGCTTGCATTTCGCACCGATGGAATTCCCAGCTGTTGCTGATTTTGATGTAGCAACTGCCATGAAACAAGCCGCGATTGATTCAGGCTGTACAGTTCATACTGGCGTGACGGCATCAAGTGATACTTTCTACCCAGGCCAAGAGCGTTACGATACGTTCACCGGTCGTGTGGTTTCTCGTTTCCAAGGCTCAATGAAAGAGTGGCAGGAAATGGGGGTATTAAACTTTGAAATGGAATCGGCCACTTTGCTAACCATGTGCGCAAGCTCAGGTCTGAAAGCGGGTTGTGTTGCGGGTGTGATTGTAAACCGTAGCCAAGATGAAATCCCAGATCATGAGAAGCTAAAGCAAGCGGAAATTAACTCGATTAAAGTGGTCGTGGAAGCGGCGAGAAAAATGCTTTAAATCGTTCTGATTTGAGCAGAAAAACCAGCCCAGATAGACAAGTGTCATATGAGTCTATCTGGGCTTTTTATTGTTTAAAAGTTACTTGGATATAGGCTTCGTTATAACTTTTCTATTTGCCCACCGGCTTCATTAAACCAAGTGGTTAAGTAAGTTTTAAGATCTTTTAATTCTTCAGGGCCAATTAGCGCGAGACCTAAATCTTCCGCGCGAGAAATATCGTTATGGCGCATCGGACGGAAACTGACTAGCATCGCACGCGCTTGTAGTCCACCAAGTAAGTCACGTAATGATTCCAGTTTATACAACGTGTCATCACCATCATCGCGCATACCTTTAGTTTTACACTCTATGATATGCAGCTTGTTGTTTACTACGGTAGCCACATCCAATTCATTACGCACTTCACGACCACCGGTCTCACGATAAACTTGTACGTTTAATGAGTGGTCTTGAATGGTAGGTAGTTCATCTTGAATTTCTCGTACCGTGTTGTGTACTAAGTTTTCAAGCCACTCACCGTTAGAGAAGCGTCGAGCATCTTCACTGAAAAACTCTAAAACGCCATTTTGATAAGTGGCCAATTTAATGTCGACTAGGTCTGAAATCAGCAAGTCGAGCTCTTTATAGCCTTGCTGTTTGTCCGTTAGCGGTACATCAAGCTTTTGCTCTTTACGACATGTGGTTGCTAAGTAGTTCAATGTCGCAAGCCCAGGGCCTAATTCTAATGCATTACTTGCCCAGCGTTTGCCTAATTCATGCAGTTTTGCATCTAAAGGGGCAGGGATTTCATGGGTTGGAAATTCACTACGCGCGCCAAAAATAGTGAGGTAGTCGCTGATACGAATATGGTCTTGAACTTGTTGCTCAGGCTTATCATCTGGATAAAGCCAGCATTGACTATCACTAAAAGGTTCGACCACGAAAATAGGCCAATTATAACTACGAATGACTTCATAAACCGATAATAAACGGTGCCTTAAACCGCAGCTGGCATTGAGGTAGATCTGCTCATTACGAGTGATGAGTTGTTCAGCAAGCTCTTTAACTTTTGTCTTGATCGCGGAAGTGTTGACAGCACTAGGGATTTCAAAAAACTCAGAGCTGATTTTTCGAGACTCAAGCACTTGCTGTAGCCTTTGATACATGTCTCGTTGGGCATCATCACCAATGAATACCATGTGAGTGCATTCAGAACGGTTATCGAGAAGAGGGGTGATCAAACGTACGGGATCTTGATCTATGATTCCAATATGAACCGCCATGGTTATTCCTTTGTAGCGTATGTCGCTAATCGTTGTTACTAATGAAATCAACGACTCACCATTGATGTATCTTTGCTGAACATGACACAAGATAGGTGAGTGGTCGAACTGTTGTGGGCCTATAGAATCACATTGAAAGTAGGTATATTTAAAAGATTTAGCATTCTAGGCTCTACCTTTAATATGTGGCTACATTTTTACAATAACAAGTATTAACCACATTTATTACTGTATTAACTAGACTACAAAAAGGGCTATAGGTTCCAAAAGAAAATGATAATGAGTTGATTTTCACTTGAAATATCAGTTGTCTAAATCTCTCAGTAAGTAGAGAAAATATTGTTATATCACTAGGCTTAGCGCATACTAATACACTTATCAAACACGATGTCATTAGGAGATTTAAATGGCTGAAGAAACAATATTTACTAAGATCATCAATAAAGAAATCTCTTCCGATATGTTATATCAAGATGACCTAGTCACGGCCTTTCGTGATATCAACCCAAGAGCGCCAAGCCATATTTTAATTATTCCTAATAAGCTGATCCCAACAACTAACGATGTTGAAGAAGAAGATGAGTTGGTGATGGGCCGTTTATTTACGGTTGCCAAGAAGCTCGCCAAGCAAGAAGGCATTGCTGAAAATGGTTACCGTTTAATTGTGAATTGTAATGGGCATGGCGGACAAGAGGTTTATCACATTCACATGCATTTAGTTGGTGGTGAGCCTCTAGGGCCAATGCTAGTTAACTAAATACCCTTTGTACTTGAAGCTGCAGCTTTGTTGACGGTGTTCATTCGCCCCCCTATCTTTTTATTAAAGAAAGTCATAGGCGAGCTATGCTCATGGGGCCTCATTGACTTGTCGCCTCACTGCAACTCCAATTACTTTGGGTATGGTTTTTAGGCTGAAAGCGAACTGAATAACCGTAAATGTGATTAAATTAATGCAAATTCTAATCTTAAAAAACATGGATGTTATGCCTTGGCGTAAAGTGGTTAAAACCAGTTTAGCTGTATTTTGTAGCGTGGCATTGAGTGCCTGTGCCAATCTTTCGGCAGGCAACTTATTTAGTCATTATTCGGCACAGACTGAAGATGTCTACAAAGATGTGGTGAGTGGCGATTATAAAAGCGCGGAATCGGAATTGCTGGAGTCTGAAGTTGGTGGGCCAGTTTTAAGTAATATGGAAAAGGGCAGAGTGTCATTCCTTGCCGAAAACTACCCGAATAGCTTTACGGCTTTTCAGTTAAGTGACAAAGCGGTGGGAGTGTTAAACGAGCGCGCCACGATTTCACTTTCAGAAGGTGCAAACCAAGCAGGCTCGTTGGCGACCAATGACAATTTAACCACTTATGATCCTGCTGATTATGAATTGGGTTATTTGCATTTATATCTAGGCTTAAACTATCTGCAGAAAAATGATCTACAAGGCGCTTTGGTTGAAATGCGCCGGGCGAATCAAGTGCAGGAAAAAGCCAAAAAACGCCGTGAAGATGAGCTGAAAGATGCTCAGCAAAAAATGAAAAATAGCGGAGTACAGCCAAACATAGGCAGTATTCTTTCACAATATCCAGACGCCGGTAAAACCTTGCAGGCGGTTCAAAATGGTTATTTGCTGTATTTGTCAGCGGTACTTTATGAAGCGGACAACCAGCTAAATGATGCTTATATCGATTATAAACGTGCATTAGCGGTTAACCCGAATAACCGAGAAATTATTGATGCAACCATTCGAGTGGCAAAGCGACTAGGTATGCGCCAAGATCTCGATTCACTGCTCAAACAGTATGGCGAACCTAAATCAGCGCCACAAGGTTATGGACAAGTGATTGTGGTTGACGAGCGTGGTGTGGTGGCTCAGCGTGGTAATTGGCGTTTATCTTTGCCGATATGGGATAGCTCTGGCAGAACTAAGTTTTATAGTGTGGCGTTACCAGTCTATAAAAATGTCAGCGTTCAAAACTTCTCTCCAGCAAGCGTAGATGGCGCGACATTAAAGTCGAGTATTTTAGCCGATACAAACTTGATGGCGCAAAATGATTTGAGTGAGCGAATTCCTGCGATGGTTCTTAAACAAGGTTTAAGGTTATATACTAAAGATCAGTTAAGACACCAAGCGGCGAAAGCCGATGATTCGGGCATCTCCAATGTGTTAGTCAATATCTGGAATATTGTGACAGAGCAACCTGATACTCGCAGTTGGCAAACGTTACCCGCTCAGGTGTTTAGTAGTAGTGCATATTTGACACCGGGCCAACACACGATCTCCGCTGGTGGTGAACAATACGCAGTTGATGTAAAAGAGAATCAACGCACCTTTGTCTGGCTTTCACGCCAAGGGAATGCAGTGACAATATGGCATAAACAATTAGGAGCAATTCGATGAAGAAATGGTTAGTAGCAGGCTTAGGCCTAGTGGCATTAGCAGGATGTTCAAGTAGTAATACTGCAGGATTGCGCATCGATAGTGCCAGCCAACAAGTTTTATACAGCGATTCTGCGTTAGATGATGACCTGACGATAGATAATATCGATACTCAGGAAAATAATGGTAATACTCGCGGTTTGGTGAAAATTACCAATAACTCTCAAGATACGCAAAATCTTCAATACCGCTTTTATTGGTATGATGGCCAAGGTTTGGAAGTGAATGCGAAGCAAGGTGCTTGGCGTCAATTTATCCTGCGCGGATATGAATCAATGACTTTAAGTGAAGTGTCTGTGAATCCGAATGCGACCGATTTTCGTATTCAAATTCGTCCACAAGATTAATCAAAGGAAGTAACACATGAAGAAAACGGCAATTGCATTAATAGGTTTAGCAGTCATTCTAGGTGGTTGTTCTAACAAGGTTCAGTATGGTGACGCGAATGCTGCTGAAACAACAACCGTCGATTTTGGTTCGACAGATTTACAAAAAATCGCCAATGAGATGGTAGATAGCATGCTTTCTTCTGGCTCAGTTGCGGCGATTGAAGGTCGTCCGATTGCTTACGTAGATAGCATCCGCAACAAAACCAGCGAGCATATTGATACCGAATCAATCACTGACTCAGTGAGCACCAAAATGTTGAACTCTGGTAAGTTCCGTTTTGTTGATATGACCAAAGTAGAAGATGTTCGTAAGCAGCTTAACTTCCAAAATAACGATGAATTAGTTGATCAAACAAGCGCAGTTAAGTTTGGCCAAATGATGGGTGCTCAATACATGTTATACGGCAACCTATCTAGCATCGTAAAAGAAGCGGGCAGTGATAAAGACGTTTACTACAAAATGACGATGCGTTTAATGGATTTAAAAACTGGCCTAATCGAATGGGCTGATGAAACTGAAATCCGTAAGCAAGAGTCAAAAAGCCTATTTGGCATGTAATATTGTTTATATACCCAAGTAACTTCAAGATGCGAGTTTCAGCAAGAATAAAACAAGCTTTAGGCAAGACAAATTGGACATGATCATAGTTATTCTATCTCTGTTCAATTTAACGCAGCATAAAGCTTGTTTTAACTTGCCCTTCGGGAGCTTCATCCAAACCTCTTCTTTTTTATAAGAGATAGGCAGCGTCAGATTAGTTTGAAAGGTGCTTACATTCCTTCACCAATCTTTCTTGTCTAAAGGGTTGGATGGTAGCTCTGAATTCTGCATCTTGAAGTCACTTGGGTATACAATAACTTCAAGGTCACGAGTTTGAAAGAACACTACATTAAGCAAGATCCCAGCTTAATCGATCTGCAAGCTCAGTGGCCTGAAAGTATTTCTGATATTCAGCCATTGCAAGGTGGGTTAACCAACCAGTGTTGGAAAATCACTACCTTATGTGGTCGCCATTATGTGTGGCGGCCACATTCTATTTCTACCCAGTCCTTTTCTATTAACCGCTCCAATGAATTTGAAGTCCTCAATGTGCTTGAAGGCTTTGCTTTATCACCGAACGCTCAAGCATTATTACCCCAAGGCTTATTGGTTGAGTGGGTGGACGGTGTGACCTTGATGGGGCAGCATAATCAAACGCTATCGTTACTAGTGATGAAGTGCCTAGTCGCTCTTCACCAATATCCGCTTCCTCAAAGCCATTCGTTGCCTATTTTCGATTATCAATTTTGTATTGAAAACTATTGGCAAGCATTATCGAGCCAGCAGCAAACACCGCGTTATCAGCAGTGGTTTGAGCATTTTTATCAGCAATATAATGAGTTAAAAAATCGCACTGAATCAATTTTACCGCCTTGTCTCTGCCACTTTGATTTAGGCAGCTATAATATTATTCAAAAGCCTGATTTAGCGTTGGTGGTCATTGATTGGGAATATGCTGCAATGGCTAGTCCTGTAGTGGATTTGGCGACAACGATATTAGCCGAGCAGTTTAGCGTTGAAGAAAGTGTTGAGTGTTACCTAGAGCTTAGCCGCTTAGATATCGATAAGTCACAATTCATTGCTATTGTAGATGAGTGGCTACCATACTTACGTTTTATGGCGTTGCTGTGGCATCAAGTTAACTTTTCTTTGCATCAGCGCGCATCAGATAAGCATGCGATTGAAGTGTTAACGCAGCAGTTAGAGTTGTCTGAATCGTGATGATTCTAGTCTGAAGAGGGAACATAGGTCACTTTTCTTAATTTCTTCATTAATAATCGTAGAAACAACGCTTTAAAACCATAGTATTCATGGTAGATTAAATTATCGAACGAGAACTGAGGATGGTTCAATGATCATTTATTTACACGGCTTTGATAGCACAAGCCCAGGGAATCACGAAAAAGTATTACAACTTCAATTCATCGATGAAGATGTTCGCTTTATTAACTACAGCACACTTCACCCGAAACATGATATGCAGCACTTGCTGAAAGAAGTGACTAAAGTGATTGAACAAAGTGGTGATCCATCGCCGCTAATCTGTGGTGTTGGTCTAGGTGGTTACTGGTCTGAGCGTATTGGTTTTTTATGTGGCATTAAACAAGCTATTTTCAACCCGAACCTGAACCCTGAAGACAATATGCAAGGCCGTATTGATCGCCCTGAAGAGTACGCTGACATTGCGACCAAGTGTATTAAAGATTATCGCGAGCAAAATAAAGACAACTGCCTAGTGTTCTTATCTCGTAATGATGAAATCAGAGATAATCAAGGTAGCTACGAAGCATTATCGCCATACTATAAGGTGGTATGGGATGAATCTGAAACGCATAAATTTAAGAAAATCTCTCAACACCTGCAAACGATTAAAGCCTTCAAGCAGCCTTAATTTATTTATCCACTGACTGGGAACATAGGTCAAATCACAAATTGTTACTATAAAAAAGAGCCAATCATCGGCTCTTTTTTATTAATCGTCACTTTCTATTGATCCTACTTTAGGTCTGGATATAATGAGCTAGATCAAATTTTTCCAATAAATAGAATGAAAAATAACCGTTACGTCACAATTTGATCTCACCGATACACACAACTTTTTTCATCTCTCAAAGGTGACCCTTTTAGGTTTAGTCCACACGCTAAACCTCATCGTATCGAAAAACATGAAGAATATATCAGTTGGGTTTGATATAGGCCGGGCTGAATCAATTTTATCTTTATCTATTTAGGAGTGTCAGATGACGCGAATCGTTGTAGTAGGCGGTGGTGCCGGTGGCTTAGAGCTTGCCACAAAATTAGGCCGAACATTAGGTCGTAAGAGACGCGCGAGTGTTACCTTAGTAGACCGTAACGGAAGTCACTTATGGAAGCCATTGCTACATGAAGTGGCAACGGGTTCTCTAGATGAAGGTGTGGATGCATTAAGCTACCGCGCTCATGCCAAAAACCATCATTTTGATTTTCAAATGGGTAGTCTAGATGGCATTGACCGTGAACGTAAGGTTATCTCACTAAGTGAAATTAAAGATGAGAGTAATGATCTGCTGATCCCAAGCCGTGAAATTGAATACGATATTTTGGTATTGGCAATTGGCTCTAAATCGAATGACTTTAATACTCCTGGCGTAAAAGAAAACTGCATCTTTTTAGATAGCCCAGAGCAAGCACACCGTTTCCGTAAAGAAATGAATAACTTGTTCTTAAAGCTTCATGCGAAACACGGTGAAGGTAAAGTGGATATCGCGATTGTTGGTGGTGGTGCAACTGGCGTAGAGCTGTCTGCCGAGCTGCATAATGCAATTAAAGAGCTGCATACTTACGGCTTTGAAGATTTAGATTCAAGCAAACTGAACGTGAACTTAGTTGAAGCGGGTGAGCGTATTTTACCTGCGTTGCCGCCACGAATTTCATCAGCAGCACACAGTGAGTTAACAAAATTGGGCGTAAATGTTCGCACTGCGACTATGGTCACTCAAGCGGATGAACAAGGCTTAATCACTAAAGATGGTGAGCGTATTCCGGCTCAGCTAATGGTGTGGGCAGCTGGCATTAAAGCGCCTGACTTCATGAAAGATATTGCAGGTTTAGAAACCAACCGCATCAATCAGTTGGTAGTGAAAGATACCCTACAATCAACTCGTGATGATGAGATTTATGTGATTGGTGATTTAGCGTCTTGTCAGCAAAAGGATGGATCTTTTGTTCCACCTCGTGCTCAGGCGGCGCACCAAATGGCAAGTCTGGCTTATCGTAATATTGTGGCGCAAATCAATGGCCACACATTAAAGCCATATACTTATAAAGATCATGGTTCACTTGTGTCATTAAGTCGCTTTTCTACCGTGGGTAGCCTGATGGGTAACTTGACCAAGGGTTCAATGATGATCGAAGGGCGCATTGCACGAATAGTGTATATTTCACTTTACCGTATGCACCTAGTGGCATTACACGGTTGCTTTAAAACTGGCTTGATGATGCTAGTAGGGCGAATTAACCGAGTGCTACGTCCAAACCTAAAGCTACACTAAGCTATCCCAATCGCATTAATAATCTAAAAATGAAAGCCCATCGTCGTGATGGGCTTTTTTGTGTCTGTTCAGTTGCTTTTACTGTGAACATTAATCTGGAATAAAAGAAAATACGATGCCATCTTTGGGCTTACCATCGAATAAATAGCGATTACGAGCCAGTCCTTCCTTTTCCGCGCCGCAACTGAGTGCAATATGGTGGCTAGGTGCATTGTCAGGGTCACAGATGCATTCAAGCCGAGTAAGACGTAATTCGGTGAAGCAAAAGTTAATTAGGGCTAACAGGGCTTCTTTGGCATAGCCGTTTGATTGGTGCTGGTCGCATATCCAATAACCAATCGTTCCCATATTGAAGCTAGGTGATAGGTCGGTTAACGCCACCATACCAATAAAATCATCGGTTTGTTGATGGTAGATACCAAATCCGTAGGCATTATTTTTCAGCCAATTTAAGCGGGTGTGCATGAGAAAGTCTATTGCTTCTTCAACGGTAAATGCTGAATGACACCAGTCAAGCCATGGGTAGAGAGAAGGGGAGGATTGAATCGCATCAACAAAGCGTTCACTTTCATCGGCATGGATCATGTGCAATCTTAGCCTAGAGGTCAGTAAAGTATGATCTGGGGTCATCGTCTACCTGCAATTAAAAAGAGGCCATGGAGGCCTCTTGATTCGAAGTTACTTCATTACCCTTCGTACTTGTCGCCTCACTGCAGCTCCAATTATTTTGGGTGTAACGTAGTATTACATTTTACGGATATTGATAATCACACCAAGGAATGGATTATCTAAGTAGTGTGTCTCACCACTTCTAATTTTTCGTTTTTGCTGCATACGGTAACTATTTAAAAAGTCTTGAACTTCAACTTTGGGCTTAACCGGTTCTAGGTTACCGACTTGAACATCTTCATCACTATCTTTAGTCGATGGGTCAATAACTGAGTCTTGTAATACGACTTCATTTTGCCCTGGTATGCGTAAGTCTAGGTTAGTTTTCAAGTATAGGTAGTGTTGTACATAAACTTGAACTGTACCATCTAGTTCATATAGTGGCTCTTTTTCAATGGATGTTGGAGTACCATCTTTGGCGATTTCTTTAAGAGAGCGTCCATCAGGAGCGAATTTATCCGAAAAATCCTCACCCGCTTGGATGTGTAAAACAGGTGATGTACTTTCACCCCGATCATTTTGGTACCAAGCCACGTGAACTAATGGCTTAAATCCTGCGTGACGCTCTAATGCTTGGTATTGTCTGTTCAGGTTGTAATAACCACTTGGAAGTAGACCAGCTTTATGCTGCGACATTAGGTTGCTATCACGGTATGAAAATGCGCGTTCAAAATTAATCGGCTCAAGGTCTTGTGGCCAAGATTCGTTAACTTGTGATGGCTCCACATTACGCTTAAAGATGATCATTTCGATAGAAAAAGATCGTGCAAATGTTGGTAATGAAACAAAAACCAATAGGAATATAATCAGTTTTTTCATTGTTACTCCGTAATCAAAGGTACTTCTATTTTAGACTTCTAATGTAGATAGTACCTTAGCTAATATAATAAATTGTGTGGTTATTGCTAAGTTGTATAATGCTTAGCCAACTTTTGGTAAACGATTTTTCTGAAAGTCGGCCAGCAAATCGTTAATGAAACTGACTCGTTCCCGTCTATCTGTTAATGGTACAGTAAACTTGAACTTAGTGGGGCCTTCCATTGCAAATTTTTTCGGTGATGATTGAAGTAATTGTACCAAGAATGCCGGGTTAATGTCTGCATTTGGTGAGAACTCAATAAAACCACCTTTGTCATGTGCTTCAATTTTTTTCGCTTGTATTCTAGCAGCTTGAAGTTTCATTTCACTGATTACCAATAAGTTTTTTGCAGCATCCGGTAAGCTGCCAAAGCGATCAATCAGTTCCACTTTCATCTCTGCTAGTTCCGACTCACTATTCACACTTGCAATACGCTTATACATGGATAAACGGGTATTGATGTCGGGAATGTAGTCATCTGGCAATAATGCTGGTAAGCGTAATTCTACTTCAGTTTGCTCGCGTAAAAGTTCGTCTAATGACAATTCTTTGCCTTCTTTTAACGCATTGACCGCTTGTTCTAGCATTTCCATATATAACGAGAAGCCGACAGACTGAATTTGTCCGCTTTGATCATCACCGAGTAACTCACCCGCGCCACGTATTTCTAAATCGTGAGTGGCCAGCGTAAAGCCTGCACCTAGGTCTTCTAGTGAGGCAATTGCATCTAAACGTTTCACCGCATCTTTGCTTAACGATTTTGGATGTGGCGTCAATAAATAAGCATAGGCTTGATGGTGCGAACGACCAACACGACCACGTAACTGGTGAAGCTGCGCCAAACCGAGTTTATCCGCACGATCCATAATGATGGTATTGGCAGTTGGTACATCGATACCTGTTTCGATAATGGTGGTACAAACCAGTAAGTTAAAACGCTGGTGGTAGAAGTCATTCATGATGCCTTCAAGTTCACGTTCGCGCATTTGTCCGTGGGCGGTGGTCACGCGAGCCTCTGGAACTAATTTCGCTAAATCTTCGGCAACTTTTTCGATGGTTTCGACATTGTTATGTAAGAAATAGACTTGGCCACCGCGCATGATTTCACGCAGTATCGCTTCGCGAATCACACTGTCTTCACTTTGACGGACAAAGGTTTTGATAGCCAAGCGTCGTGCTGGTGGTGTGGCGATAATCGATAGATCACGCATGCCACTCATTGCCATGTTTAAAGTACGAGGGATCGGTGTCGCGGTCAGGGTAAGAATATCCACATCCGCACGCATCGCTTTGACTTTTTCTTTCTGGCGCACACCAAAGCGGTGTTCTTCATCGACAATCAATAAACCGAGGTCGCGGAATTTAATATCATCTTGCAGCAGTTTATGGGTACCGATAATGATATCGACTTTACCTTCGGTGATATCACTTAAAATCTGCTTTTGTTCTTTAGCGGATTTAAATCGTGATAACACTTCAACTCGTACCGGTAGGTTGGCGAAGCGATCACGGAAGTTTTCAAAATGCTGTTGAGCAAGTAGGGTAGTTGGCACTAGAACGGCAACTTGCTTGCTGTTATCAACCGCAAGGAATGTCGCGCGCATAGCCACTTCGGTTTTACCAAAACCAACATCACCACAGACGAGTCTATCCATGGCTTTTTCTTGGCACATATCAGAGAGAACCGCATTAATAGCCATAGACTGATCATCGGTTTCTTCAAACGGGAAAGTCGCTTTAAAGTGCGCATATTGCTCTTTATCGTGAATGAACTTAAAGCCTTTTTTGATTTCACGTTTGGCGTAAACATCCAGTAACTCGGCAGCCACATCTCGGACTTTTTCAGCCGCGCGTTGACGGGCTTTATTCCATGCATCGCTACCCAATTTATGTAATGGCGCGGTTTCTTCTGCACCACCAGAGTAGCGACTGATTAAATTGAGCGAGGATACCGGAACATACAGTTTGGCATTATTTAAGTATTCAAGGGTGACGTATTCTGTGACAAGTCCACCAGCTTCCAAGGTTTGTAAACCAATATAGCGCCCAATACCGTGATCGAGATGCACTACAGGTTGACCGGGTTTTAATTCCGCAAGATGGCGAATCACCGTATCGCTATTGACCGCTTTTCGATCTTTTTTGCGACGCTGGATCACCCGGTCGCCAAGCACATCACTTTCACAAATAAAGGCAAAATCAGGCGAGTGATGAACAAAGCCGTGTTCGGTTGAGCCGAGTACTAGAGAGTACTTTTGTTTAGAGGCTAACGCTTGAGCGAGATTATCGCACTCTTTCGGTTTTACTTTTATTGGGCTTAATAGCTCATTTAATGCTTCACGGCGACCTTCTGATTCTACCGAGAAGATAACCTTACCTTGCGGGTTGTCTGTTAAGTATTGCTCGAGGTATTGACGCAGTGCGGCAAGTGGCTCTTTAAGCTGATGTTGGGCATGTAAATTAGGCAAAAGGCTCACAGAGGCGTTTTTACGTCCAGCTTTCTCTTCGACAGCTTCAATCGATAAGGCCGCTTGAGGCATGTCTTTGAAGTAGCCAAATAGCTCATCTTTCTTTAACCACAACTCATGGGGCTCAAGTAATGGGCGAAGAGGATCGACTTTGCGTTGCTCAAAACGATGTTCAGCATCGGCCAAGAAGGTATCAATACTTTTTTCTAGCTCACCAAGCGTCAGTAGCAAGGTGTTTTCTGGTAGGTAGTCGAATAAGGTATCAGTATGTTCAAAGAACAAGGGTTGCCAATATTCAATACCCGCAGGCCAAGTACCTTTTGATACTTGCATATACACTGACTCAGGCTCACGTCGCGCTTCAAAACGTTGACGCCAGCGAATGCGGAAATCTTCTATCGCCGCTTCAGTGGTTGGGAATTCATGAGCAGGCAGTAGGCGAATTTCTTTTATATCTTCGATCGTACGTTGAGTCTCGGCATCAAAGGTGCGGATGCTATCAATTTCATCATCAAAAAAGTCGATACGATATGGGTTATCACAGCCCATTGGGAAAAGGTCGATAATCGAACCACGGCTGGCGTATTCACCTGGGCCAAATACTTGATCAACGTGGCGATAACCAGAACTTTCCAATTGCATACGCAGTTTATCGAGTGAATAAAGGTCACCACTTTTGACCATCAATGTGGTTTTGAGTAGGTAGTCTTTCGGCGATTGACGCTGTAATAGCGTGCTGATTGGAATAATGATTAATCCGTTTTGCTGCGTTGGCAATTGATACAGCTGCGCGATACGGTCTGAAATAATATCTTGATGTGGCGAAAAGTTATCATACGGCAGCGTTTCCCAATCAGGGAATAAAGACACTGAGTGGCTGGTGAACTGGCTTACTTCGTGTTGCAGTTTTATCGCTATTTGCGGATCAGGTACGGCAAGTAATGTGACCCCTGAATGTTGCTCGCTAAGCTCTGCAATGGATAGTGCTAGTGAGCCACCGACTAATTGGCCTATGTGCTTTTTGTCACCGGCTTTAGTTGGCAGTGGCAGTTGCAAGAGAGAAGACGCTGACATGGATGAAATTTCAGACATAATTCGATTAGGCTTTTATAAATTGAATGTTGCGCTAGTTGTAGCACTTTGAGTGGTTTGATTATCGTCATGTAGGCAAACTAATCAAGGGAATGTGCACAATTGTTGTTTTTTAATCAATTTCTCACCGTCAATCGCCAGAAGTATGTGAATTATTGTGTTTGCTATTGGTAAAATGGTCAGAGATCGTTATGCTCTGTTTTCATTATTTTATTCAGGGATTATTGGAATGTTTCACCCAGTTTCGGCCTATATTGGTTTGCGGTATTTGAAAGGTCGATCAGGCGATAAGTTCAGTCGATTTGTCTCGTATATGTCGACCGCCGGTATTTCTATCGGTGTTCTTTCTCTCGTTACTGTATTGTCCGTGATGAATGGTTTTGAAGGGCAATTAAAGCAAAAAATTCTTGGCGTGCTTCCTCAAGCTGTGATCTCTCAAGCTGACGACAAAACCCTAATCTCAGATACGCCACCTGCTTTCTTAAATACTATCCCTCATGTTGAAGATATTTCTCCCATCGTGCGTAGCGAAGCGATTATCCAAAGTCCAACTAAGTTAAGCGCAGGTTTAATGGTCGGCATTGAGCCAAGAGAGCAAGATCCTATCGCGAAACGTATGATGATGGGGCAAGTCTCCCAATTAACACCCGGAAGTTATCACGTCTTTTTAGGTCACACCTTAGCCAGAACATTAAATGTGAATGTCGGCTCTAAAGTGCGATTAATGGTGACTAATGCTAGTCAGTTTACTCCGTTAGGGCGCATTCCTAGCCAACGTAATTTTACTGTGGCGGGGATTTTTAATACTGGCTCTGATGTTGATGGCATGTTGATGGTCACCAATATTGAAGATGCTGGGCGTTTATTGCGTTACTCAAACAAACATATTTCAGGTTGGCGATTATTTTTCGATGACCCATTTGTGGTGGCTGATTTAGCACAACAAGTGAAAAACAATGATTTATTACCTGAAAAATGGTTTTGGTCGGATTGGCGTGAGCAACGTGGTGAGCTATTCCAAGCCGTACGAATGGAAAAGAATATGATGGGCTTGATGCTAGGGTTGATTATTGCAGTAGCGGCGTTCAACATTATTTCAGCGTTAATTATGGTGGTGATGGAGAAACAATCTGAAGTCGCCATTTTGAAAACCCAGGGTATGTCGAATCATCAAATATTAGCGATATTTATGGTGCAGGGTGCGAGTAGTGGGGTGATTGGTGCACTAGTCGGTGGACTCCTTGGCACATTACTGGCAGCGAATCTAAACAATGTGATGAGCGCTTTAGGCTTGTCATTGTTTGCTCCGGGCACGGAACTGCCCGTGGTGATTGAACCGCTTCAGGTTGTGGTCGTGATCATTCTTGCTATTGGCTTGAGCTTATTGGCGACCTTATTTCCCTCTTATCGCGCCGCTTCGGTTAAACCGGCCGAAGCGCTTCGTTATGAATAACACTTTCTCAAAGGCGGCGACTATTTACGCGGCTTTTGGGCTACAAGGCAATAGATTATGAACCCTTTATTAAGCTGTCAAAATATAAGTAAGACTTACCAAGAAGGAAACCTTGAAACTGAGGTACTAAAAGGGGTGAGTTTATCCATCAATAAAGGTGACTTCTTAGCCATTGTTGGTTCTTCTGGCTCAGGTAAAAGTACCTTGCTGCATATTCTTGGCGCATTAGATGACGCCAGTGATGGTGATGTGACGGTACTCGGCCAATCTTTATTGCGTTTATCTGGCAACAAGCAAGCCAAGTTACGTAATCAACATATCGGTTTTGTGTATCAATTCCACCACCTACTTGCTGATTTTACCGCATTAGAAAACGTTGCTATGCCATTATTGATTGGTAAGCAGAAAGCCGATGTCGCAAAACAAAAAGCACAATCGGTATTAGAGAAAGTGGGATTAGGTCATCGTTTAGATCACCGTCCATCTGAGCTGTCGGGTGGTGAAAGGCAGCGTGTGGCGATTGCTCGCGCATTAGTCAATGATCCGGATCTTGTGTTAGCCGATGAGCCAACCGGTAATCTTGATCAAAAAACTGCCTTAGAGATCTACGATTTGATGCGTCAACTTAATCGTGATTTTGGTACCGCGTTTTTAGTGGTCACTCATGATAATCAACTGGCCTTAAAAATGGATAAACAATACACCATGCAAGACGGCGTATTGGATTGGAATGAAAATACCGTAATCACTGATCATGCAGTACAAGAGTCGGGCGAGTAATTATGTTTTTATCGTTATTCATTGGTTCTAAATTTAGTCGCGCCAAAGAACGTAATAAGCTGGTTTCGTTTATCTCGCTCTCTTCTACCATAGGTATTGCCGTGGGTGTGGCGGTGATCATTATTGGTCTATCGGCAATGAATGGTTTTGAACGTGAGTTAGAAAATCGCGTGCTGTCGGTGATCCCTCAAGCTGAAATTGAAGGGGTGAGAGAACCGATTCAAGATTGGCAACAAATCGCGTCGATTGCCAACAAAAATGAACAAGTGAAAGCGGTCGCACCTTATGTTCGTTTTACTGCGCTGTTAGAACGTGGCAGTAAACTTAAAGCCGTTGAAGTACGCGCAGTAGACCCAGATTATGAACGTGCGGTATCTAGCCTTTCTACATTTGTTGATAAACAAGCATGGCAAAACTTTAGAGCCGGCCAAAATCAAATCGTGTTAGGTAAAGGGGTGGCCGACAAACTGAATGTGAAAGTCGGCGATTCAATTACCATTTTAATCCCACCAGCTTCTTCAAATGGTCAGATACAACTGAGCGCGCCGAAACGTGTACGTGTTCATGTGGCGGGCTTTTTAACACTAGGTGGGCAAATCGATCATGGTTTGGTGATGATCCCACTAGAAGATGGGCAGAACTACATGAAGATGGGCAAAGGCGTCAGTGGCGTATCTTTAAAAGTGGAACCTGTCTTTGAAGCCGACCGGATTATTCGTGAAGTTGGCGCAAGCATTCCTGTTTATGCCTACCTCAAAAGCTGGAAAGAGAAGTACGGCTTTTTATACCACGATATTCAAATGGTGCGAACCATTATGTACTTAGTGATGGTGCTGGTGATCGGTGTGGCGAGTTTCAATATTGTGTCGACCTTAATGATGGCGGTGAAAGACCGAGCTCCTGATATTGCGATTCTACGTACAATGGGCGCAAGTGATGGGCTGATCAAACGTATTTTTATTTGGTATGGCGTGATGTCTGGTGTACTAGGTAGTGTACTAGGTAGCGTGATTGGTGTGCTGGTGTCGTATAACCTTACTCCGATGATTAAGGGGTTAGAAGCCATCATGGGCCATCAATTCTTATCAGGCGATATTTACTTTATCGACTTTTTACCATCTTTGGTTTCATGGCCGGATGTGTTGTTAGTTTCAGGTACAGCAATTACCTTGAGTTTATTAGCCACCTGGTATCCAGCGTCAAGAGCGAGTGGGTTGAATCCAGCAACCGTTTTGAGTGCGAAATAAATATCGTAGCTCGAACGCTGCGCTTTTCGTTTCTCGTTGCTCGATGTTGTCGCTTTAATAGGGGTGGAACAGTTAGGCCTCGAGACACGAGAAGTGAAACGCCCGAGAACCGAGCGTCGTAAGTTGTCTCAAAAAAAAGAGTGCTATCAAGTTTGTTCATTTAGAACGCTAACTTGATAGCACTTTTTTATTTGTCTGGAATTTGAGTGACGATAATAGCTGAATTATCTATTTGATAAGTTATCGTAAACGGCGTTTCTGCCAGCTACGAACCACAGAGTAGCGCCATAAACCCTGGATGCCGAAATAGCCGAGTATGGAAAGCACCACACCGCAGACTAAACAACCTAGTAATAACGGTGGCCCAATAGTGTTGATTTGTTCAACAAAGAAGCTCCAGGTTAACTCAAAATGAAATGATTGTTCAGGGGTATGCATCAGCCATGCGCCGATACGATAAGCAAAATAGAACAAAAATGGCATGGTAATCGGGTTACTGACCCAAACCAAAGCAACCGAAAGTGGCAAGTTGACGCCACATACAATAGCGGCACCGGAGGCAAGAATCATTTGGCTTGGTAGTGGAATAAAAGCAATAAATAAACCAACGGCAAATGCACCAGCGGCTGAACGACGATTCAAACACCATAAATTGGGATTATATAAAACGCTACCAAAAATTTTTAAAGCTTTTTGGTTTTTGATTTTGTCATGGTCTGGCATGAAGCGTTTAATCAATTTCTTTGGCATAAATGGTGGCTCATATTAATCGCAATAATATTCTGGTCGGTTTGATACTTGGGGCTGCAAGTGGTGCATCGTGGCCATCCATGCCGACACTCAATTGGTTGATGCCGATTGTAGTACTATTTCTTGCTCTTTTCTTCATAAAAAATGCTTTCTTCACAAAAGATAGACATTGTACAGAAGATATTTCCGTTACGAAAAATAGCTATTTTATAAAAGAACGCTACTTCAAAACATTTAGTTATTTAGCACAAGGCTTACTGCTGGGTTGCTTTGTAGTGATTATTCATGGAAATCATTATCGCCATGTGACAGAAATACTCTTTTCTCAAGGTGCCTCTGTAACAATCCAAGCTAAAGTGATCAGTTTTGTCCAGCCAGCGGTGCATGGTCAACAAATGCTCTTGTCAATACAACGCATTAATAATGTTGATTTACCGATCTACGCACGTCCAACTGTGAAAACATTTTTTGATCTACCAAAAGAGAATCAACCGCAACTTGGGGAGGTTTGGCAGTTTCAAATTCAAGTTAAACCCATTGTCGGTCAATTAAACGATGCAGGTTTTGATAGCGAACAATATTATGTCTCTACTCAGTGGCACGGTAAAGCGGTTATTGAGTCGGAGAGTGGTTTTAATTTTCGAATAAAAACAAGCTATTCTTGGCGCTTATGGATGCACGAGAAAGCAACTTCCTACCTGAATGAATTTGACTCAAAAGCCTTTATTGTCGCGTTGGCTTTTGGTGATAGAGGTTTAATATCCGATCAACAATGGCAGCAGTTACGAGATTCTGGTTTGTCACATTTAATGGCGATTTCAGGATTACATATTGGGCTCGCCATGGCTATAGGGTGGAGTGCCGGTCGTATTATTAAATCATTGGTATGTAGCGTAATGGGTTCTTCCTCATCATCTGTATTTCGATTTATTCCCTTGATCATCAGTTTTTCTGTTGCCTTGTTTTATGCGTATTTAGCGGGTTTTGCACTACCAACCCAACGAGCTTTGATTATGGGAGGGTTAGTATTATTTATGCTGGCAAGCGGTATTCATTGGTCAGTGTGGCAAATCCTGTTGTATAGCTTGTGTTTAATACTTGTCAGTCAGCCTATGTCGATTTTGCAAGCAAGTTTTTGGTTATCTTTTGGTGCTATCGTCATCATATACCTGTCACTTTGGTTTTATTTATCTCAGCATAAACGCGCTAAGTTTAATTGGCGGCAAATCGTGATAGTCCAGCTCGGGCTATTTGTAGGCTTAGCCTTTCTAAGTATTGCCTTTTTTGGAGGCGTTAGTTGGGTTTCACCGCTTGTCAATTTAATTGCGATTCCTTGGGTAAGCCTCGTGGTAGTGCCAGTGATTTTCTTTTGCTTGGTGATGACCGCTATTTTTCATGGCAGTTGGTTCTTTAGTGATAGTTGGTTGTTTAATGACGGCTGGCTTGCGCAAATATGGCGATTAGCAGATTTTACACTGCAGCCGATTTTATGGTTACTACAATTCGTCGAAGGCGCATGGCTAACGTTGTCGAGTTATTGGGGAGTAGTCAGTGTACTGGTTGCTTTGGCGCTGATTGCTTGGCGGTTTCGTTTTTATTCAACCTTATATATTGCCGTGTTGATTGTTTTACTGTGGCAACTATTTCCAGCTGGGCCTAGACCAGAATGGCAAGTGCAGGTGTTGGATGTCGGGCAAGGCTTGGCAGTACTTATCCGCAAAGATCAACAAAGCGTTTTATATGATACCGGAATGAGTTGGCAGGGCGGCAGTATTGCCAATTCGATGATTGTTCCATTACTGCATAAAAGTGGTGAGCAGCAGTTATCCGGCTTAGTGATAAGTCATACCGATTTAGATCATGCAGGTGGTCGAACTGATATTGAATCAGCGTTATCACCTCAATGGAAACGTAGTAGTGAATATATAGATGGTTATCAAGCTTGTATTAAAGGGCAAACGTGGCAATGGCAACAACTCAATTTCGAAGTCGTTTGGCCGCCAAAGCAGGTCAAGCGAGCCTATAACCCTCATTCGTGTGTGATTCGAGTTTCTGATGGTCAATTTAACCTCCTTCTTACTGGTGACATAGATGCGATATCTGAAATTATATTAATTCGAGATAACCCGTTATCGGATATTGATGTCATGACGGTGCCGCATCATGGTAGTGCAACCTCTTCCTTTCCTTCTTTTGTTGAATCTGTAAAACCGAAAGTGGCGATTGCTTCACTCGCTCTAAATAACCAGTGGGGATTACCCAACCAAGATGTCAAAAAGCGTTATCAGGACAATGCTATTCAGTGGATGGATACGGCGCATGGTGGACAAATAACTATTTCAATTTATACCAATGGTTGGTTAATTGAACAAAAGAGGCTAAACCAATATCAGCCATGGTATAGGCAGATTGTGCGTAAAGGGTTAGAATGAATGGAATTGTCTAAATCAAAATGAAGTGTATATGACTCAACCAAAAGACATCGTGTCAGAAAATCAGATGGCGTCCGAAAAAGACGAAACCACATTTCAGACTTTTAAAAAATTATGGCCAATGATCAGCGTTTATAAAGCGGGTTTATTTGTGGCCACTATTGCGTTAATCATTAATGCTGCCAGTGATACTTATATGGTGTCGCTATTAAAACCATTGTTGGATGAAGGTTTTGGCAGTAGCGATTCAAATTTTTTAAAAGTCCTACCTTTTATTGTTTTAGGCATGATGGTGGTGCGAGGTTTAAGTGGTTTTGTTTCCACTTATTGCTTGAGTTGGGTATCGGGCAATGTGGTGATGGAAATGCGCCGCAAGCTCTTTAATCATTTTATGCAAATGCCAGTAAGCTACTTTGATAAAGAATCGACCGGTTCACTGTTATCGCGTATTACCTATGATTCAGAACAAGTTGCCGCCGCCACCAGTAAAGCATTGGTCAGCATTGTGCGTGAAGGTGCTAGCATCATCGGTTTATTATTCTTAATGTTTTATAACAGCTGGCAGCTTTCTTTGGTGCTTATTGCCGTTGCACCTGTGGTGGCGATTGCGATTCGAGTTGTATCAAAGCGTTTCCGTCGTATTAGTAAAAACATGCAAGACATGATGGGGAATGTAACGTCATCCGCAGAACAAATGCTAAAAGGGCATAAAGTCGTATTGAGTTATGGTGGTCAGCACGTTGAGAAAAAACGTTTTGATTCAGTAAGCAACAAAATGCGTCAACAATCGATGAAGATGGTGTCTGCTCAAGCTGCTGCCAACCCAATCGTTCAGTTGATCGCTTCGAGTGCTTTAGTGGTGGTGTTGTATTTAGCGAGCATTGATTCAATTAAAGAACAACTGACTCCAGGTACATTCACGGTGATCTTCTCAGCGATGTTCGCCATGATGAAACCGTTGAAATCACTGACGAACGTAACCTCTGATTTCCAAAAAGGTATGGCAGCTTGTCAGACACTATTTGGTATTATTGAGCTGCCATCAGAAATTGATACTGGCGATAAAGAAGTTGAAAAAGTGAAAGGCAACCTTGCGGTTAAAAATGTCACCTTTACCTACCCAACGAAAGATACACCAGCGTTACGCAATGTGTCTTTTGATGTGCCTGCGGGTAAAACCGTAGCTCTAGTCGGGCGTTCAGGGTCAGGTAAAAGTACCATTGCTAACTTATTCACGCGTTTTTACGACATCGACTCAGGTGAGATCCACCTAGATAACAATGATATTCGTGAATATACCTTATCGAACCTGCGTACTCACTTTGCCATCGTGTCGCAAAACGTTCATCTGTTTAACGATACTATTGCCAACAATATTGCCTATGCCGCGCAAGAGCGTTATAGCTTCGAGCAAATTAAACGTGCTGCTGATCTAGCCTACGCGACCGATTTCATTGAAAACATGGATAACGGTTTTGACACTATGATCGGTGAGAATGGTGTCAACCTATCTGGTGGTCAACGTCAGCGTTTAGCGATTGCTCGTGCCTTGTTACGTGATGCACCAGTGTTGATTTTGGATGAGGCAACCTCTGCATTAGATACTGAATCAGAACGTGCCATTCAAGCTGCGTTAGATGAGCTACAAAAGAACAAAACCGTGATCGTGATTGCGCACCGTTTATCGACCATTGAAAATGCCGATGAAATTTTGGTTATCGATGAAGGTGAAATTGTCGAGCGCGGCAACCATGCATCGTTAATTGAAAAAGATGGTGCTTATGCTCAGCTTCACCGCATTCAATTTGGTGAATAATGCATTCTTGTATTGATAGTCAAAACGTTAATTCAGTAGGGTAGAGTGATGGTTGAAAAGATTTGGTTTCACCGTCACCCACTCGGTTGGCTATTGGCTCCGGTTTTATGGCCGCTAAGCCAACTGTTTAAGCTGATTAGCGGTAAACGTCGCAAGGCTTATGCTTTAGGTAACAAGCCAAGTTATCGCGCGCCAGTACCAATTATTGTGGTAGGTAATATTACCGCTGGTGGTAATGGTAAAACGCCAGTGGTGATTTGGTTGGTGGAAACATTGCAATCTCTTGGTATGAAACCGGGAGTCGTCTCCCGTGGCTACGGCGGCAAAGCTGAAAACTACCCACTACTGGTAGAATTGGATACTCCGAGCGAACAATCAGGTGATGAGCCAGCTTTAATTAAACGTCGTACAGGCGCACCAGTTGCCGTCGACCCAGTAAGAAGCCAAGCGGTAAAAGTATTACTAGAACAAGATGTCGATATTATTATCACAGATGATGGTTTGCAGCATTATGCGCTTGAGCGAGATATCGAGTTTGTGGTGATTGACGGTCAACGTCGTTTTGGGAATCAGCACTACATTCCATTTGGCCCATTGCGTGAAGGGCTAGAGCGTTTAAATGAAGTGGATTTCTTGATCACGAACGGTGGCGCGGCGCAAAGCAATGAAATCGCCATGACGTTAGAGCCTAGTGAAGCGGTGAATTTAAAAACCGGTGAGAAAATATCGGTGCAGCAACTCCCTCAATTGGTGGCATTTGCTGGCATCGGTCATCCACCTCGTTTTTTCAATACGCTAGAATCATTAGGTGCAGAAGTTGTAAAAACTCAGGCATTCGCTGATCACCAAGCATTTGAACAAGCAGAATTACAACAACTTGCGACTCAAGGTCAGCATTTAATCATGACAGAAAAAGATGCGGTTAAATGCTACCAATTTGCAGAAGAGAACTGGTGGTACTTACCGGTTTCCGCGCAAATCTCATCGCAAGATAAACAGAATATTATTAAAAAAATCACAGAGGTTAAGAGTCAATATGGATCATCGTCTACTTGAAATCGTGGCTTGCCCAGTCTGCAAAGGTAAAGTGGTACTGGATAACGACAAGCAAGAACTTATTTGTAAGTTTGACCGTTTAGCCTACCCAATTAAAGAAGGCATTCCGGTTATGCTTGCGGTAGAAGCTCGTCAAATGTCGATGGATGAGGGGCGATAATGTCTTTTACCGTTGTTATTCCATCTCGTTACCAGTCATCACGTTTGCCGGGTAAACCGCTAGCGGATATCGCCGGTAAGCCTATGGTGCAATGGGTTCATCAACAAGCCTTGCAAGCCGGTGCTGAGCGAGTGATTGTGGCCACCGATGATCCGCGTATTGAAGCGGCAGTTAAAGGCTTTGGTGGCGAAGTTTGCATGACATCCCCCGATCACCAATCTGGTACGGAACGCTTGGCCGAAGTCGTCGAGAAGATGGGTATTGCCGATGATCACATCATTGTGAACGTGCAAGGTGATGAGCCGTTAATCCCACCATCAATCATCAAACAAGTCGCAGAAAACCTAGCCAATAGCACCGCACCAATGGCAACGCTTGGTGTGAGTATTGATGAGCCAGAAGAAGTGTTTAACCCCAATGCAGTAAAAGTGGTAACCGATGAACAAGGTTATGCCCTTTACTTTAGCCGCGCCTCGATTCCATGGGATCGTGACGCTTGGGCCAAAGAAGACAAAACCATTCGCCAGCCACTTATGCGCCACATCGGCATTTATGCTTATCGTGCAGGCTTTATCAATACGTATATCAATTGGCAGCCAAGCGCCCTAGAGCAAATCGAATCTTTAGAGCAACTGCGCGTGCTTTGGTATGGCGAAAAAATTCACGTTGCCCTAGCCAAAGAAGCGCCAGCAGCAGGTGTTGATACACCAGAAGATTTGGAAGTAGTGCGTAAGATTTTAGCCAAGTAAGCGCTCTTTAATCAGCATGAAAATGAAGCTCAATTCACGATGGATTGGGCTTTTTTGTTTTTATGCAGTTTACGTTAGTGTCATTTTTAACAAGTGAGATACGAACGCGATTCAGAATCCCCTAGTACGCATTAATACCTAGTTAAATCTCAACGAGCTTTTAGGAGATTCCGTATCTTCACTCGCTTCGCTCGTTGTACGGAATGACGCCCTAGAGAACTCAATATTTCCCGTCATTCTGAAAAGTGAGGAACGAGCGTAGTTCAGAATCTCCTACCACCAGTTACTAGCTACGGAATACTTAGAACTTGGGGAACAGTCCGATGATATAAGTTTAATTTTATGAATTAATTTAGATGTTTAGCTTGCTAGGTAGAAAAATGGATGGAATGATAGACGGAAGAGCTATACGGATTTTTTCTGTCTATTAAATTGTTATACGCAGTTCAAGTAATGGAGAGGAAATGGAAAAGTTTTATATTTTAATGAGATCTCAAGCATGGGCTGAAATTCTTGTACTCGTAAAAAATGAGCAACCTCAGCTGAGGAATAATGATCTAGAATGGAAGAGAATATCTGCTTTACTTTAGGCGAGTTTAACCCTGATAAAATTAAAAACTAATATTATCCAATTGGTTAATTATAAATTTGGTTTCTTTCTTGGATTAGCCCTCCATTTTATAGTGGTCGCCATTATCCTTATATTTTTGCCTTTCGGCTAACTCGTTCGACTGATTCCAACTCATGACATTTCATGCAGGAATAAGTATGGTGTTCTGCCGCTCAGCGGCTTCGTTCAACAAGGCCATCAAGTCGGATTCCCACCGCTTGGCATTTTCGGTTTGATTCAACTTTGGTGTTTACGGCACAATGGTTTAGGTAAAGGTGGTATCGTTGCTCACCACTTAATGCGGTGTTATGTGGTTGCAGCATAAATAGGAGTTTAAGTTGCTAGAAATCAAAACGATAGGTCTTTTCTTTGTAACAGCTGTTGCAGAAATTTTAGGCTGTTATTTGCCGTATCTTTGGCTGAAAGAGGATAAATCTGTTTGGCTATTGGTACCAGCAGCTTTCTGTCTTGCTCTATTTGCATGGTTATTGTCTTTACACCCTACAGCAGCAGGCAGGGTTTATGCAGCATATGGTGGTGTTTACATTTTCGTAGCTATCTTATGGTTGTGGGTCGTAGACGGTATTCGTCCTGGCCTATGGGACGTAGTCGGTGTTTGTGTAGCGATGCTAGGAATGGCAATCATCATGTTCGCGCCAAGAACCACATAACAAAAGTTCAGCAGATAGCTAACAGTTGGCGATTTTGGTTTGAGTTGGGTTTTGTGATTACGGTTGTTATTTTGGATTAACTAGCTTTCGTTAACCAGCGTTGTACGGCATCGAAGTTATGTAGTTACCTTAAAAATTTAATATAGGAGTATGTCATGGTTGAGGGAAGTTGCCTTTGTGGAAAGGTTAAGTATCAAGTCGAAATTGAACCAGAAAAAGTGCTTAACTGTCATTGTCAGTTCTGTCGAAAAGCTCATGGTGCGGACTATGCGACGATGGCAATAGTGGATGCATCAACATTAAAACTTAGTGATGAAAATGGATATCTAAAAGAGCATCAGAGTGGCGCAGGTGGTTATAGGGCATTTTGTTCAGAGTGTGGAACAAGGTTAATGAATTACTCCCCAGATAGAGTGAGCTTTTTTTGCGTGTCATTGTCGACCGTGGATACGCCGTTGGATTTGAAGCCTGCAGCTCACATTAATGTGGGATCAAAAGCTAATTGGTGTGAGCCCTATGAAGGGATTCCTCAGTTCAGTGCTTTTCCAGAAAACTTGTGAAATTGAACAAATTGAGGTGACTCCAATATGAGTGACTATTCTGGTTCTTGCTTATGTGGCGATGTTACTTTTAGAATTGATGGTAAATTTGATTCGTTTTACCTATGCCACTGTGAGTATTGTCAAAAAGATTCTGGGTCATCTAATTCAGCGAACTTATTTTCCCATGATGCATTGCTCATTTGGATGTCTGGTGAAAAGCAAGTGACCTCATTTAAACTTACCAATACCCGTCATACCAAATGTTTTTGTAGCAAATGCTGCTCGGCCTTGCCATACATAGAGGAAAGCACTTCGCTAATTGTTGTGCCTGCGGGCAGTCTAGATGTAGATAGCCAGATATCGCCAAATGCACATATATTTATGGCAAGTAGAGCTACTTGGGACAACCTTCTGGGTGACCTAAAAAAATTCGATGGTTTACCAAAGGATAAAATTAAATAACAAGGCGCTTAGCAGTGGGCCTCAACGTCTGGCATTATTTTTTGTTATGCGTTCAGAAAGAGATTTAAGAAAGTTTTTGCTGAGTAAACCCTAACGATTAAGGACTCCCCGTGGATTTAGAAATTTACCAAGTCGATTCATTCAGCCATCAAGCATTCAAAGGCAATCCGGCTGGTGTTTGTATCAGTGAAACAGGGTTAAGTGAGCGATTAATGTTATCCATCGCTGAAGAAATGGCGGTATCGGAAACGGCTTTTTTATCGCTTAATGATATGAGATTAAGATGGTTTACGCCAAAAGCTGAAGTGAAGTTGTGTGGACATGGCACACTGGCGGTGGCTCACGTTTTAAAACAAAAAGGGCAAGTTAAAGTTGGAGATAGCGTTAATTTTGCAACCTTATCTGGCACTTTAACCGCCCAAATTAATCAAGAGACCATAGAGCTTGATTTTCCATCACCAACCATTGAATTCGATATTTACCAATCTGCAGAGTTATTAGAACATTTGGGTATCCCAAAAGATGAAGTGATAGCGTTTGGTGAGTTTGATTCAAAAGTCTTTATGGAAATTTGCAGCGAAGAAACGCTATTAAGTCTTACGCCAAATTTTGATGCTCTAAAGCAAATCAATGGACGTGGCGTGTTGGTGACTACTCGTTCAACCAATGACGAGTTAGATTTCATTTCGCGCTATTTTGCGCCTTGGGTTGGAGTAAATGAAGATCCGGTTACTGGCTCTGCGCATTGTGCGTTAACGGTCTACTGGGTGGATAAGTTAGGCAAAACAAAGTTCAAAGCCTTTCAAGCATCCGCGCGAGGAGGGTATGTGGATACTGAATTACTGCCAAATGGCCGAACAAAACTAGTTGGTTCCGCTGTGACGGTGATTCAAGGAACTATGAACGTACCAGCGTTATAAAAAACTATCATAGATATAATCATACTCAAAAGCCTAGCTCATCGTTGAACTAGGCTTTTGATTTTTTGGGGATTAAGAAACCGTAAATTGCATCATCATACCGGTATCTTCATGTTCTAAAATATGACAGTGCGCCATGTATGGTGTTTCTTTTGAAGCTAAATGATTAAATTGAACCAATAGCTCGGTCGTGCCCATCGGGAATACACTGATGGTATCTTTCCAGCCGCTTAAATGTTTTGGTGGCTGATTACCATTAATGGATAGCACTCTAAAGCGGCAGCCATGAATATGGAAAGGGTGCAACATGTGATCTTTGCCTTGACTGATCGTCCAATGTTCTAACTCACCTTGCTTGGCGTTAAAGTCAATACGTTGCATATCAAATGGACGGCCGTTGATAGTGTTGATGTGCAGCAGTTGTTCTTTAGTGAAGGTGGTTTCTGTCGCCGCCATACCTTTCATCTCATGCTTCATTTCGTGATCCATGTGCATGCCGTGTGAACCATTCGAGCCAGATGTATCGTGCGTACTCATCATATCCATACGTTTAGCCATGCCAGACATTTTCGGCTGCCTTGCCATCATAACTTGCATTGCTTGTCTATCTAGCTCTTCTGGCATACCAAGTACAACATTACGTTTTACCGTCGCTTTAGATGGCGTAAGGGCGGGAAGTACCGCCATACTGGTTGGTAGTTCGCCTTTACCTTTTTGACCACTAGTTTGTACGCTCAACAGCGGGTAGGGCTGATTAAAGGGTGCGTGCATCATTCCCATTTGTTTGACAGGCAGAGTGACCCAATCAAACGGTTGGTTATCGTGCGTAGAGACTAATATGTCGTAACGTTCACCTGCCGCCATATCAAGTTGTGCCATTTTGGCTGGTTTATCAAGTAAGCCCGTATCAGAAGCCACCACATAGAATTCACGTTCATCAGAAGCAGTTAAGCGATAAGTACGAGCATTTGAACCATTGAGTAGGTGGAATCTCACCCAACCTGAATTTACTTTAGCTTGAGGGTAGATAGCGCCATTGACTAATACTTGATTGCCCGCATAACCCATTGCCACATTAACAATGTCCAACAGTTCATAATCAAACTCACCATTGTCTTTAAAGCGACGGTCTTGAATGATGAGAGGGATTTGATCTGCCCCCCATTCTGAAGGTAGATTGAGTGACTCACTTAATTCATCTTCAATTAAAATCATACCGGCAATGCCTTTCATTACATATTCGGCTGTTGTGGGGTGTTGATGAGGATGAAACCAACAAGTTGCTGCTGGTTGACGAATGGGTAACGTCACTTGCCATGATTGGTTTGGTTGGATGAGTTGATGCGGTCCACCATCTAGATTTCCGGGGATTTCTAAACCATGCCAATGAATGGTCATCGCAGTATCGAGTTGATTGGTGACTTTAATGTCGGCCTCTTTTCCTGAACGCATTTTTAATACTGGGCCAAGAAAAGCGCCGTTAATTCCGCAGGTTGGCGTTGTCTTATCTTTTAAGAATTGGCTAGTACCTGATTGAATGGTGAGCTGCGTTTGACCTTCCGCGGTATCAATCAGATCAGGTATAGGTAGAGATGACTGTTGAGAGCCAGTATTAGATTTAGCCAGTACGATTGGAATACTAGGTAGTGTTAAGCCAGCTACCCCAGCGGCAGAGCTTAATTTTAAAAATCGACGACGGTCCATGACTTTCTCCTTATAGAACGGTTGCCAATAAACATAAAGGTTCCAGTAAGGGGAGAGTCAACGTGTTTGATGACAATAATATTCGTTGTGTCTAAGAGATCCCGTGATGAGTCGAGTTATCGGTTTTGGGTGGACACGTTGCCAGTACTTCTCTGCGGCCTGAGTCTTTCACTTCTTCCAAAATAACATCGAAGCCCCATAAGCGGTGTAGGTGTTTGAGAACTTCAGGGTAGCCATCATTGAGTGGAATTCTGTCTTGTGGAACATGTTGCAAGGTGAGGGAACGGTCGCCACGCACATTAACATTCCACACCTGAATGTTAGGCTCTAGGTTACTGAGATTGTATTGTGATGCGAGTTTTTCACGGATTGCTTGATAACCTAATTCATCATGAATGGCGCTGACTTGGATATAGTTTTTTCTGTCGTCATCTAGCACAGAAAATAGCTTAAAATCACGTATTACTTTTGGCGATAAGTATTGGCTGATGAAACTTTCATCTTTGAAGTTATGCATGGCAAAGTGAAGGGTATCTAGCCAGTCACTGCCTGCAATCTCAGAAAACCATTCTTTATCTTCATCTGTCGGATTTTCACAGATTCGACGAATATCTTGGAACATCGCAAAGCCAAGTGCATATGGGTTAATGCCGCTGTAAAACTTACTGTTGTATTCTGGTTGTGCCACAACGCTGGTATGGCTGTGTAAGAATTCAAGGATGAATGAATCGGTGACAACGCCTTCATCGTACAAGTGATTCAAAATAGTGTAGTGCCAAAATGTTGCCCAACCTTCGTTCATGACTTGGGTTTGCTTTTGTGGGTAAAAATATTGGCTTACTTTCCGGACAATACGTACGATTTCTCGTTGCCAAGGCTCTAATAATGGCGCGTGTTTTTCAATGAAATACAGTAAGTTTTCTTGAGGCTCACTTGGGAAACGGGTGGTTTCATGTTGCTCATCGTGAGCGGATTTCGGCACGGTACGCCATAGTTCATTGACTTGTGACTGTAGGTAGGCCTCACGTGATTCTTGGCGAGCTTTCTCTTCTAGAATTGAAATTTTTTCAGGGCGTTTGTAGCGGTCGACACCGTAGTTCATTAAGGCGTGACAAGAATCGAGCACCTTCTCAACTTCACCGATGCCGTATTTTTCTTCACACTCGGTAATGTAGGTACGAGCAAACAGTAGGTAGTCAATGATCGAGCTCGCATCGGTCCAAGATTGAAATAGGTAGTTGCCTTTAAAGAATGAATTATGACCATAACTAGCGTGCGCCATCACTAACGCTTGCATGGTAATAGTGTTTTCTTCCATTAGATAAGCAATACATGGATCAGAGTTAATGACGATTTCGTAGGCAAGCCCCATGTGGCCATGCTTATAGTTTTGCTCAGTTTGAATAAAACGTTTACCAAAAGACCAATGGTTATAATTGATTGGCATTCCCACGCTAGAGTAAGCATCCATCATTTGTTCTGCGGTGATCACTTCAATTTGGTTTGGGTAGGTATCAAGGCGATAGTGCTCCGCCACACGTTTGATTTCCGTATGGTAGAGATCTAATAAATCGAACGTCCAATCTGGGCCGGTTGGTAATGGGTACCCCGGATGTGCATTTTGTTTTTCTAATGTTTGCTGTGTTTTGCTCACCATAATGCATCCCCTTAAGATTGAGTTTGCTTTTGAAATAACTCGCGGAAAATTGGGAAAATATCGTCAACTGATTGAATGTTTTTCATGGCGAAATTATCAAAAGCTTCGCCAATTTTTTCGTATTCATTCCATAGCGTTTGATGTGCCCGTTTGGTGATTTCAATATAAGAATAGTATTGGCAGTAGGGCAGCAATTGTTTAACCAGTAACTCTTTACAACGCGGTGAATCATCAGCCCAGTTATCGCCATCGGAAGCCTGCGCTGCGTAGATGTTCCACTCATTCGTTGGGTAGCGATCTTTAACGATGTCACTCATTAATTTTAGTGCACTGGAGACAATGGTGCCGCCGGTTTCTTGAGAATAGAAGAACTCATGCTCGTCGACTTCTTTGGCTTGAGTGTGGTGGCGAATAAACACGACTTCTACGTTTTCATAGGTACGAGTTAAGAAGAGATAGAGCAAAACATAAAAGCGTTTCGCAATATCTTTGGTGGCTTGATCCATTGAACCTGAAACGTCCATTAAGCAAAACATTACCGCTTGGCTCGATGGAATCGGTCTACGCTCATAATTTTTATAGCGCAAATCGAAGGTATCAATAAAAGGGACGCTGGCGATTTTTTCTCGCAGTTCGGTGATTTCACTTTTTATTCGCGTTTCTTCTAATGGTTGAGCTGGCTCACTCATCATAACGTCATCTAGCATGCTTTCTAATTCGCGGATTTGACGACGTTTAGACGCGGTCATTGCAGTACGTCTTGCTAGAGATTGTTGCAATGAACGGACAATCGCAATATTGGAAGGGATCCCCGCGGTTTGATAACCAGAGCGGTGGGTTTTCCATTCGGTAATTTTATTGACTTGGTTTTTTCTTAAATTGGGTAGCTCAAGATCTTCGAATAAGATATCGAGATATTCATCTTTGGATATTTGAAAAATGAAGTCGTCTTGGCCTTCACCATCATTACTGGCGTCACCTTGTCCTGAACCACCGGAACCGCCTGCTGGTGGACGGTCAATTCGGTCGCCGGTAATAAATTGGTCGTTACCTGGGTGAACACGCTCTTTGGTGCCACCTTTGCCTTGATGGAAGGAAGGTTCACTGATGTCGTGATTCGGAATAGACACATCCTCACCCGTTTCAGTATTGGTGATAGAACGTTTCTTGACCGCCTCAGCAACGGACTTTTTGATTTGCTCTTTGTTACGGCGAATAAAGCGCTGCCGATTGACAGTACTTTTATTTTTACCGTTTAAACGTCGATCAATAAACTGTGACATAGTGCCTCCCCAAGCAGCGTCCTCAACAAGTTGAACAGCGTAGTAAGGCTAACTTGACCTTGTGATAGTACAAGCTAGCCAATGCTAAATGCTGGTTCAGTTATGAGGACTTACGCACGCGTAAATACCACTCAGCTAGTAAACGAACTTGTTTCTTGGTGTAGCCTTTCTCCATCATACGGGCAACAAAGTTATCGTGTTTTTTCTGATCATCGGTGGAGGTTTTCGCGTTAAATGAAATAACAGGAAGCAGCTCTTCGGTGTTCGAGAACATTTTCTTCTCAATCACAGTGCGAAGTTTTTCATAGCTGGTCCAAACTGGGTTATCGCCGTTATTGTTGGCGCGAGCACGTAAGACAAAATTAACGATTTCATTACGGAAATCTTTTGGATTACTAATACCAGCGGTTTTTTCTATTTTTTCCAACTCATCGTTTAGCGCAGAACGGTCAAATAGCTGCCCAGTTTCAGGATCTCGATATTCTTGGTCTTGAATCCAAAAGTCGGCATAGGTGACATAACGGTCAAAGATGTTTTGTCCGTATTCCGAGTAGGACTCTAAATAAGCCGTTTGAATTTCTTTACCAATGAACTCGACATATTTAGGGACTAGGTAGCCTTTTAAGAACTCAAGGTAGCGATCGGCGGTTTCTTGCGGGAACTGCTCACGTTCAACTTGCTGCTCGATGACATAGAATAAGTGAACGGGGTTGGCGGCTACTTCAGTTTGGTCGAAGTTAAACACGCGCGATAAAATCTTAAATGCAAAACGGGTCGATAGCCCAGACATGCCTTCGTCTACGCCCGCATAGTCACGGTATTCTTGGTAGCTTTTAGCTTTTGGATCGGTGTCTTTGAGGGTTTCACCATCATAGACGCGCATTTTGGAGAATACCGATGAGTTTTCTGGCTCTTTCAGGCGAGATAGAATACTGAATTGCGACAATATCTCTAAGGTACTCGGTGAGCATGGTGCTTGTGATAGTTCACTGTTGAGTAGTAGTTTTTTATAGATTTTAATCTCTTCAGACACACGTAAACAGTACGGCACTTTGACAATATAAACACGGTCGAGGAAAGCCTCATTGTTCTTATTATTGCGGAAGGTTTTCCACTCAGATTCATTGGAGTGCGCGAGGATCATACCGTCAAAGGGTAGTGCTGATAGCCCCTCTGTACCGTTATAGTTACCTTCCTGTGTCGCAGTCAGTAGGGGATGCAAGACCTTAATCGGCGCTTTAAACATCTCAACAAATTCCATTACCCCTTGGTTAGCTTTACAGAGTGCGCCTGAGTAGCTGTAGGCATCAGGATCATCTTGTGAATAATGCTCTAATTTACGAATATCAACCTTACCTACCAGTGAAGAGATATCTTGGTTGTTTTCATCACCTGGCTCGGTTTTAGCAATAGCGACTTGATTCAAAATAGAAGGGCGAACTTTAACGACTTTAAACTTAGTAATGTCGCCTCCGAACTCCTGTAAGCGTTTTGCTGCCCAAGGTGACATGATTGAACGTAAGTAGCGTTGATCGATGCCGTATTCGCTTTTTAGTAGCTCTCCGTCCTCATCGACATTAAATAAGCAGAATGGGTGATCGTTAACTGGGCTACGAACGCCATTGGCAGAAAGTACATAAATTGGCATTTGTTGCATTAATGCTTTCAGTTTCTCGGCTAACGAAGATTTACCGCCGCCCACTGGGCCGAGTAAGTAGAGAATTTGTTTACGTTCTTCCAAGCCTTGTGCGGCATGTTTGAGGTAAGAAACGATTTGCTCAATCGCTTCTTCCATGCCGTAGAAGTGCTCGAACGTTTTATAACGAGCAATGACTCGGTTGGAGAAAATTCGGCTTAATCTTGGCTCTTTCGACGTGTCTATAATCTCTGGTTCACCTATCGCGAGTAGCAGCCGTTCTGCTGCATTCGCATAAGCACTTTTGTCCTTTTGGCACAACGAAAGGAAGTCTTGGAGAGAAAGTTCTTCATCTTTAGAAGCTTCATAGCGTGATTGGTAGTGGTCAAAAATACTCATAGCGAATCCCCTTGAATATATTGAATGGTGAAATGTGCACACCCTATTATTAAGACTAGACTCGATTTTTTATTCTGCTTAATAATTATACCCAAGTGACGTCAAGATGCAGAATTCAGAGCTATCATCCAAACCTTTAGGCAAGGAAGATTGGCGAAGGAATGTAGGTACCTTTCAAACCAATCTGACGCTGTATAAAGGTTTGAATGAAGCTCCCAAAGGGCAAGTTAAAACAAGCTTTATGCGGCGTTAAATGGAACAGAAATAGAGTAACTATGATCATGTTCAATTTGCCTTGCCTAAAGCTTGTTTTATTCTTGCTGAAACTCGCATCTTGACGTTACTTGGGTATATAACCTTATTTGTGTAAGCATTTGCGGCTTATCACGCATAGGGAAGGTAGGAATAGGTGAGGGGGAATTGACAAAAAGAAAAGGCGATATCTTAAAATATCGCCTTTAGTCCATTCTTATGATGTTCGAGAAATATAAAAATGTATAAGAAATTATGCGTTAAAGATTTGGGTAAGCTCTGTCGCCGATAGGTGGTATTGACGAGGGCAGTTACGCCATGTGCTAATCATGCGGCGATATTTGTCTAACATCGGCATTTGAGCATTGAAGTGGTGATCGCCTTTATCAAACTGAGGATACAAACCTTCAGAATCGGTTAGGAAGCGAACATAGTTTACTGCTTGATGCTCAGTGGCAATATCGAAGCCTAGGAATTGTAAACGACGTTGGTCAACGTTGGCTTTATCTTCATCAGAAAGCATGTTATTTGACTCTTGCATTGCATGATACATTTCCATGATATCGATAATTTCGCGGCAAGTTTCTTCTTCCATGCGGCCAAAGTTTTTATCCAACTCACGCATTTGTAAGCCGTAGCCACGCTCTACGATAGTTTGTAGGCGCTTATATTTCTCTGCGTTATTTGGCTCTAGTTGAGCCATTAAATTGTATTGGTTTGATAAGATCAAACGCTGCGCGTTAGTCATTTCCATGGTGAGCCTCTATAAATTTAATTGAATTCGTTTAGCTTACTTTTCGTTTAGCTTACTTATAGCGTGATAGGTGGATGAAAATTAATACATCACGTTATCGTTATATTTGCTGAGTATTGCGACTACTTTTTCCATCGTTTCTTTTGATGGAGGCTCAACACCTTCAAGTGGGTAGTCATGCCCTAATGCTTCCCATTTGTGTGCACCAAGCTTGTGGTATGGAAGCAGTTCAATTTTCTCAATGTTGTCCATATCTTTGATGAATTCGCCTAGCATTTCAGCGGCTTCGAGATCGTCGGTGTAACCTGGAACGATCACGTAACGCAGCCAAGTTTTCTGGCCAATTTTATGCAGATAACGAGCAAAGTCTAAAGTGCGTCGATTTGATACTCCAATGAAATCATGGTGAATCTCATCTTTCATGTGCTTGATATCGAGCATAACAAGGTCTGTCGCATCAAGAACTTCATCAATAATGTCAGTATGTTTGCGAATATAGCCATTAGTATCTAGGCAAGTATGAATGCCTTCGGCTTGTGCTGCGCGAAATAAGTCTCGCACAAATTCAGGTTGTAGCATCGCTTCGCCGCCGGAACAAGTGATACCGCCGCCTGATGCATTCATAAAATGACGATAAGATTTCGCTTCAGTAATAATCTCTTCTACTGTCACCTCTTTGCCGCCATGGGTATCCCATGTATCACGGTTATGGCAATACATACAACGCATTAAACAGCCTTGCATGAATACGATGAAACGAATACCTGGGCCATCAACTGTGCCACAAGATTCATAAGAGTGAATACGACCGAGAGTAGACATAGGAAAATCCCTTAGCTTTATAATGCTTTTATTTTATTACAAAAGATAAGGTTAACCTAGTAGAAGCACGAGTTTTTTGTAGAGAGTTTGTGAGTAAATTAGAGGCTAGACAAACAAAAGCCCCACTCAAGAGAGCGGGGCTTAGTCATTATTCTGAAAGCTCTAAAAGATTATAGAGATTCAGTAAATGTACGTGCGATTACGTCTTGTTGCTGTTCAGTAGTCAGAGAGTTGAATCGTACAGCGTATCCAGAAACACGGATAGTTAGCTGAGGATATTTCTCTGGGTGCTTAACGGCGTCTTCTAGGGTTTCGCGGTTAAGAACGTTGACATTTAGATGTTGACCACCTTCAAGGCCTGCTTCATGGTGGAAGTAACCATCCATTAGGCCAGCAAGGTTTGCTTTCTTAGCATCGTCAGTCTTACCTAGTGCGTTAGGTACGATAGAGAATGTGTAAGAGATACCATCTTGTGCATCAGCAAACGGTAGTTTCGCTACTGAAGTTAGAGATGCTACAGCACCTTTCTCATCGCGACCGTGCATTGGGTTAGCACCTGGAGCGAATGGAGTACCAGCACGACGACCATCTGGAGTATTACCAGTCTTCTTACCGTATACCACGTTTGACGTGATAGTAAGAATTGACTGAGTAGGGATAGCGTCACGGTAAGTCTTAAGCTTACGGATTTTGCCCATGAATACAGAAACAAGTTCACATGCGATGTCATCTACGCGTGAGTCGTTGTTACCAAATTTAGGGTAATCGCCTTCGATTTCAAAATCGATCGCTAGACCGTCTTCGTCACGGATTGGCTTAACTTTCGCATACTTGATTGCAGATAGTGAGTCAGCTGCAACAGATAGCCCCGCAATACCACAAGCCATTGTACGACGGACATCACGGTCATGAAGAGCCATTAGAGACGCTTCGTAGCTGTATTTATCGTGCATGTAGTGGATAGCGTTCAATGCTGTTACGTATTGTTTGGCTAACCAATCCATGAAGTGGTCCATTTTGTCCCACAACTCGTTGTAATCTAGGTATTCACCTTCGATTTTGTCCATTTTTGGACCAACTTGGATTTTCAATTTCTCATCCACACCACCGTTGATGGTGTAAAGCATCGTTTTTGCTAAGTTAGCACGAGCACCGAAGAACTGCATTTGCTTACCAACAACCATCGGAGATACACAACAAGCAATTGCGTAGTCATCAGATTGTAGGTCAGGACGCATTAGGTCATCATTTTCGTACTGGATAGAAGAAGTATCGATAGACACTTTGGCACAGAAGTGCTTAAAGCCAACAGGTAGTTGCTCAGACCAAAGAACAGTGATGTTTGGCTCTGGGCTTGGACCCATAGTGTATAGGCTGTTTAGGAAACGGAAGTTAGTACGTGTAACGAGTGTACGTCCGTCAAGACCCATACCACCCATTGATTCTGTTGCCCAGATCGGGTCACCAGAGAACAACTCATCGTATTCAGGAGTACGTAGGAAACGAACCATACGTAGCTTCATTACGAAGTGGTCAATCATTTCTTGCGCTTGTTCTTCAGTGATGCGACCTGCCGCGATATCACGTTCGATGAAGATATCTAGGAAGGTTGAAGTACGACCAAGAGACATTGCCGCGCCGTTTTGAGATTTAACAGCCGCTAGGTAACCGAAGTAAGTCCATTGAATAGCTTCTTGTGCTGTTTCAGCAGGGCGAGAGATGTCACAACCGTATTTAGCAGCCATTTCTTTGATTTGACCTAGTGCTCGATGTTGTTCTGCAATTTCTTCACGAAGTTGCATCGTTGCTGTTAGGTCTTCGCCATTTTCAAAACGTTCTTGTAGAGACGTGAATTGAGCGAATTTGTCTTTCATCAAGTAGTCGATACCGTATAGCGCTACGCGACGGTAGTCACCAATGATACGACCACGGCCGTAAGCATCAGGAAGACCAGTCAATACGCCAGACTTACGACATTTCATGATATCTGGTGTGTAGATATCGAAAACACCTTGGTTGTGTGTTTTACGTAGCTCTGAGTAGATTTTAGATACTTGAGGATCTAACGTGCGACCGTAAGCTTTACAAGAACCTTCAACCATGCGAATACCACCGTTAGGGATGATAGCACGCTTAAGTGGCGCTTCAGTTTGAAGACCAACAATCGTTTCAAGATCTTTGTTGATGTAACCTGCATCGTGAGCCGTGATGGTAGAAATAACAGAAGTATCAAAATCTAGAGGAGCAAGAGTTTTGTTCTCAATTTTGATACCTTCCATTACTTGAGCCCAAAGCTTGTTAGTGGCTTCAGTACCCTCAGAAACTAGGAAAGATTCATCACCTTCATATGGTGTGTAGTTCTTTTGAATGAAATCACGAACGTTTACTTCATTTTGCCAATCACCCTCAGCAAAACCTTCCCAAGCTTTAGCAAATTGCTCTGCCATGACATACCTACCTTTTTAGTAGAAAAAATACATACTGTTGCAAGTGGCTACTTTCATAACTGCTTGCGGCCCGAAGGTTACAGTACACTCTGATTAATAATACTGATGGGCTAGATCTAACCCATTAGTATTAGTATTTAAAGCTGCTGTATCGTAACGCTGAGCACCCTAAAATACAAAGAAAATAACCATAATTAATCTAGTGTAATTCTAGAACATTTCAGCCAGATAAAGCCTAGTTTGTTCTAATAAAATCGCAAGGGTTTGTTATTGCGTTTTTAGCTTCAACATTGGCGATTGATTTGTTATTTACTGTTCACAAACGTTAACAATACATAAGTCACTCAGTGTTGATCTCGATCACTTTATGGCAACAATTTGGCCTAAATTAAAAAAAATTTTATAAATTATACAGAATTTGTTGAATTGTTTATCAGATTGGAATATTGACCGACGGGGTTATGCGACCGATTACTTTTTTGTTGATATTTTAATCAATTAGCAGGATGGCGAGCATATTTAGTTGATGTAAGTGGAAATGCCTATATTATGCATAACAATTCAAAATAAACGTCTACAGTAAGACTTTTAAGCAATTTGCTTTGTTTGCAAGCCTTAATCAGTGGTGTTAGGTTATCCTGACCATCAGGAAGATGTGTATCAATAATAAGGGAGTAGTAGCGCATGACGGATGTACCCGCGCTAAACATCAAAGACTTACACAAGACCTTTGGCCACAATGAAGTACTAAAAGGCATTTCATTATCGGCAAATAAAGGGGATGTGATCTCTATCATCGGATCGTCCGGATCGGGTAAGAGTACTTTTCTTCGTTGTATCAATTTGTTAGAGACGCCGACTTCGGGAGAAGTTTGGGTGGATGGCGAATTGATTCAAATGAAAACTAATCGCAAAAACGAAGTTTCACCTGCCAACGATAAACAAGTTCAAAGAATTCGATCTCGCCTTGCCATGGTATTTCAAGGTTTTAACCTGTGGTCACATTTAACTGTGCTAGAAAATGTGATCGAAGCTCCAGTTCACGTATTAGGTGTACCTAAAGCTCAAGCGATTGAAAATGCAGAATTGCTGCTTAAAAAAGTGGGCTTGTATGATCGCAAAGATTACTACCCAGGCCACCTTTCTGGTGGTCAGCAACAACGTGCCGCGATAGCCAGAGCGTTAGCGGTTGATCCTGAAGTCATGCTATTTGATGAACCAACGTCGGCACTTGACCCAGAACTAGTCGGCGAAGTGTTAGGGGTAATGCGAGATTTGGCAGAAGAGGGGCGCACTATGTTGGTAGTGACTCACGAAATGGCCTTTGCCCGTGATGTATCAAGCCATGTGATGTTTCTTCACCAAGGAAAGGTGGAGGAACAAGGCGCTCCCGAAAAACTGTTTAATAATCCTGAATCGGAACGCTTTAAGCAGTTTATATCTTCGGTGTATTAAGCTCATCATTATCAGAAATCAATTAAAAGAATTCAGCAACAGATATGGTTTTTACAGATTCAGTTTTGTAACAGATTCATAGCTAAGTCCGCTGATATAAACTTTGTACCCTCACATTGTACTTAAAAACGTTTAAGGGTATGAAGCAAACAACAAGAAAACACAACATAACAAAAGTCATAATCACAGGAGTATGGATATGAAAAAGTGGTTTTTAGCAGCAACAATTGCGGCTACAGCTTTATCTGGGGTGGCTCAAGCCAAGGATTGGAAAACAGTACGCTTTGCAACTGAAGGTGCTTACCCTCCGTTTAACTACACGCAAGCCGATGGCACTCTAGCCGGCTTCGACATTGATCTGGCTAATGCTCTATGTAAAGAGATGGAAGCAAAATGTCAGATCATCGCTCAAGATTGGGATGGCATTATTCCTGCTCTACTTGCTCGTAAATACGATGCGATCATTGCTGGTATGTCGATTACCGAAGAGCGTAAAAAGAAAGTTGCCTTTACTCATAAGTACGCTTTGATCCCGAATAAATTTATTGCCAAAGAAGGTGCGGATATTCAGTTCACCAAGGAAGGCTTAAAAGGCGTGAAAATCGGTGTTCAACGTTCAACTACTCATGACCAATACATTGAAGACAACTACAAAGATATTGTTGATGTTTCACGTTACGGTACGTTTGATGAAGCCTACCTTGATTTAGAAGGTGGTCGTATTGATGCCGTATTTGGTGATGCGTCAGCACTGAAAAGTGGCATGCTAGATAAAAAAGAGGGCTATGAATTTACCGGTCCATCTTTAACTGATGAACAGTGGTTTGGCGATGGTTTCGGTATTGCGGTTCGCAAGCAAGATAAAGACTTAGCGAAGAAGTTGGATAAAGCAATAGACTCACTACGTGAAAAAGGTATTTATCAGGAAATTGCTGCTAAGTACTTTGAGTATGATGTTTATGGCGAATAAGCCATTTTAAAATTAGAGGCAGTACCAGCTTGAATGAAACGGGCTGCCTCCTACTAAATTAGACCTTTATGATGTTAGATTTTTTACAAGGTTACGAACAAACCATCTTACAAGGCGCTTTGGTTACGATTGAAGTGGCGTTGTTATCTTTGGTTGTTGCTGTGTTACTCGGCATTTTAGGCGCATTAGCGAAACTTTCTCCTTATCGCTGGGCTCGTGTGATCGCGACGACCTATACCACCATTATTCGCGGCATACCTGATCTCGTGTTGATGATGCTTATTTTCTTCGGTGGTCAGATTTTATTAAACAACTCTCTCTACTCATTGAATGAGCAAATTAATAGCTGGATGACCAGTTATAATGCAAGCCATGAGTGGACAGCTTATCTTCCCGATTATATTGATGTCAGCCCATTTACGGCAGGCGTACTGACCATTGGTTTTATCTTTGGCGCTTATATGGCGGAAACTTTCCGCGGTGCAATTATGGCGGTGGATAAAGGGGAGTTAGAAGCGGCCAAAGCCTATGGTATGAGTAGTGTAATGTCTTTTCGCCGTATTCTATTACCACAGATGGTTCGTCATGCCATTCCGGGGTTTGGTAATAATTGGCTGGTTCTACTTAAGACCACAGCGTTGGTGTCTATTATTGGACTAGATGACATGGTACGCGTTGGGGCACTGGCTGCCGGCTCGACTAAGATGCCATTTACCTTTTATATGACGGTATCGGTTATCTTCTTATTTTTTACTAGCGTTTCTATTGGCCTGCTTAGGTTGCTAGAGCGTAAATACACATTACATACGAGGTAAGCATGGATTTTTCAGTCATTATTGACAGCTTGCCTTTATATTTTGAAGGCTTATGGACCACGTTTTGGTTGGTCGGTTTAGCATTAATTATTGGGTTAGTGATTGCGATCCCTGCCGGTATTGCTCGAACAAGCAAAAATTATTTTATTAACTTTCCGGTATGGTGTTATAGCTACTTTTTCCGAGGCACGCCGTTACTGGTTCAGCTGTATTTGATCTACTACGGTAGCAACCAGTTTATGCAAGTGCGAGATACGCTGTGGGAGCATGCTTGGTTTTGTGCTTTGGTTGCCTTTGTACTGAATACTGGAGCATACACCGCAGAAATTTTTGCTGGCGCAATTAAAGGGCTTGATAAAGGTGAGATTGAAGCGGGGAAAGCGTACGGTATGTCTACATGGAAAATATATCGTCGAATTATCTTACCAAGTGCATTGCGTCGAGCACTACCTGCTTATAGTAATGAAGTGATCTTTATGCTACATGGTTCCGCTGTGGCCGGTATCGTTACGGTAATGGATATTACGGGTGTGGCACGTTTGGTGAACTCACGTACTTACGCACCATTTGAAGCTTTCTTTACCGCGGGTATTTTCTACATGATTTTGAGTATGTCGATTATCTACGCTTTCAAGGTAATGGAAAAACGACTATTGGCTTATGCAAGACCATTAAGTTAACGAGTTACAGTATTGCGATAAAATAAACGCCGTTAGTGGAGTACTAACGGCGTTTTATTTTGTGTGAGATTACTTGAATTCAGACCAAATAGGCGCGTGATCGGATGGTTTTTCAATACCACGTAATTCATAATCAATGCCCGCATCAATACATTTAGCGGCAAGAGATGGTGTGGCTAAAATCACATCAATACGTAGACCACGGTTATCATCAAAGCCACGAGAGCGATAATCGAACCATGAGTACTGATTATCAACAGTAGGGTGAAGATTACGGAAGGTATCTTCAAATCCCCAATCAAGCAGGGTTTTTAACCATTGACGTTCTTCTGGTTGGAAAGAACATTTGCCGGTTTTTAGCCAACGTTTTGCGTTTGGTTCACCGATACCAATATCCAGATCAATCGGACTAATATTAATATCACCCATTACAATCACTTGTTCATCGCTGTTGTGATGAGTATTTAAGTGCGTCATCAGGTCTTTATAAAATTGGCGCTTGTATGGAAACTTAGTCTCATGGTTAATGTTGTCACCTTGTGGGAAGTAACCATTCATTACGGTAGTCTTCTGGCCACTTTCATCTTCAAACGTTGCCATAATCATACGCTTTTGATGTTCTTCAGTATCAGTTGAAAAGCCTTTTTGTACCGAGATAGGCTCTTGCTTACACAACATGGCAACGCCGTAATGGGCTTTTTGACCGTGGAAGTAAACGTGGTATCCCATGGCTTCTACATCGGCAAGTGGGAAAGCTTCATCATGTACTTTGATTTCTTGTAGGCCAATCACATCTGGCTGATGCTTATCGATAATGGCTTGTAGTTGATGAAGACGCGCGCGTAGGCCGTTTATATTAAATGAGATGACTTTCATTGGAATTCACTTTCCTTATTTGAGTTTGTGCCATCTTAATGGCTTAGCTCTAAAAGTAAAAGTGGCGACACTGAGAATAATCAGAGTCGCCACTTAGATGATGATTTGTTAGGCACTAGTGATTAGTTTTAGTGAGACTAGTGCTAACAAAGATGTTACTCGTAGAACCAGTAACCTTTATTAATCAACTCAGTTAATAGCGTAATTGCCGCAGGGATGCTAGTCAGTGATGACAGCGTTTGTGCTTCGATATCATCGTAGTCACATAATATGTAGGCTAAAGGCTCTAAGCCCGCTTCAAGCTCAAACACTTCACCATTGATGAATAAAGTATTTGGGTTGGTTTCATGATAGTTCGCACGTAAGCCAGCAACTTTATATAACGGTTGTTCAGTTTGGATGTGCTGCATCACATCATCCATAGTGAGAGGCTCTTCCGGTACGATGATGTTTAGCTGATGACGCGATTGGCTCAACATGCAACCTAAGAAATCTTCAATTCTCGCGGGATCTTCAAAGGCTTTTTTCAACATGCCTGTGAGTAACTGCGTATCGGTCGTTTGGATCATACCAGAACCCGATTGCGTTTTTTGCTCTGGGTTGTGTAAGTGAGCATCCCCAATATCGTGCGCTAAAATGTAATCAGCAAAGTTGCTTAATAGCTCTTGTTCTTTTGGTGAGCGGAAGCCGACAGAGTAGCTCATTGATGGTTCTAGTGCGTAACCATCATGTGGAAAGCCTGGTGGAATATATAAGATATCGCCCGGTTCAAGTACTTCATCAATGATCGCATCGAAACTTTTGATTTGACGTAGAGCTTGTGCTTGGATCACTTCTTCATATTGACCTTCATCTTTCGCTCCGACACGCCAATGACGCTTACCTAGACCCTGGCAGATGAATACATCATATTGATCGATATGTGGACCTACGCCGCCATTTTCGACCGCAAAGCTGATCATCAGGTCATCAAATAACCAACCCGGCATCGCTTTGAATGGTTCAACTAATTGCGCCGCTTCTGGGTGCCAATGGTTTGCCGCTTGCACGATCAAAGACCAATGGCTTTCTGGCAGTTGAGCGAATTTATCTTCACCAAACGGACCATGTTCAGCGGCCCATTGTTTGTCTTTGTTCGACACAAAACGTGAATCAATGACTTCTTCCATAGAAAGTCCGGCTAGCTCGTCAGGAGTCAGCGGATCGACGAAGCCATTTTCTGGAGAACCGGTAAATAGGCCACCTTTAATGATGGTTGGTTTTTTTTGCCAATACTCGGCTAAGAATTCTTCTAGAGAAAAAGAAAGTTGATACATGCGGTGCCTACCGTTGGGTTGAAACGAAACAGGGCGCAGAGTGTAACAGAAAGCACAGATTAAAGGGAAATGCAGTGGATAGGGGAGAATTGATAGCAAAAGAAAAGGGCCAGCCGAAGCTAACCCTTGAGGCGTCATCCTGAATAACGACGAAGGAGTGTAGTTCAGGATCTCCTAAAGCTATCGACTTCACAGCTTAACGTAGGAGATTCCAAACAGTTCGTTCCTCACTTTTGGAATGACGAATGTTGTTTTTCGTGTAACGAGAGTCGACTATTTCAACAAATCCGTCAATTTAACCGCATCACCGATGTAGTTAGCTGGTGTCATTTGTTTTAGGCGCTCTTTTTCATCCGCAGGGATTTCAAGACCATCAATAAATGCACGCATGCCTTCGCCGTCTACACGCTTACCACGAGTCAATTCCTTTAGTTTCTCGTATGGTTTTTCGATGCCGTAACGACGCATAACTGTTTGTACTGGTTCAGCCAATACTTCCCAGTTTTTGTCTAGTTCAGCTTCTAGTGCTGCTTGGTTAACTTCAAGCTTGCTGATACCACGCATTACTGAAGAATAAGCAATCATTGCATAACCACAACCCACACCAAGGTTACGAAGAACCGTTGAGTCAGTTAGGTCACGCTGCCAGCGAGAGATAGGCAATTTTTGTGCAAGATGACCAAAGATAGCATTGGCTAAGCCTAAGTTACCTTCCGAGTTTTCAAAGTCGATAGGGTTCACTTTATGCGGCATGGTTGAAGAACCAATTTCGCCAGCAATGGTTTTTTGCTTAAAGTGGCCTAGTGCAATGTAGCCCCAAATGTCACGATCGAAGTCGATTAAAATGGTGTTGAAACGCGCAATCGCATCGAATAATTCTGCAATGTAGTCATGCGGTTCGATTTGCGTTGTGTACGGGTTCCAATCTACGTCAAGTGACTTAGTGATGAACTCTTCACTGAATGCATGCCAATCTAGCTCAGGGTAAGCAGAAAGGTGAGCGTTGTAGTTACCGACGGCACCGTTGATTTTCGCAAGAATTTCAACATTAGCGATTTGCTTATATTGACGTTCCATACGGTACGCCACATTTGCCATTTCTTTACCCATTGTTGAAGGTGAAGCTGGTTGGCCGTGGGTACGAGAAAGAAGAGGAATATCACGATATTCAACCGCTAAGCCTTTAATCGCATCAATGATTTCACGAATGGCAGGAAGAACCACTTCATCACGTGCTTCTTTAAGCATTAGAGCGTGAGATGTGTTGTTGATATCTTCAGAAGTACAAGCAAAGTGGATGAATTCGCTTACTGCGTGCAATTCAGGTAGTGCTTCTACTTTTTCTTTTAGGAAATACTCAACCGCTTTTACATCGTGGTTAGTAGTACGTTCAATCGTTTTGATGCGGTTGGCATCATCTTCGCTGAAGTTCGCCGCAATCTCGTTAAGATATTGGTTTGCTTCATCACTGAATGCAGGTACTTCTGCGATTGCAGCAGTCTCTGCAAGCTTTTGTAACCAACGAATTTCAACGATAGTGCGGTACTTTAGTAGGCCGTACTCGCTGAAGATGCTGCGTAACGCAATCGTTTTACTTCCGTAGCGGCCGTCTACCGGTGAAACAGCAGTCAATGCTGACAGTTCCATGTGTATCTCCTGAATTAAATTGAGTTAGATTGAAATGGGGTAAATAGGTTTAGCATGTCGCTTATTATTAGGTACGTGTTATTAGACGCGTGCAAGTAAGATTTTAGCTTGTTCAAGCATCTTCTTGCGACCAAACAATAAGTGACGACGTTTACCACCAACCTGGCGCCATAGCACCGCACAACGTACGCCAGCTAATAATAGGGCACGAACTTTGTGCTGGTTAGTGGTTTGTTGTAATACGGCTGGTGTGCCAGAAACTTGGATGCGCGGGCCAACAGGGCTAATCACATCGAGATAAACACTGGCAAGGTTGCTGATCATTTGGTCTTCTAATAAGTCATAATGTTCTGTTTGGCGCTCGATGGTAGTCAGGCGATCACCGAGCTGAGACATAGAGTCTGAACGAGCGTTGAGTTTGCGCTCTAGTGACATAATGCTAATGATATAGCGGGTTGCTTCGCTGCCAGTTGGAGAACCATCAATTCCGTTAATTAAAGTTTCAAGACCCAGCTTAAGGTTTGATTCATCACCAAAGACATCCAGCGTATTACTCGGATTCATATTGACGATGGTTTTTAATGTTGTTTCAAGAGCCGCAGAATCACAATGCCCGTTTCGTGCGACCTGTTGAACAAGTGCAACCGCTTGGCAGATGCCAGCAAAAGCGATGGTACGGTCATAAAGAGTGTTTGCCACGTTAACTTCTCCTAAAAACAAACTTAATTGAATTGATGCTGTTTACTATAAACGAAAGGGCCACGAAGAGCCCTTTAAATGTTAATAATCGATTAGATTCTCGCTTCAATAATACCGCCGCCTAGGCAGACATCTTGCGAGTAGAATACTGCCGATTGCCCCGGAGTCACGGCGACTTGAGGTTCATCGAAAATCACTTTGATATTGTTTTCGTCGATAGGCTCAATAGTACATGGAATATCTTGCTGGCGATAACGCGTTTTGACCGTGCAGCGTAGAGGTTCAGTCATCGTTTGACGATCAACCCAGTGTAGCTGAGAAGCAATTAACCCCGTAGATTTCAGCAGCGGATGATCGGCGCCTTGTACTGCGATAAGCACATTTCGCTTGAGATCTTTTTCAGCGACATACCATGGGTCTTCATTACCACCGCCGCCTTTTTGGCCACCAATGTGTAAGCCTTTACGTTGACCTAGGGTGTGATACATCAAGCCTTGGTGTTCGCCGATCACGTTGCCTTCTGGCGTTTCGATGTTACCTGGTTGAGCAGGTAAATAGCGCGATAAGAAATCAGTAAATTTACGCTCACCGATAAAGCAAATACCGGTTGAATCTTTTTTCTTCGCGGTGATTAAATCTTGCTCTTCCGCAATGCGGCGAACTTCTGGTTTTTCTAAATCACCGACAGGGAATAAACTTCTCGCCACTTGTTGATGGCTAAGCGTATATAAGAAATAGCTTTGATCTTTATTGCTATCTAAACCGCGAAGCATTTGCGGTAATTCACCCGCTTCGATTTGCTCAGCAGTAGGGAAAGTACGGCGAACGTAGTGACCCATTGCGATATAATCGGCATCAAGCACTTCATCAGCAAATTCTAAGAAAGCTTTAAACTTGATTTCTTTGTTACACAGAATATCAGGGTTTGGCGTACGGCCGGCTTTGTATTCTGTTAAGAAATATTCAAAAACATTGTCCCAGTATTCGGATGCAAAGTTAATGGTATGCAGTTCAATGCCTAGCTTGTCACACACAGCCTGCGCATCAGCAAGATCTTCTGCTGCTGTACAATATTCTTCGTTGTCATCTTCTTCCCAGTTTTTCATGAAAAGACCTTCAACTTGATAGCCTTGCTGTTGGAGCAAGTAAGCTGAAACGGAAGAATCGACACCGCCAGACATTCCGACGATTACTTTTTTATTAGTGTTTTCTAGCGTTTGGTTGTTATCTGACATGCAATGAATACCACAAAATTAATCTGGCTCGAATTCTAACAGAAAGTTATCACTGGTGACAGATCCGAGAGGGGGAGAAATAACGCATTGAGTGCAGTTTGCTTAAACTTTAATATGTTTGTATTCGCCTGGCTGTAAATCACCTAAAGACCAGTCACCAATTGAGTAACGAATTAGTCTTAATGTTGGAAAACCAATATGAGCCGTCATGCGTCTGACTTGGCGGTTACGACCTTCAATAATGGTAATTGCCAACCAAGTGGTCGGAATGTTAGCGCGAAAGCGAACTGGCGGATTGCGAGGCCATATTTCAGGCTCGGACATAATTGTCACTTTGGCAGGGAGTGTCATACCATCTTTGAGCTCAACACCACGGCGCAGTTGTTCTAAATCGTCTTCAGAAGGCGCTCCATCCACTTGTACCCAATACGTTTTTGGCGCTTTGGAAGTCGGCTGAGTGATTTTAGCTTGTAGAATACCATCGTTCGTTAGCACCATCAGGCCTTCACTGTCTCGATCTAGTCTGCCGGCGGCATACACATCTTTAACATCAATATAGTCAGCGAGAGTTTTTCGCTTCTCACCGTCAGTGAATTGGCTAAGTGTATCGTATGGTTTGTTAAACAAAAGGACGATGCGGTTTTCTGCGGTTACACGTGGTGAACTGTGAGTGTTTTTTTGTTTAAGGCGCTTGGTAAAACGATGAGCTGAGCTGCTTTTTCTTCCTCTTGATTTGGTCGGATCTGTTTGAAACTTATGACTCGATTGGGGCTTTTTAGAGGGAGTGTTTGAACTCGACATGTTAACTACCTTGCAAAAATGTAAACAAATTAAGAGGCTAAGTTTTAATAACTTTAGAATTGATCTAGTATGGTGCCGCTAAAAGAAGAAGATGATAGACCATTAGCTCGAATTTGTTTAATTCATTCTCGAATTTCTTACCCAAGAGAGTTCGGACGGAATGTTAAACAATATCCCTATCATTAAGTTATTGTTGAATGATTTTAACATGACATAGAAAGGGTATAAGTGAACCAAGGCAGCTGTGCTAAAAATTATCTGGTATAGCTAACATCTATTATCTACCAACATAGAGAAAGGTCGAATGCTCTGACCGTTTTCTTGAGCCACACAGCCAATCTCATCTATTAAGGCTGTTCGAAATATATAGGGAAATTCAATGCCTACCACAGATCAAATGAAAAATAAGCAGCCAACTATTATTTACACTATTACTGATGAAGCACCAGCGCTGGCAACTTACTCACTATTGCCAATCATTCGTGCTTATACCGCTTCTTCAGGTATTAATGTAGACACTCGTGACATTTCATTAGCGGGTCGTATTATTGCGAACTTTCCTGAGTACCTAACAGAAGAGCAACGAATTGGTGATGCGCTTTCTGAGTTAGGTGACCTGGCGAATACTCCAGATGCAAACATCATTAAATTACCAAATATTTCTGCTTCTATTCCTCAATTACGCGCAGCGATTAAAGAGCTTCAAGCCAAGGGATATGCATTACCTAACTATCCTGATGAGCCAAAAACAGACGAAGAGCGCGCAATTAAAGAAACTTACGACAAGATTAAGGGTAGTGCAGTAAACCCAGTTTTACGTGAAGGTAACTCGGATCGTCGTGCACCACTGTCTGTTAAGAACTATGCGAAGAAAAACCCACATTCAATGGGCGCGTGGGATGCAAATTCAGCATCGCATGTTGCAAGCATGTCTGAGCAAGATTTCTACGGTAGCGAAAAATCCATCACTATTGATGGTGCACGCAATGTACGCATTGAGCATGTAGATGCTGGTGGTTCAGTTGAAGTACTAAAAGCGCCATTTGCTCTGCAAGATAAAGAAATTATCGATGCAGCTGTGCTTAATAAAGCATCTTTAGTTGAGTTCTTTGAAAAGCAAATTGATGAGGCTAAAGAGCAAGGGATCCTGTTATCTCTACACTTGAAAGCAACCATGATGAAGGTTTCGGATCCGGTTATCTTTGGCTATGCAGTTAAAGTCTTCTATAAAGATGTATTCGCTAAATACGGTAACTTGTTTGAAGAGTTAGGCGTCGATGTGAATAACGGCATTGGCGATGTATATAGCAAGATTGAAAACCTACCCGCTGATCAAAAACAAGAAATTGAGCAAGCATTAGACGCGGTTTATGCCACTCGTCCTTCATTGGCGATGGTGGATTCTGACCGTGGTATCACCAACTTGCACGTACCAAGTGATGTGATTGTCGATGCATCAATGCCAGCAATGTTGCGTTCTTCAGGTAAAATGTGGAATAGCGATGGTCAGCTACAAGATACCAAAGCGATGATCCCCGATCGTTCATACGCAGGTGTTTATCAGGCAGTTATCGATTTCTGTAAAAAGAATGGTGCGTTTGATCCGACCACTATGGGTAGTGTTCCAAACGTAGGTTTGATGGCACAAAAAGCAGAAGAATACGGTTCACATGATAAAACCTTCGTAGCGAAAAAAGCGGGCGTTGTACGTGTAATTGACGAAAATGATACGGTTCTACTTGAGCAAGATGTTCAGGAAGGCGACTTATTCCGTATGTGTCAGGTTAAAGATGCTCCAATTCAAGATTGGGTAAAACTGGCCGTCACTCGCGCACGTGATGCAGGTGTACCGGCAGTATTCTGGTTAGATGAAAACCGTGCTCATGATGCAGAGCTGATTAAAAAGGTCAATGCTTACTTGCCACAACATGATACTGATGGTCTTGACATTAAGATTTTAGATCCAGTATCGGCAACCAACTACTCGCTTGAGCGTATCAAAGATGGTCTAGATACTATTTCGGTAACCGGTAACGTACTACGTGATTACCTAACGGATTTATTCCCAATTCTTGAGCTAGGTACATCAGCGAAAATGCTATCAATTGTTCCTCTGATGAATGGTGGTGGTTTATTTGAAACGGGCGCGGGCGGCTCTGCTCCTAAGCACGTTCAACAAGTTGAAAAAGAAAACCACTTACGCTGGGATTCTTTAGGTGAGTTCCTTGCTTTAGCGGCTTCTCTTGAGCATCTAAGTACCGTTGCCAATAATCCTAAAGCAAAAGTACTGGCTGAGACGTTAGATAAAGCGACAGGTCAATTTTTAGATGAGAATAAGTCACCGTCGCGTAAAGTCGGAGAACTTGATAACCGCGGCAGCCATTTTTACCTCGCTTTATATTGGGCGAAAGCATTGGCTGAACAGTCGAAAGATGCTGAACTTGCTCAACAGTTTGCACCTATCGCAGCCGAGCTTGCTGAAAAAGAGCAGCAGATCGTGACTGAATTAAATCAGGCGCAAGGCGTTGCGGGCGACCTCGGTGGTTATTACTTATTTGACGAAGATAAAGTAGCGGCATTGATGCGCCCTAGTGAGACACTAAACCAAGTGCTAAATGCTTTACGCTAAGTTGAAGTAGTAGAAATACATAAACGATAAAGCGCTCTAACATGGGCGCTTTTTTATGCCTGTTAAGCACGTACAATTGAATTATACTTACTTTGAGCTTGGTATTTTAGATTTAGAGGGGAGTGAGTGACACACAAAAGCCATACAAATTTATAAGATCATTTGTATGGCTTTATAGATAACCAAAAAGTCTTTGAAAAGGTATGTTACCTAGTTATCTTTGATTGGATTATTTACTTTGATCGCCTTCTAGTGGCATGACAAGGCTAGCATGAGAGCCTTTAGGACCTTTTTCAACTTCGTAGGATACTTGTTGTCCTGCTTTTAACGTTCTATACCCATCCATTTGAATTGTCGAGTAGTGAGCGAAAATATCTCCTTCTTCTCCTTCTGGACAAATGAAACCAAATCCTTTGGCATTGTTAAACCATTTAACGGTACCTGTAGCCATGCTTTACATCCCTCATGCTTTTTAACGATATAACGGTTAGTTTTTTAACCACTCTCAGAACACAATTTAGACAATCATGGCTAACAGTCAATAGTTGTTAGTGATAATTATCGGTCAAATAACAAAAATAGCGATGTGAGTTTAACTTTTGCTTAACCTTGAGTTTTCTCATTTACATCGTTTAATGGTAGTTTGAGACTAGATTGCTTCCTTTTTAAGCTGTTAGTCTGCGAGTGTAACGGAATAGCAATCTTTTATTTGCAGGGATACAATTGGTGGATTAGTCTCTAAATAAGAAGGCAGGTTGATAGGTTTGTTTTCTATCAATGTTGGTCATAAAGTAGAATTAAACATGAATAAGCAATACCAATGGACTTCACCAGATATCGATCTTCTGGAAGATGAGAAGACCAAATTGAAGCCACCGGCGATGTATCATGTGATACTTAATAATGATGATTACACCCCGATGGATTTTGTAATTGAAATACTAAGTCGTTTTTTCTCTATGGATTTGGAGAGTGCGACCCAAGTAATGTTAAAAGTGCATTTTGAGGGAAAAGCAAGTTGCGGCACATTCACGGCTGAAGTTGCTGAAACAAAAGTGATGCAAGTCACTATGTATGCTCGTGAAAATGAACATCCTTTGTTGTGTACTATGGAACAGGTGTAGTGCCTTTTATTTTGATTGGTATCACCTAGATGACTTAGGCTTTAGCTGGATATGAACATAGTAATTGTTCTTTGGGGAGGTAGCTATGCTAAATAAAGAACTGGAAATGAGCTTGAATAGCGCATTTATGCGTGCCAGAGAGAAGCGTCATGAGTTTATGACTGTTGAGCACCTTTTATTAGCGCTGCTTGATAATGATTCTGCTCATGAGGCTCTATCGGCTTGCCAAGCAGACATTGATACATTACGTCAAGAACTCGATGCTTTTATTGAGCAAACGACCCCTTTGATCCCAACCGTTGATGAAGAGCGTGAAACTCAGCCAACATTAAGCTTTCAACGAGTACTGCAACGCGCGGTATTCCATGTTCAATCTTCTGGCCGCAGTGAAGTCGCTGGGGCTAACGTACTTGTCGCGATCTTTAGTGAGCAAGAATCACACGCCGCCTACCTTCTAAAGAAAAATGATGTCAGCCGACTTGATATCGTTAATTTTATTTCGCATGGCATCCGTAAATCAGGTGATGATGCTGATGGTAGTCAAAGTGATATTACCGGTGACCAGCCGCAAGAAAATGGTTCGGAAGAGCGTCTAGATAGCTTTGCTACAAACCTAAATGAAGTTGCCAAAAAAGGACACATCGACCCTTTGATTGGTCGTGATGTTGAACTTGAGCGCACAATCCAAGTGTTATGTCGCCGTCGTAAGAATAACCCATTACTCGTCGGTGAAGCGGGTGTCGGTAAAACGGCAATAGCGGAAGGGTTAGCGTGGCGTATTGTTGAAGGTAACGTACCCGATGTTATTAAAGACAGTGTCATTTACTCATTGGATATCGGTTCGTTATTAGCGGGTACTAAATATCGCGGTGACTTTGAAAAACGTTTTAAGACTATTTTGAAGCAACTGGAAAAAGAGAAAGATACCATTCTCTTTATTGATGAAATTCATACCATTATCGGCGCAGGAGCTGCTTCTGGTGGGCAGGTCGATGCAGCTAACCTTATTAAACCATTACTAAGTAACGGTAAATTACGCTGCATTGGTTCAACAACTTATCAGGAATACAGCAGTATTTTTGAGAAAGAGCGAGCGCTGGCTCGACGTTTCCAAAAAATTGATATCTTAGAGCCTTCCATTGACGATACGACGAAAATTCTTATCGGCCTTAAGAGCAAATATGAAGAGCATCATCAGGTTCGTTTTAGCAATAAAGCGTTACGTGCTGCTGTGGAGCTTTCTGCTAAATATATTAATGAACGTCATCTGCCGGATAAAGCAATTGATGTTATTGATGAAGCGGGTGCACATTGTCGACTAGCGCCTGTGAGTAAACGTAAGAAAACCGTTAATGTTGCAGATATTGAAGCTATTGTAGCCAAGATTGCTCGGATCCCCGAAAAATCAGTCTCTTCTTCAGACAAAGAAGTACTGTCGCGCCTAGATAGCCGACTGAAGCTATTGGTATTTGGACAAGATCCAGCGATTGAAGTGTTATGTGAGGCGATTAAGTTAACTCGCGCTGGTTTAGGCCAGGATAATAAACCGGTTGGATCTTTCTTATTTGCAGGCCCAACAGGGGTCGGTAAAACGGAAGTAACGGTGCAATTATCTAAGCTACTTGGGGTTGAACTACTACGCTTTGATATGTCGGAGTACGGTGAACGTCATTCTGTTAGCCGTTTGATCGGTGCGCCTCCGGGTTATGTTGGTTATGACCAAGGTGGCCTGTTGACGGATGCGGTGATTAAACATCCTCATTCAGTTGTCTTACTTGATGAAATTGAAAAAGCGCATGGCGATATCTTCAACTTGTTATTGCAAGTGATGGATAACGGTACACTGACCGATAACAATGGTCGTAAGGCTGATTTCAGAAATGTTATCTTGGTAATGACAACCAATGCGGGTGTTCAAGAGACAGAGAAACAATCTATGGGCTTGATTCAGCAAGATAATAGCCATGATGCGATGGCTGAAATCAAGAAAGTCTTTACGCCAGAGTTCAGAAACCGTTTGGATAATATCATTTGGTTTAATAGCTTAAGTGAAGAGATGATTCATCAGGTGGTGGATAAGTTTATTGTTGAATTACAAGCGCAACTTGATGGCCGTGGAGTTTCAATGGAAGTGTCGGAAGAAGCTCGTCATTGGTTAGCCAAAAAAGGCTACGATAAAACCATGGGAGCAAGACCTATGGGACGTGTCATTCAGGACAAATTGAAAAAACCACTGGCAAATGAATTGTTGTTTGGCTCTTTAGTTGATGGCGGGACAGTAAAAGTTACGCTAAATCGCAATGGTGAAGAACTGGAATTCACTTACTTAAATCAAGAAGAAGCTGTTCATTAATCTCGTATGAGATGACTGCTTGAACATATGAGTGACGTTGAAAGCTCTTACCTGAAAAGGTAGGGGCTTTTTTGTGGCTCCTGTTCTGAAAGGGAAACTGAAGGTATAAAAAAACCGAAGCCTAAGCCTCGGTTTTGAAATTAGATTCAAATGGACGTTGCAGCCATTTAAATATTTAATTGATTAACGTGCGCGGAAGACGATACGGCCTTTAGATAAATCGTATGGAGTCATTTCTACAGTCACTTTATCACCCGTTAGGATACGGATGTAGTTTTTACGCATTTTGCCAGAAATGTGTGCCGTTACTACGTGACCATTTTCTAATTCTACGCGGAACATAGTGTTTGGTAATGTGTCAAGGACAGTGCCTTGCATCTCGATTACGTCTTCTTTTGCCATTTAATCCTCTTACCGAAATTTGGCTTATTCTTAACCGCTAGATTGAGCAGTCAATTTAGGGGTAATAATGCTCCAACAATGAATAAATATATGCAGGAGTTTAAAGTTGTTGCGTATTCTACCCTTGCCAACGCTGATTTACTAGCTTTTGATGACGTTGAAAGCGAACTTTGTAATTCATCGCCGGGCAATCATCAATTTGATAACCCAAATAAAGCCATTGTTTATGCATTTTTTCACATTGCTTCAACTGCAATAGCACACAAAGAGTGCCTAGCGATAATGGGTGTTCAGGTTCATAAAAGGTATAAAATGCACTTAGGGAACTAGGTAGGCAATCTGTCACCGCTACTGCGATGAGCTTATCGTTCTCATAAACATGTAAGAATTGAGGCTGCATCCAATCTGCGAGAATAAAGCTTTCAAAAACGTCTTTATTGGCAGGGTACATGCTGCCATTTTGGTGTCTCGCTTCAATATACCGCTCATATAAATCAAACCAATTATCATCTAGTTGTGGCTTTAATTGCCATGAAAGTTGATCAGCTTTATTCAGTAATCGTCGCTGGCTCTTTGAATATTTAATATCAGGGATTGAGACTCGAATAGGCTGGCAAGCCTGACAAGCATCGCAATGAGGTCGATAGATCATATTACCACTGCGACGAAAGCCATTAGCAAGAAAGACTTCATATTGACTAGGTGTATGTAACTCTTCATCTAAAATAATTGCGACACGCTCTTGCTGATTTTCTAAATAGCTACATTGGCTAGAAGGAGTTAGGCCGATTTTGATTTGGTTTGATTCCATCCGTTTATCCTTCGGTGTGCTTAAGTGTACATGGCGTAAAGTCGCTATTGATTGGCTTACTTTGTAATTGCTTCATTAGCGATATGAAGTCAGAGCGTGGGACTTCGTTGACGCCCAGTTTTTCTAAGTGAGGATTCATGATCTGACAGTCGATCAGTTGACCTCCAACATGAGCAAAGTGATTACATAGATACCAGAAGGCAACTTTAGATGCATTGCTTTCAAGTGAAAACATCGATTCACCACAAAATAGTTGGCCTAATTTAATGCCATATAAGCCGCCAATCAGAGAGCCATCACGCCAAACCTCAACAGAATGACAATGACCTAGTTTGGCTAATGCAATATAAGCATTAATCATCTCTTGAGTGATCCAGGTTTCTTCGATAGGGCGAGTGCTGGCACACAGTGTAATTACTTGTTCGGTTGCTTGGTTTAAAGTGACGGTTAAATGATTACGACGAAGATGCTTTCTTAGGCTTTTAGATGGAGAAAATTGGTCAGGCTTGATCACTGCTCTAGTAGCAGGGCTCCACCACAGAATGGGGTCTTGATCTGAAAACCAAGGAAATATGCCATGTTTGTATGCGTTGATAATTCTCTCTGGACTGAGATCGCCGCCGAAAGCTAACAATCCATCTGGCTCCGTGAGTGCAGATTCTACATCAGGAAATGTTTCTTTATAGTCATCTAAGCAAGGTAAGTAGATAGTCACGGCAAGTATTCTGTTTATTAATCAACTCTTGAGATGATAGCAAGATTTACACTAGCACTAAATCTTGTTTTTCGTTAATCTCAAATGCATTAATAGCTTATAGCAAGGAATATGAAAACCAATGGAAAGCCTTACTCTTCAACCTATCTCGAAAATCTCCGGCGAAATTAACCTTCCGGGGTCAAAAAGTGTTTCAAACCGGGCTTTATTATTGGCCGCTTTGGCGACTGGCACGACGCGCTTAACCAATCTTTTAGATAGTGATGATATTCGACACATGTTGAACGCTCTGACCAAGCTAGGCGTAGCATTCCAATTATCTGAAGATAAAACTGTATGTGAAGTGCAAGGTATCGGTGGCGCTTTTGATATAGACGCTTTGGGCATAGATACGTCACTTGAATTATTTCTCGGTAATGCAGGTACAGCAATGCGACCTCTCGCAGCAGCATTGTGCCTTGGAAAAGGGGAGTTTGTATTAACCGGTGAACCACGGATGAAAGAGCGCCCAATTGGTCATTTAGTTGATGCCCTGCAGCAAGCTGGAGCGTCGATTGAGTATTTAGAAAATGAAAATTATCCACCAATCAAAATAACCGGTACAGGATTGAAGTCTGGTTCAGTGACAATTGATGGTTCTATCTCAAGCCAATTTCTAACCGCTTTCCTCATGTCTGCGCCGCTTGCTGAGGGTGATATTACCATTCACATTGAAGGCGAATTGGTTTCTAAGCCATATATTGATATTACCTTAGACATCATGGCTAAGTTTGGCGTTAATGTTATCAATGATAATTACCAAACATTTACCATTCTTGCCGGCCAAACTTATCAAAGCCCAGGTCAATTCTTGGTTGAAGGTGATGCGTCTTCAGCTTCTTACTTTCTCGCTGCAGCTGCAATTAAAGGTGGAGAAATGAAAGTAACCGGTATTGGTAAAAACAGTATTCAAGGTGATATCCAATTTGCAGACGCACTGGAAAAAATGGGCGCAGAAATTGAATGGGGCGAGGATTATGTTCTTTGCCGAAAAGGGCAATTGAATGCGATCGATATGGATTTTAACCATATTCCAGATGCGGCGATGACTATTGCAACGGCGGCGCTATTCGCCAAAGGCACTACCTCGATTCGTAACGTATATAATTGGCGAGTAAAAGAAACTGACCGTTTATCTGCGATGGCAACGGAATTAAGAAAAGTTGGCGCAGAAGTAGAGGAAGGTCATGACTATATTACCATCACACCTCCGACACAGCTAAAGCATGCTGCTATAGATACTTATGATGATCATCGCATGGCAATGTGCTTTTCACTGGTGGCACTAAGTGATACTGCAGTGACGATTAACGATCCAAACTGTACCTCAAAGACTTTCCCTGATTACTTTACAAAGTTTAGCGAATTAAGTCAGTTGGTCTAAAATTAAACATAATTCAGCCTCACTTAGCGTGGGGCTTTTTTGTGTTGGGATAAAATATCAGCTCCTTTCACTATTATTGGATATATTGACTAATAATCCATGCATAGACGGCCTATTTTCGCTATAATTTTGCGCTTAAAATACGTCATGTTTCTTGAGCAGTGCTTGCTCACATAGATCCCGGAGAAAATGTATGTCATCTCAAAGCCCGGTTATCACCGTAGATGGACCAAGCGGCGCAGGTAAAGGTACCTTGTGTATGATGCTTGCGGATAAGTTGAATTATCATCTACTTGATTCAGGCGCAATCTATCGTGTATTGGCTTTAGCCGCTCTTCATCATGGTGTGGATACAGAATCAGAAGATGCACTAGTACCATTAGCTAATCACCTTGATGTGCAATTTATTGCGGAAGGTGACTTGGTGAGAGTCATTTTAGAGGGCGAAGACGTATCGAAAGAATTACGTAAAGAAGAAGCGGGCACTGCTGCCTCAAAAGTCGCTTCTTTACCTAGAGTACGTGAAGCATTACTACGCCGCCAACGCGCATTTAGTGCGGAACCTGGCTTAGTTGCGGATGGTCGAGATATGGGAACAGTTGTTTTCCCGAATGCAGAAGCGAAAATTTTCTTAGATGCAAGTGCCGAAGAAAGAACACAACGCCGTTTGAACCAGTTGCAACTAAAGGGCTTAAGTGGTAAATTCGACCAACTTTTATGCGATATTCAGGAACGTGACGATCGTGACCGCAACCGTGCTGTTGCTCCTTTACGTCCAGCTGATGACGCATTAGTGATTGATTCTACATTACTTTCTATTGAAGAAGTGGTAGATGTCGCGCTAAAATTTATAGAATCTAAACTCACTAAGTAAGTGTTTGTTTTTAGGGCTTCTGGTTTTTAAAAACATCGCTATTTAGTGATAAGGACTGTCGGTCGCAAGGATGATGACTGGCTAATTTATCAACCCCATGCGGTAGGATACCCATGGACGTTTAATTAAATGAAGATCATATTATAATGACTGAATCTTTTGCTCAACTCTTTGAAGAGTCGCTAAACGAACTAGAATTCCGCCCAGGTACTATTGTTAAAGGTACTGTTGTTGCTATCGAGAACGGTTTCGTTCTTGTTGACGCAGGCCTAAAATCTGAATCTGCTATTCCAGCTGAACAATTCAAGAACGCTGCTGGCGAACTTGAAGTTGAAGTTGGTGCTGAAGTAGATGTAGCACTTGACGCGGTAGAAGATGGCTTCGGTGAAACTCAACTTTCTCGTGAGAAAGCTAAGCGCCACGAAGCTTGGATCGTACTTGAGAAAGCATGTGAAGAAGCTGAAACTGTTGTTGGTATCATCAACGGTAAAGTTAAAGGCGGTTTCACTGTTGAACTAAACGGTATCCGTGCATTCTTACCTGGTTCTCTAGTAGACGTACGTCCAATTCGTGACACTGCTCACCTAGAAAACAAAGAGCTAGAGTTCAAAGTAATCAAGCTTGATCAGAAACGTAACAACGTTGTTGTTTCTCGTCGTGCTGTTATCGAATCAGAAAACAGTGTTGAGCGTGACGAACTTCTTGAAACTCTACAAGAAGGTACTGAAGTTAAAGGTATCGTTAAGAACCTTACTGACTACGGTGCATTCGTTGACCTTGGCGGTGTAGACGGCCTACTTCACATCACAGATATGGCTTGGAAGCGTGTTAAGCACCCATCTGAAATCGTAAACGTTGGTGACGAAATCCTAGTTAAAGTTCTTAAGTTTGACCGTGAGCGCACTCGTGTTTCTCTAGGTCTTAAGCAACTTGGCGAAGATCCATGGGTAGCAATCGCTAAGCGTTACCCAGAAGGTCACAAACTAACTGGTCGTGTAACTAACCTAACTGATTACGGCTGCTTCGTAGAAATCGAAGAAGGCGTTGAAGGTCTAGTACACGTTTCAGAAATGGATTGGACTAACAAAAACATCCACCCATCTAAAGTTGTTAACGTTGGTGATGAAGTTGAAGTTATGGTTCTTGATATCGACGAAGAACGTCGTCGTATCTCTCTAGGCCTAAAACAATGTAAAGCTAACCCTTGGCAGACTTTCGCTGAAGCGCAAGCTAAAGGCGACAAAGTTACTGGTAAGATCAAGTCTATCACTGACTTTGGTATCTTCATCGGTCTTGACGGTGGTATCGACGGTCTAGTTCACCTATCTGACATTTCTTGGAATGCTCAAGGTGAAGAAGCGGTTCGTGACTACAAGAAAGGCGACGAAATCTCTGCAGTTGTTCTAGCAGTAGACGCTGATCGTGAGCGTATTTCTCTTGGCGTTAAGCAAATGGAAAACGACCCGTTCAACAGCTACGTTGCTGACAACAAGAAAGGTACTCTTGTAAACGGTACTGTAACTGCAGTTGACGCGAAAGGTGCTACAATTGAATTACAAGAAGGTGTTGAAGGTTACATCCGTGCTTCTGAAGCAGCACGTGACCGTATCGAAGACGCATCTCTAGTATTCAGTGTTGGTGACAGCGTTGAAGCGAAATTTACTGGTGTAGACCGTAAGAATCGCGTAATCAACCTATCTATCAAAGCTAAAGATGAAGCTGAAGAGCAAGAAGCAATGGCTACTCTAAACAAAGCTGATGAAGCTGCGTTTGGTAATGCTATGGCTGACGCATTCAAGGCTGCTAAAGGCGAATAATTTTTGCCTATAGAAGGGGGCCTGAAAGGGCTCCCTTTTTTCGATAAGAAAGAGAAAAGTGAGGGAATCACCTATGACTAAGTCAGAATTAATTGAAAGACTTTGTGCTCAGCAAACCCATTTATCAGCAAAAGAAGTAGAGGATGCGGTAAAAGATATCCTTGAACATATGGCTTCTAAATTGGAAGACGGCGATCGTATTGAAATTCGTGGTTTCGGCAGTTTTTCTCTACATTATCGTGAACCGCGTATTGGTCGTAATCCTAAATCAGGTGAAAAAGTGGAATTGGAAGGTAAATACGTTCCTCACTTTAAACCAGGAAAAGAGCTACGTGAGCGTGTAAATAGCAGCATCGCGTAAGTGTGATGTCATGAAGTTACATGATTAGAATTCAAAAAAAGCGGCATTCGTTAGATTGCCGCTTTTTTTATGGGTAAAATTCAAACGACTGGCTATTTAATTAAGAATATTTCCATCTTTCAATTAATTGGCATGGAGTGTCAGGCAAATTTACTGCATAATCAAAGAATCGTTTCGCTGTATGGAAAGGTGGTAATTATGAAAATTATAAAAATCATACTGGTTATCGCACTTTTTCTGATTGCTTTAGCGTTAGGCGCACAGAATCAAGAAACAGTGACATTTAATTATCTCATTGCTCAAAACGAACTGCCGCTCTCTTTGTTACTCGGCATTGTTTTTGTGGTTGCTTTTGCCATTGCTTGGTTGATTTTTGGTAGCTTATACTTGAAATCAAAACTCACTGTGCTTCGTTTACGCAAACAACTGAATAAAGCACAGGCATCTTCTGCAAAGCCATCAGAGCAACTTCCTGAAATTAAAGGCTAGGTTTATTCGTTAATGCTAGAGCTACTCTTTCTGCTATTACCCATCGCCGCTGCTTATGGCTGGTATATGGGTAATCGTAGTGCTCGACATGATAAGCAAGAACAATCACATCAGATCTCTCGGCAGTATGTCAGAGGTCTAAACCTCCTATTGTCTGAACAATCAGATAAAGCCGTTGATCACTTTATCGAATTACTGCAAGTAGATGATGAAACGATTGATACTCACTTAGCCTTGGGTAATCTGTTTCGCTCTCGTGGTGAAGTGGATAGGGCAATTCGTATACACCAAAATTTAATTTCTCGTGAAGGTCTTACGGTTGACCAAAAAAATCTTGCTCTGCAGCAGCTAGCGAAAGATTACATGGTGTCGGGCTTTTTTGACCGTGCAGAGAAAATCTTTGAGCAATTGATTGAAGAGCCTGAACATAGAGAACAAGCCCTTCAGCAACTTGTCACGATCTACCAGCAAACTCGTGAATGGAATAAAGCGATTAAATATGGCGATGATTTAGTTTCAATGGGGCGTAAGAAAATGCGTCGTGACATTGCTCATTATTGGTGTGAAATCGCGATGCATGAATTGAGTTTAACCAATACATCAAAAGCGATTCTCTACTTTAAGCGTGCACTAACTGAAGATCCTAAATGTGTTCGCGCCAATATCGCTTTAGGGAATATTTATCTTGAGTCGGATAACTATAAGCAAACGATTCAATGCCTAGAGCAAGTTATTGAGCAAGACATTGATTACATCTCTGAAATTCTCCCAACCTTGGCGGATTGTTATTACCAAATCGGTCAAGAGTCAGGAATGTTAGAGTTCTTGAAAAAGTGCATCGCTAAGAAAGCTGGGGTATCTGCCGAGTTAATGCTTGCTCAAATGGTCGCTCAGCATGAGGGTATTGCCGCTGCTCAAACCTTGTTAACCCAGCAATTGATAAAGAACCCAACGATGAAAGGGTTCTATCGACTGATTGATTACCACATTGCCGAAGCTGAAGAGGGCCGCGGCAAGGACAGCTTGACGACTTTACAAGAGATGGTAGGGGTGCAAATGAAAGCTAAGCCTCATTATAAATGTCGCCAGTGTGGCTTTTCTACGCATTCTATCTATTGGCATTGCCCATCCTGTAAAGGGTGGGGAACCATTAAACCAATCCGCGGTTTAGATGGTGAATAATGATGGAAATCTAGACATTTTCATTCATGATTTTCCCACGAGCCACTAATATTTTATTTATAGAGGAAGACCAATGTTAGATCCAAAAGTGATTGTTGCCTTAGATTATGAAAATCAAAATGATGCATTAGCTTTCGTGGATAATATTGATCCTACCCAATGCCGCTTAAAAGTCGGTAAAGAAATGTTTACTCTATTTGGCCCTGACTTTGTTCGTGAATTACACAAACGTGGCTTCTCGGTTTTTCTAGACCTTAAATTTCATGATATTCCGAATACTTGTTCGAAAGCGGTTAAAGCAGCGGCAGAAATGGGCATTTGGATGGTCAATGTTCACGCCAGTGGTGGTGAGCGTATGATGTCGGCATCACGCGAAATCCTTGAACCTTATGGTAAAGATCGCCCGTTATTGATTGGGGTAACAGTACTAACCAGTATGGAACAATCGGATCTCGCTGGTATTGGGCTGGATGTGGCTCCGCAAGAGCAAGTGAAACGTCTTGCTAAGCTAACTCAGCAAAGTGGTTTAGATGGCGTTGTATGCTCTGCTCATGAATCTTCGATGTTAAAGGCTGAACTAGGTCAAGAGTTTAAATTGGTGACACCAGGCATCCGCCCAGTAGGCAGTGCTGCAGGCGATCAGCGCCGCATCATGACGCCAGCTGAAGCAATGACTGCAGGTTCCGATTACTTAGTTATTGGCCGTCCAATTACTCAAGCAGAAGAGCCAAACCAAGTGTTAATAGATATCAACGCTTCTTTGAACGCGTAAACGGACTTATTCACGCAAATAGCTCATTTTCGTATATATCCCAGTTTCGTATATACCTAAGTGATTAGGGTATAAAACACAAAAGCCAGTGCTCATTTTGACACTGGCTTTTTTGTTGGTTTATAAATCGTTATTTCGCTCACTTGGAATATCGGTTAGGTATTCAACAAACTCAACTTCAAACCCTGCAGGGTCGACGAAGTAGACGTTTTTCCTAAATGGATTCTCTGCTCCAGGTTTCGCTATTTGGTATCCGTTACTGACTAACCTTTCTACTATGCTATCTATGTTATCTACCGAATAAGCAAAGTGTGCTAATCCTACCTGGTAACCATCGAGATCTCGGTTTTGCCCTTCACCATGATTACTGATGGCGAGATATTGATAATCATCGCCTAGATGTAACCAGTGTCTTGGCTTTCCATGCCATTCATCATCACCTTCGCTACGGATTGTCCAATGAGGAAACGCAGTTTGATAAAAGTGAATCATGGCGGGAACATCACTAACGACTAAATTGACATGTTCTAAGTACATACACATTCCTTTGATTGATGGCTTGCTGAATTAATTTAAGACCAAGATAAAACCTCAAGCTAACATGAGGTAAAGTGCTTTTTGTAATATAAATTCACATAATAGACTTTAGTAAAAAAACGTAGAGAGAGGCTTTGATGTGGTATAATCAACCAATAAATTTTAACCATAAGACGTAGTATTTTATTATGACAAAAGAGCTTTTGTTTCATAAAACATATTTGCATCCAACGAGCCAAGAATGGGTTGTATTCGTTCATGGTGCTGGCGGCAGCTCGTCTCTATGGTTCAAACAAATTAAAGACTACCGTCAGCATTACAATTTACTCTTGATTGATTTAAGAGGGCATGGGCGTTCAAATCAATTACTCAAGAATATCATTTCAAAGCACTACTCATTCCAAGATGTGACAACGGATATTCTTCATGTGTTAGAGCACCTCAATATTGAAAAAGCGCATTTTATTGGAATGTCTCTAGGGACTATCTTAGTGCGAAATCTAGCTGAAATGGCGCCAGAGAAAGTCCAAAGTATGGTGCTTGGTGGAGCGGTTACACGACTTGATGTCCGTTCACAACTTTTGGTTAAGGTGGGGTATTGGAGCAAAAATATTATTCCTTATATGTGGCTATATAAGTTATTTGCTTACATTATTATGCCGCAGCGCGGACAAAAAGAATCCCGTCATCTATTTATCCGAGAAGCCAAAAAGCTTTGTCAGAAAGAGTTCAAACGCTGGTTTAAGTTATCGGTTGATGTTAATCCTATGATGCGTTATTTCAGAGACCGTGAGCTACCGATCCCAACTCTGTATCTAATGGGAGAGATGGACTACATGTTTATCCGCCCAGTGAAAGAGATGGTTAAGCAGCATCAATTTAGCCGTTTACTTGAGATCCCAGGTTGTGGGCATGTTTGTAATGTTGAAAAACCGGTAGAGTTTAATCAACACTCTTTAGCTTTCATTCAGCAAAACAGCCAATATTAAACTGGCAAGTTTAACTAATTTCAGTGGTTATGCTGTTTGATCTTGTGATGGATTCGCTTGACCACAATTCCAACACACTGCAAATTGAGCTTCAATACTTTCTCCGCATTGCTGGCAATCCCAATTAGGTCTCAACTCTTCTTTTTCGTAATCCGCTATTAATTGCTTGGCTCTTTCTTCATCCCGTTCGTCAAGTAACCACACATAGGGATCAGTATCATTGGTTAAAGGAACTTCTCCCTTTAAACTGAAAATCTCACCAGAATGCACTTTGGCCTCTATTCGATGGCTCTTGAGTAACTCGCAAACAATATGAGCTTCAACAGGGTTACCCGCACTGAATATTTTCATAAATTATCCTCTTGATGCTGCTGAGTTTCTGATGATTGAATGGTGCGATAACCCGCCCAAATTCTATTGATTGTGGTGATAAAGCATAGCGCTGCAAAGATGGCAGCAAGTTGTGGGAAAAGAGCAGGCCAGAGACAAAAGGCGATAAAGAAACCTATGGTCTCAGTCCCTTCCGCAATGCCTGACATGTAATATAAAGATTTGTTTTGATAAACCGGATTGGTGATATTTCTCTTGCCTGCAATAGAAGCAAACGCTAAGAAGCTACTACCAGTGCCCACGAAGCTGACAATTAATAGTGCAGCCCAAAGTGCGTTTTGTTCTGGATTAGAGAGGAGAAAACCAAATGGGATCAGAGCGTAAAAAATAAAATCCAAGCAAATATCAAGAAAACCACCGGCGTCAGAGGTTTGTGTCTGCCTCGCAATCGCACCATCAAGACCATCACCAATGCGATTCAATACGATGAATAATAAAGCCAAAAGGTAATGCTCACCCCATAATGCGGGGATGGCGAATAGACCAATCAGAAAGCTTGCCAGAGTGATGTGGTCAGCTTTGATATGGCGTTGAACACATTGCTTTGCTAAGGCGTCTAATGGGCGTTTTATTAGTGGGATAACATACCTATCAAGCATTGGCATTCTCCGTGCTAAATTGCTCCCAATGTATAATTTTGCCGTCGAGAGGAGCATCTGCTTTATCATGCGTAACCATTAACGTTGGAACTTGAGCCGCCGCTAATTGTTTAAACACCCAATCTCTAAAGTTAACCCGTAGCTCGGGATCCAATTTACTAAATGGTTCGTCTAGTAAAACTGCCTTAGGCTGTGCGCTGAGCATCCTAATCAGGCTGACTCGGGCTCTTTGCCCACCTGAAATTTGATGTGGCATAGAGTAGGCGATATCAGTCAACCCGACGTTATCTAAGGCCGCTAAAGCCTCTAATTTTCTTTCTTTCGCTTTGATATTATTTGGCAAAGCAAATGCAATATTTTCCCAAATGTTCAAATGTGGAAATAGTAAGTCATCTTGAAATAAGATGCCGATAGAACGTTTGTGAGGATCGTTAGTCTGAATCTCTTGTTTATTTAATATTACTTTGCCGTCATAGCAAAATTCTTGGCTAAAGTGCCCAGCAATCACATTAAGTAATGTTGATTTACCACAACCACTTGGGCCCATTAAGGTGACTATTTCTCCGGGAGCAATGCTTAAATTGAGGTTGTTAACCAGTGGCGTTTTTCCCGAATTAGTTGCTTTGAGTGCTCGATAGTAAATGGATAGCTGCTCTAATGACAAACTCATAATGAAGGTGACTCCTGCTTATAAGTAACTTTACTTCGGTGCTGAAAAATGCGGTTACCGATAAGCGCTAAGCTGAAAAAAACAAAGGGCAATATTGCCTGCCATAATGCATAAAGTGCAACCACTCTTCGATCATGGCCACTGGATAACGCAACGGCTTCGGTCGTCAATGTGACGACTCTTCCTGAGCCTAGCATTAACGTTGGTAAATATTGCGCTAAACTTACGCTCATTCCCATCGCCCAAGCAAATAATATTCCACTGGCTAGTGTACGTAACTTTATTGTGAAGAAGACCTTTAGTGGTGAAACGCCGAGACTTACCGCAGTTTGAGATAGTCGGCTAGGGTAGCTTTTCCATGGCCCATCTAAGGATAGGTAGACATAAGGAAAAACAAAAAAAGTATGCGCCCATATTACCCACAACCAATAATATTGCTGATTAATCCAAAGGCTAGTGATTTGCAGACCAAAAAGTAAAGAGAGTTGAGGGATCAACATAGGTAAGGCAATCACATACATCGGAATATGGTAGCGAAAGTGATGGCGATACTCATGAGCAATCAGTGCAAGAATCAAAGCCGCCCCTGCGCTGAATAAGGCCAGCCAGACGCTGGTTAAAATGGTGTCTTGAATATAGGGCCATTCATTTAACCAAAATCGAATACTCCAAAAGGTAGGTAGTAGATTTGGGTATGACCAGCGGAGTGCAAACGTCCAAATGATCATCACCGGAATGGTCAATAAACTAATGCAGGCGATCAGGTGGAAGAAATAAGGTTTTACTGCCAAGGAAGAATTTCGGCCAGAGGTTAACCAAGATCGAAATCTCCCTAGTACTAAACGCTCTGTTAGCCAAATTAAGCCAATTAAAACAGAACACAAAACAAACATTAAAAATGCGCCAGCTGCCGCTCTTGGGAGTTGAGATAAATCTGGATCGTTAAACCATTGCCATACTAATACCGCAAATGTCGGAGGGTGAGTGGGGCCTAAAATCAAACTAACATCAACTACCGAGCAGGAATAAGCCATGATGGCGAATAGAGGAAAGCGCATGTGGTGCAACCATTGGGGGAAAATAGCTTTCCACCATGCTTGAGCTACGGAGTATCCTAAGCCTTGCGTGACTTGCAGTGTTTGTTCGACTTTTAAGTTGTTCAGTATCGCAACACTCATTAATAACAAAAAAGGTGTTTCTTTAATTGCCAGAGCAAGGGCTAAGCTAATACCAATATTATCTTGTAGAGAGTAAATCCAAGTAAACCATACATGAGGGAAACTTAAGGTATCGCTAACCATAAAGCTGAGAAGACGGGCGAGCCAACCAGTATCAGAGAATAAGAATAGAAAACCCACCGCAAAAGCGACATGTGGTAGCGCGAGGAGAGGAGATAACAATTTCTCAATTCTCTGCCATGAACGACTTCCCCAATAGGCTTGTAAAATGGCAAAGGTCATGATGACAGCAATGACGGTACTAACGACCGCTGTCATCGTAGTTTGCAGAAGCGAACGCTCAACCCCCGGCCAACTGATGGCTGACATGAATCCATCCAAAGTGAATATATTCAGATCAAGCGGTGGAATAATGCCAAAAGCTGGGATCACCATGCCTAAAACCCCCGGAAGGAGAGGGAAAAAGCAGATCAAAATCACCAGTAAATAACCGATGCTTAGCATACGTCTTTGCTTGCTTTGCATGAGTTCCCTTAATTCGCTGTTATCGGCTATATCGCTCAATCCAAGCCTGCTCTAGGGCGGTTTGCCAGCTAGGGTGTGGCTCTTCAATTGAGGGGAATAGCCTGGTTTTCTGAGCGCTACCGGCTAAGTATTTGGCTCGTAATACCGATGGATCGCCCCAGACATTAATATCGCCTTTACGTGATTGCGCCTGTGGGCTGAGTAGGAAGTTAATTACAACCAGTGCGCCTTCTTTTGCATTGGCATTCCATGGGATGGCGAGGAAATGAATGTTAGACAGTGCGCCATTTTGCCATGCGTAGCTTTGAGTGCTTGGTGCTAATTTGCCGCTTGCTTGGGCAGAAAAAACTTCATTTGGATTAAAGGTAATCGCAATATCTATTTGATCATCATCGAGCAGTTGTAGCATTTCAGGCTGAGTGGTTGGAAATTGACGGCCTTGTTGCCATAAGTAAGGTTGAATCGCATCTAAGTAATCCCACAAAGGTTTAGTTACTTGAGTAAATGACTTTTCATCAACTGGCTTAGATAGCGCGATCTTTTCATCGGAGAGTTCGATAAGTAAGGCTTTTAAAAAACTGGTGCCATGAAACTGAGGTGGCTTAGGGTAGGTGATACGTCCTGGATGAGCTTTAGCATAATCGAATAATTGTTTTGCTGATTGTGGTGGCGTTGGCAATTTTTTCTGATCATGAATATAGACTAATTGACCAACTCCCCAAGGGGCTTCCAACCCTTCCGTTGGTTCAGAGAAATCATTAGTGACAGGGAGACTAGAATCGACTTTTTGCCAATTTGGTAGGCTTGAAGCAAAAGGGCCGTAGAGTAATTGGCTATTCTTCATTGATTTGAAATTTTCACCATTAATCCAAACCATATCGACACTACCTCCAGAATGTTTTCCGGCAGTTTTTTCAGCGAGTAGGCGAGTAGTCGTTTCGGATATGTCGGTGACTTTAACGTGGTGAAGTTCAACGCCATATTTTTGTTTTACTTGCTTTGCCACCCAACGGAGGTAGTCATTAATCTCTTGGCTGCCGCCCCAAGAATTAAAATAGACATCTTGTCCTTTTGCTTGCTGCTCAACTTGTTGCCAATCCAACTGGCTAATAGAGCCATCTTTAGCAGAAGAAAGCAGTGGAAGAGTGAGTAAAATGAAGCTAAGTAACAGACGTTTCATGCATATCCTTATACAAAAATCAGGAGGTATATATCCAATCTACTTGGGTATATCAATATAGACAGATGATCAGCTTAAAAAATTTCAATAAAAAAACCAACGACATCAGCGTTGGTTTTTTATCCGTCATTCGATTAAGAGTACTACTATTTCAGTGTTTTTACCGAAGAACGTTCTAGAATCTCCGGGAACATCTCAAATGTTTGCTTAGCGTGATTTTTATCTTTAATACGCTCTAGTAAAATCTCTACCGCATTCTTACCTAAACGACGTTTTGGCTGGTGAACCGTCGTCAAAGGTGGTGAGAAGTAAGGTGAAATATCAATGTTATCGTAACCAATCACTGAGATATCTTCCGGTACTTTCATGCCTTTTTCTTGTAAGCGACTCATTAAGCCAAGAGCCATAATATCGTTAAAGCAGAAAATTGCGGTTGGTTTTTTATCCATCGCAAGAATCTTATCTGCAGCAATCACCGCAGTATCACACTCAAAGTTACCTTCAAGTAACCATTCTTCTGGAAGCGTTAAACCGTCTTCCGCTAATGCGCGTTTACAGCCTGCGATGCGTTCTTTACAGGCGACTTTCTCGAAATGACCACTTAGACAAGCAATATCCGTGTGCCCCTTATCAATCAAGAAGCGAGTAGCTAAGTAACCACCTTCTTCAGAGTTATCGATGATCTTATCGGCTTGAGAGCTTTCTGGGCCCCAATCCATGACCACTTTAGGAATGTCTGGGTGACCGTCTAACATCTCTTGTAGATCAGCATCTAAGTCTGAACACATCACTAAAAGGCCATCAACACGTTTGCCAGCTAGCATGCGGATATAATCGCGTTGTTTGTCAGCACGACCGCCAGTATTACAAAGGATTAGCGTGTAACCTTTTCGGTAACAGTAACTTTCTACGCCATCGACTACTTCGGCAAAGAATGGGTTAGTAGACTGTGTTACCAACATACCAATGGTGCTAGTGGTATTACATTTAAGACTACGGGCAACGGCACTTGGGGCATAATTCAGTTCTTTCACTGCGGCCATGACTTTTTCTTGAGTTGCTTCAGCGACAAAGCGAGTCTTATTGATGACATGTGACACAGTAGTGGTGGAAACACCTGCAATACGTGCGACATCTTTGATTGTAGCCATAGTGAATTTCCTTTATGCCGACGCCTTCGCCGGATTTATTCTAATTAGGTAAGTAACCAAAAAGATAAAAGCCGCCATTAATCAGCGACTTAATTTTATTCTGTATTCTATACTTGGATATATGAGTTACGATTTTAGTCCTAAATGTTATGTCTGACAATCAGATATGGCATTTTTATGACTAAACAAACATCGCACGTTAGTGGTAACGTTATCGATTGCTCGCGTATCATCTCGTTACTCTAACGTTGTAGCGGTACCAGCGTTTTTCTGGTTGGTCAGGGTATCGCGTAAAGATGACCACCAACGACCCAGTTGCTCATACCAATAACGCTCACTTTGCTCTAGATATTTCGCTTGTGGAGAATACTTCTCCCATGGCTGCTTAATATCATCAAAGGCTAAGTAGTTGGTTGGCGCAGGGATCGGTTCAAGTCCTGCTTTTTTAAACTCGCCGATTGCGCGTTTCATATGACTGGCAGAAGTGACTAGTACCATTCGCTTTTCAGCAACAAAACCTGCCGCTTGATGCGCTTCATCCCAAGTATCTTGAGCACTTTCTAAAAGAATAATATCGGATTTAGCTACCCCTAATGAAACGGCAACATTGGCCATCATTCGTGCGTTGCTGACGGATGTGCCGCCATCATAACCAGACAAAATCAACTTTGCGCCAGGGTAGAGGTGTAAAATACGAATACCTTCAGCAAGACGCATCAAGCCATTGCGAGACAGTTCCGACGTCGCTGGAATATCATTATCAACAATATGGCCACTTCCCAATACCATGACATAATCAATGGTGCCGTCTACGGGTACAAAAGCTTTGTAAGCACGTTCGGTCGGTTTCAATAATGAAGTCGAAATGGGTTGGAATGAAAATAGAAAGATCCCCATTAAAGAAACAAAAGTGAATAAACACCCTAAGCCGCGTTTGTAGGTGAACATAATCAGAAATAAGCCAATAAAACCTATAATCAGCAAGGCCGGCAAAGGCATGATCAGAGCCCCAATTAATTTTTTTAGTTCAAACATTTTAAATAGCCCAAAAATTCATCATTCAGCAGGTAAAACGGAGTAATTGCTTTATTCCTGTAATTGCTGTGACAGAATACACGCAAAATTCAGTTATCTTAAACGAAAAAAAATGGACAATGATCGAAATTTCGATGATATCGCGCATAAATTCGCCAAAAACATCTATGGTTCAGACAAAGGTGATATTCGCCAAGTGATCCTTTGGCAAGATATTGAGCAAGCTTTAGGCCGTTTACAACAGCAAAAAAAAGCCCTGTCTGTGCTCGATGCCGGAGGTGGATTAGCTCAAATGTCGCAAAAAATTGCTCAGCTTGGACACCAAGTGACACTGTGTGATATTTCCAACGAAATGTTAGCATTAGCTCAGCAAGGCATTGAAAATAATGGTTTATCTTCGCAGTTTCGTTTTGTTCATTCCGCTATTCAACACCTCGATGAGCACTTAAGTGAGCAATCGGATTTGGTGTTATTTCATGCCGTTATGGAATGGTTGGAAAATCCGCAACAAGTATTAGCAAGCCTACTTGAAAAGGTAAAACCGGGCGGCATCATTTCAGTGATGTTTTATAATCACCACGGTTTAGTTTTGAAAAATGTAACTTGTGGTAATATTCCCCACATTTTGCAGGGAATGCCACATCGCAAGCGCTTTAAATTGCAACCTCAAGGTGGCTTATTGCCGGAAGAGGTCTATCAATGGATAGAATCTGCAGGCTTCGATATTTGTGGTAAATCAGGTATCCGATGCTTTAACGACTATATCGGAAACCAACAATACATGGGCGAGTATGGACCAGAAGATGTGTTGGCACTAGAGCAACAGTTATGCCGCACGGAGCCTTATCTTTCTCTTGGGCGCTATATTCATGTGTGGGCACAAAAGCCTCATACTGCCGAATAGCCCGAGAGTCATTAGAAAATACAGGAATGATAATGAGTGAAATAACTCAATCTTCACTTCAACCGTCGACAGGCGGACAGCCGCTTGAGGACAAAACGATAGGTGAACAGCCCATCGATGAACTAGTCAGCTGGGTGAAGCAACATGACTTTTCATTGAACCTTTCTTCTGAGCGATTAGCGTTTTTGATTGCGATTGCGGTATTAAGCAATGAGAAGTTCGATGAAGAGCTCGGCGAAGGTGAATTGCACGATGCATTCAAAATCGTCACCAATATGTTTGATGAAACTGGTGAAGCTTCGGCATTTCGCGCCAACAACGCGATCAATGAATTAGTCTCCCAAAGGTTGATGAGTCGCTTTGTCAGTGAATTGAATGAAGGCGCAAGCATTTATCGTATGTCGCCACTAGGCGTTTCGATTACCGATTACTACGTTCGTCATCGTGAATTTTCAAAGCTTAAGTTATCCATTCAGTTGTCTATGGTTGCCGATGAAATGTCGAAAGCCGTTGAGGCAGCTAATCAAGCTTCAGATATCGCGCAATGGCAAAAGCATGTTTATGGCGTACTAAAATATTCGGTGAGTGAAATTTTCGACCGTATCGATTTAAACCAGCGCGTTATGGATGATCAGCAAGTGGAAATTAAAAACCAAATTGCTGAGCTGTTAAACCAAGATTGGCGAGATGCGATCAGCAGTTGTGAAAGTCTACTGACTGAAACTTCGACTACCCTGAATGAATTGCAAGATACACTACAAGCGGCAGGCGATGAGCTACAAACCCAGCTACTTGATATTCAGCAGCTTATCTATGGCCAAGAAGGCTTAGATTTCATTGACGCTATTTTGTTTTCACTGCAAACCAAACTCGACCGTATTGTTAGCTGGGGTCAGCAAGCGATAGATTTGTGGATTGGTTACGACCGCCACGTACATAAGTTTATCCGTACTGCTATCGATATGGATCAAAACCGAGCCTTTAGTCAGCGTTTGCGTCAGTCCGTGACCGATTACTTTGATATGCCATGGTATTTGACCTACGCCGATGCCGAGCGTCTACGTGACATGCGCGATGAAGCCATGTTACTACGTGATGATGAAGTGACTGGTGCGATTCCAGATGAAGTGGAATATGAAGAATTAACCACCGTTGATGATGAACTGAGCGAGCGAGTCGCCACCATGCTTCAACAACACAAAGAAACCGGCCAGCCGATTGATTTAGGTTCGGTATTACGAGATTACCTTGCGCAGCACTCTCATGCGCAACATTTTGATTTAGCCAGAATGGTGATCGACCAAGCGGTAAGAATGGGGTATTCCGAATCGGATTACCAAGCCATCCAGCCGGATTGGAAAGCGATTAACGATTTTGGAGCAAAGGTACAAGCGAATGTCATCGATCAATACTAATTACGAGGCGCACAGCGCCGATCTGTCTCAAAATACCAGCTATTCACAAGAGACCGACAACTCTCAAGATGCTTACATGCCAGAACAATTGGTGAAAGCTCTATCTAACCCATTATTCCCCGCGCTTGACAGCCAATTGCGTGCGGGCCGCCATATCTCAAGTGATGATATGGATAACTACGCTTTTTTAAGTGATTTTGACGGTGATCTTGGCGCTTTCTATCAGCGTTATAATGCAGAATTGGTTCGTGCGCCAGAAGGCTTCTTCTACCTACGTCCACGTTCAACCTCATTCATTGGCCGCAGCGTGTTATCGGAACTTGATATGCTGGTGGGTAAAATCTTGTGCTTTTTGTATTTAAGCCCAGAGCGTCTCGCCCATGAAGGAATCTTCACTAATCAAGAACTATACGAAGAGCTAATCAACCTTGCTGATGAAAAGAAACTGATGCGTTTGGTGACGAACCGCGCAACCGGTTCGGATTTGGATAAAGAAAAGCTGTTTGAAAAAGTGCGTACTTCGCTGCGTCGGCTACGTCGTATCGGTATGGTATTGCCAGTCGGTGATGATGAGAAGTTTAGAATCAGTGAAGCCGTCTTCCGTTTTGGTGCTGATGTACGTGTCGGTGACGATGTTCGCGAAGCGCAACTACGCTTGATTCGTGATGGTGAAGCGGTGCTTGATCCTGAAGCCGTTGACCCAAATAAAGCGAATGATACTCAAGATAAGCAAGATGCTTCAGACGAACAATCAGAAGATTTGGCTGAACAAGAAGAACAAGAACAGAAAGCAGGTGACCTATGATCACGCAAAATAACATGATCGAAAGAGGTAAATATCAATCGCTAACCATGATCAACTGGAACGGCTTCTTTGCTCGTACTTTTGATATTGATGGGTTAGTGACCACACTTTCTGGCGGTAACGGTGCGGGTAAGTCGACGACCATGGCGGCTTTCATCACGGCATTGATTCCAGACCAAAGCTTACTGCATTTCCGTAACACTACCGAGGCGGGGAGTTCACAAGCCTCTCGTGATAAAGGCCTATTCGGTAAACTACAGCCGGGTACTTGTTACTCGGTGCTTGATGTTGTCAATTCACGTCATCAACGCTTGTTGTTTACGGTAAAACTGCAACAAGTGACAGGTCGTGATAAGAAAGTGGATATCAAACCGATTCTTATTCAAGGTCTACCAAGCAACGTCAAACCGACCGATGTCTTAATTGAAAGCCTAGAAAACGGCCAAGCTCGCGTTCGTACTTACAACGAGCTAAAAGACAAAGTCGCGGAATATGAAGGCGTGCAAATTAAAGCCTTTTCGTCTGTTGCCGATTACCATGGCGTGATGTTTGAAATGGGCGTCTTGCCGAAGAAACTACGCAACACCGGTGACCGTTCTAAGTTCTATCGTTTAATCGAAGCCTCTTTGTATGGCGGTATCTCAAGTGCAATCACTCGTTCATTACGTGACTACTTATTGCCACAAAATGGTGGAGTGAAGAAAGCCTTCCAAGATATGGAATCGGCGTTGCGTGAAAACCGCATGACGCTAGAAGCCATCAAAACCACGCAAGCCGACCGTGACTTGTTTAAGCATTTAATTACTGAATCGACCAACTATGTGGCAGCAGACTACATGCGCCATGCCAATGACCGTCGTATTAAGCTAGATCAAGCGTTAGCACTGCGCAGTGAATTAAATCAATCGAGCAGTACTTTAACTTCGCAAATGCAATTGATTACTCAAGTTCAGAGTGAGCTTGAGCAATTAATTGATCAAGAGTCTGGCCTAGAGCAAGATCATCAAGCCGCTGCCGACCATCTGCAATTGGTGCAAACGGCGATTCGCCAGCAAGAAAAAATTGAGCGCTACCAAGAAGATTTGGAAGAGCTAAGTGAACGCTTAGAAGAACAAATCATGGTAGTGGAAGAAGCGGCAGAGCAAGTTGCGATTGCCGAAGAACAAGCTGAAGTTTCTGAACAAGAAGTCGATAGCTTAAAATCGCAACTGGCCGATTACCAACAAGCATTAGATGTACAGCAAACTCGCGCGTTGCAATATCAACAAGCCGTGCAAGCGTTAGAAAAAGCGCAACAGTTGACAGATAACGACAACCTAACCGCGGAGAATGCTCAAGGGCAATTGTCTGAATTGAAGCAACAAGAGTCAGAGAATACTTCTGCGCTATTGTCGCTAAAACACAAGCTAGACATGTCATCTGCCGCAGCAGAGCAGTTTGAGCAAGCGTTAGCATTAGTGAACAGTATTGTTGGTGATGTGGCTCGTACTGAAGCATTATCACATGCAAAAGAGGCGGTGCAGAAATCTCAACAAGCTCAGCAATGGTTACAAAATGAATCACAATGGCGCGCCCAGCAGCGTGACCTAGAGCGTAGCTTAAACGAGCAGCGTCAAGCCTCTGAACTAGTTGAACAATACCAATCTCAACACCAAGTTCGCCTTGATGATGAAATGGTATTAGAGCAAGAACGTGAGCGTCACCTAGAGCAGCTTGATGTGCTCGCCGGAGAACAAGAAGAACTGCGCGATTTACGTGGTGATTTACGTCGTTCTCAACAAGATTCTGAAGCGCAAATTCAAGCTCTGCAAAAGCAAGCACCAGCCTGGATTGCAGCCAGTGAGGCACTAGAAAAACTGCAATCGCAAACCGACGCTGAGCTAACTGATGGCCACGCGGTGATGGCACAAATGCAACAAGTGCTTGAGCAAGATAAACAGCAATCCATGGCCAAAGAGCGCTTGTCCGCTCGTCGTGATGAGTTAGATAGTGATATTGAGCGTCTAGCGTCACCATCAGGCTCAAATGACCCGCGTTTAAAAGGTTTAGCGGATAGTTTAGGCGGCGTGTTGTTATCCGAAATTTACGATGACATCACCATTGAAGATGCACCATTTTTCAGTGCGATGTACGGTCCATCTCGTCATGCAATTGTCGTATCTGACCTTGATGGCATTAAAGAAAAGCTGGTGGATTTAGATGATTGCCCAGAAGATCTTTACATCATTGAAGGCGATGTGGATGCGTTTGACGACAGTACTTTCAACGCCGACGAACTAGATGGCGCGGTATGCGTTCAACTAAACGACCGTCAGCTACGTTATTCTCGTTTACCTTCGATTCCACTATTTGGCCGTGCCGCCCGTGAGCAACGTTTAGAGTTGTTACGTGCTGAGCGTGAACAAGTGGCGGAAGAGTATGCCAAAGCGGCGTTTGATTCACAGAAGCTACAACGTCTATACCAAAGCTATAACGAGTTCGTATCTAAACACATTCATATTGCGTTTAACGACGACCCAGAACAGCAACTGGCGGAAGTGCGTGATGGTTTAAATCAAGTGGTTCGTCAATTGGCGTCACTGGATGAAAAAGACCAACAGCAACGCAGCCAAATGCAAACGGCCAAGCAGGCGCTAGCTCAGTTAGATAAACTGGCTAACGTGATGCATCTCATTGAAGATGAAAGCCTAGCCGAGCGTTTAGAAGAAATTAACGACAAGCTTGAGCAGCTGACTCAATACAAATCGTTTGCTCAACAGCATGGTAAAGCTGCCGAGAAGCTATCGAACATGTTGTCTGCTCTAGAAGCGGATCCAGAGCAATTTGATGCGCTGCAAGCACAATATCAGCAAGCGGATCAAAACTTACAAACATTGAAAACTCAACTGTTTGCCTTAGCTGATTTGCATGAGCGTCGTCATTACTTTGCTTACTCAGATTCAGTCTCTCTACTGGATCAAAGCAGCGAATTAAGCGAGCAGCTAAAACGTAAACTTGAGCAAGCAGAACAAGCGAAAGTACGTAGCCGTGAAGGCTTGAGACAAGCGCAAGGCCAAATGAACCAATATAATCAATTATTGGCTTCTTTGAAATCGTCGCATCAAGCTAAATTGGAAACCGTACAAGAGTTTAAACAAGAGCTGCAAGACTATGGCGTAACGCCAGACATCGGCGCAGTAGAGCGTGCAGAAACACGTAAAAACGAACTGTATGAGCGTCTACATTTATCTCGCCAACGTAAGAGTGAATTTGAACGTACCCTTACTGCAACCGATATGGAAATGAAGACGCTAACCAAGCGCGTTAAGAAAATTGAAAAAGACTACAAAGACCTACGTAAGTTTGTGGTTAACGCTAAAGCAGGTTGGTGCTCAGTACTACGTTTAGCGCGTTTAAATGATGTTGAGCGTCGTTTGCATCGCCGTGAATTAGCGTACCTTTCTGATAACGAACTGCGTTCAATGTCGGATAAATCGCTAGGTGCCTTGCGCCTAGCGGTTGCCAACAATGAAACGCTACGTGATGCGCTACGCGGCTCAGAAGATAATGCTCGCCCAGAAGGCAAAGTATTGTTCTACATCGCAGTTTACCAGCATCTACGTGAGCGTATTCGCCAGGATATTATTCACACCAGCGATCCAGTTGAAGCGATTGAAGAGATGGAAGTGGAGCTGGCTCGTCTAACCGAAGAGCTAACGCAACGTGAAAACCGTCTGGCCATTAGTTCAGGTTCAGTGGCGAATATCATCAAGAAGACGATTCAACGTGAGCAAAACCGTATTCGTATGCTAAACCAAGGCTTGTCGAACATTGCTTTTGGTCAGGTACGTGGCGTGCGTTTAAATGTTGGTATTCGTGAAAGCCATGAAACGCTATTAGCAGGCTTAGCTGAGCAGCAAGACCAACATCAAGACTTGTTCGATAACCCACGTTTAACCTTCTCAGAAGCAATGGCGAAACTGTTCCAACGCGTGAACCCACATATCGATATGGGTCAACGTTCACCGCAAATCTTAGGTGAGGAGTTACTGGACTACCGTAACTACTTAGAGCTGAGCATTGAAGTGAACCGTGGTTCAGAAGGTTGGTTACAAGCTGAATCTGGCGCGCTATCAACCGGTGAAGCGATTGGTACTGGTCAGTCAATCTTGTTGATGGTTATCCAAAGCTGGGAAGAAGAATCACGCCGTCTGCGCAGTAAAGATATTGTGCCGTGTCGTCTACTCTTCTTAGATGAAGCCGCACGTTTGGATACCAAATCCATCAATACCTTATTCGAGCTATGTGACCGTCTAGATATGCAATTACTGATTGCCGCACCGGAAAACATCAGCCCAGAAAAAGGCACCACCTACAAACTTGTACGTAAAGTGTTTAAAGATCACGAACACGTACACGTGGTTGGCTTGCGTGGTTTTGGCAATGGCCCAAAAGATAAAACCGACCAAGCACAAGAGCTTGAAACAGTAGAGTAGGGAAAGCCTTACTTTGAAATTAAAGCGCCTCACTTCTTTGGAGTGAGGCGTTTTTTTGTTTGTTTTAAAATTTCCGAGTGTAAGTTATTCAGCCAGTTGAATCTCAACACACTTTAGGACGTTCTTTATCATTACATACTTCACGCGTTGCACGGAATGAAAGGTTTCGTCATCCTTGAGGAGCCTAAGCGACATCGAGGATCTACTTATCACGCGCTGTAAACCATTTGCAGAAAAGATTCAGAGCGCTTTAAGTAGATCCTGAACTACGTTCGTGCCTCACTATTCAGGATGACGGATTATCTCGCCTATTAAGTTGCTATCACACAATATCAACCTCTTGCTAATAACGTTTAGGTGGACTATTGTTTGTACGTTATTTTGTACTAATTGGAGTTCAGTATGAGCCGTATTCATTTCGATCAAGATATTCAACCGTTATCTGAGTTTCGTGCCGGTGTTGCATCTTACATAAAACAAATAAATGAGACTCGTCGTCCACTGGTCATCACACAGCGTGGTAAAGGTGTAGCTGTTGTTCTCGACGTTGCGGAGTATGAAGCAATGCAAGAGAAGATCGAACTGCTTGAAGAAATGCGTACCGCAGAAGCTCAATTGGCTTCAGGACTAGGTGTTTCAAATGAAGATGCGCGCTCACAAGTGTTAGGGCGCATTAAAAAATGAAAGTAGTTTGGTCACCATTAGCACTTTAAAATTATCCGTCATTCTGAACCGCGAGGCACGAGCGTGATTCAGAATCTCCTACCATATGTTACTCATTTAAAGTTCACACGCCTGCAATTATGGATGAGTTCTCAATCGCTAACTAAGCGGATTATGTCCGTATATCATATCGGTTAATTATGAGATAAGTTTGATTTTACGAATCAATTTAGATGTTTAGCTTGTTGGATGAAAAAATGAGTGGAATGATAGATGAAAAGGTTATAGGGATTTTTTCCATCTATTAATTTGTTATGCGACTAACTATTAAATAAGGGTTTTGAATGAGATTCGTGAAAATTTTATCAGTGATGCTTTTTACTTCGATAATGTTCGGGTGTTCGACGGTAAATTATAATTATGAAGCAAAGGTTAATTACTTTTCTAAGCCTGCACTAAACGAAGTTGTAGAAGTCTATGTTGGTGATTACATGATAGATCAAGGTAAATCTGTGACACTGGACTTCCTTATCTTAAATAGAACAATTGATGGGACACTCTACGATATACATAAAGGCTCATATTCACGTGTTGGTGAGTATAAAGGTTCATCATATTTTTCTCCAACAACAAGTAAAGGGCAACCAATATCCTATGCTGTTGGGTTGGTCGATACACCTGTGGCTCTTCATATTAATAATAAAAACGAACTATGTGTTACTTCTGTTTCTTATCAAGCTGCCGCATGTTATGAAGGGAGTTTTGAAATAAAAGAAAAAACGGTCGTCGATAGCCAAGCATTTCAGCAAACGCTTATATATAACGGTTCTGTAGATAAAAAAATAAATATATCTTATCGTGAATTTTCTAATGATTCAGCAAGAAGTGCATTCACTAATAATGTTGAATATGACATGAAAAAATCTAAAATCATAAATTACAAAGGTGCCCGCATTGAAGTTGTTAGCTATGACAATACTTCAATAAAATTTAGAGTAATAAAGCACTTTCGTGATGACCGAACAATGGAATTATAAATTAAAAGTCGCATAACAAATAAGGTTAAGTATCGCGCAGTCGACACCTTCTATGGGGGGTGAATAAGCTCGAAGCTACTTATTATTGTAAATTGGTCGATGTTAGTTTTCGGTAGATATTGTATTATTTTTTTCTTTATATAAGATTAAAATGCAATATTATCAAGTGGTTGGTTGCTATTTTTTTTGTTTTTTTGATTGGTTCTTCTTTATTGAGTAGTAGCCATTATCCCTATATTTTAGTCTTTCGGCTAACTTGTTCGACTGATCCCAACGGACGACATAACACTCACGCAGCACCCCTTCCCAACCTTCCCTTGGCTGTGATTTCAACTACCAAGTTTACCATTGCTGGCAATGGGAAGGAGTTGTTTCACTGATGTGGTTAAGTAAGCGCTCAACTCACGATATTCGCTACAGCGCGTTGTAATTCAAATTGCGGTAGGAGATCCTGAACTGCGTTCGTGCCTCACTTTTCAGGATGACAGGTTGATATTGTTTCGTTGAAACACAAAAAAAGCAGAGCCCCTTAAATGAGATACTCTGCCATTGTAAAAGTTTTGATTAAAGCGTTTAGGAAAACCGAATCTTTACGCCTTAGAAGACAACACATTCAGCACTTTCAATGCGTGCTCGGCAAGTTCAATCCCTTCGCTTGTTAGGTAGCCACCGTCCGGTAGGGTACATAGATTCTTATCAAACAAACTTTTAACGGCTTGTTGTAGCTCTGGTGCTGCATCGTTATGTACTTTGATGCCAGTTTGTAGGCTAGTTGGATCGAATTGAAGTAGTAGGTTGAGTTCAGCAATATGGTCTGCAGTAAATTTCATCGTGATTCCTTACCTTTAAAATAATCTTATAAACACAATAGGTTGCATTTATCAGATTTGGCAAGCAATAAACCATGGTTTTGATGTCTTGTTCACCTTTAGTTGGATTAACTGCTGATAAATGCCGCAAAAACAATAGGGTCAATACTTTGGTGAAAGGTTGACGCTGAATAAATTACTACTTGAGCAATGACAAATTTTGAAAATCAGGTAAAGTAGCGGGCAAAATATTTCTGCTGAATAGCTGGAAGAATCCTGAGTATAAATAGTCGTAATAGGAAAACACATGATCCAAGTAGTCGGTCACAAAAACCCAGATAGTGATAGCATTTGTAGTGCATTGGTTGCCACTGAGCTTTTAAAAGCCCGTGGTCTTGAAGCGAAACCAGTTCGTCAAGGCGAATTAAACCGTGAAACTCAATACATTCTTGAGCAAGCGGGTCTTGAGCAACCTGAAATGTGTACCGGTGTTGCAGGCGAAAAAGTTTGGTTAGTGGATTACACTGATGTTTCTCAAGCACCAGATGACATTGCTGAAGCAGAAATCGTTGGTATCGTCGATCACCACCGTCTAGGCGATGTGATGACAGTAAACCCACTGGAAGCTTGGATCTGGCCTGTTGGCTGTACTTGTACGATTTTGTTCAACCTATTCAAAATGGAAGAAACAAAAATCGAGAAGCCTTATGCGATTCTTATGATGTCTGCGATTTTATCTGACACAGTAGGCTTTGCTTCTCCAACTTGTACGCCAAAAGATGAAGCAGCAGTGAAAGAGCTAGCGGAAATCGCGGGTATCGACAACCTAGACGAATTCATCAAGAACTTGCTGATTGCTAAAACCGACATCGAAGGTCTAAGCGCAGCAGAGCTTGTTGAGAAAGATTTAAAAGCATACCCATTCAATGGTCGTGATGTAGTAGTAGGCCAAGTAGAGCTTGCGACAATGGAACAAGTTGACGGTATGATTGATGACTTGAACGCCGACCTTGAGCGTCGTTGTCAAGAAGACGGTCTAGCATTTGCCGCGCTTATGCTAACGGATATCACTACGAGCACCACTGAGCTACTATTCAAAGGTGAGTGGTCTGCTAAGCTTGAGAAACACGTTAAAGACGGTTCTTTAACCATGGAAAACACCTTAAGCCGTAAGAAGCAAGGTTGGCCGTGGCTGCAAACTGAGCTGGCTAAGTAATCTACTTACTAGTGATGTTCGATAAAGATTAATTAAGAGGCGGGTTTGAACTCGCCTTTTTTACATTAGGAGAAAATTATGTCTCAAGTATTAGATGCCGCAGCGATCGAAACGATTAATGCCTACGATAGCGAAAAGCGTTTTAGCTACTGCATTAAAGAAGTGGTTGCCAACCGTCAGATCTGGATCTTGGTTGATGAAGACGGCTGCGTGATGCTCAACACCGAAGATGAAGATTGTGTACCAGTCTGGCCAAATCAAGAATTTGCTCAAGCATGGGCGAATGGTGATTGGGAAAACTGTAAGCCAGAAGCGATTTCACTTAATAAGTGGCACAGCCGTTGGACTACTGGTTTAGAAGATGATGAATTATCGGTAGTAGTATTTCCCAATGCAGAGCAAGAGGGCGTGATTGTCTTCCCTGATGAGTTTGATTTTGAGTTAAAGAAACAAGCTCAAAAGCGCTAACATAACTCGTTATATAGAAATGAAAGGTAGCCGAGAAGCTGCCTTTTTTGCATCTAGTCACAGATTGAATAACGCAAAGCGAATAACGTACAAATCATTGATCTAGTTCTATATTAAGAACACATAGCCGATAGATGATGGATAGACCTTACCAATAGAGTAAAGACTATGCGTTTGAATCTTCGCTATTTATTACCAATTATGATCCCTTTGATCATCTTATTCCTACCTCTGTCTGCTTTCCCATTTGAAGGCATGACCATTATTCAGCAACGCGTCGCAGCGATATTTCTATTTGCGGCACTGAGTTGGATACTAGAACCAATTCCAATCTACGCCACTTCGGTTGCGATTATCTGTTTTGAATTATTGCTGATTTCCGATAAAGCTATTGTGTGGTTTACCGGTCAGCAAGCAGCGGAACATTACGGCGTTATATTGAATCACACCGATATTATGGCGACCTTTGCCAATCCCATTATTATGCTGTTTCTCGGTGGATTCTTTCTGGCGATTGCAGCAACCAAATACCGTTTAGACATTAACCTTGCCCGAGTGCTTTTGAAGCCTTTTGGCGACCAGCCTCGCTTTATGATTCTAGGCTTAATGTTGATTACTGCAATGTTCTCGATGTTTATGTCCAATACTGCAACTACCGCAATGATGTTGTCGATTCTGGCTCCAGTAATGGTGTTATTGAAACCGGATGATCCGAGCCGTACTGCGTTTGCGTTGTGTATTCCGCTTGCGGCAAATATTGGTGGGATAGGGACGCCAATCGGCACGCCACCCAATGCGATTGCATTGAAGTATTTGCAATCGACGACCACAATTTCTTTTGGTGAATGGATGGCGTTTGCGGTGCCGTTTGTGGTTGTGTTAATGGCGATTGCATGGACGCTGATTTTGGTGTTATTTCCAGCCAAGCAACGCAGCATTACGCTGGATATCAAAGGTAAGTTCCTCAAAACACCTCAAGCAATTATCGTGTATGTCACCTTTATTTTAACGATTGGGCTATGGCTGATGGGTAGTAGTCATGGCATGAATTCATACACAGTAGCTATGATCCCAGTCACGGTATTTTTAGTGACCGGAATTATCACCAAAGAAGACTTAAAGAAGATTTCATGGGATGTACTGTGGCTAGTTTCAGGTGGTATAGCACTTGGTCTTGCCCTAGATAAAAGTGGCTTAGCCGCATTGGTGGTGTACAGCATTCCGTTTGGGGAATTCTCACCTTATGTCGTGCTAGGTGGCGCAGCATTGTTGAGTTTATTGATGGCGAATTTTATGTCGAATACCGCCACCGCCAACTTACTTATGCCAATTATGGCGGCGTTAGGTGCCACGATGGCAAGTTTAGATGTGCTCGGTGGTCAAGCCATGCTGATCTTAGTTGTCACTTTTGCCGCTTCGCTTGGTATGGCTTTGCCCATTAGTACGCCACCCAATGCGCTGGCTCATGCCACGGGACACATTAAAACTCAGCATATGGCTAAAGTTGGGGTGATTATCGGCTTGGTCGGTGTGACTCTAAGTTTTGTATTGGTAGCGGTTTTAAATTTAATTTATTAGTGAGATGAAAATGGACAGATTTACAATTATTTGTGTCGATGATCAACCGGAGATGCTATTTCAATTAGCGCATGATTTAGCTGAGTTTTCTGATTGGGTGAAAATCAAAATTTGCTCAGATGCTCAAAGTGCGCAAGAGAGTTTAGAGAAGCTTGATCAAGATGGTCGCTATGCTTGCGTGGTGTTATCGGATCAAAATATGCCAGGGCAGAATGGTGTTGATTGGCTGCAAAGTCTCGCCAAAGACCGACGCTTTCGTCATACCAAGAAAGTGATGTTATCTCAGCGTCCTACACATCAAGTGTTTATTGATGCGATTAATCTCGCACATGTGGATAGGTTCTTTATCAAACCTTGGGATCAAGAAGAGCTAGTCCATGAAGTACGAGTTCTATTAACCGAATATGTTTTTGATAAAGGTATTGATTACGCACCTTTGCAACAACACCTAGATCAAGATACGGTGCGGAAATTTTTACGTGGGGTCACTTTTTAGGGTTCTTGCTTTATTATTAAGTGCTTTCCTTCTTGCCTAAGCAGTCGCTCAAGGCAAGAGGGAAGTCTCTTATTTCAAATGACTAGGTGTTTTATGGAAGTGGTTTTCAATTAACTTCTGGCTAATAATGTGTTGTGGCTTGGCAATCACTTGTTGAGTGTCTCCCGACTCCACCACTTTTCCTTCGTGCATCACCATTAATTTGTCGGTGATGTGCTTTACCACACCAATATGTTGAGAAACATACACAAACGACAAGCCCATTTCTTCTTGCAGTTCTAAGAACAAGTTAATGATCTGTGAGCGCATCGCCATATCAAGCCCGTTAAGCGCCTCATCCGCGACAATTACCGAAGGTTGAAGTACCAGAGCTCTTGCAAGACAAACACGTTGTTTTTGGCCTGTGGCGAGCATTTGCGGGTAGAAGTAGGCATGCTCTGGCAATAAACCCACGCGGATCAGCGTTTCTTTTACACGATGAGTCCGCGCTTCTGGTGACATTTGCGTATTACGCTTAAGCGGTTCTTCCAATATTCGACCAATTTGAATGCGAGGATTCAACGAGGTGTTTGGATCTTGGAATATCATTCGAATCAGTTTACAGCGGGTAGAATAGTCTTTATCAAACATCTGCTCGCCATTGACGAAAATTTTGCCGTGGCTTGGTTCGGTAACCCCAGCGAGCATTTTCGCCAGTGTCGATTTACCTGAGCCATTTTGCCCGATAATGCCTAAAGTTTGCCCCGGCTCTAGGGTAAATGAAATTGGTTTAACCGCTTGGTGAACACGCTTACGAAAAAAACCGGAGCGCGTGACAAAGTTTTTCGATAAATCGATGACTTCTAATAACGCACTCATACATGTTTCTCCGTTTTCGCTTTCTTCTCTAGCGTTGAGCGTTTTTCCATATTAAGCGGGAAATGACAGCTGAACTTGTGGTTCTTGATTTTCTTTCTTACCGGTACGTGAACACACTTAGTTTGCGCGTACGGACAACGAGGACCAAGACGGCAACCAATCGGTAAATGCTGTAACGGTGGGATTGAACCCGGTAGAGAAGGCAAGCGACTCTTATGAGGGATCCATTCATTAAAATCTGGCATCGCATGCAATAGCGCTACGGTGTAAGGATGTTTCGGCTCAGTCAAAATATGTTTGGTATTGGCCGATTCAACCGATTGACCACAATACATCACCGTAATGCGAGTTGCCCATTGAGTGATGGTTGTAAGATCGTGTCCTATCAACATGATAGTGGTGTTATTGACCTGATTTAAACGACTTAACAATCTCAATATTTGTGACTGAGTAATCGGGTCAAGATCATTGGTTGGTTCATCGGCGATAAGTAGCTTAGGCTTGGAAGCAATCGCCATTGCAATCATGATTTTCTGACATTGACCATCGGTTAACTCGTATGGGTAACAGCCCATGATTTGGCGGTGATCTTTAATCCCTACCTTATGAAGTAGTGCTTTTGCCAGTTTGTGACGCCAGTGCCAGCGTTGCCACCATTTGCCTTCAAATGATGATGAAGGAATCGACTCACGTAGCTGGTGGCCAATTTGTTCTGATGGATCGAGACAACTACTCGGCTCTTGGAAAATCACCGCAATATCACGAGCAATCACACGGCGACGCTCTTTCGGTGTGAGCTGTAGAAGGTCGATACTACCAAGGCGCATCCGGTCGGCTGAGACTTTCCAGGTATCTTTGGTTAACCCTACAATGGCTTTGGCGACTAGGCTTTTACCTGAGCCAGATTCACCTACTAAACCGCGAATTTCACCTTCATTTAAAGTCAGGCTCATACGTTCAACTGCTTTTACGGTGCCGTGTGGCGTTTCGATTTCAATGGTTAAATTGCGAATATCGAGTAATGGCATTATTCGGTCCCCGCGCTGAGTGAATGACGTACGCCCTCACCGACTAAATTGATAATGATGACCGAGAACATAATAAATAAACCTGGTAGTGTCACTGTCCATGGCGCGAGATAAATCAAATCCACTGAATCACCAAGCATGGTTCCCCATTCAGGAGTAGGGGCTTGAGCGCCCAGTTCTAAAAAGCCTAGTGCACTAATATCTAGAATCGCCATTGAGGCTGCGAGCGTCATTTCTGCGGCAATTACGGTAGATAAGTTCGGTAAGATAGAGCTCCACAATAAGTGAAAGTTATTCGCGCCATCTAAACGTGCGGCAATGTTGTAGTCTTTTTCCATCTCTGCATTGACCGCAATATAGACCGAGCGAATAAAGCGGGGGATAAGTGCTAAGCAAATCGCCAAGAGAATATTAAATTCGCCAGTACCAAGAAATGCTACAAAGATAATCGCCAGCAAGATCGATGGAATTGACATTACGGTATCAAGTAGGTGGTTCAAGGTACTTGATAACAAACCTTTGGTCATGCCAGCAAAAATACCGATAGTACAACCGATAAGAGTGGCGATTAGCATAATTAATAGGCCAGAACCAAAGGTCAATTGCGTACCAATAATCAAGCGAGAAAGAATATCGCGGCCAATATCATCGGTACCGAGAAAGTATTCAACACTGCCTTCTGGGTTCCATGAAGGTGGCTGTAAACGGTGTACGCTTTGCATCAAAGGATCATGCGGCGCCAACCACTGAGCGCCAATGGTGACCAGCAATAAAATAACGAAGCACCATAAGCCAAACATCGCAAGGCTGTTTGCTCGGTAGCTGCGCCAAAAGCGTTCAAATTGACCGGGAATACGGTCTTCTTGATAGATGTTATTTGACAGCATACCACTGCTTCCTTACCAAAGGGTTAACCATTGCGCCAATCAGATCAGACAGAATGTTGACGAGTAAAACGAAGGTCGCGACGGTAATAACGCCTGCTTGAATTGAAACATAATCTTTATCAGCCAAAGCATCGAGTAACCAACGACCAATTCCCGGCCAGTTAAAGATGGACTCGGTAATAATCGCATAGGTCAGCATAGTAGAAAGTTGCACGCCGACTTTAGGGATAATCGGCGGAATGGCATTACGTAATACATGCTGGAAGATAATTTCATAAGTTGATAGACCACGGATACGCGCCGCGCGAATGTAGTTTTGCTTACGTACTTCAGCCACTGATGAACGCATTAAGCGAATCACTTCGGTGGTCGGTGCCAGCGCTAATACCATACATGGTAGAAGTAGGTGCATTATCACGCTATGAATTAACTCTAGACGATTTGCTTCATCGGTTATAAAAGCATCAATCGTGGCAAACCCGGTGATATAAGGTACTTCGAGTAATAAATCATGTCGTCCTGAAACGGGCGTGTAACCTAGGTTCAAAGAAAAGAACATGATCATCATTAGCGCAATCCAGAAAATCGGAATGGAATAACCGACCATCGAAGTAAATGAGATAAAGGTATCTACCCATTTACCCTGACGCATTCCGGCAATTGTGCCAATCGGAATACCAATGATCAGCGAGATGATCATGGCAAAAAAGCACAATTCTAAAGTAGCAGGAAACACCAACTTGATTTCGTCAATAATCGGGTCGCCGTGCAAATTAACGCCAAGGTTGAATTGGCTCAATTGGCCTAAGTAAGTGAACCAACCTTGAAAGAAATCTTGAATGGCCCATGGCGAAAGAGGGTCTAGACGTAAAATGCTATAGCCAATGAGCGTTAAAATTAACAAGGTAATGATGAATAAGTTTATGCGGCGCAGGGTGTAAAACAGCATTATTTTTCCCTTACAACGTGTTCAAAGCTACCCGAATTAAAAGGGTTTAATACAAAGCCACTTAATGAGCTGTGATGTACTTGATATTGTACGCCATGAGCGATTGGAATTATCGGTAATTCTTGAGTGAGCATAGTTTGCGCTTGATGATATAAGTTTAACCGGTGACGAGTTTGCTCGCTTTCACGTGCTAACGTCAATAAAAAATCAAAATCAGCGTCACACCACATTGAAATATTTAAGCTGGCTCGTTGTGCCTCACAAGATAATTGAGGTCTCAATAAGCTATCTGGTTCGCCAGTATTGGCGGCCCAACCAGTAAGAACTAAATCAGTATTCGGTTGCTGAGTGAGTTTATCTCGTCGACCAAACTTTTCGGTTAAGATCGAAAGTGTCACTCCAATATCAGCAAAATTGGCCCGAAGTAATTCCGCGGTTTTGTGCGGATTGGGGTTATAAGATTGTGCCGCCAGTGGGACCCACATGGTGAGCGTCAATCCATCCTCAAAACCAGCTTGTTTCAATAAGGCTTTTGCGTATTGGCGATCATAACGAATTTGAACGCTGTTGTCTTGATATGCCCATGAATCTGAGGGTAATAATGAGGTGGCGATGTAACCTTGACCAAAATAGACTGCATCAATAATGTTTTTTCGGTTTATCGCAAAACTTAATGCCTGACGAACGCGAACATCATTAAGTGCAAAATGTTGTGTGTTTAATGCCACAAAAGCGACATTCATGGCTTGGCTAACGTTAGAGCGAATGTCAGTGTTCTTGCTGATCAGAGCCAGTTGGCTGGTGATAGGGTCAGTCATAACATCGCATTCTTGAGTCAATAATTTTGCGAGTGAGCCGGTTCCTCGGTGACCAAAATCAAACACTACTTGCTGCATTTTAGCGGGGTGATGCCAGTAGTTCGCGTGTTTGGTTAAGCGAATTAATTGATTATATTGAGATGTTTCTAATTGAAATGGTCCAGTTCCAATCGGAAGTTCATCAAATTGTGACTTCTCATCTATGGCGGCAAGTTGATGAGCATATTCCTGAGAGTGAATCGCAGCAAAAACGGTTGAGATGTTATCGAGAAATGTATTGTCAGGGTGAGAAAGGGTAAATTGAACGTGTTGTTCATCAATTGCCTTAACATCTTTCACTAGGCGAGAAAAACCGATGCTCTGAAACCAAGGGTAGTGGCCACCGTTGATATAATGATAAGGATTCGATGAATCAATAATACGCTTAAAGCTAAACACAACATCGTCGGCATTCATTGGGCGAGAAGGCTGAAACCAAGAGGTTTGATGAAATTGAACATCAGGTCGCAAGGTAAATATGTATTGAGTTTTGTCCTCATTGACTTGCCATTGGGTCGCTAAGTTGGGCTTAGGTTTAAAACTTATTGGATCGAGTGTGAGTAGGGAGTCGAACAGTTGAGGACCAATCGATTTAATATTATCGCCACCATCGGAAAGCTGCGGGTTCAAAAATTGCGGGTGAGTAGTGCCGCAATAGACAAAACCATTCATTCGAGCTTGTTGGCTTTTTTCGGCATCATTACACCCAGCGAGCATTAAAGCCGCAAATAGTGACGGTAACAAATAGCGTAATGACTTCGGCATTGAATTTTTCCCTAAATTCTAATAGCTAATCTTGTTGATCTTTTCCTATCATGTCGTATTTCCTGAGCATTCCCCTAAATTGATGGTAGCTCAAGCCTAAAAGTTTAGCCGCATTTCTTTGGTGGTACTTCGCTTGCTTTAAACTCTGCTTCAATAGCTGAATATCTTGCTCTTGTTGCCATTGTTTATAGTCTAGCGGTAACGCTAAAGTGTTTTCTGAATGAGTGACTGGTGCGGTGTTTGTGTTAACACTGGTGACGGTGTCACTTTTTATTTCGCTCGATGAGGTAAGTGACGAAGCAGTTGGTGAAATTTCTGGATTTGAATTAATGATGGGAGATTGAAAAGGATTAAACTCAATCTCATCGATTTTACCTACTTGGGTTCCATGGCGATAGACCGCACGCTCAACGACATTCTTCAGTTCTCGAACATTACCTGGCCAAGCATAAGCACATAGTTTATTTAAGACTCTGGTACTAAATCCGGTAAATAATGGCAAACTGAGCTCTTGGCACATTTGAATTGCGTAGTGCTCAGCTAGTAGCGGAATGTCTTCTAGGCGTTGCCTTAGTGGCGGAAGGTGAATAACATCAAAGGCTAAGCGATCTAATAAATCGGCGCGGAATAAACCTTGTTGTGCCATTTGCGGTAAATCTGCGTTGGTTGCACATACTAGACGAACATTGGCTTGCAAGGTTTTATGACCGCCGACGCGTTCATATTCGCCATATTCAATCACTCTTAATAATTTTTCTTGTACCGAGAATGGCGCAGTCGCCAGCTCATCTAAAAACAAAGTACCACTTTCTGCCCGTTCAAATCGTCCTTTGTGTTGGCCTTTAGAGCCGGTAAAAGAGCCTGACTCATGACCAAATAATTCTGAATCAATTAAGCCTTCGCTGAGTGCCGAGCAGTTTAAGCTGATTAAAGGATACTGCCAGCGCTTGGACAAGTAATGCAGTCGCTGAGCAATGAGTTCTTTGCCAGTTCCTCTCTCACCAACAATAAGAATAGGGCGCTCAATCGCGGCAAGTTGCGATGTTTTATCTAGAGCTGCAAGAAAAGCGGCAGATTGTCCGATGATATTTTGTGCTTTCATGAACACCCTCAACGATGTTGGTTTAATTTACCAATAATTAGCTAAAATAGTCACTTTATGCAAGCGATTTTAAAGGTTGTGAATTATTTTTATTTAATATCAGCAGGTTAAAAGTTGGCACGTTTCATGTATTAGTGTTGGGTAAGTATAGAATCTATTACACCGACACATTAAGAAGGAATCGAACATGGGTATTTTTTCTCGTTTTGCCGACATCGTTAATTCAAATATCAGTTCTCTATTAGATAAAGCGGAAGATCCTGAAAAAATGATCCGCCTTATCATTCAAGAAATGGAAGACACACTGGTTGAAGTAAGAACTCATTCTGCGAAAGCGTTAGCCGATAACAAAGAGCTGACTCGTCGCATTGAGTTTCTTGAAGAGCAAGTTGAAGATTGGAAAAACAAAGCGTCTTTAGCGATTCAAAAGCAGCGTGAAGATCTTGCACGTGGCGCGTTAATTGAAAAACAGAAAGCCGAAGAACAGCTTAAAAACTTACGCAATGAAAAAACACTACTTGCTGAGTCTATTGAAAAGTTAGCCGGAGAAATCAGCAAGCTCGAAACTAAGATTGTTGAAACTCGCGCTAAGCAGAAATCCATAGTGATGCGTCGCCAAGCCGCAGGTCATCGTCGTGATATCAAAAAGCAATTGCACACCGGTAAAACGGAAGAAGCAATGTCTAAGTTTGAGCAATACGAACGTAAAATTGATGAACTAGAAGCTGAAGCGGATAGTTATGATTTAGGTGAAAAAGGCAAAGACCTGAATCAAGAGTTTGCTGAGTTGCAGGCAGATGATGAAATTGAACAAGAGCTAGAAAAGCTTAAGAAAAGTCTGCAAGATAAGTAATGTTGACTATTTTAATAACAATAATTAGGAGCCGTTCATGAGCAGCTTTTTCGTGGCACCGCTGATTGTATTTTTAATTTTTGTTGCGCCGTTGTGGTTGCTACTTCATTACCGTAGTAAGCGTAAAGTGGCACACGGTTTGTCGAGCGATGAGCTTGAACAGCTAAAGTCGCTAGCTGAGCGAGCGGAAAGCGTGCAGCAACGTGTCAAAACGTTAGAAAAAATCTTAGACGCTGAGGCGCCAAATTGGAGGCGTGACCATGGCTAAAGGAATGGATAGAGAAGCGTTATACCGCGAGCCTAAGAATGGTAAATTAGCTGGTGTGTGTGCCGGGTTAGGTCGTTACTTTGGTATGGAAGCCTGGTGGGTACGGATTATTGCAGTGTCAGCTTTCTTACTCGGTGGTGGGATTTTAGTGCTGTTCGCTTACTTCGGCCTATGGTTGATGCTAGAAAAGCGCCCAGATAATTTAACCGCCGCAGATGAGTTCGATTTTGACCATACCATCAAGAGTAAGCCTTGGCAGACCGGGCAACTACCAGCGGAACTATTGGCCGACCTCGATAAAGAGTATGCGCTATTAGAAAATAAAATTCGTGATATGGAAGCCTATGTTACTTCTGATGCTTACAAGGTTAATAAAGAATTCAGTAAGTTATAGTTTTTAATACACGTGTTATATCTATACCCAAAGTAATTGGAGTTGCAGTGAGGCGACAAGTGAATGAGACCCATGAGCATAGCTCGCCTATGTGATTGGGCGAAAGAACGCTGTCAACAAAGCTGCAGCTTCAAGTACAAAGGGTATACTTTAAATTGATCAATATTAAAATTCCCACCTCTGATTCAGCTATGCTGTGTCAGAGGTTTTTTTTCGACTAACTAATTGGAAAGTTATATGACACAGCAAGTGGATACAACATGTGGTTGGGCAATCAAGCATGACAACGAGCGCGAATATCACGATCAAGAGTGGGGCGTACCAGTGTTCGATGACACTAAGCTATTTGAATTTATTTGTTTAGAAGGTGCACAGGCGGGGTTGAGCTGGCGAACCATTTTAAATAAACGAGCAGGTTATAAAGCCGCGTTTGAAGATTTTGATATTGAAAAGCTGAGCCAGTATGACGAAACACGCGTGTCATACATTATTGATAACTTTGATGTCGTTAAACATAAAGGAAAAATCGCCTCTGTGTATTCCAATGCTCGAGCGGCCAAAGCACTGCAAAAAGAATATGGCTCATTAAGTAACGCGCTGTGGCAGTTTGTCGATGGTGAGCCAGTTCAAAATGGTTGGACAGATATGTCTCAAGTTCCAGCGGTGACCGAACAATCAAAAGCGATGAGTAAATTTTTAAAGAAAAACGGCTTTAAATTTATGGGTGAGACAATTTGCTATGCTTTCATGCAGGCGGTTGGAATGGTTAATGATCATGTTGTCGATTGTCCATGTTATAGCAAGTGCCAAAAGTGGAAAAAATAAAACAACTGCCCCGCTTATGGTTTGCTCGTAACTATTTGCTTGGTAAATGAAAAGCTCGTTTTTTTAGTTTATTATTTAAACGGAAATCTGCAGTTTTGTGCGTTTTGACTGAATTTATACAATTCCTTCTTAAATTTGTGGATATTTGGTTTTTCTGTTTGTATTCTGCAGTAAATGTTAGAGGGTTGTATTTGGCATGTTGCGATGGCTGTAGGAGCAGGTGAACGCCCATTTACCAAACAGATAAATAAAATTGAAAATTAAATAGGAGAAACACATGGATGTTTCAGCAACTAAACGGAAATCAACAGTGCTGATCCCCGTTTTTATACCCGCGGTTATCGTTATTGCTTTATTAGTAATAGGAACGATATCAAACCCAGAGAGGGCTGGTGCCTTTTTCTCTGAATTACTATCCGATGTAACCACCAATTTTGGTTGGTTTTACATGTTGGCAGTAGCAATATTTTTAGTATTTATTGTGACGGTTGCCGTCAGTAAGTGGGGTGAGATAAAACTTGGCCCGGATCATGCCGAACCTGAGTATAGCTTTGTTGAATGGTTTGCGATGCTTTTCTCTGCTGGTTACGGTATTGCCTTATTATTCTTTGGCGTAGCGGAACCAGTTCTGCACTATGCGGCTCCACCAACCGCTGCACCAGAGACGATTGATGCAGCTCGTGAAGCGATGCAAATTGCCTTCTTCCACTGGGGCTTCCACATTTGGGCTATTTATGGCTTAGTGGGTTTAGCACTAGCGTATTTTGCTTTCCGTCATGGGCTTCCTCTTTCGATGCGCTCTACGCTTTACCCATTGATCGGCGATAAAATTCACGGCCCAATTGGTCACACGGTAGATGTATTTGCGATCTTAGGTACCTTGTTTGGTATTGCGACGACGCTTGGTTTATCGGTTACGCAAATCAATACGGGTCTACATTACCTATGGCCAGAGATTCCAATTAATAGCACCGTACAAATTATCGCCATTTCACTGATTACCTTGTGTGCTTTGGTATCGGTATTAGCCGGTATGGATAAAGGGGTGAAAAACTTATCCCTATTGAATATCGCATTGGCTTTATTATTGATGTTATTCGTATTCGTAGCGGGCCCAACACTGTTTATCTTAAATACCTTTATGCAAAATACAGGTAGTTACTTAAGCAATATCGTTGAGCGTACTTTCAACTTACAAGCTTACGTAACCAGCGATTGGATTGGTAACTGGACATTGTTCATCTTTGGTTGGACGATTGCATGGGCACCGTTTGTTGGCTTGTTTATCGCGAAAATCAGCCGCGGTCGTACCATTCGTCAGTTCGTTGTGGGTGTAATGGTTGTACCGACTATTTTTACTTTCTTATGGTTCTCTGTGTTTGGCGATACTGCATTGCACATGATCATGACAGATGGTTACCAACACATCATTCAAGAAGTTCAAGATAATAACGCCATTGCTCTGTTCAAGTTGTTTGAACGCCTGCCAATGACGTCGATTATCTCCTTTATTACGGTTATCTTGATCATTACCTTCTTTGTTACTTCATCGGATTCAGGCTCATTAGTTATTGACTCATTAGCCTCTGGTGGCGTGCAAGAAACACCAGCATGGCAGCGTACATTCTGGGTAGTCACTGAAGGCCTAGTCGCTTCAGTACTATTACTTGCAGGTGGTCTTGGTGCGTTACAAACGGCGAGTGTGGTCAGTGCGTTACCATTTGCGATTATCATGTTAATTGCGATGGTAGGTATGATCAAAGCCTTGCGTATCGAAGGGCACCATGAAGATAGTCAGCAGCAATACATGCAGACTCAGCAAGCGACTTCAGCCCCAAGTGGTAAAGGGCTATGGAAAAAACGTCTAGCTAACTTAGTCGATTTCCCTGTTCGTTCTGACGTTGAAAAGTTCATTAGCGTGACTGCTCTAAATAGCATGAAGCGTGTTGAACAAGAGTTAGAAGCACAAGAGTGGGAAGCGGAAGTTACCTTCGACGAAGAACTATGTCGCGCGCACTTTGAAGTATTCAAAGAAGGCCAAGTTGAGTTTATCTATGAAATCCGTCTACGCGGTTACGATTTACCAGAGTTTGCGTATGATGAAGGTGAAGAGCCGGAAGATAAGTATTACTACCGTGCAGAGGTATTCTTACGCCGTGGTGGTCAAGCTTATGATGTGTATAACTATGAGCAACAAGATATTATTAACGACATCTTGAACCAGTTCGAACGTTACCTACACTTTATTCATATTTCACCAGGGATCTTACCTTGGAATATGGAAGAGCATGATGATGATGTGCCGCCAGAAGATCCCGCGAACCTTGAATTGAAATAATCTCTAGTCAAAGCCTTATCAATCTGATGAGGCTTTTTTTATCCCTCTAATTCAGCTCTTTTTATTTGACTTCTTATTGGTTCATTTGGTGTTGCATTGACAAGTGAGCTAAATTGGCTCATTATTAACGCTAATCAACACCAAGTGAGCTTGTTGGTGTCGTATCAATTTAATTTATATTGAGGGAACATATGTCTCAATTCAAAACTATTGGCTACTTGCGTGTATCGCCCAAAGTTGAAGATATTGATAATCGTATTGATGTGATGACGAACGAAACACAAGCCGCCTTGTATATAGAGCGAGGTATTCGCGGTAATGTCGCTTTAGAAGAAAGACCGGAATTTCAAAAAGCTTATGCACAATTAAAAACTGGAGATACGCTACTTATCTGGTGGATGACCGATTTCGGTCTTGGCTTCAAATTAGCCTATGACGTGATCACAGAGCTTCTCAACAAAGGCATCATTGTAAGAACCTACCACCAGAATCTAATTTTTAAGCCAAACGATGAGCAGACCGATACGATGCTTCGACTGATTAAAGGTTATGAAGAAATTGAAACTTATCAGCGTTTAATGGCGGCTGAATTAGGTCGGAGAAAACTCAAAGGTAACCCGAGCGAGTGGCAAGCCAAATTCAAAGGCCGCCGAGCGAACCATGAACTACATCAGAAGATTGCTCAGTTGCTTACCAGTGATAAAACCTTACAAGCGATTGCTGATGAAACCGGGGCCAGTATTTCGACAGTAAAACGCGTTAAGGCCAAACTCCAAAATAAAACCGCTCATTAATTGCTGATAGAAAAAGGAAATAGTTATGAAACCAAACAGAAAACCGAAACTTGCTACTGTTGTGAACACCTTTGAACTTTCAGCCAATATGCAGCGCGTGATTTTACAAGGCGAAGACTTTAAACCATTACAAGCAACGGACCTAGGCGGCTACATCAAATTAATGTTTCATCCTGAAGGCCATACGGATATTTCAAATCTTCGAGAAGGGGAACGTCCGGTTATGCGTACTTACACCATTAGTGAATTAGACCTTGATAGCGGCCAGATCGCAGTCGATTTTGTGATACATGAAGTGGATGAAAAACATAAAATCATCAGCAAAGAACAAGGTGGTTATGCGATTCATTGGGCGATGAATGCAAAAGTAGGTGATACAATTTCGATTGGTGGTCCGGGTAATAGCCAGTTAATTGATCTGAATGCTGAGCAAGTATTTATGGTGGCAGATATGACTGCGATTCCTGCAATAACGGAAAAACTGAACAAGCTTGAGCAAAACGCAGTTGGTCATGTGGTTGTCCAATTAAGCTCGCCTCAAGATAGCCCAAATTGGAATCTACCGGTAGGCATGCAGTTACACACGGTTATTGGTCATCAGCCAACCGAATTAAGTGATGCGGTTACTCAGTTATCCATTGATAGCCAAGATGTCGCCATTTGGTGTGCTTGTGAATTTACTGCGATGAAAGCAATTCGCACTCACTTTAATAACCAAGACGCGATACAGCGTGAAAAGAGTTACTTTAGTAGTTACTGGAAACAAGGCGTGACGGAAGATGGTCACAAAGTGATTAAGCGTGAAGATGCAGAAAGTCTAAGTTGATAAGCGACAGAATACGTATGAATAGTATTGAACAAGAACTTTATCAAACAGCTGTAGAGTTAATTAAGAAACGTTATCCATTTGGATGGGGTGGCGCAGCAGCGATTCGAACTCAATCAGGTAGAATACTGACAAGCGTAGCTCCTAGTGTAAACAATGATGCACTTGCGTTATGCATGGAAGTAGGGAGTTATTTAGACGCTGAAAAATATGATGATGCCGTCACTCATTCTCTGTGTGTCTGTAGAGAAGATGAATTTAGTGAATTTCTAGTATTAACCCCGTGCGGTATTTGCCAAGAGCGCTTGGTATCGTGGGGTGGTGATGTTCAAGTGGCTATATCAAATGCCGAAAATAAACTTGAATTTAAACCATTAAGAGAATTGATGCCTCACCATTGGTCGATAGTAAATGGCATTCAGCTTTGAGTCTTGACTTAAATATTTCAGCCCCTTAGTGCTAGCAGAAAGAAGTATCGCTAGTACTGAGGGGCTGAGTAGTTTAAATGAATCGTTAGTCTAAAGCTTAATTATCAAGCGCAGAATTATAAGCCTCAAAACCACGCTCTAAATCTTCTATCAGATCTTCTACGTTTTCTAAGCCGATGTGTAATCGTACTAACGTACCTTTAAAGTGTGGATTCGATACTGTTCGCATGTTATCGAAGCTGCTTGGCTCATTGGCGAGAATTAAGCTTTCATAGCCGCCCCAAGAGTAGCCCATGCTGAAATGCTCTACGGTATCAAGTAGCGCAGTAGTCGCTTTCTTATTGCTGGTCTTTAATACAAATGAGAATAGGCCATTAGAGCCAGTAAAATCACGTAGGAAGAATTCGTGGCCCGGGCAAGATGGTAGTGCAGGGTGGCGCACATGATCGACTTCAGGGCGAGTTTCTAACCATTTAGCAATCGCGATACTGTTTTGTTCATGTTGCTTCAAACGCACGCTTAAAGTACGCAAACCACGCAACCCGGTGTAGGCATCATCTGGTGATACACACTGACCAAGTAGGTAGCTTTGCTCACGTAGCTGTGGCCAGTATTTTTCGTTGGCAACCGCAGTGCCAAGCATCACATCAGAGTGACCGACAATGTATTTAGTTGCGGCTTGAATCGACACATCAACACCATGGTCAAACGGTGAAAAGTTAACACCAGCGCCCCAAGTATTATCGAGCATCACGATAATGTCGTGTTCATGAGCAATGCGAGAAAGGGTTGGAACATCTTGCACTTCCATGGTGTAAGAGCCCGGAGATTCGGTAAATAGAATTTTGGTATTTGGGCGGATTAAATCACGAATACCTTCGCCGATACTTGGTTCATAGTAAGTGGTTTCAATGCCCATTTTTTTGAGAATGATATTGCAGAAATCACGGGTTGGTTCATAGCAGCTATCAACCATTAAAACGTGGTCGCCATGCTCAACGAAAGACAAGATTGAATTGGTGATCGCAGCAGCGCCGCAAGGGTAGAGCGCACAACCGGCACCACCTTCGATTTGGGTCATGGCTTCTTGAAAGGCGAAATGAGTTTCGGTACCGCGACGACCATAAAATAAGGTATGTCCTTGGCGCTTCATGGTGGCTTCGTTTTTCTCAGCAACCGTATTAAATACCACCGTTGAGGCGCGTTGAACCGGTGGGTTGACCACGCCGTGAGTCCACTTTTTATTGCGCCCTGCATTGATCAGTTTGGTTTCGTACTTGTCTGACATCTTATATCCTTATATTCGTTAGAACTTATCGCTTTCTACTAATCATATTGCCTTATAGCAAAGGGTTAAATAGGTAGAAGAGCCTTTCTAGCATTCGGTGGCCAAAATTACGCTGTTCCCATCTTTCTTTAGAAACTAACGTGGATTGATTTAGGTAATTTTCTTGAACCCAATATAACTCTTTGGTGAATTCATAATCATCGACCACTAGGGTTAATTCAAAGTTAAGCCACAAGCTTCTCATATCTAGGTTAACGCTACCCACTAGGCAGTATTGTTGATCAATGACGACGGATTTGGTGTGTAATAAGCCAGCATCAAATTGATAAATATGTACGCCCGCTTCCAGTAATTCACTAAAGAAAGATTTGGAAGCCCAGTTAACTAATAGAGAGTCATTTTTCTTGGGAAGTAATAATTCAACGGTAACGCCTCGCTGTGCGGTCATCTTGATTACCTGCATTAAGTTATCACTAGGGACAAAATAAGGCGTGGTAATACGTACGGATGTTTTGGCTTGATGAATTGCAAGCGTAAGCACTTGTTGAATGAGGTTTTCTGGCATACCTGGGCCAGATGGCACCACTTGAATGGGATGTAATGCGCCTGTGTTTTCTATGGTACAAATAGGGAAGGTAGGTAGATGACGCTCACCGGTTTCAACTTCCCAATCCCAAGCATGTATTGCTGCCAGAACATTAACGGTAGGGCCAGTGACGCGAACCATCACGTCAATCCATTCGCCTACGCCAGCATCTTGCTTGAAGAACTCAGGGTCGACCATATTCATCGAACCGGTATAAGCTACTTCGTCATCAATGGTGATAATTTTACGGTGTAGTCGTAGATCTAATCGACGGAAAAATACACGGAAAGCATTCACTTCTAACGCCTGACGAATATCAATGCCAGCTTCCTTCATTAATTTGTGCCAATGGCTGCGGAAGAATTTAGGACTACCTGCCGAGTCAATTAATATCTGAATATTAACGCCTCGTTTAGCCGCTTGAATCAGCGCAGCATTGACCGAGTCGATGAGTCCGCCACTTTGCCAGATATAAAATTCCATTCGAATATTGGTGTGGGCTTGCTCTATATCTTCAATGATTGAGCGAAGAATTTTGTCTGGAGTGTCTTGTAGCGACAATGTGTTACCGCACAACGCAGGAATCGCGGTGCGGTTGGTGCAAAGATCATGAATTTGCGCCAGTTGTAAATTGAGTAAAGTCGGCTGGTGAGCTTGGCATTCATGCAATTGAGTAAACCATTCGCCATAAGGGGCGAACATACTTTGAGCTCGTTCGGCTCGTTTTCGTCCTAAATTTAATTCGCCAAAAAGGAAGTAAAGTATTACGCCGACGAAAGGGATGATGTAAATGATCATTAGCCAAGCAAGCGAGACACTCACGGCACGGCGCTTAATCACCACACGAATGGTAACCCCTGCTACGAGCAGCCAATAACTAATCACACCTGCTAGCGCAACAATTTGATAGAACTTTTCCATTTATTCCTTTTATATCACCGACTTCATGAATCTTGATACTACCATTCTTTAGCCTGAACTTTGAATCATATTCTTATTGTATAAAATTGGGACTAATCGAGGATGAGCAATTAAGTATCGAGGTGAATAGCTAGGTACATAAGATGAAAAAACCTAGCTTGAATGGAAAGCTAGCTTCAATGGAAAAATAACCAGACGGGTTGCTTTGAATATTGGAAGTAAATTAAAAAATCGGACTACCAATCGGGAAAAATGTTAATTAATTGTTGGCTTTAGTTCTGTGATATTACGCATTGTTGATTGTTTTATGCTCAGGTATCGGTTTATTTGTGTTTTTTCTACTGCTTTAACTTTAAATCCACCACATAAACTGCTTTACTTGCAACCCTCTTGATAAAATTCATTTTGGTCGTGTGTATAGAAATTTTTACGCGACTGTAAATTATAATAATTATTGGCTTTAAGCCTAAAACACAACGGAAAGTATTATGGCGTCAGGTTCACGTGCTCAGTTTAGTTCTAAATTGGGCTTCATTATGGCCGCAGCAGGATCAGCGGTTGGATTAGGAAATGTTTGGGGTTTCCCAACACAAGCAGCAAGCAACGGTGGGGCAGTCTTTTTGATTGTGTATTTGGTGATGGTAGCGGTTCTTGCCTTGCCTATGCTGATTGCAGAATTAACCATTGGTCGTTATGGACAAGCGAGTCCATTACGTTCGATTGCGAGTATTTGGCCTAAGCGCAGTAAAGTGCCTGTTGGCTTTGGCTTGCTTGGTTTGTTAACGGCTTTAATGATCTTGAGTTTTTATTCGATCATTGCAGGTTGGCTTGCCGGCTACTTAGTGAGTCCGATACTTGATTTGGTTGGCCTACACACTGCGGCTAATTGGTTAGAATCATTTAGCCTTGAAAGAAACCTAGTGCTTGCCTTGGTGTTTATTGGTTTAACTATGAAGGTCGTGATGAGTGGCGTAACCGATGGGATCGAGCGTTGGTCATCTCGTTTAATGCCGGTTTTGGTTGGTTTGTTCGTTATCATGATCATTTACATTCTGACTCAAGATGGCGCAATGGACGGGTTAAAAATGTACCTTGTTCCTGATATTTCTCACTTCAGTGCTGATCTAGTGGTAGGCGCAATGGGGCAAGCTTTCTTCTCGTTATCTCTTGGTGTGACGGTGATGATGGTTTATGGATCATATTTACCAAAAGACATTAATATTCCGAAAACCGCGGCACAAGTGGCAGCGATTGATACGGGGATTGCGTTTGGTGCAGGTTTGCTGATTCTACCGGCGATGTTTGTCGCGCAAAAACACGGCGTACAGATTTATGATCAAGCTGGGCAATTACTAAATTCAGATACTTTAGTATTCACCGTACTTCCTGCTATGTTCGATACCATGGGAAGTGTCGGTATTATTGTGGGTATTCTATTCTTCGCATTAATGCTGATTGCAGCACTAACCTCATCGATTTCAATGCTAGAGGTACCTGTTTCGTGTGCGATTGAAGAGCTTGGCCATTCTCGCAAAAAAGCCGTTTGGTGGATTGGCGGTGTTGCTTTAGCGCTTGCGGCGGCAATTGTATTTAACTTTGGGACTTTATTTGGTCTCGTTATTACTATCTCAACGGTTTATCTACAGCCTTTACTGGGGCTTGTGTGGGCAATCTGTGCGGGTTGGGTATGGCACCGTGCAGGTTTGCTTGAAGAGATTCGTCAAGGTAACCCAGATGTGGCAGATAGCTTCTTCTGGAAAGTGTGGCCAAACTACTTACGCTATGTCTGCCCAATTCTAATGGGATTGGTGTTCTGGGTAACCATCTAATTTATTCTCATTATTATTGAACTAAGTGCCTCGTTTTTACGGGGCATTTTTTATGGGAAATTTTTTGTCTGCCGGATAGGGCTGTCATTTAGTATTGAGGCAAGGCAAGGTATACTTCAACCTCTCTTTATCCGGTAGGGTTTTTATGTTCGATATTCTGTATCAAAATGCCGATTTTTTAGTCATTAATAAGCATCCAAATGTCAGTGTGCATAAAGATGATGGTGAGACTTCTTTATTAATTGAAGTGGCCAAATCCGAAATGGTTGAGTTAACGGCAGAGCAAAAACTCTATCTGATTCATCGCTTAGATAAAATGACGTCGGGAATTCTCCTACTGGGCAAGCATCAGCAAGCCGCTAGTGAGTTATCACAACTTTTTGCCAATCGCATGGTGAGCAAATTCTATCTTGCGATTGGGGTGAAAAAGCCAAAGAAAAAACAAGGGTTGGTTTCTGGCGATATGGAGCGTTCTAGGCGCTCTAGTTGGAAGCTATTAAAGAGCCAAGATAACCCGGCTAAAACGCAGTTTTTTTCGTTGGCTGGAGAGAATGGACAGCGTCTGTTTTTATGTAAGCCGCATACCGGTAAAACTCATCAAATTCGAGTAGCGCTCAATTCCATTGGCTCATCTATCGTCGGTGATGATATCTACACTCCAAGCAGCAAAGCTGATCGTGGTTATTTGCATGCCTATTGCTTGTCGTTTGAGTATCAAGGGCAAATGCATGAATTTATTTGTGATCCAAGCCAATATGAACATTTAGGTCAAGAGTGGCAAACCGAAGCCGCCAAGCAGGCAATTGAGCAATGGAGCAAACCATCTAGCCTCAATTGGCCAACAATTAAATAATTTATAAGTGAATCGATAATGGAAATCACACAGTTAGACACTTTCTTTGAACGTATTAAACAGCAACTACCACTTTGTGAAAGTGAAATGCGTCGTTTATTTCACGGCCGTGGACAAACATTTCAAGGCTTAGAGCAGATCACCGCAGATTGGATTGGCCAACAGTTGATCGTGACGTTATTTAAGCCCGTTGAAGACGACTTTAATCAAGCGTTGAAACGAGGTTTAACTGAACTCTTTGCCAGTGACATTTGGCAATCTGCTGGTGGTACGGGTATTGGTTTGCAGCATAGATACCAACATGGTGCGCCATTTGAAACGATTGCTGGTGAGATTCAAGAGAACACGGTTGGTGTTGAAAACGGTCTTAAATATCAGCTTGTACTGGGTAAGAACCAGAATATGGGAATTTTCCTAGATATGCGTTTAGGCCGCCAATGGGTTCAAGAGCGCTCGCAAGGTAAACGCGTATTGAATCTGTTTGCTTATACTTGTGGTTTTTCCGTTGCAGCGAAAGCTGGCGGTGCTGATCAAGTGGTTAATGTGGATATGGCAAAAGGCGCGTTATCTCGTGGACGCGATAATCACAGATTAAATGAGCATGATATGTCGGATGTGACTTTCATGGGCTACGATATCTTCCGCTCTTGGGGGAAAATCACCAAATATGGTCCTTATGATTTAGTGATTATCGATCCGCCATCTTTCCAGAAGGGCAGTTTTGCTTTAACCAAAGATTATAAACGCATCTTACGTAAACTCCCTACGTTATTGAATGAAGGTGGTGAAGTGTTTGCGTGTGTGAACTCTCCAGTGGTGAGTGAAGACTTCTTGATTGATTCAATGGCAGAAGAAGCGCCTGAATTGACGTTCGTTGAGAGATTAGCCAATCCGGAAGAATTTGCGGATGTTGATGAGCAAGCCAGTTTGAAGGTAATGATATTTTCATCAAAAGACGAAAGTTAACCGGCTGAATTTTAGGTAAATTCCTACTGGCAATATTTGTAAAATAATGCATGATTACATGAAACTATTCGACTCAAGGAAGATAACCTATGCCATTAGTTCAATGCCCTATATGCGATAAATCGATATCAAAGCGAGCGCATACTTGCCCAAATTGTGGTGAGCCTGATCCATTTAACAGCCGAGTTAAATCTAAGGTATTGACGACAATACTCTGGATTGCGGCAATTGTTGGTGGGGTGTACCTGTTTTGGGTTTATGGCCTACCTATGTTGATTGATTTAGCCCATAAGTTATAAAAAATTAACCCCCTAATGAGAAGATCATCAGGGGGTTAATTGTATCTACTATTTAATCGCGTTTAGATTAATTTTCATCTTCTACTTGCTGACAAGTTTGTTCGCTAATACTTTTCTCAACGAGCATTTTTCCACGTTCGCTACGAATGGTGACTTTATAAATCACACCTTTTTTCAAAACCGAACGGACTTCATTACTTTTGCAGTAAGTTTTTACACTTGCGTCAACTAAAGCCGTTGGTGATACGGTGCCTGAGCTGTTGTAAATCATCAGTAGCTCAACAACATTTTTATCTGACTTTGCACTCATTACATTCAGCGGGCCGATTTTGTAAGGTAGGCCGGCTTCAATCACGCTAGCGCGGTGATCGGCCATCATTTCTACTTCACTTGGCGTTGATGAACAACCGAGTAATAAGATTGCGCTTAGTAGAGCCAGTAGGGGAGTTTTAAAAGACATCTTCATTATGGTAATACTTTCTTAAATGGTTTGACGGTAACTTTCTCATAAACGCCAGCTTCGATATAAGGGTCAGCGTCTGCCCATGCTTTGGCGTCATCAAGAGAGTTAAATTCTGCAATTACAGTTGATCCGGTAAAGCCTGCTTCGCCTGGGTTCTCTGAGTCAATCGCAGGCATTGGGCCAGCCACTAATAAGCGACCTTCTTCTTGTAATTGGACTAGGCGAGCTAAGTGACGATCACGAACGCTCATGCGTTTTTCTAATGAGTTCTCAACATCCTGAGAAAAAATAACATACCACATGGGAAGAGTCCTTTATGTTGAAATTCAAGATAAGAAGTTAATATACGCGGCTCAAAAAAATAAGGCTACCATTTGCCAGTAAAACTGCGCTTGATAGCCTTATTTTGTGTTGTATATCCAAGTAGCGTCGGGGATAAATAGGTTAATGTTAGTCAGGTTTTACTGCGCGAGGCTTACCATCTGCATCAATAGCAACATAGTTAAAGGTGGCTTCACAAACTTTATTCTTTTCACCTACACCATCTAGGCCAACAGATTTAACCCATACTTCTAGTGCGATAGACATTGAAGTACGACCAACCTTGATGCACTCACCATAACAACAAACCACATCACCTACCTTTACCGGTTGCTTGAAGGTGATACTAGAAACAGAAACTGTCACGACGCGACTGTTGGAAAGTTCTTTGGCTAAAATAGCGCCTGCCAAATCGAGTTGAGACATGATCCAACCACCAAAAATATCACCATTGGCATTGGTATCGGCAGGCATTGCAAGAGTACGAAGCACCATTGAGCCGCGAGGGGCTTGAGTTTGAGAGCTCATAACGTGTCCTAAATAAAAAATCCCATTACTGTTATAAATTATGACAGTAATGGGATGACAATCAACTACTCATCAGGCTATATGCTGATAGTTTGCTCAGTTTTCTTCTTTATTTTCTTTAGGCATATGCTTGTAAACATAAACACCAGTAAGAATCGTGAAAGCGAAGGTGGCGATTAATAAGCCAAAGACTTTAAAGTTTACCCATACATCAAGTGGTAATTCGTAGGCCACATAGATGTTTAACGCTGCGCACACTGCAAAGAAACCAACCCAAGCAAGGTTCACTCGTTTCCAGACGCTATCTGGAACGGTAATTTCTTTGCTTAACATGCCTTTAATAACAGGCTTTCCTAAGAAATCAGAAATTAATAGGCCGATAGCAAATAAAGCGTAGATGATGGTGACTTTCCATTTGATGAAGTTGTCGTTATGGAAAAACAGTGTCATACCACCAAATACAGCCACGATGGCGAAGGTAATTAGCTGCATTTTTTCTACTTTCTTATATAGGAAGTAGGTGACTGCGACTTGAACTGCAGTGGCAACAATTAAGGCGCCGGTTGCTACATAAATATCGTAGCTTTTATATAAAAAGAAAAAGATAACCAGAGGAATAAAATCAATAAGTTGCTTCATGCTTAACCATTTATTTATGTTATTACGATTAAAATCACTGCGGCCATTAGTTTTAAAAAGTGGCAGTGAATATAAGATGTGCCTCAGTCTACCCAATCGCAGCAGAATGAAAACCGTTTAGAGATGTTTTGCTACAAAAAAAGAGCCATCAGGCCCCTTTAAAGTTATATACACTCAAATCATTAGTAATAATTACTTTTGAGTAGCTGCTTTCATTGCTTTTACAAAGTCACCTAGCTCGCTGAGCATAGTCTCTGGCAGATCTAGGTTACGCTCAATAATTTTCACTACCGCTGAGCCTGAAATTGCACCTGCTGCTCCTGCTTGGATTGCTTCTGAAACTTGAGCGGGTTCTGATATGCCAAAACCAAGAATTGCTGGTGGCGCATCAAATTGATTTAAACGCTCAAGCAATTCATGAACCGGCATGCCTGCTTTCGTTTCGGTACCCGTTACACCTGCGCGAGAGAGTAGGTAGGTGTAACCTCCACCAAGGTTAGCGACTTGCTCTAGTGTTTCAGGGCTACCATTTGGCGGCGCAATAAATATTGGATGAATACCGTGTGCTTTAGCCGCGTTTACAAATGGCTCACTTTCACCGGTTGGGACATCGGCAACCAATACTGAATCAACGCCAGCTTGTTGGCAGCGAGCATAGAAATCATCTAAGCCGCGTACGTACACTAGGTTGGCATAAACCAGTAAGCCGATTGGTGTGTCTGGATGTTGCGCACGAATTTTACTGATCAAATCAAAACAAATACTTGGTGTGGTATTTGATTCTAATGCGCGAATATTGGCACCTTGAATCGTCGGGCCATCAGCAGAAGGATCTGAAAAAGGAAAGCCTAGTTCTAACGCATCGGCACCGGCATCGACTAAGGTTTGAATAATCGCCAGTGATTGCTCAGGGTTAGGGTCACCAATAGTAACGAAAGGAACAAATGCACCTTGGCTCTTTTCATTGAGCTGAGTAAATAATTGCTGATAACGGTCCATTATTGCGCTCCTTTCTCATCTAAAATCGCTTGTACAGTGAAAATATCTTTATCGCCACGGCCTGATAAATTAACCACTAACAATTGTTCTTTTTCAGGTTCGGCTTGTGCCATTTTAACCGCGTAAGCAAGTGCATGAGCAGATTCTAGGGCAGGGATAATACCTTCATTACGAGCCAAACTTTGGAAGCAATCTAGCGCTTCATCATCGGTGATTGATTCATATTGAGCACGGCCAATTGAATTTAAATGGGCATGTTGCGGACCAACTGATGGGAAATCTAATCCAGCCGATACAGAGTAAGACTCTTCAATTTGACCATTCTCATCTTGCATCAGTGGTGATTTCATACCGAAGAAAATGCCAGTAGTACCATGTTTCAGTGGTGCGCCGTGTTGGTCGGTATCGATACCTTTACCCGCAGGCTCTACACCAATTAGGCGAACATCGGTTTCTTCAATGAAATCGGCAAACATACCAATCGCATTGGAACCGCCACCAACACAGGCAATCACGGCATCAGGAAGACGTCCTTCACGAGCGAGAATTTGCATTTTGGTTTCTTCACCAATCATGCGTTGGAATTCACGAACAATCGTTGGGAAAGGGTGAGGACCCGCGGCAGTACCTAGTAGGTAGTGTGCTTTATCATAGCTGGCAGACCAATCACGTAGCGCTTCATTACAGGCATCTTTTAAGGTTGCTGAACCAGAATGTACTGGGATCACTTCAGCGCCCATCATGCGCATGCGGAATACGTTTGGGCTTTGACGCTCAACATCTTTCGCGCCCATGTAGACTTTGCATTTTAAATCAAGCAAAGCACACGCTAGCGCCGTTGCAACACCATGTTGACCAGCACCGGTTTCCGCGATGATTTCTTTTTTACCCATGCGTTTAGCCAGTAATGCTTGACCAAGTACTTGGTTGGTTTTATGGGCGCCGCCGTGCAGTAGGTCTTCACGCTTTAGGTATAGCTTGGTTTTAGTGCCTTTAGTCATGTTACGACATAAGGTTAACGCGGTAGGGCGGCCTGCGTATTCTTGCAGTAATCCCATAAACTCAGCTTGGAACTCAGGATCTTGTTGAGCATCGATAAACGCTTGTTCAAGTTGATCCAGTGCTGGAACTAAAATTTGTGGTACATATTGACCACCGTACTCACCAAAATAGGCATCTAACTTAGCCATAAAAATATAATCCTTGTTAATTATCAACGACGGGGTATTAAGCTACAGGTCATTGATTTAATAATTTCTTAATGCCTTAAACGCGGCTTCCAGTTTCTGTGGATCTTTTTTACCGGGTTCGCTTTCAACTCCGGAGTTAAGATCTAAACCGATACAACCAAGTTGTGCGGCTTCTTCGATATTGTCAGGTGATAAGCCGCCTGCAATCATAATGCTTTGACGATGACTCGTTGATGTATTGCCTTTGTTTAAAAGGTCCCAATCAAAACTCATTCCAGTTCCTCCTGATTGATTACCTACTTGAGAATCTAATAAATGTTTATCAACGTGTTGCTCTAATAGTGTTGGCAGCTGATCGGACACCCCATAAGCTTTCCAAATTTTAACGCTTTTCGGTAGTAGTCGGCGTAATTCGGCAACTTGTGCTTGCGTTTCAGCGCCATGAAGCTGGACCGCAGCCAGACCAAGCTGATTGGCGGTTTGAGCCACTTCATCCATCGATTGATTTTGGAAAACACCCACATAATGTAATGGCGCGCCACTCATAATCAAGCGTGCATCTTCTATGCTGACACGACGTTTGGATTTAGCGGCAAAAATAAGCCCACCATAAACACTACCAGAGCGGTAGGCTAGGTTTGCATCGTCTGGGTGAGTTAATCCGCAGACTTTATTTTCACCTAGGATGACACGACGAACCGCCACTTCTAAGTTGTCTTCCGACATCAAAGAACTACCAATTAAGAAACCATTCGCAAACTGTGATAGCTCTTTTACTTGCTGATGGTTGTGAATGCCTGATTCAGAAATTACCACGGTATCTTTTGATAAACGAGGTGCGAGTTCTTTAGTGCGCTCAAGGGTAATGGACAGGTCGCGTAAATTGCGGTTATTGATGCCGACAACCGGCGCTTTCAATGCAATTGCACGCTCTAATTCATCTTCATTACTGACTTCGGTTAAAATGCCTAGGTTTAATGATCGAGCCACTTCTGCTAGCAGTTGATATTCTTGATCGTTAAGTACGGAAAGCATCAACAAAATCGCATCGGCTTGATAATGACGAGCAAGGTACACTTGGTATTCGTCGATCATAAAGTCTTTACACAAGACAGGTTGCGTAACTTGCTTGCGTACTTGAGGCAAAAAGTTGAAATCGCCCTGGAAGTATTTCTCGTCGGTTAATACCGAAATAGCGCTAGCATGATTGGCGTAGACCGAGGCGATGTAGTCTAAATTGAAATCTTCACGGATCAGACCTTTTGATGGCGACGCTTTTTTACACTCTAAAATGAATTCGGTTTTGCCAGTATGCAATGCCTGATAAAAGTCGCGATCACTTGGCTGTAAATCTTGTTTGAATGATTCTAAAGGTTGTTGAGCTTTACGTTCTTCAACCCAAATGCGTTTATCCGCGACGATTTTTGCTAATACGGTTTCCAATTCCTTTCTCCTCGATTATCCGTGCGCGGCAAGTTGAGTAACAAGCTGATACGCTTTGCCTGAATTCATAACCTCAATAGCTTGTTGAGTGTTGGCTTTTAAGTCTTCTTGACCAAATAGACGCAACAGTAGCGCAACATTCACGGCTACGGCAGATACCTGTGCTTCCGTTCCTTCGCCATTTAAGATTTTAGTGATAATGGCACGGTTCTCTTCTGGTTCGCCACCTTTAATTGCTTCGAGTGGGTGACTATTCACGCCAAAATCTTCTGGCGTTAAGGTGTACTCAATAATTTCGCCGTTTACGATTTCATTAACCAGTGTTGGACCGTGAATCGCGACTTCATCTAGCCCACTACCATGTACCACTGCTGCTCGTTTCATCCCCATACTTGCCATGGTTTTGGCGATAGGGCGAACTAGGCTTTCATCATAAACGCCCATTAATTCAATATTTGGGCGAGCCGGATTAATTAAAGGGCCAAGTAAGTTAAAAATCGTGCGAGTCTTCATCGCTTGGCGTACTGGCATTGCGTGGCGCACACCACCGTGGTATTGCGGTGCGAATAAGAATGCTACGCCAATGTTCTCCACCGCAGATTTAGTATCTTCTGGGCTCATGGCGAGGTTAATACCAAAAGAGTCGAGTAGGTCAGATGAGCCTGATTTACTTGATACACCGCGGTTACCATGTTTGGCGATCTTCACCCCACAAGCGGCAGCCACAAAAGCGGCGGTGGTTGAAATGTTGATGGTATTGGAACCATCACCACCGGTGCCTACGATATCGGCAAAATCGCCTTCAATGGTTGGAAATGGAGAGGCATTTGCTAGCAATGCTTGCGCGGCACCTGCGATTTCTTCCGGCGTTTCGCCTTTAATTTTTAATGCCGTTAGCACCGCGCCCAAAAGAATAGGATCCATTTCGCCTTTGATAATGGTGTCGAATAGGGTATGGCTTTCTTGTTCGCTTAAATCGCTCTGGGCATAAAGTTTGTTGATGATCTCTTGCATAATTAAATCCTTGTAATAATCTTTCTCGGCTCTCGGCTCTCGGCTCTCGGCTCTCGGCTCTCGGCTCTCGGCTCTCGGCTCTATTTCTCTAATGCCCAACGAATTGTGTTTTCTAATAATGTCGCGCCATAGGTAGTCATAATGGATTCCGGGTGAAATTGAAAGCCACAGACTTTGTGATTTTCTTCAACCACAGACATGACTAATCCATCAACTTGCGCGGTTACCGTCAGCGTATGACTCACATGAGTGGCAACCAAAGAGTGATAACGAGCAATCGCAAAAGGTGATGGTAAGTTCTGATAGGTTGGATGATTGTCATGCACCATCATTGATACCTTGCCATGAATGATTTCACCTGCGCCAGCCACTATGCCGCCGTAGGCTTCAACAATTGCTTGGTGGCCTAGGCAAATACCAATCATCGGCACCTTACCCTTTAGGCGTTGAATTAGCTCAGGCATACAACCCGCTTCAGAAGGTGCGCCGGGTCCTGGTGAAAGCACGACGACCGGGTTTTCTAGTTGCTGTACGGCTTGTTCAATGGTTTCCGCTGATAGGCTATTACGGTAAATCGTAACGTCGTGGCCTAGTGTGCGAAATTGGTCAACAAGGTTGTAGGTGAATGAATCAAAGTTATCAATAAAAAGAATGTTCGCCATGATGATCACCTTAACCTTGTGGATTACGAGTTGAGTTAGCTTGATGTGCGAGTTGAATAGCGCTAATACAGGCTTGTGCTTTGCCGCGAGTTTCATCAGCTTCCGATTGTGGGTCTGAATCAAATACCACTCCAGCACCGGCTTGTACATGTGCTACGCCGTTTTCAACATAAGCGGAGCGAATCACGATACAAGTATCAAGGTCACCTTCACCGGTTAAGTAGCCAACCGCGCCGCCATAAGTGCCGCGTCGTTGTTGCTCTACATCTCGAATTAATTGCATGGCGCGAATTTTCGGTGCGCCAGTTAATGTGCCCATATTCATACAAGCTTGATAGGCGTGCAGAGCATCAAGGTCGCAACGCAATTCACCCACTACGCGTGATACTAAGTGCATGACATGGCTATAACGGTCGACTTTCAGTAAATCGGCTACGTGACGAGAGCCTGCGGTGGCGATCCTTGCGACATCATTTCGAGCGAGATCGACCAACATCATGTGTTCAGCATTTTCTTTTTTATCGTTACGCAGTTCTAATTCGATACGACTATCAAGATCAAAGTTGATTGAACCATCGGCATTTTTCCCACGACGACGGGTACCTGCAATTGGGTAGATTTCGATTTGCTCATTATCTGCATCGTATTTCAATGCGCTTTCTGGTGATGCACCAAATAAAGTAAATAGCTCATCTTTCATGTAGAACATGTATGGACTTGGGTTACTTTGTTTTAAAGCTTTATAGGCGGCAAGCGGAGAAGGGCAAGGTAGTGAAAAACGGCGTGATGGCACGACTTGGAAAATATCCCCTTTAACCACAAATTCTTTTAAGTCACGAACGATTTGGCAAAAGTCTTCATCAGAAATATTGGTTTCCACTGACATGTCCGCCACTTCCGTTGCTTGTGGGAGCGGGGCAACATCAGTGCAATGTTCTGCGATGGTGTCTAAACGCTGTTGAAGCTCAGCTTTAATACTGTTGGTACTATTAAAGGCGGTCGCTTGCACACTGCAGTGTTGGGTTTGGTGATCGAAAATCATCAAAGTTTCTGCTACGTAGAAAACATAATCAGGGCAGTTATCAATGGATTTAGCATCACCTAGATCTTCAAAATTAGCGACGAGATCATAAGCAAATGAACCACCAATAAAGATAGCCAGTTTTTTATTAGCACCGAGTGAATCAGGCAGTTGCAGTAAATCAAAGCTGTGTTGAACGACACGTAGAGCATCAAAGCTAGAAGATTGACGCAAGCGAGAGTCTTCATCAATCGCGTCGTTAGGTGCATCGAAAGAAAGAGTTAAGGCTTTGTCGGTTGCTTGAGTGAGCACGCCACTGGTTAAGTTCGCTTTAACCGCTTGCAGTAAGTTTTGACCATTTAAGCTTTTTGCAGCCATGATTACTTGATGACCGCGACATTCAATACGTACTGCTGCATCAATAAGAAGTAGGCTTTTTAGATTTGCTTTTGAGCTGATTTCGGCACTTTCTAGCAATAAACTGTTTTGGGTTTCAAGGGCGTTATCGTTAACACATAAAGCATGAAAAACTTGCGTTGGGTCTTCGAGATAAGGGGTGTCCACTTGAAACACGTCAATTGGGTGTTTGTGGTTGATCTTATCTTGATGAATCTTTGCGGCCTTATTCATAAGACTTCCTTTAATCTTTTATTAAAATTCCGTTTGCTTTCACAAGTTTATTTCGACTTATCGCGCGTTCACTGTATAAACTTTTTTTACCATATTTTGTTATTTATCCACGAGTTATTTGCAAGATTTGTGGACTGGGTTAAGAGAAAGCAATGTGATTGTTTATAAAGCATTCAATTGAAAATAGACAATAAAAAACCCGCATCTGGGCGGGCGAAGTAGCTTAATCAATTGATAAGTTATGATTAGTCTTTTTCCTTCGCCATGATGACATGTGCCAAATTCGCCAACCATTGAAATGAAGGTTTGAAGCAATCGAAGAAGCGCCCTCAGATAAATCACGAGAATGAGCTACAGTAGGATTTAGAATAATGTTATTATCTTGTAACACATTGCTTGTCATAGTCGCCTCCGCTTTATCTTGTTGGGTTATCCCTTAAGTTCTTGTGTACTAGTAAACTAGTTCATTGGTTTTGAGTCAAGCTTTTTTATTTAATAATCTCAATGTAAGGCCATTTATTTTCATGAGAATCGATCTACACAGCCACACGACATGCTCTGATGGACGGTTAAGTCCACAGCAACTACTCGATCGTGCGGTTGAAATGAACTTAGATGTTTTAGCTATCACTGATCACGATAGTGTCGATGCGATTGCGATGGCACAAGATTATATTGCTGAGCAGTCTCTACCTTTGCATTTGATCACGGGTATTGAGCTTTCTACGGTATGGCAGAATAAAGATATTCATATTGTTGGTTTGGATATTGATATTCAACATCCTGCATTACAGCAATTAATTGAATCGCAAAAGCAACGACGCATTGAACGAGCCGAATTAATGGCTGCTCGCTTGGCAAAACACACTAGGGAAGGGGTGTTAGAAGAAGTTCAGGCGATTGCCAATGGCGCATCAATTACCCGTTCTCATTTTGCCAAATGGTTAGTTGAAAATGGTTATGCGAAAACCATGCAGCAAGTGTTTAAGAAATATTTAACGCGGAATAATCCGGGCTATGTTCCACCGGTATGGTGCAGCATTGAAGAGGCGGTTTCAGCAATACATGCCGCTGGAGGTGTTGCGGTTTTAGCGCATCCAGGCCGTTATCAATTGACAGCTAAATGGTTGAAGCGTTTAATTGCAGCATTCGTGGCTGCTGGTGGTGATGCGATGGAAGTCGCCCAACCTCAGCAAGCTCAACAAGAAAGAAGAACATTAGCCGACTACGCGATTGAAAATGGCTTACTTGCCTCGCAAGGATCTGATTTTCATTATCCATCACCATGGACAGAGCTTGGTCGTAATTTATGGTTACCGTCTGGTGTTGAACCAGTCTGGAAAGATTGGCAGCAGATTGCACACTTAGAGTTTGGGGCTGACTCAGCCTAACAACTGTGAGTGAATCTGACGCAGCCAATATGATTAAGTCAACAGTATCAGTGTAGGCCTAATCTTTATCTCAATTAGGAGTATCAATGAGCCAGTTTTTTTATCTACACCCAGAAAACCCACAAGCTCGTTTGATTAATCAAGCGGTTGCGATCATTCGCAATGGTGGGGTAATTGTTTATCCTACGGATTCTGGTTATGCATTAGGTTGTCAGCTTGAAAATAAAACCGCTTTAGAGCGTATTTGCCGTATTCGTAAAATCGATGACAAGCATAACTTTACTTTGTTATGTCGCGACCTTTCTGAGTTATCACTTTATGCACGTATCGATAATACCGCCTTCCGCCTTTTGAAAAATAACACTCCGGGCGCGTATACCTTTATCTTTAAAGGAACCAAAGAAGTACCACGTCGTTTAATGAACGCGAAGCGTAAAACGATTGGTATTCGTGTTCCAGATAATAAAATTGCGCTGGATTTACTAGAGGCATTAGGTGAGCCATTAATGTCGACTACCCTGATTTTACCGGGTAATGACTACGCCGAGTCTGATCCAGAAGATATCCGCGACAAATTAGAGCATTCGGTTGATTTGATCATGAACGGTGGTTTCTTAGGTGAACAGCCAACGACCGTGGTTGATTTTAGCGATGATGAGATGGTCATTGTGCGCCGTGGTGCAGGCGATCCAACGCCATTTGAATAAAGTCCATTTGCTCTATTTTATTTATAAAGAAAGCCCTACATTTAATTGTGGGGCTTTGTTGTTTAAACATTCAGGTATTAAGCAAACTAGTGTATACTTTGTTGCCTTTTCTTAATCTTATGATAGTTAAAGAAAAGAAACTAATTTTAATTTGTTGTTTTATAAAGTTTATTTTTAAATTAAGCAATGAAGACGGCTGTGAAGTCGACGAATAATAGGTATATAAATGAGCGAAAAGTTACAGAAGATTTTAGCCCGTGCAGGCAACGGCTCTCGTCGTGAATTAGAAGCGATGATTCAAGCTGGCCGTGTGAGCATTAATGGACAAGTGGCCAAACTAGGCGACCGATTGGAAGATGACAACGCCATCGTTCGTATTGACGGCCATAAAGTGTCAGTAAAAGATTCTGAAGAAGTGATTTGCCGAGTTCTTGCTTACAACAAGCCCGAAGGGGAGCTATGTACTCGCCATGATCCAGAAGGTCGTCGTACGGTATTTGATCGCTTACCAAAAATTAAAGGTTCTCGTTGGGTTTCGGTTGGCCGTCTTGATGCCAACACCGGTGGCTTATTGCTATTTACAACCGATGGTGAACTAGCCAACCGACTAATGCACCCAAGCCGTCAGGTGGAACGTGAGTACTTAGTACGTGTGTTTGGTGAAGTAAACGAAGAGATGGTTCGTAACGTTACTAGTGGTGTTGAACTTGAAGACGGCATGGCTCGTTTTGAAGATGTTGTCTACGCTGGTGGTGAAGGCATGAACCATACTTTCTACGTGATGATCACTGAAGGTCGTAATCGTGAGGTTCGTCGCTTGTGGGAATCTCAAGGCGTAACCGTTAGCCGTCTGAAACGTGTTCGCTATGGTGATATTTTCTTAGAGAAAGCATTACCACGTGGTGGCTGGGTAGAGCTTGAGCTTAAAGACGTGAACTACTTGCGTGAAATGGTTGATCTTAAACCTGAAAAAGAAACACTGATTGACCCTGATAAGCATTCTCGTAAACGTGAGCGTTCTCGTGGTCAGAAGATCCGCCGCGCAGTGAAGCGTCACGAAGAGCGTTCAACAGCGCCAAAAGGTCGTGGCCGCAATGCTTCTCGCGGTAATGTCGCGACCAAAGGCACAACAACCAATAAAGTGAACAATGGTGAAGCAGTAGGCGGTCGTCAAGGTAAGCAGACGAATCGTCGCAAGCCATCATCTACCGCTGGTAAGCCAAGAACTCGTCAATAATACCAATCGCACTAATTATCTGCTCATTATTGCTTGTGAAAAGCCTCGATAACTGCGTTATAAATTTTGATTGTAGAACAACTACTTATCGAAAATTTATGCCTTGTTCTCAAGGCTTTTTCCTTCGCAATTTCTGATCACCTAATTAATTTGATTGGTATAATTGAAATACTGATTACGGATACTAAAAGGGCCCATCAAATTACTTGATGGGCCCTTTTTTTGGTTATGCGCTTATGGAAATGGGAGTATTAATCCCTTTTCCACAAAATATGGCAAAACTTATTGTCAGGGTCGCGGCTAATTAGCATGCGAGCAAACACATCATCCAAAGCATCATCGGCCTCATTGACCAATCCTACTTTTACTTCCGCGTAAGTCTCTTTATCAACCTCAAAGCCAACGTGTTGAGCCCAGTCATCACCTGTTTCGACTACTTCAGCTGCGCCACGCTCTTCAAATTGCATCGTGAATAAGATGACATCTGCCGCTTCTAGGTTGTCTGGTGCCATTTCTAAAAAAATGTCATAGCCGACTTCGATTACGTCATCGTAAGAGATTAAATCTGTCATTATTGCCTTAAATATACTTGATTGGTGTGTTTATAAAAGCGAGTAATCTATCGTAAGTGATCGCTTTTATTTTTTAGTGCTTAGTCAGCACGGCCCATGAACTTACGTTCAGCGGTGTTAACCTTAATTTTGTCGCCACTTGAAATGTATTCAGGTACTTGAACAACAAGGCCAGTCGATAGTGTTGCAGGTTTAGTACGAGCACTTGCTGATGCGCCTTTAATCGAAGGTGATGTCTCGACGATTTCTAGTTCAACACTTGAAGGAAGCTCAACCGCTACAGGCTTATCGTTTACGATCACAACGCTTAAACCTTGAGTATCTTCGTTAAAGAATAAGGCTTCGTCTTCAATTGTTTCTTTATTGAAGTGATAAGGCGTGTAGTCTTCATTATCCATGAACACATACTCATCACCATCAATGTACGAGAACATTACGCTGTGACGGCTAAAGTCAGCCAGAGTTAGAATCTCATCAGCTTTGAAGCTTTCATCTGATTTAGCACCAGTTGCTACATCGTACATACGCATACGGTACAGACTTGCACCTGCACGGCCACTTGGCGTTAATTTACTGATCTCACGTACAGAGAATACACGACCGTTTAGTTCTACAACGGCATTTTTTTTAATATCACTAGCTTTAGGCATGATTTTTCCTGAGTTAAATCTAAGAAGCACAGAGGCTCTTGTGTTTGAAAGTATGTTTGAGCGAGAAAATATCACGATCTTAATCTAATACCAAAAATAATTATTAGTTTAGCTTATACCCAAAGTAATTGGGGTTGCAGTGAGGCGACAAGTGAATGAAGCTCCATGAGTTTAGCTTGTCTAAATGATTGGGGTGAATGAGCGTCGTCAACAAAGCTGGAGCTTCAAGTACGAAGGGTGCATATTAAAATAGACCAATTTGTGGTGCTATAATTGATTCAAAGTCTAAGCCGATAAAAGGCAAAATCGCATCGGCAACCGGTTTAATCTGTTTATCAATATAGTGTTGATAGTCGATAGGGCTTTCTAAATAATCTTTAGGCTCTGGGCCATTGAGCGTAAACAGATATTCTATTCTCCCTTTATTTTGATACTGCAAAGGACGTCCTCGGCGTGCATTCTTTTCGTCGGCTAAACGCGCCGCTCTGACTTGTGGTGGAATATTTTTCTGATATTCACTGAGTTTTCGACGTAGGCGCTTTTGGTAGACAAGATCACAGTCATAAACTCCATTTTGCGTATCTTCAACATATTGGCGAATAAAGGCTTGCGGGTCTTCGTCATGGAAGATCATCGAATACAGTTTGTGTTGGAAGTGATGTGACAGTGGTGTCCAGTCAGTGCGAGCACTTTCTAATCCTTTGAACACCATCTTTTCTTTTCCATCGGTATTGATAAGACCGCAATAGCGTTTTTTCGAACCGGTTTCAGATCCGCGAATGGTAGGCATTAAAAATCGTTGATAATGGGTTTCGTACTCAAGCTCTAGTGCCGATTGCAGGTTAAATTCTTCGTTAATATGTTGCTGCCACCACAAGTTAATTTCTTTAATCAGTTTTTGGCCAATTTGATCGGCTTGTTGCTGGTTGTGGGGCTCAATTAAAGAGACAAACAAAGAGTCAGTATCGCCATAAATTACTTGGTAACCTTTTTCTTCGATTAATACTCGGGTTTGCTTCATGATCTCATGGCCACGCATGGTAATAGAAGAGGCCAGCCGAGTATCAAAGAAACGACAACCAGAAGAGCCGAGTACGCCGTAAAATGAATTCATGATGATCTTAATGGCTTGCGAAAAGGCCGCTTCATTATTTTTCTTGGCGACATCTCGCGCCGCCCACAATGCTTCAATCATGTTAGGTAAAAAGTGTTTGCTACGGTGAAATTGCCCACCGCGAAATCCGGCGACGGCTTGATTATCTTCTTGGCCTATTTCAAGTTTTAATCCTTCAACTAGCCCCATAGGATCAATCAGAAAGGTACGAATAATTGAAGGGTAGAGTGACTTGAAATCGAGTACTAGTACAGAATGGTAGAGTCCGGGATCGGAATCCATCACGTAACCACCAGGACTTGCGAACCAGTTTTCAGAGTGAAGATTTGGCGCGATATAACCGGCGCGATGCAATTGTGGTAAATACAAATTGGTAAAGGCGGCAACTGAACCACCAATACGATCGAGCTCTACACCGGTTAATCGTGAGCGTTCAATAGCAAATTGCAGTAAATGAGTTTGCTCAAAAATGCGCGTGACTAGACGGCAATCTTGCAGGTTATAAGTGGCAAGAGAAATTTTATCTTCGCGGAATTGGCGATTGATTTCATCCATACGATTAAACGGATCATGGATGATTTTTCCTTCCCCGAGTAGGCTTTGAGCCACAGATTCTAACGCCCACGAATTAAAGTGATAGGTCGCGGTTTTTAAGGTGTCGATGCCATCTAAAACCACCCGGCCCGGAATAGAAACAAAACCTTGCTGAGTATTATTGGATTGTCTGAAATACAACTTTTGTTGCGCTCGGCCTAGTTTCAGCGGCAGTTTATGCCATTCTGCTCGCTTGGCTAATAATCGACAGTCAAAATCAATCACATTCCACCCAATGATGATATCGGGATCAAATTGTTCAAACCAATCGACTAAGGCGGTTAAGAGGGTATATTCGTTTTCTACCCACTGAATGTTAATTTCTGCGTCATACTTTTGTGGCGAACCAATCATGATGACTCGACTATCCATTTTTGAATCGAGACCAACCGAATACAAGATGCCTTTTTCTGAACATTCGAGATCTAAAGAAACCACTGTGAGATTAGGCTGGTAGAATACCGATTTACAGCGAGCTTGTGTGACTTTCTTATAATGCTTCTGCTGTGAAAACTGACCGGTAAATTGAATGCCTCCGCGGATAAATCGTTCCATTAAGTAGCGGTCAGTCAGGCGGATATCATCTTCAAAGCAGTCGATATTCGATTGAGCTAAAATGTTTTTAGCTTGGTTGGCTAATTGAATATTGTCAAAGTAACAAGCACAAACCGGTTGCTGGCTAAAAGTTTTGAGTGCAACTGGTTGAATTTCAAAGGGGATATGTTGCTGTTTTAATACATTACTAACGGTCTGTTGGTGTTCTTGTAAAACGAAAAACACACTACGCTCGGCGGCAATTAATAATTGGGTTGGTCCGTTATCGGTCGCGACCCAAAGTTCAATTTGCGTCTGGGAGCCAGAATGGTGTAAATCACGAGCTTGTCGTGTCAGCACAAAGCCTTGGTCGATATTGGAGGTATTGATGTCTGATGAACCATTCAAGTGAAAATATATCCAGAGTTGTTTAAGGGGAATATGATAACAAACTGATTGATAATGATGCGAGTTTTCAACCAATCTCGATTGAAAGTTTAGGTATATACTCAAAGTGGTAAAATAAAATTTCTATTCCGACCTTGCATTCTTAATCAAACCATTAATAATGCATCTGTAATTACTTGATTTTATAAAGCTTACTAGATGTAGGTTTATACAACCTACTCACATAGATGATTATATTTATTGTGGGTTGGTCACAAAACAGTACGGATTCTGATATTAGCACTCATTTTGTGGCGGCAAATAAGTTAGAATGTAGTGACTAACGATTAATAATCTCGTTAGTTTAGCGATAATCCAAGTGTGGAGATACAAGAGTGATAAATGTTTTCCTTGTAGATGATCACGAACTGGTTCGCACAGGGATTCGACGTATAATTGAAGACGTCCGTGGAATGAAAGTAGTAGGGGAAGCTGACAGTGGTGAGAATTCTGTAAAATGGTGCCGTGCTAATCACGCGGACGTTATTTTGATGGATATGAATATGCCAGGTATTGGCGGCCTTGAAGCCACCAAGAAAATTTTACGTTTTAATCCTGATATTAAAATCATTGTTCTAACAATACATACTGAAAATCCATTTCCAACCAAAGTCATGCAAGCAGGTGCTGCTGGTTATCTAACTAAAGGTGCTGCGCCAGATGAAATGGTCAATGCGATTAGAATGGTCAACAGCGGTCAGCGTTATATTTCACCTGAAATCGCGCAACAGATGGCATTGAGTCAATTTTCAGCACCTTCAGATAATCCATTTAAAGAGCTATCTGAACGTGAGCTACAGATCATGATGATGATCACCAAAGGACAAAAAGTAACGGATATATCCGAGCAGCTTAATCTTAGCCCTAAGACAGTAAATAGCTATCGCTACCGCCTGTTTAGCAAGCTTGATATTAGTGGTGACGTAGAGTTAACCCATCTCGCAATCCGTTATGGCATGATAAATACAGAGACTCTGTAGTGCCAAATTCGTTTGATCCTGCTTCTTTTCTATCGACAGTTTCTGAACAGTCTGGCGTTTATCGTATGTATAACGCCGAGGCTGACGTTATTTATGTTGGTAAGGCAAAAAATCTATTCAAACGTCTTTCCAGTTACTTTCGTAAGAATCTAGATAACGAAAAAACCAAGGCTCTAGTTAGTCATATTGCCAAAATTGATGTCACGGTGACGCACACCGAAACCGAAGCCTTAATTTTAGAGCACAACTACATCAAGCAATATCTTCCTAAATACAATGTGCTATTAAGGGATGATAAATCTTACCCCTATATTTTAATTACCAAACACAAGCATCCTCGTCTTGCCTATCATCGTGGCGCAAAGAAAAGGAAAGGGGAGTATTTCGGCCCTTATCCTGATGCAGGGGCAGTACGAGAAACGCTTCATCTATTACAAAAAATCATCCCGGTTCGCCAATGTGAAGACAGCATTTATGCCAATCGCACTAGGCCATGTTTGATGTATCAAATTGAACGCTGTTCAGGCCCGTGTGTTAAAGGTCTGATTAGTGATGAAGAATATGCGGAAAGTGTCAACTATGTTCGGTTATTCTTACAAGGCAAAGATGACCTGGTGTTGAATGCTTTAATTCAAAGAATGGACGAGGCAAGCCAAGCGTTAGCGTTTGAAAAAGCGGCTAAGTATCGCGATCAAATTCAAGCGATACGTCGTGTGCAAGAGCAACAATCAGTATCCAATGACAGCGCAGAAGATATGGATGTGATTGGCTTTGCCAAAGAAAATGGCCTAGCTTGCGTTCATATTTTAATGATCAGGCAAGGTAAAGTGCTGGGTAGCCGCAGTCACTTTCCTAAAATTCCTAATAATACCGATGACCACGAAGTATTTTCGAGCTTCTTGAATCAGTATTATTTAAGTCATAATGAAGCGTCGACTATTCCAAATCGCATTACTTATAACGTTGATCTATTCGATGATGAAAGCCCATTACAAGCCGCATTAACCGAAATTGCTGGCCGTAAAGTTACATTCCATGTCAGCCCTAGAGGGATCCGAGGTCGTTACCTTAATTTGGCCAACACCAATGCTCGCAGTGCGTTAACGTCGAAGATTAGTCATAAAATGACTGTGAATCAGCGAGTTAAAGAGTTAGAAGCTGAGTTTGGTATGGAACGTATTGAGCGCATGGAATGTTTCGATATCAGTCATACCATGGGTGAAAGCACTATCGCTTCTTGTGTGGTTTTTAACCGTGAAGGTCCGGTTAAACAAGAGTACCGTCGCTACAATATTGACGGTATCACGGGCGGTGATGATTATGCCGCGATGGGGCAGGTATTAGAGCGTCGTTATTCTAAACAACAATATACTGATGAAATATATGCCGAAAAGATACCGGATGTGATTTTTATTGACGGTGGTAAGGGACAACTTAACCGTGCTTATGAGATAATCCAAAAACATTGGCAAGACTGGCCGAAAAAACCAGAACTAATTGGTATCGCCAAAGGTGTCACCAGAAAGCCCGGTTTAGAAACGTTAATTAAAGTTACCGGTGAAGAGTTCAATTTGCCGAGTGACGCACCAGCATTGCATTTGATTCAGCATATTCGTGATGAAAGCCATAATCATGCGATCAGTGGTCACCGTGCGAAAAGAGCCAAGACCCGAAGAACCAGTACTTTAGAAGGTATTGAAGGCGTAGGCCCGAAACGCCGCCAAGCTTTACTGAAATATATGGGTGGTATACAAGAATTAAAACGAGCAACTGTAGAAGAAATAGCCAAAGTTCCTGGGATCAGCAAATCTTTGGCAGAAATCATCCATGAAGCATTGAAACCCTAGACGTTTTAACGCAACATTAAGCCGCACTCTCCAAGAGACGTAATTATGCGATTTACAATACCAAATATTTTAACTTTACTTCGACTTGCGTTAATCCCTGTTTTCGTTGCCGTTTTCTATCTGCCTTATTCATGGTCGCCTTTTGCAGCTGCCATAATATTTTGGATTGCAGGGGTTACCGATTGGCTTGATGGGGTGCTAGCAAGAAAATTAGGTCAAACGTCTCGTTTTGGTGCTTTTTTAGATCCTGTTGCCGATAAAGTAATGGTTGCCGCAGCACTCATTTTAATTACAGAACATTATCACTCTATTTGGATTACCATTCCGGCAGCGACTATGATAGCTCGTGAAATTATTATTTCAGCCTTACGTGAGTGGATGGCCGAAATTGGCAAGCGTGCGAGCGTTGCGGTTTCTTGGATTGGCAAATGGAAGACACTGTCACAAATGTTTGCCTTGTGGGTACTGATCTGGCGTTATGATGATTGGATGGTATGGCTAGGTTATATTACTTTATACATAGCAACCGCTCTGACATATTGGTCGATGTATCAATACTTGAAAGCCGCCAAAGGAGATCTACTGGCTAGTGAAAGTGATTAATTAAGTCAATTGAAAGCTGAATTACCAGAGCCCTGCATATTCTTCATTATAAAAAAGATTATGTAGGGCTTTTTGCTTCTAGCTTCTAATAGCTAAGAGATTTTTTCTCAGTTTTCTGTCAGAAATATCGACAAAATTAGACGTTAAAATGTGCGATATAACGGTTTTTGACTGCAAAATAGACAAACGATTTAAAAATCGAAAAATAGTGTTGACGTGCTTGGCTTAATCCGTAAAATGCCATCCCGTACTCAAGAGGAACGCAACGTAATTCGAAAGAGTTAAGTTCTTCGCAAGGTAAGGCGCCTTGGCAGAGTGGCTATGCAGCGGATTGCAAATCCGTGGACCTCGGTTCGACTCCGGGAGGCGCCTCCATAATCTTGCTTAAATTGAGACAAAGCGACACTAGCTCAGCTGGTAGAGCGCAACCTTGCCAAGGTTGAGGTCACGAGTTCGAACCTCGTGTGTCGCTCCAAATTTTGCGATATTGAATGAACGTTCAGTGTCAGATGGTGTTCTAACTTTTCAGTTAAGGCATCGCAATAAAGAATTGCGTGCCCTGGTGGTGGAATTGGTAGACACAAGGGATTTAAAATCCCTCGGCGTTCGCGCTGTGCCGGTTCAAGTCCGGCCCGGGGCACCATCTATTAAAGTCTACATTTATGTAGCAAATGCGACACTAGCTCAGCTGGTAGAGCGCAACCTTGCCAAGGTTGAGGTCACGAGTTCGAACCTCGTGTGTCGCTCCAAATAAGAAAGCCCCGCTCAGAAATGCTCGGGGCTTTTTTACATCTATAAGTTTACTAATTTCGAGGTTCGGGACCTTTGAATGACGCCAGTTCAATTGGTAAGGCGTAACCTTGCCAAGGTTGAGGTCACGCCTAGTCCATAAAAGCAGGGAACCTCGTGTGTCGCTCCAAATAAGAAAGCCCTGATCAGAAATGATTGGGGCTTTTTTACATCTATAAGTTTACTAATTTCGAGATCTTTGAATGACGCCAGTTCAATTGGTAGGGCGTAACCTTGCCAAGGCTGAGGTCACGCCTAGTCCATAAAAGCAGGGAACCTCGTGTGTCGCACCCAATTAAGAAAGCCCTGATCAGAAATGATTGGGGCTTTTTTGGGTTGGCGGTATTTAAAGTTGTCACTCATAAAGCCTATCCTTTGTATTAGTTTATTATGAATATTTTTCTTATTTGTACCCTTTGAGCTTACAACTGTTTCGTTTTTTTCCTGTTATAGGGTAATATTGCGCCAAATCGAAACGCCTGTACGCTCAACTGGAATCTATTTATGTCTCTTGATGCTTATCATCTTATCCGTTTGTTTAAACACCAAGCTCAGCAACGCGCAGATCAAATTGCGTTGGAAGGCTTTGAAATTGAGGCTCCATGGAACCTTGTTACTTGGCAGAAGCTTGAAGAACAAACCGATAAACTGGCAAAAGTGTTAATTAAGCTTGGTGTTTCAATCCAAGATAAATGTGCCATTCTTTCGCAAAACTGCCCGCAGTGGACGTGTGCCGATTTAGCTAGTTTAAAGGCTAGGGCGGTGATTGTTCCTATCTACCCAACCAGTACACTCGAACAAGCGCAATTTATTTTAAATGATGCTGAAGCTAAAGTGTTGTTCGTTAATGATGCTCAGCAGTATCAAATGGCGTGTGAATTGCAAGATGCCTTACCTAATATTGAATCAGTGATTGTGTTTGATAGTTCGGTAAAGTTGAAAGTACGCCCAAATCATTGGCATCTTGATGAGTTATTGGCGGAAACGTATCAAGTAGAGCAATCACAACATCAAGAGCTAGCGATTCGAGTTGAACAAGCTCTGCTCGATGATTTAGTCACGCTTATTTATACCTCGGGTACTACTGGCGATCCGAAAGGAGTGATGCTGGACTACCGTAATTTTGCTTCTACGATCTCTCAACATGATGAAGTACTAGGCTTTACGGAAGGTGACACTTCTCTTGCGTTTTTACCCTTGAGCCATGTATTTGAGCGCAGCTGGTCATTTTATGTTTTAGCTCGTGGTGGTAAGAACGTTTACTTGCAAGATACCAACCGTGTTAAGCAAGCGATCAGCGCGACCAAGCCTAATACTCTGTGCGTAGTCCCAAGATTTCTAGAAAAAGTGTATAGCGCAATTCAAGAACAAGTAACTAAAGGCAGCAAGGCTAAACAGCTGATCTTTGCCTGGGCGATGAAGGTAGGTAAGAAGCAATTTGAAGCTAGCCAAGGCCGTCGTGCATCAAGTGTTTTTCTTGAGTGGCAAAATACACTAGCGACCAAATTAGTCTTTAGTAAGTTGCAAAATGCGCTTGGTGGACGTTTGAAATTTATGCCTTGTGGCGGCGCAGCATTAGATGCAGACGTGGCCGGCTTTTTTCATGCGATTAATGTTCCAGTGTTATGTGGCTATGGTATGACGGAAACCACCGCAACGGTGACCTGTAATACTATTGCGAACCGCGTGACGGGATCGAATGGACAGCCGTTAAGCCAAACAGAAGTGAAGCTCGGAAAAGATAACGAAATCTTGATCCGTGGTGACATTGTCATGAAAGGTTATTACAACCGCCCTGAAGATACCGCAGAAACCTTTGAAGATGGTTGGCTAAAAACCGGTGATGCTGGGCAGTTTGATGAAGATGGTAACTTGTATATTACTGATCGCATCAAAGAGTTAATGAAAACCTCGAATGGCAAATATATCGCGCCTCAGCGAGTAGAAGGAAAAGTGGGCAGCTGTTCTTTCATTGAGCAAGTGGCGATTGTGGCCGATGCGAAAAACTACGTTACTGCCTTGATTGTTCCGGCGTTTGAATCATTGGATGCTTGGGCAAAAGAAAAGGGCATTCATTATGAATCACCGATAGAGCTATTAAAGCATAGTCATGTGGTTGAACATTTTGAACAACGTTTAAAGCATCTTCAAAAAGAATTGGCAGGCTTTGAAAAAATCAAAAAATTCACCTTGTTGCCAAAAGAGTTCTCGATTGAAGACGGCTTGATAACGCCAACCTTGAAGTTACGTCGTAAAAAGATTTACGAAAAATACAAAAAAGAAATTCAAGCTATGTATAAGGTTAAAAAGTCGTAAATAGTGGCTAATCAAGTACTTTTAAGATAGAACGGAAATATGAAACGAGGGGAGAATAATTAAATTTATTCTCCCCTTTATTATGTGTGATAAAAATCGTTTGCGTTGAAAATAATTTCTATGTTATTTTCCGCCACAATCTCAAGGTTATCGTTAATTCTAACGATAGATTTACCTTAGGGGGATACGCGTAAGGACATTCAAGCTGATTGTGCCATTACGTATGAGTAGGTACTGTTAACATCGAGTTAATCAGTAGACGGGAACCGATGCGAAAGACATCCGCATTGTTATAGGAAGCCCAACTTTGAATACATTAATCCAGATTTTAAAAATCAGCTTCACTCATCTTAATCGTTCAATTGTGGCCTTTTTGCGCACGATGAAGCGATCTCATATTACAAGTTTAAACTCTTACACTTGTACTCCGCTAAGCCGACGAAGTTCAAATATAACGGAACCTTGAGTTCTATTCGCTAACCTCTGATTTGCTTTTTGCATTTCTCGCCTATTGTTTGCAAATTTATTTGTAGGCAAGGGCTGTGTTTGGTGTCTTCAATTTGAATTAATGACTTATTTTCATTGAAGTCGGTTTGGCTGGTAATTCAGTCAGTATTTAATATCAATACTCTTCATATTTGAAATTGCAGCGTTGATGATCACGTCTGTAGCTCAAACTTCTGAGTAAATACCGTTTAAGGGTTTATCAATGACCACTGCTTTTGATTTTGAGCTTAACCAAGCCCAAATGCCATTCACCACCAATATTCCTTATGTTGATGGTGTGTACGATCTTGCCCTTGATCAAGTGTTACTGGATCAAGAACAGCATGAATCAGCGGTTCGTTCTTATCCACGTCGTTTACCTATCGCAATTAAACGTGCTTATGGCGCTTTAGTTGAAGATACCCGTGGCCAGTTGTTTTTAGATTGCCTAGCAGGCGCGGGAACCTTGGTGCTGGGTTATAACCACCCAGAAATCAACCAAGCATTAAAAGAGCAGCTTGATACGGGACTGCCTTACCAAACTTTAGATATTACGACGCCCGCAAAAGATCGTTTTATTAAGCAGGTGAAATCATTCCTACCTGAGAATTTTGCCGAAAACTCAGTGATTCAGTTTTGTGGTCCATCAGGAGCCGATGCAGTAGAAGCGGCAATTAAACTGGCTAAGCAGACGACTGGTCGTAACACCATGATTGCCTTCCGTGGTGCTTATCATGGTATGACCAATGGCACCATGGGAATGATGGGGAATCTAGGTACTAAAGCGCGTCGTACTGGCTTAATGTCTGACGTGCACTTTATGCCGTTTCCATATAGCCTACGCTGCCCGTTTGGTATGGGTGGCGATGAAGGTGCTAAGCAAAATATTCGTTATATCGAACGTATGCTAAATGATGATGAAAGCGGTATTCAAAAGCCTGCTGCAATTATTGTTGAGCCAGTTCAAGGCGAGGGCGGAGTGATTCCTGCACCTGCGTTTTGGTTACGCGAATTACGTCGTATTACTCAAGAGCATGGCATCTTATTGATCTTTGATGAAATCCAATGCGGCGTGGGTAAAACTGGTCATAACTTTGCTTTTGAAGAGTCAGGCATTTCACCAGATATTCTTTGTTTATCAAAAGCGATTGGTGGCGGTTTACCAATGTCTATTTTGGTATTCAATAAAGAAATTGATACTTGGAATCCAGGTGAACACACTGGTACTTTCCGTGGCAACCAATTAGCAATGGTCTCTGGCGCGAAAGCATTGGAAATCATTCAACGTGATAACTTAGTTGAGCATGCCAAAGTGGCGGGGCAGTACTTACGTGCTGGACTAGAAAAAATTCAACAAGAAGTCGGCTGTATTGCGGAAGTTCGTGGTAAAGGTTTGATGCTTGGCGCAGAAGTAGTGCAACCAAGTGGCGAGTTGAATAAGTTTGGTGAGCCTGTATCAGCGCCAGAATTAACGCTTAAGATCCAACGCGCAGCATTAGAGCGTGGTTTGATGATTGAAAAAGGTGGTCGTGATGGTTCGGTATTACGTTTCTTACCGCCAGTAATCATCAGCTTTGAGCAAATTGATTTCGCTTTGAAAACGCTTAAAGAAGCCATCATTGCCGCTGGTGGTGGTATTGATCCAACTAAAGAAAAAGCGAATCATCAAGATTGGCAGCAACACTTTATTCAGACAGGTGCGCATGGTGCGGATAGTTTTGAAAAAGCCATGAATCAAACCACTCAAGCAATGAAAGCAGTATTTGAAGCGGTAGATAAGCCATATTCAGGCATTGAACCTCAGCTGTTAAAAGCGCAAATCGAAGCGGTTAATCTTGATTCTAGTAACAGTGATTTGCAGCAGGTAATTAACAGCACAACAAACTTGGTGGCGAAGAACTCGATTTTTGTTCAACATCCAAGTTGTATTGCTCACCTGCATACTCCGCCATTAGTACCAGCGATTGCAGCGGAAGCCATGATTGCTTCTTTAAATCAGTCTATGGATTCATGGGATCAAGCATCAGCAGCCACTTATGTGGAGCAACGAGTAGTGGATTGGTTATGTGACCGTTACAACATGGGGGATAACGCGGATGGCGTATTTACCAGTGGTGGCACGCAAAGTAATCAAATGGGCTTATTGTTAGCTCGTGATTGGATTGCCGATAAGTTAAGTCAGCATTCGATTCAAAAGTTAGGTTTACCAGACTATGCCGATAAATTACGTATCATATGTTCGAAGAAATCTCACTTCACAGTACAAAAAACAGCGTCATTAATGGGCTTAGGTGAAGCCGCGGTTGTTTGTGTGGATACTCATAACGACGGCACGATTAACACCGATGCGATGGCCGACACCTTAAACCAATTAAAAGCAGAAGGCTTAATTCCATTTGCGATGGTCGGCACTGCCGGTACGACCGATCACGGCGCGATTGATGATTTAAACACCTTAGCCGACTTAGCATTAGCTCATGATATGTGGCTGCATGTTGATGGTGCTTATGGTGGCGCGTTAATTCTAAGTAGTCATAAAAACCGTTTAGCGGGTATTGAGCGAGCTCAATCAATCAGTGTTGATTTCCATAAGTTGTTCTATCAACCAATTAGCTGTGGCGCAGTGTTGGTGAAAGATAAGGCCAACTTTAAGTACTTGCTGCATCACGCGGACTACCTAAACCGTGAAACCGATGAACTGCCAAACCTAGTCGATAAATCAATGGCAACCACACGTCGCTTTGATGCTTTGAAAGTATTCATGACAATGCAAAGTGTCGGTACTAAAGCGCTAGGTGAAATGTACGATCACTTGATCGATCAAACCCATGAAGTGGCGCAATTGGTTGCAAATAATGCCGCATTTGAACTTCTGGCTCCGCCAGCACTTTCAACGGTATTAATGCGTTACAGCAATGCTAACTTGAACGAGCAAGCGTTAAATGACTTAAATCGTCAAATTCGCATCGAAGCTTTGGTTCGTGGTGTGGCTGTATTAGGTGAAACCACTGTCGATGGTAAAGCAGCGCTGAAATTCACGATTTTAAATCCATGCTTAACTCTGAATGATTTCGAAGCATTACTAAATGATGTGACAGAGTTGGCTCAAGTACTTACAGCGGAAAATGCATTAACTCATTAATTTATGTTCTGGGCAGTATTCAGACCAATCTGCCCATTCTTATACTTATTTTTAATAGTTCTACTAGAACGAAAGTAATTGATTAACCCTTAATAAGGAAGTTGATTGAAAGATATCTATTTTATGGTTTGACGCTGGTGGTGCTCAAGGTATGAGGTAGGTGGATTTCGTTAACTTCAAATAGTTTTATAACTCCTAAGAAGGAAGGTGACTTAAAGATGTCTATTTTACAAATTGGCGCAGGTGGTGTTGGTTGGGTAGTGGCGCATAAAGCGGCTCAAAACAATGATGTACTAGGTGATATTACGTTAGCGTCTCGTACGATTGCGAAATGTGAAAAAATCATCGAGTCGATCAAAGGTAAAAACAACCTTAAAGACCCATCGAAGAAATTAGAAGCACGATTTGTAGACGCCGATGATGTGGCATCTTTAGTAGCGCTCATCAATGAAGTTAAACCTGATTTGGTTATTAACGCCGGTCCTCCGTGGGTGAACGTGACTATTATGGAAGCGTGTTACCAGGCGAAAGTGTCTTATCTAGATACTTCAGTAGCGGTGGATTTATGTAGTGAAGGTCAGCAAGTACCAGAAGCTTACGATCCACAGTGGGCGTTCCGTGAAAAATTCGCTGAAGCGGGTATCACAGGTATTCTAGGAGCAGGTTTTGATCCGGGCGTAGTGAGTGTGTTTGCCGCTTACGCGGTTAAGCACCTATTTGATGAAATCGATACCATTGATGTCATGGATGTTAACGCCGGCGATCATGGTAAAAAGTTTGCCACTAACTTTGACCCTGAAACCAACATGCTTGAAATTCAAGGTGATTCTTTCTATTGGGAAGAGGGCAGCTGGAAACAAGTACCATGTCATACACGTATGCTTGAGTTTGATTTCCCAAATTGTGGTGAGTTTAAAGTGTACTCAATGGCGCATGATGAAGTTCGTTCAATGCAGGAATTCATTCCCGCAAAACGTATCGAATTCTGGATGGGCTTTGGCGATACTTACTTAAACTACTTCAACTGCATGAAAGACATTGGCCTATTAAGCCCAGATCCAATTACCCTGCAAGATGGCACGGTAGTTGAACCGCTGAAAGTGCTGAAAGCATTATTGCCAGATCCAACATCACTCGCACCGGGCTACACAGGTAAAACGTGTATTGGTACTTGGGTGCAAGGCACAAAAGATGGTAAAGCGCGCAGCGTATTTATTTATAATAACGCTGATCATGAAGTGGCTTACCAAGATGTTGAACATCAAGCGATTGCCTACACCACTGGTGTTCCAGCAATTACCGCTGCTCTGCAATACTTTAAAGGTAGCTGGAATGAAGCAGGCGTGTTCAATATGGAACAACTTGACCCAGATGGCTTCCTAGAAACAATGCCAAGCATCGGTCTTGATTGGCATGTTCAAGAGTTAGAACCGGGTCAGCCGAAGATTAATATTCTAAAGTAAAGCCGTATCTCGTTGCTCGTGTTTCGTTACTCGAGTAAAGCTGGCAGACTCAATTAATAACAACAGCCATAGCATTCGTTATGGCTGTTTTATATCTTTTTCGAGAAGCATCGCGCTCTAGATACGAGAAACGCAGTGCTCGAAAATCGTTATATGGAATTACCTATGCCTAACAACCTCCCAACCCCTTACTTCATGATCAATGAAGACAAACTTATCCATAATCTTGAAATTGCGAAGCGCTTAAAAGAGCTAAGTGGTGTAAAGCTAGTATTGGCGCTGAAGTGTTTTTCAACTTGGGGCGTGTTTGACATCATCAAACCGTATCTTGATGGCACAACCAGTAGTGGGCCTTACGAAGTGATGCTTGGCCACGAAACTTTTGGTGGTGAGAACTCTGGAAAAGAAAATCATGCGTATAGCGTGGGTTACAGTGAAGAAGACGTAAAACAAGTGGTTGGCATTTGTGACAAGATGATCTTCAATTCCTTAAGCCAACTTGATGCGCATCGTCATTTGGTTGAAGGAAAGGCATCGATTGGTGTGCGTTTAAATCCGGGTGTGAGCCGCGCTGGACAAGACTTAGCCGATCCTGCTCGTCAGTTCTCACGTTTAGGAGTACAAGAAGCCCAATTAACCAGTGAGTTGTTTGATGAACTCGATGGCGTCATGTTTCACATGAACTGTGAAAACAAATCAGCCGATGACTTCGTCGAATTACTAAATAGCATTTCAGAACGTTTTGGTGCCTACCTTGATAAGCTTGACTGGGTGAGCCTAGGAGGTGGGGTATTCTTTACTTGGCCAGGTTATGAAGTTGAAAAACTCGCACAAGCGTTGAAATTATTTAGCGAAAAACATGGTGTACAACTTTACCTTGAACCAGGTGAAGCGATTATTACCAAAACAGCTGATTTGGTCGTTACCGTTGTCGATATTGTTGAAAACGGCATGAAAACAGCGATTGTTGATTCAGCCACCGAAGCACATCGTTTAGATACGTTGATCTACAATGAGCCAGCGTCAATTGGCGAAGCCTCTGAAAATGGAGAGCATGAATATGTGATAGGTTCATGTTCATGTTTGGCGGGTGATCAATTCTGCGTTGCTAAATTTGATGAGCCATTAAAAATAGGCCAGCGATTGCATATTCTCGATAGCGCAGGTTATACCATGGTGAAACTCAATTGGTTTAATGGTCTGAAAATGCCAAGTATTTACTGCCAGCGTAGTAATGGTGATATCCAAAAGTTGAACGAATTCGATTATCAAGATTTCAAACGCTCTCTATCTCAGTGGTCGGTTAAATAATCACACAATTAGAAATACTATTTTCAAGCCGTGTTGTTCGCTTAGGTAAGTTTAAACTTAAATGGTCACGCGGCTTTTTGCATTCTACATGGTGGGGCGTTAGAGTGCTGCTACCTGTATTGAAAAGGGATATCGTTTCATGAAAATTATCTATTCCGGTGTTATTGATTCTCACGGTGAAGCTGTTGCTAATCTCTTAAAAGATTTTCTGATAAAGAACCAAGATAAAATTGAACGCCAGCTAATTCCAAATTTAGATTATATCGACCCTAGAGCCCTTAATGATAATGGTATTCAAATTATAGATGTGACTTACTTGGATAAGGCACGTTATTCGCTTGCCTATCAATATGATTGGTTCGTATTTAGCCCTTGTACCAATATCGATTTAACCGGTACTGATAAAAATAAAGTGACGTTTATCGTATTAGATTCTGGTGAGTTAGAGTTTGATCTTTCAGCACTAGGGCATTAATAAAAAAGGACTTCGTTGAAAGTGGCGAAGTCCTTGTTGCCATTGTTAATCAGAATAATCTAAATGGCACTAGATTATGATTTCTCAACTTGAGGCTGTGCGTTGACAGATGAGTCATCTTGAACTGTTTTTCGTGACCAGTACCCAGCCAAGATTGAGCCTGAAATATTGTGCCAAAGCGAGAATAGCGTTCCCGGCATAGCCGCAGCAGGTGTAAAGAACTTCATTGCAAGAGCAGTAGCAAGACCTGAGTTTTGTAAGCCTACTTCAAATGCGATAGTACGCGAAATCGTTTCATTAAAGCCTAATAAACGACACCCCCAATATCCCGCCAATAAGCCAAACCCATTATGTAGAACAACTGCAAGTGCAATGATTGGGCCTATCGCCGCAAATTGAGAAGCATTGAGCGCAATAACGATACCAATAATCATCACAATGGCAGCCATTGAAATTAGGGGAAGTATTGAATCGAGTTTCTTCGTTACATCATGGAAGAATTGGTTAATGAAAATTCCGATTGCCACTGGTAGTAATACAATCTTCACTAGGCTCATCAACATTGCTGCTGCCGGAACATCAACAGCTTGTCCTGCTAAAAGTTCAGATAGGAATGGAGTAAGAAGCACGCCTAGTAATGTTGAAATTGCGGTCATAGATATAGAAAGTGCCACATCCCCTTTGGCTAAATAACACATTACATTGGATGATGTACCACCGGCTACGCTGCCGACTAACACCATACCAACCGTTAGTTCAGGACTAAATCCTAGAACATAACTGATCAGCAAGGCGACAAGAGGCATAACCGTAAATTGTAAAATGATGCCAATCGTAACAGCCAATTTTTGTTTTACGACATTCGCAAAATCACTGGCTTTCAGTGTTAGCCCCATCGACATCATAATCACAACCAATAAAGGCACGATATAAGATTTTAATGGTTGAAAAATAGTTGGCTGCATATAAGCCAAGGTGGATATTAAAATTGCCCATACTGGGAATAATTGAGTAATCGTCCGTAACATTTGGTTCTCCTTTTTATAGAAGTCCAGAATGCCATATTTAACATTTTTGTCACGTTTGAATTTTACTCTTCTTTCGACAACATAGATGTCACATCAATGACTCGAGTACCTTGGGTGATCGCTTCTAGCTCTGCAATTACATCTTTAATATTCGTTTCTTCTGGAATAGTAATACTGAATTGCGATGTAAAGAGATTGGCGCTGATGCCATTTTCGCCTGCGAGAAATAGGCGCTGAGTATCAATGCTTAAAATATTAGCGCGTTCTCTCTCTAAGATGTGAGTCAGTTCTTTAATGATCCCTGCTTGTTCTTGGCTATCGAATCGTAATTCATACACGTCATCCTCTGCGTGTTTATTTTCTTGTGATTGCACAAAGTGAGCTTGTAAACCTGAGGCTTCGTCAAATGCCGTTTGAATCATTTCTAGGCTTGATTCGGGGCACTGAATTTTGATTAATCCTGCAATTTGATCATCAAGGTAATTAATTTTACTAGTAATCCAACTACCGCCATGTTCATGAGTTACGTGAGCAAGGTGCTGTAGTGTTTGCGGGGTGGCGTGGCCAGAAATATTGGCAATAAAGAGTACTTTGTTTGTCATGGAAGCCTCATCATCAGTGAAGTACTTAAGATAATTTTAGTATAGATAAGAGTGATTGATGTAAGAATAAAGTTCTAAAAGCTCAGAAGTTATGTTTCAATCATTTGATTAAAGAAGAGACAAGTAAGGACGAAAAATGGTGAAAGTATCAATGCTCAGCACGGGCGAAGAGGTTTTGCATGGTGATATTGTTGATACCAATGCGTCTTGGTTATCGGAGTTATTTTTTGAGCAAGGGTTTGCGATTCACTACCGCAGTACGGTCGGTGATCAGTTAGAAGAATTAGAAAGCGAAATTACCGCGTTAAGCTTGAAAAGTGATGTAGTAATTGTGAATGGGGGGTTAGGCCCGACAACTGACGATCTTAGCGCATTAGCGGCGGCAAAGGCACTTGGCGTGGAGTTAGAGCTTAATCAAGAGTGGTTAGAGATTATGACTCAGTATTTTGCTCGCCTAGGTCGGCCAATGGCGGCAAGTAACGATAAGCAAGCGATGCTGCCTGTTGGTGCTGAGATGATCAACAACCCGGTTGGTACGGCTTGTGGTTTTAGTATCGAGCTTAATAATGCGGTGGTATTTTTTACTCCTGGTGTGCCGTCTGAATTCAAACGTATGACAACCGATGAAATTTTGCCGCGTTTGAAGCAACGCTTTCCCAATGTTGAAAGGCTGGAATGTAATAAGCTTTATACTTTTGGTCTCGGTGAGTCGGGGATTGCTGACCGTTTGAAATCGGTGAAATTACCTGATGGTTTCAGCCTAGGTTATCGCTCTTATATGCCATTTATTGAAGTGAAAATATTCAGCCCTTATCAAGACCCGAATATCGAACAAGTGATTGAGATAATTAGCGGTGAGTTAGCCGAATTTACGCTGTCAATCAACCAGCCTTTAATTGCTTCGGTTGGCAATTTACTAGAGCAATGCCAAACTCAGATCTCGGCACTAGAGCAAGTGACCGGTGGGGAAGTCGCTCGTAGTTTATCACTTGATGTAAAAGCTCAAGAGAAGTTCGTACAAAGTGTGGTTGATAATAAAGCGCAACCATTATCAGAATTACAAGATGCACTACTGATTGCTGATGAATACCGTCAAGATACCCAATCGGATATTGTGGTTGGTAGTTTCAAAATGGAAGACGAAAGTATCGCTCTGGTTCTAATTTCTGCTGAATATCATTTTGCTCAGCAAGTTTCATTTACGCGAACGTACCCATTGAAGTCGCAACAGATATTATTGTCTACTCTGATGCTAGATATGGTGAGAAGGTACTTGCAACAAACCAGCATGTTATCAACGTTAAGCCATTTTGAACGTTTGGCTTTTATTGAAGAGTAACCTTTGGTGATAAAGCCATCAAATGAGATTGGTTTTCAATTGCATGACATTCACATGACAAATGTGAGATCAATATTAAATATTGTGCGCGCATATTTAACAAAAGGTGCTTTGCATGAAATCAACTCTTTATTTATCTTCTTTTGCTCTGCTATTTTCTTCTGCTTCAGCTCTTGCTTCGGATGATGCAACATCAACGGAACAAGGGCAATTTAGCGGTGGAGCAAAGCTTGGTTTTCTGTATTCTAATGCTTCCACAACATCTACCTCTCTCAATACGGGGGGGTGGTTGAAGTATGAGAAAGTGAAATGGACTCATGATTTTTCGGGCAGTAGTTACTATACGAAAACGTCAGATTCAGATGAAGATGGCACGAATAAATATGAGCTAGGTTATAAACTTTCTTATCAAGTTGCTGACAAGTATAAAGCGTTTGTTGATAACCGATATGAACATGATCAGTTTGAAACTTACCGTGATGTTTATTCGGTAACTGCTGGTATTGAAAGGGCGTTAGTCAATACAGATACGACAAAAGTGAATATCGGTGGTGGCCCTGGTTACCGTTATAGTAAGCGTCAGCCTAGTGATGTAGATCATCCAAGCCAAGTGAATGAAGACATTATTGCCAATGGTTTTTTAAATGCCAAAACCAAGGTAACCGATACTTTATCTATTGGTGGGGATGCTGAAGTCGATTACGGTGAATCCAATACCACCTATACTTTAGGGGCGAATTTAAAGAACATTTTAGTGGGAGATGTTGCTTTAGTGTTTGATGCTGAATATGTTTATAACACCGACGTTGCTTCAGATAAGAGCAATGATGAAATCTATACTACAGTGAGCATCAGCTACGACTTTTAATCACACTAGTTTAAATTAGATAAGAAACGGGCTTGTGAATTAATCACAAGCCCGTTTTTTATTAGTAGTAAAAGTTGACATGAACAAAGTGAAGAGTGAGGTTAGGCTCTTTTCTTCACGGTTTGATAACGAACTTTGTTCAGTACAAGATTTGATTTTGCTTTACAGATGCAAGGCAAAATCTCTGTTGGCTGAGTGAAAGCTAATGCAAAACCAACGTACTCAATTTCACCCACTTCTAACTCACACTTACAAGCGCCACAATGGCCGTCACGACACATGAACTCAGGCTCAAGGCCAGCACTTTCCATGGCTTCAAGTACAGTCTGTTCAGGTTTAATATTAACGTGAGTAAGCCCGTTGATTTGCAAAATCTTCATTACAGTTCGAAATCTCCGAAATCATCAGAACCAACTTCGTTATCAATTTGACCTACGAGGTATGAACTGATTTCCGCTTCTTGTGGAGCGACTTGTACGTTATCTGATGATAACCAAGCATTGATCCAAGGGATTGGGTTGCTAGTGGCTTCAGGGTAAGCAATATCAAGGCCAACTGCTTGCATGCGGATGTTCGTAATATATTCAACGTATTGGCATAAAATATCTTTGTTCAAGCCGATCATAGAGCCGTCTTTGAATAGGTATTCTGCCCATTCTTTTTCTTGCTCAGCGGCTTGTTTAAATAGATCAAAACAATCTTGCTTACACTCTTCAGCAATTTGCATAAAGCTAAAGTCATCTTGACCATTACGTAAGATATTTAGCATGTGTTGAGTACCGGTTAAGTGTAGGGCTTCATCACGAGCAATCAGTTTGATGATTTTCGCGTTGCCTTCCATTAACTCACGTTCTGCAAAAGCAAATGAACATGCAAAGCTCACGTAGAAACGGATCGCTTCTAGTGCGTTTACTGACATTAAGCAAAGGTAAAGTTGCTTTTTAAGATCATAAAGTTTGATTTCAACCGTTTCGCCATTGAGCACGTGAGTACCTTCACCGTGACGGTGGTAATCATTAGTTAAACGAATCAGTTCATCATAGTAATGGGCAATATCACGAGCACGCTTTACGATAAATTCGTTTTCAACGATATCGTCAAATACTGCGCCTGGATCGTTTACGATATTACGAATAATGTGCGTGTAAGAACGAGAGTGAATGGTTTCAGAGAATGACCATGTTTCAATCCACGTTTCTAATTCTGGTAGAGAAACTAAAGGTAGTAGGGCAACATTTGGGCTACGGCCTTGAATAGAATCAAGCAATGTTTGATACTTTAAATTACTGATAAAAATGTGTTTTTCATGATCAGGTAGTTTGTTGTAATCAATGCGGTCGCTTGATACGTCAACTTCTTCAGGACGCCAAAAGAATGATAATTGCTTTTCGATTAGTTTTTCGAAAATCTCAAACTTTTGTTGGTCATAACGTGCAACGTTAACCGATTGGCCAAAGAACATCGGCTCTTTGAGTTGGTCATTTTTCTTCTGATTAAAAATTGTATAAGCCATGTTAACCTCTTAAATGAACGGTCTGGGAACCATCCATGCGCTAGTGATATGTTGAAGAGTGGTCACTGAGCGATTTCTTGGGTAGTGATTATGAAAGCAGCCTGCAACAGGGCAGGCTACGTTATTTCAAGTGTTTAATTAGATCTTACAACCGCCGCCGGCGCAATCATCATCTTCAACAACTGCCGCTGTATCATTTTGATCGTCGCTCGCACCATCACGAGTGTTATGGTAGTAAAGCGTTTTAAGGCCGTATTTATACGCAGTTAATAGATCTTTCAACAATAACTTCATTGGTACTTTGCCGTTGGCTTGTACGCTAGGGTCGTAGTTAGTGTTGGCAGAAATAGATTGGTCTACAAATTTCTGCATAATGCCGACTAGGTGTAAGTAGCCATCATTTGATGGGATACGCCATAGTAGTTCGTATTGATCTTTAAGTGCTTGGTATTCTGGCACGACTTGCTTCAAGATCCCATCTTTTGATGCTTTCACTGAAACAAATCCACGTGGTGGCTCAATACCATTGGTTGCGTTTGAAATCTGAGAAGAAGTTTCAGATGGCATTAACGCGGTTAAGGTAGAGTTACGTAAACCGTGAGTGGTGATTTCGCTGCGTAGCGCTTCCCAATCAAGGTGTAAAGGTTCATCACAAATGGTATCCAAATCTTTCTTATAAGAGTCGATTGGAAGAATGCCTTTTGCGTAAGTGGTTTCGTTGAACGATGGGCATGCACCTTTCTCTTTAGCTAATTCAACCGATGCTTTCAGCAAGTGGTATTGAATGGCTTCAAAAGTACGGTGTGTTAAGCCGTTGGCACTACCATCTGAATATTTAACACCATTTTTCGCAAGGTAATAAGCATAGTTAATGACACCAACGCCTAGAGTACGACGGTTCATGGTTGCTTTGCGTGCTGCAGGAAGCGGGTAGTCTTGGTAGTCTAGTAGAGCATCTAACGCACGAACGACAAGATCCGATAGCTCAGCAAAGTCATCAAGTGACTTAATTTCACCTAGGTTAAATGCTGATAGAGTACATAGGGCGATTTCGCCTTCTTCATCATCAACATTACTTAGAGGTTTGGTCGGAAGCGCGATTTCTAAACATAAGTTAGATTGACGAACCGGTGCAACACTTGGGTCGAATGGGCTGTGGGTATTACAGTGATCGACGTTTTGAATGTAAATACGGCCTGTTGAAGCACGCTCTTGCATTAACAGTGAGAATAGCTCAACTGCTTTAATCGTTTCACGTTTGATAGATTGATCGGCTTCATACTTAACGTAAAGCTCTTCAAATTTAGCTTGGTCTTCAAAGAATGCATCGTATAGCCCAGGTACATCCGATGGAGAGAATAGGCTGATATTCGCGCCTTTAATTAAGCGAGCGTACATCAGTTTGTTTAGTTGCACACCGTAATCCATGTGACGAACACGGTTTTCTTCAACACCACGGTTGTTTTTCAGAACTAATAGAGACTGAACTTCGCGGTGCCAAATAGGATAGAATACCGTTGCTGCACCACCACGTACGCCGCCTTGAGAGCAACATTTCACTGCCGTTTGGAAGTATTTATAAAATGGAATGCAACCTGTGTGGAAAGCTTCACCGTTGCGGATCTCTGAGCCTAGCGCACGAATACGACCAGCATTAATGCCAATACCCGCACGTTGAGAAACGTAACGAACAATAGAGCTTGCTGTCGCATTGATTGAGTCTAGGCTGTCACCACATTCGATCAGTACACATGAGCTAAATTGACGGGTTGGAGTACGAACGCCCGCCATAATTGGCGTTGGTAATGATATCTTAAACATCGATACCGCATCATAAAAACGCTTAATGTAGTTTAAACGGGTTTCTTGAGGGTATTTAGCAAATAAGCAAGCGGCAACGAGGATGTATAAAAACTGGGCGCTTTCGTAAATTTCCTTGGTTACACGGTTTTGAACAAAGTATTTACCTTCAAGTTGTTTTACTGCCGCGTATGAAAAGTTCATGTCACGGTTGTGATCAATGAAGCCATCTAATACTGCAAACTCTTCAGCAGTATAATCTTCTAGTAGATGCTTATCGTATTTACCCATATCAATCAGTTTTGAGACATGATCGAATAATTTTGGTGGCTCAAATTCACCATAGGCTTTCTTACGAAGGTGGAATACCGCTAGACGTGCAGCTAGATATTGATAGTCAGGACTTTGCTCTGAAATAAGGTCGGCTGCCGATTTAATGATGGTTTCATGGATATCAGAAGTAGTAATGCCATCGTAAAACTGGATATGGGCCTTTAGCTCTACTTGAGAAACAGAAACATTCTGTAGGCCTTCTGCTGCCCATGTGATTACTCTATGGATCTTTTCAAGATCGATCGACTCTTTCTGTCCAGTACGTTTTGTGACTGTCAATTGTTCGTTCATTTGAAATGCGTTCCCTAAACTAGATGAATTCTAAGCTGCAACGTTGAATTATTATGGTATTGGCAAGCTTTTTATGCGGATTCCGCTCTACCTTACTTTGAAGGTTAAACACTATATGTTGGGTTGTCCCTATAGCTGGATTACAAGATAGTGCGAAATGGAGTGAGTTTCAAGATTTGGATTCTTCTCAAGTTGTGGATAACGTTTGGATAGAAAAATTTCTGTAAGTAGACACTAACCTATGCGCTAACGTATTCCTTGAATAGGGAGTTTTCGAGGATCCAATATGATGATTTTATACTCAAGAGAAAAAATATTTAGCTTGATCTTTAAAAGAAAATGATCCCGAAACTAACAGTTGAATTTGTGGATGATTAGCACATTTTATAAAGAAATAAATGTAATAAAACGCTGATTTATGGTCAGCGTTTTTTCTTGATAAGGCGCTTGAAATTAAGCTTTATTCTGCGTGTGAATAATATAGTTCACATCGACATTTTTTCCTAATGAATAGCTATCTGTAAGTGGGTTATAATGCAGGCCAGTGATTGATTGCTCTTGAAGTGCTGTAGAGTCGACCATTCTTAGTAATTCAGAAGGACGGATGAACTTACTATGATCGTGAGTGCCTTTCGGTACTATTTTCATTACTTGCTCGGCACCGACAATGGCAAACAAATAAGATTTTAGATTACGATTTAATGTCGAGAAGAACACATGTCCACCTGGTTTCACTAATCGGGCGCATGCTTGGATAACCGATAGAGGATCAGGAACGTGTTCTAGCATTTCCATACAAGTGACTACATCGTAAGTTTGTGGGCATTGATCGGCATGATCTTCGATAGTGCTTTGTATATAGTTAAGCGTCACGCCAGACTCTAGCGCATGCAACCTTGCCACTTCTAAAGGTTCTTTACCCATATCAAGACCGGTGACATCCGCGCCTTCTTTAGCCATGCTTTCTGCGAGGATTCCACCACCACAACCGACATCGAGCACTTTCTTACCGAATAGTCCTTGTGCGCTATCGAGTACAAAATTTAAGCGAAGAGGATTGATTTGGTGTAATGGCTTAAATTCACCATTCAAGTCCCACCAACGAGAAGCCATATCTTCAAATTTTTTAATTTCGGCAGGATCAACATTTTGTTTAGTCGTCATATTGGTCATTCTTCAGGTCATCAAGATGTGATTAATATATCAGGAAAGAGAAGGGCAATAAAATCCTGACTGTAAAATTGAGAAAGTTAAAGTGATTGATAAAAAGCATAAATTTGAATCTAGCTCAATTTTTCTACAGTTAAAGCGTGAAGTGGTCACCAAGTGATTAAAACTGCCATGAAATAGATGCCTGATTTATGATTTTTGTGTTATATTTTTAGACCTTGTGCGTATCGCTATTTGTAATAAAGTACGCGATCAAAAAGAATAGAGGGATAATGGCTCTATGAGCGATTTAGCTAAACAAATTACGCCAGTAAATATTGAAGATGAACTGAAAGGTTCATATCTTGATTATGCGATGTCTGTCATCGTTGGTCGTGCACTTCCAGATGTACGTGATGGTTTGAAGCCGGTTCACCGCCGTGTTTTATTTGCAATGAACGTTCTGGGTAACGATTGGAATAAGCCTTATAAAAAATCAGCCCGTGTAGTCGGTGACGTAATCGGTAAATATCACCCACATGGTGATAGCGCGGTTTACGATACGATCGTACGTATGGCTCAACCATTCTCACTTCGTTACATGCTTGTTGATGGCCAAGGTAACTTTGGTTCTATCGATGGTGACTCTGCGGCGGCGATGCGTTATACCGAAGTTCGCATGTCTAAAATGGCTCATGAGTTATTAGCCGACCTAGACAAAGAAACGGTTGATTACGTCGATAACTACGACGGCACAGAAAAAATTCCTGCTGTGTTACCAACGAAAATTCCAAATTTACTTGTGAACGGTTCTTCTGGTATCGCAGTAGGTATGGCAACTAACATTCCACCACACAATCTAGGTGAAGTGTTAGATGGCTGCTTGGCTTATATTGATAATGAAGATGTGACTATCGATGAATTGATGGAGCATATTCCTGGGCCAGACTTCCCAACTGCTGCTTTAATCAGCGGTCGTAAAGGCATTATCGATGCATATAAAACAGGACGTGGTAAAGTTTACATGCGTTCTAAAGCGCATATTGATGTTGAAAAAAATGGTCGCGAAACCATCGTTGTCACTGAAATTCCATATCAGGTTAACAAAGCTCGTGTTATTGAAAAAATTGCCGAGTTAGTAAAAGATAAAAAAGTGGAAGGCATCAGTGCATTACGCGATGAGTCAGATAAAGACGGCATGCGTATTGTTATTGAATGTAAGCGTGACGCAGTAGGTGAAGTGGTTCTTAATAACCTATATGCGCAAACTCAGCTGCAAACGACTTTCGGTATTAACATGGTTGCGCTCGATAATGGCCAGCCGAAGCTATTCAACCTAAAAGAAATGTTGAAGTGCTTTGTTGATCACCGTCGTGAAGTAGTAACACGCCGTACTATTTTTGAACTGCGTAAAGCTCGTGACCGTGCACACATCTTAGAAGCACTTGCACTTGCACTTGCCAACATTGATAAAATCATTGAATTGATTCGTAATGCACCGACACCAGCAGAAGCTAAAGCGGGCTTAGTGGCTCGTGGTTGGGATCTCGGTAATGTGGCCGCAATGCTTGAACGTGCAGGTACTGATGCTGCACGCCCTGATTGGTTAGAAGACAACTATGGCATCCGCGATGGTCAATACTTCCTAACAGAGCAACAAGCACAAGCGATTCTTGAATTACGTCTACACCGTTTAACGGGTTTAGAGCACGAGAAGATCCTTGACGAATACAAAGCACTTCTAGATGAAATAGCTGAATTGCTTCATATCTTATCGAGCACAGAACGCTTGATGGAAGTGATTCGTGAAGAGCTAGAAGCGGTTCGTGAAGGTTTCGGTGATGCTCGTCGTACAGAAATCACAGCAGCAAGCCATGATATCGATATGGAAGAGCTGATTGCTCAAGAAGATGTTGTTGTGACACTTTCTCACGAAGGTTACGTTAAGTACCAAGTATTAAGTGACTATGAAGCTCAGCGTCGTGGTGGTAAAGGTAAGAGCGCGACTAAGATGAAAGATGAAGATTTCATCGAACGTCTGCTGGTTGCTAATACTCACGATAATATTCTTTGTTTCTCAACTCGTGGTAAAACTTACCGCTTGAAGACATACCAACTACCGCTTGCCAGCCGTAATGCTCGTGGTAAACCAATCGTCAATATCTTGCCGTTAGAAGAAGGTGAGCGTATCACTGCTATCTTACGTGTTGATGAGTTTGCTGAAGATAAGTTCATTTTCATGGCAACTGGTGACGGTACGGTTAAGAAAACGTCTCTAGCAAGTTTTGCTAATGTTCGTTCAAATGGTTTGATTGCCGTTAACCTACGTGATGAAGATTCGTTAATTGGCGTTGATATCACATCAGGTGAAGATGAAATCATGTTGTTCTCGAAAGAGGGCAAAGTGGTTCGCTTTAGTGAAGAACATGTTCGTGCAATGGGCCGCACCGCAGCAGGTGTTCGTGGTATTCGTCTTGCAGATAACGATCAAGTTGTGTCGTTGATTGTACCGTCAAATGATGGTGGCGATGTTCTGACAGTAACTGAAAATGGTTACGGTAAACGTACCGTTATCACGGAATACCCAACTAAGGGCCGTGGTACTAAAGGCGTTGTATCAATTAAAGTCTCTGAGCGTAACGGGCAAGTGGTTGGTGCAATCCAAGCGCTTGAAGCTGATGAGTTTATGATGATCACCAATGCGGGCACACTTGTTCGTACACGTGTGTCGGAAGTAAGCCAAGTTGGCCGTAATACTCAAGGTGTTACTCTGATCCGTACTTCAGAAGATGAAAAAGTTGTAGGTCTACAACGCATCGAAGAAATGGAAGAAGAAGAATTATTAGAAGCAGGTTTGGAAGTCGTTGATACTGACGAAACTCAACCAACATCTTCTGATGATACTGCCCAAGTTGATACTAACGACGAAGAGTAATCTTTTTTAGTTATATCAAGGATAGAAGCCGGAGGTGATACTTCCGGCTTTTTTATATTTAAACTAAGTCAGTTTTACTTGATTAGTTAATCGAATGTAATAATATAACAATATTGATTGGCCGATGTGATATAGCCCTCATTTTTATCTGTGTTTAGAGTGTGTTTAAGATAAAATATCGAGGGAGCATTATAAGAATAAGTGAGAAAGATTATGGCGGAAGTTCGTGCCAGAGTGGATTTAAAAGTAGGTAAAAAAAGCGAAATTGACGCTGAAATCCTGTCCTTTTCAGGCTTGAAAACGGATAAAGAACATATCGCAATTATTTTTAAATCAGCAGATAAGAACCCTCAATCGCCTTTAGTTCGTATGCATTCAGAATGTTTAACGGGTGATGTTTTTCATTCATCGCGCTGTGATTGTGGTGAGCAGTTAGATGAAACCATTGAAAAGATGGGTCAGCATGGTGGGATTTTATTATATTTACGTCAAGAAGGGCGTGGTATTGGTTTATATAATAAAATTGATGCTTATCGCTTACAAAGCCAAGGCATGAATACCTACGAAGCGAATAATCATTTAGGTTTTGGTGATGATCTGCGTGACTTTTCCGAAGCGGCACAAATGCTTAAAGCACTTGGTATCAATAAAATTAAGTTAATAACGAACAATCCTAAAAAGATGAAAGAGCTTCAAGAATTTGGAATTGAGCTTGAAGAAGTGATTCCAACCCATGTGCATATTAAGCATGGTAACGAAAGCTATCTAAAAGCAAAAGCATCACACGGTAAGCATCGATTAAAATTTGATTGATTCATCCTAGATTAGATTTAGAGGCCTCTCACAGTAGAGGCCTTTTTTTGTGTTTAATAGTTGTAAATAAAATGTAAGTAAGTATCATTTACTAATCTAAATGAAAGTGATAATTATTTTCACTCGTTAAATTTACGCAGGGATGATATATGCTTAATCTTCGAACTTCTTCACTAATTATTTCAAGCCTTTTAGTGACAGGTAATACCGCTTTTGCTGCATCTACACCGAAAGATGTAGTTTCGAATTACGCCAATATCGCTTACGCGGTATTTGATGATGCTTATATAACGGCCCAGCAATTACAAACGGCTATCGATGCTTTAATTGAAAAACCTTCCGCTGCCACTTTATCTCAAGCTCGTAAAGCTTGGCTTGCCTCTCGTGTACCTTATCAGCAATCAGAAACTTTTCGTTTTGGTAATGCCATCGTAGATGATTGGGAAGGGCAGTTAAACGCATGGCCACTTGATGAAGGTCTAATTGATTACGTAGCAGATGATTACCATTATGAATTAGGTAATGACGGTGCTCAAGCCAATATTATTGCAAATAAAGCTATTCAAGTGGGTGCGGATAAAATTGATGCTTCTAAAATCACACCTGAATTGTTAGCAAGTTTAAATGAACTAGCAGGTTCAGAAGCGAATGTTGCGACGGGTTATCACGCCATTGAATTTTTATTATGGGGTCAAGATCTACACGGTACGGAAGCCGGTGCTGGTGAGCGTTCTTATACGGATTATATTCAAGGTGAAGGCTGTACTAATGGTAATTGTGAGCGCCGAGCTCAATACTTATCTGCAGCTTCACAACTTCTAGTTCAAGATCTTGATTGGATGAAAGGTCAGTGGGCGGCAGAAGGTAAAGATAATTACCGCAGTGCTTTATTGCAACAACCTGCTGAAGAAGGTTTGCGTAAAATGTTATTTGGAATGGGTTCGTTATCATTGGGTGAGCTTGCTGGTGAACGTATGAAAGTGGCACTAGAAGCCAACTCTACTGAAGATGAGCACGACTGTTTCTCAGACAATACGCATAACTCGCACTTTTATAATGAACAAGGGATTTATAACGTATTTAACGGCTCTTATACACGAGTTGATGGTAGTGAAGTGAAAGGTGTTAGCATTAAAGATCTCGTTGCTGATAAGGATAAAGATGCGGCAGATATGATAGCAAAACAGTTTGATGAGACGCGCGCTAGTGTTCATAAATTGGTTGAGTCTGCTGAAAACAATAATCAACATTTTGATCAGCTAATTGCGGCGAATAATAAATCTGGACATGAATTAGTCAATGACGCGATTAATTCACTGGTAAAACAAACAGAAGCGATTGAAAAAGCAGCTGGTTTAGTAGGAGTGACAAGCTTGACCCCAGATAACGCGGATCACGAGTTTTAATCAATAGAAAATGGACAAGGGCTCTGAAAATGAGCCCTTACAGGATGTACCATGAAACCTTTTTTTATCCTCACATTTACATGTTTACTATTTCCACTTACTACTGCGGCTTATGGTGTCAAATCTGGTGGTGATACCAGCACAAATAAGCAAGGTAACAATGCCTATTCAATGCCTGCCAATAATTTACCTATCTCAAAGCGTCTAGATTTTAGTGTCGGTAATAGTTTTTTTCGTAATCCTTGGGTACAAGCACCGGCAACGACGGATGCACGTGATGGTTTAGGGCCGTTATTTAATACCAATGGTTGCCAGAATTGCCATCTCAAAGACGGGAGAGGCCATCCGCCAGAAGAAGGCGAAGATCAAGTCGTTTCTATGTTGGTAAGAATGAGCATTCCAGCATTAACCGTAAATCAAAAACAACAATTGATCGTTTCGGGAGTCATTCCTGAACCGACTTATGGTGATCAACTTGAAGATTTTGCCATTCCTAACGCTAAGCCTGAAGGCAAAGTGAAGATTGAATATGAAACGATTAAATTGAGCTTTAAAGATGGTGAAGAAATTGAATTAAGAAAGCCTCAGTTAACTTTGCATGATTTGAATTATGGTGAATTACACCCAGAGACTATGTTATCGGCACGCGTTGCTCCTCCAATGATTGGTTTAGGGCTATTGGAATCGATTCCAGTTGAAACACTGCAACATATCGCAGAACAGCAGTTAAAAGATGGCCAAGGAATTTCAGGTAAATTAAATCAAGTATGGAATGTTCAAACGAAATCCACAACGGTAGGTCGGTTTGGTTGGAAGGCTGGACAACCTACGTTAAATCAACAAAATGCAGCAGCCTTTAATGGTGATCTTGGCTTAACCAGCACATTGTTTCCTAATGAAAACTGCTCACCAAAACAAACCATTTGTTCTGAATTACCAAATGGTAATAGTGCGGATAGTGAAAATGCAGAAGTGAGCAATAAGATCATGAAATTTGTCGAATTTTATTCACAACATCTCGCGGTACCAATTCGTCGTAATACTAATGATCCTGCTGTTCAACGTGGACAAGTATTATTTGCGGAGCTTGATTGTGCTTCTTGCCACATCCCAGAACTAAAAACCAATAAGCGTGATGAGCTTCCTTCTTTGTCAGAACAAACTATTCATCCTTATAGTGACTTACTCTTACATGATATGGGAGAAGGGTTGGCAGATAATCGCCCTGAGTTTCTTGCGAATGGCCAAGAATGGCGAACGCCACCACTTTGGGGGATTGGTTATACAGAAGAGGTCAGTGGTCACCAATACTTTTTGCATGATGGACGCGCCAGAAACTTGATGGAAGCGATTGTGTGGCATGGTGGAGAAGCTGAATCAAGCAAACAAAAAGTGATGCAATTAAACAAATCAGATCGAGATGCATTAATTGCATTTTTAAACTCTCTTTAAGATAACGGACTAAACATGAATAAGATCATTTTAGTTGTGGCTAGTTGTGTACTGGTCGGAAGCGTTACCTATTATGGAATGTCCTTTGATAAAGATCAGAGTAGCGAAAGTTCAAAAAATAATCCTCAACTGTCTGTTTTGCGGTATGAACAGCAGAAGACTCAAGAGTTTTTAAATCACACAAACGTACTGCATCAAACATTGAGTCAATATTGTCAGGCGGATTCAGTTGAAAAGCTTGCGACGGTACAAAAGAGCTGGTTGGAGACAATGCATAGTTGGATGCCATTGCAAGGGCAAGGTAAAGGGTCCAAGAAAGCGCTCGATCTCAGTTGGAGGATTCAATTTTGGCCAGATAAAAAAGATATCACTGGTAGAAAAATGAATCAGATTTTACAAAACCCAGATTTATGGCGTGTCGAGTCGATAAAAGAGCAAAGCGTGACCGTACAGGGCTTAGGGGCAATGGAGTGGTTATTATTTGATGAACATTCTGAGTTTTCTCGTCAAGATAAATCCTATTGCCAACTTGCCTTATCAATTAGCGATAACTTGACCAATCATGCAGAAGAAATCAATGCCGCATGGCAAGATAATCCGTGGAAAGCTTTATCTGAGTCTCAGTGGCCAGCTGAATATCTGGGGCTTATTATGAATCAACTCGATTTCTTATTACAAAAAATACAGCGACCTTTAGCAAAAATTGGACATCCAAGAGCTTACTTTTCAGAGAGTTGGCGTTCGAAACAATCATTAGCATTAATGAAATCGAATATTGACGCTTTATATCAACTGTATTTAGCCGAAAGCGCTGGGTTTGATCGTTTATTGAGAGAAAAAGGTTTAAGTGATTTAGCCGATCGCCTCGACTTGCAATTTAAGCAAACACTAGAGACTTGGCCTGCTCAAGCAAGCTTATTTGATATGTTGCAAACCAAAGATGGTTACCGAGAAGTATTAGCTCAACAAAATAAACTACAGCGGCTTAAATATTTATTTCATGATGAAGCTGCCGTTGAGTTAGGGATTGTGGTTGGGTTTAACTCCACAGATGGAGATTAAGCGCCTATGAGTAATCGTGATCCAATTGATCTCAAACGAAGACAGTTATTGATATTAGCAGCTCTTACAGGAGTAGGCTCTGCTGTAGGTTTCAGCTTGAAAGCTTTTTCTGAAGCTAGTCATTCAGAGCGTCATTCACAACCCGCACTCATTGGAAATGCATTAGGTAATAATAAACAGTACTACACGGTAGTGGCTGATTGGCAAGGCAAAGCCGTTTTTAAAGTATCGCTTCCTGATCGAGCACATGGTGTGGCGATTAGCCAAGAAAGTACAATGGGATTCACTGATGCCGTGGCTTTTGCTCGTCGTCCAGGACATTTTTTCCAGGTGTTTGACTATTTGATTGGTGAAAAGAAAACCTTGATTCATGCGTCTCATGATCGTCACTTTTATGGTCACGGTGTGTTTAGCCAAGATGGGCGCTGGTTGCTCGCAACAGAAGGCGTACGTGGTACAAGCCAAGGATTAGTCGGTGTTTATGATGTTGCCGCAGGGTATTTAAAAGTAGATGAGTGGCATGATATTGGTATTGGGCCACATGAAATTATTCGGTTAGATGATGGCAGTTATGCTGTTGGAGTAGGTGGCGTGCATACCCAAGGCAGAGAACCACTCAATTTAGAAACAATGCAGCCAACGTTGACACGATTGAATCGTAATGGAGTGATAACCAGCCAAGTAGGACTTAGCGATAAAAAGCTGAGTATTCGTCACTTGGGGTATAACCATGATGGTGTTGTACTGTGTGGCCAACAGTATCGAGGTGAACCTGATGATTATCCGGCACTGATTGCCATGCAGGAAGTCGGGGGAGAATTAATCAACTTAAATGCTGAACCGGAAGAATGGGCAAGGTTTAATCATTATATTGCCAGCATTGCCGTGGTTGATGATTATGTTTTAGCAACGTCTCCGCCGGGCAATTGTTACGGTATATGGTCAATATCACAAAATCGATTGCTAGAGCTAAACAGCTTAACTGACGCGTCTGGTGCGATTTCACACAATGGTTATTTTTATATTAGTTCCGGTTCGGGAGAAACAATTAAACGGTTACCATTAGAAAATACACTTGCTAACCAATCACATATTTTATGGGACAACCATTGGACAGCTATACCTAAATAATTAAGGAAAATATATGAACGTAAAATTTAGATGTTACTGGCTTTTATTGTCGATGTTGTTTTCGGTCAAAGCTTTAGCGGATACCAGTCAGGAGGTTTATCAAGTTTTACAAGATAATATTGTCGCTGCTAAAAATGAAAAAATAACAGATTATATGAATACTGTGCATTCTCAGTCCCTGTTGTATTTACAAACTCAACAAGCGATGCCATCGATTTTTGATAATTATGAATTAGACTATCAACTACAAGATGTTCGATTTGTTGGTGAAGATAATGAATATGCTTATGTAAAAGCATGGTTAGAAACAACAAAAGTTTCAGGAGCAGTGTTCGCGAATAACCGAATGCAAATTTTAGTCGTTTTTAAAAAAGAAAATGGACAATGGAAGATATGGTCGCAAGCTAATATGGTGATTCAATACCTACCTCAGTAGCAGAATAGAACGGTTGGGGATTTGCTAAGATTGCTAATTTTATACTTAACTGGCATAGTTTCAGGTATAGTTTCGCAAATTTGAATCGTTAGAGAAATCCCCAATGAGCCTTCAATATCAATCAGTCCCTGTCACTCCTTTTCAACAAAACTGTTCAATAGTATGGTGCGATCAAACCATGAAAGGGGTGATCGTTGATCCCGGTGGCGAAGTAAACCATCTAGTGACGATTATTAATACCCTTGGTGTGACGTTAGAAAAAATCGTACTGACACATGGGCATTTAGATCATGTTGGTGGAACGCCAGAGTTGAAAGCAGAAATGAATGTACCTGTCATCGGGCCGCATATTGATGATGCATTTTGGTTACAAGGTCTTATGAATCAAAGTCAAATGTTTGGTTTCCCACCAATCGACCCATTTGAGCCAACACAATGGCTACAAGAAGGTGACGTAATTGAGTTTGGCGAAGAGTCATTGGACGTGATTCATACACCGGGACATACTCCTGGACATGTTGTTTTGTTTAGCAAGCCTGCCAATATTGCTTTTGTTGGCGATGTTTTATTCAATGGCGCGATTGGGCGTACTGATTTTCCTAAAGGGGATTATGCGACCTTGATTAACAGCATTAAAACCAAATTATGGCCACTAGGTAATGATGTGCGTTTTATTCCGGGTCATGGGCCTGAATCAACATTTGGTCAAGAAAGAAAATCCAATCCATTTGTTGCGGACGAAATGCCGCTTTACTAAATTTGGAATATACTCAAGTACGAAGGGTATTAAATATTTGCACCACTATGGCTTGCCGCAAGATAGCGGCGAGCCAAACCTACAAACTCTTCTTTTGATGTAATGACATCACTTTCACTAATAAATAAATCATAACCCCACAACTGCTTTTGAATCTTCATTCTATTGGCAAGCATTGCCTTTAAGCCTTTCACGTCACTACCATCTGAATATAGAAAAGGTTTGTCATTAATAATGTGATCTTCCAGTTCATGTTGTCGACTATGCTGTTTCAGACCTAGGAAAAGTAGACTACGTTGATGCAGCAGTATTTGTGTGATGACTTTAGGGCTAATCGTATTGATAAATGCTTGATAATCTTTGATCTCAATACCTATCCAAGGAATCGATGTCGTCCAACCTTGAATACTATAATCTAGTGTGTCGATTCTTTTTATATTATGCCAGCGCAATACCCAACCACCTTTATATAAGTGCTGCTGAAAGTGCGTCTCTGTTAGAGTAAATCCTAATTTTTGGCCATAGACATAATGCTTAATGGCTAAGCCGATAATTAAGCAAGTAAGAAAAAACAACCCGGCAACTTTGCTATTTAGTTGGCTATCAATGGCGAATGAAACTATAAGAAGACAAGCCCATAATAAATATTGGCTCCAAATAGGTAAGCGAGGTTGTGGGTAGAATAGATGTTTGGTTGGCATACCACTCCTGTCAAGGAACCGAAAAATATAAAGCACTTATTAGAGAGTATAGAGGCTTATTAGAAGCCTAAAAAAGCAAATTCAGAATAATGAATCTAAGCTGGTTCGATTGTGTTGAAAATGACAAAAATAGCAGATCTTCACTTCAATTAGACTAATTCCGATTAAATTAGAGTGTTTTTTAGGCAATGACTGTAAATTTGATTTATATTTTGTTATAACACCGTCCAACATTTTTACCACACTAAAATTAGTGACTTGTGGAGAACTTCAATGAGACTTGCACATAAGCGCAACGTACAACTTAAACTTAAAAAGAAAATCAAAGCAACAAAAGCGGCTGCTGAAAAAACAGTAAAAGCAGTTAAGCCAAAAGCAGAGAAAGCCGTTGCTAAAACTAAAACAGCAGCAGCGAAAGTTGAAAAAGTTGCCAGTGCTGCGGTTGAAGCAGCAGTAGAAGCATCTCAAGATGTAAAACTGACTCCTAAACAGCAACAAGTATTAGACATCGTAGCCGCTAATGCTGACGGTATCAGCCCTAAAGCCATCGGTCTAGAAGCTGGTCAAGAAGATGCAAAAGCAGCGGCTTGGGCAACGGGCGGTTTGAAAAAGTTAGTTGAAGAAAACCTAGTAGTGAAAGAACAAGCTGCTGGTAATAAGGTAATGTACAAACTAGCTTAAGATTACTCACACTTTCTAATATTAATAGCCTTTCTACTTTCTGAGTGAAGGCTTTTTTATACGCACTCACAAACCGATAAACCCTGCGTTTGTTCTCAATTTTAGCGTTTAATGTTAAATAGACTTTTAAATACTACCTAGTGGAAACTACGTAGTGTTGGTTGGTTGTATTTTACCATTTATGCCTCTATAGATAAGGTCTGCATATTTCCCGCTCAGTATTTCTACGTATATAGGTCGGTAAGTTTGGTTCTTGCCTGCGTTTTTCTCTGATCATTTTCCGTAAATCTTCGCATTGGCATATCCAGTCATTCTCCTAGTCTTATACCCAAGTAACTTCAAGATGCAAGTTTCAGCAAGAATAAAACAAGCTTTAGGCAAGACAAATTGAACATGATCATAGTTATTCTATCTCTGTTCAATTTAACGCAGCATAAAGCTTGTTTTAACTTGCCCTTCGGGAGCTTCATTCAAACCTTTATGCCGCGTCAGGCTGGTTTGAAAGGTGCCTACATTCCTTCGCCAACCTTCCTTGCCTAAAGGTTTGGATGATAGCTCTGAATTCTGCATCTTGAAGTCACTTGGGTATAATTATTGAATAATAACAAAAGGATGAGATATGAATATCATGACAAGGATGGCACAAAATGCCGTTAAAAAGACGCTGGTTGCTGTGGTTGCTACCACCGCTTTACTTGCCTCTAGTGCTTTTGCTGCAGACAAAGTATACCGATTAAAACTGGCTGAAACATGGGGGCCAAATTTTCCTGTGTTTGGTGATGCAACGAAAAATATGGCGAAAATGGCCGAAGAAATGTCTAACGGTCGTTTGCAGATCCGCATTGATTCAGCCAATAAACATAAAGCGCCACTTGGCGTATTCGATATGGTGAAATCAGGTCAATACGATATGGGCCATTCAGGTTCGTACTACTGGAAAGGTAAAGTGCCGAATACGCTGTACTTCACTTCAATGCCATTTGGCATGCTGCCTGCCGAGCAATATGCATGGTTTTATTATGGCGGTGGTATGGAGCTAATGGAGAAAGTATATAGCCCGCATAATCTATTATCGTTTCCTGGTGGTAACACTGAATTTCAAATGGGCGGATGGTTCCAAAAAGAAATTAATTCGGTTGATGACCTAAAAGGCTTAAAAATGCGTATTCCTGGTTTTGCTGGGGAGATCATGGCTGAATTGGGTGCCAAACCAACCAATATTGCCCCTGGTGAACTTTATACCGCATTAGAGCGTCGTACTATTGATGCCTTAGAGTGGGTAGGCCCTTCATTAGACCTACGCATGGGTTTCCATAAAATTGCCCCTTATTACTACACAGGTTGGCATGAGCCGGGCTCAGAGCTTCAGTTTTTAGTGAATAAGCAAGTATGGGAAAAGCTGCCCGCTGATTTACAAGAGATTCTACGTATCTCCATGAAAACCGCGGCTTACGACATGTATATCCAGGCGGTCCATGAAAGTGGCAAGAACTGGGCTTCGATCAAAACAGAATACCCAAATGTTAAAGTGAAAAACTTCCCACCAGAAGTGATGGACGCACTACGTTCAGCAAATGACAAGTTATTAGCTGAACATGCATCTCAAGATGCATTAGCAAAAGAAATCCAACAATCTCAAGCTGATTATAAGAAAAAGGTTCGAGCTTGGACGGATATTTCTACCAAAGCTTACTTAGATAACGAAGCGGAGTAACCCGATAGCATTCGGCTTATCGTCGAGATGATGATAAGCCGAATGATTTTCTGACAAGGATAAGTCGTAATGAAGTTATTAGTTTCTGCAGAAAAGGGCATCAACCGAATAGGGGACGCTTTAGGCTGGTTTACTAGCATATTGTTTATATTGCTGATGTTGAATGTAGTGTATGACGTTGCCATGCGGTATGCGTTTAATGATGTTTCTATCGGTATGCAGGAAATGGAATGGCACCTATTCTCAGTGGTGTTTTTATTGGGCGTACCTTATGCGATTCGAACGAATGGCCATGTCCGAGTCGATATTATTTATGAAAGACTGACAGTTAGAGCACAAGCCGTCATTGATGTGCTCGGTGGTGTGTTCTTTTTATTACCTTTCTGTTTATTAGTAGCATGGTTTGGTATTGATTATGCTAAAGAATCTTATGCGTTAGGGGAAACCTCTGGTGATCCGGGGGGGCTGCCTTATCGCTGGATCATTAAATCAGTTATTTCTCTTTCATTCTTCTTCATGGCAATTACCGGTCTCGGTATGATTTTAAATGCCATCAACCGAATGATGAATCCAATGCATCCCCAATTAGGCAAGGATACTGAAAGCTTGGATGCACAAGGAGGTTTATCATGATCGGTATTGTGATGTTCATTGTGGCGCTCTTCGCGCTATTGATTGGCTTTCCAGTCGCTTTCACCTTTGGTGGCATTGCGCTTATCTTTGGCTTATGGGCTGAAGGGCCAGAAATGTTTGCCTTTATGCCTTACCGAATCCAGTCAATCATGCAAAACACGGTTTTAATGGCCGTTCCTTTGTTCGTTTTTATGGGGTTAGTGCTGCAGAAAACCAAATTAGCAGAGCAGCTTTTAGAATCGATGGCAAAGCTATTCGGTGGTGTCCGAGGTGGTATCGCTATTTCAACCGTGTTAGTTGGGGTTTTATTGGCGGCATCAACAGGTGTAGTCGGGGCCTCTGTAGTGGCGATGGGGTTGATTTCATTACCTGTGATGATGAAGTACAACTACAACAAAGGACTCGCTTGCGGCACCATTTGTGCTTCAGGAACGCTTGGCCAGATTATCCCACCGTCGATTGTTTTAATTCTGTTAGGCGATGTACTGGGTGTACCGGTTGGTGATCTTTTCCATGCCGCAATTTGGCCGGGGCTAGTTTTAGTGGCAGCGTATGTTATTTATATTTTGATCTACGCCAAACTTAATCCTGAACAAGCTCAGTGTATGGTGCGCGAAGATGATGTATCGCGTAAGCAAGAAATTAAAAAAGCCTTGATTGCGGTCATTCCACCATTGGCGTTGATTATCGTGGTGTTAGGTTCTATTTTCGCCGGTATTGCCACACCAACGGAATCGGCTGCTTTAGGGGGCGCAGGTTCACTAGTCTTAGCTTTGTTATATCGTCAGTTTAGCTGGAAGATAGTGTATGAAAGCGCTAAAGAAACCGTCAAAGTCACCGCAATGGTGTTTGCTATTTTATTGGGTGCGACAGCATTTTCCATGGCATTTGTCTACACTGGCGGCGATTACTTGGTCGAAGAATGGATGACATCTTTACCGGGCGAGAAATGGGGCTTTTTAATCGTCACTATGTTAGTGATATTAATCTTAGGTTTCTTTATCGACTTTATTGAAATTTGCTTCATTATCGTGCCAATTCTGGCTCCTGTCGCTGAATTGATGGGTATTAATATGATGTGGTTTGGTATTTTGATCGCGATGAATTTGCAAACTTCGTTTTTAACACCGCCATTTGGTTTTAGTTTATTTTATCTTAAAGGGGTTGCTCCTAACGGTATTACCACCGGAGATATATACCGAGGTGTGATGCCATTTATCTTAATCCAAATAGTGGTACTGATATTCTTATTATTAGTGCCAGAGTTATACGGAATGAGTGCTTTTTATGAGTATTAATAATCTCTGTGAGCTTAAAGATATTGCGAAAGTTAATCACTTTAGCGCTTAATATTGAGGCTAAATAGCACCATTAAAAATTAACCCCGTGTATTGTTTTGTGAGCAATCGCGGGGTTTCTTTTTATCAAAATTTTAGTTGCTGATTTTCTTGCTAGTATCAAAGTAGTTTGAATTATTTTGAATAGGCAAAGGAATGCCGTTAAAAGCCAAGCTATTTCTACTTACCTTAATCCCTCTATTATGTGTCACTGCCAGTGTTAGCTGGATTTTTGTGCATCAAACGAAAGCGCTAGGGCAGAAGGAAATCGATACCTTTCGTGCGGAGTTATTAGAGTCACGTGAAAATGCTTTAGAGGATAATTTACAGCTTGCGATGGCGGCGATTAGTCATGTGTATAGCAAGGCTGATGCAGAAGATCAGCAAGCCAAGCAACAAGTCAAAAAGATATTAACCAACTTACGTTATGGCGATGATGGTTACTTCTTTGTTTACGATAAAGATGGTGTCAATTTAGTTCACCCAACTCAACCCGAGTTAATAGGGAAGAACTTGATTAACTTGCAGGATAATAACGGTAATTACTTGATCCAAGCGTTGTTATTTGAAGCGAAAACCGGTGGTGGATTTCACCAGTATTTATGGCAGCAGCCTAGTTCCGGCAAAATGGAGGAGAAGTTGAGTTATGCCGCTTGGTTGGATAAGTGGCAATGGATGGTCGGTACGGGGTTGTATATCGATGACATTGAAAAACAAATGGCGCAGATCACTGAAAGTATTAATCAGAATATTGAAACAACCTTTTTCTCGGTCGTGGCGCTGCTGTCTGTCACCATTCTAGTCATCATTGTTTTAACCCTCGCCATCAATTTCCATGAGCATAAGTTAGCCGATAAAAGCTTGCGTGAGTTGGTTAATAAAACGGTGCTATTTCAAGAGGATGAAAAAAAACATCTTGCTCGAGAATTACATGATGGCATCAATCAGTTATTGGTTTCGAGTAAATGTCATTTAGAAGTGTTGTCGCACAAAGTGTTGCAAAGCTCAGGGGTAAGTAGCGATGTATTAACACTTATTTCTAAATCTGATGTTTCATTACAAACCGCAATTTTAGAAGTTCGCAGGATATCTCATAACTTGCGGCCTAGTGCGTTAGATGACCTCGGCTTAGAAGCAGCATTAAATACTCTGCTCGATGATTTTTCTGATCACTCTCAATTGTCCGTGCATCGAGACATTCAGTTAAATGATGCTCAAATCAATAGTGAAATTAGCACGACGATTTATCGTATTGTTCAAGAATCTCTCACCAATATTGAGAAGCATGCTTTTGCCAGTCATGTAGAGATTCGAATACAACAATTTAAAAACTTAATCCAATGTATTGTTCGAGATGATGGTGTGGGATTTCAATTAACTGAAGTGAGCAAGAAAAAAGGAATAGGGCTCAGAAATATGCGCGAGAGAGTTGAGTTTCTAGGTGGAGATTTTGAGCTTAGTAGCGAAAGAGGGGGTGGAACAGAAATCACCGCATTAATTGAAATAAAAAAGTGAATCATCACCAAAGGTCAGCAGAGCTTAATTGAATGGGGATAAATATGGGCAGCATTAAAGTCATGATTGTTGATGATCACCAAGTCGTGTTGGATGGTTTTGTTGCTCGTTTAGAGCTTGAGCGTGACATCGATGTAGTAGCGACTGCAAGTAACGGGATTGAAGCAATGCAAAACCTGAATCAACATCAGCCCGAAGTTGTGCTAATGGATGTCAGTATGCCGATTATGAATGGGATGGAAGCGGCGGAGCAAATTAAGCAGCTCTTTCCGAATGTGAAAGTGTTGATGCTAACGATGCATGATAATAGAGAGTACATTATGAAAGTGATGCAATCGGGAGCAATGGGGTATGTATTAAAAGATATTTCTTCCGATAAGCTCATCCAAGCCATTAAAACCGTTTATCAAGGGTCCACTTATTTCTGCGAATCGGTGACACAGACGTTATTTACGCCAAAACCATCAATCACAGAACATCAGGTGAATCCATTAAGTCGACGCGAAGAAACTATTTTGGCACTGGTCGCTCAAGGAGAAAGTAGCAAGAAAATTGCTAAGGCATTGAATATTAGTGATCGAACCGTTGAGACACATAGACAAAACATCAAGCACAAACTAGATTTAAATTCGATAGCAGAACTGACTAAATACGCTGTTGAGCATGGTTTATTATAAGCTTATTAATACATTGTTTAGTGGGCGAAACAAAAATAAAATATCACTGCGATGTTAATATATCTGGTGGAACTGTTATAAAATTAGCTTTAAAGTACAATAAGTAACCAATTAAGCTAGGTTTTATTGAGTTTTAGTAGATATTTTTTCGATCAAGGTTAGGATCTAGCCTTATCAATTTTGTGTGCTTAGTGTTTTATTGTTTAGTGAGCAAACTATTTAATGTATCACTAAGCACAATATTGTCACAGATGGACGAGGTTTTATGACTAAGGGTATAGATAAATACAGTATAGACAGCACCGACTATACGATTGGACAAGATAATGTTCAAAAGTGGGGCTTTGATGTCCATAATGCCGTATTTACCGCCAGCGCTGGGCTGACCATTCTTTTTATTATTGCGGTGTTAGTCACCGATCCAGCAACGGCTAAATCGGCATTGGATAGTGTTAAGAACTCAATCATTAATAATTTTGATTCACTATTTATTTTAGCGGGCAACTTTTTTGTGTTGTTCTGTTTAGGCATGATCGTCTCACCATTCGGTAAAATTCGTTTAGGTGGCGATGATGCAAAAGCGGAGTACTCATACTTATCGTGGTTAGCAATGCTATTTGCTGCGGGTATGGGTATCGGTTTAATGTTCTGGAGTGTTGCAGAGCCTGCCGCTTACTTTACCGATTGGTTCGGTACTCCATTAAATGTTGCAGCGAATACGCCTGAAGCACAGCGTTTGGCATTAGGTGCAACAATGTATCACTGGGGTTTACACCCTTGGGCGATTTATGCCGTAGTGGCGTTGTCACTGGCATTCTTTACTTATAACAAAGGCTTGCCACTTTCCATTCGTTCGGTTTTTTATCCTATCTTAGGAGACCGCGCTTGGGGTTGGGCTGGCCATATCATTGATACTATCGCAGTACTAGCGACCTTATTTGGTCTAGCAACCTCGCTAGGTTTTGGTGCCCAGCAAGCAGCTAGTGGTATCGGGCATATTTTTGGTATTGATTCAGGCGTTGGCTTGCAGATGGCTGTTATCGCAGGTGTAACTGTACTGGCCGGTATTTCTGTTTATCGTGGTATTGACGGCGGTGTAAAGCTTGTCAGTAACATCAACATGGTTGCAGCCTTTATTCTACTTGTGTTTGTTGGGGGGGTGAGCTTCTCAATCGTATCTCATACTATTCCAGAAACCTTTATGAGCTATGTAGAAAATATCATTCCACTATCAAACCCATTCAACCGTCCTGATGAAGATTGGATGCATGGTTGGACAGTATTTTACTGGGCGTGGTGGATGTCTTGGTCACCATTCGTAGGTATGTTTATCGCTCGTGTTTCTCGTGGTCGTACAGTCCGTGAATTCTTAACGGCGGTTCTACTTATTCCAACACTTATTACTGTCGTGTGGATGGGTACCTTCGGTGGTATTGGTATTGATCAGCTGATTAATAAAGTCGGTTTGCTAGGTGAGCAAGGTTTCAACGACGCAACAATGGCGATGTTTGAAATGTTTGATGCACTACCATTTAGTCAGATCATTTCAATGCTTGCGGTATGTTTAGTCTTAGTCTTCTTTATCAGTTCTTCAGATTCAGGCTCTTTGGTCATTGATAGCATTACCGCAGGTGGTAAAGTCGATGCGCCAGTGCCACAACGTATGTTCTGGGCCTTCATTGAAGGTGCGGTTGCGATGGCATTATTGTGGGTGGGTGGCTCAAATGCCATTGGTGCACTGCAAGCGGCGTCAATCTCAACGGCATTACCATTTGTATTCGTTCTCATCGTTATGTGTATTAGCCTAGTGCTAGGCATGCGAACAGAACCGAAGCCAGTGAAGAAATAAACGTTAGTTTTACGAGCGATAAAAAAGGTTGGTGATATGCCAACCTTTTTTTATTAGTTATTTGGGTAACAAGAGTGTGTTGTTTATACCCACAGGGCCTTAATTGGCGTCTCTGGGCTGTAATGGTGGTAAATCTGTGCCTGTAGCAGTTCAGCCGTTGCAATGGCATCAACAAGCGCATGGTGAGGCTGATAGGCTGGTAAGTTATAACGACTACGACTGGTACCTAAACGTACCGACGCAGGTTTCTTACCACGCAGTTTATTCCACCAACCACTTACCGCTCGCTTCTGCACTTCAGATTCAATCGCTAAAGTATCCACCATAGGGAATAGAATCCCTTCGTTGATCCGTTCCATTAGTGCTCGATGAAAGAATTGACGCTCAATGTATTGATAATGAACGACTACGATCTTTCCCGACAGAGACTCCAAAACCGCGTCTAATATTCGTCTTAGATCGGGTGCGCCAGATAAATCACTATGAGTAATACCGTGTATAATCACTGAATCTTCATTAAGTGGTTTACGTGGTTTGACTAGCCAGTGTTTACTATGTTTGCAGTAGATTCTTTGCAGGGTAAACGGAATTAACCCGATGCTAATAATACCGTCTTTATCGATATCTAAACCGGTTGTTTCAAAATCTAATGCTACAAATTCTACTTCTGATAGCGGCGTTTCAGGATCGATGACACCGCTTTGATAAAAGTGCTTTAAGCGTGAATCTTTTACTGAGTTAACTTGATGCTCAAAGTGCTGCTGCCAGGTTAACTTAGGATCCAAATAGGCCAGTTTGTTGTCAGTCTTCTTTTTCATATTCACTCCAAATTAGCGCTTACGACGAATTGGTTCCGTCTTTTTCGCTGGTGGAGGGGGGCTCTTAAATGAATTACCGTGATAGCGATATTTTAAGAAGTTCTGAGCATTACTTAATATTTGGAAAGCATCTTTCAGGTTACGTCTTTCAAAATCAGACATATTGTCCGGTTCAATGTTGTTGTCCGGCTCGATTTCATTTTCAACATCTAATGCTTGGTGACGTATACGCACCATAGAGATGTATTCCATCGCATCTCGAATATCTTCAGCACGACCTTTAGGTAGAATAGCGGCTTCCATGATGTCATCTAAGCGTTCAAATGAATTTTGTGCTCGTGATCCTACGGCTAGAGCATGAACTCGAATAAGATCAGCAAGCGGAGCAGTACCACGGCGCTTCAGATTAATCGAGTTGTTGTGACGACCATCTTTTTCCATTACAAAGCCTTTGAAAAAGCCCAATGGCGGCGTTCGATTAATTGCATTACGAGCAAGACACGCTAAGAATTTATTATTTCTACGCGCCCTGCGAACAATAAAGCCATTTAAACTTTCTGCCCATTTTACTCGGCCATAAACGCCATCTAAATCAAAGAAGATTGAGCTATTTAGCAAGGCTTTAGGGTTTGGATTATCAATCCAGTCGGCAAAACATTCTTCCCACTCGGTACGTGTCATGCGCCACATTGGGTTGGTTGCCATAATATCGCCGGTACATAAGAGATAGCCACAGCGAGCAAGCCCTTGGCAAACAAAGTCTGCTAACTTGGCAAAGTATTCACCGTGTAGCGCTTCATCATAGTTATTATCTAGGATAATTGCGTTATCTTGGTCGGTTACAATTAACTGCTCATCTCTGGCCATCGAACCTAAGGCAAGGAAGCAGTAGGGAATCGGTGGCTCGCCGTATTTTTCTTCTGCTAGTTCAAGAATACGTTGTTTAAAGCTGCGTCCAATTACCGCCATCGCACTACCTACCATGTGAGAGTTGGCATCTTCATGAACCAAGCGAACAAAACAATCTTTCACCTGTTCAGAAAGGGTAACTAGATCATCAATGCTTTGTTGATGATAAATTTGATTAACCAATAGCAGGCTGTTTTGTGATTCGTAGCGGATAATATCGGCCACTTCAACGATACCGATAGGCTGCTTATTTTTAAGAATTGGTAGGTGATGAACGTTACATCGTAACATTGACAGCATGGCTTCATAGATATAGGCGTTGTGATCAAGCGAAATTAGTTCATGTGACATCACTTTGCTAACTTCTGTATTCGGATCTAACCCTTCAGCCAGTACGCGAGTACATAAATCGCGGTCAGTAATAATACCAATCACTTGGTTGTCATTTTCTTCATCAATATTAATGGCGTCATCAATGATGAGCAAGGCGGAGATACTTTCATCGGCCATTAACTTTGCTGCCGTTTGAATCGTCTGATGTCTATCTAAACTAAAGGCTTCTCTGGTTAATAAGGTTTTCACTTTAGACGTAGTTAAGTCGTTGGCATTCTTGTTATCTGAAAGTGCCTGACGTAGTCGAGCATGGTTTTCAATTTCAACGAAGTCGGCGAATGTGTCTTCGGTTTCATATAATTCATTGAAAACATCTACAGGGATGCAATAGATAAGAGAATCGGTGGTGGCCGTAGCAGGCAGACGAACTTTACCGTTCATCAGTAGCCCCATTTGGCCGAAGATGTCACCTTCGTCTAAACGGTTATAAAGTTCACCCTTACGGCGATATATTTCAACCACGCCAGAGCGGACCATATATAAATCTTTAATATGGTCGCCAAATTTGATGATCGGGGTATTTTCTCGGTAATAAGCAATTTCGGTATTGTTTGCTACGTAAGCGAGCTTTTCTTCCGGCAGGGAATCAAAAGGGGGAAATTGAGCGAGAAAGTTTTGAATTTCTTGTAATTCGGCTTCCATAAGAACCACGACTGCATTATGAATTTGTAGTAACTATAGGCAATTACGCTTATGAACTAAAGCATTAATCATATTATCTTTTTTAGTTAACTAGAATTAATCAATTGCAGCTGAATTTGTATCAATAGGCGAATAAATTCCGACTATCTTTTAGTCGACTAGGCTAGCCTCTGCGCCATGTGTGATATTTTTCTAACCAATTCAAAATGGTTTCTGGGGCATGGGCTTTTTTCCATTCGCCTGCTGCGTATTTGTTGCCTTCAGCCCAAGTGGGGTAGGCATGAATAGTACCGAGTATTTTATTCAACCCAAGCCCATGTTTCATCGCTAACACAAATTCAGCAATTAAGTCGCCCGCTTGTTGAGCAACGATAGTAACGCCTAAAATAGTATCTTTGCCTTTAGGGGTGATGACTTTGATAAAACCTTTGGTACTGCTTTCGGCTATAGCTCGGTCTAATTCTTCAAATTCAAAGCGAGTAACTTCGTAATCAATGCCTTGTTGTTGAGCTTCGGTTTCATTAAGTCCCACACGAGCAACTTCTGGATCAATGAACGTTGTCCAAGGGATCACACGGTAGTCGACTTTAAATTTTTTGATATTGCCAAATAGGGCGTTAACCGCGGCATACCATGCCTGGTGTGCTGCAACGTGAGTAAATTGGTAAGGACCAACAATATCACCAGCAGCAAAAATATTAGGGTACAAGGTCTCCAAATAATCGTTGGTTTGCACGGTACGATTCGTTTCAATGCCTAGTTCTTCCAAACCATAGCCTTCAAGGCGAGCAGAGCGTCCGACCGCGCAAAGTAGCTGATCAAATTCGATTTCAATTTCAGCGCCTTGATGCTCGACTACGATGATTTTTTGATTATCGCGTTTTTCACATCTTAAAGCCTTGTGACCGGTAAGAATCTGCACGCCACTTTGGGTTAGCTCTTGATGTGCCAGTTCGGAAACTTCTAAATCTTCTCGCAGCATAATTCTATCGGCCATTTCAATTTGAATAACCTTTGAGCCTAGACGTGCAAAGCTTTGTGATAGTTCACAACCAATAGGCCCGCCACCTAATACGACTAGTCGCTTTGGTGGAGTATCGAGTTCGACAAAGGCTTCCCATATGGTATCGCTAGTGACATAACCAACTTCTTCTAAGCCTGGTAATGGCGGTACAAATGGTCGGGCACCAGTGGCAATCACAATGTTTCGAGTGGTGAGTTTTTCTATCGAACCATCTTGTAGAGTAATTTCTACCGTCCATGGGTTGATGATTTTGGCGTAACCTTGTTTAACCTCAACCCCTAAACCTGTATAGCGTTCAATGCTGTCATGTGGCTCAACTTGGGCAATGACGTGATGGACACGTTGCATTACCTTCTTAAATGAAAAAGTGGGAGCGTGATTATCTAAACCGTAATTTTCCGCGTGTCTGAATTGCTCGGCAACCTTTGCACTTTTGATTATCGCTTTGCTTGGAACACAGCCGTAATTTAAGCAATCACCGCCCATTTTATGGGTTTCTATTAAAGTGACTTTAGCTCGTACTGTAGCGGCAATATAGCTACTAACGAGTCCCGCAGCGCCGCCACCAATTACAATCATGTTGCGATCAAACTTGTTTGGCTTATCCCATTTCGCATAAACACGTCTTTTCTGAATGGCGGCAATAATCGATTTAGCAATGAATGGAAAGATACCGAGTAGGGCAAATGAAACAATAAGATCAAACGACAAAATGCCTTTTAAACTGTCTATTTGAGCTAATTGGGTACCCGCATTCACATAAACGACCGTACCTGCGAGCATGCCTATTTGGCTGACAAGGTAAAAAGTAAGAGTTTTTATTTTGGTTAGACCCATCAATAAATTGATTAAGAAAAATGGGAAAATAGGCACAAGGCGTAGAGTGAAAAGATAAAAAGCACCGTCACGTTCAATGCCTTGATTAATTGGTTTTAAGCGAGATGAAAATTTCTTTTCAATGGTGTCGCGTAGTAAATAGCGGGACACAAGAAATGCCAATGTTGCGCCAATCGTTGAAGCAAATGAGACAATAAATAATCCAGAGGTTAAGCCAAACAAGCCACCTGCGGCGAGAGTCAGAATGGCGGCTCCAGGAAGTGATAATGCAGTAATCAGGATATAAATGACAAAAAAGCTCGCAGCAACCAAAACAGGGGAACGCTGTTGCCAGTTGCTAAAATCATCCATGCGAGCTTTTAACCCATCTAAGGTCAAAATATGCTGTAAATCGAAAGTGAAAAACAAGCCAATGAGAATGATTGCACTGGTCAGTAATAATAGTTTTTTTAGCATATTTATTTCCATATGGTGCTGATGTGTTTCGATGCTAGTACATCGATAGGAATAAACTAAGAGACAGGCTAAAGATTTAAAAAATTTCACATTTAATAATTCTATTAATGTGGACTTGTGTTTAAAAGCGATGGATAGGTTCGTGTTTAATCTTTAAATATAGGTGTAAAAAAGGCCAGCAGACGCTGACCTTTGAAAGTTAGTATTGATAAGGGGGTTATAAAACCGCCGCAATACCTTTACATAGTGGACCCATGTTTGATTTTGTCATGCCCGCTACACTGATGCGGCCAGAGCCGACAATGTAAATAGCAAATTCGTCTTTCAGGCGAGCAACTTGTTCTTTGCTTAAACCAGAGAAAGAGAACATGCCATTTTGAGCTTCAATAAAGCTGAAGTCTTGTGTTACGCCTTCATCTTTCAACGTTTGAACAAAAAGGGTGCGCATTTCTTGAATACGGTCACGCATTTCTGCTACTTCTTTTTCCCATTCAGTACGTAACGCTTCATCGTTTAAGATGTGCGTAACAACTGCCGCGCCGTGAGCGGGTGGGTTTGAGTAGATTGAACGAATGATCTTCTTAACTTGTGAAAATGCAGTGGTTGCAGTCTCTGTGGTTGCCGCTACTAACGTGAAAGCACCAACACGTTCATTGTATAAACCGAAGTTTTTAGAGAATGAACTTGCCACTAAAATTTCATCACAGTATTGCGCGAAAGTACGTAAACCTGCAGCATCCTCTTCAACACCTTTGGCAAAACCTTGGTAGGCAAAGTCAAATAGTGGAAGTAGACCTTTATCGGCACAGAGTTTCGCTAATTGTTCCCACTCAGCAACCGTAGGATCAATACCGGTTGGGTTATGACAGCAACCGTGTAGCAACACTACATCACCAGCTTGAGCATCGGCTAGGCTAGCAAGCATCGCATCAAAATCTTTATCGTGTGTTTCTGCGTTGTAGTAGTTGTATTGCGCGGTTTCTACACCAGCTGCAGTAAATACGCCGACATGGTTGGCCCACGTTGGGTTACTGATCCAAATTTTGCCTGCATCTAATTCACGTTTGATAAATTCGCCCGCTACACGAAGTGCACCTGTACCGCCGGGAGCTTGAGCTGTTTTTGCTAGCTTATCCGTCACCACTTTTGAATCAGCACCAAAAAGAAGTTTTTGTACTGCAACGCCATATTCGGCAGTCCCTTCAATGGTTAGGTAAGACTTAGTCTTCTCTGATTCCAGCAATGCAGCTTCCGCTTTTTTTACCGTGGCTAATACCGGCGTTTGACCGTCTTCATTCTTGTAGATACCTACACCTAAGTTGATTTTGGTTGCGCGAGAATCATTCTTAAATTCTTCAGTTAAACCAAGAATCGGGTCGGCAGGTGCAGCAGGTACTTTTTCAAACATAATTCCGTCCATGTAAATGAGTAAATAATTCGATTATTTATACCGTTATACGCTATAGGTTACAACCGTAAATCATACTTGGTGACATGTTTGATTCATATCATTTAATCAGGCATAAACAGGCGTACACTTGTCAGGCATTTATTGAGGGGATGATTATGTTTACCAAATTACCGAAGTGGGCCGAATATGGTGCGTTTACATTAGCCTTAATCGCGGGCTTTGTTAACGCCATTGGCTTGCTTGGTTTTGAACATCAAGCCATTTCTCACCTATCAGGCAGTGTTACTCAAATTGGTGTGAGCGCTCTGGAACGCCCGATAGTTTCAGTATTTTTAATCGCTTTAGTGGGTAGTTTTGTTGTTGGCTCAACCATTACGGGAGTGTTAATTTCTGGGGAGTCCTTAAAATTAGGGCGGCATTATGACCTGGTTTTACTGTTGGAAGGGGTATTACTGCTTATTTCAACCAGTTTACTCTACGAACATATCAGTTGGGGATTATGCCTAGCCTCAATGGCTTGTGGCTTACAAAATGCACTGGTAACCACTTACAGCGGCGCGGTCATTCGTACTACACATTTAACCGGTATTTTTACCGACCTTGGATTGATGTTGGGCAGCAAAATAAAAGGTCAGGAAGTTAATAAACGAAAATTTGTTATTTTCAGTGTGATTATCTGTGGGTTCTTAAGTGGTGGCGTTTTAGGTTATTTGGCCTTCCAGCGTATTAATGTATCAGCATTAGCCATTCCCGCTATTGGTTGTTTACTACTATCTTTCATCTATAGAATTTATCGCCAAAAGAATAAAAATTAGCAGTTTTTCAGTGGTCGGTAACACTTTTAAAGCCCATTCATCATAACGTCATGACAACTAGAACCTTTCTAGTTTAAGCTTCCAATATTCAAGGATGAATATGGAACAATGGAAAATGACACCACGCGCAAAATCTTATCTTAATCATTACCTTTTCTCATTAAACGAAAGCTTACGTCGACGCTACACCTCTTTTAGTGCTGATTTCTTTTGTGCAACAGAGCAAGATGCCAACACTTGTGCCGACCTCGTTGTGCAAGGTGAAAAAACGGCTACCTGTAGCTTGAAATATTGGTATGAAAAAGCCAATGAGCCGATGCCAGAAGTTGGGCACTTACAAGTGGTTTTGAATTGGGATGGAGAGCCACAATGCATCATCGAAACATTAGAGGTGTTTGAAGTTCCGTTTAATCAAATGACAGAACAATTTGCTTTTGATGAAGGTGAAGGCGATAAATCACTTGAGCATTGGCGTAAAGCTCACCAAGCGTTTTTTGAACAGGAGTGTCAGCAAGAAGGCATCACATTTGATGACAATATGATGCTGGTTTGTGAGCGTTTTAAATGTGTTTATCCTCGATTGCACAGAGATTCTTTGTGACGCTGAGGCGCTTTCAATGTTTTATACCCAAAATCTAATTGGAATTGAGGCGACAAGTGTATAAGGCATCATGAGTTTAGATCGCCTATGTGATTGGGGCGAATAAACACCGTCAACAAAGATGCGACTTCAAGTACTAAGGGTATATAGATAAGTACAATTGACGAGGTTATGTAAACATCTATGAATCAACCTGAGCGGCATAAAGAGGATTGAATGACAACAGAATCAGCTAAAACAAGTACAATCATGACTTATAAAAATCGAATGATGCTGCTAGTGGTAGGGGTGCTGTTAATTGCGGCAAATTTACGCGCTCCAGTCACCGGAATTGCTCCAATGATTGAGTTGATATCAGGCTCTTTTCAATTATCGGCTACTCAAGCAGGGTTACTGACAACATTACCTCTTATCGCATTTGCATTATTTGCACCGCTTTCTGCCTATCTAGCAAAACGTTTTGGTGTCGAATATACGATCTTTTTCGCACTGGTTTTTATTTCCATAGGTTTGATTTTACGTTCACTTGGTAGTGTCAGCAGTTTATTTATCGGAACTGGGCTAATTGGTATAGGAGTGAGTATTGGTAATGTCTTGCTCCCTATAGTGGTGAAACGAGATTTCCCAATGAAAGTGGCTTTGATGACGTCGAGTTATGTTTTAGCGATGGGAATTGCCTCAGCATTAGCATCGGCATTTTCTATACCATTGGCCAATTTTCATCAACTAGGGTGGCAATGGTCATTGGCGGCGTTGAGTCTACTTACATTTATTGCAATGGTTGTTTGGTTACCGCAATTAGCCAATAACCAAAAGCCGAATGCGGTGAATGATAGTGCTTCTACATCGATTAATTTATGGTCTAAGTCTCTGGCGTGGCAAGTGTCGTTCTACTTAGGATGTGGTTCATATTTTACCTATACCATGGTGGCTTGGCTGCCGAGCTTATTAGTCCAAGCGGGATATAGTTCAGCAGAAGCCGGGGTGATACATGGGGTGTTTCAAATAGGAACAGCACTTCCAGGTATTTTCGTTATTCCACTGGTAGCAAAGCTTGCAGATCAGCGTATGCCCGCCTTTGGAATTTGTTTTATTGCTGGTGCGGCGTCAGTGGGGTTATTGATATTGCCGCAGTATGCTTATATGTGGTCATTCTTACTTGGGTTAGCGTCTGGGGCTTGGTTTATCTTGGGGCTGTCTTTTATTAGCTTCAGAACGAGTAATCCGTTACAAGCAACCTCTCTATCGGGAATGGCTCAATTCTTAGGTTATTCATTAGCGGCGATTGGGCCGATGCTGGCTGGTTACCTATATGGATTAAATAATGGTTGGAACGAAGTGATTTGGATGATCGTTATTCTATGTACTATCGCCGGCACAATAGGGCTGCTCGCAGGTAGAAATACGGTGATCAAATAAAACTTGGTTAGGGCATCACTTGGTATTTGTGATGCCCATTAGCTTAGTGACTAATATTATTGAGAGGTAGAAAGCGTTTTTATTTTCGAGCTATGTGCTTTCGTTTGAACTTCTTGCTGCTGCTTTTTCTTAAGTTGTATATGGCACAATTCAAGAATTAAACCAAACAACATCGCAAAGTAAACATAACCCTTGTTGATATGAATAGCGAATCCTTCTGCCATTAAAAGCCCGCCAAGCAATATCAAGAATAATAACGCTAAGGTTTTAAATCCAGGGTACTGGATAACCAGATTATTAATCTTTTCTGCAATAAGTATCATCACAAGCGCTGAAGCCAAAATAGCCGCAACCATGATTGGGACTTCACTTGTTAGGCCGATAGCGGTAATCACTGAATCCATTGAGAATACAGCATCAACAGCAACGATCTGCAATAAAACGACCGCCATACCTGTTCGCATATGAGTAGAGTGGGGTTGCTCTGAATGCATTAACCATGACCAAAGCTCTTTCGCACTCTTAGCTAATAAAAAGCCACCACCGGCAATCATAATAAGATCGCGGCCAGTTAAGCTAAAGTCTTGTACTTCCAATAATGGTTGCGTTAAAGACATTACCCATGAAATTGAAAAGACTAAAATAATACGAGCTAATACCGCCAAGCTTATACCTAGGTTTCTAGCTAGTTTGCGCTGTTGTACTGGCAATCGTTCGCATAACACCGAAATAAAGACGATGTTATCCACGCCCAAGATAATCTCAAGTGCAAATAATGTGGCGAAAATAGCCCAAGTTTCTGGTTGTAAGAATAATTCTAGCATGTTGCAGCCCCCAAGGTTGTGGAAGCTTGGTGTGTGTACAGTCGACTAAAGGGGTCGTCCATATGTTTTTTTATTTACCTCTTATGGCTTAAGGATGCTTAGTACATCACAGCTTCCTAATACTGGCAATATAATCATTTGTAAGAAATGTTAATCAGATAAAAAAGCAGGTTAATTTACATCGTTTTCAGTATTTCGAGGCTTATATGGGGATTGATTAGCTAAAGTAAAGTCCTTGATGAGAAAGTTGAATTGATAATAATTGAATAGAGAGGTAGGGAATAAAAAAGCCTGCTCATTTTAACTGAGCAGGCTCTCGTTTATTAGGCTGAAATTCTAATGATTAGAAGTTAGCGCTACGTGGTGTACGTGGGAATGGAATCACGTCACGAACGTTACCCATACCCGTTACGTAAGAAACAAGACGCTCAAAACCAAGACCGAAACCAGCGTGTGGTACAGTACCGTAACGACGTAGATCGCGATACCAAGACATATGCTCAGGATCGATGTTCATTGCAATCATACGTTGATCAAGTACATCTAAACGCTCTTCACGTTGTGCACCACCAATGATTTCACCAATACCTGGTGCAAGCACGTCCATTGCCGCAACAGTTTTACCGTCATCGTTTAAACGCATGTAGAAAGCTTTAATATCTTTCGGGTAGTTCTTAACGATGACTGGTGCGTTGAAGTGTTCTTCAGCAAGGAAACGTTCATGCTCAGAAGACATATCGATGCCCCATTCAACAGGGAATTCGAACTCACGACCAGAGTCTAGCAAGATTTGAATAGCATCAGTATAATCCACTTGTGCAAAGTCAGACTCAACAAATTTTTCAAGGCGAGTGACCGCTTCTTTATCGATACGTGAAGCAAAGAACTCAAGGTCATCACGACGCTCAGCAAGTACTGCTTTGAATACGTACTTCAGCATATCTTCAGCAAGTTTTGCTACATCATCTAAGTCCGCGAAAGCAACTTCAGGCTCAACCATCCAGAATTCCGCTAAGTGGCGGCTAGTGTTTGAGTTTTCAGCACGGAAAGTCGGGCCGAATGTATAAACCTTGCTTAAAGCACACGCGTAAGCTTCGGCGTTCAATTGGCCAGAAACCGTTAGGAATGTTTCTTTACCGAAGAAATCTTCGTTGTAATCAACATTGCCTTTATCGGTGCGAGGTAGGTTTTCCATATCTAGCGTAGAGACGCGGAACATTTCACCCGCCCCTTCAGCATCAGAAGCTGTAATAAGTGGCGCTGAAGTCCAAAAGAAACCTTGCTCGTGGTAAAAACGGTGAATAGCTTGAGATAAACAGTTACGTACACGAGCCACTGCGCCAATCACGTTGGTGCGTGGACGAAGGTGTGCCACTTCACGTAAGTACTCAATTGAGTGGCGTGTTTTCGCCATTGGGTAAGTGTCAGCATCTTCAACCCAACCAACCACTTTTACTGCAGTTGCTGCGAGCTCAAAATCTTGACCTTTAGCTGGAGATTCAACGATTTTACCTGTTACTTCAACAGAGCAACCTGTTGTTAGCTTTAAGACTTCATCATTGTAATTATTTAACTCATTAGGGACCACGGCCTGAATCGGGTCGAAACAAGAGCCGTCATAAATGGCAAGGAAAGAGATTCCGGCTTTGGAATCACGACGTGTACGGATCCAACCACGAACAGTGATTTCACTGTCTACGGCTAATTTACCGCTTAGTACGTCTGTTACAGGCGCGTAAGTCATTTTTTTCTCCATTAAAACACTGCAAAAAAAGGGCAGTGTAAACTAATAATTTAGGTGTAATAGACTATCAATTAAGCGCGATAGAAAATTATTACAAGTATTCGACATATTACTCAACACAGGTTTGGCATCAACCTTTATTGTGCAATTATTTCTATTTTTAACGCTTTAGTTCTAAATTGAACTGATAGTAGCCAAAAATATGCGTAAAAAAACAAGCTAAATTGGTTTTAGTCGCGCTACAATGAAGGCAATTATGCCTAAGTGATTTGGCTATAAATGAGAGTAATTAAGGGGGAGTGGTGAATTTTCGACTGTTATGTACCAGCATTTTAACAACAAGTTTTTTAGCGGGTTGTTCCACTATTGGCGGAGATCGCACTTCAGTGAAATCGGCACAAGATGTCAATGACCATATGACGCTTAAGCAAGACTCTATGACTCGTAGTTTGGACTTACAGACCGATTCTTATTGGGCTAAATGTGAATCGGAATGGGATGGTTTAGGATATCGATATCGTACTTCAGTTTATCCAAGTGGTAATCAACAAACTCAGCTTTATGTTCGATTGAAATCCTCTCAAGGTGCTTACGGCATTGAGAAAGCATTTGATGATAATGGGGAGAATTATCCACTAGAGGTTTATAAGCCTGAAAATAAATCCGATTCGGTCGTATATGAAAACTTTGCTTTGAATATTTCTCCTGAACAATTAAAAGCCGCCAGTAAAGCCCCTGTGGTGATGCACTTAAAAGGTAAACAGCACGATTGTACCTTCACGATTGAACAGCCTGTCAGCTATGCGTTTTCTTTAAACCTAGATGAATTAATGAAACAAGTGGATGAGGCGAAAGAGAAAGAATAGCCGAAGCTCGATTTTCGGCCGCTTTGCTACTCGTTACTCGATAAGGATGAAAGCGAAGTACTAAAAGACAAAGCATAAAAAAAGGTGAACCAATAATTGGCTCACCTTTTTATTTGCTTTCGAGTTTTCTAAAAGCGAAGCGTTCAAGCAACGAGAAACGTTATCAACAAATCACTTTAACCGCTAAACCGCCTTGTGAGGTTTCACGGTACTTAGCATTCATATCTTTACCAGTTTCTAACATGGTTTCGATAACTTTATCTAAAGATACACGAGGCTCAGAAGAACGACGTAGTGCCATACGAGTGGAGTTAATCGCTTTAACCGCAGCAATACCATTACGCTCGATACAAGGTACTTGTACTTGACCCGCGACAGGGTCACAAGTTAAACCTAAGTTGTGTTCCATGCCAATTTCCGCTGCCATACACACTTGCTCTGGGCTACCACCTAGTAACTCAGCAAGGCCAGCCGCCGCCATTGAACAAGCAACACCCACTTCACCTTGGCAACCGACTTCTGCGCCAGAAATAGAAGCATTTTGTTTATACAAACCACCAATTGCACCAGAAGCGGCGAAGTAGCGGATATAGTCTTTTTCGGTGACTGGCTGAATGAATTTATCGTAGTAGGCGAGTACCGCTGGAATAATGCCACATGCACCATTGGTTGGCGCAGTAACCACTCGGCCACCTGCCGCATTTTCTTCATTAACCGCAAAGGCATACATATTTACCCAATCGATCACAGCCATAGGATCGGTAGAAGTATTAGATGATGTCATTAACTGCTGGCGCAATGCTGCCGCGCGGCGAGGGACACGTAATGGTCCAGGCAAAATACCTTCAGTGCTCATGCCTTTTTCCATACATTCACGCATGGTTGACCAAATGTTGGCGAAATAGGTACACACTTCTTCTTTAGAGTATTGAGCACTTTCGTTTTTCATTACTAAAGTACTGATCGACAGGCCATGCTCTTTACATAAAGCAACAAGTTCAGTTGCAGTATTAAACTCGTAAGGCACTTGATAGGTCGATTCTACTTTCTTACCAAAGTTTTCTTCATCAACAATGAAACCACCACCGATAGAGTAGTAAGTCTTAGTGTAAACCACCTCATCGCCAATCCAGGCGTGTAAAGTCATGCCATTTTCATGTAATGAAAGGTTGGTCTTTTGGAAGTTCATGCCACCGTCTTTTGGAAAATCAACAGTGTGGCTGTCCATATCAACCGGTAAGCGTTCTGTTTGTTCAACACGAGCCATGAAGCTCGGGATGGCGTCAATATCTACGTGTTCTGGCGTGTTACCTGCCAGACCCATAATGATGGCGATATCAGTATGGTGACCTTTCCCTGTCAGTGATAATGAACCGTAAACATCGACAGTAATTTTTGTAATATCACGTAGTTTACCTTGCTCTTTAAGAGCATCGATAAACAGTTTACCGGCTTTCATAGGACCAACCGTGTGAGAACTGGATGGACCAACACCAATTTTATAGATATCAAAAACACTGATCATGTTATTACCTCTGATAAGCCCCTCTATATTAAAGGGCTTTAATTTTTATTACTAAGCTAACTGTGTAAGCCGCTTATGATTTTTCAACAGTGTATATTCTGTATTTCTTGTATTGACTAGTTAAATTATAGTCGACTTCTTTATAACGATAGCATCATAGTTCAGAAGGAGCCGTAGATTACAGAAGTAATCGCTGCAACACCACAAATAGCTGTAAAGATTTGTGCAAAAGATGATGTCTTAAACTTCGCCATTGCAGGCACTTTACGCATCGCATAAACCGGCATAATAAACAGGATTGCCGCAATCATTGGTGCACCCATAGATTCAATCATACCGAGGATGCTTGGATTGATGATTGAAATGACCCATGTAGTTAATACAATGAAGAGTAATGAAATTTTGTTAGCCTTTGTTTCAGACGCTTTTGAGCGAGATTTCACTAGACCAACTAAACCTTCATGAGCACCAAGGAAGTGACCAAAGTAGCTTGAAGTGATTGCGGCAAATGCCACGATAGGGCCTAGGTAAGAAATCATTGGAGAAGAGTGAATGTTGGCTAAGTAAGACAATACACTGATGTTTTGTGCTTGAGCTTGACCTAGTTGTTCTGGTGTTAAAGAAAGCACAACAGAGAATACAAAAAACATTACGAATGCCATCAACATTGTTGCTGCACCGCCAGTGATCATGTCGGTTTTCTTGACTGCATCATTACCGTAGACACGACGTTGCTCTTTAGCAAACTGGCTAATGATAGGGCTATGGTTGAATGAGAATACGATAATTGGGATAGCTAACCAAATGATTTTTGGCATTTCAGCCCAGTTTGGCGTGACTTCAGCCATTGAAGTATTCCACTCAGGGATAAGAAAAACAGATAGTGCTAATAAGATGAACACAAGAGGATAAACCATCAGTGAGGTCACTTTTAGCATTAGCTCTTTGCCAAAGATAACTCCACAAGTCATCAAGCTAATTAAAGCGCCAGAAAGCAACCAACGAGGAATCGACTCAAAACCAAGTTGGTTGACTAAGAAAGAGTCGACCGTATTAGTAATGCCTACGCCATAAATAAGCACGATTGGATAGATAGCAAAGAAGTAAGCAAAGGTAATGATGGTTGCGCCCGTTTTGCCGAAATGCTCTTCAACCGTATCGGTAATATCTGCATTTGGGTTTTTGGCAGACAGTACGAAACGCGCTAAACCCTTGTGAGCAAGCCAAATCATTGGCATAGCAATTAAAGCTAAAATGACTAATGGCCAGAAGCCACCAGCACCGGCTTTAATAGGTAGAAATAACACACCAGCACCTACGGCGGTGCCAAATAAAGATAGTACCCAAGAAAAATCTTGGTAAGTCCATTTACTCGAGGTTTGAATATCCTCAGCTACAGCATTAATGGTTTTAGTATTCATAATTAATTCTCTAAAATTTGGGGAACAGGAAGAATTGGCGGGGATTATGCCGTTTTTTAGAGATAAAAATAGGATCAATATCAATTTATTTCAGTAACAAGAGGTTCGTGTTTCATAACATGCGCTGTGTCACGAAAAAACTGCGACTAAGATTAAATAAACTTATCCGAAGTTGTGAATATTCTTATGCGAATCTGGGCGTTGTTTAAATGGTGAGCAGCAGTTAAAGCAAACTACTTATCTCTGAAGAAGGAAATGTGAAAATTAATTCACAGGTAAAAATAAGAAAATGGTTAACTAAACAGCGGAATGTAGTGATTGTTGTTGAAGGTTTGATTGAGAAACTATTCGGCTATTGGTCGATGATGGGGAATAGCTTGCTAGATCTTTAATAGACAGCTGGGATTGCAAAGCTTGAATGATTTGCGCAGTGACGCCCCATATAAAATGTCTTTGATAATTGATGGCAAAGATACGATGCGTTGAGCCTTTAATTTGCATCTTTTTACTGTAAAGGTTATCGGGATTAAATAAGTAACTCGCAGGTACTTCAAAAATATAATCGACTTCATTTTTATCAATTTTACTTTGATAGCCATCATCAACAAAGGCAATGAAAGGGGTAACATTAAAGCGGCTAATGGTAGTAAGTTCTGGTAGTTGGCCAAAAATGTTCACTTGACTAGGGTGTAAACCAATTTCTTCATGCGCTTCTCTTATCGCAGTATCGGCAAGTGAGTGATCAAAAAATTCGAATTTACCACCGGGGAAACTAATCTGCCCCGGATGGTTTTTTAAATGGGAAGCACGTTTAGTCAGTATGACCGATAAACCTGCAGGACGATCGACACAAGGAATCAAAACCGCCGCTTTTCTTAACTTTTCAGGGTCTAAGTGAGCCACTCGTAATAAGCTCTCAGGCTGGTATTTAGCAGGAATGTTTAATGAAAACTGACGGAGTAAATCTTCTTTTTTCATAAACATTCCTTGTTGTCGGTTTTTCTGTGTTTACAGATTACAGGCTGGATAATGTTGGCAAAATCCGACTGACTTTATCAAGCGTTTCTTGGTATTCCGATTCAGCCTCGCTATCGGCAACAATACCACCGCCAGCCCAAGCATAAAGGTGCTGCTGGTATGCCACTAAAGTTCTGATCGTGATATTGGTATCCATGCGGCCGCAACGGCTGATGTAACCAATACTTCCACAATAAGCATTACGGCGGTGAGGCTCTAATTCTTCGATGATCTCCATCGCACGAATTTTTGGCGCGCCAGTAATCGAGCCACCAGGAAAACAGGCGCGGAGTAAATCGCTACCACATTGATCTTTATCGAGTATAGCACGGATAGTACTGACTAAATGGTGTACCGCCGGGAAGCTTTCAATTGCAAATAGCCCAGGCACGGTGACCGAGCCGGGTTTGGCCACACGACCAATATCATTACGTAGTAGATCGACAATCATCAAATTTTCTGCTTGATCTTTCTCTGCGTTCTTAAGTTGTTCGGCTAATTGCTTGTCTTGTTTTGCATCTTTTGAACGTGGGCGAGTGCCTTTGATTGGCTTAGTTTCAATCACGTTTTGATTAAGTTCTAAAAAGCGTTCAGGCGAAATACTGATTAATATGGTTTCATCAGTTCGGATAAACGCAGAAAAAGGCGCGTGATTGGATTGTTCCAGCGCTTGGTAGGCTAACCACTCTGAACCTTGATACTCAGCACTAAATCTCTGTGCAAGGTTGATTTGATAGCAATCTCCCGAGCGTAGGTATTCTTGAATAGCGTTGAATTTTTCAATATACGACGCTTTGGTCATATTAGATTGCCACTCAGAGGTTAATGCAAAAGCTTTAGTCGGTAGGCTTTGTTGTGACTCTAACCAAGCATGATGCTGTTCGATATTCTGCCCAACGAAATAAGCTTGTTTTAATTGATGATCAACGATAAATGCCCATTCATATAAACCAATGGCCATGTCCGCGGTGGGAATGTCGTGTTCTGCCAAAGAGGGCATCTGTTCGACACGACGACCTAGATCATAAGCAAAGTAACCTAAAGCGCCGCCAATGAAAGGGACATCATCGATGCTTGGTTGTGCCGGCAGTAATTGTTGCTGGTAGTGAGCAAGTAGTGTGAATGGATCATCTTCAGATTTTTGAATTTGCCACTCGCTGGTATCCGTCTTTTGATAAATACTCGTGACATTGCCATGGGTAAGTAACTTGGCAATAGGGTTAGTCACTAAAATATCGTAGCGATTATTGGGGTGGCCGTCTGCGGCTGAGCGTAACAGCATTGCCCAAGGTAGATGCTTGATAGTAGCAAAATAATGCTTAGCTAAGCCTTCCGCATAAGGAATGTGTTTAATCTTTATACGGTCTTGGAGTGTGCTTGAGTTGTTTTGAGTCATATTGGGATTATTTTGCTTTTTCATTCTATAAAGTGTGACAAAGGTTCAATCGTTACGTGGCATCGAATGCTGAGCAAGAGTATCATAATTCCAGATTAAGCAATGTATGTGAATCGGTAATTGATTGGTTTAGTTAAAATCCCGCCCAAACAAGGATTTGTTGGTTATCAGGGTGACACTGTCACTGTTATGACTATCCACTATCGCCAGTCTTTATTCCAATTATAATAATGTAATGTGTAGAGGCATGTATGACCGTCATTCGTAAGCAAGATGTGATCAGCAGTGTGGCTGACGCTCTCCAATATATTTCGTACTACCATCCAATGGATTTTATTCAGGCGCTTGAAAAGGCCTATCACAAGGAAGAGAGCCAAGCCGCGAAAGATGCGATTGCTCAAATCTTAATTAACTCTCGTATGGCCGCTGAAGGGCACCGTCCGATTTGCCAAGATACCGGTATTGTGACGTGTTTTGTCAATATTGGTATGGATGTTCGTTGGGATGAAACGGATATGACGGTTCAGCAAATGGTCGATGAAGGCATTCGCCAAGCTTATACCAACCCGGACAATCCACTGCGCGCCTCCGTGCTTTCTGATCCTGCGGGCAAGCGTATCAACACCAAAGATAACACGCCGGGTGTCGTACACATCAACATGGTGCCGGGTAATAAAGTAGAGATCCAAATCGCGGCAAAAGGCGGCGGCTCTGAAAATAAAACCAAAATGGTGATGCTAAATCCATCCGATGATATTGCAGAATGGGTAGAGAAAACGCTACCGGCGATGGGCGCGGGTTGGTGTCCACCGGGTATGCTAGGCATAGGAATTGGTGGTACGGCTGAAAAAGCGGCGGTATTGGCAAAAGAATCTTTGATGGAACACATTGATATCCATGAATTGATTGAACGCGGCCCACAAAATGCGGAAGAAGAACTACGTTTAGATATCTTTAACCGAGTGAATAAACTGGGTATTGGCGCGCAAGGTCTTGGCGGTTTAACCACCGTTGTGGATGTAAAAATCAAAACCGCGCCAACGCACGCCGCTTCTAAACCAGTTTGCTTAATTCCAAACTGTGCGGCAACTCGTCACGTACATTTCACGCTTGATGGTTCTGGCCCTGCAGAATTAACCCCACCAAAATTAGAAGATTGGCCTCAAATCACTTGGGAAGCGGGCGAAAATACTCGTCGAGTTAACCTAGATACGATCACTAAAGAAGATGTTCTCCAGTGGCGTACTGGTGAAACGGTATTGCTATCTGGCAAAATCTTAACTGGTCGTGATGCGGCGCATAAACGTATCCAAGGTATGCTACAAAGCGGCGAAGGTTTACCAGACGGTGTCGACCTTAAAAATAAATTCATCTACTACGTTGGCCCAGTTGATGCGGTAGGTGATGAAGTCGTTGGCCCAGCAGGCCCGACAACCTCAACGCGTATGGATAAATTCACCGATATGATGCTAGAAGAAACCGGCATCATGGGGATGATTGGTAAAGCCGAACGTGGCGCGGATACCGTAGAATCTATCAAAAAACACAAGTCTGTTTATCTAATGGCCGTTGGTGGTGCCGCTTATTTGGTGGCGAAAGCGATTAAGAAAGCCCGCGTGGTCGCGTTTGAAGAACTTGGTATGGAAGCGATTTATGAGTTTGAAGTCGAAGATATGCCAGTTACCGTCGCGGTCGATTCAACTGGTGCGAATGCTCACCAAATCGGTCCTGATACTTGGAAAGTAAAAATTGCTGAAATGGAAAAATAACGTCTAGGTAACGAGTTGCGTGGTGCGAATGCGCTACGCTTCGTGTTATTTTTTGAACAAGGTTATTTCAACCTATTAGCAAAATTTTCCTGACTAATGGCGCTAAATTGATTATAGTTTCAATATAACAGGCTGAATATTTAGGAGATTTTATGCCACGTTTTGTACAGATTTTGCAGATCTTAATTGCTGTAGTGGTGGGTGGTTATGTTGGTATCCAGATGATCCTGCATGGGATTGCGATTTTTGATACAACCAATAACTGGTTTGCAGTGATGACAGTGGTACTTGGCTTATTACTAGAGCTATCTTTGTTTATCATCTATAAGTTGATAGAAGAAGACTAGTTCACTTCAGCTAAAATTTGATTTAATAACGCAAAGGCTCGTATTGATAAAATACGGGCCTTTGTTTTTCGTACATTTGCTTTTGGTACTTTATTTAGTACATTTGGTTTTTGGTTAAGATGAAGTCAATGTAAGCGGCTGAAGATATTGATTTTAACGAAATATGATATGATTTAATCATACTTTGGTATGTGGAGTGGTGAATGAAAATCAAACAAGAAGTAAATGATTTAGTTAAACGTAGCTTAGACCGACACTTGCGCCTCGCGGTGACAGGTCTTTCTCGCGCAGGTAAAACCGCCTTTATCACTTCATTGGTTAACCAACTTTTAAATAGCTCAACTCAAGATAATCTGCCGTTGTTTGAACCGAGTCGTAATAAACAATTGCTCGGTGCTAAACGTATTCCTCAAACTAATTTAATGGTGCCAAGATTTGACTACGATCTTGCTATTGAACAACTGCATTCAACACCACCTAAATGGCCGGTTCCTACTCGTGATGTGAGTGAAATTCGTCTAGCGATTCGCTTTAAACCAAAAAAGGGCGCGCGACGTTTACTTAAAAGTACTTCAACGTTGTATCTTGATATTGTCGATTATCCTGGCGAATGGCTACTCGATCTTCCGTTATTGGATATGAGCTTTGAGCAATGGTCACAAAGTCAGCTTGAGCTTTTAAGAGGCGAGAAAGCGGGGAGTGAATTACGTTCGAAACTGGCGAAAGAATGGCTATTGAAGTTAAATCATTTCGATAGTCTTGCAACCGCCAATGAAAACCGTGTTGCTGAACTAGCCAGATCTTATACTGACTATTTGCATGCTTGTAAGGATGCAGGACTTCATTGGGTTCAACCGGGTCGTTTTGTTCTTCCCGGAGAACTGGTTGGCGCACCAGTACTGCAATTTTTCCCAGTTGAACTGGAAATGGATGAACATGGCAAACCACTAAAAGAAATTAAACGAAATTCAGCTTATGCCATGCTGCGATCTCGTTTTAACGAATACAAAAAGAAAATCGTGAAGAGCTTCTATCAAGAGCACTTTGCTTCGTTTGATCGACAAATCGTGCTGGTGGATTGCTTGCAGCCTCTAAACTCTGGATATGATTCTTTCATGGACATGAGTGGAGCCATCAGCCAATTGATGCAAAGTTTTAAATATGGTCGCAACTCGATATTAAAGCGTTTGTTCTCCGCCAACATAGATAAAGTAATGTTTGCAGCCACCAAAGCCGATCATGTGACGCCAGATCAACATGTCAATATGGTGTCTTTGTTGCAACAACTGGTACATGAAGCATGGCAGCATGTGTCTTATGAAGGCATCGACATGGAATGTGTCAGCCTTGCTTCAATTCAAGCCACTATGCCTGGCTATGCTTCGTCTGGTGATAAGACCTTCCAAGCGGTTAAAGGCACTACATTGGAAGAAGAAACGCTGACCTTATTTCCCGGTGAAGTACCGCCAAAACTACCACAAAAAGACTACTGGCAGGGCAATGGCTTCGAGTTCTATGAATTTAGGCCATTAAAAATACCTCATGACCAAGCATTACCGCATATTCGTATGGATAAGGTGTTGCAGTTCTTGTTAGGGGATAAATTACGATGAGCGATTATAAACACAAAATTATCTTCAATAGCGATAAAGAGAGTGAAGCACAGCAAGGTAAAGCTAAGTCTTCCGATTCAAAACTAGACGACCAACAAGAAACATTGGATGCGTTAAATTCAGATCCTGCTTACCAGCAATCGGCTGACCAACAGCGGGCCTACCAGAAAATGGGCGCAAAAGTGAAGTTTGATGACGCCACTGAATTTGTGCCTATGTCTCAAGCTCAGTTAGATGTGGGTGAAGAGACGAGAATAGAAGATGAAATGGTCAATATCATTCGTCCTCGCTCGAAAAAACGCTGGTTAGTGACAGGTGGTGTGCTTGCTTTTACCGGCTTAGTCGGCTGGCAAAGCGTGCATAATGTTCTGCAAGCCTACCAACAATCGGATTGGCTAACGCTTGGCTGGACAGGCTTTATCGCGGCCTTAGCTTCACTTGGTATAGGGGCTACGGTTAAAGAGTTATGGAAACTACGTAGGCTACGTAAACAACTGAGTAGCCAAGAATTGGCCATGGATTTAATTCATTCTCATAAAACCGGTAGCGCCAAGCCATTTTGTGATGATCTTGCTTCGCAAGCAGGCGTGACGCTTGAACATGCTGGTTATGACCGTTGGACTAAAACGGTGAACGATAACCATAACGATGCCGATGTGATTGAGCTCTATGATGACATGGTGGTTGCGCTGCAAGACAAGCAGGCAAAAAAAGTCGTTGCTAGTTATTCAACCGAATCTGCGGTGTTGGTGGCGTTGAGTCCACTTGCGATAGCCGACATGCTACTGGTCGCTTGGCGTAACTTTAAAATGATTGATGAGCTAGGCAAAATCTACGGGGTTGAACTTGGTTACTGGTCTCGTATTCGCTTGCTTAAACTCGTTTTCATTAACATGGCTGCCGCAGGTGCAAGTGAATTGGCGGTGGATGTTGGTACTAACATGATGTCGTTAAGCGTTGCCGGCAAGATCTCAACCCGTGCCGCGCAAGGCATTGGCGTTGGCCTTCTCACTGGGCGCCTAGGGATAAAAGCGATGGCGTTACTTCGCCCATTGCCGTGGAGAAAAGATAAAGCAGTTCGCTTGAGTGAGATTCGTAAGCTTGTGGTTGGGCGAGTGATAGGGAAATCAGAAGAGAAAAAATAAAGATCGTTTACGTATAAGCCTCTAAGATCCGTTGATACATCGAGTTTGTGTTCATAGATTGACTGAAGTCTGTGAGCACAAACCCGTAATAAGTAATTGTTAACTAAGTTCCTTGACGAAACTCCTCTCATACAACAAACTACTGTCAACTTTTCGTGACACCTCTTCAGGAATAGAACCGTGCGTTTAGAAGTCCTTTGCCAAGACCGTCTTGGTCTTACTCGTGAACTGCTAGATATCCTAGTTTCTAAAAATATCGACCTACGTGGCATTGAGTTAAGTACTCGAGGCATTCACGTCGGCGATCCCGGGATCATCTACTTAAATTGTCCCGATGTTGAGTTTGGAACTTTTAGTGGTTTGATGGCGCAAATTCGTCAAATCGAAGGCGTAACTGATGTTCGAAAAATTCCATTTATGCCAAGTGAACGCGAGAGCACAGAGCTAAACGCGATTCTAGATACACTGCCTGATCCGGTCATTTCGATAAACCTGAAAGGGGATATTGAAATGGCGAACTTCTGCGCGCTGGCGTTGTTTAAAGTGACCGTCCAAGAAATCCAGACATACAGTATTTTTCACTACATCCCGAAACTAAAATCTGCGCCTTGGTTTAAAGCATTAGCCAGCGGAGAAGTAAAACCTAAGCAAGATAAGTTTGATGAAGGTTTACTGCGCTATCGCGATAAGATCACCATTGAAGGCTTAAACTATCTAATGGATGTGATGCCAGTAATGATCCACAGTGATTCGGGTGAAGCGATTCTTGCCAGTGCTGTGATCATGCTAAAACCTATTGTGCATTCAGAAACGAAACTAACGGCTGTACCAGATTACAACCCATTAGGCTTTGAGCATTTTGTTGGTGTATCGAATCACCATCAACGCTTGGTGTCTCAAGCGAAAAAACTAGCCATGTTAGATCAACCGTTATTGATTGAAGGTGAGACTGGTACTGGTAAAGAAATGCTGGCTCGTGCTTGTCATAACCGCTCTCATCGCTCCAATGAACCATTCTTAGTGCTTAGCTGTGCTTCTATGCCTGATGATGCGGCAGAAACCGAATTGTTTGGTAATGCACCGGGCGCGTTTAATAACGACATTGGTCATAAAGGTATTTTTGAACAAGCCGATAAAGGCACGGTTTTTCTTGATGAAATAGGCGAGATGAGCCCACATCTACAGATCAAACTCCTGCGCTTCTTGCAAGATGGTTCATTCCGTCGAGTAGGTGAAGAAAATGAAATGCACGTCGATGTTCGTGTAATTGCTTCAACCAAACAAACATTATCACAACTCACCCAATCCGGCTCATTTCGTGAAGATTTGTACTACCGTTTAAACGTATTGAATTTAAGCATTCCATCTTTACGTGAGCGTAGTAGTGATGTATTGCCGCTGGTAGATATGTTTGTCGCCAAATATGCTCAGCAACTTGGTTTAAAAGTGCCTAGTTATGATGAGCAACTCATCGAGCAGCTAACGCTATATCCTTGGCCGGGCAATATTCGTCAGCTAGAAAACTCAGTGCTGCGCGCAATGACCCAACTTGATGATGATGTATTGAAGTTTGAGCACTTTCAACTGCCAACACTGCAAGCAAGCCGTTCCGCATTTGAAACACAATCGGAGAGCTTTACGCTAGATGGTTCACTTGATGAAATGATGCGTAAACATGAATCGCAAATATTAGAGCGTTTATACCAATCATTCCCATCCAGTCGCAAGTTAGCAAAACGCTTGGAAGTGTCGCATACCTCAATTGCAAATAAATTACGTGATTATGGCATTCGAAAATCATAGGGGTAAATAGTGGAACGACTTAATAAACAACTCGCATTATTAATGGAGCTCGACAAGCTGAAAACTGTGCTACGCCGTACTCGGATAAAAGCGGCAGAAGGGCGGTTAGAAAATACTGCAGAACATAGTTGGCATGTTGCAATGATGGCATTGTTGATGGAAGAACATGCCAATGAGCCAGTAGATATTACCAAAGTCGTTAAAATGCTGTTGCTGCACGATATTGTGGAAATTGATGCTGGTGATACGTTTGTGTACGACACTGCAGCATCACAAGTACAAGAAGAAAATGAATTAAAGGCTGCTCAGCGATTGTTTGGTATGTTGCCTGACGAACAGGGCGCAGAGTTGATGGCTATCTGGCAAGAGTTTGAACAAGCACAAAGCCCAGAAGCGAAGTTTGCTAAAGCGCTCGATCGTTTAATCCCAATGCTACTGAACTACTATAATAATGGTCAAAGCTGGATGGAACATGGCGTAACCAAAACCCAAGCGCTAACCGTTAATGCAAAAATTGAATATGGTTCAGAAGCATTGTGGCAAAAAGCACAGCAGATCGTCGCTGAAGCAGTAAAGAATGGCTGGTTGAAAGACCAATAAAAAATTAAACAAAGCGAGTTACTATGTCGTATACCCCTTTGGAACAATACCAAAGAAAATGGATTTTCACTCATCAATCTCTTCCTGTGCCAGAAGGCGATTTGGTGCATATCACACCAATTTCTCAGCAACGTGCTGCGCAGTTATGGATTGAAAATATCAGCAAACAAAGCCCAGATGCCGACCGTTTAAGCTCTGGTGACTGGCCAAGCAAAGCAAGTAATTGGTCTGATGAAATTGATTGGTCCGCCGCTTGGGATGCCGAAGAACCTGAGCTGCCTCAAGCAATTCTCGATCATATCGATTGGCAAGATGACGTAACGGTCTACTTCTGCTACGAAAAATACAACATCATCGAAACCAAATGGGTGATATTTAAAAAGCATTGGAAAAACTTCTTATTTTTCGATGATGGCCCGATCTTAATAGGCCGACGACGCTCTGAAGCCTTATGGTTCAACACCAATGGCAAAGTAAAGTTAGGTCAGCGTACCGAGTAAAAGGTGAAACGTTCATTGATTAAAGCTGCCAATATGGCGGCTTTTTTTGTGCTTTAAGAAATTAACTATCAATGCCTTAGTAAAAGATGACGAAGTAATATTAAGTGTAAGTTCTGAAAATAAAAGATGAAAGTTTGTCAGCTATTTGGACTTTCAGGTATTGTTAACTAAATCTAAACCGAACCACATTACACATGGAATAGCATGCGTAAGCTAAAGGTTTTCCAACAAAGCAATATTGAACATTTACATCAGATTATTAATGACTACCCATTCGCAACATTAATTGTCAGCACTGAATCGGGCATAGAAGTGGATCATTTTTTCTAACTTAAATTCTGCGCTAAATAGCCGTCTTATACGTCTTATACGTCTTATACGTCTTGTCATAGTGTCACCTGTTAACTGATGAGATGATTTACCTCTAACTAGGTGGCCAAATCCCTGTACCACTGTAATTTCGTCGAGGGTTCCCAGAGGGCGCTATTGTGCATAGTGAGCGTGGTAGCTAGTATTTTAGTTATGATTAAACTCACATATTGGTAAAAATATTTCTTATATTGGTTGATCAATATCCCATCAGGTTGCTTATTGGCTAACCAATTTTATGTTTGTATCTTATTGTTGGTGTGAATTATAACCATTCCACTATGTAAATAATGAATATTTGGAAGGATGCCAATGATGAAATACCTACCTTTTGTCCTTGCGAGTTCAGTAGTTTTGCTCACTGCTTGTGATGATAATAATAATGATGATAAGAATACTAGTTACGACTTTTCCTCTTCTTCCCGCTCTGAAACAAGTATCGTTGATAATTGGCGTTTTCAGATGAACTATGCTGATGACGTATCAATCGATGATGAATTTGATGACAGTGGTTGGGAAACGGTCAATTTACCACACGTATGGGACTTGGATGATGGTCAAAATGGCGGAGACTATTTCTATGGTGAATCGACGTACCGAAAAACACTAAATATCGAGAAGCTTGAAGCGGATAAACGCTACTACTTAGAATTTGAAGGTGCTTCTCAGATCGCGGAAGTGTATGTCAATGAGGTTAAAGTAGGTAAGCATATCGGTGGTTTCTCTACTTTTCGAATGGATGTAACTCAGCAACTCAAAGAAGGCGGTAACCAGATCGTCGTGCAAGTTGATAACCGTTTAAGTGCAGATAATACTCAAGATAACTTTGGTCGTGACGTTTTCTTGCCATTAGATAATGGTGCTGACTTTACCTGGTGGGGTGGACTTTACCGAGATGTCAATTTACTTGAATTAAGCGATGTATCAATAGATGCCGAAGATTTTGGTGGTCCAGGTCTTTATATTAGTCAAGATAATGTCAGTGCGGAGAGGGCTGATTTGCATTTAGCGATACATCTAGCGAATAAATCGGAACAGTCGTTTAGCGGCCAGGTATTGGTTACCATACAGGATGCTGACGAAAATACCGTCCAGACTAAATCACTCGAGGTTTCAGTTGCTGATGGAGGCAAGTTAATCGTTGAAGATGATTTAGTAATGGAAAACCCAGTACTTTGGCAGGGACGTAAAAACCCGTATTTATACAGTGTATATGCTCAGGTTATCAAAGATGGAAAAGTGCTCGACCAGGTTAAGCAACCACTGGGTCTTCGTACTATGTCTTTCGACCCGGACCGTGGTTTTTTCTTGAACGGTGAGTCTTACCCATTGAGAGGTGTTGCGATGCACCAAGACTATTTGGATAGCGGTTGGGCAACAACTCAGGAGCAGCGCTATAGAAGTCTGGACTTAGCTTATGAAATGGGCGCTAACACGATCCGTTTATCTCACTATCCTCATAGCCAAGATACAATGGAGTACTCGAATAAACTTGGACTCATCAACTGGGTGGAAATTCCGTTGATTAACGGGGTTTCGCTTGATCCAACTTATTTGAGTAGCGCTAAGGCCCAGACAGCAGAGATGATTAAGCAAAACTATAACCATCCTTCAGTCGGTGTCTGGGGAGTTGCCAATGAAGTAAGTGCGGGTAATACCGTTCCTGGTGAAACAGATGCAGGCGGTGAAAAAACTGCAGCAGTGCTGAAGCAGATCAGTGATTATGTCCATGAGCTAGATGTAGATCCTTACCGCTTAACAACACTGTCGTTGATGCAGTCGGACAATAATCAGAGCTCATTGCGATCTTCGGTTGATATTACTTCCTGGAACCGATACGAAGGTTGGTATTCTGGCTTAATGAGTGATTTTGGCGAATTTATGGATTCATTCCATGAAGATAATCCAGACATTGTAACGGGAACCAGCGAATATGGTGTTGGTGCTAGCCCTTTTATTCATACAGATGAACCGATAGCACAAGATCATAGTGAGGAGTTCGCGGCCATATATCATGAGAGTTATTTGGCTCAGATAGAAGAACGTCCTTACCTGTGGGCAACTCACGTTTGGAATATGTTCGACTTTGCAGTAACGTGGCGTAACGAAGGAGATACCAAAGGACGCAACGACAAAGGAATGGTGACCTACGATCGTGATATCAAAAAAGACTCCTTCTTCTTGTATCAGGCCGCGTGGTCTAAAAAGCCAATGGTGCATATTTCATCCAAACGAAAGGAAGAATCTACACGTTCTTATATTAAGGCATATTCTAATCTTGATGAGCTAAGATTGGTCATTGATGGGCAGGAGAAGGGAACTCTCTACGCGGATGATAACAGTAACCGTGTGGTCTTTGAGTGGGATAACCTAAATTTATCTCCTGGAACTTACCAAGTAGAAGTCATTGGCGAGTCACAGGGTGAGATTGTTCGTGATAGTTTCGAATTCACTCGGATATCAAGTGAGTCAAATACGTTGAGCTCTGCTCTGATTTCTATTGCTGTTATGGATGATGAGGAAAACCAAATCTACACAGGTATAATCAGCAATATTCCTCATGGTGCGACAGTCGAAGAACTTAAGGGAGTGATGCAGATCCCATCTGGTTCCATTGTACAATTGGTGGACAAAAACACTGAAGTCGGCACAGTAGAAGTTGGTGATGACGTTACCGTGATCTCAGAATCAGGAGTAAAGCGTGACTACACAGTGGTAGCTGATAGCAGCATATCGCTTCTTCGCCCAGTCACCGACACGGGATTCAACCTTCCGATAAGCGGTGGTAATAGACTAACTGACAATAACCCCGATACCATGTGGGCTGCTATGTACTTTGCTCCACTGGATATCGACATTAACCTGCAGCAGGTTTACTACATTGATAAAGTAGTAATGAAACGTGGTGATTCATCCACTGACCACCCGGGTACAACGACCTTTGATATCGGTACTCACACGGTAGTCGTCGACTATGAGAAGGTGCTTAGTGTTACTGATTGGGAGCCGACTGAGGCACCGTTTGAGGAAGCCTTTACGATTGGTGCGGTTGATAAAAACGTGATGTTAAAAGTGGCGAATGTGCATAATATACCTGTGTCGTTCACGACGAATAAGATGAACATCATGCTTGCGGATCTCAGCGTTTACGGTGGGATGATTTACAGCAGTGGTGTGGCGTTCGATTACGAAAATCATACTATCACTCTGGGGGGAATTAGCTCGGAGGTTGGTTTACTTGCTGAGTTGCAGAAAGCATCAACAAACGTCAATATCAGTGTAGAAGCGGTTGATAATGACGCCTTACAAGCCGGTGATAAGGTAATTGCTACTCGTATTGTTCAGGGGCTGACTTTCCGCGAAGAGTATACTTTACAATAATAATTACTGTTTAATTCAACAGTAATTATAGGCAGCCATGATATTATGGCTGCCTTTTTGTTTGAAAACACTCTCAAAATCTGGTTTGCCAAACTTCTAACTCATCGTATTTGGTACTCATGTGTAATAGTATGATTTAATAATAGCATTAGAACGTAATTTAAGTTTGAGATTGTAAGTGGTGAACCAAATGATAGCAGTGAGTCGTCAATACCAAGAAGTCGGTCAGAGGTTGATTGAGAAATTGGCTGATGGTGAATTTTCTGTCGGAGAGCGTCTTCCCTCGGAAAGGGTGATCGCTGATGAAATGGGCGTGAGTCGGGCTGTCATTCGAGAAGCGATGATTATGCTGGAGCTTTTCGGATTAGTTGAAGTAAAAAAAGGTTCAGGTATTTATTTAGTGTCGTTACCTGAGGTATCACAAAAATACATACTGGAGAAGGATGGTCGTTATCATGGAGAACATGTAGGACCTTTTGAAATGCTACAGGCCCGGCAGGTTATAGAGAGTCGGGTTGCTGAATTAGCTGCGATGCTAGTTACAAAAAATGACATTTTGAAATTGCGACATGCTCTGGCCCAAGAAAAAATGGAAGTAGAAACAGGCAAAGATGATGTTGAAGGTGACCGTTTATTTCATCGATATATTGCGGAAGCGACACAGAACTCAGTACTAATTGAAATTATTGAAGGAATGTGGGCGTCTCGTCAGAGTAGTCCTATGTGGCAGAAGCTTCATCAAAGGATTGGAGACAAAGGTTATCAAGGTGAATGGTATGATGACCACGCAAAGATTTTGATGAAGTTGCAACAAAAAGATTCCAAAGGCGCTGGCCATGCGATGTGGGTTCATCTAGAGAATGTAAAAAATAGATTGATGGAGCTTTCAGATGTCGAAGACCCTAATTTTGATGGCTTTATATTTAATGTAGCACCATCTGTAGATGCAGATTAAATGTATTAGTTCCCGACTAGATCTGACACTTCAATTTGAAAAGAAGACAGTTATCTACTTTGATTAAAGGTGCTTAAACCGTAGCAGATAAAGCAAAGCCAATGAATATTGGAGATATCATCATGATTGTTCAAAACAAACAAATCGAAATGAAAACATTTCGCTAATATTTCAAACCTATTAGCTAGCACTCACAAAAAAGGGCTAAGTTCAATTAACATCCTCGATTAGACCAGGGCTGCTAGACTGAATAAGTTAGGTAATATCATAAAAAATGAAAATGGGAGGATTCCGGGTGGACCATATATTCTTACTAAACATCTAATATGTTAGATCTTCTAATATTGAGGCTCCGATGAAATTTCTCCGTCAGTATAAAATAAGCCTCCTTTTCTGTATCAGCGGTATGTTGTGTTTAATTGCTTATAACATCATCGGTTCATATGTAGATGAGAAGGGGATCTTAATTGAGCCATTTGCACTTATTCCTTTATTTTGGCTTTTTCAGCTGCTGGCGCTGGTGGCTTTGGTTGTTACCTTCCTTAGACATAGAAAGTCACTTTAAATCTAGCTTTCATCACTTAAACAAAAAATGCCGCTTCACATAATGAAGCGGCATTTTTATTGATGCAGTAATATTGGTGGTAATTACTTCTTACGGCAGTACTCAGCAATGATGTACATAGATTGGCCGTTGGCTTTACCAGATACCAGTTTAGGGTCATCTGATAAGCTGATACCGCGCACGACAGTACCTTGCTTGATTACTTGAGAAGAACCTTTGATTGGTAAGTCTTTAATGATGGTCACGTCGTCGCCTTTTTTAAGCTCAACACCGTTTACATCACGTGGTTTTTCTTCATCTTCATCCATGCCAGTTTCGGCCCAGTTCTTGACCTCATCTTCCATGTACATCATATCAAGCAATTCATTTGCCCAAGTTTCACCTTTACGAGAAAGGTGAGTCAGTTGACGCCATGCTAGCACTTGTACTTGTGGTACTTGGCTCCACATGCTGTCGTTAAGACAACGCCAGTGGTTTACATCCATGTCTTCTGGTGACTCAATTTGTGCACGACAAGTATCACAAAGCATTGCTGCGTAATCGACTGTGATTTGAGTTTGCGGCGCAACAGCTAAGGGCGCTAATGAAGAAGTTGAAGAGCAAAGCTCACATTTTGATTCGCAACGTTCTAGTAGCGTAGCTTCTGTAGACATAGTGTTACCTAATTTGGTCAGGGTTTAATTTTGAGCCGCTATTATCCATGTTATCCATAGAATTTAAAGGGGAATGTCTATTTTAGGCCATTTTATGACGTTGAGGTTGGTTTATACCTGAAATATTTTCGCTAAGGTCATCTTTTCTTGTTCGGTTAATACAGGAGAGGAAAAGTCGTGAACGGCTGCCATTTCATCTAGAAATTGTTGAACTTTCGCGAGTTGTTTCGGGTTCATGTCTACTATGCGTTCGATAATTTTATCCAGTTGATCGGATGCGGAGTCTTGCGAGATTTCTATTTGATGTGAAGGTGACGTTTGCATAGGGTCCATCCTTTATTTGAGAAAACTGGGAGGTTAAGTGAAAAGCACCAGTTAGTAAGTGTTATATCAACAATTATGGACGGATTGTTTAATTTGTGTAAAATTGGTGCCAAATATCCCATTGGAATGAGCAAGGGTAATATGAGTAAGTTAGTTTTTTGGGTTGTATTGATTGGCGTTGGTGTTGCTATCGGCATCAATTACCAAGATGAAATTTTAGATATGTTGAATCTGCGCGATATGGAAAGTTTTTATGACCATATTGAAGATGCTGCAGATAGTGTTCAAAACGGTAGTGATTCATTATCAGATACCGTAAGCCAATTGGCTGAATAGTGCCAAGTGATGCTATATCCGTTTGAATGAAAATAGCCCGTAATCAAATGTGGGCTATTTTTTTTGTCTGGATTATTAGGTTATCAATTTATCGTCGCGTAACCATAGCTTTCGATAAGTTGCTGTCCTTCTTTTGATAGAACATAGTTTAAAAACTTCTCTGCACGTTCTTCTAGGTGATCCTTTTTATAAATGATCAAGAAAGGGCGAGCTAACTTGTACTTACCGTTGGCAATGTTTTCTTGCGTCGGTTTAATGCCTTCTAATTCTACGGCTTTAATCGAACGATCAATTGAACCCATTGAAACAAATCCGATGGCTTGTGGGTTGTTGTTAATCAATGTTTTCATCATACCGTTGCTGTTTACGACTAAACTCTTTGGGTTAATATTCGAGACGCTTTGTCCATTAACGATTTTAGTTAAGCCTAGTTGAGTCTCAAAGCTATAACGAGAGCCCGATGATGCTTCGCGAGTGACTACTGCAATCGCTTGATCGGCTCCACCAACTTCTTTCCAGTTTTTAATTTCACCAAGGTAAATTTTAGCTAGCTGTTCACGAGTTAAGCTTTGTACTGAGTTTTGGATATTAGTTGCCACAGCAAGTCCATCATTAGCAATGGGAACAATCGCAACTTTATCGTTGGCTTCTGCTTCCGTTAGGTAGCGAGAGCTCATGCCAAAGTCTGCCACGCCTTTTTCAGCAAGAATAATACCAGCGGTCGAATCTACACCTTGCACGGCAATGTAATCTTCTGGGTGTTTTTTATTATACTTCTCTGCGAGCACATCCATAACTCGGGTAACAGACGTGGAACCTGAAACTACGATTTGTTTAGCTTGGACGGCAGAAACAAATAGCACTGAAGATAAAAGGGTAGCCAATAAAGCTCGAAACATGTAGTTCTCCAATATGATTAATAGTAATAAAACTTGTCATTATTCTATGTCGTTTGTGTGACATTTTTGTGACTAAAGTGTCGGATAAATCGTTGCTAGTTATTTGATAATGTATAAAAACAACGTGAAATTCTGATGAGTGATTTATACTCATAATGGAGGTCTATTATGATCAATGAATTAGATTGGCGTCGATTACTTAAGCGTTGCGAACAACTTTGTCATTATCGAAATGGCAGTGTGCCTGTTGGCCAGGGGAAAGCTTGTTTTGACAGTGATGAAGCCACTAAAATTTTGATTTTTTCTAACGCGGTCTTTTCGGTTGATTCACTGCACTGTAGCCACACCATTGAAGTCGCCAAGTTAGATTACGATGCAAACCATGAAATGTGGGAGCTGTATATTAACAGCGCTGAAGATGCTTCTTTGGTTGAGCCTGAATGGTTGCCACATCCGGTTCATTTTGCTCACGCTAATCCGATGCTTTTATTATCGGTTATCGAAAAAGATGCGGAAGAGTGTATATGGCAGTAGGGTGTTCTAATAAAATATATCGAGCAAGAAAAAGGCTACCGCATTACAAATGGGTAGCCTTTAGTTTTTATCGGATAAAATTATTCAGAAGCGGTTCCGTCTTGAGCCGGTTCAGCGGACTCTAGCAGTGGTGCAAATTTCTGAGTGGGTACCGCTAAGATGTTACGGTTATCGATGCTGACACTTAGCAGGCTAACTTCAATCACATCCCCAAGTTTAAACTCAAGGTTGCCGTCAATTTCGATAGTACCTAAATCACGCGATGCTGAAATACGTTCTTTATTATCGATAATTTTAGAACAAGGGATAAATACCGCCGCGCCATTTTCTAGTAAACGCGCACGAGCTCCAGCGCGGTTAATATCAAAGATTTCAGCTTGGTATTTTGTACCTTTTTCTGGTTCATTGATCAAAGTACGTGCGTATAACCAATCAGAAACGTTACGCTCTGCCATACCATGATAGCGACGGCAAAGGGATAATTCTGCACCTACGCTTTCATCTGGCGTTTGCACTGGCGCTTTATCTACAATTAGTGCTTTCAACATGCGGTGGTTGATCATGTCGCCGTATTTACGAATAGGTGAAGTCCACGTAGCGTAAATATCTAAGCCCATTGCAAAGTGTTGCTCGGGTTTATGATTAATTTCACTGTAGGCTTGGAATTTACGAATGCGGTTGTCTAGGTACTTTTCATTTTGCGTAGTTAACCAACGGCGTAGGGCGCTGAAACCTTCTAATGTCACAATACTTTCTTCAGTAAATGGTAATTCACCTTCAGGGTTAATCAGTGAGATCACTTCTTTTACTTTATCTTCTTTAAAACCAGCGTGAGTGTTGAAAATGCCTGATTTGAATTTTTCTTTCAAAACTGTACCAGCACAGATGTTCGCGGTGATCATTGATTCTTCAACTAACTTGTTAGCGGTACGACGCATGTCCGCATGAATCGCAATCACATCATTATCTTCACTCAGTTCAAAACGATAGTCTGGACGATCTGGGAACACCACCGCGTTATTTTGACGCCATTCACTACGAGATTGTGCAAACTTATGCAGGGTAGAGACAACGTTGGCGATAGTGTCGTTGGGTTGCCATTCAGCGCAAGCGCCGGTTTCTAACCAATCAGAAACGTGGTCATAAACAAGACGAGCATGCGACTGAATGTTGGCAGCAAAAAACTGGATATCATCACCAATCACGCCATCTTTGCTTACGGTTACGCTACAACATAAAGCCGCACGCAGTTCACCTTGCTTGAGTGAACATAAATCGTCGGCTAGATCACGAGGCAGCATCGGAATATTGCGACCTGGAAGATAGATAGTGAAGCCGCGTTTTCTGGCTACTGCATCCATATCTGAATCCGGTGTGATGTAGGCGGTAGGATCAGCAATCGCAATAGTCAGTTTGAAATCACCGTTATCTAATTGCTCTGCATAAAGAGCATCATCCATATCTTTGGTTGATGCGCCATCGATCGTTACGAATGGAGTGCTTGTCAGATCAAAGCGTTCTAGAGTTTCATCGTCTTTTAATTGCCACTCTTGGCCTTCTTCTAAACCTTGTGGTTCACAATTAGGTAAATCGTTTTGTGCCAGCGTGACCCACCAAGGCGCAATTTTGTCATCGGCATCAGTGATTTTTTCTGAGATCTCAACGAAGAAGTTATCTTTGTCAGAATTTTTATCAAGAGGGTGGTCTACAAGATGTGCGACAACCCAGTCACCGTCTTTTAATGCTTCAGGGTTAACCCCTTTGCGTGCTTTTGCCTTTAAAGAGATCTTTTTAAGTTGTGGATGATCAGGCACGACATTTAAGCGGCCTTTGAACAATTTAATGCGAGCAATAAAACGGGTAAGAGAAGCTTCAACCAATTCATCTGGTTCTGCGCTTTCTTTATCGTTTTCAGTACGAATAATCGCGATAACTTTGTCACCATGAATACATTTCTTCATAGAAGCGGGTGGGATGAAATAGCTCGTCTTGCTATCCACTTCTAAAAAACCGAATGCTTTATCGGTCGCTTTTACCGTCCCTTCTTTTTTAGGCAGGTTTTCTTTCATTTGTTGTTTAAGTTGAGCGAGTAACGGATTATCTGAAAACATAGAAAATTCTTTATGTGTTTTTTAGGGGATATATTCTGGTGACACTATAATGATTGCACCAATGGATTACCACTGTATTGCTTTAAACAAAGACAAAATGCGGCTTTAAAGTTGTTGCGGTTTGTATTAGGTAATAAAAATGTAACCTAAGCAACGGCTAGACGGCTAAAATTAAAGGGGATAGGACAGTTTTTGTAGAATTCGGCCTAATTTGAACAAAAGTGTGATGAAATTCAATTTTCTCTGGCTTTTTTTATGTATATCAGGCAGAATGCGCCTCCCTTAATGATGTCCCGAAACAGCTTAAGGCGTTTTCTACCTAATCCATGATGTGTATGGATACTAGATGTTAGGGTAGGTATTAGAGGTAGTTGAGCTGAAGGGGACCGATATTTTCCTTAAAATTAGTAGGAACCCCATGTCAGAAAATCAAATTAAATTCGTCGATCTTGATCTAAACGAAAACCTTCTATCTGCACTTAACTCTATGGGCTTTGAAACCCCAACTCCAATTCAAGCAGCATCGATTCCTTTCCTTTTAGAAGGTAAAGATGCACTAGGTAAAGCACAAACCGGTACTGGTAAAACAGCCGCGTTCTCTTTACCGGTTCTAAATAAAATCGACCTAGGTCAACACAAGCCACAAGCCATCGTGATGGCACCAACCCGTGAGCTTGCCATTCAAGTAGCAGCAGAAATCAAAACGCTTGGCCAAAAAATTAAAGGCTTAAAAGTCATCGAAATCTACGGTGGTGCTTCTATCGTTGATCAAATGCGTGCGCTTAAAAATGGCTCACACATTGTTGTTGGTACGCCTGGTCGTGTTAAAGATTTAATCAATCGCCGTACTCTACATCTTGATGAAGTAAAAACTTTCGTTCTTGATGAAGCCGATGAAATGCTAAAAATGGGCTTTGTTGATGATGTAACTTGGATCATGGAACAAGCGCCAGAAACAGCACAACGTGTACTATTTTCTGCAACTATGCCTCCGATGGTGAAAACTATTGTTGACCGTTTCTTACGTAATCCAGCTCGCGTTGACGTTGCTGGTGAAAACCGTACTGTTGCTAAAGTTGAGCAGCAATACTGGGTAGTGAAGGGCGTAGAAAAAGACGAAGCAATGACTCGTCTACTTGAAACTGAAGATACTGATGCTTCAATCGTGTTCGTTCGTACTCGTCAAGATACTGAGCGTCTATCGGATTGGTTATCTGCGCGCGGCTTTAAGTCTGCAGCATTGCACGGTGATATTCCTCAAGCACAACGTGAGCGTACTGTTGATAACATTAAACGTGGCGTAATTGACATTCTAGTTGCAACAGACGTTGTCGCTCGTGGTCTTGATGTTCCACGTATTACTCACGTATTCAACTACGATATCCCGTTCGATACTGAATCTTACATCCACCGTATTGGCCGTACTGGCCGTGCTGGACGTACTGGTAAAGCAGTATTGTTGGTTCGTACTAACCAAATTCGTATGCTTCGCACTATTGAGCGTGTGACTAAATCAAGCATGGAAGAAATCCAACTTCCTAACCGCGATAAAGTGGCTGAAGCTCGTCTCGTTCAACTGAGTGCTGAACTAGAAGCTGAAAAAACAAATAACTCAATTGCAAACTTTGCAGAGTTAATTGAAAAACTTCAAGCGTCTTTAGAAGTGGATGCCGCAACACTTGCCGCTATCCTCCTTCAACGCCAGCAAGGTAAGCGTCCATTATTCTACACTGGCCCAGATCCAATGATCGAAGCGATTGAGCGTGATAACAAACGTCGTAAAGAGCGTCGTGAAAACCCTCGTGATGCGGGTGGTCGTGACGGAGGTCGTTCATTCGGCGGTACTAAGCAAGATTGGGATACTTACCAATTACAAGTTGGCCGTGATAGCGGTGTTCAAGTGAAAGATATCGTAGGCGCACTTGCTAACGAACTTGGCTTAACTAAGCATTCAATCGGTGCAATCAAATTGGCTCAAGGCCATACGTTTGTTCAGCTTCCTAAAGCAATGACTTCAGAAGTAGCGGGTAAACTTAAAAAATTACGTATTCGTCAGAAAGAAGTTGGCGCAGTAGTGTGTGACTTTGATGACTTCCGTGAATCACGTGGCCCGCGTTCTGGTGGTCCTCGTCGTGACGGCGGTCGTGATGGTGGCGGTTTCCGTGGTCGTGGTGGTGAAGGACATCGCGGTCGTCGTGAAGGTGGCTCTGGTAATGGTGAGCGTCGTTTCGACCGTAACCGTGGCCCTAAACCAGCTGGTAAGCCAGCACCACGCGGTAACCGTGAAGGTTAAGCTCTAGAGCATTAAAATATAAACAAAAGCCGAGATAGAGATATCTCGGCTTTTTTACGTTTATACCCAAGTAACTTCAAGATGCGAGTTACAGCAGGAATAAAACCAACTTTAGGCAAGGAAAATTGAACGTGACCATAGTCACTTGGGTATATTATTTAATGACTAAAAGAAATCATCCTTTGTTTTATATCAAACAAATTCTTTTAGATATCTGAAGTTACCAAAATAAAGTTGAAAGATTAAAAAAATATTGAATAATGTAATGAAACCTACACGCAAACTATAATATAGTGTAGACCTCTACAGACCGTACAAAAGAGAAACTCATGTCAAATCAATACGTATTAGTTATCAACTCGGGCAGCTCTTCATTAAAATTCGCTGTTATTGACTCTCAAACAGGCAAAGCCGCTTTAACAGGGTTAGGTGAGTGCTTTGGACTCGAAGACTCAAGAATGAGTTGGAAGTATCAAGGAAACAAACAAGAATTTTCCATTGTTGGTGAAGAAAATCACCACCAATTAGCCATAAAAAAATTGGTCGATATTGTCAATGAATACAACCTAACCAATGATGTTATTGCGATTGGCCACCGAATTGTTCATGGTGGTGAGAAGTTCACTAAAACGGTTCAGATTGACCAACAAGTATTAAAAGATATTGAATCAGTAAAAGAGCTTGCTCCACTTCATGCTCCAGCTAATGTCATTGGTATTAAAGCCGCTCTAGAAGCTTTCCCATCTCTTCCTCAATTTGCTGTATTCGACACAGCTTTCCACCAAACCATGCCAGCTAAAGCCTACACAGGTGCGATTGATAAGAAGCTATACGATGAGTATGCGATCCGTCGTTATGGTTTCCACGGTACCAGTCATTATTTTGTAAGTCGTGAAGCCGCTAAGATGATCAACAAACCGGTTGATGAGTGTAGCTTTATCTCTGTTCACTTAGGTAATGGTGCTTCGGTTTGTGCAATTAAAGACGGTAAGAGTGTTGATACCAGCATGGGCTTCACGCCACTTTCTGGCCTGATGATGGGTACACGTTGTGGTGATTTAGATCCAGGTATCATTGAGTTCTTGATCAACAAAGGTTGGTCTGCAGAAAAAGTATTCGACACGTTAAACAAAAAATCAGGCTTCCTAGGTGTATCTGGCTTAACTTCGGATGCGCGCGGCGTTTTAGAAGCGATGGAACAAGGCCATGAAGGGGCTAAACTGGCATTCCAAGTGTTTACTTACCGTGTTGCAAAATACATCGGTTCATACATGGTAGCATTAGATAACCTAGACGGTATTATCTTTACTGGTGGTATCGGTGAAAACTCGCTACCAATTCGTAGTGAAATTCTTAGCTACCTTAAGATCTTCGGTTACAAGGAAAATGCTCAAGCTGATGCCGATGCTCGATTTGGTGAAAAGGGTATTATCACCACTGAAGACTCACCAATTGCGATGGTTATCCCAACTAATGAAGAGTTTGTAATTGCTCAAGAATCTGTTGCTTTAATGAAGTAATGATTTGAGGTTGTTGATCTTGAAAGATCAGCAGCCTTAATATTCCAAGGTTGAGCCAATAAAAAAGCGAGCTGTTGAGGCTCGCTTTTGTGTATTTAGTCTTTAATTTATTGCTTAAGCTGTCGCAGCACGCGCTTTTAATAGCTCATCGTAAGTACCGCGGAAATCATGGATTTGACCATCACGGATCTCAAGAATACGAGTGGCTAGCGATGATACGAACTGGCGATCGTGCGATACGAAGAATAGGGTGCCTTTGTAGTTCTCAAGCGCCAAGTTCAATGATTCAATTGATTCCATATCCATGTGGTTGGTTGGTTCATCCATTAGCAACATGTTTGGTTTGTGCATCATTAATTTACCAAGCAGCATACGGCCTTGCTCACCACCTGATAATACTTGCACATCTTTTTTGATGTCATCTTGACCAAATAGCATACGACCAAGGAAGCTACGTACTACTTGCTCGTCGTCACCTTCTTGACGCCATTGTGCCATCCAATCAAAAACTTTTAGGTTTTCAGCAAACTCATGTGCATGATCTTGAGCGTAGTAGCCAATGTTTGAATTTTCAGACCATTTGTAGCTACCTGTTTTAGGCTCTAGATTACCTGCTAGTGTATTCAGTAGGGTTGTTTTACCCACGCCGTTTTCACCGATAATCGCAACACGTTCACCTACTTCGAAAATTGCGTTGAAATCAGAGTACAGTGTGGTTTCGAAACCTTGGCTTAAGTCTTCAACGATAAGTGCATTACGGAACAGTTCTTTGCTTTGCTCAAAACGAATGAATGGGTTTTGGCGACTTGATGCTTTTACTTCATCTAATTGAATTTTATCAATTTGTTTAGCACGAGAAGTTGCTTGTTTCGCTTTTGATGCGTTTGCCGAAAAACGAGAAACGAATGTTTGTAGTTCAGCAATTTGCGCTTTCTTCTTAGCATTATCAGCGAGTAGACGCTCGCGAGCTTGAGTGGCCGCAAACATGTAATCATCATAGTTACCAGGGTAAAGACGCAGTTCACCGTAGTCGATGTCTGCCATATGAGTGCACACTGAGTTTAAGAAGTGACGGTCATGCGAGATGATGATCATGGTGCAGTTACGTTGATTTAATGTGTCTTCTAACCAGTGAATAGTATCCATATCCAAGTTGTTGGTTGGTTCATCAAGTAACATAATGTTTGGATCAGCAAATAATACTTGAGCCAAAAGAACACGTAGTTTCCAACCTGGAGCAATTTCGCTCATTGGACCCCAGTGTTGTTCCGTTGGAATACCTACTGATAATAGTAAATCGCCCGCACGAGATTCTGCGGTATAACCGTCCATTTCAGCAAATTGGGTTTCAAGATCGGCTACTTTCATGCCATCTTCTTCGCTCATTTCAGCTAAAGAGTAGATGCGGTCACGTTCAACTTTGATTTCCCAAAGCTCTTTATGGCCCATAACGACCGTATCAATTACCGTAAACTCTTCGTAAGCAAACTGATCCTGATTCAACTTTGCAACGCGTTCGTTAGGATCAACACTCACGTTACCAGAGCTAGGCTCAAGTTCACCACTTAATATTTTCATGAAGGTTGATTTGCCACAGCCGTTCGCACCAATCAGGCCGTAACGGTTACCGTCACCAAATTTAACAGAGATGTTTTCGAATAGGGGTTTAGCACCAAATTGCATGGTGATGTTCGCTGTGCTTAAGATAACGGCATTCCTCAGGTTTAATCTTTACATTTTAATCACTGACGCATGAAATAATCCGTCGGTCAGTGATGATGAATTAGCGCGCATTATAGACGATTAAAAGCTTATGTGATACCCGTCAAATTTTGAATTTTCTTTCTTTTCATTAAAGATGATCCGTTATTTGTTCGAATTGATATTACACAAAAAAGCGCTTACCTTGGGAAAGATAAGCGCCTAGTGTGATCTTTATATTATGGAGCGAAAAGCTACTTAATTAATGCTTTTAGGGCGTGTAGTTTTTCGCCATTTGAGATGTCGTTACTCATTGTATCGGTAGTAATATCGTAGATGTAAGCTGCAGGTGTGTTTGATGAGTCCGTCGCCGTAATGTACAGATTGTTATCATACGTTAGGTTAATGGTATCAATCTCAGTACCAGCAAGAACAGGGTCTAATAGTTTATTGTTATCGGCTCTATCTATGATTGATATTTGAGTTGCCTCTTTAATCACAATGTAGCTATCGTTTACCCATAGGTAGTTTTGTTGACCGCCTTCGATTTGGCCTTCATAGTTGCTTGTATTAAAACCATTGGAGCTAATTTCTGCAGCTTCTAGCTGGTCAGAGCCATTAATTGAAATCGAGTATATACATTGTAGTGGGCTGCTTGCCCCACAATTTTGATTATTGATAGAAGTGCTCAGTAACAATGATGAGTCATTGTGTACTGTAGATTCACCACTCCAACCACCTGAATAGGTTTGATCTAAGTTCCCATCATTACTTAATAGACCTGTATCAAGTAGAGTAAATTTAGAGTTAGGCGTTGGTAACATTTGAGTGACGCCGCCTAAGTCTTTAACTTTTGTATCTAAGGTTATTTTTGAGAGGCCACCATTAATTGTTTTGATTACTGTTTTGCAAATGGTTTTTTGGGGAATAGAAAAACTAGAGCATAGTGAATCTTCATCGAGAGATACATTTTTATTCGTAGTGCTTTCTATCAACACATTTCCTACAGTAGGACTGATAGCAATAAAACTGTCATCATTCATTAAGTTAATATCAGTGGTTTTCTCAATTTTATTCTGTGTCACTAAATTAGTTATGACTTTTTTAATTGATTCTGAGTCATCTTGATCGGGATTTTTGATAGTAGATATCGCATCAATAATGGATTGAGCATCAAGTTCAATATCGTTAAACCTTTGACCCGTACGTTTGGTTATGGTGTTAAATGTTTCACCATTAGAAAAGATGAGAAGGCCTTCGGAGTTTTCTCCCATGAATGATGGTAGGTCACGTTTGTGACTAATAAGGTAGTAATCGCCTTGAGAGTTTACGTAGTACCAAACTGGGCGGCGAAAATTTTGCGTGATATCAACAATAGGTTTGTCATTACTGACGGATTCAATCAGTTTTTTTATTGCAGTGGTTGATTCATCAGTTTCTTCAACGGGAGCGAATCCCTGAGTGTATTTATAGATGGCCTTATGATTCTCACTAACCTCAACAACAAAACCACCATCTGAAGTTGGAGTGAACTCTTCCACACCCATATTGGAAATATCCCCAATTGGTGCGCCATTCGTATCAAAGCCAATTAAGTGACTACCATCTTCACTTGATGTTTCAACACGTGCAATACTCGATACACTAGAGATGTTCTCGAAAGTTAATGTTTCCAATGGGTCAGATGGCTCAGTGTTCGAGCTACTTGAAGAATCGTTACAAGCTGAAAGGGCGATACAAACGGTTGTAGCCAGTAATAATTTTTTTAGCATGGGGAATCCTATTTTTTGGAAGCCAAATCTTACCATCTTTGTTTTATTATCCAAGTGGGCAATAAGAGGTCGGATAAGAACAAAAAACCGTGCCACAGATTAAGTTTGGCACGGTTTATGTTTTCAACCAAATCTTCTAAGAAATGGAATTGAGCCCTTTATTACAAGAATCAGTTATAGGCTCTGGCAAAATGACCTGAACTTAATACTTTATATTCACCTACAGAACACGGAATAAAGGCCGATTGCCCTTTGGTCAGCATAAGTACATAACCATTTGAATGTGTGAGTGTCACATCGCCATCAATCGCAAAAATGATTTCAGCGCTGTCGCACGTTAAATTAGCCTCGCATTCATAAATACTAAACTTGAAGTCATCGACTGGAATTGGGTAGTGCTTAGTGTTTTTTTCTTCAATAGGTGCAAGAAGAATTTCATCACTAGGCTTCGGCTTACAGATTGTATTGGCAATTAGCTCAGGCACATCCATATACTTTGGTGTTAAACCTGCGCGTAGTACGTTGTCTGAGTTCGCCATGATTTCTAAGCCAGTGCCTTTGATGTAAGCATGTGGAGTACACGCATCAAGGAACATTGCTTCACCCGGTTTTAGCGTGATCACATGCAGCATCAATGGGGCAAATAAACCAACATCACCTGGGTACTGTTTTTCTAGTTCAATTAGTAGGTCAGCGAGTTCGTTGCCTTTGTACTCTTGAGCGTGAGCCATTAAAGCCTGAATCGAAGAGTCTTTCGCTTCACCGGTTAGGGACAAAATAGCTTCGAAAAACTGGCTTAGCCCTGATTCGGTTTGATTGGCTTTTAGTGCCGCAACCTGTGCTTGTAGAGTAGGGGCGTTCACCGTTTCAAACATACGAATGATATCTTTAAAATCACGGAAACCATTCATTGCTTGATAGGGCGTTAATGCGTAGACCAATTCAGGTTTATGGTTTGGATCTTTGTAGTTACGATTCGCCGCTTTTAAATCAATTCCTGCTTGGTTTTCTTTTTCAAAGCCAATTTCTGCTGCTTGTTTACTTGGATGAACTTGAATCGATAGGGCTTTTTCTGCGGCCAAAACCTTAAACAGGTAAGGGAGTTCATTAAAACGTGTTTCAGTGCGTTCGCCTAATATTGTGGTTTTGTCTTGGTCAATGACACTATCTAAACGAACGAACTCACCGTTTATCTCGACTTGAGAGCAGCCGTTCGAGTGTGCACCCATCCAGATTTCAGCCTGTGGCTTGTTCTCAGGGTTTGGAATATCGAATAATTGTTGAATAGATGAAGTACTACCCCATGCATAATCTTGAATAACGTTTTGCATGAGTAAAAATGGAGGAAGAGCTTTCATAATAATCCCTTACGACTATACCTATGGTCAAAGTGTTACTCGACTTTCCTAGGATATAAAAAGTTAAATTTTTGGAAAAAGCAATGCAGGCATTATAGCCTGCATTAAATTAAAAGTGTTCAGAAGTTACTAAGATCTGATTAAGCTGTTGCCATTTTTGCTTGGCGCATTTTTTTCAACGCTACACACACAACGGCGGTTACCACTGCACCTGTTGCCATACAGAAAAGCGCTAACAATGGTTTATTCATTGCACCTAGTAGGGCAACCACTGGGCCACCGTGAGCTACGCTGTTAGTGATGCCGAATGAGAATGCCATTACTGCGCCAACCATAGAGCCAAGTACGTTTGCTGGGATTACTGACAGTGGATCTTGCGCGGCAAATGGAATTGCACCTTCAGAGATACCAACTAAGCCCATGGCGCCGGCAGCTTTACCTGTTTCGATTTCGCTGTCTTCAAAGATACCAAACTTTCGACCGATTATTGTTGCTAGAGCCATACCTAAAGGCGCGATTGGAATAGCCACCGCCATTGCACCCATGAATTGAGTTTGGCCGTTGGCAATCATGCCGACAGAGAACAGGAAGGCTACCTTATTGAATGGACCACCCATATCGAAACCAGCCATACCACCAAGAACAATACCGAGTAGAACGACGTTACCCGTGCTCATTTCAGTTAGTACTGCGTTTAGCCACTGCATTAGATCAGCGATTGGTGCGCCAATGACAAAGATAAACAATGAAGCAATAAATACCGTACCCAAGATTGGAGCAATCATGATAGGTACAAGCGGCGCGATCATTTTGTGGTATTCACGTTGCGCGATAAAGCGAACAAAGTAGCCCACTAGCAGACCTGCAATAATGGCACCGATAAAGCCTGTACCTGCATCTGCGTCATAAAAAGAGCCGTTATTAGCAATCCAACCACCAATGAAACCCGGAGCAAGTGCGGCACGATCACCGATGGCATAGGCAATATAGCCTGCAAGAATCGGAATCATCAAGGTGAATGCTACCACACCGACATTTAATACTTGGTTCCATAGGCTACCATCGGGGATTTGCATGCCGTTTGGAGTAGGTTCACCACCAATAGCTAATGAAAGGGCGATCATCAAACCACCAGTTACCACAAATGGGATCATATGTGATACGCCATTCATTAGGTAACGGTAAAGGTTTGATCGACCAGAATTCGCACCAGATTTTTCTTCTTTGGTATTACTACTCGCATCGGCTTGATAAGGCGCAGCATCGAGAGCTTGTTGAATGACGCCTTTACCATTACTGATCGGCGCTTTTACGCTAGTTTGAATTAGCTTTTTACCGTTAAAACGAGTCATATCAACTTGCTTATCACAGCTCACTACGATGGCGACTGCGCGGTCTATTTCTTCTTGAGTAGGCGCATTCTTAACACCAATCGAGCCATTGGTTTCGACTTTAATTTCGTAACCCATTTCAGCAGCGGCTTTTTCCAAACCTTCAGCGGCTAAGTAGGTGTGTGCAATACCCGCAGGGCAACCTGTTACACCAATGATTAAGCCTTTATCCGCCGCAACCGTGTTTTCAACTTCTTTCTTTTCAAGTAGTAAAGCTAAAGCTGCTTCCGATGATTCAGCTTTGAAAAATGCTTCAATAAAACCATCTTCGATTAATTTTGATGATAGCTCTGCTAATACTTCGATATGATGATCAGCACCACCATCGGGAGAGGCGATCATAAAGAATAGTTTTGAATCTTCACCATCTTCAGCGCCATATTCAATACCAGAACGGCTGATACCAATCGCTACCGCTGGCTCTGCTACCGCTGCACTTTTTGCGTGCGGAATCGCCACACCTTCCTCAAAACCCGTGTTACCAATTTCTTCACGAGCATAAATATCTTTCAAAAATTGTGCTTTATCGCTGAGCTTTCCTTGGGCATCTAAAATCGCCACCATTTCATTGAACACTTCGTCCTTGGTGGTCGCTTTTAGATCTAAGCAGATTAGTTTTGCATTAATCAACTGGGTAATCATGGCAGTACCTATTATTAGTATTTATGTATTGTTGATATGAATTGTTGTTGAATTATTCGTTAAAGAATAGTGCACATAAGTGGCATTTACTGGATTATTGTAACAACTAAAATTGTTTGTGATCCCGATCACTGGTAAATTAAGTGGTGTTATATAGCGTATACACTCACTAAATAATCCAAGGCTGTTGTACCGAATGAATCAAACTTTTATTAATGTACTAGAAGGTGTGCTATCCGATCGTGAGCATTTTAATCGCGTGTGGTTTGCCCATGATCACACCACACCACCGCCTTTTAGTTATCAAGTGAACTTTCCCCGTATGGAATTTGTGATCACCGGTGAGTACATCAATGAAATTGAAGATCCTGATTTTGGTGTGACTAAGGTGAAAATTTTGCCGGGGGATATTTTGTATATTCCACCTAATAGTTGGAATAAGCCTGAATGGGAAACCGATTGTTGTGTGTTGAGCTTATTGCTTGGTAAGCGCCAACTCGGTTTTAGTTTGGTTGAAAAAAGAAAAGGGGAAGCCAAGTTTTTTGATGTACAAAAGCACAGTATTCAAACTCGTACTGGCCATGCGATAGACCATATTCTCAGCGCGTTAAATACGTTATCCAAAGAAAAGAACGTTCACCCTACGGGGGGGCATTTATTAATGGCTTTGATGACTTATTGCCATGGTATGTTGCTGTCTCCTGACTTATCATCGCAAAGCCGGAGTGAAGATCTTTATCAAGGGATATGTATTTATATACAAGAAAATTTCCACCGCAATATCACTCGAGACAGTATCGCACACCGATTTAATATTAGCCCAAATCACCTTTCACGATTGTTTCGTCAACAGGGACACATGCGCTTGGCCGATTACATTACCTGGGTTCGATTAGAGCGGGCGAAATTCATGCTGACTCGTTATTCATTTCGTTTAAGTGAAGTGGCTTTGCGCTGTGGTTATAACGATGTGAACTACTTCTTTCGAGTGTTTAAGAATAAAACAGGTAGAACGCCGAGTGAGTTTCGCGTCATGTATGTGGAGTAGTTTGTGTATTCTGTTAGGTTCGTTTCGAAAGGAAACATTCTCGTCTTTTGCTGAATCATGGCAATGGAATAGAGGATGTGATACTGATAATATGATTCACATCGCAATATGAAGACAAAATCATATATTGTAAAAATTACAATGAACTAATGCGTGCAATTAATACCTAACAAAAGCATCAAAGCCGACCGTTGTGGCATTAGTCTGTTAGAGAATTGCTAACTTTCACGATTACATAATAACCAAGAGTTCCATGTCTAATTAATGAGGTAGAAATGAAAAGCAGGCCAGAAATAATACTATCATCGCTTGATTCAGAAAGATTGTACTCTCTCATCGATTCTTTACCAAAAAATAGCGTGCCCGGTATCGAAGAGTTGGAAGAGGAGCTTAGTCGTGCGAAGCTCGTAGAGCTTAACGAAATACCTGAAAGCATCGTTACAATGAATTCTACAGTACGTTTTTTTGTTGAATCTAGTCAGAAAGAATTTGAGTTAACTTTGGTATATCCGAAAAATGTAGCTTCAAATGGAAAAACAATATCCATTTTGGCTCCTGTAGGGAGCGCATTATTGGGGCTTTCAATCGGCGATCAAATTGAGTGGCCAAAGCCAGGAGGTGGTTTTCTAAAAGTGAAGATCACAGAAATCACTTATCAACCAGAAAGAGCTGGCGATTACCAAATGTAAACCTAACAATTCAAAGCACATTCGGGCGCAGCAAGGCTGCGCCGGTTTTTGAGGCGTTGGTATGATAGCCACTGTCAAGTAGAGCGCAAAGGTGCTACCCATTTATTTTGAGCACTTTGCATTCAAAATTTATCCAATTTCAAAAAACAAGTGATGATGGCTTGTAGTTCCGAATGGTGCTTATGCTGACAAATAAATTGATTAATATCGGAATTAACTAAAGCCGTTGCCAAATGCCTTACCGCCAATAAGGTCGGCTTACTCGCATCAATCGGTAGCATTACAGCAATGATATGTGTGACCGGTGGAAAATTACTTCCCCAATCTAAAGGCGTGTTGGTGGTTAATATAATTAGCTGTGGTTTATCAATTGCAGCATTAAGTAGATGAGGAAGGGCAATGCCATTGGCCATCGCTGTCGACGACAAGGCTTCACGTTTTTTCAACGCTTCTTCTATCGCTTGGCTATCTTGATTTTGGGTTAGCTGAGACAATCTTTTTAAGCAATATTGTTTTTGAATCAATTGGTCTTTTGGTTCGGTATCTTTTTGCTTAAAAAATAAGGCAGTATAAAGCTTGGTAAAGTTGTTTAATTCTTTTTCAATATCAAAGCATTGGATTTGAAATAGGCTGTTATTGGACGTGGTAGAAGCGTTGGTAGCTGGTGTTTCAATCACAAAGCAATCTGTTTGCAAGAAGTTGATTAATTGCGATTGATATTGCTCGGCATTTTCTCCAGTTAATACCAGCTGGCAAAGTTCGAAAGGGTGAAACGCTAATGTCATCGCACTGAGGTAGTCTTTGACATCGACCTGTTGCAGGGATTGCACTTTAATTAAATTGACACTACCCACAAAAGGTTTTACTTGTTGATGAATACCTTTAATCAACCAGGTTGGTAGCCCAGTTGAACCTAGGTAGAAGGTAATACGCTTATTTTGCATAAGCTATGCAGCGCTGAATGACCGTGTCTGGGTTGATAAGAACATCTTCGATAGAAACTTGAATGGTGTGTGCTTGTTCAAATCGATCAGCTTGCTCAATTTCAATATCTGACGCGATTAAAACCAGTTGAGCTAAGCTGATATCTTTATAAGTGAGCTTATTGTCGATTCCCATTGCACCTTGCGTTTCAACATGAATGTTAATTTGCGCCTGTGCAGCAGATTTAATCAAGGCCTCAGCAGCCATATAAGTATGCGCGATTCCGGTTGGACAAGCAGTAACAGCAACGATTTTCATCGGCATTTCCTATTTGGTAACTTTAATCGCAACATCATACTTCTGAGGCCATAAGTTTCAACTTGTTTTGTATCAACTTTTTATCTAATCGGTACTTTTCGGCTTAAATCGAAGCAACCTCAGTGCATTTAAGGTCACTAATGCCGTTGCCCCTGTATCAGCTAATACCGCGACCCATAGGCCAGTCATGCCCAACAAACTCGTGACTAAGAATACCGCTTTAAGCCCTAATGCTAAGCTTACGTTTTGACGAATGTTAGCTATAGTTGCCTGAGAAAGTTCAATCATAGCGGGCAACTCAGTCAATCGATTGTGAGTAATAGCTGAATCTGCCGTTTCTAGTGCTACATCGGTTCCTCCGCCCATGGCAACACTTACGCTAGCCGCCTTCATTGCGGGAGCATCATTGATACCATCGCCGACCATCGCAACCTGCGACTGCTTAGCTAATTGTTCAACAAAATTCACTTTATCTTGGGGCAATAAGCTCGCTTTATACTCCATTGATAGCTGGCGACTAATGGCCTCAGCACTTCTTGGATTATCACCAGTTAACATAATGGAACGGATGCCTAATCGATGTAGCGCTTGAATGGCCTGTTTAGCATCGCTTCTTAATGTATCTTGCCAAGCAATAATACCAATGGCGGTGTGATGATTGTAAGTTACAATAACCACCGTTTTACCTTGTTCTTCAAGCCGATGAACGGTTTGTCTCGTTGCTTGATCTAATGTCATCGTTAATTTAGATGGCGACATTAATTGAATAAGTTGCTCATCAACTTCTCCTTGAACACCGACACCAGCCAAAGCTTGTTTGTTTTTAGCTTCAGGAATGGTGATTCCATCGGCTTCTATTTTACGAATTAACGATGTGGCGAGTGGGTGGCTTGAACCTATTTCAACCGCACCTGCGTAGCGCATGAGATCTTCTTTGTCGGTTTCATTTAAGGCAATAATGTCGGTGACATCAGGTTTCCCTTGGGTCAGGGTGCCCGTTTTATCAAAGGCCATGACGGAAACTTTACCTAATTGTTCTAATGCTGCACCGCCTTTAATTAATGCACCTCGGCGGGCTGCCGTAGCTAAACCAGAGGTTATGGCCGCGGGGATAGAAATGACTAGCGCACAAGGGCAAGCAATTAACAGTAACGCCAAACCACGGTAGATCCAAGTATCCCAAGTTTGAGCAAACAATAATGGTGGCGTGATAATGACCAACAACGCAACCAACATCATTAATGGCGTGTACCAGCGGCTGAATTTATCTAGAAAACGCTCGAGAGGCGCTTTGCGAGATTCGGCATCTTCAATTAAATGTAAAATGCGGTCGATGGCATTTTCACCTTGTTTTGAAGTGATCATAAAGCGCACTACACGGTCAGTTGCAATGGAACCAGCCATTACGTTGTCACCTTTTTGATGTTCAACCGGAATCGACTCACCGGTCAGTGCACTTTCATCAAAACTGGCATTATCATCCTGTAATTGCCCATCTGCCGGTAAGCGAGAACCAGGAGAAACCTCGACGATATCACCGGGTTGTAATGATGCAGCAGAAACCTGTACGCGTTCACCATCAATGATTTTAGTGGCGTTTTCTGGTACCAATGCCATTAAGCTCTGCACACCACTTCGCGCTCTTGATGCTGCGAACGCTTCTAATCGTTCACCAATCAGAAAAAGAAGTAATACCATTGCAGCTTCAATCGTTTCACCTAAATAAAGCGCCCCTAAAGCAGCAACGGTCATTAAGGTTTCGATAGCAAAAGGTGTACCAGATCTTGCCAGTTGAATGGCTTTTTTACCAATAGGTAATAACCCCAACAAGCACGTTAGGATAAATATCCACTCACTCATTTCTGGCGACAAAATTTTCGTTATGACGCCAACTAGCATCGCCACAGAAATACTGATTATTTGTAAGTTATCCCGAATGAGGTTAGATGGTTTTGCACTTGAATTTTCAACACTCGCTTCATTCAAGTTCTTGATAGAAAAGCCAGCATTTTGACAAGCTTGTTCAATTTGTTCAGCGTTGGCTGGTTGGTTGAAATTGACTAAGAGTTTTTCAGTGGCAAAGAGCACTTGAACTGTTTGAATGCCTTCGATTTTAGACACCGCTTTCTCAATTTTTTGCGCGCACGATGGACAATCCATACCCGCTATTTTCCAGCTTTGTTGCTGTGATGATAGTGAGGTAGAAGAAAAACCAGCTTTCTCGATAGCTTTTTCTACCTCTGACTTTAGTGATGCATCACGTAAACTAACTACTAACTTTTCAGTAGTAAACTTTACATTAGCAGATAGCACGCCATCTAATTTATTCACAGCATTTTCGATCTTTTTCGCGCAAGAAGGGCAATCCATTCCAGATACTTTCCACTCTTCAACCCATTCTTTACTTGCGTGTTCGGTGATGTTAGGCATAACCTCTTCGCTATTATCATGAGACGCAGATGAACTACACTTCGAATCTGGCTTTGATAAAGTTTGTATGGATGAAATATTGTGAAGTCTTTTAATATTATTCGTTGTCATAATGAAGCTCCCTTAGGCTGATAAGGTAACTTTACACCTTGGAGTATACTCTAAGGTCAACACTGAATTTGAAAATTGGCAAATAAAATGAGTGAATTGGTGTTGAAACATAAAAAACGCACTCGATCAAATGAATCTAGTGCGTAATATAAGTTTATGATTAGTAGATTAGATTACTTGAGGACAAACTTCTCAATGGCCAGAGCAACGCCGCTGTTTTCGTTAGTTTCAGTGACATAGTCTGCAATTTGCTTGGTTGCTTCCGTCGCATTACCCATTGCAATCCCTAAACCCGCGTATTCCAACATGTGGTGATCATTACCGGCATCACCTAATGTCATCACTTCCGATGCCAGAATACCTAGGTGATTAGCTAAAGCTTGTACGCCAGAGCCTTTGTCACTGGTAGGGTTCATAAATTCTAAAAAGAAAGGGGCGCTACGAACAATGGTAAATTTCTGATGTAGCTCATTTGTAATTTGTTCAATCGCTTGAGTGAGCTTTCCTTCTTCTTCAACCATCATCACTTTTAAAATTGGATCCGCGTCATCAAGCGTTTCAAAAGGGCGCTCAGTTAATGTGATGCCGTTGATTTCCGATTCATGGGTAGTGTACGGGTTAGATTGTGGGCTAATTAAACCTTGCTCAAGAGAAAAAGCATGAATGAAAACATTTAAGCGTTGCGCCCAGTCATTTAATAACTTTGCATCTTTACCAGTAAGAATTTCTTGGCGAATCATGGTATTGCTTGCCACAGTTTGAACTAATGAACCGTTATAGCTGATGACATAATCACTATCTTGAGTCATACCTAATTCATTAAGTGCTGCACGCATACCATCCAGTGGGCGACCTGATGCCAGTACAACATGAACACCTTGTTGTCTTGCTTGGGCAATAGCTTGTTTATTGTGTTCAGAAATTTTGCCAGAACCATTTAATAGCGTTCCGTCCATATCGACAGCGATAAGTTTGTACATTGAATCGAATCCTTACAACGAGAGAGGCAATAGTAGTATTCATTTTATCTCTGCAATACTACCATTTTATTATCGCCGCTAGCTAATTATTGCCGCTAGCCATAGTCATCACACGTTTTAAAATCCAGCGTAGTAACAGCGGAATTTTCTCTGGCCCATGTTCTTCGCAATATTCAACAATCCCCAGTGCGAGATCGGGCTTGGCATGTTTTTTTACTGCTCGTTGAACAATCTTTTTCGCAGGAATAGGGTGATCTGCGGTGATGTGTACCATGCCACGGAAAAAATCTTCAAACCCATTGTGATAGAGGAAGTGTTCGATATCTCGGTCGGGTAGTTCAGTGAGTCGGTGTTTCTCCATATCTTGGGCGAGTTGGGTTCTCACCGTAGTGGCGTACTTTTTACCCGCAGGATCGCCATCAACCACAACATGCCAATCTATGTGTAATGCTTTTGCCATTTTGATTAATGACTTCAAGCCAGACTGAGCAAATTCAATAATCTGTACGCCTTCTGCTGCAAGGTTATAACCATATATTTTCGCTAATTCATTAAACAGCCATACTTCGGTTTCGCCTTCGACCAATAACCAACACCTAGCAAATAGAGCATTAGGGCGATGAAAGCGAATATGAAAACTGATCCGCCTGAGATCATCGCGGTTAAGTTGATGCTCTTGAATGCTATAAGCTTGTGTCATATCCGATTGACGGACTAGGCGACGTATCGATGAAAGAGGAACGGCGCTAAGTAAAATCCCACTATTGGTGGTGAGAATTTTTTGCATTGGTATGAGTTGCAGTATTTCCCACGATTTCAATAAATTGGTTGGGTGTAGTCGGCCTTCGGGATCTTCTAAAATTAAAATAGGCCGCGCCATGGTGCTTATGGTTGCATTGCCTTTGGCTTGTAAGAAGGCATTCAGTAGTCCCATCAGTAATAATTTACTTTGTTGATTTTTACTTTTACGCAGAATTTTTATTAAGCTGGTTTGGTCTTCTGATGAAGGATGTTCTCCACTGAACAGGTTTTCCCTAGGTTCTATTTTTTGTTGTGTCACATGCCGTTCAAATGAGAAGTAGTGTTCGATTAAATCTTGCATCGCATTAATGGTGCTTTTCAATTCACCTTTGTTTACATGGCCGGGCATCGCCAGTAATCGACGGTAGGTGTTATTAATGCGCTTTTCTGTTTTGTCATTGATTGGGTTTTCAAGGTGCTGTTTTCGGCGGTGCGGCATCGGTATTCGTCTCGCATCACGTAGGCGAATGACCGGATGTACCCGAGATAACTCCATCGCTAATTTATGGGCATCATTTAATTTTAGAGGGTTGCCTTGTTGATCTAAAAACTGGTATTCAGTATCAATTTTAAGCTCACTGCGTGAAGCACTCAGCTGATAGATACAGGTTTTACAGGGTTGATTGTTAGCACCTTTATCATCTTGCCAAACCGGTTTTAGCTTGCGATAACGAATGTTTCTATGTTCATTGGGCTGTGAGGTTCGCCAGCGAGTTATGATTTGGATTTGCTGAGTTTGTGGCTGAGATTGGGCGTAATCGACGTGGAAATCTTCAAGTTCAAATTGATATAGTTGGTTTGTGGTTGGTAAGGCGATGCACAATGCATCTAATAATGATGATTTACCCCAAGTGTTTTCACCGAGTAGTGTGGTCATTTCATTTAAGCTTAGGGAAAGACGTTTAATGCCTCGAAAGCCAAGGATTTCAATCCGGTCTAGTATCATTGGCACTCCTTAGAAAAGCTCGACAAAATAGGTGAGTAAGGCTAGTGAGAAAAAGTCGATCTTAGATATAAGAGTATAGGATTGAATGGCTCTAAACGTTTGTATTTATCACATTTTTCACTAATACGCTTTGTTGAGTAAGTGAAATCAAGGCTGAATATTAAATATTCATAGTTTTGTCATCATTCAAGCAGTAAGATGGAGACAACTTAACTATTTAGTCAGGTTTAAGACCATATAGTTGAACGATTTAATACAGAGGTATAATGACCCAAAAGAATAACCAAGCCGTTAGTTTAATTTTAGCTCACATCAATGACACGCATTCCTACTTTGAGCCTAGCTCGTTACAGCTTGAGCTGAATATTGAACAGCAGCAACTAAAGCCTTACGTCAGCGCAGGTGGTTTTGCTCGCATCGCAACTCGTACTCATCAACTAAGAGAACAAGCTCAACAACGTGATTTAGGATTTCTATTCCTGCACGCAGGTGACTGTTTCCAAGGCACTCTCTATTTCTCGCTGTTTAAAGGGCGAGCCAATGCCGAGTTACTCAACGCGTTAAACATTGATGCAATGGCACTCGGTAATCACGAGTTGGATATGGGCAATGAGCCGGTCGCGCGATTTTTAACACGTATCGAATTTCCATTGTTAGCCGGAAATTGGGATGTGTCGAATGAGTCAAATAATAAGACCATTCGTGTCAGTGACTCACCAAAGCTCGTTCCTTATCAGCCAAAATCCCAACATGCAGGATGGATTACCAAGCAAGTGCAGGGTGGTGAAGTGGCTATTTTTAGCTTGGCACTCGATAAAATGGCGGATATTTCTAACCCTGACCAAGATACGCCATTTATTAATTCCATTGATGTTGCTAAAGCGACAGTAAAAGCGATTCATGCACAAGGCATCAAAAATATCATTCTGCTTAGCCACTTAGGCTATGAAGCGGATTTAGAACTAGCCAAACAAGTCGAAGGCATTGGCATTATTGTTGGAGGACACTCTCACAGGTTACAGGGTGACTTTTCTGGTGTTGGTTTAGATAAAGATGATGATTACGGCCAGTGTATCAAGGGTACTTATGTCGTGCAGGCCGGCTACCATGCGCTTTCAATGGGACACAGCGAAATCACTTTCGATGCTAATGGCCAGGTGATTGCTTTTAATGGTAAGAATGAATTATTGCTCGGCAGACGCTTATGTTTAGATGCCACGCTTTCTGATGCCTATCAAGATGACTTTCATGCAAAAGCCAGTGATTATTTACGCCAACATGAGCACATTGTGATTTGTAAAAAAGATCCGCAAGTGCATGATATTTTGTTGAATAAATACATTCCACGAGTCCGTAAGTTGCAAGAAACGATCGTGGCACAAAGTGATTCGCCATTAAGACACGTGCGTATTCCAGATCAAGATGGGCCAAGTGTGTTAGCACCATTGGTGGCAGAATCGTTCGCCTTTATGATGAAACAGCAAGGTTATGCAGTAGATTTCGCGATTCATAATGCCGGCGGTGTAAGAGCCTCACTGAACCCTGGCAACATTACCATTGCGGATATTGCCGGTAAATTATTGCCATTTGCGGTACCGATTGGCGTCTATGAAATTCAAGGTTGTCATTTAGCCGCCATATTGGAAGGTGCCATCAACAACGCCTTGAATAATGGGGTAGAAGGCACAGGTTCTGGCAGTTACCCTTATGTGCATAATCTTGATTTTACTTATGTTGCAGATAATCCGATGGGAAGAAGAGTTGTCAATTTACGTATTTTTTCTATCGATGATCAATGGCAACCAGTAGAACAAGATCGATGGTATAAAGGTACCTCCTCGGCTTATACCATGAAAGGCAAAGAGGGCTACGACGCCATTTTAAATATGCATAAATATGGCAAGGTGACACACTTCTCGATGGCAGATTGTTTCTCAGAGTTCTTACAAAATAATCCAGAGAGAATTCAGTGTGTTAATAATAATTTTCTCCAAAATTAATATCGCTATAAAATAGTGCTTGTAGGCCAATCTACTTCGGAGTAAATTGGCAGCGTTTGGGGAGTAGTCAGTGAGAATTTGCTTGTCGTCATCTCGAAGTAGGCCACGTTAGCGTGATAGATCTATTTCCGGTAAGCAAAGGTGGTTTCCCACTCTGACAAGACCAACGCACATAGTTTGAATATCAGGCCAAATACTAAGTATACGCTTGATGTTTTTGTATTGTGCGGATGGTCTGAGTGCTCTCATTCATTTCTATCCGCCATTTGAGGATCAGAAATGCACGTCACAACCTACGCTTATTTTGGTTTACTTACCGTACTGATGTTAGCCCTAGATGTTTGGCAAACACGTAATGGCAATGTCACTATTAAAAAAGCCGCTATATGGAGCCTGTTCTGGGTTTTATTCGCTTTAGTATTCTTTGTCTCTTTATATGAGTTTTGGCCTGTATTCGAACCGGATAGTGCCTATTCTGCGCATGATGCTGCGACAGCATTTTTAACCGGCTATTTACTCGAAAAATCCCTCAGTGTTGATAATCTGTTTGTCTTTGCTTTAATTTTTGGTCGTTTTGCCGTACCTCAAGAATTAAGACCAAGAGTATTACTGTGGGGCGTGATTGGCGCTTTAGTGTTACGTGCCGTGATGATTGCCATTGGCGCTGAATTACTCGAAGCTTTCCATTGGGTATTGTACCTATTTGCTTTCTTCTTAATTTGGACGGGCTACCAACTAAGTAAGCCAGAAAGTGATGATGAAGAAGAGGTGAATTCTTTCCCTGAGCGAATGGTGCGCAAGCTCTTTAGAGTGACGGAAGACTACCAAGGCACTAAGTTATTCACCCGTGATAATTTAGGATTTATGGTGACACCTTTGCTAGTCGTCGTGGCAGTCATCGCAATGACAGACGTACTGTTTGCTTTAGACTCGATACCTGCAATTTTCGCGGTAACCCAAGAACCATTTTTGGTGCTAACAGCAAATGTATTTGCATTACTTGGATTGCGCTCTTTGTACTTTGTTCTAGAAGGCATGCTTGATAAGTTTGTTTATCTACGTCCAGCATTAGCATTTATCATGATATTTATTGGTATTAAGATGCTATTAATTGGCACGCCGTGGGCCATTCCAACAATGGTATCCTTGCTCGTACTACTCACAACCATGACCGTCGCAGTAATTGCCTCAATTATGAAAGAGAAAAAGCTCAAAAAGTTAGATGTAAACTAATACCAATCGCACTAATTATATGATCATTCTTGCTTGTGAAAAACAAAAGGCCGAAGCAATCAGACATTGCTTCGGCCTTGTTATCTATATTTCAGATCGATTTATACTTCAAGTAAGAAGGGTATATTTAGTAAAAACTTGGGCTGAACAGTTGGATATGAACCGTTTCACCTGCTTCAACATGACCACGCTCTTGCTCTAATACAACAAAGCAATTGGCAAGGCTCATCGAACGAAATGCGCCAGAGCTTTGGTTGCCAGTCGTTGATACTTCAAGTGTACCTTGCTCAGTGATTGAGAAGATGCCACGTTGAAAATCGGTACGTCCCGGAACTTTTTTGAAGCGCGTTTGGCTAACCGCAGGAATACTTGGTTGTGGTTGCCATTGGCTATGACCTGCCAGTTTAGCTAATAACGGCTGAACTAGAATATAAAGCGTTAGTACAGCAGAAACAGGATTACCAGGTAAGCCACAGAATAGGGCGCTATGACGTTCTTCTGTTTCTAACAGCTTACCAAAAGCAAAAGGTTTTCCGGGTTTCATGGCTATTTTCCAAAAACCAATCTCACCTAATTCATCTAAAATTTCTTTGGTGTAATCTGCTTCACCGACACTCACACCGCCTGATGTGATCACCACATCCGCTTGAGATTGAGCTTGTTGAAAGGCTTGCTTAAGTTGTTCTTTATCGTCAGGAATCACGCCTAGATCAATCGCTTCACAACCAAACTTTTCAAGCATTACTTTAATACCGTAACGGTTACTATCGTAAATTTCGCCGGCTTTAAGTTCTGTACCTAGTGGTTTTAATTCGTCACCGGTTGAGAAAAAGGCTACTTTCGGCTGCTGGAACACCGAAACACTTGGAATACCTAGTGTGGCAATCATCGGGATATCACGAGAGGTTAGTTTATGACCCTTTGGTAAAACTAATGCGCCTTGCTCGATGTCATCGCCAGTTGGTCGAATATTCTGTTGCGGTTTAACCGGCAGCGCTGGTGTGAAGTCAACAAGATCGCCATTCACTTCAGCTTGTTCTTGCATGATCACGAGATCACAACCTTGCGGGATTTGCGCACCAGTCATAATTCGAATACAAGTACCTTGTGGCCAGTAGCCTTCAAACGGGATTCCAGCAAAGGATTTTCCAGCTAATGGTAATTGCGTAGTCGCCTCTAAATCGCTAGAACGTAAGGCGTATCCATCCATTGCCGAGTTATCAAATGGTGGGACATTGATTGGTGAGTGGATGTTTTCACTTAAAACATGCCCAACAGCTTTATCAAGAGGTAAGTCTATCACCAACGAAATTGGTGTGATTGATTCAAGCATGTTTGAAATGGCAGTATCAATTGGCATTAAGCCCGGAGTGTCGCAGCAACCCATATACAATATTCCTAATCATTTTCATCGTTTAATAGTAGCCATTATCCCTAAATTTGAAGCGAGATGAAACGACAAGCGACAAGAAACTTATTTTTGGCTGAAATTGTCGAAAGGGCACATTCAATTTAGGGATGTATTTTTTATTAAGAACGAGTATCCTTGCAAGCCTTATATGCAGTCTGTATAGGAATCAAGTCCTTGAAACCGGAGAAATCGAATGGCAAATTTGGAGACGCACGCAGTAGCTAGTTCTGAGCTTAGTGAAGCGGCATTATTAGTTCAAAACGCATTGGCTAAACGTGGCATTGAAACTCCTATGTGTCCGAATGATGTATCAAGAAAAGAGAAAAAAGAACGCATCGAATACCACATGCGTGAAATTTTGTCTTTACTTGAGCTTGATCTTTCCGATGACAGTTTAGAAGAAACGCCTCACCGTATTGCAAAAATGTACGTAGACGAAGTGTTCTCGGGTCTTGATTATAAAAATTTCCCCAAGATCACCGTGATTGAAAATAAAATGTCTTGCAGTGAAATGGTGCGCGTAAAAGACATTACCGTTACCAGTACTTGTGAGCATCATTTAGTAACGATAGATGGCCAAGCGGCAGTTGCTTACATCCCAAGAAGTAAAATCATTGGCCTATCTAAAATTAACCGAATCGTGCGTTTTTTTGCACAGCGCCCACAAGTTCAAGAGCGCATGACTCAGCAAATTTTAGTCGCACTACAAGCTTTGCTAGAAACTGACGATGTTGCGATCACTATGGATGCTACTCACTACTGCGTGAAATCGCGTGGGGTGATGGATGCCACTAGCTCAACGACAACCACTGCCTTAGGTGGGATATTCAAATCAAACCCAGCTACACGTGCTGAGTTTTTACATGGTTTAAGATAATCGATTCACGTTATACCAATAAAAATCACAGCCTCAAATAAAAACAAAGCCGCTATTTTTTAGCGGCTTTGTTGTTCTTAGCATATGGTCATTGGTATGCAGCCTAAACATTCACTTTACCTCGTAATTTTTTTGTCTGTCCACGCATGACTTTTTTATCAGTACGCTTGCGTTGCGAAGATTTAGATGGGGCAGTCGCTCGACGCACTTTATCCACTTTTACAGCATCTAAAATCATCTGTTTTAAACGTTCGAGTGCATCTTCACGGTTTTTTTCTTGAGTTCGAAATTGCTGCGCTTTAATCACAATCACGCCATCGGTAGTGATTCGTTTGTCTTTTAATTCGAGCAACCTTTGTTTGTAGAATTCTGGAAGCGATGATTTATTAATATCAAAGCGTAAATGAATCGCAGAGGAGACTTTGTTGACGTTCTGACCGCCAGCCCCTTGAGCTCTAATAGCTGTTAATTCTATTTCCCAGCTTCCTAGCTCGACATTATTGGATATTTTTAACATAAATTGACCATTAGCTCACAGATTTTGTGGATTTAGTTATCGAATTGTTAATTGCATCGGTGGTATGCTTGCCGAATATACTCCCAAGTGATTTCAAGATGCGAGTTTCAGCAAAAATAAAACAAGAGAGGCACGTATGGCAGTAGATGTTTCTAGTTATAAAGGTTTAATTTTTGATATGGATGGTACCTTAATTGATACCATGCCTTCTCATCTACTCGCATGGAAACAAACTGCGGAAGAATTCAATTTCCCGTTTGATGCTGAATGGATCCACAGCCTAGGCGGAATGCCAACTCAGAAAGTCGCGTTGTTATTGAATGAACGATATCACATTGATATCAATCCTCAAAAGGTTGCTGAAATGAAAACTGGCTTGTTTGCAGGTTTAATTGAAGATGCCAACATCATAAATTGCACTTATGACGTCCTAAAACAATTCTACGGTCAAAAAAAACTGGCGATTGGAACGGGCAGTAATCAACAAAATGCACTGCGATTATTAGAGCATAATAACTTATTACCATTACTGGATATCGTCGTTACGGCTGCAGATGTCGTAAATCACAAACCCAACCCAGATACCTTTTTATTAGCCGCGCAAAAGTTAGGTTTAGCACCGCAAGAGTGTGTTGTTTTTGAAGATACCGAAATAGGGCGACAAGCCGCTATTGCCGCAGGAATGGATTGCATAATGGTAGTTAATGGGCAATTAATCGCTTAGTGTTATTGAGCCGTAAGCATGCTTTGTCTACAATAGCGTACTTTTAAAAAACTAGGTCAAAATAATGAGCGATACTAATTCAGCCCCAGCTTTACCTGATCACCTTTCTGGTAACCCTCGCAGCCCACATTATGTTGCGGAATGCTTTGAACAACCGATCGGTATCCATCTTAATGGCAAAGAGCGTACTGATGTAGAAGAATACTGTGTTAGTGAAGGTTGGGTGAAAATTGCATCACCAAAAGCAAAAGATCGTTTTGGTCAGCCAATGTTGATTAAACTAAAAGGCGAAGTTGAAGCTTTTTATAAGTAACGCACGCTAGAATTAAAAAATGCAATACAGTCTCCGGTATTGCATTTTTTGTATCTGGAGTAGGGAGTTAGTCGAGGATTTCGATCAATTCAACATCAAAAATTAATGTTGCACCTGCTGGGATTGGACCTGAGCCACTTTTTCCATAAGCGATATCGTAAGGAATGAATAGACGAACCTTCTCACCTTCAACCATCAATTGTAAGCCTTCTTGCCAGCCTTTGATCACTTGATTAAGTTTAAAACTGATGGGCTCACCACGCTTATAAGAGCTATCAAACTCAGTGCCATCTAACAATGTGCCTTGGTAATGAACTTTAACTTGGCTTGTTGCAGTAGGGTGAACACTACCGTTTCCCTCTTTTAATACTAGATACTGCAAACCGCTATCGGTTTGAATAACACCTTCACGTTGGCTATTTTCCGTTAGAAATTGCTCACCTTGTTCAATATTCACGGCGGAAAGTTTTTGATTATTGATGTTGCGGTATATGAAGAATGCAACAAACAATAAAATGATAATAGGAAGTATGATCTTCACGTTAGTCCCTTAAGGTTGTTTGAGTAAAAAGTTAATGGTGTTTGCGATTTCATTGATGTCTTTATGACCACCAACCAGCACTTCATATTTTCCATTCACGATAAATGTAGGTACGGAATTGAAACCACCTTGCTTACTGATTTCCATAGCTTGATCTAAATAACGGAATAGCGCTTTTTGTTGTAGGTTATCAAAGCTATAAGGACTGCTCATATGACGAGAGGTGAAAGCTTGTTCGATCGCTTGTTTTTGTTGTGAAATCGTTGAACCTTCACCTAGTTGAATCGCTGCAAATAAGTCTTTCATCATTGCTTCATCAGGCGTGTGATTCAGTTGCATTACCGCGGCATAGTAAATTAAGGCTGCTATTTGTGCTTGATCGTTAAAAGTTACGTGTACTTTGCCAATATCTTGTCCTGTAAGCTTTTCTAGTTCAGGAATCGAAGCTTCCATATTTCGACAATGCCCACAAGTTAAAGAAAAAACTTCAGTAACAGGCTTAACATCCGTTTGAGTCAGAGGCGTAGACAAAGTTTGATACTGCTCACCTTGTTTCGGGTTGTCTGAATCTGAACAGCCTGCAATGAAAAGGGCGGTAATAGTAAGTAATGTAATGCTTTTTAGTAATTTAAACATGATGCTCTTCGGCGTTGGGTTAGGTGAATAGATAAAGATTAACTACATAAAATATAGAGCTTGTAAGATATGAAAAGTTCCAGCATAAGTAAAACTTCTTTTGTATCAGTATGTTCTTCATTAAGCTTTAAATATGTAAATAAGTTGAAACATAGCGTAAACTTATAAATATAGTTATCGAAATGGTCTTTTTTATGGATAAAAGTATTTTACAAGGAAAGCGTAAACTAACCGCTATCTCTTTATTTACGATGTCTCTGCTAGGTTATGGGGGATCAAGTGAGGTAATGGCAAATACCGCGATCACTCCCTACATAATCAATGGCAATACGACTTCAACCTCATCATTTCCCTATATGGGAGTATTAATCACCGATAGTGTGACTGATAACAAGCGTACCGTAACTCGATTTTGTGGTGGCACCTTACTCAACGAGCAATATGTGTTAACTGCTGCTCATTGCTTATATACCGATAATCCATCCAAGTTTAAAAATTTAGCCGTGGTGTTTAATGTTAACGATGTTGATCAGGATATTTTCAATGAAGACAATACCTATGCACCAAAGGAGGTGTACTATCACGATGGTTACAGCACCGCAACTTTTCAAGATGATATCGCCATTATTAAATTAGAATCTGCCGTTCCTGCAAATATTGTCTCTTCTAACGATTATGTAACTGGAGCACCAAATGAAAGCTACCGAGTAGATGGTCAATTATTTACTGCTATTGGTTATGGTAAAACGGGGCCTCAAGATGACAGCGCTAATTCCTTGCAAGAGGTTCGAGTTGAATATTCACAACCCGATCAATGTAAGCAAAACTTTGACGTTTCTGATAAACAAATTTGTGTAACCGGTGAAGAAAAAAACAGCTTACATTCTGGCGTCTGTGGCGGGGATTCTGGCGGGCCATTATTGTATGAAGATAATGGACAACCATATCAAGCAGGGATTGTAAGCTTTGGTCCTGAAGAATGCGGTGATCTTAATGTGGCAACTCAAAGCGTTTACACTGAAGTTTATGATTATGCTGATTGGATAGCTAACGTGCTAAGCGGTAGTGAAACCCCTAAATTTGATGTCACTAAATTAGAAGAAGACGATAATGATGAATCAGGTTCTTCTGGAAGCAGTGGTGGTGGGGCGTTAAGCTTAACTTGGTTGGCGGTGCTGCTATCGTTACTTATGTTTAGAAAGAAAACGAATATAAAGTAGTAATAAAAAAGCAGCGAATATCTTTATGTTATTCGCTGCTTTTAACAATTTTCTAAGTTTTACGTTTTTAACCGTTTTGCTCTGCTAATTTTTCAGCTTCAATTTGCTCAGGTGTTTTATAAGCTTTGGTATTCCAAAGAGGTACTGTTGATAGGCTATGCTTGTAGCTACCTTGAATTTCTTTGGTACTGTATGAAAGATATAGCAAGGTTTGTGAGCTTTGGTCATAAATACGACGGATCTTCAAAGTTTTAAATAGAACACTTTTCGACTTTTTAAATACCACTTCGCCTGATTTAGACTTATCAATTTCAGCAATCATGTCTGACGTTATTTCACCGGTTTGACGGCATGAAATACCCATATCAGAAGGATCAGCAAAGTCTAAATTCGCTTCTACATTGGAGATATGGCAAGTAACACCGGTGACGATAGGGTCAGATAACACTTCAATTTTAATGTCTTTGGTTGTGAATATCCCCAAAGAGACATCTCCCACTTCATTTTTATCACAAGCAGTAAGTGACAGTGTAATGGCAGATAAAAGCACAAGTTTCTTTATCATGTTCCTTCCTTTGGAATAAATCAGTAGTTGTTCATCGAAAAAAATATTTAATAATGTTTAAAGTTTATCATAGCCCATCCATAGTAATGAAAAATAAATTCAATAGCTTGCTATCACTAGCCCCTATAGTGATGAGCTGTTAGGATGACATCACTCGTACGGTTAAAATCGTACTCACGTGTTTAAAGCGGCCCTGAATGTCGCTGAGGTAAAGTATGCAATCTCAAATCGACAGTTATATTTCGGCTAAAAATCATTGGTTATCCCAGCAAGTTGACGTCGAGTACCCGACACCAGAAAGCCTAATGGGGCGCCAGTTATATTTAGAAGCTCAACAAAATGTGAAATATAGCGTATCTGAGGTTGAATCATTACTAAGTAACAAAGAAGGGCTAAGTAATAAAGTAGGGCTGGATGTTATTGAAGTCGATTTTCATCGATTAACTATTTTATTTTCAGTCCTTCAAGCATCACAACTTTCCGACACTCCAGAGAATCAAAGCCTTGTTATCGAGTTTCTTACACAAATTATTCTCGATGATGAATATCAACTCTTCCTCGGGTTTGATGAGGGGGAAGCCGTTTTTGCCCTGATTTGTAAAATTGACCAGGATAATCAACTCGCAGTTTTGACGGATATTGCCATTTCTCAAAACTATCATCACTCGTTTAAAACGCAAGATTTTGCATCGGATGTTTTACAGGGCTTAATATCTAAATCACTGATAATAAATAAGGTTATTCACCCTGATTGGGATTAAAAAGTGATCTTGTTATAAATTTTAAATTTTAATCCTGTTTGAGATAACACAAATTTTAATTGATTCTGTCCTTTTTTAGATAAACATCGACACTGAATATATCGGAATAACGAATAGGTGCGGTGATGGATACAGATCAGATAAAGTGTGTCATCTTTGACTGTGATGGTACGTTAGTCGATAGCGAGCGTTTATGCTGTCAAGCTCTGGTAAACGTGTTTGCAAGTTATGGTGCAGATATAAATTTTGATCAATGTATGGCTAATTTCCCAGGTGGAAAAATGTTCGATATATTGAAAGAAACGAGTGAGCGGTCTGGCCTAACAATTCCTATGGAAATATTAGAGCCACGATATCGTGAACAAATACGTCAGCTCTTTGATGAGCAACTTCAACCGATTCCACATGCAAAGCAGACTGTTGAACAGCTTATTGAAAAGGGGATTGCAGTGTGCGTCGCTTCTAACGGGCCACAAAGTAAAATGCAACATTCACTATCACTAACGGGGATGTTGCCACTGTTTGAGAATAAAATTTTCAGCGCTTTTGATATTAACAGTTGGAAGCCAGAACCGGACCTATTACTGTTTGCCGCTATGCAAATGGGATTCTTACTTGAAGAGTGTATGTTTATTGATGATACAGAGAATGGCGTTTACGCAGGTATTAATGCAGGGCTGAAAACGGTTTATTATTCTCCGGCAGGTAGCTATATAGATGATCCACAAGTAACAACGATTAAGAGCCTTGCTGAATTGAGTCGCTTATTTGGTTGAGACGAGGGTTTAGTTAATTCCCTTTTAACTAAACCGCGGGGTTGAAGTGGAAAATTAAAACTTATGAAATAGATTAGCTTACAAATGCAAAGACTAGTGCAGGATAGAAGCTGATTTCAAAAAAGGCACTTCAACGTTACTCGTCATTGTTAGGCTGTTTTTACTCTTGATTGGAACTGGTCCGCACTCAACACAGATTAATACATCCTGATCTTCAGACAGTAAAAATTCATCACTTGAACAAATTGGGCAGCAGCTAATTTCCAAATCCTCATAAAGAAAAGTATCGTTGTTGTTTTTCTTCATCATAAAACCCTCTCTTATCTTCATACAGTATGAGCCCTCCATAGATACGTGCATAGGTTTCCGGTTATTGAGCCACAATAAAGCGAGTCGTTTACAGCAAAACCTTAGCACTTTAGCAGTGAGTTGCATTGTATTAAGATTAGTGTCGCAAAAATGTTTATTACCAAGCACACAAGTATACTTAACTCTGGTGCGAAATGTTCATTTAATCAGCAGATCATACCAGTCATAAAAATCGCTGAATTTAAGGTTATGACATGAATTTTTTAGCGCACTTACATATTGCCGAATATTGTCAGAGTGATTTGGCCGGTAATCTACTTGGTGACTTTGCCAAAGGTAATCCAGACGGGAAGTATCCTAATCATGTTGTTGATGGGATCCGCCTTCATCGGTTTGTTGATAGGTATACAGATATGCACCCATTGATACTGCAACAAAAATCCTTATTTGATCCTCAAATTAAACGATTTTCACCGATTGCTTTGGATATGTTCTGGGATCATTGTTTGGCTTGCGAATGGAGAAAGTTTCATCCTCTGGAACTCGTTGATTTTGTTGAGCAGTGCCGTTCTTTCTGTCAATCACAGACCTATGCAGTGCCTGAAAATTACCGAACGACGATGAATGCTATGTGGCGTGGTGAATGGTTGCTGTCCTACCAAGATATTAATAGTACTTTATACGCCCTTGAAAGAATGTCACACCGTAGTCCTAGAATGGGCCCTTTAAATGATTGCGGTGATGTTTTAATGGCACATTATGAAGAGTTACGTGCGGTGTTCTTGCAGTTTTATCCAGATGTGCTTAGTAACAGCAAAAGATTCATCGATAAACATCAACAGCCGTGAGCTTAAGTTTGATAGAATGAACACCTCAGTTTAGTTTCATTTTTTATTTATCGTATTAGGCTCTCTATGTCGTTCGCAACCTTAGGTTTATCTCCCCAAATTTGCCAAACCTTATCGGATCTTGGTTTTAAAACGCCAACAGATATTCAGCAACAAGCCATTCCCCAAATATTAGAAGGCAAGGACGTGCTTGCTAGTGCACAAACCGGCACCGGCAAAACGGCTGCGTTTGGTCTACCTATCATTCAACAATTGTTAGATAGCCCTGATTTAGATGGAAACAATGATATTGCTGAGCCTGAAGATCTTCCGCAGAAAAAAACGCGTGGCGCAGCCGTTAAAGCACTGATTCTGACTCCGACACGAGAGCTCGCTCAACAAGTCTACGATAACCTTGAGTCTTATAACCAAGGTTTGAAAATTGTCGTGGTTTATGGCGGAACCAGCATGAGCGTGCAAACTAAAAACTTAAACGCTGGGGCTGATATTGTAGTGGCGACTCCTGGCCGTTTACTTGATCATCTTTTTGTTGGTAATTTGCACCTGCAGCAGACGCAAACATTGGTACTCGATGAAGCTGACCGAATGATGGACATGGGATTCATGCCGGATCTGCAACGAATCTTGCGTCGAATGAATCAAGAAAAACAGACTTTATTTTTCTCGGCAACCTTTACTAAGCGCATTCGAGAAGTTGCTCATAAACTGCTAAATGATCCGGTTGAGATTCAAATTGCTTCGGAAAATAGCACGGCAGAAACCGTTGAACAGATTGTCTATCCGGTGAATAAATCACGTAAACGTGAGCTTCTGTCTTATCTGATCGGCTCTAGAAACTGGCAACAAGTTCTGGTGTTCACTAAAACAAAACAAACTTCTGATGTACTAGCCAAAGAATTAAAACTCGATGGTATTGAGGCTGCATCCATTAATGGTGATAAAAGCCAAGGGGCAAGGCAAAAAGCATTAGACGATTTTAAATCGGGTAGAATTAGAGCGCTGATTGCTACTGATGTTGCGGCTCGCGGATTAGACATTCAGCAATTACCGCACGTGGTTAACTATGAATTACCTTTTCAAGCGGAAGACTATGTTCATCGAATTGGAAGAACGGGACGAGCAGGAGAAAAGGGCCAAGCAATTTCTTTAATGTGCGCACAAGAGCAATATTTATTAGATGCGATTGAAACCTTGCTTGATACACGCCTACCTCAACAATGGCTGCCGGGTTATGAGCCTACATTTGAAGAAGAGGAAACTCAAACTAAACGCCATAGTCGTTCTTCAGAAAAGAGAAAACTAAAAGCAAAATTGAAGATACACAGCTCTCGAGGTAAACGTCGATAATATCTATTGGTTATTAATATCTATTGGTTACCACTACCCATCGGATTCTTTGGGTGGTGGTACAATAATTTCATCTAAGCAGCTCGGTGATTCAATATATTCATTGGCAATATACAGCTGGTTTGCCAGTAGTTGGTTAAATTGTTGCCAATGAGAAAATAGCGCAGATTGACGATCATCACATTCAAAAGCATGTAGCATCAAAGGATCTAGCGTACTTGCTGAATGAGAGTACATTGAAGCTTGCCAACGCAATGTCCTTGAAGTTAGTGGGGAGTCTGGATGCTCTTGCTTAAACTCTTTGATTAATCCATCGATCAACTGGTTATTCTTACGACTTGGTTCTAAGAAATAATTCACCATGCTTTTTTCTTGGCGAACGGCATCGGCCAGAAAGGTAATGGCACGCGGATCATTTAAACTACAAGCTAAAACGCGGTTCATTAGCTTATACAACTGAACATTTGCTGGTAAGTTTTGTGGCAGAGAATCAATAATATATTGAAAATATTCTTGAAAGTATTGATAGATATGGTCACTGATATGCTGCCAAATTTTCTCTTTACTGCCAAAGTGATAGCGTAACAAGCTATGGGATACATTAGCTCGTTCACTAATTTGACGCAGCGATACTTTTTTATAGCCATACTGACAAAATAGCTGTGCAGCAATTTTCAAAATGGCTTTTTTGGTCTGCTCGGCTTCTTGAGCGGTGCGGCGACCTTGTTTTTTTTCAGTGACTGAGTTCAATGTACTACCAACATCGTTATTTAGTATTTAATTAACCAATTATTTCTTTGCCATTATATACCTAAGAAACTTCAAGATGCGAGTTTCAACAAGAATAAAACAAGCTTTAGGCAGGGCAAATTGAACATGCCTACTTCATTTATATTCGCACCTATCTATTCCACCTAGTTTGCAGTAATAAAACGACGAATACGTTCGACTAAGATATCAACATCACTGGCTTGAACATCATTGTGCAAAACAAAGCGAAGAGGGTTTCCTGAGCTAATAATAATACCTTCTTTCTTCAACTGAGATTGCATGGCAAGCGTGTCAATATGTGGGGCTAACTTAGCAAAGACAATATTAGTTTGTACGTGCTCAACATTAATATCAAAGCCGTCCAATTCAGATAAACTGGTCGCTAGTCTTTTGGCGTTATCATGATCGGTTTGGAGACGATTGACTTGTTCTGTTAAGGCAATTTTACCCGCAGCAGCCAAAATGCCAGCTTGACGCATACCACCACCAAGCATCTTGCGAATACGTCGAGCTCTGGTGATGAACTCTTTGGTACCTAAGAGAAGTGAACCCACCGGAGCGGATAACCCTTTTGAAAGACAAATAGTCATAGAGTCAAAATGACAAGCGATCTCTTTAATATCAACATTTAATGCCACTGCCGCGTTATAAACACGAGCGCCATCTAAATGTAGTTGTAGGTTATGGCGCTGAGTAAATTCACGGGCTTCACGTAAATAGTCAAGCGGCAGTACTTTACCATTAATGGTATTTTCCAAACTTAATAGCTTAGTTTGTGCAAAGTGAATATCATCCGGTTTAATCGCTTGTTCAAGCTTTTTAAAACAAAGTGTGCCATTAGGTTCGTTCTGGATTGGTTGAGGCTGAATCGAACCAAGCACCGCTGCACCACCTCCTTCGAATTTGTAGTTATGAGCTTGTTGACCACACAAGTATTCCTCACCACGACCACAATGAGACATTAAGCCGAGTAAGTTAGCTTGTGTACCTGAACTGGTAAAAATAGCCGCTTCGAACCCATGACGCTCTGCCGCCCAGATTTCTAAAGCATTAATCGTAGGGTCGTCCCCATAAACATCATCACCTACAATTGCATTTGCCATCGCGATACGCATCGCTTCCGTAGGTTGAGTAACCGTATCTGAACGAAAGTCCATATCATTTCCTTAAAATTAAATAGCTAAACTAAAAAACCACACAGTTTTGCTTTACTTAAACAAGCTATGGTTTTTCCATCGGTGATCTCATCGGTTTTGATCCAGTTTTCAATATCATTTAATGAAACCTTAATGACATTAATCACCTCATCATCATCTGGTGACAACGATTGGTTTGGAGATAAGCCTTTAGCAACAAATAGATGCTGAATCTCATCACAGAATCCTGCAAGAGGAGAGCATTGTCCTAAAGGTTCAAAATGTTGAGCGCTGTAGCCGGTTTCTTCAATTAGTTCTCGTTTCGCACATTCTATTGGGCTTTCATTAGCTTCAATGGTTCCGGCTGGAAGCTCTAAGATCCATTTATTTAATGATGGACGAAATTGGCGCAGTAATAAAATATCGCCATCATCAGTGATCGGCAAAATAACCGCCGCGCCAGGATGGATAATGGTTGTATGGCGAATAGATTTACCATTAGGTAGATCCACATCGATTTCAGCCAGTTGAATATTTCTCCAACAGTGTAAAATAGTATGGCTCATCATTATCACTCTTAACTGGTCTATTTTGTAAACTGCAGATTACCAAAAGGACTGTTCGATTACACTGTCTATAACTCATTAAAATGAAAAAGCTAATTGATACACAATAAAAAATGATTCACCTTTCGGTCAGAATAAGACAAAGTATTACAAAATATGTCTTTAAAAGAGGGATGCATGGAAAGTGCACAAAAAAGAAGCGCCACAGAACGTTCATTATTATCGGAAAGAATCAATAAATTAGTACAAGCGCTGTCTGATGGTGTTTACGAGCGAGAAGACACTATTAGATTATGTTTATTGGCCGCTTTATCTGGTGAAAGTGTTTTTTTACTTGGTCCTCCTGGCATTGCTAAAAGCCTCATTGCTAAGCGACTTATTCAAGCCTTTGATGACAGTACGTACTTTGAATACCTTATGACACGCTTCTCGACGCCAGAAGAAGTCTTTGGCCCTCTAAGTATTCAAGATTTAAAAGACCATGGACGCTATTTACGGCTAACGGAAGGGTACCTCCCTACGGCACAAGTGGTTTTTCTTGATGAGATCTGGAAAGCCGGCCCTGCAATTTTGAATACTTTATTGACTGTAGTAAATGAAAAGACTTTTAAAAATGGCAGTAATATTGAAAAGGTACCAATGAGAGTTTTGATTTCTGCGTCCAATGAATTGCCGAATGAAGAAAGTGGTCTTGATGCTTTATATGACCGAATGTTAGTGCGCGTTTTTGTTGATAGGATTCAAAATAAGCAAAACTTTCGCTCAATGCTGACTATCGGAACGCCATTGGAAGCACAAGTTGAGCCGGGTTTAGCCATCAAAGATGAAGAATATCATCAATGGCTAAAAGAGCTGGATCACCTTGAATTATCAGAAACGATTTTTGATAAACTATACGTTCTAAAAACGGCAATAGAATCACAAGAGTCAGTGAGTAATGAGCAAGGTAGCCGTTTAAAACCTGATGAATTATATGTTTCAGACCGTCGTTGGAAAAAAGCAGTTAAATTACTTAAAGCCAGTGCTTATTTTAATGGTCGAGATGAAATTAATGCATTAGATTTACTCTTATTGAAAGACTGCTTATGGAATTCACCAGAGTCTAAAATTATCGTAAATCAAGCGGTTGAGGATTTTTTACATGATTATGCCTACGATCAATTACTCTTAGAGCAAGAGATTGATCAAGTTGATCTGCAATTGAAAGGACTAGATAAGAATATTACCGAAACCTTCAATATTCAATTAGAAGGAAATACCGAAGGCACACTGCGCCGTAAGCAAATTTATCAATATGATTTATCTAAGTCGAAACGCTATAAAGTTTCTCATTCTAGTAACTTAATTAAGCTCGTCTTATTGGATAGTAATGTTTCAATTATAGAGCAAGAAAATACCGAACATTATTGGATCTATGTGTCTAGCAAAGAGTTAGAACAAGTTATCCATGATGGCAGTGGTCAAGCATATGGTTATGTAAATCGTATGACTGAAATCGTCGCTTTTAAGTTTGAAGTGAATGTTAATCAGCAACTGGTGATAAAAGATATCGCAAATCGTTCTGTTTCTCTTGCGCTTGTTACTGAAAATGGCTTATCGGATTCTATTCTTAAAGAATGGAAAGAACATTCAGAGTCACTCCATCAATTATTGGTCTCAATGGACTTTAAAGTTAAGAGTGCTCGTAATGATTTCCATGATGGTTTACCACACTTATTCATTGATAATCATTTAACATTAAAAATTGAATCTAGCATACAAGCATTGCTTGAGCGTTCTGAATTGATTAAATCCCAAAGCCAAGAGGTCCTAATGAAATTAGAACGTTTAGAAGAAGCTTTTGGGTCATAATTATGTTGGGAATTGATGCATTAGAAGCGGCAGTTCACATGGTTGATTCTGGTATGATGGAAGCTGCTATCAACGATTTAATGGGGCGCTCCCAGCTCAATCCGATAGTTGAACAAAACAAAAAGGTAAAAAGTTTAGTTCGTACGAAATTAACCCGATGGAGAAAAAAGACTTCGGTTAAGATTTCTCTGGCGGCTAATTCGACACAGATGAAGGAAGAGCTCGCTTTATATCAAGAAGTGATTCATTACGATGAAGCGCAATTTGAACAGCAATTGACGCTGATTCTACAAAAGCTTGAGCCATGCTCTTTGTTCTATCAAGATGCAAAGAAAATGGTTCAAGATGGTCAAGCGCAACATAACCCAGTCTTTCCTTATTATTTTTGTCAACGCTGGTACGAAAGTATTCAGGCTCGATTTCAAGAAGCTCAACAAGCTCAGTTAGAAGAAGAAAAGCAGCTCGAACTAGACGAACTTTATAAACGCTTAGCTAATTTAGAAAATATGAATTCAGTTAGTGAAGATATTGACACGAATGCTATTGCGGGACGTTTATGGGATATGACGAGTGTGAATTTATCTAAGAGCGATTGGTCGGTGATGAAGGCTCAAGCTGACTTTCTAAAAAAACATCCAAAGCTACAAGAGATTGCAGAGACTTTAGGCCGTATGGCAAGAGAGTCGCTTTGTAATATGTCACCTCAATTAAATGAAAGTATTCATTTTGAAGAAGATCAGAAAACAGAATCATTGGACGATATTGTTGGTGTCCATGAAAATGATGATCTTAATAAGTTACTTCCAAATGAATTACTTTTTTTAAGTCATCCAGAACTCGAAGTCGTTTTTTATAAACACCTTATCGATAAGCGATTAATGAATTATAAGATGAAGGGAAAAAGTCATTCGGTGAAAAAGGTGACATCGATGGAAGCTATGCCTGCAAACCTTGAGGACGTTGGTCCATTTATCGTCTGTATCGATGCCTCAGGCTCTATGCGAGGTTTTCCTGAACAATGTGCTAAGGCTATTGCATTCGCACTTATGCAAATTGCGCTAGCGGAAGAACGTGATTGCTATGTAATCATTTTCTCAACAGAGATCATTACTTATCAATTGACGAAGCAAGATGGACTGAGAGAAGCAAGTGACTTTCTTTCTTATACCTTTCATGGGGGAACAGACTTTGAACCCGCGATCTATGAGTCAATTGCTCAAATGAAAGGGGAAAAATATCAACATGCAGATTTAGTGATCATTTCAGACTTTATCGCACCGAAACAATCTCAAAGCTTGATGGTTGATGTGGAGTCTTTGAAAAGCAAAAATAACCGCTTTCATGCAATTTGCTTGTCAAAGTATGGAAATCCAGATTTGTTAAATATTTTTAGCCATGTATGGAAATATACACCTGGAATAGGGCAACGCTTTATAAAAAAAAAGTAATGAAATTTTTTATTAAAGTATGAACTTTGTTTTATTGGTCTGTTTTTTGAACACTTAAATTGTTTGATGATAATTTATTGTTGACTCGAAGTTTTTCTCAAGTAAAGTACGAACAAACCAAGTAAGCGGAACCGTTTAATTGGAACACAAATTTAAGATATGGCGCAAGCGATATCAAGATGGTGTCATTAACTTTACAGTTAGGCGTATCGTAAAGAATTGCGTGCCCTGGTGGTGGAATTGGTAGACACAAGGGATTTAAAATCCCTCGGCGTTCGCGCTGTGCCGGTTCAAGTCCGGCCCGGGGCACCATCTATATCAAAGGCTTACCGATATCGGTAGGCCTTTTTTATTTTTCACATCTCAAAACTCCCTCTCGTAATCAAATCGAAATATTACTGTCATTTAAAATTCAAATATAACCTAGAGCATAGTGTTTTTTATTATCAAAGGAAGATAGAACACAATGAACACTAAGTTATTACCTGTATTATCTGCATTAGCCCTCAATCTCTCTGCTTTTCCTAGTTACGCACTTACGATGGATCTAGTCGGGCGTTATCAAACGGGAATTTATGGGGAAGCTGGTGCTGAAATTGTCGACTATCATCAAAGCACACAATCGGCTTATGTGGTCAACGGTGCAAAAAATCGCATTGATATTATCAAATTAGATAACTTGTCTTCGGAAGCGATTAAAAATGCATATACCGCCAACACGTTAAAGGCAAACCAATTAACCTTACCTAAAGAAGTCCTCACAACAAACCGCCAAACTATACAACTGGGCGCCGCTAACTCGTTAAGTATTCATGGTGACTGGTTAGCTGTGGCAGTGGCTAATAAAGAGAAGCAAGAAAACGGTGTGGTTCTTTTCTATCAAATTAAATCTGATCAGCCAAAGCTAATTAAATCCGTCGAAGTCGGCGCTTTACCCGATATGGTGACTTTTACCCCCGATGGTTCAAAGGTAGTGGTGGCCAATGAAGGGGAGCCGACGAATGATTACCAGCATGATCCTGTGGGTAGTGTCGGCGTGATTGCTTTCGATAATAACGGCCCAGTTAATACCGCTGTTTTACTCATGTTTGATAAATTTGAAAAACAAAAAGAACAGCTGATAAAACAAGGCTTCAAATACGCGAGTCCAAAAGGACATTCACTAGCACAAGATATTGAGCCTGAGTACATTACCGTCAGTGTCGATAGTCGTTATGCCTGGGTTTCCTTACAAGACAACAATGCTTTAGCTAAAGTCGATTTAGAGAAAAGTAATATTGATGCGATTTACCCACTTGGTCTGAAAGATTATGGCCTAGAGAAAAATGGAATTGATGCAAGCGATAAAGATAAGGCTATAAACATCCAACCGTGGCAGGGGGTCTATGGCTTATATCAACCAGATACAATCCATAGCTATACCGTCGGCGGTAAGAGTTACATTGTCACAGCCAATGAAGGAGACTCACGAGACTGGTGGTTTGAGGCGAGTGATAAACAAGCTTGTATCGATGCCGGTAGTAAAAAGTATGATAAAGAAGATGGCTGTCTAGCTTACAGTGAAGAGACCCGTGCGGCTAAATTACCGTTAGCCGAAGATAGCCCAGCGAAGCAAAATATGAGCAAACAAGCACTTGGTCGCCTTAAAGTCACAAAAGCGATGGGTGATGAAGATAATGACGGTTTTTATGAGAAAGTTGTCAGCTTCGGTGCTCGATCATTTTCTATTTGGGATGAACAAGGGCTTCAAATTTTTGATAGTGGCAATGAGTTTGCCCAAGTGATTGCTGAACGTTTTCCGGGTAGCTTCAATACTAATGAAACTGAAAACAAAATGGACAATCGTTCTGACGATAAAGGCTCAGAACCTGAAGCGCTTGCAATAGGGGAAATTGACGGCAAGACCTACGCTTTTATTGGCTTAGAGCGTATGGGCGGAATCATGATTTATGATATCAGCCAACCAAAGCAATCTAAGTTTGTCGATTATCAGTTGAATCGCGATTTAACCGTTAAATTCGAAATAGATGATTCAACTCAACCAATCACTTTAAAAGGTGATTATGAAAAAGCTGGTGACTTAGCACCAGAAGGTATGCGCTTTATTGGTAAACAAGAAAGCCCAACCAGTCAGGCATTGTTACTGGTAGCAAATGAGGTCAGTGGGAGTGTGTCAGTCTATCAACTGAAATAAAACAATCTAAAGACCAAATATCTAAATATCTAAATATCTAAATATAAGAGTAAGCCTTGTTGAGATAACAAGGCTTTTTTTAACTGGTTAATTTGAAAAATATCAAAAAGTGGCCAAATATGAATAGAGCAAAATATATCCAACAGCGATAAGACATTAATTTCTTTTAAAAAAGACACTTTAAAAGTCATGGTTATGTCAAACTTAGTACAAACGTCAAACTTAATATAATGTTCAAGTAATTGATATTATTGTATTTTTTAAAATTTCAATACAGATGTACGCTCGAAAGTATTTGCACGGATATGTGAACTGGTTCAAAATTATCATTTAGTGGGTAACTGGTAAGAGTTCTTCTAACATCTTATAGGGCAAAGACTGAACATGAAAGTCGTTGATATGATCAAGCACAAAACAGATTCTTTAGCGAAGCATCAATTTGAATTGAAAGATTTGATGTCGCCAGTATTAAGAGAATACTGGGCTGATTTTATTAATCGTGCTAATTCCCAACAAATATTTCCTTGGCTAAAAGATCATCAAACACCAGCCGTAAATGAAGAAGTAGCACCTACTGTTGTTCCTGAGATAGAAATGTCACCGGAAGCAGAAGCCTTGTACCTTGAGTTAAGTGAAAAGATTGACCAAGAAATTCATGTAGGTGACTGGTTATCTGTCGATCAAGACCGTATTAATGCCTTTGCTCAAATTACTGAAGACATGCAATGGATTCATACTGATGCCGATCGTGCGGCAACAGAATCGCCTTTTAAAACCACAATTGCACACGGCTTTCTGACGTTATCGTTATTGTCTCGTTTAACGGATAGTGTTGATGAGGAAAATCCTCCATTTCCAACCGCTAAAATGACGGTTAATGTAGGGCTGAATGAAGTTCGTTTTCCTTATCCTGTTAAAGCTGGCAATAAGATCCGTGCTCGTAGCAAGCTTTTGAAGGTGACACCGATCAAACGTGGTTTAGAAATCGAACGTGAAATAAAAGTTGAAATTGATGGTGTACGACGTCCAGGTTGTGTGGTCGTTTCGGTGATCCGCCTTTATTTTTAATTTAAAGATATTTAAAGATATTTAAAGAATACATTATAAAAAATAGCGCTGATAATATTAGCGCTATTTTTTATTAAGAGAGGTTAATATGGCTCGTACCGCCGCGGCACTGCATATCTTAGTAAAACATGAGTCTCAAGCAAAAGACATTCTACAACAGCTTAAGAAAGGCGCTAAGTTTCAAGCATTAGCTAAGAAATATTCAACATGCCCATCAGGTAAGAAGGGGGGGGATCTAGGGGAGTTCCCTAAAGGTGCGATGGTGCCCGCTTTCGATAAAGTTTGTTTTAACGGTGAGTTAATTACCCCTCATTTAGTTAAAACCAAATTTGGCTGGCATATCATAAAGGTGCTTTATCGCACTTAATTACTCGATAACTAAACAACAAAAAAGCGTTCACTTCAAATTGAAGTGAACGCTTTTTTGTATTCGAAGTAACGTTTAAGCTGCTGGGAGCATAGGGGCTGGCATGCCGAGAAAGTAACCTTGATACATATCGATATTTAATGCGCGCATGGTATCTAATTGTTCCTGAGTTTCTATGCCTTCAATGACGGTTTGAGCGCCGTAAGCTTTGATGATCGCTATTGCTTCTAGCAGTTTATCTTGTTCTCCTTTCATGTATTGCTCTAAAAGACTACGATCAATTTTAACAATACTGGGATTAATCAGATTAACACGTTCACTATTTGAGTATTCTGAACCAAAATCATCAATCGCAATATCAAAACCATGAGCACTCATTTTTCTCACTGAGGCTTTCAGTTGTTCGATATTTTCACAGTGAAACTCAAGTAATTCGAGTACGATTTGATCCGAGCAAACATTAAGTTTGTTCAGTTCTTTTAAAAAATGAACTTCATGTGGACAAGAGGGTTCTAGTGCTTTAAAACTATTGGGTAAAAAGTTTAGAAATAACTTCATTTTTTTGTGCTGAGATTCAACGAAATTATTGATATGTAGAGTTCGACTAATAAGGTCTATCGCACCTTTATCATCATTGTTAGAGTTTTCATCTGAAAAATAGTAACCAGGGCAGATATGCTCGCCAGATTCACTCTTCATTCTCACTAATGCTTCAATACCAACAATAGCATTGTCTTGGTTAAAAATGGGTTGAAAAACGCTGCTTAATATTAAGTTTTTGTATTTTGCAAAGTGGTTGCCACAATCACTTTTAAAAAAAGACATGTCGAAATTTTTTGACATTGATAAAGATGCTCAAATTATTACTACAAATTGAGTTTAAGATAACAAATACGACAAGTATCAGCCACGTATTTAATGCCATAAAAAAGCGATTTTTATTTTTTAAAATCAATTGAGTAGATCATGTTCGCCAAATGTTACCTGTCATCGAAAAAGTCTTTGTCACGAATATATTTACTCATCAAATGATAAGAAAAAGGTCTAATTAACCAGCTCAATAATGAACGACCTAACCGTAATATCGTGGGAATATTTTCATAAATACGTCCATTGTATAACCACAGCATTTTCCCAACATGCCAGTACATAAATGGTATAGGTGGCAAAAAGGTGACGATATCAATATCACAACAAATACGAAATGTTCTTCTGGCTAACTGATAATGTCGTCGAAACCGCCACCCTCCGATGGCAGGCTGACCAAATGTCACCACTCGCTTTATAATATTAGGGTGCTTTGTCTCTAAATAATCGGCGAAAACTAACCCTATAGCGCCACCTGAAGAATGACCGGTAATACTGATTCTTTTACCTTGCTCAATTAGAGGCGTGAGTATCTTCTCTAAACGAATATAAACCGAATCACCCAGTTTATCGTCACGATGAGAAGGCATGCTTTCTTGATGTAATAAATAATAAAAGCCAGCGTGAATTGAATAAGGTAGGCCTAAGGTCGGAAGACAGGATTTATGCCACATAGCAAAGTTTAACAGCCAGTCGTTTATACTATGCGAGCCTTTAATCACAACAATCACTTCTTCTTTATCTTTACACCACAACACGCGGATTAAAGTTTTCCCTCTGGCATTATTAATAATACGCTGTCCATTCGGGTCAAAACCATAGCGTGTTTGCTTAAAAACTCGAAGGTAGGCCAATTGGCAAAGGATGGCATAACGTTCGTATTGGTAGCGTTTAAGTGTCTTCAAATAAAAAATCATCGTCAGCAAGTTATCCACTATCTTGCCAAACGATGATGAAGAAATTATGACTGTGCTTTATTTTTGACGCTGAATATGAAGCCAGCGCTGGATTTTTTCTTTTCTTAGCCACAATAAAAACAAGGCTCCTGCAATATAGAGGCTTGGCTCAAAAACTTCAGACTTAACTGACCAGTAATAATGGATTGGTGTGAGTATGGCGGCAAGATATACCCAATTGTGCAATTGTTGCCATTTTCTGCCCAGTTTGCGTTGCATCGCTTGTGTGGAAGTGATAGTCAGTAACAGTAGGATAATCCAAATCATCGCACCTAAAACAAGGTAAGGGCGTTTAATGATTTCACTGCCAATTAATTGCCACTGTAAAGCCAAATCTAGCCAAGCAAATGCCGTTAAGTGTATAACCGCCCAAGCGAAGCTATAAACACCTAACAGTCGGCGCGCTCTAATTAGCTGACCTTGTTTGAATTTTCTCGCTACCGGTGAAATAAGTAGAGTAATCAGCAGGGTATTAAGGGCCGCTTTACCGGTAAAGTGAATAATTGGCTGAACAGGATCTGCCCCTAAATGTCCATTAATCACGGCAAAAACCAACCAAGTAAATGAAAATATTTGGGCTAAATGTATGAACACTTTTAACCCAATAATGTGCTTTGGCTTTAAAGGCATTAATAATTTCGCTTTAAGTCTAGATCTTTATACAACGAGGCAACTTGCTCACCGTAACCGTTAAACATCAGTGTCTCTTGTCGAACGGAGCTGAATAGGCTGCCTTCACCAATAAATCGTTCACTTGCTTGGCTCCACCTAGGGTGATCAACATTTGGATTCACATTGGCATAAAAGCCATACTCATCAGGAGCAAGTAAATTCCAGGTAGTTGGCGGTTGCTTTTCAAGTAAGTGGATTTTGACAATCGACTTAATTCCTTTAAAGCCATATTTCCAAGGCACAATGAGTCGTAATGGAGCGCCATTTTGTGGGGCGAGAGTTTTACCATATAAACCGACCGTCATTAAGGTCAGTGGGGTCATAGCCTCGGCAATGGTTAAACCTTCTACGTACGGATAATCGATACTTGAAAAACCGCGCTGTCCAGGCATTTGTTCAGGATCATAAAGCGTTTCAAATGCCACATATTTCGCTTTACTGGTTGGTTGAACCAATTTTAATAGTGACGCTAATGTGAAACCTAACCACGGAACATTCATCGACCAGGCTTCTACGCAGCGGTGACGATAAATTCGTTCCTCAATCTCCATATTCTTCATCACATCAGCCATATCAAGCTTCACTGGTTTGGTAACTTCCCCTGTGATTTCTATCGTCCAAGGCGTGGTTTTAAAATTCTTTGCTTGCTCTGCAGGCTGGCCTTTACCTGTACCAAATTCATAAAAATTATTATAAGTCAGTATTTTATTTTCTGGTGTCAGCGCTAGTCCTTTCGTGGAATACTTAGAATCGGAGCCTTTTAATACTACTCTTGAATCTTGAGCCATGGCTTTTTCATCAGATGAACTGAATACATCAAACAATCCGGCATGAGCCTGAGACGCAAAAGGAGCAGCTGCCGCAGCAATACCTAGTTTTTTAACAATGTCTCTACGCTGTTTATAAATAGACTCTGGAGTGGCATCATTTTCACTTAAAAACCAAGATGGGCGTGATTTAATCAACATAAAGCAATCCTTGTGAAGATGAAAAATAATATTCGTTTTTATACTTAAGTGACTTTAAGCTCAGAGTTCAATTCTGCATTTTAGGTCACTTGGGTATAAGACCGCAGTAGGGCATAAATAATTTCAGTTTATTCATATGCATTGATTAACTTGACACTTCTTGACAAAATATTTGTTACATAAAAGTATCTATGATTTTACGTTTGTTATTCCTTACAATACTAATGGTTGTCACAATGTATACAACATCGTCAAAAAAATTGAACAAGTTGACCAAAGCAGACTCTTATCTTCTGTGAATGTTTTAGTAATACTATGACTAAACGAAAATAACTTTCATATATGGAATTAGTTACATGAATCAAGTTGTACATAGCTATAACCTTATTAGCAAAATTAACCATTGGATTTCGGCTGTTGTTATTATTGGCTTATTTGCTGCTGGTCTATGGATGGTTGATTTAAGTTATTACAGTGCTTGGTATCAAGATGCACCACATTGGCATAAATCAGTCGGATTATTGCTCGCGGCTTATACTGTGTTTCGAGTGATTTGGCGCTTATTTACGCGCTCACCTGAAGTAGAAGGGACTGCATTTGAAAAAGTGACAGCGAAAATAGCTCACTTTTTAATGTATGCGTTGCTGTTTGGCATTTTTATTTCAGGTTATCTCATTTCCACTTCTGATGGACGTGGGATTGATATTTTTGATTGGTACACCGTACCATCCCTCGGTGCACTATTTGAAGACCAATCAGATATCGCAGGTTTACTACATTATTATTTTGCATGTACCTTGATAGGTTTAACATCTATACATGCGATTGCAGCACTAAAACATCACTTTGTTAATAAAGACAATACGTTACGTAAAATGACAGGAGCGACAAAATGATCAAAATGGAAATGAAAAAATGGCTAACTACCGCTGGTCTATGTGCCACTATGGTATTACCTATGGGTGCAATTGCAGCGGATTACCAAATTGACACTAAAGGAGCCCACGCCTCAGTAAACTTTCGTGTAAGCCACTTAGGTTACAGTTTCACACAAGGCCGTTTTAATGATTTTCAAGGCACCTTTTCTTACGATCCAGCCAATGTTGAAGCTTCAAAAGTAAATGTTGTTGTCGATACTGGCAGCATTGATTCAAACCATGCTGATCGTGACAAGCACATTCGTAGCGATGACTTTTTAGATGTCAGTAAATTCCCTGAAGCAACCTTTACAAGCACTAAAGTGACGGATAAAGGTGACGGTCAATTAGCGATTGACGGTAACTTACAGCTACATGGTAAAACGGTTCCAGTAACCATTGATGCTGAATTTATCGGTGCAGGTGAAGACCCGTGGGGTAATGAACGTGCAGGATTTAAAGGTACTACTCGCCTGGAAGTAAAAGACTTTGGTATTCAAGAAATGGCAGGGGCAACTTACGTGGACTTAGACCTTTATGTTGAAGGTATTAAGCAGTAACGGTTTATAGACTTCATACAACAAAGGCTCGCTAATTAAATTAGTGAGCCTTTGTTTTTATTTGAAAACGTAACTTCAATATTCAATCGTAAAAAGCTTTGTTATAAAAAGCTGTGTTATAAAAAATTTAGTCATAAATTGTCGGTATAGGCTGACGTTTATGTTGCGTTGCTTTATAAATATCCACTAAACGATCAACCACTTCTTGCGCCACTGGCTTACCTTCCAAGAAATCATCAATTTGGTCATAGCTTAGGTTTAGTGCATCTTCGTCGGTTTTTTGTGGCGCAAGCTCCTCAAGATCGGCGGTGGGTACTTTCTTAACTAATGCCTTTGGTGCTCCGAGTTCAGCAGCTACTTGACGAACTTGGCGTTTGTTTAAACCAAACAGTGGAGCTAAGTCACACGCACCATCGCCAAACTTAGTATAGAAACCAGTAATGTTTTCTGCAGAGTGGTCTGTGCCTAACACTAGACCACCAACATAACCCGCCACTTCATATTGAGCCACCATACGGGCACGAGCTTTAACATTACCTTTCACAAAATCGACTTTCGCCGGATCGCTTGGTAGTAGCCCGGTACCACTTAATGCTTCATGGCTTGCCGCGTGCAGACCATCAACACCGGCTTTAATGTTGACTGAAATAGAGTGGGTAGGTTGAATAAATGACAGTGCGACTTGAGCTTCATCTTCGTCTTTCTGCTCACCGTAAGGTAGGCGTACTGCGATAAATTGGTAGTCAGTTGTATTATTTTCGGTATTCAGTTGATCTACCGCTAACTGAGCAAGACGACCACAGGTAGTCGAATCGACACCGCCACTAATACCAAGAATTAATGACTTACAGCCAGATTGCTGCAATTTATTCTTAATAAAAGAAACTCGGCGAGTAATTTCAAATTGAGCATCGATAGCGGGTAGGACTTGCATTTCTTGACGAATGAGTTGCTCCATGAGAATTCCTTATTGTGCAGCAAAAAAAGTTATAGATTAAACTGTGATTCCAATCATATAACTATACCTAAGTGACCTCAAGGAGTGAGTCTAGCCCATAGCCAAGTTACTTGGGTATATATCACTGTATGACTAACGATGGTAATCTTGCGTCTATTCGATATCGACTTGAGGAATTTCTGCTTCGTGAATATTGCAATTTTTGGTAGTGCGTTTAATCCGCCAAGCTTGGGACACAAAAGTGTACTAGAAAGACTCAAACATTATGATTTGGTTTTGTTAGTGCCAAGTATTGCTCACACATGGGGAAAAGACATGCTCGAGTATTCCGCTCGCTGCGAGATGGTTGAAGCTTTTATTCGAGATGCTAAGTTAGAGAATTTACAAATAAGCAATGTTGAAGCGGAGATTTTGCAGTCAAATGTAGAGGAGCAAGGGCAGTCAGTAACGACCTATGCCGTGATGACAGCGCTACAAGAACGCTACCCACAAAGTCAGCTTACCTTTGTTCTTGGTCCTGATAACTTTCTAAACTTTGGTAAATTTTATAAAGCGGATGAAATCACGACCAAATGGTCAATATTGGCTTGTCCTGAAACATTACCGGTTCGTAGTACTCAGATCAGACAGCGTCTTGCCAATCATCAATCAATTGACGACCTTACTACGCCATCTGTCGAGATATATATTCAAGAGCATAAACTTTATAGCTAAAGATCCTCTATGAACTTAACGATTTATTCGCAATCGCCAAACACAATTGCTCAGCCTGCTGGGCATTTGCCGAAAACACCTCATCAATAATACGTTCTGTTTTAATGCCTGATGCGCGAAGTTTAAAGGCTTGTCTTACTTTTAATGCCATTTGCAGTGAGGCGTGATCAATACTTGGTATTTTAGCTGCATTTTCTAGCGTTAACACTGAGTCATCTAGCTTAGGGCTCAGTTTTTCAAATTCAAAATCTACAATTTCCAGCCATTTTTTCTGCTCATTATTGCTTGGATCAAAAGGGGATTGACTCAAGGTATCTAGCAAAACATCTAATAGTGCTGAGCGTTGAACTAAACCCGCTTGGTGGGGATAGTTCTTGGTTGAACGTACCGATACTTCCACTTCAATCAATGAACAGTTTGGAAAGTAGGTTAGGGCGTTTAAACAGTCAAAAGGCAGCCAGAAAGTATCCCCCGCATTCATCACATATTCCGCTTTCCCCAAGCGCACAGAAGCAAAGCCACTTAAAACAGAAATTAACTTATGCTTTATAGTTTTTTTACGCGCGGTGGTATGCAAGAAAGGATATTGATGTATCTGATGAGCGATTAAATAGTTCATGAGCCGTTTTTTAGCGATTAAAATTCAGCGCTAAGATACCGTTTTCTAGTCATCATTCCAATCACTTTTATCCCTAAAACATTTCTAGTGTTGTTGTTTTAGCGCAATGAAATTAAGGGTTTTGTTAAACTTGAACATTCGTCTATTCACTAATTTAACGAATTCAGGTAATTTACGCATCCCAATTGGCTTTACCTTGAGATTGTTCCTGTCTATTTGGAGCATATCATCGTAAAATTACCTGTTTATTCATAACTGCAGTAAATTAATGAGCATTGATAACGATCCATACAAAGAAATTCGTCCTTATAATGATGATGAAATCCCAGCAGCTCTTGAGCGTCTAATTAATGATGACAGCTTCATTAATGCGATCATCAAATATCGTTTTTCTCATAAACCGGCTTGGTTTAAAAAGCTGGTTTCTCCTGCGATAAAAGTCTATCTAAAGATCAAATGGTCGAAACTCAAAACCGTTGATGATATTCAACGTGAAGTTGAGCTTTACATGGGATCAACCTTAAATAAGACGACGAATGGCGTGACGTACTCGGGCCTAGAAAAGCTAGACCCTGAGCAAGCTTATCTGTTTGTTTCTAACCACCGCGATATTGCAATGGACCCAGCATTAGTTAACTGGGGCCTTTATAATAATGGTCATAAAACCGTTCGCATCGCGATTGGTGATAACTTATTAAAAATGCCTTGTGCAACTGAGATGATGAAGCTGAATAAAAGCTTTATCGTAAAACGCTCAATTAAAGCGCCCCGTGAAATGATGAAAGCGTTAGGTTTACTGTCGTCTTATATTAAGCATTCATTAGAAACTAAGAATTCTATTTGGATTGCTCAGCGAGAAGGGAGAGCAAAAGACGGTAATGACATGACAGAGCCGGCTATTTTGAAGATGTTTCACGTAGAAGGGCGTCGCCAAAAAATTTCGTTTCCTGACTACATTAAATCACTCAAAATTGTGCCCGTTTCTATTTCGTATGAAAATGATCCTTGTGATATCGACAAAGCCAAAGAGCTTTATGAAATCGAAGTAAATGGTAAATACGAAAAAACAGAATTTGAAGATATTGCTAGTATTGTTAAAGGCATTATTGGTGAAAAAGGGCGAGTACATGTTAGCTTTGGTGATGTGATCACCGATGATTTTGAAAGTCCCGATGAACTTGCCAAAGAGTTAGATCGTCAAATTCATGCTCTGTACCGTTTGTACCCAGTAAACTTATTAGCCGCGGGTAAGCAAAGCGATGCCATCACGGAAGAAGTTGAAGCGAACTTTGCTAAAAAATTAAAAGCGTTACCGGCGGGTGCTCAAGAAAAATTAGTCGCGATGTATGCTAACCCGGTTGCCAAGAAAAACGAAGTCGTGCAACTAGAAGAATAACCGACGACTAAAATCCAGTAATAAAAAAGCAACTGATTGATTCAGTTGCTTTTTTATTACCTAAAGAGTAGATCGAATTATCGATTCAAAGAACGGCTTTGAAGTTCAAAAATTAACTTTTCAGCACTACATTCAAACTTAATGCGAGCGGTTAGTTGCGTGGCATTGTCGGCAACATCTTCAATGTCACTTTGATAGTTTGAATTCACACGCTCAGCAAGTTGAAGATAAGGTTGAAGTTGAGCCATTAATGTCTCTTTACCTTGAGCTAAAATGGTGACTTCAGCAACATCATCACCTTCTTTGATGATGAATCCCATTTCCGCACTACAGCCACAAGCTTCGCATACTTCATTTTCTGCGCTTACTTCTAACTCTGTTTCTGTTGTCATATGTTTATCCTCGTACAAAAACTGTGGGTACTTTACGCCTGATTTTAGATGAAAACCAGAAAAAAGCATTGAGCTAAAACAAACCCACAGCATATTAGCTGTAGTGACTAAGCCGGCATAATGACAGGGAACCCATGTTGAGGATGTTCAGATAAGAGTACTTTTTGCCCATAGACTTGTTCTATATTCGATGCAGTTAAAGTATGCCAAGCATTGCCATCACTTATAATGTCACCTTGATCGAGTAGTAAAATTCTATCTGCATATTGAGCAGCTAAGTTTAAATCATGCAACACAAGGACAACAGCAGTACCAGTCTTAGCCATCTCTTTTACTAACTGCAAGGTATTATGTTGATGTGCTAAATCGAGTGCAGAAGTCGGTTCATCTAACATAAAGATGCGATTAGATTGAGCATAATGAAGCTGAGTTAATACTCGTGCTAGGTGTACTCGCTGCTTTTCACCGCCAGATAATTGAGGGTAAAGCTGCTTGGCCATAGCGAGTATGTCCACTTGCTTCATTTTTTCTCTAGCAATAATACTTAGTTCAGCTTTAGAAGTATTTAATGGTAAACCACCTAACTCAACGACTTCTTCAACTAAGAAAGGAAATGATAGGGTACTATGTTGAGGCAACATACCCAGATGACGTGCAAGTTGCTGCTTATCCCAATTTGCCGTGGGCTTACCAAAATATTGCAAACTGGCATTTGAATTCGCTTGTTGTGAGAGTGATGCTTCTCCACATAACAACTTCAATAAACTGCTTTTTCCTGTACCGTTAGGGCCAAGTAAAGCCGTTACTTCCCCTAGACGAATATCTAAGCTGACATCATTTAAAATCTGCTTTTTGCCATATTGTAAGGTGAGGTGCTGTGCTTTTATGGCGATTTCATACTGCATATTTTTAACCTGCATTAGATAAAACGTCCCTTTTGCTTAAATAGAAGATACAGAAAGAAAGGGGCACCAACGAGAGCAGTCACAATACCGACCGGAAGTTCAGCGGGCATCACCGCCACTCGTGCAAACATATCCGCAACGGTTAACAGTAAAGCGCCTAATAGAATAGAAACGGGGAGTAAGGTACGGTGATCTGGCCCAACCAACATTCGACCTAGATGCGGGATCACGAGCCCCACAAAACCTATCATGCCGCTTAAGCTGACCGTCACACCCACACCGACTGCCGTTAGTAAGATCAAACGACGCTTGAGAGATTGAATCGGTACTCCAAGGTGCTTAGCTTCCGATTCACCTAACAGCAAGGCATTTAAAGCTGGAGCTTGTTTAATAAATAGAAACGATAATAGCGCCAACGTTATGCTAGCTAGAGTAATACTAGGCCAAGTCGCACCCGCTAATGATCCCATAGACCACAATGAGAGATCTCTTAACATTTGGTCATCAGCAATAAAGTTTAAATAACCAATCGCAGCCCCCGATAAGGCACTAATGGCAACCCCCGCTAATAGCATAATGGTAACGGAAGTCCCTAAGTTACTGGTGCCTAGCTTATAAACAATAATTGTCGTTAAAGCGCCGCCAAGAAAAGCAAATATTGGAACCGCAGCGAAATTCATAAAATTAGGGTAGTAGCTTGCCATGCCAGAAAATAACACAATCGCCAGTGCAGCGCCCAAGGCGGCGCCTGCGGAGACACCGATTATGCCAGGTTCAGCAAGCGGGTTACGAAATAGACCCTGCATGACCGCGCCACACAATCCCAGGATCCCGCCAACTAACAAGCACAGTAATGTTCTTGGTAAGCGTACTTGATGAATAATCAAAGCGACATGTTGAGGGAGTTCTGAGTTGGATGGCAGAAAGCTCATGATGCTGTGGGTCAGACTAATCTGCATCGGCCCAACCGCTATCGATACCAGACTGGTGATAATCACAAGACTAGTAAACAAGAATAAAATAATGGGTAGAGAAGCTTGTCTTAACATGTTTAACTTACTCGCTAGGGTAAATTAAAGGCTGAATACGCTCAGCTTCAGATAGTGTTTTTAAGCCCACACCGCCAACTAACGCCTTACCATCAATCGAAATGATGTTATGAGCTTTTCCTGCTGGGGTTGCCGCTAACATAGGCATTTTTTTTAAAATCGCTTCCGCGCCACCTAAGTCATCTAAGCTACGACCACTCACTAAAATGACATCAGGTTGCATCTCAATCATCGACTCTAATGAAATAGGCTTGTATGAATCGAATGATGCTGCGGCAGGGTTGATAGCACCCATCATTTCAATTAAAGCATTTGGCGTTGTATGGTTGCCGGCCACATTTGCAGGGCGCCCATCATGGATAAGTAAGAACATCACTTTCTTTTTATCTTGTGGCTGATGAGACTTTAAAGCGACAACTTGTTTATCCACATTTTGCTTAATACTGGTGGCTTGTTGCTGCTTTCCGGTAATGTCAGCAATTTGGTCAATACGTTTATCTAGTCCTTCAATCGTCGCTTCGTTATTAACGACCGCGACAGTAATGCCGGCTTGCTTTAACGTATTGAGAGTCGAATCAGGGCCCATTTCATCCGAACCTATTAATAAGCTCGGTTGCAGTGCCATCAACCCTTCGGTAGAGAGTTGGCGGTGATAACCCACTACCGGTAATGATTTTCCACTAGGCTGTTCACTGGTGACATCAATTGCCACTAATTGCTCTTCCGCGCCCAATGCTTCAATAATTTCAGTCACGGCTGCGCCGGCACTAATAATACGTTCGGTTTTGCTATTAGTATCAGAATCCAAAGCATTAGAAGCCACAGTATTAGAAGCTAGTACACTAGATGAAAAGCTAGCAACGACTGACAATAAAACCGTTAACGCAGACTTTTTAAAGCTTTGACGTTTCCTTACATCAAAAGAAGAAATAGCGTCGAAAGAAGGCATAACATTCTTGTCGCTATTTAACTTATTCTTATTGCTATTTAACATTGGTTGGTTCCTCCATGAGAATTTGAGTAGCTGAGATGTTTTGCTGTTGAAGGAAGCCAAATAATTTCACTATATGTTGTATTTCAGCGTGCTTATCGGCGGCAATAATCACTTCTTTTTTAGGGTCTTGCGTGGCAGTCGTCGTTAAAGATTTTTTAAATGCCTCCCAACTAGGGGAAGCTTTCCCATCAATCGCCCAGTAGGGGGGCTGATTTAAAATGTTGATTGTGATGGATTGTTTCTCGACAACTTTCGCCTCACCCGATTCCGTTGAGGGGAGTTGCACTTCTAATGAACTCAACTTAACGGAAGCGGTTAGCATTAAAAAAACCATCACAATAAAAATAATATCGAGAAGTGGTGTTAAGTCAGGAGTGATCGGTGATGAGTAACTTGAGGTATTTGAGCGAATCATTTTACAACCTGCGCTTCTGTGGCAGTTGAATGCCTAGACTCTGCTGATGGTGCTTTTTCAGAGGGCATCATATCGACACCTTCAATCCATAAATTGACTCGATTCATCGCATGTTCAAGTTTGCTAATAAGCTGCTCTGACCACAAAGTGAAAAGCTGCGCGCTGACAATCGCAGGTAGGGCGATAATCAAGCCAGCAGCAGTCGTGCGCATCGCGATACCTAAGCCATCGGCAAGATCGTTTGGCGTAATATTGCCAGAACTCGCCGCCACACCTTTAAACATATCGATTAGCCCCAATACGGTTCCTAATAGACCGATTAATGGGCTGATAACACCGATAAGTGTGAGGATCTTTAAACCGCTTTGTAACTGATGACGCTTTTCTTGTAGCCAAATTCCTGCCACATCTTCACGCAATGGCTTAGCTAAAGATGACTGGCGAAGAAGTAATGAAACGCCCTGATAAATCACAGCACGACGTTGAGAAAAAATATCCGCTAAATGCTGAACTTTTGCCGTTTCTGATGGCTTAATTGAGGCTAGAGGGCTTGAAATTTGAGCTCGTCCAACCGAGTGATTAAAGATCACATGAATTAAACGCTCGACAATAATAATCAAGGTAAGCAAAGAACAAATCATAAGCGGCCAAGCCATTAAGCCAAGCAACTGCTCTATTTGAGAAATAAATATCATTGATTAATCCAACTTGAAACGAATAGGAACCTGCACTCGATGCGCGATCGAAGTACCATTGATTTTACGTGGTGAAAACTTCCACTTTTTTATTGCCTCTAGCGCCGCTTGATCAAGCATCGAGGCACCAGAGGAAGACAATAAGTTTTGCTTAATTTGTTGACCATTTTCATCGAGCCAAATTTCATACATAGCCGTGCCTTCAATACCTCGGCGCTGAGCTAACCTAGGGTAGCGGGGCTTTGTTGGTGGCGCTAAAAAGCTTGGCTGTTCAATAAGGATTGGTTTTTCACTTACGCCTTGCTTTGCCGAGCTTGCAGGTGAAGCCTGAGCGGTAAGTTCTTTTTCAACAACTGGTTCAACTTTAGCCTTTGGCTGCGTCTTATCTATTGATGGCTCTTTTACGACGGAGCGTTTTGATACTGGCTTTTTCGCTATCTCTTTTTTAGCAACTGTTTGTTTTTCGATAGACTTATTCTTTTTAACGGGCTTTTTATTTACCACCGGATTTTCATTAACAGAAGCAACCTTAGGTTCTACAGGCTGCGCCGCTTTAGGGGTAGGCGGTGTAGGCTCTGTTTTTTCAGAAGGTGACGTTAGATTCGTCGACTCACTTGGCTTTATCTCAGATTTTGTTGATGTAGAAGGTGATGGCGCTTTGACAAATTGAAGAGAAATTGTGCTCGCTTGATTACCAACAGGCATGGCAAAAGCTTTTTTTTCATCAAATTGACTGACTAACGCAGCATGGGCGCCAAAAGAAATAAGAGCAGCACAAGTATAACGACGAACGTTCACATCAAATCCTTTAGAACATAAACTTAACTTTCAACGATTATTGATCACAATCTAAATAATATCAATTATCAATTGCATTCTCATTTGTGTGAATTTATGATTCCTCTCACATGCTTAATACGAATACAAAAAGAGTGATTAACAATGGATAGGGATGAACTAAAACAAAAAGTTAGAGAGTTTCTAGAGAAAGATGACAGCACTTTACCTGTTACCTTAGCTCAACACTTAGGTGTTAGCGAAGGAGAAGTAGTTTGTGCATTTCCAGACGATATGGCGGTTATCGTACCCGGTGAACATGCGCAAACATTGCTCGAAAGCATTGTCGGTTGGGGACCTGTAACCACCATAATGCATTCCTTTGGATCTATCTTTGAAGTTAAAGCAGCATTCCCAAAAGGTAAAAATGCTCATGGTTACTATAATTTAATGGGCAAACCTGGTGAGTTACACGGTCACTTAAGGTTAGATCTTATCGACAAAGTTGCTCTTGTCTCAAAACCTTTCAGAGGAAAGGAGAGCTATTACTTCGGCTTTTTTGATTCATTAGGAAATAGTATTTTTAAAATTTATTTAGGTCGAGATCAGAAACGCGTTTTATTCGCGGATCAGGTAGAGAAATTTAAACAAATTCAAATTGAATTAAGCCAATAAGGGAACATTATGGAAAGCCAAACCATTCAGGCAAAAGAAGTAAAACAAGAAAGGTTACAAAATAGGCTAGGACCAGAAATTCAAGAGTTTCGCTCAAAAAGAAAAACCATCCAGTTAGCGACGGTTGATGACACAGGTAAACCTAACGTGAGCTATGCACCTTTTGTGGTAAATGGTGATGGATACTTTGTACTCATTTCTGAAATTGCTCGTCACGCTAGAAACCTTATCGCAAACCCCCAAGTATCTTTAATGTTGATTGAAGACGAAGATAACTCTAAGCAATTATTTGCTCGTAAGAGATTAACGTTTGATGCGGTTGCAAATATTGTTGAACGAGATTCAGCACAATGGCAACAAGTGACAGCAGAGCTAGAACAACGATTTGGTGAAATAGTGAAAGGATTAAGCCAATTAGAAGACTTTAAACTTTTTTGTTTAAAACCCGTACAAGGTCTGTTTGTTAAAGGGTTTGGCCAGGCATTTCAAGTTTCAGGTGACGATCTTGTTGATGTGGTGCACTTAGATAAAGGCCATAAAAAGATCAGTAACCAATAATAATTGCGCACTAAAGGGCGTAAACGATTTTAGTCATCAAGTTCCCATTTTAATCTACGTGTCACAGTAGAACAGCAAGGGTTTTATAAATAAACATATGGCCGCCTAGATGCGGCCTTAGCAATTATCCATTTGCGAAGTGTTTCAACGGATACCGTCAATTTGCTCAAGCAGGACATTACAACCTTAGTGCGCATTATGTATCTTATGTTAAATAAGGTACTCGATTTCTTAATAATCAGTCTGTTATGCCCTGTGATTCCTTAAATTGTAAAACATCTCAAACAATTTCTATTTCTTTAAACTGTATAAAGACCATCTTTTGTCTTTGTCGGTAACCCAACTTAATACATTCTCTAGATTAGATTTAGGCTAAATTGCTCTCCATCCTTACCCAGACAAAATTCTGGTTTAAAGTAATCTGGATTTTGCATTGCCCAACACTCTAGTTGATGGCTGATATGAATTAGTCGAGTTTGCTTTGGTTTGGTTGCTGTGACTATCTCGACAACATCGCCTAGATTATTATGGTTTCTATTCGGATTGTTGAATTCCGGTGAATGGTTACAATCGATAAGTAAAATATCGATACTCCTATTCTCTAGCCATGTTTGAGTGTCTTTAGGCAAACCAACAGTATCGGTTAAATAAGCCAATCGTTTTGTGCTTCCAGTTTTTAAATCTCGGTAGCTAAAGCAATACCCAAAACAGATTTTAGAATGCTGCATTGGCAAAGGCGTTATCGTAATGTTTTGCCATGTGAACGATTCAAATGCAGTCAATGGCGGTTGAAAGTCTAATAAGCCTGAATGTTTGAATAAATCGTCACAGCCTTGCTCATCAGGTGGTCCATCAACCGGAATGCTCTCCCCGACTCCCCAGCGTAAATCAAACAAGCCATGAACATGATCCATGTGATAATGCGTGAGTAAAATTCTATCGATAGAACCACTAGGAAAACGTTGTAAAAGATCATCACAATTGGCGTCCAGTAAGAGCTGCTTACCATTATGTTCAATTAACGCAGACGTTTTTTGTCGGCGATATTGCGAGTTTTCTATTGCACGTTGGCAAGCTTGGCAATCACAACCATATACAGGCAACATACCGGTATTGCCTGTTCCTAATAAGGTTAGTTTCATCCTTTTTCATCCATTAATTGGCTACTGTTTTTATCTACAGTACATGATTGAATAGATAAAAGTCGTTGCTGATAATACTTATTAAAAGGTTCAATTGCTTTATCTAAACAGCCACTATTATCGAGTTGTATTGCGCCTTTTATTGGCTGTAAATTCAATTGATTAGAACGAATCAAACGCTGTTCAACCTCCTCAAGGCTTTCTCTTCCTCGGGCAATTAGTCGCTCTTTCAGTATGTTGCTTTCAACGCTTATCACCACAGGAATTAAGGTGCAGCCATAACGTTTTTTCGCTTGCTCTAAGTGGGCTCGTGAACCATTAATCATGACATCGACGCCTTTATCTAGCCACACATCTACTTCACAACCAATACCATAACAATGCCCATTGGCTTGCCAATCTAAAGCGAAAAGCTGGTTGTCTTTACGCTGTGAAAATTCATGTGACGACAACGCCACATGATTTTCGCTTCCTGCATCGGCAGAGCGTGTTATATAACGATGGGCAATCATGATGTGTTTTGGCCAGTGCTCACGAATTCGATTCATTACGCTATCTTTACCAGAACCAGACGCGCCAATTACGTAGAATAAACAAGCGGTTGACCTTGAATGAGGATAACTAGATTCCATTAAAAGACCTTTATCCCTTCACGCCAAACCCCATCGATATAGGCTTGACCGTGTTTATACTGCGCGAGTAATAAATCAGCTCGTTTTCCTTCTTCAATTACGCCACGATCAAACAGTTGCAGTGATTGAGCAGGATTAAAGGTTGCAAGTTTAACCGCATCAGAAAGCGTTAATGAATTACGAGAATCATTGGCTAAATTAAACACGGCATCGAGCAAACTGACTGGGTAATAATCCGAGGAAAGAATATCTAACGCGCCTATACTCGCCAGTTCATGCGCGGCAATATTGCCTGAGTGTGATCCTCCACGGATAACATTTGGTGCCCCCATTAATACGTGCAAACCAAGATCTCTTGAGGCTTTGGCCGCTTCCAATGTGGTAGGAAACTCTGCTATCACCATACCGAGATCTTTTGATTCTGTAACATGAGCTAGTGTTGCATCGTCGTGGCTTGCCATTGGGATATTACGTTCACGGCATTGCCCACAAATGTCTTCACGATTCGGTGCAGACCATCGTTCGGAAAATGCTCGCTGCATGGCTTCAAACTCGGCCATTTCGGCATCGTTGTAACCGTATTTACCTTGATAATAGGTGCGATATTTTTCTATATTGACGAATTGACGCTGCCCCGGTGCGTGATCCATCAAAGACACTAGTTGTACTCCAAGAGTATTAATATAACGCTCAAAAATGCCAACGGTAGTGTCATGTGGTACTTCACAACGTAAATGCAGACGATGATCAACGCGATTAGTACCATTTTTCTGGCTTTGTACTACGGTATCAATCTGACTATCGAGAATTTCATGACGAAGTTCACCGCGGTGGTCTCCTAAGGAAAGCGCATTTAATACCGTAGTGATCCCTGCTCCAATAAGTTGAGTATCATGGGCTTTCATGGCTGATAATGGTGGCCAATCCACTTTGGGTCTAGGAGCAAAATACTTCTCAAGATTATCAGTGTGCAGCTCAATCAAGCCCGGTATTAAAAAGCCATTATCGCCATCAATTGCTTGTGGTAATTGGCTTGAAGTATTCGACATACTGCGAATCACACCATCTACAACTTCAACTGACCCTTTAACGATTTCATCTTTGAGCACTAAATTTACATTGGTAATGATCATATTATTTGGTCCTTAAACTGGCGTAGTCGTTGCCGCATTGATTTGATTAGTGTGAGAAATAGTCTGAGTACTCATGTGATATAAGCGATCCGAGACTTGATTACGGTTTATTTCATCATGAAATATGCCCACAATTGCTGCGCCACGTTGCTTAGCCTCTTGAATCAATTCCACCACGACTGCACTATTTTTTGCATCTAGTGAGGCGGTTGGTTCATCGAGTAATAAAATGGGATAATCCCAAATAAAGCCGCGTGCAATATTCACTCTCTGCTGCTCACCACCTGAAAACGTGGCTGGCGCTAAATGCCATAAGTGCTCACCCACATTCAAACGACTTAATAAAGTTTTGGCTTTCTGTTCTGCTTCAATGCGATCACCACCCATCTCAATCATAGGTTGCATCACAACTTCAAGCGCACTGATGCGTGGAATCACTCGTAAGAACTGGCTGACCCAGCCAATAGTATGGCGACGAATATTAAGTACTTGGCGTGGAGATGCTTGAACCATATCGATCCATTGTTGGTTATGGCGAACTTCAATCGAACCACTATCAACTAAATAATTGGCATATAAAGCGCGTAATAATGTCGATTTACCTGAGCCAGAGTGACCGTGTAACACAACGCATTCGCCCTGCTCTACATTAAGGCTCGCGTGGTTTAATACGGGTAAACGGATCCCGCTTTGGTTATGCAGCACAAAGATTTTACTGACGTCATTGACCTTGAGCATGATTGTTTTTTGATTCTTCATGTGCCGTTATCCCTGTAATACGGAAGAGACTAATAATTGCGTATATGGATGCTGTGGGTCATCTAACACTTGGTCGGTTAAACCGCTTTCCACGACTTGACTTTGTTTCATCACCATTAAGCGGTGAGCCAATAAACGAGCCACGGCTAAATCATGGGTAACAATCACTACTGCCAAATCGAGTTCATTGACCAAACGGCGCAATAGATCCAATAACTTCGCTTGAACGGAAACATCTAGTCCGCCAGTCGGTTCATCCATAAAAATCAATTTCGGATGTGTGACTAAGTTGCGAGCTATTTGTAATCGTTGCTGCATACCGCCAGAAAAAGTGGTTGGCATACCATCAATACGATCGGCTGGAATTTCAACATCCTGCAACCATTGCAATGCTTTATCTCGAATGTCGCCATAATGACGCTCGCCGACGGCCATTAATCGCTCACCAATATTGCCACCGGCTGAAACTCGCGCACGTAAACCGTCCATTGGATGTTGGTGTACGACTCCCCACTCTGTTCTAAGTAAATGGCGACGCTGACTTTCTGCCATTTGATATAAGTTTTCGAGCTGTTCAATACTGCCTTCACTAGCTGATTGTAGATAAAGAACCTCACCATTATCCGGTGTTAAACGGCCTGATATTGATTGTAATAAGGTACTTTTACCTGAACCTGATTCACCAACAATACCCAGCACTTCTCCGGGATAAAGCTCGAAAGATACATCACTAAACCCTTTGCCAGGTGCGTACAATTTACTGAGTTTATGTACTCGCAATAACGCGCTTTCAGAACTTGGTGAGCTGCTCTTTGATAAATCTTGAGACTGAGTTGAAGTTAACATGGCACTTGCTCTCCATTTTGACGGCAGTAATCGGTATCAGAACAAACAAAGGTACTTTCCCCTTGGTCATTAATAATGATTTCATCTAAGAAGGTATCGGTAGCGCCACAAATACTGCATGGCTCATCCCACTGCTGAATCTCAAATGGATGATCATCAAAATCTAAGCTCTGCACTTTGGTAAAAGGAGGAACGGCATAAATGCGCTTTTCACGCCCTGCGCCAAATAATTGCAGCGCAGGCATGTTGTCCATTTTCGGGTTATCAAATTTAGGAATGGGTGAAGGATCCATAATGTAACGGTCATTGACTTTCACCGGGTAAGCATAGGAAGTCGCGATATGACCAAAGCGAGCGATATCTTCATACAGCTTCACTTGCATCACGCCATATTCTTGTAATGCATGCATTTTTCGAGTTTCCGTTTCCCTTGGCTCAATAAAACGCAGCGGCTCAGGAATCGGTACTTGATAGACTAAGATCTGCCCTGCTTGTAATGGCGTTTCGGGAATGCGGTGGCGGGTTTGAATGATACTCGCTTCAACCGTTTTCTCTGTGGTGCTGGCATCAGCGATATTTTCAAAGAATGAGCGAATCGAAACCGCATTGGTCGTGTCATCCGCGCCCTGGTCGATTACTTTTAACGTATCGGATTGACCAATAATGGTCGCGGTGATTTGTACTCCACCGGTTCCCCAACCATAAGGCATAGGCATTTCACGGCCAGCAAAAGGCACTTGATAACCGGGAATTGCGACTGCTTTTAATAATGCACGACGGATCATTCGCTTAGTTTGTTCATCCAAGTAGCCGTAGTTATAACCTGAGTTTGAAACTGTTTTAGTTGAGTCTGTCTTAACTGAGATTAGCGAACTGATTTGATTAGACATTGTTCTGGCCTCCTTGCTGATGCTTGGATTCATACTCTTTATGCATTTCACGTAATAGCGCCAATTCAGATTGGAAATCGACGTAATGCGGCAGTTTCAAGTGCGATACAAACCCTGATGCTTCAACGTTATCGGCGTGTGCTAATACAAACTCTTCATCTTGAGCCGGCCCATCAACCGCTTCACCGTATTCTGGCGCTTGTAAGGCACGATCCATCAGGGCGACTGACATAGCTTTACGCTCGGTTAATCCCATTGTTAAACCGTAGCCTCGGGTTAATTTCGCCTTGTCTTGTTTATTACCCACAAAGCCGTTAATCATTTGGCACTCGGTTAACTCAATATCGCCAATTTCAATATTAAAACCGAGTTCTTCTGGGCAAACCGACAACGTGACTTCACCACTACGAATCTCACCAGCAAATGGGTGATTGCGCCCATAGCCACGTTGAGTGGAATAACTGAGCGACAGTAGAAAACCTTCATCGCCCCGTACTAGATTTTGCAAACGCGCCGAACGATCACTTGGATAATTGACCGGCTGCATCGTGATATCTTCAGGTGCTTGCTGATTATCGATTTCTGTAACCATCAAGTCAGCATGTTCTAGCATGGATAATACTTGCGGGCTTGCTTCTGGTTCCGCTTGCTGTGAATCGTGAGCATTATCTTGTTGTACTTGCGGATCTACTCCTTCGGCTAGTAGCGAAAAGTCGAGTAGTCTATGGGTGTAATCGTAAGTTGGGCCAAGTACTTGCCCGCCGGGAATATCCTTATAAGTGGCGGAAATTCGACGCTCGATTCGCATTTGGGTGGTATCAATTGGCTGACAGACAATCACGCGTGATAGCGTTGTTCGATAGGCGCGTAATAGGAATATCGCTTCGATTAAATCGCCTGCGGCCTGTTTAATGGCTAATGCGGCCAGATCTTTATCGTAAATGCCACCTTCATTGATCACTCGATCGACCGAGCCGGATAACTGCTCACGAATTTGCGCCACTGATAATTCATTAATCGAGGTATCACCACGGCGTTTTTGCGCTTGTAATTGATGGGCGGCTTTAATTGCTTTTTCGCCCCCTTTCACCGCTACATACATGGCATCACCTCCACAGTCGTTGAGCGAGGCAGTGCTACAACTTGCTCGCCACTAACCAAGATAAAATCTAACCCTAATGGGAATTTGTGCGTTTTTCGTTGCGATAACATGGCGCTGATGGCTGTCGGGGATAAAGATTGCACGACTACCCTAGCCTCATGCTCAATTCCTGGTCCTGAAAGACACAAAACAACTTGAGATTCAGTATCAGATTCGGATAGCGAGCAAGGTACAGTCGATAAGCCGGCGACCTCTACGATCACGGTAGTGCTGCGGTCTGGGTATTCTTCACATCCGACATAAAATGAGGTTTGTGACCAATCAAAGTTCTCCATATCTTGTTGACTAATCACGCCAAAGCTCGGCTTCTGCTGAATTTCTGATAACGGTTCCGCACCCTTTTGACTTGATAAAATTGCACAGCCAAGGTGGAAATTTAGGTTTTCTTTGATGGCGATATCACTGGCAAATGCATTGGATAACCATACCGGCGTGCTGTTATCGGCCAGTGCGAGTAAAACTTGTGTAGAAGCTGGCATCATACCGCCAAATCCTTGCGCTAAATTAAGCTCAACCAAAGTGCCAGGTTGTGACATTGCGGTGAGTAATTCTCTAAAACAGTATTGACTGTCATGTATGGTGTCGCCAAAACCAGCGGCTATTGCGCTCATGTGGACTCCTAATTAATAAAATTGTGTATTCCGTTATTTGATTTTCAGCGTGAATCTAGTCTTCACCTCTTACTAAGGTAAAGAAATCCACTTTACTGATCGCCACCTGCTGCTGACGGAGTTGATGCTTTTGCGCCCGAGTAGTTTGTAGTGGTTCAATAACGCTCATCATTAATTCTTGCTGGTAAGTCTCTGATTGCATCAAGCCATCAATCACTGCGGCAAGCTCTGCATGAGGTTTGTTTCGACCTGATAAGTAGCTATAACCAAGATCGCCACTTTCTAGTTTGACGACACAACGGGTCACGGTGACATCGGTAACATTAAAGCGGTTTCCGGTTCCGCCCATACGAGCCTGAACTTGAGCTAAACCGATTTCTGGTGCTCGGATCAGCTGATAATTAGGCGTAAAAGATTGGCTTTTCCAAAGCTCACTCAGTTGCTCGAAATCTGCTGTCGCCAGTGCAGACATCCATTGCTGACGTTGGCTTTGGTTTTGGGCGGTTAATTCATCAGTTTTCATTTAATGGTCCACAACAAGTTCCATCAGATCAGAACGAGTACTTGAGCAGGAATATTCCGCTATAGTATTGGTTCCGCTGATCACATTAAGGGTTTTCACCGTAAGTAACGGCAACGAAGGAGTTATCTGCAATAGTCGACAAGTTTGATTATTGGGTGGGTTGGCACTGATTCGTGTTTTATGACGGGTTAGATTCACCCCCAAATGTTCACGTAAAAATTGATGTAAAGAGCCTGATTTGAAGTTCTGCAACACTGGCCACCAGTTTAGATTGGCAAGGTATTGCTCAATCATTGCCATTGGTTTGCCATCGACTTTACGTAAAGTTCGAATGTGAATAATACGACTATCGAGTTCAACATTGAGTTGCTGTGCTAAATCCGAATTGGCATTGATCAATTGTGCTTTCAGCACTTCGCTACGAGGCAGAGAACCTTGATCGATTAGATTACTGGTAAAAGCGGCATTGGCATGTAATGGATAGCTCACTGGCTGAGCAAGTACCATGCAACCTTTGCCTTGTTGACGATGAACTTTGCCAAGTATGACTAATTCATCAACCGCTCGACGAACCGTGTGTCGATTCACATCAAAGCGCTCTGCCAACATCTTTTCCGAGGGCAAGTAATCTCCAGCGGAATATTGGTTAGAGATCTCTTGCTCCAGCGTATGGGCAATATCTAAATACACCGACATGTCATTCCACTCCCTCAGGCCACAGACCTTGCGACTTATCTAGACAAGCAAAAAAGAAACGACTTTCGCTTGCTGTTGAAACCCATATTGATGGTGAAATATGACAGTTACATGGCTGTTTTATGTCGAAGAAATGTCGATCGAGGACTTGTTGGGTTTATTAACCATTTGATTATTAATGCTTAAATGGTTTTTAAAGGCAGTTGCGTGGAACTTGTCTAGATGTGTTTGTCACATAAGGTTCATGAGATAGATGAACTTGCTGATGTTGGGTTAAAATTTTAATCAACAAAAAAGCCAGCACCTACTCGGTAACTGGCTTTCGATGTTTATGGTGTAGTTAACGTTAATCTAACGCTTACAACCCATTGTGATATTGCTGATTGGTCGAGCTTGGCACCATTTCATAGAGCGCCTGACTAGCGGCTGTTTCACCATTTAGTACAGCTTCAAATTGTTTAATAAGCTCTACTTTGCTTGGTAATTGCTTATTGCCAGCACCAATCTCGGTAAGGTCAATCATGAAGCCATCAAACAGGTCGCTTAAATCATCGATAATATCGGTGTTTAGGAACTGATCTTGGTTATAAATGCTTGGATACCCGCCCTTTTGCTTATCAATCGCGAAAGAGTCACCTTTTAAATTTTTGATGCTCGTCTTTTTATCACATGACAACATACAACCATTATCGATACGTGGTTTTTCACAACCGACACTTTGTTGGAAGAAGCACTGACGGCTTGCCATCAACAAGATTGGATGGTAGATGCTGTACATCATTTTGAAGTTCTTTGGTCTTGCAATGTGGCGGATTTGTTGACGGCTTATCTCATTTGAAATAAACGCACCACTACAACCAAAGTTCTGTTGGAATGATAAAAGCGCGTAAGAGTTGGTTGTATTTAACAGTGGCCCTGCAATCCATTTAATGCCTAAGCGTTCAGCATGATAAGCAATACCGGTATTGTTGGTTACGATTAGCTCAGGCTTTACTTCTTGCAAAATATTCAGTGCAACATCGAAGTCTTTACCAATTAATACTGGTGGGAACCACGGAATTAAGCGTGGATTCTCTTGGAAAAATGTCACGAATTTTGTGCAGCCGCGCTTGTAGGCATCCGGTAGTTTAAAGTAGATGTCAGCATCAGTTTCACCCACCAACGCAGCATCGTCTTCATCACAAATAAGAATCGACAGTTCCGGTTTTTGATCGGCTGGTTTCGCATGACGTTCAAGTTTAGGTAGTGTGACTTCTGCTACTGGCTTGATGCCGTCATTCAAGTAAGCAAGTAATTCATTTTTAAGCGCGGTAATTTCACGATATGGAATGCTTAATCCATCGGCAACTTGCTCTACATCGAACTCAACGAGTTCATAGTTAGCGTTATTAATGTTTTTGAAGCGCTTCTCAACTGCCTCTTTATCGACACTCAGCTTCTCACTTTCAGCCATTAAACTGTTTGAAGTGAATACGGCTGTCTTTGTTGTCGCTGGGCTATTAGGAAGTGCACTTGCATTTTGCTCTGTCGTGACGGTAAGCGTTAAAGGTTGATCTTTTTGGCTAGCGAAATGCAATTTAAGTTTTATTTTCTCAATACTGACTTGCGCGATTTTTTCATCGACCGTAGCGTTGATCTGTTGCTTTTCTTCATGCAATTGCTTTTTAGCATCAAAGATCTGCACCACTGAAATGATTTCATCTTTGTCGGCTTTAAATTTATCGATAATGTGATTTTTTGAGTTATCACGAGGGTTATCAATAAACATAGATTGGTTTAAATCACCGCGTAAGAAGGCATTGGTAAAATCACGATTAAATACTTTATATAAACGCTCGCCATCTTGAGTCAGTTCACCTGTTTCTATATAGCCATCGATTTGTTTACGGAAGCTGTCGATAACGGTATGAACATAGCTAGCGCCTTTAATGCGCCCTTCTACTTTAAATGAATGAACGCCCGCGTCGATTAACGCCGGTAGATCGAAGAAAGCGGAATTGTCTTTGATATTCAGTGGAAAATTGTGACCTGATTCCGTCGTTTCATACTCTTCACGACAGGCTTGGCTACAACGACCGCGGTTACCTGAGTTACCAGCGGTAGCTGATGTTGAATAACATAACCCAGAAAACGCCACACACAATGAACCATGTACAAATACTTCCACGAGTACGTCATGCTCATTAGAAACCTTAGTGATCGCGGTGATCTCACGTAGGTTCATTTCTCGTGATAAATTGACACGGCTGGCACCGAGCTTTTTAAGAAACGGAATTTGGCCTACATTGTGAGTCGTTAGCTGAGTAGAGGCATGAATATCAAGCGTTGGGAAGTATTCACGCAATACGTACAATAAACCTATATCTTGTACGATAACACCATCTAGTGTGGTATTGGCAAGGCGGTTAAGCAGCTTAACGACCGTTTTAAATTCACTTTCTAATATGACAATATTCAAAGTGAGAAATATTTTACAATCATATTGGTGAGCGAGTCGGATCGCGCCAACGAGTTGATCAAAGGAAATATTAGACGCACGGTTACGGGCATTAAAGGTATCTAGGCCGCAGTAAACGGCGTCAGCGCCTGCAATAATGGCGGCTTTAATGGCATCAATATCGCCACCTGGGGCTAATAATTCAATCTTTGGATTCATAACTCGGAGTCTCGTATAACTTTAAAGGCGGCATGATACCTTGATCTGTAGATGATGAGTATCATTGGGGGCAATTAATCTATTATCTTTGGTTTAATCGCGGTATTTTTATCAGGGAAGTGATTAATTTGAACCATAAGCGTAGAGGAAATCATAATGAATACAAACTTAAGTGGATCGTTACCTGTCCTCTACTCTCTGAGAAACTGCCCATTTGCCATGCGAGCGAGAATGGCAATATATCGTTCACAAGTACCTGTGCTACTGCGCGATATAGTATTAAGTGATAAACCGCCTGAAATGTTAGAAGTCTCACCAAAAGGCACAGTTCCAGTTGTTGTCACAAGTCACGGCACAGTAATAGAAGAAAGCTCAGAAGTGATGTTATGGGCGCTGAGTGAAAATGATCCAGAGGATTTATTGTTGAGCACGAATCCGGATATGTTAGATTCGATACGCGGTCTTATTCACCAGTTTGATACTGAGTTTAAACCGTGTTTGGAAGCCTACCGTGCAGCTAAGCGTTACCACGAACCAAACCTAGTTGCATGTCGACAAGCCTGTGAGAAATACCTTTGTGAATTAGAAGATCGCTTAACTCAACATTCCTTTTTAATGGCCGACCAAGAATGCCTTGCCGATTTAGCCTTACTGCCCTTTATTCGTCAATTTGCCCGAGTGGAAAGGCAGTGGTATCTACAGTCGCCCTATCCCAAATTGCGACAATGGCTAAATCAATACTTACAGAGCAAAATGTTCAGTAAAGTGATGACAAAGCATGAGTTATGGCTGGTTAATCGTAGAGATATTTTGATGGAATCCAAAGCAGGTTAAATTGGAGGGAAGAACATGCTTCTCTCCAATTTCAGTTTATTATCGTTGTTTTCTTTCAAACAGCGGAACGTCTTCTCCAACAATATACTTTTGTCGTAGTTTGGATGAGATCATGTCCATTATCATCACAATCACTACCAAGTTTAAGGTAATGAACATTACTACATCCCAGTTCCATAAACGCATATTTTCAGCATAGACTAAACCAATACCGCCAGCCCCGACAAAGCCTAGTACGGCGGCAGAACGCGTATTCGACTCAATTTGATATAAGCTCAATGCTAAGAAAGTTGGAAATGATTGAGTGAAAATAGCAAATCGATGCTTTTGTAGGCTTGCCGCTCCTACGGCGGTTAGACCGCGAGAAGGCTTTTCATCGGCAGCTTCGTGCCCCTCTGCAAATAATTTACCCAGTAATCCTAAATCTTGAATAAATATCGCCATCACCCCGGCTAATGGCCCCATGCCAATCGCGCGAACAAAGATCATGCCCCATATCGCCATATCAATGCCACGTAATACATCAAAAATTTTACGCAGCGTATAGGCAATAATTGTAAACGGCCCTTTCATAATGTTGCGAGAAGCAAAAAATGAAAGAGGAAGCGCAACCAAAGACGCGGTAATGGTACCTCCAAATACAATCGCTAAAGTAATTAATATTTGGCTGTAGTAATAACTGAATGGCCAGTTAGAAAAATCTTTCCAAACAAACATATTTGAAAAATAACGCATTAACTGTTGGCTGCCATTGATGAAAACTTGGTTGTTAACGCCGAACTGATTAAAGAAGAATAGGTAGAACAGTACAATTGAGACACCAATTATCGCAAGTTTCTTTAGATAGCGTTGTTGCTGAGAAAAAATGGCTTGATGCTCTTCACGCCAAACATCTAAATTTACATTATGATCGAACTGGGTATTGGCTATCATATTATGATTCCCCTAATACTTTTTGGCGTAAGTAACCAGAAATAGAATCGAGAAGTGATACCACTATGATAATGAGCAGTAGTGTCATGCTGACTTGATCATAGCGGTCGAGTTTTATATTGGTCATTAGTTCTTGCCCTATTCCGCCAGCGCCAACTAACCCCAGAATGGTGGATGACCGGAAGTTTACTTCTAGTCTTAAAAAGCTGTATGACATGATGATGGGTTTTACTTGTGGCCAAATGCCAAAACGAACATTCTCCCATCGGTTTCCGCCACAGGCACGCAAGCCTCTGACTGGATCCATAGATGCGGTTTCAATTGCTTCATAGAAAAGCTTGGTTAAACTGCCAACAGTATGCAATGCTAAAGCGATAAAACCGGGTAAGGCGCCGACACCATAAGCCATAACAAACATAACTGCCCAGGCCAACTCTGGCATCGTTCGTAAAAAGGCGACAAAGGACCGGATGGCCCAACGTACTCCAGCAGGAGCATAAGTATTATTGGCGGCAAAGAAAGCTAAAAAAGTCGCAACAATGGCTGAGACTACCGTTGCTGCAATGGCAACACAAAAGGTTTCCCACAATAATGGCAGTTGAATTGGTAGCCTATATCCCCAATAAATTAGCGAGCCTTCAACCGCATGGCCATTGGCATCACGCCCATCAAACAGGACATCCCACTTTAGAACGGGAACCGTATCAGCCAAATAATCAAAGAAATGTGGTGCACTGCTGATAACCTTTGCCAAGCTAAATTCAGCGAAGTAGCCAGATGTCAGGTATAACAACATAAATAGACCTGACCACATTAAAGCATCACGCTTTTGCTTTGAACGCACCTGGTGATAATAATGTTCAAACTGCTTATCCAAAATAATTTTTCCGTTGTAATGTAGGCATCAAAGATGAAAAATTGGCCACTATTAAAGGTCTACTGTCAGACGAATAAATAAGTGGCCAGGTTAAGTGGATTAACGAACCGTTTTTTTCTGTGCTTTTACTAGGTCAATCACCGATTGGTATTCCGCAATCGATGTATCTTCTAGATGCAGTTTTCCGCCTGCTGCTTTAACAAAACATGAGTGGTTTTCTTTATCTAGCTTTTTGACTGCGGCAATAAGATTTTGCTTTAACGTTTGATCCATATTGCCGCGCACAATCGTTGGGCCATTAGGGATTAAAGGCGATTCCCAAATAATACGGACATTAGACATGAGGTCATCAAAGCCATTATTTTTGACTTTACGCAATGCGCCTGCGGAATAACCATCCTCACTATTCCCTACCATTGATGTCCACGTTACCGCACCATCAAATTGGCCATTCAATACACCGAGAATGTCTTGCTCATGGCCTCCAGAAAAGCCGACTTTTTTGAAGAAGCCATTAAATTGATTATCCATGTTGCCACCAAGCTTTTGTTCAAACTGATTATTTGGGATTAAGAAACCAGAGGTGGAATCAGGGTCAGCGAAAGAGAATACTTTACCCTTCAAATCTTCGAGTTTTTGATAAGGACTATCAGCTTTTACGAGAATCACGGAATGGTAGCCTTTCGAGTTGTCGGTATCATCGGTGGTAATGCCAACCAATTCGACTTTACTGCTATCTTTTAAGTAGACCGATGCAAAAGATTTCGGTGACATGTTTAATACTAGGTCGACTTGATCGCCCAGTAAGCCTTGGATGACGGCGCTGTAGTCTGAAGCATTGCGAATGTTAACTGTTGCGCCAGTTTCATCTTCTAGAAAAGTCTTTACGCATTGGTTATTGCCTATTTGTGCGGTCGAGTTCTCGCCACCTAATACGCCAAGGTTAATTTCTGGCGCAGCTTGTACAGAAGTGGCAAATATTCCAGCGATAATCGCAACAAGGGGTAATACTTTTTTCATTGTGTGTTCCTTTCCAATTGAACTTAAGTGTGTTTTTAAACATAGAATCTGAATCAAGATAACTGGTCGACTTCATCGCCGTAGAGAGTATGGAGAATGTCATCGGTTAACCCTGCTGGTGCGCCGTCATACACTACTTTGCCTTTTTCCAACCCAATCACGCGGGTGCAGTATTGGTGAACTAATTCGATGGAATGCAGGTTTACCATAACGGCAATACCCTCCCCACTGACTTTTTGCAGAGCGTCCATGATACGGGTGGTATTTTTAGGATCGAGCGAGGCAACGGGTTCATCCGCCAGTAAAATTTTTGGCTCTTGCATCAAGGCTCGACAAATAGCGACGCGCTGTTGTTGGCCGCCAGAGAGGTTTTCTGCACGTTGTAGAGCGTGAGGGAGGATTTTTAGCCATTTCAGTAATTCAATCGCTTTTACACGATCTTTATCATCAAAGACTTTAAACATGGATTTCCATGTTGGGGTATGACTTAAGCGACCAAGTAAGACATTGGTGATGACATCTAACCTAGGTACTAAGCAGAAGTTTTGGAAAATCATGCTGCATTGGCTGCGCCAGTGTCGTAGCTGCTTACGAGGCATGGTGATGACATTTTCATGCTCACCACTGACATCTAAAATTTCACCAGAGCTGGCGCTAATTGTACCGTTTAAGGTGTGTAGCATGGTTGATTTACCTGCACCAGAGCGACCAATTACCGCAACAAACTCACCTTCATATAAATCAAAACTGATGTTATCTAATACATTCTTACCACCCTTGTAGGCTTTGGTGAGTTGCTTGACGCACAAAACCTGCTTTTTGGCTTTAATTTTTGGTGATATTTGATCACTAAGATCATTGTCTTGTTCAAAAACTGGCTCAGGAGCGATAAAGTAATTTAGCGCGTTACTATCATTTGATTGGTACATAATCTCATTCTTCTTAATTCTCAAATCTGATATGAATTAAGAAGAAACACTGTGACACTTTAAATACAAATAAGTGACGGAATTGAAATATTAAGATTCGGAGGTGAGAAAATAAGGTCGACAAGTGATTGCTAGGCGGGGAAAGCCGGAGCTTAGATGAATGGACATATATTTTTGAAAATTTGACCGTATAAATTCATTTTTTGTGATGTTGAGCTCTAAAACAAAAAAACCTAACGCGCATTAGGTTTTTTTGGGGATGTTTAATTTACAGTAGCTGAGGTTATTGAGAACGGAATTACTTCTCTTGAGCTCTCTCAGTTTGCTGTTCAACGCATTCATTAACCAGTTGTTTTGGCTGCAAGCTCACTATTTTGTATTCACCCTGTAGGTTGCGAAATACTTTAGTAACATAAGCGGTACCATCATCTACGGTAAATGTAACTTTATAGTTCATTCCTGCCACAACTTGTTGCTCAACAGAAAGTATCTCTTTGAGCGTGTGGTTTCCTTCCATACTTGCGATAGCTAGTGATGCAGATTGCTTCGCTTCTGGCGTTATTTCAGCTTTTTGCCAACCGCCAACGAGCCCTTGAGCCGTTTCACATTGAACTTTCAATTCTGGATTAGTTTCTTGTTCTGGCTCTGATGAGCTACATGCAGATAAAACGATAGCGGCTGCAGATACAGCAAGTAATTTCTTATACATAGTAAAACCTTAAATTTTCTAGTTACTTGGGACATTATGTACGATGTTCATCGATTTCTATATAGGCTTCGTCAGTAATTTTAGCAATTTGTTTGTCATCTTCGGTTAGATTTTTGTTTTTCCAACTGCCCCTTGCAAACCAAGCGATAGAGAATAACGCAACAACGATATTGGTGATCGCAAATGACCACCAAATTCCTGATGCCTCAAGCTGAGTATGCTTTGACAATATATAAGCCAATGGAAACTGTACGACCCATTGGGAAAACAAAGAGATCAGCATGGTATTAAGCATGTTCCCCGATGCTCTAAACGCTGACACAACACACAATTGCACACCAATAAAGCCCCAGGTTAAGCACATAGTTCTAACAAATTGAGCGCCATGCTCTATCACTTGTGGATCATCTGGAATAAAGAAAGCAACACATTGCGGAGCAAAAATGTAGGCAAAAATACCTAGGATGGTCAACGCTACCCAGCCCCAAATCGTGCCTAAGATTGTGATTTGTGATGCTCTTTCAATGTTCTTAGCGCCAATGTTTTGTCCAACAAGCGTAGAGACCGCCATCGATAACCCCATAGCCGGAATAGTGACAATTTGCAGAATGGTCGAGCCTACTCCATAAGAGGCAATGGTGACAGTGCCAAAGCTTGCCACTAAGAAAGACATAATCATTAAGCCTAGTGCTCTTGCTGAAAGTTCAACCGAGCCTGGTGCGCCTAAGAAGAATGCCCTTTTAATGTATGACAGATCGGGTTTGAAGCTGGTTAGGGTTAAGTGAATACCATGTTTGCCACGGAAGAAAATACACATGCCAATTACTGCGGCGATAGCTTGGGTGACTAAGGTGGCTAATGCTGCGCCTTTTACCCCTAATCCTTCAAAGCTACCTAAGCCAAAGATGAAAAGAGGATCAAGTCCGAAGTTTAGAATCACCGTACCAAACACAATAATCAGTGGGATTTTTACCTGCCCGATACCACGCATGATTGATTGAAACATGGCATAGGTGAAAACAAATATCACACCAATAAACGATACGTGCATGTAGTCTAGTGCATCGTGATACACCGCCTCTTCTACACCAAGCAGCGTTAAAAAATGTGATGATAGAGCATAACCGGTGAGCCCTAAAACAATTGCGGTGACGACTACCATCAACATGGTTTGGGCGGCCACATGGTTGACCATTTTCTTATTTCCTGCCCCCATATACTGAGCAGATAACGTCGCGCCAGCCATTGCTAGCCCTGCGCCGAGTGCAATTACCAGAAAAGTGACAGGGTTACTTATTGATACCGCAGCAACTTGCGCCGCGCCTAAACGGCCAACCCAAAATGCATCGGTGAGTTGATAAGCAGATTGAAGTATTTGGGCAAGAACAATTGGAACAGCTAAGGAAAGTAAGGCCCTATTGATAGAGCCTTCAAACATATTCTGACGATTCATAAATGGGCTTCTTGGTGAGAAAGAAAATGAGCGATTAACCGCCCGCCAGTTTAACCGTATGCCCTTTTTTCTCTAGATGAGCTTTGATTTTATCTCGATTATCGCCTTGAATTTCAATGGTGCCATCTTTCACACTACCACCGCAGCCACACACTTTTTTTAGCTCGGCAGCCATTAATTTTAATTCGGTATCATTCATATCAAGACCAGTCACTATACAAACGCCCTTGCCTTTACGACCTTTGGTTTCTCTTTGAATGCGAACAATACCGTCGCCTTTTGGTCGTTGTTTAACTTCTTCTTCAGGTTTAATACGACCGACTTCGGTTGAATATACAAGTGACATAAGGCCTCTTTAATTACGGTTTATTTGTTTTCTATATACCCTTCGTACTTGATGCTGCAGCTTTGTTGCCAGCGCTCATTCCCCCCAATCGAATAGGCAAGCTATGCTCATGGGCCTTCACTCACTTGGCGCCTCACTACAACTCCAATTACTTTGGGTATAATAGTATAAGAAGTCACTACAAGATGCTATTTTCAGTATGCACTACCGCTCATTTAGTAAGGTAAATGATGAGAAAGAACATTCCATTGATGTCAGACCCTGCCCAATTAAAAGAAAGTATTAAATTGTTTTCCAAACCGATTGGTTATCAAGATTTTGTCGAGTTAACTCACAGCCTATATTCGCATAACTCTTTGCTTTCGATGGTTAATGATTGGAATCGCTTTGTTGAATTTTGTATCACTCGTCATGTCAATCCGCTGCCCGCTTCGGTGACTGCTATTCGCTTATTTTTAGAGCATGAAGGCAAGCAAAGAAAATATGCCTCTATCCGTCGCTACAGCTTAACTATTGGTTTAATACACCGCTTACATTCACTTCCAGAACCGACTAACCATAGACAAATACACTTCACTTTATCGGCATTACGTAATATGAAAAAAGGTGACGCCGCTCAAGCGACTCCTTTTACCGAAAAGCATCTTAATGAACTATTTAAATGCTTAGGTGAAAGTGATTCAATAAAAGATCTGCGTGATTTGTTGATATATAGCCTAATGTTTGAATGTTTTTTAAAGCGTGGGCAATTGCGAGACTTAACATTAGAACAGTTAGATTTATCTAGTGATGAATGTGCTCAGTTGATGATTGGAGAGAATACTTATCAGCTGACCCCAAGAACTAGCCAATTACTTCAAAAATGGTTAACTGTGTTGGGCGATGAGTACCAAGGTGCTTTATTTTGTCGAATCGATAAACATGGCAACCTAGGGAGCGAATCGTTAAATGATTCATCAATTTATCGCGTATTTCGCCGAGCGAGTGATCTTCTTAACCTACCTCAGCATCTAGCGTTTTCTGGGCAATCAAGCCGAGTTGGAGCCAGTCAGGATTTATATAAGAAAGGTTATAATTTACGACAAATTCAGCAGTTGGGGCGTTGGACGAGTGCCGTTATGCCGGCTCAGTATATTGGTAAATATGCCCTATCAGAATCTGAACAACTTGTGTTTAAAAAAATAAAAAGCTGGGATTAACCAGCTTTTATCTATTGCCGAGCTTTACGTGATTAGGCTTATTTTAAGCTGCTTTTAATCGAGCTTTCTAAGAAATAACTGAACTTATGACCGTTATGTTCCATTAATTTAGGGAACATGGAGATTGGCGTCATACCCGGAAAGGTATTCACTTCATTTAAGTAGATATCGCCTTCTTCGGTTAAAAAGAAATCAATACGTGACAGGTTCTTCAAATTCATATGCGTAAATACTTTACGTGAATAGTCTTGAATTGCCTGTTGCTCAGCGTCGCTAAGCCCTTGAGCTTCTAATACAGTCGATGAGTGGCTATCTGCACTGTATTTTTCATCGTAAGTATAAAACACACCGTCGGGCGCAATGACTTCACCTGGCTTGGTGATCACCAGTTCGCCATCAAGTTGATAGGCAGCAACTTCCAATTCTCTTGGTTTTACCGATTTTTCAATAAGCACTTGATCTGAGTAAGTAAATGCCTCGCGAACTGCTTGTGCTAACTTGGCTTTTTCAGTCACGCTGTAGCAACCTACTGATGAGCCTTGTCTTGCCGCTTTAACGAAAACCTTTCCCCATAAATCAAAGACTTGTTCAGCAATTTGAATTGACTGCTCATTGTTTTCGGTTAAAAAACGATATGGTGTATTGGGGATGCCTAAAGCGTCATACCATAATTTTGAAGTGATCTTGTTAAAGCTATTAGAGCTTGCTTCTGGGCCACAGCCTAAATATGGAATGTTGGCCATTTCAAACAAGGATTGAATATCGCCAGTTTCACCGGGGAAACCATGAATACAAGGCACAACAAAATCAATTGCATGTGAAGGGAAATCTTCGCCTTTTAAGCAAGAATGAGCAATATCCAGTTCCACTTTCTCTCCAGAAGAAACAAACCAAGCGTCTGTTTTTATTTCAACTTTAATGACGTTGAAATCTGGAGTGAGATTAAGTTGTTGCTCAAGGTATTGGGCTGAAACCAGTGACACTTCATGTTCAGAAGAGCCACCACCACATAAAAGTAAAATATTTATCATCTTAATGTCGACGCTGTTTATGTTAACGCTATAGATTAATCATAATGCTTTATCGTTCGAAGAGCAGTACAAAATCGCGTTAAAGTCCTAAATCATCATAAAAAAGGAGCGCGTCAGCACTCCTTTGTTTGTTTTTTATTCTATACCCTTCGTACTTGAAGATGCAGCTTTGTTGACTGCGTTCATTCACCCCAATCATTTAGGCAAGCTAAACTCATGGGGCCTCATTCACTTGTCGCCTCACTGCAACTCCAGTTACTTTGGGTATAGTTTTAGAATTTTAATCTCTTATGGTAGTTTTTTCAGCGTTGGATACTGTGAATTAGTAATCGATTTTACACTTTTCACAAATGGGCCCATGTTTTGGTAGCTTGCCGGTAGTCGCATAATGGCATCTTTCGCTTCTTCTGCCGTTTTAAAGTTACCAAATAATAAGCTGTGCCATTGTTTACCATTAACTGTTTTTACGTTTTCCCACTTAGGCTGATTTTCTGGCAAGCCTTTTGCTGTATTGGTTAAGAATTTCTCACTTTGCAGAGCCGCTACTTGAACAAGGTAGTTACCCGCTGCTGGTTGAGTAACATCATTTTGTTCTGGGTAAAATACTTTAACGGTTGATTCAGAAGATTCTGCTTTGGTTTCTTCTTCCGCTGGAGGACTCAATTTAACGACTTTTTTACCTGATTCTGTCTGTGCTTTAGGTGCCGCTGGTTCAACCATGCTTGGTTCTGCTGCTTGGGTTGAATCTGCAGTGAAATCTTGCTCTAAAGGCGCTTCAGATTCAGTGATTGGTTGAGATACTTCATCGGTTTTATAAGTTTCTTGATACGTTTCTGTAGACACTTCGTCATCGTAATTTGCCGATGAACAAGCTGCTAAAAATAGAACGGATAGAGAGATAATAGCTATTTTTTTCATAGTAAGACCAAAGTGTTATAAAAAACTTTTAATATCATGCCTCTGACATACCGGAATATCAAGGTGATTAAGGGGGTGAAAGTAATATGTTTGTAAATTTATTTTCCATTGAGGTTACTTAAGGATAATTAATTATAGCGATAGATCACATTGATGCTCTTGTGAAGCGGATTCGACGTTAATATTGATTATGATATTGGTAAGTTTTGTATAAATATCAGGTGGAAGAATGCTAACGTTAGATAAACTGTTAAAGCCAAAGTCTGTTGCGGTGATTGGTGCTTCACAGCGCCCTTTTCGCGCCGGTTCTATCGTTATGCAAAATTTGCTCAGTGGTGGTTTTCAAGGCGCTATCATGCCAGTGACCCCAAAGTATCAATCCGTGAGTGGTGTCCTTGCCTATTCTAGTATTGATCAGTTACCACTGATTCCCGATCTCGCCATCATTTGTACTAAAGCGAAATACAATAAAGCTATTTTTACTGAATTAGCAGCTAAAGGTGCTGGTGTGGTGATCGTGGTTTCATCGGATATGTACCAATCTGAGCAAGATTCAGCGCAAAGTATCGATGAAGAGTGTTTAGCTATCGCACGTCAATCGGGTATGCGAGTGTTAGGGTCTAACAGTTTGGGATTAATACTCCCTTGGGCTAAGTTAAATGCCTCCCTCTCCCCAGTGACAGCGTCACAAGGTAACATTGCCTTTATTTCTCAATCTGCGGCAGTGTGTACCACCATTCTTGATTGGGCGACTGATAAACAAATTGGTTTCTCGGCTTTTGTATCGCTTGGCAATGCCGTTGATATAGATTTTCCTGAGTTGTTAGATAGCTTATCTGTTGATAGTAAAACTTCCGCTATTTTGCTTTATGTTGACTCGATTAAAGATGCCAGAGCCTTTATGTCAGCAGCTCGGAGCGCGTCACGTAATCGTCGGATCTTGGTTTTAAAATCAGGACGTAGTGTTGAAGGTCAGCAAGCCGCTTCACTACATACGCGTGGCCAGCAAAGCATCGACATTATTTATGACTCTGCAATTAAGCGCTCTGGCATGCTACGAGTAAACAATACGCATGAACTGTTTGCCGCTTTAGAAACCTTGACTCATTCGGTTCCACTACGTGGTGAGCGTTTAGCGATTATGACCAATGGCGGCGGCCCCGGTATTATGGCGGTTGATGAATTGATTCACCGTGGCGGTAAGCTCGCGACATTAACAGAAGATACCATTGAGCAATTAAATCAAATCCTACCGCCAAGCTGGTCGCACAGTAACCCTATTGATCTTGTTGGTGATGCGGATAGTCAGCGTTATGCAAAGGCAATGGATATTCTGCTCGATAGTGATGCGATTGATGCCATATTAGTCATGCACAGCCCTTCTGCTATTTCTCATCCAACACAAACCGCTCAAGCCTTGATTGAAACGATAAAGCAGCATAAAAAGAGTCGACGTTTTAATATTTTGACTAATTGGTCTGGTGAAAGCACGGCAAAAGAAGCGCGTTCCTTGTTTACTCAGGCGGGTATTCCTACCTATCGAACCCCAGAAGGTGCGGTCGGTGCTTATATGCACTTGGTCGAGTACCGACGTAATCAAAGGCAATTAATGGAAACCCCTTCTTCTGTTGAATCACGCAATCCTGAGCAATTATTACAAGCGCAAAGTTGGATTCAGTCCCAGCTTGAAGAATCGATTAGCCTGTTTGATTCTCATCAAATTGATGGCTTACTAAAAAGTTATAACATTTCGGTGCTTCCGACGTGGTTAGCCTCAGATGCCAGTGAAGCGGTGCATATCAGTGAAAAAATTGGTTATCCGGTAGCGGTGAAATTACGTTCCCCAGATATTGTGCACAAATCAGAAGTGCAAGGCGTAATGCTGAATTTACGCAATGCCAATGAAGTTGCTAGTGCCACTCAAGCTATTATGGATAGAACATCACTACTCTATCCTTCCGCCTTAATTCATGGCGTTTCGGTGCAAAGCATGGCAAGTCGAGCCGGTTCGCAAGAGTTAAGAATTCGCATCGAAACCGATCCTATTTTTGGTCCGGTGATCATGCTAGGTCAAGGCGGTACGGAATGGGATGTGACTGAAGATGCTTCGGTTGCCCTATTGCCTTTAAATATGGCACTAGCACGTTACTTAGTGATACGAGCTATGCGGGTTGGCAAATTGCGATTAGAACAGCTGCCAAATCCAGTCGATACTATCGCTTTATGTGAACTATTAGTTCGTTTATCGCAAATGGTTATCGATAATCCTGAAATTCTTAGTTTAGATTTGCATCCACTATTAGCCGCAGGAAATGAATTTACTGTTATTGATGCCCGCTTAGAGTTACGAGCTGCCAATGGCAATAAAAGGCAACGTTTAGCTATTAAGCCTTACCCGGTCGAACATGAAGAAGTGACACAACTTAAGAACGGCCAGCGTTGTTTGGTGCGTCCAGTATTACCAGAAGACGAAGAAAAGATGGCTTCGTTTATCACCCAAGTTTCTCGTGAGGATTTGTATAAGCGTTTCTTCTCAGATGTTGGCGAATTCAATCACGAGGCTTTGGCCAATTTAACTCAAATTGATTACGACCGAGAAATGGCCTTTGTTGCCACACAAACTAATGAGCAAAACCAAGAGATCTTACTAGGTGTTGCTAGAGTGATCGCCGATTCTCACAACTATGACGCAGAGTTCTCGATTTTGATTCGTTCTGACTTAAAAGGCATTGGGCTTGGAAGATTGCTGATGGAAAAACTCATTGCTTATAGTCAAACCAAAGGCACTGTTCGCTTAACCGGAATAACAATGCCATCTAACAAAGGTATGGTGCAGTTAGCCAAAAAGTTGAACTTCAAAACAGAAACCCACTTTGAAGATAACATTGTTGATATGCTTTTAATTCTCTAAAAAGCAGTGGGTATTTTTATATCCACTGCCAGCTGTCTAGGGCCTGTTGATCTTAGTGAAGGTTGGCGACTTTCCAGTGCTTTTTAAGGTACTGAATACACCAAGACTTCGCTTTGCCCATTTTGTTGCGTCGCCATGCAATCACCATTTCTACCAGTTGAGCATCACTACCTTCAATCACTTTGAGTTTACCCTGTTCAATTAGCGGTTCCGCGATATGCATCGGTAGTGTACCTATTCCCAATCCTGCACATAAGGCTTCTACTTTGGCGGGGAAATTACTGACGGTTAATCTAGGCTGGTCATCTTCTAAATTCTTACTTAATACCGGAGAGGTCCGCGCAGAATCAGCAACCGCAATGGCACGATATTTGTTACGAGTCGTTTGGTCAAAGGTCGACGTTCTCTTATGAACGATGTGACCCGGTTCGGCCACCCACACCATATTAATCGTCCCTATAGATTCAATTTTTAAATCAATCGGCGTGTGTTCCATCTTTGCACAAACTAGCAAATCGGCACGACCATAAGTTAGAGCTTCCCAACAGCCAGCGAGAATCTCTTCTTGTATTTTAACCCGAGTTTTTGAATGGTTTTCTAATTCTTTCACTAATGGAAAGAAAAATTCAACCGGCAGCAAATCATAAGCAATGGAGATTTCTAATTCCCAGCCGTGTGCCAGTATATTGGCATCTTCGACTAATTCATGCGCCGCAGAAAGAATCGAACGCCCTCTTTCTAGCAGTAACTGACCTGCATCGGTAAATACTGCTTTGTGGCCGGAACGATCAAAAATAACAAGGTCGAGATCTTGTTCTAGCTTTTGCACCTGATAACTCAAAGATGATGGCGCACGATTCAATTCGTTGGCAGCTGCAGCGAAACTACCTCTCCTAGCAATGGCATCTAATACTTGCAGTGCTTCTAGTGTAATACTGTTGTTCAAATCATTTTTCCTTACGCTAATTCAGAGCACCTATTCATTAAAGATTGCATTAAATGTGAAGAAGATCACAACTTACGCAACTGGATGACGTATAAGTGAACTTTTGCATGTGAAGTTCAATTTGTTGATTTTAAATGAATTTATCTTTATCCACTAACCATTTACATGAGGGATTTACTTATTACTGCAATACAAATGATAGTTATTATCATTCTTATTTATTAGAATGCATTCAACACTAAACATAGGGAATGGAATAACTATATGTACACCCACAAATTAAAACCAACATTACTTGCAATTACCATTGCTTCCACTTTAACTCCAGCAGCTTATGCGGCACAAGAATTAACTGCGCTTCAAGAAGTGGTTGTTTCAGCAACTCGAACTGAGCAAGACATCAAGGATGTGTCCTCTTCGGTTAAAACGGTTTCGTCGAATGATGTCGATAATCAAATGGCGACTGATCCACAGCAAGCATTGAAATATACCCCAGGGGTTGATGCTGAAGGGACAGGTCGATTTGGCATCTCGGGATACAACATTCGAGGAATGGAAGATTCACGCGTTAAAGTGATGGTCGATGGTGTTGAACAACCGGTTCCATACAACCCAGGAGCAACCGAACAACGCTCCTACCCTAACAATATCGAAGTCGATACTTTAAGCGCGATTGAAGTGAATAAAGGCCCTTCTTCTACCCTTTATGGTTCTGATGCACTAGGCGGTGCAGTACTATTCAAAACCAAAGATCCTTCTGATGTTTTAGTAACCGACGGCGATGAAAATCGTTTTGGTCTTAAATCCTCATATACTTCAGCCGATGAAACATTGAAAAATACCCTTACATGGGCGATGAGATATGGTGATTTAGAAACTCTACTAATGATGACTTATGCTGATGGCCAAGAAACTGAAACGCACTCTGATGGTGATGATATTTCTGGTATTGGACGTGGCCAAGCGGATCCAGCTGATAAAGATATTAGTAATCTACTTGCTAAAGCTTATTATCAAGTGAATGAAGCTCATCGTATTGGTGTCTCGTTAGAGTACTACCTGAGAAATTACGATGAAGATGAATTGTCATACGATGGTTACTCTATTTCAATGCCCGGTATGGGCCCAATGATCACTTATTCTAATAGCTATAATGAGGATAAATCAGAGCGACTACGTGTTGGGGTTAACCATCAATGGCTAATGGATGCTGCGGTTGCTGATAGCTTAAATTGGTCGCTTAACTACCAACAAAGCGATTCTTTAAGTAAGAACTATGACACTACCACTGGCATGATGGGCAGTGGCGAGCGAATGCGTGAACGTGACGCTACCGATAAAAGCGTTCAGTTTGATTCTCAATTCGATAAACTTGTTGAATTTAATAACCATTATCATCAATTTACTTATGGTGCCTCTTTTATTCACGATAAGTTTGAATTGGATAATACTGATTATAAATATGATTTAGGTACCGTTGGACCAGGTAGCACGGGAATGCCAGATGCGACCTTGACCAAATGGGGGATCTACTTCCAAGACCAAGCTTTCTTTTTACAAGAGCGCTTAATCCTAACTGCCGGTATTCGTTATGATTCGTTTAAAACAGAACCTGAAACCGATGATGGATTTGCTACCGATTACCCAGATAGTGATAGTGATGCTGTGACGGGTAAATTAGGTTCGGTATATCACTTCAGTGATGGGTTCAGTGGTTTTGCTCAAATAAGCCAAGGCTTTAAAGCTCCTACTGTTTATGATCTTTACTATTTTTATAATCAAGGAGCGATTGTTGAACCTAACCCAGATCTAAAACCAGAAAAGAGCATTTCTTATGAAGCGGGTTTCCGTGGCCGTAGTGAAAGTACTCGTTTCGAAATTGTCGGTTTCTATAATGACTACTCTGACTTTATCAGTGATACTAATCTTGGTACTGATGCGAGCAGTGGCAAAGATAAGTATACTAAAGAAAATATTAACAAAGCGGAGATTTATGGTGCGGAATTCTCATCAACAACCATGTTAGATACCGCGTTCGGTGCACCACAAGGTTTCTACTCCAAGGTTTCTGTTGCTTATGCCGAAGGTCGAGATAAAGACACGGGTGAGCACCTTGATTCTGTGGCTCCACTAACCGGTAATCTTGGTTTAGGTTATGACAGCCTTAACTCCGTATTCGGTGGCTTACTTAACGTCACAATGGCCGCGAGTAAAGATGATTGGTCTAACGATGAATATAAAGATGCACCGGGATATACTTTGGTGGACTTAACTGCGTATTACCGCCCTATTAATGATTTAACGCTTCGTGCGGGTTTATTTAATGCGTTTGATAAGAAATATTGGCATTACTCTGATCTAGAACGTGGTAACACGCCGGGATCAAAGAATGTTGATTTTTATACTCAACCAGGTCGCAACTGGGGTGTCAGTTTAGATTACCAATTTTAACATCCCAATTTAAACCATAAATGAAGGCTCTTATTTCACAATAGGAGCCTTTTTGTTTCACTACTATGCTGAATACTCTTTTTAAGAACAATGTATAAACGGCAGGCAACAAAAAAGCCAGCAATCGCTGACTTTTATTAAGTTAATCAATTTACACTAAAAGTAGTATTAAAGTGTATGTAAATGATTATAAATTATGATTGTTTAGACATCTCATGCTTTACCATTACTGCACTTGCAACAATAAAAGCAATGATCAGACCTAGTGATAATGACATGTTTTTCCCCAGATTTAAGTAGACTAAAAGTAGCCCTAAAGTAAAAATCGAGGGAATTATAACCATATTTGTTATCAAAATGTAGTGAGAAGTTTGTTTTTGCGAGCAATCCACTATTTTGAGCTAAAAAAGAGCAACTTAACATTGCCCTTTTTAATCGTTTGTTTCTTATGCTTCAGGGTAACCTTGTGGGTTATTAGATTGCCAACGCCAAGTATCTTCTGTCATTTGTTCTAATGAACGTGTCGCCTTCCAATGCAAATCCGCTTCTGCTTTGGCGGGATCGGCCCAACACTCAGCAATATCACCAGGACGGCGATCAACAATTTTATAAGGTACCTTCTTACCCGATGCTTTTTCGAACGCATTAACCATTTCTAGCACGCTATTGCCATTACCTGTACCTAGGTTATAAATATGAAGACCTTGCTTGCTTCCTACATGTTTAAGCGCAGCTAAATGACCATCCGACAAGTCCATCACATGGATATAGTCACGCACACCCGTACCGTCAGGGGTTGGGTAATCGCCACCAAACACAGATAAAAACTCGCGACGACCTACCGCAACTTGAGAAACAAAAGGCATCAGGTTATTCGGAATGCCTTGAGGATCTTCCCCTAGTTCACCTGATGGATGAGAACCGACAGGATTGAAATAGCGTAATAACGTAATACTCCAATCTGGATTGGCTTTTTGGAAGTCTGTTAAGCATTCTTCTACAATTAATTTACTACGGCCATAAGGATTGGTCGCGCTGGTTGGGAAATCTTCTAAAATTGGCACGGAAGCAGGATCGCCATATACTGTGGCTGAAGAGCTGAAAATTAATGATTTAACGCCAGCGTCACGCATGGCATCAACAAGAACTAAAGTACCGTGAACATTGGTGTCGTAATACTCTAGTGGTTTTTCAACCGACTCACCGACTGCTTTTAAACCTGCAAAATGAATGACAGATTCAATATCGTATTGTTTTAAAACTTGGCTGATTGCTTGCTTGTCGCGGATGTCACCTTCAACAAAAATAGGGCGAACACCGGATACTTTTTCAATGCGATCGAGTACGGTTGATTTACTATTATATAAGTTATCAAAAATGATTGGCGTCATGCCTGCTTCAATCATTTGAATACAAGTGTGACTGCCTATATAACCCATTCCACCGGTGACTAAAACAAACATAAAAGCCTCTATCTCAACAAATTATTACTTGGGTCTAACCTTACAACATTGTGCCTTGTAGATATACCCTTGGGGTGTCAATATTAAAATCTCAAAGATACATAATAGACTATGATTGGTGCGTAAAAATGACACTGGAATCGGAAAAATTAAAACTCAATTGTGATATGGGGGAAAGCTTTGGTCATTGGGTGATGGGAAAAGATGAAGCCATTATTCCTTATGTCCATATGGCTAACATAGCCTGTGGTTTCCATGCTTCTGATCCTGACACAATGGCAAAAACCATTCAACTTGCCGTTAAGCACAGTGTCAGTATTGGCGCCCACCCTTCATATCAGGATTTATTAGGCTTTGGTCGACGCTCGATTGCGCATACACCAGAACAAATTTCCCATCTCATTAGCTACCAAGTTGGCGCGATTCAAAGCCTTGCCGTGCTTTATGATACGCAAGTTGATTATGTGAAACCTCATGGCGCTTTGTATAACGATATGATGGTGGATCTTGAGGTTTTTGAAGCGATTGTGCAGGCTGTCATGCCGACAGGGCTTCCCTTAATGGTGTTAGCTAAAAAAGATAATACCGCCTACCTAGATATTGCCGATGAGTATAATGTACCGCTGCTTTTTGAAGCTTTTGCTGACCGCGCTTATAAAGATGATGGTTCGTTAGTTCCTCGAAATAAACCTAATGCGGTACACCAAAATGCGGAAGATATTTTTTACCAAGCGATGCAGTTGGCAAATTTCGGAACCGTCACAACTATTAAAGGGCATGCGCTCGAATTACAAGCGGATACCCTTTGTGTTCACGGTGATAATGAGGAATCCATCGCTGTAGTTGAGCGAATTTATACCGCACTCACTCAACCTATCATTTAAGAATAGTTGAACTTAATCAGTAGATTGAGCTCGAAAAAGTGTATCGAGCTGATCGACCACTTCTACCCAGTCGGCATCCTCTTTCTTGGCTTCTTTAATAAAGTTTGATTGTGATGCATTCCAAAAAGACGCTCGGTGTAAAGGCTGAGTATGATCGAGCTCCTTTGCATGTTTGGAAATAAAGGCCTCAATGTCTTGCTTAGTACTTGATAACCCAAGCTGTTCAAATAAGGTTTCTAATGTTTGTTTATGCATTTCCATAAGCTACCTCTTCAATTCGTATTTGTTTAAAGCATAGATCAATATTCATTCATTGCAGGCTTTGCGTTTAGATTGAATATAATGAGTGAAAAGCATACCCATTACCATAGCCGAAACAAAAGCCATCAAACTTAAGTTAAGCGTTGATAATGATGCTAAAGCTGGACCTGGGCAGATCCCGGCAATTCCCCAACCTAGTCCAAATAAACTGGCACCAAGGATCAGTTTACGATCCACAACTTTACTCTTAGTGATACAGAACTCTGTTTGATCAAGCGGCTTTTGTCTTGCCTTAATAACAAAATGGTACATTGGAGTAAAGATCAGTAATGCTCCTCCCATCACAAAAGCCAAATCGACTTTCCATGCGCCTGCTACATCGAGAAAGGCGATAACTTTAACTGGGTTGACCATATCTGAAATCACCATGCCAGCGCCAAAAAGCAAGCCTGCTATCAATGGAATAAAAGAATAACGTTTCATATTAATTCACCTATAAAACATGTAATCGAATGTAAACAGTGACTGCTGCCACTAACATAAAAGTGAGTGTGGCGATCATAGATCGGATAGAAAACCGCCCCATTCCACAAATGCCATGACCACTCGTACAGCCATTACCTAACTTGGTTCCAAGACCAACTAGTAAACCAGCCAGTAGCATAGTCACAATAGAGCTAGAGTAATGAGCAGGAATACCGGATAACTCCGGTTGGACAAGCCAATTTGTCAAGAAACCGCCAGCAATCAAGCCAATGATAAATTGAATTCGCCAGCCTTTATCTACCGATGATGGCGTTATTGCACCGCTAACAATCCCACTAATTCCAGCTACCTTTCCTTTAAATAACATAAGGATAGTTGCAGAAATACCGAGCAGCATCCCACCGAATAAAGCACTCCAAGGAATGGTCATAATTACCTCTTGATGATTAATATTTTCAATTATTATATTAGTAAATATTAATTTAGAAAAGGCTTAATATCGTGGCGATGTGATAAAAAACGTCCATGGATTTCTCCTATGGACGTTTTAAAAGGTGTATCAGTAGTTATTTATTACTTTTGATAGGCCTTACAATGCTCGATGGCTTCTTCCAACAATTGTAGAGCTGTTTTATCACAAGGCTCTAGTTCCGCTGTTTGTGCTTCGGTAGGTGTGACTCTATCGCCCCACTTAATCATGCCTGCGCCCCAGGTTAAACCTGCACCAAATGCGGCAACAAGAATATTCATATTCGGTTTTACAAATCCTTGTTCAACGGCTTCGCATAAAGCGATAGGAACCGTTGCTGCGGAAGTATTACCGTATTTTTGAATATTTACGAAAGCTTTATCTTGAGAAATACCTGCAAAATCACACAAGGTTTGGATGATACGAATATTGGCCTGATGAGGTACCACACAATCAATTTCTTCTTTGGTTAAACCGGAACGTTCAAGTACGTTTTGCGTCGCGGCACTCATGCCTTTTACTGCACGTTTAAAGATATCTTTACCGATAAAATCAAAACTCCAGTGACCACTATCTTGATCAAAACGATCCATGGCAGTACCAAACTTAGGAATAGCAAGAATGTCACGCCCTTCCGCATCACAGCCTAATGAAGCCTGCTGAAGTCCGACAGAGTTATCTTGTTCACGTCGAGATAGTACAACTGCGCCTGCGCCATCACCAAACAATACCGCGGTATCACGTTGGGTCCAGTTTAGATAAAACGATAAGTGTTCTGCACCAATAACAATCGCATTACGATAATTACCCGCTTGGATTAGCCGAGTTGCAGTTTCTAAACCATAAAGGAAACCAGTACAAGCTGCGTTGAGATCAAAGGCGGCAGCGGCTTGGATACCAAGGTTACTTTGCACTTTCGACGCAGTATTTGGAATCAAGGTATCCGGTGAGCATGTTGCGACAATAATACAATCAACGTCATTGGCGGTGATTCCCGCCGCTTGCATGGCATTTTTGGCTGCTACTGTTGCAAGATCAGATGTCTCTACATGGCTAATGCGGCGACTTTCAATTCCGGTACGAGAGCGGATCCATTCATCGGAGGTTTCTAAAAATGTACTTAAATCGTTATTAGTCAAAACAGCAGGTGGTAGACACTTTCCCCACCCTGTAATTTCTGCGTAAACGTTCGCCATAAAAAACACCTTATTAATTTTATTGTTTTATTTTTGTTTATTTCAAACTTGTAAATATTATACGATAGTTGCTTGAAAACTTATACGTTAAGCACTTCCTTACTAACCGTTTTATAAACAGCTAGTCACATTTTTATATATAGCAGAGAATATTCTTAAAAGAGGTCCCTCATGACATCATTTGTAACCGCTTGCCCACAATGTCAAAGTAAGAACAAAGTCCCTGAAGCGAGAGTGTCAGATAGAGCGAGTTGTGGGCGCTGTCAGTCACCTCTGTTTGATGGCAAGCCAGTAACGGCTACAACTGAAAATTTAAATGCATTATTAACCAGTGAACTGCCAGTTGTTATTGATTTTTGGGCACCTTGGTGTAACCCATGTGTTGGCTTTGCTCCTATTTTTGAAGATACGGCGGCTGAAATGACTGGCCAAGTGAGATTTTTAAAAGTAGATACCGAATCACAGCAAAATATTGCCGCTAAGTATCAAATTCGCAGCATTCCAACCGTTATGGTGTTTAAGTCAGGTAAAATGGTTAATTCTATTAATGGCGCATTGCCAAAAGGCCAGTTTACACAATGGTTAACCCAAGCGATTGCCAAATAGTTAACATCTAATAATCCACAATAAAGACTGCCTAATATGCTTATTATTAGGTAGTTTCCTACTGAAAATACAGTAACTCCTCTTCAATCAATTTCTTTTATCGTTAAATCAAAAAAATCTCATTTTACATCTTGTAATATTAGCCTCATATTCGCCGCGAAATTATCCTATTATTTACATTAATCTTTGCGGAGTATGCGGTGAACGACGTAGCTTTGACTTCATCAAAACCATCATTTTTTATCCCAGTTGCAGCACTATCTTTATATGCGGTTGCATCGGGTTATTTAATGAGTTTGATCCCATTGATGTTAGGTCAATATGGTTTAAGCACGGACGCTGCAAGCTGGTTAGCCAGTGCTTTTTATGCTGGTTTATTATTGGGTGCGATGTTCATTGAGCCTATTGTTGCTAAAATTGGACATAAAAATGCTTTTATCTTTTTCCTAGTGCTTTTTTCGTTCACTATTGTGACAATGCCGATTGTTCCGGCATTTGAGTCATGGCTATTTGCTCGTTTCATTGCAGGCATTGCAGTGGCTGGCATATTTGTGGTTGTTGAATCTTGGCTACTAATTGGTGATGAAAAAAGCCGAGCTAAACGACTAGGTTTATACATGGCTTCACTTTATGGTGGTGCGACGATAGGTCAACTAGGCATTAGTGTTTTTGCAATGGAAAGCGAGTGGCCATTTGTGGTGATTCTGTCTTTACTTGTTGCTGCTACCCTGTTGCTTTGTTTTGGTCGCTGCCAACAACCGCAAACGGAAACCCATTCAGTGCTTAGCTTAAAGCAAGTATTTAAGATGAATAAAGCGGCCTTAATTGGTTGTATGGTGTCTGGTCTGTTAATTGGCTCTATTTATGGCCTTATGCCTTTAGAGTTACACGATCGCCATGTTTCAACCGCGAAAATTGGCAGCTTGATGGCGCTGTTAGTCATGGGCGCAATGTTGGTACAGCCTATTGTGTCTTGGGGCAGCCAATTTATGGGCAAGAAATTATTGATGGGATTATTTTGTCTACTCGGTGTGTTTGCTATTGGCTTAACCACATTAAGCTCTAGCCTAGTTGTACTTGCAATTAGCCTAGTGTTACTTGGTATGGCAACCTTCTCTATCTACCCTTTGGCGATAAGCCTAGGTTGTGATGGGTTAGAAGAAAACTACATTGTTTCTGCCACGCAGATCATGTTACTTGCCTACAGTATAGGTTCGGTTGCTGGCCCTATTGCCGCACAGCATTGGATGAATAATCCTGAACGTTTGACGGGTTTCTTATTCGTGACCTTGTTAGCGACATCACTTTATATGTTTGCTATGAGTATCAAGCGTAAATCACGTATGGTTGCGGGTGAGTAATCGAGTAAAACCAATAAGAACTTGAACAAATAAAAAGCGCCTCATTTCACATCAATAAAGTGGAATGAGGCGCTTTTTTATATCAACAGATAATATCTCTACACCCTGCTTATCTAGTTATCCGAAGAGATTCATTAAGCAATGTTCAAATACTTATGTGTTTGGATAGATAAACGCCAGTTACGCTTAATGCAGGTTTCCATACAAAGCTCAGTGGCTCTAGGTTTCTGACTGATTGGCTGCAGGGCTATGTTGGCTTTAGATTCACATTGTGCACGAGTGAGTAGCGCATCAAGTTGATCGATATCTTTTTGTGTCCCTACTGGGTGCTTAACTTCATTTGCACGCTGTAGTGCAGAATCGAGGACTTCCAATTTACCTTTCATGGCAATTTTTGGTGACACTGTCACCCAGGTGTTATCAGAACATAACACTTCCGATGTTCCACTGGTCTCAATTTGACATTGACAGCCTAACGCTTCAAAAGCAGACGTTAATGGCTGTAAATCATAGATACAAGGCTCACCACCAGTGATCACAATATGCTTTGCTGTGTAGCCTTGCTGTTGATATAGAGATACAATTTCGTCAACGCTAGCTGGGCTCCAGCTTGGGCTATCACCCTGTTTTATGATGATATCACCGAGTGTGGTTTTATCGATTTCTTCAGCGGTCCAAGTTTGTTTGGTATCACACCATGAACAGCCTACCGGACAAACTTGTAGGCGAATAAAAACAGAAGGCACACCGGTAAAGTAGCCTTCTCCTTGGATGGTTTCAAAGATTTCGTTGATCTTGTACACAAGGCTCGCCTTTACTCTTGACCGCGGTATATACAGCCAGCTGTACAGGTTTCTTTAATTTCAACTTTGCTGAGTTGTGGCAGCAGAGGTTTCACTTTTTCCCAGATCCACTTCGCTAATACTTCGCTAGTTGGGTTCTCTAGGCCAGGGATATCATTGAGGTAGTAGTGGTCAAGTTGATCATAAATCGGCGCGAAGATTTTCTTCACATCACCAAAATCGATAATCCAGCCAGTGGTCGAATCTACTGCACCTTGAATGTATAAGCGAACAAAGAAAGAATGACCGTGCAAACGCCCGCATTTATGCCCTTCTGGTACGTTAGGTAAATGGTGCGCTGCTTCAAAAATGAAGTCTTTGTATATCTCGCAAGTCATAGTAATTCCGAGTCTGATTAAAATGGGGTTCGAATATATAGAACTCGATCACGAATGAAAAGCGAATATTGCACTATCGAACGCTAAATACACTTAAGCCCTTAACGAAATCAATTAAAGCAACTGAAAATATAAGCTAGCATTAAAATAGGCGTTTGATATGATGCGCACCCACTTGATTGCAGAGACTGGTTATGAACCGTAAGAAGAAAATCAACTCGATTTTAAAAAAACGCTTAAAGCAGCAAAATTCCAAGCTGCATAAAACCAATAAGCCGAAATATATTTCTAAAGCAGAGCGAGCTCGCATGGAAGAAGAGGCTCAAACTCAAGCCCCTTCAAATGATGTGCAAACAACCGATCAAGTAGAATCAGAGCAATAACTCATCTTCAATGGGTTGGTATCGATCGGCGGCTTCAATCAGAGAATTCGCCGTTAAGCCCGGAACCCCATAAACTTCAACGGTTTTTCCATAACGACTCTGAATACGCTTAGCTAATAAATCAAAGTCACCATCTCCCGATGCAATCACAATCACATCTGAAATTTCAGCTAATTCCATCGCATCAAGCGCAATTCCAACATCCCAATCCCCTTTTGCAGAGCCATCTTGTCGTTGAATAAATGGTTTGAGTTTTACGTCAAATCCAATACCTCTTAGGATATTATGAAATTGCTTTTGTTTATCGTCGCTACGCGCTATCGCATAAGCATTGGCATTGACTAAAGTGCGATCTTTCATCACTTTTGCCCAGAATGCGTTGTAATCAAAATGGCGGTGATATTTGTCGCGAGTGGTGTAATAGATGTTTTGTACATCAACTAATATGGATACAGTTTGCATAAATTTCCAAATAAAAATACGGCATTATGAGTGACTACTAGACTGGATCCATTGTAGGTACTCGTGGAAACCCGTTTCGATGGGCAGCATAACGATTTGTGGAACTTGATAGCTATGGTTAGCTAGGATAACTTGCTCAACTTCTTGGTAGTGTCGATGCAGAATTTTAATGATCAATAGTGATTCTTGATCATGATTCACCTCTCCATGCCAATGGTAGTAGCTCGTTATTGGCATGACTTGGATACAAGCGGCTAATTTTTGGGTTAATAACGCATTAATAATCGCTTGTTGGCTTTCTTCTTCGTTTGTTGTTGATAGAACAATCGCATAGCCATCAGGGTGTGTGTCCATAATGCAATTCTCCCTTCGTTCATTATCGAAAGTGTCTATTTAGTGTAGAGCTTTACTCTGGTTTTACCCATACCTGACTAAAATCAAACCAACCCAATGCATTACAAGTGGCATTTTGCAGTGAACCACATTGATCTTGGCTAACCCCTAACCAACAGTGAAACATCGGTATGAGTTGCTGAGTTTGCACTAATTGTTTGGCCAACTCTTTTGCCGGGAAAGTTTGATTCGGTTGAGAGCGCCAATCTGAAACCATCTTCTTCCAATTAGAAAAGTTTTCCTGATTACTCATAATATCGATATCACTGTAACCAAGAAGCCAACCGATTAAAGCATCCTTACGATGGTTAGCCAGCCCCATAGGTTTGAGCCAAATGTCCACCTCATCAGGTTTTTCAACGGTGAGATCATATTTGACCGTTTTTAAGCTAATCCCGTCTTCTTTTAATAAACTTTTCATGGATTGAATTACATACGGAAACAACGGATGCATGCTGTGATAAGCGACAGTAACTTGTGCTTTCTCATTATTTTCTATCGCTGGTGGCATTAAGTTTGATTGTAAAATTCCACTATGATGCCAGCCAGGCTTTAAGCCATGAGCGTGTAGCAAGCCTAGTTCAATGACTTTTTGATCAGGGATCCCTCGCAATAAGCTAAACGGGTTTAACCTTTGCGCTAAGTAATGTGCCCAATCATCATTTTTCGCGATGCCAGATCGACGGTTAAGTAGTAGATAGGTGCAACCAGGATCAAGTTCTACGTCAGTGAATTGCCCTTCTGTAGGTTTATTTGGGTGAGTTAAGCTAGGGTAAACCATGGATGAATGAGCTTCATCTATCACCCATACTTCCACTCGCTCGATCAATGGTCGATAACCAAAGTAGTGCTCAAATGCTTCTAGCACCAAACGAGATGAGTCATTTCTGGTGACTTTATATGGCCCTGTGCCGTTGGGAATTAAATCAAATTTATCAGGGTTATTGAGGTGTGACTGCAATATTTTTGCCGGTGTTTCTGTAAGTAATAAAGGTAAGTAATAATCGGCGTCGGTTAAGTGAATATCGAGCGTATTATTGGAAGGCGAAGCCACTGATTCAATATGTTCAAATAAAGTTAATGTTTTTAATCGGTTAATGCTCTCAATCACATCCGTTATGTTCAAACGATCACCGTTATGAAAGCGTACCCCTGAACGTAGGTAAAAACGCCAATGAGTCGGCGATAACATTTCCCAGTGATGAGCAAGATCCGGTTGAACTTGCTCTTTTTCATCTAACTGAGTTAAGCCACTAAAAATTTGTCGAATGATGTGTTGCTCAGAACGGCGAGTCGGCTTTAACGGGTTGAGTGTGGCGAGTTGGCGATAATAAGGCAAACGGATGACTTGCTGCCCTTCTAAATGACTAAAACCTAGGTAGCCTTGGAAAACTTGAGTAAGCCGTGCTGGGTCATTATCTAAGACAGAGAGAGCATGCTCAATTTTGCCTTCTTCTAAATAACGCTTGGCAAGATTCTCACTCACATCAATTTTATTACGTTTAAAAATCAAGCGTGATAACTTGCCACGCCCTGCTGCCGGCACCCATTCGATCCAGCCTTCTTCTGCTAACTTGTTAAGGACAATACGAGTATTTCGGCGAGTACAACACAATATATCAGTTAATTCTTCTAACTGAATCGCGCAATCTTCGCCTTGGAAGTGTTCAAATAAACGCTCAAATTGTGTTCTTAATCGTGGGCTGCTCATAAAGGGGAAACTCTATTGTTTAGCAATAAGAAATAATTTCCCACTTTATCAGCTTTAAAGGGATAAATCTTGTGGTAACGCCACTTTTAGGCATTGCAAATAAAAACGGAAAATTCCCCTTTTATTAGAGTCAACAAAGCAATTCACTATTGTATTGGTAAACAAAGGAAATCAGCCAGTTGTTGTAATTGTTGTTCGGAATCTAACTTAATCGACCATTGGCATTGTATATCATATGCAGTAATCACATTGGCACCACGACCAATCAGTTGCAGCGCTTCGGTTTGACATTGCATAGTGACACTCGCTATTTGGCTCAAACGAACAACAATTTCGTGTTGGTTAGCAATGATTTTTCCTTGGGAGAATTCAATGACCATTTTCGGACTTTAACCGCCTTTTCGAGTTTTAACGGCCATAGTAATTCGGCTCGTACATAGTAGACGTTGTTCTTCATCAACAATTTCAATTTGCCACACTTGAGTAGACACACCGATATGAATTGGCCACGTTTTCCCCGTGACTACCCCGTTACGCTTTGCTCGAATATGGTTGGCGTTAATATCGAGACCGACGCAGTAAGCGTTATCGTCCACGCACATATTGGCAGCTAGAGAACCTAACGTTTCAGCTAATACCACAGATGCGCCACCGTGCAGCAAGCCCATTGGTTGGTGAGTGATACTCGATACCGGCATGGTCGCTGAAATACTATTATCTGTGATCTCAACGTACTCAATATTGAGATGCTCCATCAAGGTGTTGCGAGAAGTTGCATTTAAACGCTCTAAAGTGACGTCTTTTTTCCAAATCATGGTGATTCCTATTGTCTATAACGCTGAGCTCATAACAATATTCTTATCAATAACTAAGTGCAAGATCTCACTTCTCAATATGAAGATGCCACTCTAACTTTGATTTCAGTTTTATCCAATTGCCGTTATAGATAATGTGTTTTAAAGTTAACTCAATATCGTTAGATCAAGGAATGATTATGAGGAAGCTTTCATCACCGTTAAAGGTCGTCACTTTAAGTGGATTGATCATGATAGGTTTATCTGCTTGTACTTCTTCCCCAACAGGCAGAAGCCAAGTAATTCTATTTTCAGACAGTGAAATGTCTCAATTAGGCGCTCAATCATTTGAGCAGATGAAGCAAAATGAGAAAGTCAGTAAAGATGCCAAGGTCAATGCTTATGTGACTTGTGTAGCTAATGCGATTACCAAGCAAGTACCTAAGCAAGCAAGTTTTGCACAATGGGAAGTCGTCGTGTTTGATTCTGACCAAGTCAACGCTTTCGCTCTGCCTGGCGGTAAAATCGGTGTTTATACTGGCTTACTTAAAGTGGCAACTAACCAAGATCAACTGGCAACGGTTTTAGGGCATGAAGTGGCGCATGTACTTGCTAATCACGGTAATGAACGTATGTCACGTAGTCAAATAACTAGCACTGGAATGCAAGTTACCGATTTTGCCTTAGCTGGTACTGAATATAAAGAAATGGCGATGAGTGCTTTAGGTTTAGGCGTAGAATATGGCATTAGTTTACCTTATGGGCGAACCCAAGAAACGGAAGCCGATATTATGGGCATTGATCTGATGGCCAAAGCTGGATTCGAGCCGCAACAAAGTATTCAGCTATGGAAGAATATGGCAAAGGCATCCGGCGGAAATCAACCTCCTGAATTACTGTCAACTCACCCCTCTCATAATACTCGAATACAAGATCTAGGGAACGAAATTAAAGATTTACCTAGATACAACGCGTCGGCCCCTAATTGTCAGGCATAGAAGTGTGAAATATTAATGACAGAAAACATTGTTTCATGGCTTCTTACGCAGATTTAGAGTGAAGTCTAATAAGTCAATTATTACAAACGTGAATGAAATGTTTGTTGTTAAATTCCATCGTCTATGCGTTTGGTTGTTTCAGTACGAACAACTTTAAAATCTGCCGCATCTTTATCGTTCGATGCGACAATAATATTAATATAGTCAGATAATGATTTTATGCTTAGATTCATTTAAGGCTTTCGTAATATGCAGCGATATCAGCGATATCGGCATCATTAATGGTGGTCGCCATTGGAGACATTACTGGATCTTTACGTTCACCGCTTTTAAAAGCTTTGATCGCCTTTTCAAGATAAGCGGCATTTTGACCTTTAAGATTTGGATACGTTTTGATTACCGCAACACCATCTGCACCGTGGCATGAAGCACACATTGCAACTTTCGCTTTACCAGCTTCTGGATCGCCTGCAAAAGCAAAATGGGAAGATGTAGCAAATAAACATAGCGATAAAATAGCGAGCTTTTTCATACAGCACCTCAAAATGGGAAGATAAAATGTGAACATCACTGTATACAATTTAGCAATTTAACCGACAATATCTAGGATTGAGAATAAGAAATTTAATCTCGATCACTTACTATCACAAAAATTTGACTCAGCAGATGATGGTTTCTAGGTTAAAAGTCGAGTAATTTACTAAGATCGGCTTTGATACTATGCACTTTCTTACTGGCTTTCTCGCTTCGAGATGCCTCACTCACCAGATACTCAATCGCTTCTGATAGTGTGCAACCTAATTCTTGCGCCCTATCCGACAGTTTTTCCCAAACCGCATAATCTAAGTCGATCGATTTCTTCTTGGTATGAGTATGTTCGGCGTTAAAATGGCGTTTGCGTTTAGCACGGATAGCTTGCTTAAGTTTATTATCAAGCTCAGGATTCATATGATCATCAATCCAATTCAGTACTTGTGTCGGCTGATGTTCTAGCTTTTGAAGCCCCATAATGGCAGCGTGAGATTCACTAGAATCTTGGTAACGAGTAATCGATTCTCCGTCTTTCCATTTACGAATTAAATATTGCCACTTCCAGCCACATTCAAGGTTTTCAAGCTGTTGATATTTCATTAGTCTTCCCTATAGACAATTTACAGTGACAGCGTAACTAAAAACCATCACATTCTCAACTGTTTTGACTCCATCTAGAATAATAGTCCAACCTATTTTGACTTTATGATAACAGCCTCTCAAATCCATTGATTAAACACTCAACTTACGCAGCATAAACAGGTATAAGGTTAAGCTATTTTTCTATATACTTCTTTCCTTCTAACCACATATTGAATTTTTTATAATGATCAAAGAGTCTTGGCAATCTGCAACACCCAACTTTTCACAATATGAAGATATCCTCACGCAAAACGACTCTAGTAGTCACCTATCCTTTTTGGATCTTCAGCCTAGACTCAAAGCTTCTATTCTGCATTTTGCACAAATGGCGAGCTTTCCGCGTTTCCTATTAGTAAATGCACCGGATAATTTCATTTATCGCCAAGCAATCCATAATGCTTACTCTATGCTAATGAATACGGGTGAAATAAACCGTACTCCTGTTATCACCAGTGAAAGCATCGAGCTTGAAGAGTTATTTGGGCAATACCAAGTTGAAAATGGCCAAATTATTCATGCCTCTGAAGGATTGCTTGATAAGGCTGATGGCGGCTATCTTATCATTTCGTCAAACTTAATATTAGCTAACACTCGTGCTTGGCCGAAATTAAAAGCTGCGGTTTTAGGCAATGCTTGTTCTGGAATGTCTTCCGACTCAAAACAGGTTATCGAAAACGTACCACTCAAAAAATACGATGTAAAGCTGGTCATTATTGGCGATAGAATGCAGTTAGGTGATTTAGATTTATTCGATGCGGATATGAGAACTCATCTATGCTTGTTCGCTGAAGTAGAGTTAGACCTTAAAATTACCGCTGAGACGCTTGAATCATACATTCAATACATTAACGGCATTATTGATGGTTACCAACTTCCTAAGCTTCTAGACTCACATGCCTGGACTTTCCTGTTAGCTCAAGGAGCTCGTGAAACCGAAGACCAAGAAAGAATGCCTCTGTGCCCTATTTGGCATAGAACATTGTTAACGGAGGCTGCTTTAGTTTCCAATGGGCAAGCTATTTCTCAATCCGATATGGAAAAAGCTTTAGCCGATCGAACCTATCGTCAAGAATATCTACCTCAAAGAGCTTTAGCCGATATATTAGACGGCCAAGTTATCATTGAGACCCAAAGCGAACGTGTCGGTCAAGTCAATGGCCTAACGGTTATTGAAGTACCGGGACATCCTGTTGTTTATGGTGAACCAGCTCGTATTTCATGTGTTATTCACTTTGGTGATGGTGATATTGCTGATGTTGAGCGCAAAGCAGAACTAGGTGGCAATTTACACGCGAAAGGCATGATGATAATGCAAGCCTTCTTAGGCAGTGCTCTAAACTTGGATGACCCTTTACCGTTTGCCGCTTCTATTGTATTTGAACAATCGTACTCAGAAGTTGACGGCGATAGCGCTTCTTTAGCTGAATTGTGTGCGCTTGTAAGTGCTTTATCTGAGTACCCGATTAATCAACAAATTGCTGTTACTGGTGCCGTGGATCAATTTGGTCGCGTACAAGCAGTCGGTGGTTTAAATGAGAAAATCGAAGGCTTCTTCCAGATATGTAACCATCGTGGATTAACAGGTCATCAAGGTGTGGTTTTACCGAAAACTAACTTAAAACACTTATCCTTACATCATGATGTTGTTGAAGCGATCAAAAATGAAAAATTCCACCTATGGTCAGTTGAATCTGTAGATGAAGCATTACCTATCATCTTAAATAAAGCCTTCCGTGGTGATGAAGAAGAAACCATATTGAAGAAAATCTCTGAGAGAATCGAGCACTTTGATAAACATGAATCCGCACCTTGCGGTATAGTAAATAAGATCAAAAGTTTACTTGGTATTCACTGATCGGACTTGTTTAGCTTACACCTGTTCTCTAAGATACACAGACTATTTCTGGAGTGATTATATAATGCAAAACAAACGTAACTCATATACTCGTGAAGACCTTCTAGCATCAAGCCAAGGCGAACTTTTTGGCCCAGGCCGTCCACAGCTTCCTGCACCAAGCATGTTAATGATGGACCGTATCGCTAAAATTACTGACGCTGAAGGCGAAGGTGAATTTGGTAAAGGTGTGATTATTGCAGAATTAGATATTACTCCTGACCTATGGTTTTTTGACTGCCACTTCCCTGGCGACCCTGTAATGCCAGGTTGTCTTGGTCTAGATGCAATGTGGCAACTAGTCGGCTTCTTCCTTGGTTGGGTTGGCGGTGAAGGTAAAGGCCGAGCACTAGGTGTTGGCGAAGTAAAATTCACAGGCCAAATTCTACCGACTGCCAAAAAAGTCACTTACGAAATCAACATCAAACGCGTAGTAAATCGCCGCCTAGTAATGGGCCTAGCAGATGGTCGTGTACTTGTTGATGGAAAAGAAATCTACGTAGCGAAAGACTTAAAAGTAGGTCTTTTCCAAGATACGTCGGCTTTCTAGAACGAGATTAATTCCCCTTTAATTAAATAAATCAGCAAAATAGCTGATTTATTTAATTAAAAATATTTAGTTATAGTGCGCTAATACTTCGTAATAAAGGCTCCATTTTCGGAGCCTAATTCTGTACCGACTAAACTTATTAAATTAACCTTTGGATAAACTATCTACTCTTAAGTTATTTAATAAGCCCGGATTGACGATCATCTCTTGCATCACGCCAACCGCCTAACCAATTCGATTTAGCATCCATTTGCTGATATGGACAGTCATCCATCGATCTCCCATTAAGACCGGCTTTATAACCTTGAGATTGCGCTCTTTCTAGGCGATCGCGTTTCTGTCTCTTCATAGTACAGTCCTCTTACTTTGATCATTACCAAAACGACTATCTGTGGCAGTTTTATTACAACGCCACTCATTAAGCATCGGCCAAAGATCCGATTTTCTCAAGGCGAAAAAAAACCGAGATTCAATTTTGTGAACCTCGGTTTAATGCTAGGTTTGTTAACCTTATGATTTGATTTTTTTTCTTCTGAAACCTAATAAACCAAGTAAAGCTAAAGCGAAATAACCTAAGCTACCGCCTTCTCGCTCAACTGGTGGTTTTCCGGACTTACGCAAGATGATATCGTCAGCCGTAACGCCCGCAATTGGAACTAATTTAACCGCAACCAATTCTTCTGTACCACTACCATCTCCACAGTATGAATTATGGTCGGTATTATCATAACCACCAGCACAGTAATTAGCAGTTGCTGAAATTACACCATCATCATTAATACCGGTTGCATTCACAATGCGATATGCGTTGTTGGCATCTGAATCAGTACCACCATTAGTGAGGTTATCTAAATACCAAGCTTTACCTTGGAATAAGGCTAACCGGTCTGGATTAGTACCATTTAAATTCAGTGGATCAATAAAACCACGGCGGCGGCGTTGTTTGCCATCCCATTCACGACTTTCTTCTGCATCAATAGAACCGACTACTTCGTTATAGTTGTTAATAGCGTTAGCTTCACCACCCGCACTACTGAAGAAAATATCACCGTTCAAGTAAGTTGCAACAGGTTGAGTATCAACACTTCCTTTGGATGCATCAGTATAAAATAAACGGTTACTAGCGGCTCCATCTTTAGGATAACGACCACTACGCTTAGCTTCACCGATAGCAATCAAGTTTTTATTGATGTCTTTAATTAGACTATTACTGTAAATATAGTCGTCACCATCTTCAACTTCAGCGCCTTTGACAAACACAGAATCCCACTGATTTTCCGTAGTTATATCAAAACTTTTTTTAGGATAAAAAATAGCCGCCTGCATCAATAAATTATCATCATCACGACGAGTATTAAAACCTGCCAATACGGGTAAGTTTTTGTATATAGAGGAAGTAGTATCACTCACTATCCCTGTTCGAGCACTCGCTTGAGCCGCGGCATCATCACGATTTGGAGAGGTGGTATCTTGACCAATCCAACCAGACACGGCTTTCCCTGATGCACCATCGATACTATCCCAAACGTATGCTTGTGTAGCAAAAGCAAAGTTTTGGCATGCAGCAAAAAGTGCAGGATCGTCATAAGATGTACAATTAGAAAGCTCCCCGTATTCCCCACCGTTATAATAGCGCTTATTCTCATCGCCATTATCAAATGGGGCAATTGAAGCTGAGCCGACAACATAAGTCGTACCATTGTACTCAAATGAATCATACGCAAAGGTACGACCCATTTGTTTTACAATCTCGTCTTTAGCATCTTGCTTAGGTAGTAAAACAGTATCGTTATAAAAACCACGTTGGCGATACGGCAAAACGTACTTACCATTAACGTCGTAATAACCACTACTAGCAATACCAATCACATCAGCATTAGGTGTAATTTTGTTAAGCACCGCATTAGTAGAGTTGGATACAGGAGATCCTGTAGATGGTGCAGCAGTTGAATCTACAGGAGGATTCTCACTATCAAATGATCCATCTTCAACAAACACTTTAGCATTAGAGGTGTACTGACCATGTTCAAAAGCTCTACGCTCCTGACATAGACCGCCAGTTAAGCTGTAATCACAATCATCTTCATCATTTTCAGAATAGCCGCCAAACCACTGATTTATCGCCCAACTATCACAAGTCGAGTAACCCAGTTGGTTATAGCAGTAATTACGTAGATCTCTCAAATCAAGATAGGTAAACGTATTATCATATCTAAATGGCACTTCATCACGGTAAGAAATTCCATCTTCGCCATCACGAGTATCACCACCTAGCTGATAATTAGTACCTTCAGCACAGTCTGCACCAAAACAGCCTAGTGGATTTGTATCAGACACAACTGGTGAAGATGAATCACTAATCGCACTTGAGAAAACCTGTTTAGCTCCAACATTAGAATCTACAGGGACAATTTTATACAGCGCTGCATTAGCAGAGTTGGCTGCCATTAACGCAGCAGCCACCATTGATAATTTAAATGTTTGATTTAGCATTAATTTACTTCTAATCCTTTAGCCCTGCATCGACTCGAGTTCTTCCCAACGTCCGAATGCAGTTTCTAATTCTTGTTCAGCAGCGTTCAGTCGATCCAAAATCGCTTGAGTTTTATCGCTACTCTGTGTGAAAAAGTCAGGTTGATTGACCTGAGTTTGTAACTGTTCAATTTCCGCTTCCAATGACTCTAGTACTTGAGGTAAAGACTCTAACTCACGTTGCAGTTTATAAGATAACTTCTTCGGTTTGTTAGCATTTGGTTGAGTTTTGGGAGTTTCTTCAACCACTGTGTCTACTTTCGCTGGTTTTTCATTCACAGAAGAAGACTGTTGTGTAACACCTCGAGACTGCAACACTTGAGCACGTTGCTCTTGAGCATCATGATAGCCACCAACAAACTCTTCAATTTTACCGTTACCTTCAAAAATCCAACTGGTTGTAACAGTATTATCAACGAATTGACGATCATGACTTACTAAAAGCAAAGTACCTTGATAGTTGGCAAGAATTTCTTCCAAAAGTTCCAATGTTTCGATATCTAAATCGTTAGTTGGTTCATCGAGAATCAATAAATTATTCGATTTTAAGAACAAGCGCGCTAAAAGTAAGCGGTTTTTCTCACCACCGGATAAAGCTTTAACCGGTGTACGCGCCCTTTTCGGTTCAAATAGGAAATCTTGCAAGTAACCCAGAACATGGCGAGTTCTTCCACCGACGGTCACTTCTTGCTTACCGTCAGCTAAATTATCCATTACTGTTTTTTCAGGATCGAGCACTTCACGATACTGATCGAAATACGCAACTTCCAATTTCGTTCCGCAATGCAAGCGGCCTGAATCGGGTTTTAACTTATCAAGCAACAATTTCAATAAGGTACTTTTACCACAGCCGTTTGGCCCAATTAATGCGATACGATCACCGCGCATAATATTGAAGCTGAAATCATCGACAATGATTTTGCCATCAATTTGATAGCACAGATTCTCTGCTTCAAAGATGATTTTGCCAGAACGGTTAGACTCATCAATTTGAATATTGGCTTTACCCTGTACTTCACGACGGTCAGAACGTTCTTCACGGAGCTTTTTAAGTGCACGAACACGCCCTTCGTTACGAGTACGACGCGCTTTGATACCTTGGCGGATCCATACTTCTTCTTGAGCGAGTTTTTTATCAAACTCTGCGTTTTGCATTTCTTCTATGCGTAACGCTTCTTCTTTATCAATCAAATATTGCTCATAATTGCCCGGGTAAGAACTCAGTTTTCCGCGATCTAAATCAAGAATACGAGTCGCCATTGATTGAATAAAAGCACGGTCATGAGAGATAAAGACAATCGAACCACGGAAATCTTTCAAGAAGGCTTCTAGCCATTCAATCGTGGTGACATCTAAGTGGTTAGTTGGCTCATCTAGCAATAAAACATCTGGATCACATACTAAGGCGCGAGCTAAAGCAGCTTTACGTTGCCAGCCACCAGATAAGCTCGTCAGTAGTGTATGTTCATCCAAAGATAAAGACGTCAGAATATTTTTAATACGGTCTTCAAGACGCCAGCCGTCATTATGATCAAGCAGCTCTTGAATTTTAGATAAACGATTGATGTTCTTTTCCGATGGATCTTCCATCATGATATCGAGCTGATGTTGGTAGTCTTTTAATAATTCACCAACTTCTGCTAGCCCTTCTGCAACATAATCGTAAACCGTACCTTCGGCATTTCTTGGTGGATCTTGCTCTAAACGAGACACTACCACATCTTGCTCTATCTGAATTTTTCCATCATCCATAATGATTTCACCCGAAAGCACTTTCATCATGGTGGATTTACCTGCACCGTTACGGCCAACAAGACATACTCTTTCATTTTGCTGAAGCGCAAAATCGGATTTATCTAATAGAGGATGATCGCCAAAAGCCAGCTGGCCATTATGAATGGTAATTAATGCCATTGTGTTTTAACCACGCTTGTAATTCGTCTAAATTGAATGGCCAAAATAACTCACTCACTATATGTTGTAAGTTATTTTGGTGTTGTAAGTTACTTTGCTCGTTTTGTTCATCTTGCGAATGCAAGGTAAGCACAGGAATAGTGACGCCGTAACGAGAAAATAATGCATCATCAAAAGCAATATCAATCACTTGTACTTTATCGGCTAAAGACTGTTGAGAATCTTCCCCCCATAAAGTATCAAGCTGTTGATAAGCTAATTCACATAAATGACAACCCGAAGTTGAGTAAAGCGTCAGCATTTTTAATCTCTACCTCTGTGTTATTTAGCATTTATACTTAAGTGACCGATATATTTAAGAGATTTAGCTATATCACCTAGTCACGATGAGTAATGATCCAACAGTTATGGATATGCTTATTACGCGTAAAATCCATCGGCAATGTCTTCGCTGAAATATTCTCAGCTTTCAGCCCTAATTGCTCTAAGCCATCAAGATCCATCTTAAATAAGCGTTTATTGTTCGAAAAGACCACCACGGCATCTTCACGCATCAAGCGCTTTAGATTTTCCATCAGCATTAAATGGTCACGCTGAATATCGAAGGTTTGCTCCATACGTTTTGAGTTAGAAAACGTGGGTGGATCGATAAAAATCAGATCAAACGTTCTGTCTTCATGCTGCAGCCATTGCAAACAATCCGCTTGTTCAAATTGATGTGCTTCACCTGTAAAACCATTGAGCTCCATATTGCGCTGAGCCCATTGTAAGTAAGTATTCGACATATCAACTGTCGTGGTACTTTTCGCTCCACCAGCCGCGGCATGTACCGTTGCACTACCCGTGTAGGCAAATAAGTTCAAGAAGTCTTTGCCTGCTGCCATTTGGCCTAAACGACGACGGGTTAATTTATGATCGAGGAATAGACCGGTATCAAGGTAGTCTTGCAGGTTAACCAATAGCTGTACGCCATATTCGTTCACTTTTAAGTATTCCGAATCTTGCGATAGTTTCTGATATTGGCGCTTACCTTTTTGCTTTTCACGGGTTTTGATAACGACTTTATTGGCATCAACACCTAACACCTGAATCGTCGCACGAATAATATCGGTCAAACGACGCTTAGCCACTTCTTCAGGAATGGTCTTTGGTGGCGCATACTCTTGAATAACGACGTGATCTAAATACAGATCAATCGCTACATTGTAATTAGGTAGGTCAGCGTCATAGGCACGGTAGCAGTCTAGTTGCTCACGTTTAGCCCATTTACCAATTTTGGCTAAATTTTTCTTTAAACGGTTAGCGAAATCAGGGGCAATTTGTGCCTCTTCTTTTTCTGAATGACGCAGCGTTTCGCCGTTTGGATTCACTCGTGCGGTAATTGAGTAGTTTTTCTGGTGACACGGTAACGCACCATTACTCAATTTATACTGCTTATCCGCGCGCATACGTAGGCAACTTAATAACTCTTCACTTGAAGAGAAGATTGAAGCCTGACTACCCGCAAACTCACTCTTTAATTGCACACCAAACGACGTATACAGAGCTATAAGGCCAGGTTCCGTACCTAAACGCTCACCATAAGGCGGGTTACAAATCACCACGCCTTCAGTAAAGCCCTGTGGTTTTTCAAGTTTAGCGGCATCACCTAGGCTGAATTGAATCACACCGTCTAAACCAGCACGCTTAGCATTGTCTTTAGCCGTTTGTAGAACGCGACGGTCATTATCAATACCAAAGAAACGATTGTCACCAAGCGCTTTAATGCCCTTACGCCCCTGAACGCTAGCTTCTGCTTTAATTTCAGCCCAAGTTTCAGCTTCAAAATCATATAGAGATTCAAAAGCCCAAGCTTCACGCTGAATACCAGGAGCCACATTCGCAGCCATTAAAGCCGCTTCGATAAGCAAAGTACCAGAACCACACATAGGATCGAGTAAAGGCTGAGATTTATCCCAACCACTACGACTAACAATCGCACACGCTAAGGTTTCTCTTAATGGCGCTGCACCGGCTTGAATACGATATCCACGTTGATGCAAACCACGGCCTACCATATCAATACCAAGAATCGCTCTATCACGATGCAAACGGACATGGATACGAAGATCTGGCTGATCTTTGCTGATCTCCGGGCGACCTAAGTCTTTTTTGGTAAAGCTATCAACGATGGCATCTTTTACTTTCATCGCACCATACTGACTGTTGCGGATTTCGCGGTTGGTACCATTGAAATCAACAATTAAACGCTTTTTCACCGAGAAATAAGAAGACCAATTTACTGCAGAAGCTGATAAATAAAGATCCATATCATCGTTACAGTAAAACTCAGAAAGAATTAATACGAAACGAGAAGCCAAGCGGCTCCATAGACAACAGCGGTAAAGTTGTACATTGGTAGCAGTAAATCGAACCCCTGCTTGCACTGGTTTTGCATCGGTAACACCTAGTTGTGTCAGCTCATCAGCGAGCAAGTTTTCAAGGCCATTAGATGTTATCGCTAAATATTGATTCATTATAACTTTCAGTACGGTAATAAATGGAGTCAGATTATATAACGAAACCCCCACCTTATGCGACCACCTACATGCTTTAAGCATCGAATATCACAGAAAAGTCATCATATTTTTCCACATTCATCATTTAACACTTCAAATATCCACCTGCACATCTAAGTCCAGCACTTAAATCCTATACAACTAGTACATTCGCGCTAACTTCGCTTCACTTAAATATGCAGCATGCGCATATATAAAAAATCAACACCAAGGCGGAAGTGAATACTTATTCACATAAAAAACCACACCAAACTGGTCTATACCAGAAAGAGTTTTACAGTGTAAATTTATTACCAAATCAGCTTAAATGCGGAATTTTTTCACTTTAAGAGAAAGAAATACGATGGAATAAAGCTTAAAAAAGCTTTCATTTTTGCTTAAAAACTGTCTTTTTATCGCTTTTATTTTGCTCTATTCACAGTTTAATTGCTTATTCAGAGCGGTTAGCTGATAAATCGATAGTCAAACTAAGGCGATTTCATTTGGTTTTTAGGAAGTTGTTAACTGAATACGTTAGCGATAGGTGGGAAATTTTAGACAAAAAAAAGCCGGCACTAAGGCCGACCAAATGAACAACAAGGAACGAACAGGTTTAGATAAGATAATTACCCTACCATTGCATAAGTTTCAAAGTGAGTATGTAAGTTCGCTTTCGCAAAGCGATCGTGCATCACTTTAATTGACTCACCAAATTTAAGCGCTTTGGACTCTGTAAGACTGAAATCACGCAAAGATACAGAGACACAAATGCTGGCGCTTTCTCCAACTTCTACCACCATGAAGTGGCCCTCAGAGAAACAATTACGTAAATGTACAATCTCCCCCTCTTCTGGCGTAAAATCGCCGCCTTGTGTAGAGAAGAACCAACTCTTAGGTTGAACTGGCTTATGAAAGCGACGAGCTGCAACGCTATTTAATGCCAATTCTGCTTTTCTTGGTTCTGATAAAGGAAGTACATCAACTTGTTGTTTAAATTTATGGTAGCTAGATGCATCATCAACAGAAAATTCATTTTCTTGAAATGCACTGTTTACTAGAAGTTTTTGAGGAAGATTTACGCTGAAAACCATGTCCTGCCCAAGATCCAGCATAAGGGACTTGTTGGTCTCATTGTAATACCATTTCCATGTATCACTCGGTTTAAGCATTGTTCCAGCCTCTTCAAAAATAAAGTGAAATAAACACTTCACTTCTCGTCTATCCAATAAGATGTTATTAGATTGTACAAACAGATAGGCAAAAAAAAAGAGGAAAACATGTTCCTCTTTTCAGGCTGAAATCGATTTTTAGGCAGGATCTTTTTCTTGATCTTTAAATATTTTTAACAATGTCTTTGATCAATGCTGGGCCTTTGTAAATAAAACCAGAATAGACTTGAACAAGCTTAGCACCGGCTAGCATTTTCTCTTTAGCTGCGATATAAGAATCAATACCACCAACACCAATGATTGGGATCTCTTCACCTAGCTCTTTATAAAGCTGACGGATCACTTCAGTACTTTTCGATTGAACAGGACGACCACTTAAGCCCCCTGTTTCATTGGCATTTTTCATACCGTCAACTAAAGTACGATCCAATGTTGTGTTGGTTGCAATAACACCATCAATCTTATACTTCTTCAGTGAGTCACAGATTTGCTTTAATTCATCATCGGTTAAATCTGGGGCAATTTTTAACGCTAACGGAACATACTTACCGTATTGCTTAGCCAACTCCGCTTGTTTTTCTTTTAATGCTGACAATAATTCATCCAAAGCTTCACCGTATTGTAGAGTACGTAACCCAGGAGTGTTTGGAGAAGAAATATTCGCCGCAATATAACCTGCATATGGATAAACTTTTTCCATACAGATTAGGTAGTCTTCCGTACCCTTTTCAATTGGCGTATCTTTATTCTTACCAATATTGATACCTAGGATGCCATCGAAGTTTGATTGCTTCACATTTTCAATAAGTGCATCAACACCTTCGTTATTGAACCCCATACGGTTGATTATTCCTTCAGCTTCGACTATTCGGAAACAGCGTGGTTTGTCATTGCCTGGTTGTGCACGTGGCGTCACAGTACCAATTTCTAAAAAACCAAACCCCATCGCGCCAAAAGCATCAATGCATTCACCATTTTTATCCATTCCAGCAGCAAGGCCGACTGGGTTCTTAAATGTCAGTCCCATCACTTCAACAGAACGAGTTGGTAGATTTTGGCGGAAGAAAAAGTCTAAAGGTGTTCCATTGAGTCTTCTTAAATTCTTAATCGCTAATTCATGTGCCGTTTCTGCATTGAATTTAAACAAGCCAGCTCTGGCGATACGGTAAAGCATATTTCCTCCAAATAAGATCAAAAAAGCCCCGAAATTCCGGGGCGAAGTATACCTTTGTTATCAGTCTTATACTACTGCAATCGTTTGCAGTGCTTTGATCTCATGTTGTTATAGATGAGATCAAAGCTAAAATACAAAACATTAGTTACGCGGTCACCTATGTGATTACCTATTAGCGGCACAATTTAAGTTTAAAAGCATAAGTTCACGAAGTGCGACGGAAAACTTAGCGAATTCATGTGCGGAGCCTACTTTGAATTCATTCAAAATATTTTCCCAACGTTCTAGTGATGATCGGTTAGACTCCAGCCAATCAGTTAACTCACTCTCTACTTTCCTACCTTGCTTATCATCACAACGGCAAGAAAGAACTTGTAATGTTAAATTGCGTTGCTGCCAATCTAGATCTTCACGGAACGTTGCACGAGCAAGTGCTTGCCAATGGTTATCAACCGGTTGATTATTGATTTGATTCAAGAACCAATGCAGTGATAATCGATCACCTAAAGTGAAATACATCTTAGCGGTTTGCTCAATCGTCACCTCACATTCAGCGGCTACCGTAGAAATATCTAAAGCAGAATACAAGCTAGTTAAACGAGCGATTTTATTGGCCAATTCAGAATCGACACCTTGTTTTATCCAAGACTGAGCTTGCTGATTGTGCTCTTTCACTTCATCACTGACTAAATAATCATCAATTCCCGACTGAACAGCAACCACATCAGCTTGGTAGTGTTGAATGATCTCATTAACACTTAACTTCAGCATACGATTTCGCAATAGCCAACGCGATGATCGGCGCAAAATACGACGCAAAGACATCAATAACTCATACTGTACTTTCGCTGTAGCAGTGTTATCTAGGCTTCGCACCTTCTCAAACATAGAACCAGCATCAAATATTTCTCTAGCAGCAACATAGGCATTGGTAATATCTATTACACTAGCTCCAGTTTCATCATGCAAACGCGAGATAAAATTACAGCCCATCTCATTGACCATTTGATTGGCAAGTGACGTCGCGATAATTTCTTGCTTCAATGGATGTTGATTCATGTACGAACCATAGTTACGGCGTAACTTGGTTGGGAAGTAATTAGTCAACAATTGTGCATTAAATGGGTCAGTGGCAATCTCTTCACAAGCGAGTTGCTCTTTAAGTACCATTTTAGCGTAGGCAATCAATACTGAAAGCTCAGGTCGAGTTAGCCCTTTGCCCTGCTTCTCCCTCTCCAGTAAAGTTTCATCATCAGGAATATATTCTAAAGCTCGATCTAATTTACCAAGCTTTTCTAATGTATGAATAAAGCGAATTTGTTCTTTCACTTGAGCGGTACCTTGGTACTCACTCACCGAAATAGACTCTGACTGGCAGTACGCATCTTCTAAAACAATCTCGCTAATTTCGCCTTCCATACTATTAAGTACTTCATTACGCTGCTTGATGGTAAGATCGCCATTGCTGACTAGCGTATTCAAGAAGATCTTAATGTTCACTTCATTATCAGAACAATCTACACCACCAACGTTATCAACAAAGTCGGTATTTACTCGGCCGCCAGTGAGTGCGTATTCAATACGACCAAGCTGTGTCATACCTAAGTTACCACCTTCACCGACAACTTTTGCACGTAGTTCACGACCATCAATACGCAGACCATCATTGGCTCTGTCACCAACATCGGAATGATTTTCTTCTGACGATTTAATGTAAGTGCCGATACCACCGTTCCACAGTAGATCAACATTCATTTTCAACAGTAACTTGATCAATTCTGTTGGCGTTACAGATTGCTTTTGCGTACCAACCATTTTTTGGATCTCAGGGGTCAACGAGATCGACTTGGAACGTCTTGAGAATATCCCCCCCCCTTGCGAGATCAAGCTTTGATCATAATCTTCCCAACTCGATCTTGGTAATTTGAACAAACGATCCCTTTCTTTCCAGCTGCTTGCTGAATCTGGGTTTGGATCAATAAAGATATGCATGTGGTTAAAGGCCGCTTGAAGGCGAATGTGCTTAGATAACAACATGCCATTACCAAATACATCACCGGCCATATCACCAATCGCAACACAGGAAAAATCAGTAGTTTGGCAATTAATCCCCATTTCACGGAAGTGGCGTTTAACCGACTCCCAACCACCTTTGGCGGTAATCCCCATCGCCTTATGGTCATAGCCATTTGAACCACCAGAGGCAAAGGCATCACCTAACCAAAAGTTGTATTCAGCCGACACTGAGTTGGCAATATCGGAGAAGGTTGCGGTTCCTTTATCAGCCGCCACAACAAGATAAGCATCATCGGCATCATGTCGAACTACATTAGTTGGTGGTACAATTTCGCCTTCAATAATATTGTCAGACACATCCAATAACGCGCGAATAAAACGCTTATAGCAACGTTGCCCTTCTGCAAAAATTTCATCTCGAGTGGTGAAATTTTGTTGACGCTTACAGACAAATCCACCTTTTGCCCCTACTGGAACAATCACGGTATTTTTAACTTGTTGTGCTTTAACCAAGCCTAAAATTTCAGTACGGAAATCTTCTTGGCGATCTGACCAACGCAGACCACCACGAGCGACTTTGCCAGCACGTAGATGCACACCTTCCACATCCGGAGCATAAACAAAGATCTCAAACTCAGGCACAGGCGCTGGAATTTCTGGAATATTTCTCGGCATCAATTTCAGTGCTAACCATGGCTTCTCGCTACCATGTTCATCAGTTTGGTAGAAGTTTGTTCTGATGGTTGCTTGGATCATTTCCATATAACGACGAATGATTCGATCATCATCTAAGCTTTCAACTTTCTCTAGTTGTTCTTTAATGGATGAAACCAGTTTATCTTCCGCTTTCGCTCTAGCTTTAACACTAGGATCAAATCGCTTAACAAATAAGGCAACTAAGGCTTGTGCCAATTTAGGATGATTAGACAACGTATCTTCAATGTATTGCTGACTAAATGGGAAACCAACTTGACGCATATAACGTGCATAACTGCGCAAGATTGTAACTTCTCTTCCCGTTAAACCTGCAGAAAGAATCAATCTATTAAAACCATCGCTCTCTAGATCGCCAGACCAAATTGCAGCAAAAGCTTGTTGGAAACGATCTTGCGCTTCACGAAGATCGACTTTTTGATCACCGCGGTGCAGCATTGAGAAATCTAAGATCCAAAAAACAGTACCATCGGCTTTTTCGATCTCATATGGAGATTCCCCGATCACGCGTAAACCTAGATTTTCAAGCATTGGCATCACATCAGAAAGATGGATCGGCTCATCACGGTGATACAGTTTCAAGCGTACGGCTTTTGAATCGGCTCTGACTTCTTGTGGGCGGTAAAACAACATTCCCAACTTTTTATCTTCATTTAAAGATTCCAAGAGTTCAATATCGGCAACGGCTGTACCACCAGCTAATGTGGCTTCTTTATATGAGCGAGGGAAAGCATCCTGGTATTGCTTAGCCAGTTGGGTGCCTTGATTTTCGCCAAAATTACCCATAATAGATTGGATTAAACGATCATCCCAAGATGAAGACGCTTCCATTAGATCCCTCTCAATCGTTTTAACATTGATATCTTGATTATTATTATCCACTCGCACTATATAGTGGGTTCTTGCTAGCGGGCTTTCCGAAAAATAAGTAGTAAACTCAACATCTTGATCGCTTTTAAAATAGTTCTTAAAAATCTGCTGAGTCTTAAATCGAAGCTCTGTGTTGTAACGCTCTTTGGTTACGTAGACCATGCAACTAAAGAAACGTCCAAAGGGGTCTTTACGAACAAACAGACGTAGTAAATCGCGGTCTTGCATTTGCACAACACCCATACCCACTTCAAGTAGCTCTTCCTCACTGGCTTGAAGGAGTTCATCTCTTGGGTAGTTTTCTAAAATATTATGCAGTGCTTTCCAGGAATATGACCCTTTAAGATAACCACTTGATTGTAAAATACGCGCGACTTTATCTCGAATAAGCGGAATGCTACCGACACTTTGGTTGTAAACCGCTGACGTGTATAAGCCTACAAAACGATGCTCTCCAATTACCTTGCCTTCATCATTAAACTTTTTGATGCCAACATAATCGGTATAAGCACGACGGTGAATAGTAGAAGCATGACTGCCTTTTGTTAAAACCAGTAATTCTTGCTTGGTGACTTCCAATCTTGCGGATTCAAGCAATTCAGATAGTTTGTAACTACGTATGCGACTTTCTTGTTTCAATAAACCAAGTGCGGGAGATTTAGATGGATTTAACTCTAAGTCCCCTTTTGTGGCTTTTAGCTCAAATTCTTTGTATCCCATAAAGGTAAAATTATGTTCACCAAGCCAACGTAGGAATGCTAAGTCTTCTTGTAGTCTTTCTTTCTCTAATGGAATATTTTTTATGTTATCTTCGGTTTCTTTTATCGCAAGTAGTAACTTGTCACTCATCTTGTGCCAGTCTTCAACAACTGAGCGAGTATCTTTCAGAACCGACAATAATTCGTCTTTCAATTCCGACATTCGAGCTTTGTCATTCAAACGATCTATTTCAATATGAAATAGAGATTGCATGTCACCTTGCCCATCATTGATAGCGACAACTTCATCTTTTTTTCTACTAATTTGAGTAGGTGCATTGGCCATGAAGTGACTGGTTAAACCTAAGCGATTGATCGCCATTTTGACTGAATCGACTAAAAATGCAGAATCAGGAACGACTATCTCAATAACCGTATGACTCGACTGCCAACCTTGGCGACTTAATGTTGGGTTGAATACTTTCACTGACACCATGTCGGCGTCTTTTTCTAAGATGTGCTGCCACAAACTGACAACCGCACCATAGAGATCAGATTCATTCCTTTGAAAAAGATCATCTTGCGAAATATTACTGTATAGATGTTCAGCTAACTTGCTGACTAAAGGCTGAGTTTCCACTTCTAATTTGTCCTGTATAAGTTGATAGACTTTCTCAAGTAATACAGGGGTGACTTTTTCACTCGTTGGCATCTTTACACTCCACAAAATGGGGATATTATTTTTATATTGTTCACGTTACGAAACAGTACCAAACACTACTGAAAAACGGCTTGTTAGAATCTTTACTGTCTTATTCCAAAAGCTACCAGATGTTATTTAGATACAGGTATATTGTAAGAGTAGTATTGATAGAAAGTTAAATGGTTTCCTATCGATATACAGGATAAAAGTCGAATATGTGACTTAGACACTTATTGGAAGCACTTAAAAATAATCAATATAAGAATAAAACGTCTGTTTAAGTGGATTATGGCAATCAATTTCTCTAGATGGAAAATGATTGTCGGTATTTTTTATACATAAAAATGATAAATCGCGCTGCTTCTCAAAGACATTTTCCCAAAAGTTAAAACGAAAAAAGCAGCCCGAAGACTGCTTATAGATTAGCAACTTAATGTTATGAAAATCGTTAAGACTAAGACTTACGCCTCTAGTGCTTTATTGATTTTTTCATAAAGATCTTTAGCGAGATTCTCAAGTTTCGATAACTTTTCTAACTCAGTACGAATAAGCGTCTGACGAGTTTCATCGTATTGGCGATACTTCAATAAAGGATCGATCATACGAGAAGCAACTTGCGGATTACTTTCATTTAGTTGAATAAGGATTTCACTGGCAAATTGATAACCCGAACCATCAATTGCGTGGAAGTTCACTGGATTTTGTCCAAAGAAAGCACCAACCAAGCTGCGCGTTCTATTTGGATTTTTCAAGCTAAATGCAGTATGAGACATGGTTTGCTTAATCATCTCTAAAGCATTATTTGCAGGATTGGTTCCTTGCAGCATAAACCATTTATCCATTACCAATCCATCATGACTCCACTTATCACTAAAATCTTTCATTAGTGATTCACGGCAAGCTAATTGTGCTTGGTTGGCTGAACTCATCGCCGCCATCGTATCTGTCATATTATTTGCAGATTGATATTGTGCTGTGACCAGTTTTTCGCCTTCATCCGTCACTGCCAAATAAGCTAAACAAGTATTACGTAATGATCGTTTACCAATGCAATCATGCTCTACCGAATACTGCTCTTGCTTTAAGCTATGGTACATAGCGGTTAGTTCTTCAACTAATTCTGCCGCAATGGCACGTTTCATAAAGCCTAGTGCCTCAGCGATTGCATCGACATCAACCGGTTTGAACCAACCTGCTACTTCGTTCTGACTTGGTAGCGTGAGCATTTCTGCGATAAAGGCAGGCTCCAATGTTTCACTTAACAAAATACCTTTAAAAGCATCAAGCACAGATTGTGGTAATGACAATTCTTTGTCCGTTTGGAATGCAGCGATATTTTGGCGTAAGTATTTAGCAATCAAGTTCTGTCCAGCATCCCAACAAGCAAATTCATTCTGTGCTTTGACCATTAGGAACATCAGATCTTCATCAGAGTAATCGTACTCTAATTTAATTGGCGCAGAGAACTCACGTAGTAACGAGATAACTGGCTTTTCTGAGACATTTTCAAACACAAAGCTTTGTTCATCTTGGGTAAAATTCAACACATTGCCGACTGGTTTACCATTTACCACCATAGGAACGATGCTGCCATCTTGGGCATATAATTCAACATTCATTGGAATATGCAAAGCTTGTTTTTCAGGCTGATCTTGTGTTGCAGCCGTTGCTTGAGTCAGCTGTAAAGTGAAGGTGTTATTTTGCTGATCATAGCTTGTTGTCGCTTTTACTTGTGGCGTACCTGATTGGCTATACCACAAGCGGAATTGCTGTAAATCAACACCAGATGCATCTTCCATAGCCGCCACAAAGTCATCACAAGTCGCCGCGGTTCCATCATGGCGCTCAACATAAAGTTTCATGCCTTTTTGGAAATTCTCTTCGCCCAGTAATGTGTGGATCATTCGGATCACTTCGCTACCTTTTTCATACACGGTTAAAGTATAGAAGTTATTCATTTCTATCACTTTTTCAGGACGAATTGGGTGTGACATTGGGCTGGCATCTTCAGCAAATTGCGGGCCACGAATGATGCGAACGTTATTAATACGATTCACTGCGCGCGAGCCTAGATCGGAAGAAAACTCTTGATCACGGAAAACCGTTAAGCCTTCTTTCAGACTCAATTGAAACCAATCACGACAAGTAATTCGGTTACCCGTCCAGTTATGGAAATATTCATGACCAATCACTGCTTCAATGCCTAGGTAATCAGTATCGGTTGCAGTTTGGTCATTCGCCAATACGTACTTAGAGTTAAAGACGTTCAAACCTTTGTTTTCCATTGCGCCCATGTTGAAGAAATCAACCGCCACAATCATATAAATATCAAGGTCATACTCTAATCCAAAGCGCTCTTCATCCCACTTCATTGCATTAATCAGTGAAGTCATTGCGTGTGGCGCTCTATCTAGATTACCTTGATCAACAAAGATTTCTAACTCTACTTTACGACCAGACATTGTCGTATATTGATCTCTTAATACATCAAACTGGCCAGCCACTAAAGCAAACAAATACGATGGTTTTGGATGTGGATCCGACCACTTCACCCAATGACGACCATTATCAAGATCACCACTATCCACTCGGTTACCGTTACTTAGCAAATAAGGATTGATTTCTTTATCCGCAATAACAGTGGTGGTGTATTTTGCCAACACATCTGGGCGGTCAAGGAAATAAGTTATTCGGCGGAAACCTTCAGCTTCACATTGAGTACAGAATGCACCGCCAGATTTATATAAACCTTCTAATGCCGTATTTGAAGATGGATCGACTTTAGTAACGATGGTTAATTCAAACTCTTTCGGCAAGTCATGAATATGGAGGTTTGTTTGAGTAAGCTCATAAGCTGACCACTCCACTCCATCAACTTGAATACCAGCCAACTCCATATGCTCACCGTCTAAGGTAAGTGTTGAGTTATCTTTTTGCTTAATCACTTTAGAGACAGCTGTAACCGTTGTCTCTTGATCAAATAAATCAAAAGTTAAATCGAGATCGCTAATCGTAAAATCTGGAGAAGTGTAATCTTTGCGATACTTAGCTTGTGGCTGGTGGCTCATATTCAGTCCTTTTCATGTACGAATGATTAAAACTATTCTTACATAAAATATTAACCTTGCCCATTTCCACACTAGTTAAATGCTAACAATGTTACTCTATTGAGCGAGTTTGATTGGTTTTTACCCTTAATTTGAAGTTTATAGAGAGAGCTAATGCAAAGAACTGCGCTGAAATGCAATGTACATATCAGCATCCTGGCTACTCAAAACAAGTTGTTGCGAATTTAACGCATATTGGGAAGCTTGTTCACCATCGTTGTAAATGAAGTAAATATAATTATCTTCAATATAGTAAATACCATCTCGATATTTATTACTACCTTTCGATGTAAACGACTGAATAGAAAAGTAAAAATTAGGATAGAGTACAAGATCGATATCTGAAACAAAGCTAGATTCTACATCGCTTCCCCTTACCTCTGTACTTCTCCAGTAACCAGACAAATGCTCAGGTACTGTTTTACTAAACGCCACACCATTAAGTAACAATTGGTTCGGGTTAACTGTATATTGATAAGTTTGTGGGGATTCCGATTCCACTCCAAGCACAATTTCAGAATCATCAATGGAATATTCACCAGACCATGAATGCACGGTTCTATCTTTACGCTGTATCTGTATTCCAAACTGATAATTCGATTCGAGTTCCAAAGTAATTGATAAGAAATCTTCTGGAATTGTTTCTGGTGCAGGGTTAATCACATGCCATTCTCCAATCAAAAAAGGATTATCGAACAAAAACATATCATATTTTTTAGGTGACTCGAACGCTGCGGCCCCTAAGGCAAGACAACTTAATAACACAATTAAACTTTTCATCCGCCTCTCCCAGTATCATTGTAAACAAGACAAAGGCTCTTCACTCAGGCATATCGAAAAGGAAAAGACTTGAACCTATGAATTAAGGATAGTTGTATGTTTTAAGAGCGGCAAATTGAATTGAATAAAAAAAGCGAGAGCCAAATGGCCTCGCTTGATATAGATAAAACAAAACGAATATAACTAACTATTTGATAAATCGGCAGTAATAGCGACAGCTTCGTCCAAGTAAGCATCTGGAGCTTCATAGTCTTTAGGGATATCGTCCAAAGTTTTAAACTCTGGTTTATCTGCTAATTTTTGACGCTTATTCACGCGCTCTAATCGCTCTTTATCCGCTTTATCGACTTCAGCTTCACGGAACTTCTCATTTAAAGAAATCGTCGTATCATCTTTTTCTGCTTTATATTTCTCAATATTTTGCTGAATAAATGAAAACTCAAGGTCGTTAGCAATACGCTGCTTATGTAAAGTGGTTAATTTCGCGACTTCAGCTTGTAATGCATCTTTCGATTCAACGGGAGTATAGTTAGCCGCAGGAATTTGGTCCCAAGGCAGAGCATTATCTTCTACACTTTCACCTGTATCTTCCGGAGCAATCGCACTTGGGAATGGAATATCAGGTGATACCCCTTTTCTTTGTGTGCTACCACCGCTGATGCGATAGAACTTTTGAATCGTGTATTGAACGTAACCGAGTTCTTGATCGAACGTATCGTAAATATGCGTTAGCGAACGATGCTGTTGTACCGTTCCTTTACCATAAGAGTTTTCGCCAAGAATAATGGCACGATCGTAATCTTGCATCGCTGCAGCAAAAATTTCAGATGCCGAAGCACTGTAGCGGTTAATTAATACTGTTAATGGACCATCGTAATGCTCCACCGCATCGGTATCGCTATCGACATTGACTCGGTCATAACTATCACGTACTTGAACCACTGGTCCTTGCGTGATAAATAAACCTGATAAATCAATGGCTTCTGTTAATGCACCGCCGCCATTGTTACGTAAATCAACAACCACACCATCCACTTTCTTCTGATTAAATTCAGCCAACAGTTTATTGGTATCTTTTGCTAATCCAACGTAGAAACTTGGAATTTCTAGTACACCGATTGTTTTGCCACTTTTTTCAATGACTTTCGATTTAACAGCACGGTCTTCTAGGCGAATTTTATCACGCACAATTGTGACAACGTGACTTTTTGCACTCTTTCCTTCCGGTAAGATCTGCAGGTTAACTTTAGTACCTTTAGGACCTTTGATCAGCTGAACAACATCATCAAGACGCATTCCGATGATATCAACCATCTTCTTACCATCTTGACCAACCGCGATAATTTTATCGCCTTCAGACAATTCTTTCGATCCTGCTGCAGGGCCACCCGTAACGAGCGAACGAATAATAGTATAGTCATCTTCTGACTGTAAAACCGCACCAATTCCTTCTAACGACAAGCTCATCTCTGATTGAAATTCATCCGCTGAACGAGGAGAAAGATAGCTAGTGTGTGGATCAATTTGACGCGCAAACGCATTCATGTAGATCTGAAAAGCATCTTCACTATGAGCCTGAGTAATTCGTTTGATGGCATTATTATAACGCTTAGTTAATAACTCTTTAATTTCCGGCCATTCTTTACCCGTCAATTTAAGGTTTAACGCATCATACTTAACTCTTTGACGCCATAACTCATCAACTTCAGCTGTATTCTTAGGCCATGCAGCTTCAGAACGATCAAGCTCCATTCTCTCATCAGTATCAAACTTGATTTCATTATCGAGCAAGGTTAATGCATAAGAAAAACGTTCGTAACGACGCTTCATTGATAGGTTAAACATATCAAATGCAGCTTTGGTATCGCCCGACTTCAATTGATCATCAATATCCGTTTCAAATGGTTTGAAACTATCAATATCCGCTTGAGTGAAAATATTACGATTGTAATCGAGAGATTCTAAGTAACGGTCGAAAATACCTTTAGAAAAAGCATCATCTAGGCTGAAGTGTTTGTAATGAGAACGAGTAAAACGTTTAGCGACTCGCTGACTTGCAATTGCATGCTGAGATTCAGGAGCCAGAGTAGGAATCTGTGACTCGCTGATCGTCGGCTGTACAGCAAATGCAGAGTTTGCTGCTAGCGTTAAGCTAGCAGCAAGTAGTGAAACTTTTAATCGGCAATTCATGCGTAGGAATATCCTTTTATACGCGCAAGTGCTCCGCTTTTACGACCATTTGTAAGCCGTTAGCAAGACGGACACGAACATCGTCTTTATTAATCTCAACAATCGTTGCAGCCATGTTGCCTTGACCCATGTTTACATTGATATCTTTACCGATGACAATTTCATCTGATTTCAATTCACGAGTTTCAACGACAGGTGCTTTTTGAGCAGGCTTTTTAGATTCAGCTTTTGGCTTACGTGGCGCTTTTGGTGTCGTTTTTGCTTTAGCTTTAGCTGCTCTTTCTTCACGGTTTTTATCCGCTTGCTCTTTACGACGAGCTTGAACACGCGCTTTACTTTCTGCAAGTGTCGTTTGAGCATGCTCAACATGTTCGGCTTCTAACTCACCGCATGCATTACCATCAAGGTCAACACGAGTTGCGCCTAATTTTACGCCGTGAAGGTAACGCCAAGATGACGTGTATTGACGTAAAGCAGCACGCAATTGAGTTTTACTTACTTTAGGATCTTCGCTTAGACGCTCTGCAAGATCTTGAAAGATACCAATTTTTAAAGGCTTTGCTTCGCCTTCTAAAGTAAAGCATTGTGGGAAACGTTCAGCAATATAGGCAATGACTTCTTTGCTGTTCTTTAACTTTTCAGTGTTTTCCATGAGGGTTCCTGGTTGGTGCGGTCTCATCCGCACGGGTGTTCGTATAAATAATTCACGCTATTATAGTGAGATGAAAATGAAAAACCACCAACACGTGCAAATTAACATGGGTTATTATGACTATATGGTGATAAAAAGTTTTTTTTTCACTCAAAAAATGCACGTTTCGTACTATTTATTTAATTAACGTGATTTTGTTATTTAAAGTGAGTTTGCAATATTAACTCAACTTCTTTCATCATTGCGACCAATCCTTGCTCATCTTCTTCCGAAAAACGGCCAATATTTGGGCTATCTATATCTAAAACGCCAACCACTTTATTATTGACCGAAAATGGGATAACAAGTTCCGAATTACTTTGGGCATCGCAAGCAATATGGCCTTCAAACTGATGAACATCATAAATGCGCTGCACACTATTCCCTGCTGCTGCAGTACCACACACACCTTTTCCTAATGGAATACGTACACAAGCTGGTAATCCTTGAAAAGGTCCTAATACCAGCTGGTCGTCTTTTAACAAATAAAAGCCAACCCAATTAATTTCTTCTAATTCCATGTTCAATAACGAGCTAATATTAGCTAAGTTGGCAATAAGATCCGGTTCAGATTCAATTAATGCTTTTACTTGAGCTGTAATACGCTGGTACATCTTTAGACTCATGCTTTGTCTTCCATCTTTTTTCAATTTACGTACAATGCCTTACATCGGAAATAGGAATCATTATCAAATATGAATAATAACGATAGGCATATGATTAACCAGAGTTGGTTATTCACTCAAGTTAAGAAACATAAGGGTAAATTAATCTTTGCCAATGTGGTAGCAATTTTGGCGACTATTATCAGTGTGCCTATTCCTCTATTAATGCCTTTAATGGTCGATGAGGTCTTACTCAATAAACCATCTGGTGGCATTGAGTTTATGAATGCGCTTTTACCCCATTCACTGCAAAATCCAACCGGATATATTGGTTTTGTTTTTTTGCTGATCGTACTAATGCGCACCGTGAGCCAACTTCTTAATATTGTGCAGAGCCGGCAGTTTACTTTGGTGTCAAAAACCATCACCTACCACATTCGTTCTAGAATGCTCGATAAGCTCGGATTAATTAGCATTCAGCAATATGAAACCCGTGGTAGTGGCGGCATTAATTCCCATTTAATTACCGATGTTGAAACCATAGATGCTTTTATTGGAACCACTCTCAGTAAATTCATCATCAGCTTTTTGACCGTTTTTGGCACCGCTATTGTATTGCTTTGGTTAGACTGGCGATTAGGGTTATTTATTTTATTGGTCAACCCTATCGTCATCTACTTTTCGCGCAAGCTTGGTAGTAAAGTTAAGCACTTGAAACAAAGGGAAAACCAATCCTTTGAGCGTTTTCAAAATCGTTTGATTGAAGTACTTGATGGTATTTATCAGTTACGAGCATCAAATAAAGAAAAGCTCTATCTAGAACAATTAAAACAACAAGCAGATGAAATACGCCAAGATGCAGATAAATTTGCCTGGCAATCTGAAGCGGCTGGACGTTTGTCCTTCCTACTCTTCCTTCTAGGGTTTGAGCTATTCCGTGCTGTTGCCATGTTAATGGTGCTATTTAGCGACCTGACTATTGGTCAAATTTTTGCCGTCTTTGGTTATTTGTGGTTTATGTTAGGGCCCGTTCAAGAACTACTGGGCGTTCAGTTTTCGTGGTACAGCGCTAAAGCCGCATTGCAGCGCATCAACTTATTATTACAAATGGAAGAAGAACATCGTCCAACCTCGACAGTTAACCCATTTGAAGCTGATAAACCTATTGATATCAAGATCAATAATGTTTGCTTTGCATATAACGATGAATCACAAGTATTAGACCATTTGAGCCTAACGATACCTGCGGGCAAGAAAGTGGCGCTTGTTGGCGCAAGCGGCGGAGGAAAGTCAACGTTAATTCAGCTACTTATCGGCGTATACCAACCACAAAGCGGCACAATCCAATTTAACGGTGAAAATGCCGATAACATTGGTTATGAAGTGATTCGAGATCAAATAGCAGTTGTATTACAGCAACCTATCCTATTTAATGACACCCTCAGGAAAAACCTGACACTTGGTAGTGAGCTTCCTGACAGTGCTTTATGGCATGTATTAGAAGTTGCCCAGCTAGATGATGTGATCACTCAACTTTCTGAAGGTTTAGATACCCAGGTGGGTCGACAAGGCGTTCGGTTATCCGGTGGGCAAAGGCAGCGACTATCAATTGCTCGTATGCTACTAACCAATCCGCAATTTGTGATATTAGATGAAGCGACATCCGCTTTAGATACTGCGACAGAATCAAGATTACACAAAGCGATGAATGCCTTTCTTGAAGGTCGTACGACGCTTATCGTTGCCCATCGTTTGTCTGCGGTACAGCAGGCTGACCTTATCTATGTTTTAGAAGACGGCAAGGTTATTCAAAGTGGCACTCACCGAGAACTAGTGGTTGAAGACGGCTTGTACCAAACGTTATACGGTAACGCCGAAAAAGACAAGTATGACAACTTAGCATATAAGTAGAGAGCAATATGAGCGCTGATAATGTTCACGACATGAATTCCAAAGTTAGAGGTGAGGATAATCTATCCAACCTTTCTTCGGATTATGCGCCAAACATCACCCAGCAAGCTCAACCCTCAATTATTTGTCCTTGTTGTGATATGAAAGTCGTCACCCGAGATTTACGCTTAGGAATTAATGCACACTGCCCTAGGTGCGATACTTTGCTTTACCGTGGCAAGGACTTCTTACTCAATACCAACTTAATGCTGGCTTTTAGTGGTTTACTATTTTTCATCCCTGCTTTATTTATCCCCTTTATTACAATACGTCTCATTAATGTGAATTTTTCATCTACGCTCGTTTCAGGCGCATTTGCACTATTTAATGAAGGCTTTTATGCCCTTGGGATTTTAATTTTCCTATGTTCATCTGTGATTCCCATGCTGCTGTTTGCTTCTGTGATTGGGGCGCATTGGGGATTAAAACATAAAGATTTTACCGTGTTTAAATACTCTCTTGTCACTTATCAAAAAGTAAAACACTGGTGGATGATTGATGTTTTCTTATTAAGTATTGCGGTAGCGGCTTTCAAACTTCTTGAGTACTCCACCGTTACCCCACAAATTGGTTTAATTTGTATCACCTTATCGCAAATAATTGCTATTACCTTAATTGTACGTATGAGTGTCCGCCGTTATTGGGAAGCTTGGAGCCCCAGTAATGAGTTGAATATTACGGCTGTTGAATCTCATTGTCAGCACTGCCATCTATCTCAAGCTAAAAGTGACAACTGCCTACGCTGTCATAGCCCTCTCATTTATAGAAAACCACGCTCTACCCAAAAAACATGGGCATTTTTAATTGCGGCAACCGTATTTCTTATTCCTTCCAACTTTCTAGAAATATCGATTATTTTCAGTAATGGCATTCGTTATCAAGATACCATCTTCTCGGGCGTTGTAAGCTTAACTAAAGGCCACACACCCATCGCCATTGTGATTTTCGTGGCCAGTATTTTAGTCCCTGTAGCTAAAGTTGTGGGTTTAGCTTATATTTTGATCTACATACAACTAAACTCATCACTCGATCAATATAAAAGAATGAAACTCTATCTCTTTGTAAAGTGGATAGGAAAATGGTCAATCTTAGATCTTTTTGTAATAGCTACCACCATTGCACTTGTCGACCGTGACCAAATTCTAGATTTTTCACCCGGCCCTGCCGCAATAGCATTTGCTGCAGTAGTGGTATTAACCATGTGCGCAGCTGAAAGCTTAGATCCCCGCCTAATTTGGGATATACCATCTAAAACCAACAATAAGAATGAATCCTCTTATGAATAATGAAACACCAGAAAACCAAGTCAAACTAAAGCAAGACCGTAAAATATCGCCACTATGGATTTTGCCGGTCATCGCTTTATGTCTTGCAGGCTGGCTTGGCTATAAAAGTTATAGTGAAATGGGTCAACGTATCCAAATTCACTTTACCAATGCTCAAGGGCTTATTGAAGGTAGAACGACGATTCGTTATCAAGGCTTAGAAGTTGGGATCGTCCGTAAAATTAGCTTATCGGACAATTTAAAAGACATTTATGTCGCCGCCGATATTTACCCTAAAGCCACCAAACTTTTATCTAAAAACACCCGTTTTTGGTTGGTAAAGCCCAAGGCAAATTTAAGTGGCATTACTGGTCTTGATGCGCTTGTCTCCGGTAACTATATTGCTATTCAACCGGCAGAAAATGCCATGAATGGCAAAAAACACGATATCTCAAAGGAGTACACTGCACTAAAAGAAGAACCGATGGATATCCGAGCACAGAATGGCGTCAATATTACTCTAACCTCCAAAGACTTAGGGTCCATTTCTGTCGGTTCTAAAATCATGTTTAGAAAAATTCCGATCGGCGAAGTCACCGATTTCACCCTAGCCGACGATACAAGCTCAGTAAAAATTCAGATATCGATTAAGCAAGAATATGCCCATATTGTTAATTCAGACAGTCGCTTTTGGAATGTGAGTGGCGTCAGTGCAAGTGTTGGGTTTAATGGTGTCGATGTGCAACTAGAAAGTTTGAATTCATTGCTCATGGGAGCCATTGCGGTAGATTCCCCAGAAGATGGCCAACCGATTAGCGCAGATAAAGTTTATAAACTCTATCCTGATATTAAAACTGCGGGTCGTGGCATTCGAATTACCATGGATGTGCCAGACAACAGCAATATTTCAGCTAACGCCCCTATCATGTACAAAGGCATCGAAGTCGGTCAAATTACTGATATCAGCTTGTCTGATGACAAAAGCAAAGTGGTCGCCTCTGCCGCGATTCAGCCTGCGTTTTCGGATGCGTTAAATACTGGCTCTCATTTTGTTTTAGAAGAAGCCAAACTTTCTTTGACTGAAATGAAAAATGTCAGCAACTTCATCCGCGGTAATTTTCTTAGCTTAGTACCCGGCACAGGGCAGCGAGCGCGTCATTTTAATGTTGTAAAAAAGAATGAATTACTACGAGCTTCACACCAAACCACACAAATTAATTTAGCGGCAGACGATACCTACGGTTTAGAAGAAGGGACACAAATTCTCTATCGTGGCATTCCCGTAGGTAATATCAATAAGATTTATCTTGATGGTGAACGCGTTCGTTTTAATGCTCAAATTGATACTCAATACCAGCACCTAGTTAAATCTAAAAGCCGATTCTTTATCACCTCCAGCGTCGACGCAAGCTTTACAGGTACTGGCATTAACGTCTCGATGCCTCCTATTAAACGCCTTCTAGCAGGCTCTGTCAGCTTTGATAGTCTTGGTGATGACAAGATCAATTCAGAATACCATTTATATGCAAGTAAGCCGTTGGCCGATCTTGCTAAGTATGAAACGGCAGGCTCAACCGGCTTAACATTATTCGCGGCTAGCCTACCTCCCGTTTCGATTGGTAGTCCCATTTTGTACCGCAATTTAGAAGTCGGTAAAGTTTCACAATTTTCATTGGTTGATGGCGGCGTTAAGATTCAAGTTCGAATCGAAAACCGCTACAAGCACTTACTCACCAAACAAACGGTATTCTGGAACCACTCTGGCGTTAAAATCGATGCTAACTTAAGCGGCTTAAACGTGACCGCGTCACCTATCTCCAGCTTGCTTAAAGGTGGAATCTCGTTTGATAACTTGGCAGGCGTTGAGAATAAACTCAATGATAACTGGATTTTATATCAAGATTACAAATCCGCTCGCCAGTTTGGACGTAAAATCACCCTAGTGACAAAAGAAAATGAAACCGTCGCCAAAGGCATGCCGATTAAGTATCAAGGTGTTCAAGTTGGCGAAGTGACTCTAGTTCACCTTAATTTCCCGGGTAAAAATGTTGAGATTTCAGCGCGCATTTTCCCTGAGTACGTCGATAACATCGCCAAGAAAGACAGTCATTTCTGGGTAGTTTCGCCTGAAATTGGTCTCTCTGGAGCAAAACACATCGATACTATATTAAGCCCATATATCGAGGTATCTCCTTCTGATTCAACTCAACTCAGTTACACCTTCAATCTTGAGACTCATGAAAAATCGACCAGTGGCACCACTTTCTACTTACAGAATTTAAGTCGTTCTTCAGTAAAAGTTGGCGCACCGATTCTCTATCGTGATTTTGAAATTGGTCATGTAACCAGTGTCGAACTGGGTGATCTCGCTGACCGAGTCATTACCACCATTGAGGTTAAGCCTAAGTATGCTTACCTGATCCGTAAAAACTCAGTATTTTGGAATGTTTCAGGGGTGAATGTAAGCATTGGTTTATCTGGCGCAAACATAAAAGCAGGAACAGTAGATAACGTACTACGTGGTGGTATTGCCTTTGCGACACCAGACGATGAATCCTTACAGCCCAAAGCAGCGGTAGAGTCTACATTCTTACTCAATAAAGAGCCTGAACCAGAGTGGCTCACTTGGCAATTAGCAATACCCAAGTAGTCGCCGAGGTCAAAAAGTAAATTAACCGAAAGTGCAGCTGTTAAATCAGCTGCATTTTTTTTTATATCAGTTAAAATTCGCCCCCTACTTTTTATATGCGTTGAGGCCACTCCTTTGCACTCTAATGTCAAGCTACCCAATGAGTTTCTTGAACTTGTTAAATCCACCATGCCAAGTCATTTGTCTATGGAGGATTTTATCGCAGCATGTCAACGGCCTCTTCGTCGCAGTATTCGAGTGAATACACTCAAAACCGACCTAAACACATTCAAAGCGATTTCAGCTGAAAATGACTGGAAATTATCACCAATTCCATGGTGTGAAGAAGGCTTCTGGATAGAGCGCGAAGATGAAAGCGTCCCACTAGGCAATACAGCGGAACATTTAGCTGGCTTATTCTACATTCAAGAAGCCAGTTCAATGCTACCCGTCAGCGCATTATTAAAAGGCAATGATAGCCTTAACCTAGTACTTGATATGGCGGCAGCACCCGGTTCAAAAACCACGCAAATCGCAGCGGCGATGAATAATCAAGGCGCACTGGTTGCGAATGAGTATGCCGCTAGCCGAGTTAAAGTGCTTAGTGCCAACATTCAACGCTGTGGTGTTCATAATACGGCTTTAAGTAATTTTGATGCACGTGTATTTGGCGGTTGGCTTCCAGAACACTTTGATACTATTTTATTAGACGCGCCCTGCTCAGGTGAAGGCACGGTTCGTAAAGATGCTGATGCGATGAGCAACTGGGATCTAGAGTCGGTTGCTGAAATTGCCGAGACGCAAAAAGATCTGATTGAAAGCGCCTTCTACGCCTTAAAACCGGGCGGTACAATCACCTATTCTACCTGCACGCTCAATCAACAAGAAAATCAGCAAGTCTGCTTACACTTAAAACAAAAGTTTGGTGAGGCGGTTGAGTTTTTGCCACTAGGTGACTTATTTGAAAACGCCGAACAAGCGTTAACTGAACATGGTTTCCTTCATATTTACCCACAAATATTTGATAGCGAAGGCTTCTTTGTCGCAAAAATCAAAAAGCTGTCATCGGTTCAAGCCCCTGAAGTGAAAAAACGTATGGGTAAGTTTCCTTTTGAAGTCGCTAATGACAAAACCTGTCAGCAACTGCAACAAGAATTACAAAACACCCTTGGTTTGGATATTCCCACCAGCAGCCAAGTATGGTTACGAGATCAAGAAGTATGGCTATTCCCTGCTGCCATGACTCATATGATCGGCGAGCTTCGTTTTAGCCGAATTGGCTTGAAATTAGCCGAAGTGTTAAAACCCTCCAAGAAAAAGAATGCCCCTCTTTATCGTTGGCAACATGAAGCGGTCATGGCTTTAGGTAAAGCAAGCAATGCTAAAAGTGTTGAGTTAACTATCGAAGATGCCCGTGAATGGTTTATGGGACGAGATGTTCGCCCAAATATAGAATCAGGTATTGGTGAGGTGATGGTCACCCACTCAAGCGCGGTTATCGGCCTAGGGAAATGGGTAGGCAATCGCATCAAAAATGGACTGCCGCGAGAGTTAGTCCGAGATAAGAATTTATTCTAGGCTTATTTTTATAGGGTGGCTTTCTAGGCTACTTTCTACAGTGGTTTTTTACGGTTATTAGCTGTACGGCTAGTCATATCTTCGGCTCGTAGACTACTCATACGAGCCGTATTCATTTACTGACTAAAGCGCAGAAGCTCTACTGCACCACTTCCCACTGCTTAGCTAGGCGGCTTTTGGTATTGCCAGCTAACCACTCATTCACTTTAGCGAGTAGCTCCGGATTACTTTTATCCATCATATATACTTTGTAACTCTCCGTGCCTGCAAGAACATCTTCAGAGGCAATACAAAACACGCCTTTTTCATGATTCTGGTAGTACTTGCCCTCGATTAAGTCGGTAAACATCACATCGGCTCGGTTCGTTCTTATCGCTTGTAAGGTATCGAAGTTATCTTTCTTACGTATAATTTGCGCTTGTTTAATATGTGAATTCACATACGCTTCGTTGGTACCACCAGGATTCACCACCACTTTCACTCTAGGCTGATCAATATCCTCTAAAGTTTGGAAATCTAATTTTTTACTGCAATGACTTAATGCTATTTTGCCGTTCTTGGCGACAGAGTTAGATAACGCGAATAGTTTTTGCCTTTGCGCCGTTTTGGTGACACCACCAGCTGCAATATCAAATTTGTCTGCCATTAAATCTGCACTTAAGCTTGGCCAAAACGTTTCGACAAACTTAACTGTTAAACCTAAAGATTGAGCCAAATTCTTAGTCATATCGACATCAAAGCCGACCAAGTGCCCTAATTTATTACGAAATGACAACGGAGAGTAGTCTCCGGTGAGACCAATACGTAGCTCTCCATTTTGTTTAATTTCATCCCACGTTCTTGCTTGAACCGATTGAGCCATTAACGAAACACAAGTGATCAGTAAGCACACTCGCCCCGTAAACCAATGCTGTTTCTTTTCCATTCTATTAACTTCCATGTTTAAAACGACTAAGGTGAAAACGCCTCATTATAGCAATGTCGCTGAGTACCTATCTATGACGATGAAACGACTATAGCAACAAAAGCACTTAAACCTCTATGGTTTTTCAGTAGAAGTTTAGAATGAAATTAATGCTAACTGGGACTAATTAACCTAAGCTGCGACTAATTCAGATAGATAAAATATAAGGGAATTTGATAAACGAAAAACAAACTCTGTCCTTGAGTCTGTTAATGCATGAGAGGAGATTAATGGCGAATAAAACTGGGGATCTCATCAATAAAGTGGTGTTCTTTTTCTATTACTCCGGCTTTTGTCCGTTGTTGGATCAATTCTGGAGCATCTAAAAATGCTTTCGCTTTCTTCGCATCACAGACTTTAAACATACAAAACACATTCAGTTCTGATTGAGTCGATGATGTTTCATGCCAAAGACTTTTAAGCATTAACCCTGCTTCTTCATAGGAAATGGTGTTTACATTGAAGTAATCACGCCATACCTGATAGTCCATGATTTTATTTCTACATAAAAGGTACATAATAAAACCTTGTTGAATATATACCCAATTTGGATGATAGCTCTGAATTCTGCATCTTGAAGTTACTTGGGTATAACAGTTACTCACTTTCAGTGGGCGGCTATTTAATGTCATTTGTTTCGATGGTTCAAGCATAGGTGATTAAATTATCACCAAGCCTCCCCTAGAAAAGCGACTTCTTTGATATAACTCAACTCAACTTCACCCTTTCAGCTCCTTTAGCTGGCTATCATGCCACTTGGCCATCAAGATAAGGCAGGTAATGGCACCAAATAGAGCAAAAGCCATATCCGACTGAGTGTCCCATACGTAGCCTTGAGTGCCGAGGAATGCTTCTGCATTTTCCCCCGTCGCGACCGCTACCCACCATTCGATTAACTCGTAGAAAGCACTAAAGGCCAAACAAACCGAGAGTACAAATAAGTTCATCCATGCCTTACCATTGACAATATTAAGCCTGACCAAGAGTTCACGAGCAATTAAAGCAGGAACAAAGCCTTGTGCAAAATGCCCCAGTTTGTCGTAATTATTACGAGCGGCACCAAATAGATTATCGAAGAGGGGCACTTCAGCGTACGTATAATGCCCACCCACCATCAAAATGATGCAATGAATAAGAATGAAAAAATAAAGCAGCGAGGTCAGCTTAAAACGCTGGTAGGTAAACAGTAATATGGCTGCACCAATAAGCGCGGGCAAGACTTCCAAGAACCATGTGAAGGTGTCTTTCGGTTCAATCGCTGACCATACAAACGTCACTACAAACACGACAGCCCATAAAATTCTTGCCATTGTCTATCCTCTCATACTCTTTGAATAGCAAAACGCACAACTTTAAGTTGTGCGTTTTAGTTAAAGTCTTAATGCTAGATCTTGTAAATCCCATCTTTATCTATGCGGATTTTACCTTGTTTGTATAATCCACCGATGGTTTTCTTAAATGTCCCTTTACTAGTACGGAACACTGTGAAAATCGCTTCGGGTGTAGATTTATCGCTTAGTGGTAAAAAGCCGCCTTTGGTTTCCAATACATGCATGACCTTTTCACTCAGATCATCCATCTTCGCTACACCAATTTTCTGTAAAGAGAGATTGATACGCCCATCTTCCCGGATGCCTTTGATATAACCTTTTAAGCGTTTCCCAACAAACAGCTTACCGAATACATCAGACTTAAAGATAACCCCCCAGTGCTCACCATTAATAATAGCTTTGAAGCCTAGATCGGTACGCTCTGCAACCAACAGCTCTACCTGCTGATTAATTTCATAATTAGCAGGTGTTTTATCTAATAATTTATTAAATTTGGTGGTACCAACAATACGGCCAGAGGCTTTATCAGAATAGACATAAACTAAAACGTTTTGTCCTTCATTTAATGGCACGCGTTGGTTGCTAAAAGGTACCAATAAGTCTTTCTTATCAATGCCCCAATCAACAAAAGCACCAACATTGTTGACGCCTACCACATGCATCATCGCCCACTCGCCTACTTGCGCCAGTGGTTTCTCGGTGGTCGCCGATAGTTGGTTATCTGAATCAAAGTACAACATCACATCAATGTCATCGCCAATATTTGTCCCTTCTGGTACAAATTTATTTGGCAACAAAACCGAGCCGTAATCATCAGCGTCTAGAAAAAGACCGAAATCGGCTTGTTTGGTTACTTTAAGTGTGTTGATTTGACCAATATTAATCATGAAAACTCTTATTTATTAAAAACGTATTAATTGCTAGTAATAACTGTAGCAAGACTGAAAATATTATACTCGCTTGCCGACATTATTCACGTAAATACTACGTAAAACTAAAAGTTAGCTGATCACTGTTAATTTCCCACCGCTTTCACTGAAAGGGTTAATTCAAACTCAGCCATTGGCTTGTCATCATTGAGGCTCGGACATAATGCTGTAATTCGTACCGGCTGATTAACGCGCTCACCGGTCTCAATGGTCTCTGTTAACATTTGGTCAATGAGCTTTCCATCATTACAAACGAAAACCACATCCGCTTCAGGACGCGCAAGAAATTCAGCTTTAACCGCCTTAAATGCTAACGATATTTTCTTACCCATTTGCTCAGATTTACTGATCGCCAAAAAGCCACCCGCCGCATCGGCCCCAACGGCAAGAGCGCCAAAGTACATACTATGCAGATGATTTTTGGTTTCTTTATTTAGTGGAATTTTAATTTCAACCGATTCATCAGTTAGCTTCAAAATCTCAGGCTGACAATAGCCAATCATAGGAACCAATTGTTCACCGAAATATTTTAAATGCTGGTTTGCCTTGCTAAGTGCCGTCATGGATATGTTCCTTTTTAGTTATCACATCAGACCAGTTAAATCAGTATTAACAACTTCGTCAACAGTAAAATTGACAAGCTGTTAGCGACATAAAAAAAACCGACAGTTAAGTCGGCTTTTTGTGACAACGATAGTATGTTTTGATTAATTACACAGCAGCAAGAACTTGTACCGAGTCTAGCTCCGCCAGCATTTCTTGGATCTTAGGATAGTCCGTAAGATTTTGACAGTACACCACACAAGGCTTATTCGCATGACTGGCCGCTTTTACTGCTTGTGATAACAGCATTAATACCGCTTCATGATCTGGATTAAATAACGATTCTAATGCTTCGTTATGGATATCTACCCCCAAGGTTAATTGAGTTAAATTGCCGGTATTCACCACTAAACCATCAAAATACTGGAGAAGCTTATCCGCGAGCAACACTGAAGAAGGCGCATCACAGCAATACAGAACTTTTAATCCACCCAGCCCTCTCGGTAGCCCTTGAACAGCCAAACGATCAATCACCATTGCAGCATCACTTAACGCTCTTACAAATGGCACTACGATTTCAATATCGATTCCTTTCTCACGTAGCTGTTTAATCACTTTACATTCAAGTTCAAAGGAATGGGTATATTCAGCAGAAGCAAAACGAGAAACACCTCGAACGCCTATCACAGGGTTAACTTCCTGCTTTTCAATACTGCCACCAATCAGAGCCTTATAAGCATAACTGTCAGCATCGGATAAGCAGACTCTCACCTGTTTATGTTGGGGTAATATTGAAGACTCGATACGCGATACTAGCGTCGACACGAAATGTTCATCAGCAGATTGTTCACCAAGTAGTGCTTGTAAACTCGATTTATCTACCTCAGATAAGGTATCCAAATGCAGCCCAATTTCTGGGTGATAAAAAATGCTTTCTTGCACTAAATCACTTAACGAGACAAACAGATGCGTCGCACTTTCAATTGATGATTGAGAAGATGGCAGCACATCCCCTAGTAATGCATTAGTTGGGATTGTCCCTTGCACAGTATCCGACATAATAACTCCATTAATATAGTTATAGTCTGAAAATACTGAGATTAGAGAAACAAAACAAGAAAAATCCCAATTTCCTGCTTAATAAGACATCAATTAATAACAAAGTAATAAAATTCCCCAACAAAATGTCCGTGAACGTTTATTCCCTCCGCTATTTCCGTTATCTTTAGCCAGTGTATCTTTAAATGAAGACAAACGAATGCCTTTAAAAACCGATGAGCTAAGAACTCAAGCGTTAGGGCCTATGCCTACGCCGATGGAATTAATGCAAGCTCACCCACTGCCTGATGATGTGGCAGAACATATTGAAAACTCGCGCCGCCAGATAGAAAACATTTTGTCAGGTAAAGATTCTCGCCTACTGGCGATTGTTGGACCATGCTCGGTTCATGATACCAACGCAGCACTGGACTATGCGCAACGCCTTAATGAACTGCAAGATCAATACAAAGATCAGCTATTTATTGTGATGCGTACTTACTTTGAAAAACCAAGAACGGTGATTGGTTGGAAAGGCTTAATTACCGATCCTAACCTCGACGGTAGTTACGCGTTAGAAGACGGTTTAAACAAAGCTCGTAAATTACTGCTCGATATCAATAAGCTTGGCTTAGCTACTGCGACTGAGTTTTTAGACATGGTGACCGGCCAATATATCGCTGACCTTATTTCATGGGGCGCAATCGGTGCACGTACCACTGAGTCCCAAATTCACCGTGAAATGGCTTCGGCGCTTTCTTGCCCTGTTGGGTTTAAGAATGGTACCAATGGCAATGTGAAGATTTCAACCGATGCCATTCGTGCAGCACAAGCGTCCCATTACTTTTGCTCGCCAGATAAAAATGGTCGAATGACGGTTTATCGCACATCGGGTAACCCATACGGTCATACTATTTTACGTGGCGGTGATACAGGCCCTAACTTTGATGCAGAATCGATTAAATCTGCTTGTGAACAATTAATCGATGTAGGCTTAACGCCCCGCTTAGTAGTAGATTTCAGCCACGCTAACTGCCAGAAAGAGCATCGTAAACAATTAGATGTGGCGCAAGATATTTGCAACCAAATCAGCAATGGATCTCAATCAATCGCAGGTATCATGGCGGAAAGCTTTATCGAGGAAGGTAATCAACCAATGACGGACTTGAATGCCCTCACCTATGGTAAATCGATTACTGATCCATGCCTAAGTTGGAAAGATACGGTAACCATGCTCGACATGCTTGCCAATACCATTAAGAATCAATCGGAGAAGAACTGAACATGCCTTCATTTGACATAATTTCTGAAGTGGACAGCGTTGAAGTAAGAAACGCCGCAGAAAACGCCAATCGTGAGTTGGATACACGTTTTGACTTTCGTAACGTAAACGCTAGCTTTGAGTTTAAGAACGATATTGTAAAACTGACTGCAGAAAACGAATATCAACTTGGACAAATGATGACTATGCTTCGTGGTCAACTTGCTAAGCGTGGTGTCGATGCCAATGCGGTAGACTTACAAAAAGCCGACCAAACTGGTAAAACGCACACTCAAGAAGCCAGCTTTAAACAAGGCATTGATGTTGCCATTGCCAAGAAAGTGGTAAAACTGATTAAAGACTCGAAAATCAAAGTTCAAGCTTCGATTCAAGGTGATAAAGTTCGTGTAACTGGTAAAAAGCGTGATGATTTACAGCAAGTTATGGCACTCGTAAAAGGTTCCGAGATGGACCAACCCTTCCAATTCAATAACTTTAAAGACTAAATCCATCATCCACTACAACTTTAATGAAGAAAGGCGATACATCAGAGTATCGCCTTTCTTTTATTAAATAGCCTCAGCTAAGAGCTACGTATAACGATTAAACTTTAACTCTGAGGTTTTATACCTAGCTTCGTAATTAAGGCTTTCACATCGGCGAGTTCTTGCTTTTTCTTAACTAGAGCGCTATCAATTTTTCCGATTTGCTCAGTGGCGAGCTTCTCTTTTTTACATGAGTCTGATTTAGGATCCCAACTGGTGCCGTCTTTAAATAACTTACACTCTTCTTTGAGTTTTTTTGTTTGAGCCGCCAACTTATCACGAGTCGTTGTCAGCTTAGCAACTTGAGATTCCAACTCATCTTCTTTATCAAATAACTCATGGGACTGTTTATATAAATCACTTTGTAGTTCAGTGGTTTTCTCTAGCTGCTTATTTTCTGTTTTCAATGAAACCGCTTGCTCTTTTTGCACAACTAAGGTTTTTTCAACTTTTTTCTTTTGCTGCTGTAGTTTCGATAACTGTTGAGTCAGTTGATCTATCTTTTCTTGTTGTTGCTGAGATTTTTGTTCGAATGATTGCCCTTCGGTATCTAGCTTAGTTTGTAATGTTTCGACTTTCGCTAATAATTGCTGATGTTTTCCAGCCAGTTCATTTTGCTGAAGTGTTGCTTCTTTTGCTGATGGGTTAATAACGGCGTAAGTAATCACCGAGCCTAAAACAACCCCAATAACTGTTGAAATCATGAGCGGAACTTTATTATTCATGGATGTCGTGTTTCCTAGATTTATTAACGATGTTGAACCAATGGAAATGCATACCTAACGAACAAGCTCAGTAATCACCACGGAGCTAATATAGATTAGTAATGCAGATGACAAGACTATTGCCACCCAGGTTTGTAGTTTGGCATTGGTTCGATATTTCAGTAGCAAATATGCAAGCACCACAAAGATGGCAATGGCAATCAATCGAGTCATAGTATCCCTTTCAATGTTATGTCGCTTACAAAAGTCAGTAAGTTATTCAATAAGCTTAAAAATTTATAACATCTTCATGGAAAATTACCTAGTTAGGGGCTGCAGTATTTTCATGATGATTTTTGCAGCGAATTGTTGGGCCTTTAAGCAAGGCAGAGGCTTCGTGGTGTAGTTAACCTACACGAGAAGCCGATAACGCAGCTCAAAGGCCCAACAAACGCTGCCCAAAGGGTTCGGCTAAAAGCATTTTATACTTCGTTAAGTCTCATTTACTTAGAGTACTAAGCTACAACCGACTTGCCTTGCCTAAAATGCTTTTATCTCGAACAAAAATTTATCATGAAATTACAGCATCCCCTATTGCAAGGTTTGTTTTCACAATGTCATTTTTACTGAATACAGCATCACTTTGTGAAGTCCCGCATTCATTCAAGCACTTAATCGTTACCTAATGCTAATTTTAGACCAAGAGTAATCAAAACGGCACCAGTGATCCCTTCCATCCACTTCATTGCTGAGGAATTTTGCACCCAGTTTTTCGCAGAATGCACCATAGTCGCGATGCCACACTGCCATACCATCGCAATCACAAAGTGAATCGAGGCCATGAATAATGACTGTAGTAAAGCTGAATGCTCAGGATTAATAAATTGAGGCAAAAAGGCTAAATAAAATACCGCTGTTTTCGGGTTAAGCACATTCGACAATAAACCTTCACGGAACGAGCGCTTAGCAGATAATGGTTTTCCAACTGTACCACTTGTGACATCTAATTGACCCTGGCCTTTCCAAATCGCAATTAAGCTGGTTACACCAAGGTAGATTAGATAAGCTGCACCGACTAATTTCATCGCATGGAATAGTTCAGCAGACTGTAGCAATATCGCTGAAATACCAATGGCAGATAACGTGGCATGGACAAACAAACCACAGCAGATCCCTAAACTGGTCACACAACCGTCTACACTACCACTTCGAGACGTGTTCCTGATCACAAGTGCGGTATCCAATCCCGGAGTGAGTGTCAAAATAGTAATCGCAATCAAAAATGCGCCAGAATTGATGATATAAAAGTCCATAATGTCCCTATGGTAAACGTCCAAATGAATGTTTGTTATATCAGTGAAAGCTTAGTAAATAAAGAGTTTTGCAGCGTTCTTTTCAAGATGTTATAAGATGAAGTCATACTGCGCAGCAATGAATTAAGGAAAATTATGATCCATTATCAAAAACTCGTTCAACACGCACAGAAAATCGCTAACTTTAATCATTTAGCGGCAATCTCTGGTTGGGATCAAGCTGCCGTTATGCCAAGCGGTGGCAATGAAGCTCGCTCCAAAGCAATGGCAGAATTATCAGTGTTAATTCATCAACTCAGCACTGAGCCACAATTAGAAGACTGGTTCCATGAAGCAGAACAAGAATCATTAAGCCCTATCGAGAAAGCCAGTTTACGTGAAATGAAACAGCGCTGGCAGCAGGCTACCGTCCTTCCACAAGATCTCGTACAAGCCAAATCCTTAGCCGGTTCTAAATGTGAACATGCTTGGCGAACACAACGTAAACAAAATGATTGGAATGGCTTCGCTCAAAATTGGCAAGAAGTGGTAAACCTATCCCAGCAAGAAGCACAGATTCGCGCCGATAGTTTAGGCACTACGCCTTACGATGCCATGCTCTCGCTCTATGAGCCCGGCACAACCAGCCAATCGTTAGATGTCGTGTTTGAAAATGTGAAAACTTGGCTGCCCAATCTTGTGGATCGAGTGATTGAAAAGCAAGACAAGGAAAGTGTGATATATCCGAAAGGTCGCTTTCCAAGTTCACAACAAAAAGCACTAGGCTTAAAAGCGATGAAGTTTTTGCAGTTTGATTTTGAGCATGGCCGCTTAGATGAAAGCGTGCATCCATTTTGTGGCGGCGTACCGACTGATGTTCGGATCACTACTCGCTATGATGAAAATGATTTTATCCAATCGCTAATGGGCACAATTCATGAAACTGGGCACGCTCGTTATGAACAAGGGTTACCTACCTCATTAGCAGGTTTACCCGTCGGTGAAGCCAGATCAATGGGTATTCATGAATCACAATCTCTGTTCTTTGAAATGCAACTAGGCCGCAGCCCAGAATTTATTAACCATTTATCAGCAATGGCGAGAAGTGAATTTCGAGCTGGAGATCAACCTGCCTTTTCGGCGGACAATTTCCGCAAGCTTTATACTCGCGTAGAAAAAGGCTTTATTCGTGTTGATGCCGATGAGCTCACCTATCCTGCTCATGTCATCCTACGTTATGAAATTGAACGTGATTTGATGAATGGCAATATCTCTTATAAAGATGTTCCAGAGTTATGGGATCAAAAAATGCAGGCTTACCTTGGCTTATCAACCAAAGATAATTACCAAAATGGTTGTATGCAAGATATTCACTGGACCGACGGCGCTTTTGGTTACTTCCCAAGTTACACACTTGGTGCCATGTATGCTGCTCAATTCATGGCAAGTATGCGTAAACAAGTAAATGTTTCTGAAGTAATTGAATCAGGCGATTTAAGCTTAATCTTTGCTTGGTTAGATGAGAATATTTGGAAGAAAGCTAGTCAGTTTTCAACCGATGATCTTGTTAAACAAGCCACTGGCGAAACCTTAAACGCCGAGCATTTCAAAGCGCATTTAAAGTCACGTTATTTGTAAAGTGTACTGAATACGTAATTAGACTAAAAACCGGCGTTAGGTTGTTTTAAAAACTCAACCTCGGCGTCGGTTGAAGGTCGGCCTAAAATATCATTACGGTGAGGGTAACGACCAAAACGTTCAATAATCGCTTTGTGCTTATATTCAAAACCTAGATTGGATGGCAAACCGAGTTCAGTAAATAACCCAACGGCAATTTCATGGATCATTGCTGATTCGCTGTGCATATAAGGCAAATATAAAAACAAACGTTCATCTTTGCTTAAATGTTGATCAAGACCTTGGCTAATCGCTACTTGGGAAAGTGTTAAAGCTTGAGCATCGCTAGCAAAAGCTCTTGGCGTATCTCGATAAATATTACGGGAAAATTGGTCAAGAATGATGATTTCTGCAAGCGCCCCTTTCGGCTCTGAGCGCCATGTGTAAAGCTCTCCTTGCTCTGCTTGAATATGTAAATTAGCAAACTTGTATTCAATTAAAGAGTCTAATTCGGGATCCTTTGCCCACCACTGCTCTGGCGATAAGACTTGAAACCAAAACTCAAGAACTTGTTCCTGCATAATCATCTCCTTTTTATTGAGTGTTATTCAGTATAGGAGATAAATCATCATGCAAAATCCAATAAGTAAATAGTATAAATTTTTAGCAAACTAAAGTGCTCAGTTACTTGTTGGAATTGGTATCAAAGCTTATTGTACTCTTGCTGCACGAGTTCCTTGCCATAGGTTCTTTCTAAGCGGCGGATAATAAAATGCCCGGTTGCCATGTCCTGATAATGGCCAATAAAGATAGTATTAATGATTGCGCCACCTGCTGCACCAATTGCTGGTACTGCTTGGGCTGCCGCTTTTTCAGTAACTTGAATACCAAATCGTTTGGCTATTTCAGCGGTAAACTTCACCAAAATCGGCGAACCTTGGTCGGTAATGGTTTTTTTAGCTAGAAACTCTGAAGCATCGAGCACAGATTTCGCTAATGCGGTTCTTACTGCATAGTAACCACTTTCAGCACCATCATCTTGTTTGCTTTTTCCACCTAGTGCAAACACTTCTAAACAAGCTAATTTGGTCTCTAGGTTAGAAACCGATTCCCCTTCCGCACGTGCAATATCCGCAATCGAGCGCAACATAATCGTGGTTGAAATGGGCAGCTCAACCGCAATACCGGCGACACCAAAAAACCCACCAACCCCGCCAGTTACCGCAACACTCAACTTATGCATTCGGTTTGAAGCGAGTCCAGTAGCCGTGCTCTTCATCGTGTAAATTGCAGCATCAGAGGCTTTTAATAAGGCTTTTTGCGTCACATCATTAATACTGCTATTCCAACTTTTAGGTAATAGTTTTAACCCTTGCTCTATGGGTGAGCCTATCGCGTTGGACATTTTGGCGGCCAAGCCAGGGTTTTCCAATAATTGCTTGGCTTGGCGTAGCTCTTCAACTTCGTCTAACTGTAAAAGCATTGGCACACCTTAAATCGATAAAACACAGCATATGTAAACGCAATATTTATATTGATACAAATAAGATCACAACACGTTAAGTACAGTGCGATTATTTGTTTGCTGAATGTTTAATTGATTCATATTTCCTATATAAATTGCGTCAAATCAATAATTGGTTAATATTTAATTACAAATAAAACATCACAGTGATATGTTAACTGCATCACATTTCAGAGGGAAATATATGAAGAATTTAAAATTAGTGCTTTGTTTATTAGGCACTACATTACCTATTGCAGCACCTACTCTAGCAGCTGATGCAGATACAACCAACCGAGATTTTTCAGGTTTTTATCTTGGTTCTGGTTTTGGTCAGTCGTATTTCAGTGATGATGATATTGCAAAAGAACAAATCAACTCTAATGCAGAAACTGATACAAGCAGTACTAGTCACCAAATTTATGGTGGCTATTACTTCAACAAAATTGTCGGAGTTGAAGCAAATTATATTAACTATGGCGATGTGAAGGTAAAATCTGGTGGTCAAACATTCGGAAAAGAATCGGTCAAAAGTTACTCGGTTGCCGCCAATATTGGTTACACTTTTGACAATGGTATACGCTTATTTGCCCTTCCTGGTCTTGCCTACGTAGATAGCGATCTTACTGAGGATAATGTCGGTTTCCACTTTGGTACAGGTGTTGAGTATACACCAAACTTCCTACCTCATTTATCGGTACGAGCTATCTATCAAGGGGATTTATTCTTTAGTGAAGAAGAAAACAACGATGGTGATGCCTACTCTTTAGTATCTTCAACACTGGCATTTGGTGTTGCTTACCGCTTCTAACTCTACCTAATATAACAAGAATATCTAAAATAAAAAGAGCCTCGATATGTTCAATATCGAGGCTCTTGCTTTAGGTAAATTTAAAACTTATAAAAAGTGGAATGTTGCACTAACGGTATAAGTATTTGCGTCAAACTTATCAAAACCAAAATGGTTGTAAGCAAGACCAAGTGACAACGAACCTAGAGGAATGCCATCTAACACTGTGTATTCAACACCAGCGCCATACATCATGTCATAACCATCATCACTCTTAAATTGACCAGAGCCTACATCATACTTGTTAGCACCGAGTTTACCGTAGAATTCTAGAGGGCCAACATTGATGCTTGGCTTGATTGCCGCATAAACAGTCGTTAAATCAGAACCGCCGATATCACCTAAGTCCCAGTAACCTGCTTCAACGCCGATAAATGGTAAAATACCTGTACCGATATTCACACCGTAAGTACCTTCATTACCAGCACCTGATTCAGTAAAATCAGCCGTACCGTAGTTCACACCAGCATAAAGCCACGAGTCAGCTAGTGCAGGTGACGCCGCACCCATTAAAGCCAAAGCTAAAAGCGTTTTTTTCATTGTAATCCCTTCGAATCCTTCGATTATCATATTCATGGAAATGAGAGTGGCTCAAAATCCATATTTAAAACTTATTATGCATGATTAGTGAGATGGGCTGTAAAATCAAGAAAAAATCTCACTTTAGCGACTATTTCAATCATTTACTTACAAAACAGCCACAAACTATACCCAAAGTAATTGGAGTTGCAGTGAGGCGACAAGTGAATGATATACCCAAAGTAATTGGAGTTGCAGTGAGGCGACAAGTGAATGAGGCCCCATCCCATGAGCATAGCTCGCCTATGTGATTGGGGCGAATGAGCGCCGTCAACAAAGCTGCAGCTTCAAATACGAAGGGGATATTCTTACTTATTATTATTTAACATGCATCAATAGCATTCTTAACTCGCTTATCTGAAACCGGATATGGCGTGCCTAATTGCTGAGCAAAGTAGCTCACACGTAGCTCTTCGATCATCCAGCGTATCTCCTTGACGGAATCGGGGATCTCTACCCCTTTAGGGATCTTGTTCAGCAGTTCTTTGTAATCCTTAGTCACCGACTCTACCTTCAAGATATGTAAGCGGTCTTTATTTGGATCAATTGGCAATTTTTCCATTCGACGTTCAATCGCTTTCAAATAACGCAAAATATCAGGTAGACGCTTCCAACCACATTCGGTGGCAAAGCCTTTAAAAATCAAACCTTCTACTTGCGCTTTAATATCCGATAACGCAAATGCCATGCTTAAATCAACTTTACCTTTAAGCTTTTTATTAATGTTAAAGGCAGTAGTTAAAATCGTTTCTACTTGCTGTGCGATATCGACAACCGTATCTCCCAACTCAGCACGGACATGCTCTTTCAATGCTTCAAACTGTTCAGGTTGCCATACTAGGCCGCCCTTTTGTTCAATCAATTTATCAACACCACAAGCAATGCAGTCATCAATTAAATCGAGCACTTTACCATAAGGGTTAAAGTACAAACCCAATTTTGATTTATTCGGTAGGTTGCTGTGCAAATATTTAATCGGTGACGGTACATTAAGCAACACTAGTCGACGTTGACCTGCGCGCATCGCCTGTTGCTGCTCTTGTTCGGTTTCAAATAGTTTAATTGCAACACTATCTTTCGCATCGACTAAAGCAGGAAAAGCTTTAACCTCAAAGCCACCACGTTTTTGTTGGTAAACCGTTGGTAGTTCACCAAAGCTCCATGTATGCAAACCTTGCTGCTCGATATCATCGTCAGCCACTTTTGATAAGGTTTCTTGAACTTTATCTTTCAAGCTTTCTTTAAGTTCGTATAAATCGTAATGCTCTTTTAGCTTACGTTTACGGTGATCGACCGCGCGGAATGTCACTTTAAGGTGATCTGGAATTTGTTCGAGTTGCCAATCTTCCCGCTTCACTTCTACCCCAGTCATGCGACGTAATTCTTTTTCTAACGCATCTAGAATTGGCATTTCCATTGGGGTAACACGAGATAGAAACGCATCCGCATAGTTTGGCGCTGGTACAAAGTTACGACGTAACCCTTTAGGCAATGATTTAATCAAACTTACCACTAGCTCATGACGTAAACCCGGTATCTGCCAATCAAAGCCATCCGGACTCACTTGGTTCAAAATGGGTAGCGGAATATGTACTGTCACACCATCATTGTCTTGCCCAGGCTCGAATTGGTAACTCAGTTTTAACTTCAAACCATTTTGATGCCAAAAGTTTGGGTAGTCTAAGTCGGTCACATGACTGGCATCACCTTGGAACAACATCTCTTTTTCAAAATCGAGTAGTTCAGGATTTTCTTTGCTGGCCTTTTTCCACCACGAATCAAAATGACGTCCTGAGACTACGTCAGTACTGACACGTTGATCGTAGAAATTAAATAGCTCATCATCATCGACCAAAATGTCACGACGACGTGATTTATGCTCAAGCTCTTCGACTTCTCGTAATAACTTACGGTTTTGATGGAAGAATTTATGTTTGGTTTCCCAATCGCCTTCTACCAACGCACTACGAATAAAGATTTCACGGCTGACAACCGGATCAATTGGCCCATAATTCACATTACGCTTAGGCACAATCGGAATGCCATACAGCATCACTTTTTCTGACGCGATAACAGCCGCTTGCTTTTTCGACCAATGAGGTTCGCTATAACTACGCTTGATTAAGTGCGGTGCAAGAGGTTCAACCCATTCAGGCTGGATTTTAGCAATGATGCGTCCCCACAGCTTTGATGTTTCCACCAGCTCTGCCGACATGATCCATTTAGGCTGCTTTTTAAATAAACCTGATGCAGGGAAGATATGAAAACGTGCATTACGTGCACCTTGATATTCACTCTTTTCGGTATCTTTCACACCAATATGCGACAGTAAACCGACTAATAATGCAGTATGAACCGATTGGTAACCGGCCGCTTCTGTGTTGAGCTTGGCATCCATTTCACGCATCGCTTGATGCAGTTGGAAATACACATCTTGCCATTCACGGACACGTAAGTAATTTAAGTAATCTTGTTTACACTGCTTACGGAATTGATTGCTCGATAAGGCTTTTTGTTGCTCTTTGATGTAGTTCCAAACGTTCACAAAGGTAAAAAAGTCTGACTCTTCATGGAAAAAACGTTTGTGCTTCTCATCTGAGCTCTGTTGTTTATCACTAGGACGTTCACGTGGATCTTGAATCGACAACGCCGAGGCAATAATCATCACTTCTTGCAAGCAGTTATATTTAACCGATTCAAGAACCATACGCGCTAAGCGAGGGTCAATCGGCAAGCGAGCTAATTTGCGCCCTATTGCGGTTAACCGTTTTTTAGGATCTTTGGCATTCGGATTAATCGCACCCAGTTCTTCTAGCAGACGCACACCATCTTGAATATTACGCTTATCTGGCGCTTCAACAAATGGGAAGGCTTCAATATCACCTAGCCCTAGTGCCGTCATTTGTAAAATCACCGAGGCTAAGTTAGTACGCAGAATTTCAGGGTCGGTAAATTCCGGACGTGAGTTAAAATCCTCTTCCGAATACAGTCGAATACAAATACCTTCGCTGACACGGCCACAACGCCCTTTACGCTGATTGGCGCTGGCTTGAGATACCGGCTCGATAGGCAAACGCTGCACTTTAGTACGGTAGCTATAACGACTAATACGCGCGGTACCCGGATCAATAACATATTTGATTCCCGGAACCGTTAACGAGGTTTCGGCTACGTTGGTCGCCAACACAATACGGCGACCAGTATGTGATTGGAAGATTCGGTTTTGCTCGGCAGATGATAATCGCGCATACAAAGGCACGATTTCAGTATCTCGCATATTGCGGTTAGTATTCGTACGCTTTGAAAGCGCATCCGCGGTATCACGAATTTCACGTTCACCATTCATGAAAATGAGAATGTCACCTAAACCGGGTTCATCACATAATTCATCGACCGCTTGGAAAATACCTTCTAGTTGGTCAAGATCTTGGTCGGCATCATCTGGATTCAGCGGACGATACCGCACATCAACCGGATAAGTTCGACCCGACACTTCAATAATTGGCGCTTTATCAAAATGGTTAGAGAAACGTTCTGGGTCAATGGTTGCCGAAGTAATGATAATTTTAAGGTCTGGGCGCTTTGGTAGTAACTCTTTCAGGTAACCCATGATGAAATCAATATTCAAGCTACGTTCGTGCGCTTCATCGATAATGATGGTGTCGTATTGATTTAAAAAGCGATCGTGCTGAATTTCCGCCAGCAAAATACCATCGGTCATCAGCTTAATTTGGGTATTATCGGAAATCTGATCGTTAAACCGAACCTTATAGCCGACATACTCACCCATTGGAGTTTGCATCTCTTCCGCAATACGGCTGGCAACAGAACGCGCCGCTAAACGACGTGGTTGAGTATGACCGATTAAACCCGCTCGGCCTCGACCAAGTTCGCTGCATATTTTCGGAATTTGGGTAGTTTTACCTGACCCCGTTTCACCAGCAATAATCACCACTTGGTTATTAGCAATCGCTTCTGCAATATCATCACGCTTTTGACTAACTGGTAAGTTTTCAGGATATTCAATATGCGGTTTATGTAGGCTACGGTTTTGCACCACCATCATCGACTTGGCAATATCCATGGCGATTTCATCAAACACCGCGGCTTTCGCTTCTGGTTTCTTAATTTTACTAGCACCATGAATTCGCTTACTTAAACGAAAGCGGTCACGGATCATGCAATCTTTTAATGCGGCACGTAGGCTGCCAGCAGTATTGCCCTGCGCGCCATTCTCTTGGGTGGTCATCTCTTGAGTTGATGAGTGAGAATCAGCGGAAGAATGGGCGTTATCATGAGGGTTGGTCAAAACGATTCCTATTGAAACGATTAGAGAGCGCAGATGAAGATTGCTCTGCACTCATAAAATATAGAATTATCAAAATTGTAACACAGGGCGAAATGAGATCTAAACTGTCGCCCTAATTAATCTTTATAGTCTAAGACTACAACTGCAAGCCACGCACAATCGCTGTCGTGGCACTGGCTAGACACAACACTAGGGTAAAAATGCGAATCCACTCTTTCGAGACATACTTCACCACCATTTGCGCTGCAACATAACCAAGCCACCCCATTGGCAACAACGGGAGCGTCATAACTACGTGCTGCCAAGTCAAATAGCCAATAAAGTATTGAACGACTAGGGATATCATTGAGCTGAAAACAAAGAACGCCGCTAGGTTACCGCGTAACGATGAAGCATCTTGGTGCTGCAAAATCAACGCCATTGGTGGCCCACCAATACTTGAACTAGTGCCCATAAAACCGGAGAAAAAGCCTGCAACTGCCATTCTATTTGGGGTCGGTTCAAAACGTATCGGCATTAAACTAATCAATACGGCTAATAACACCATTCCACCTAGCCACAATGATAAAACGGAACTAGACACGTACAGCAGTAAAACGCCCCCAGCAACAGAGCCAGGAATGCGACCATAAATCGCCATTTTCAAACCACCAATAGAAATGTTATTGCGGTATTTATAGGCATTAAAAAGTGAGTTAAATAACGCCACCATCACTATCGGTGCCGGGACATATTGAGGAGAAATTAAGAACAACAAAGGAGCCGCGACTACCGCGAGCCCAAAACCAATCGCGCTTTGTACAAATGAGCCAAGGAAAATCATTCCCATCGCAAGTATCACAGTACTATTTATATCAAACATGACATTCCAAATTGGCAAATAAGGTGTAAGGAAAGCGGCATTATATCGCTAAATCATTTTGATTGATGAAGACTTTTCTTGATTTTTAATGTCAAAGTTTTAGGGTGTCTTTATACAAACTAGTTAGTAGGTCATTATGATTCAATCTTTAAAAAGCTTCTTTAATCAAATCGTTGATGAAAACATTCAAGAAAATCAATCGGTTGATACTAACCTAGCGATAGCCGCCTTGCTCTGTCAGGTTTCGCAAGCCGATCATTCTGTTGATGAAAAAGAAGAAGCCGCCAAAATACAAATGCTCGGTAAGCTGCTTTCTTTAACCAAAGCGGATGCGAAAGCTTTATTACAAGAGGCCACTTTGCGTTCAGAAAACTCGGCATCTCTTTATGAATTTACCGACCAATTACGCGATTTAGAACATCAACAACGTTTTGAGCTGATTCAATCCATGTGGCAAGTCGCTTATGCAGATAACGTTCTAGACCCAATTGAAGAAGCAATTATTCGAAAAGTCGCCGAACTGTTATACGTTAATCACAGTGATTTTATTCGCGCCAAACTCTCTGTCGCTCCTTAATCTAGCAGTATCAGCAAGAGGCAGCAGCTTCTCTTATCGGTGTAGCAACGATAACCAAAAAAAGCCCAAGAAAGTCGCCATCATTGCCTGTGTTAGAAAGATGGTTGTTATCTTAAATTCGATACTAAGGGATGGCGTCATGTGGGATGAAAATAGAGTTAAAATTTAATTATTGACGCCATAGTCGTTTGTTATGTGCTAGTTTTTACCATCGTACGCCAGTACTGCTCTTTTCAGTTGTTGGATATCTGACGCACACAGATACCGTTTCAATGCTTCAAACTTCTCCAAAGGCCAATCATAGATCCGCATTTGCAAAAGCTCAGCAATAATCGATTCATCAAAACGATATTTGACTAATTTCGCGGGCGTTCCTCCAACAACACTATAGGGAGCAACATCTTTGGTTACTACGCTATTTGCTGCAACTATCGCACCTTCTCCAATAGTTACGCCAGGCATAACCATTGACCTCATTCCGAGCCACGCACCATCATGGATAAAGGTATCACCTTTACCGATATATGCTTCATCAATGTAATCCATAAATGGGTACAAGCAGAACCAATCCGCTCTATGGGTATGATTACCACCCATTAAGATAACCACTTCTGCACCAATACAAACATAATCACCAATATGGAGCTTATCTATTTTCCACCTTGGCTCCCAATTACGGCTAACTTCATCACCGTGAAGATATCGAACAACAGATTCTTCAAACCCGCTATCCCAGCAATTACTGTAATAACTGTGAGTACCTTTGATAGAAATATTAGGGTTAGTTACCACCTCATGAAGTAACTGAAATTTTGACCAATGTTTTTTTTGCATACGAAGCCTCAAGCTAATGTTAAATAATAAGAATTATTGAAATAACACTATGCCGTCAGTGAATGCGAGGCTGCTTTAAAAGAGGAATAAGTTTCATAAAAAACACCGTAAAGTGGAAGAAATTGATGATAGCACATAACGCCAAGCTAAGCTGTGAGTGAAAGTGTGCCAAAATTGGAGCGAAGCGAAAATGGCACCTGTTCACGAATCAGACTTAAGCGCCTTGTTATGTGTATTTAAGCGCGAAAGCCCCAAACTGCATCAATTAGTTTCACCATCAACTCTTTTGAAATACTTTTTTCGTCCAGTTCAGGCATATATTCAACAAAGTCAGCTCCGATAAACTTAGGACTAGATGCTATTGTATGGACAAGGTGCAATGCTTCGCGTGCGGATAGACCACCGATATTAGGCGTGGCACAGGCCCGAAATATGCTGCCATCAAGTGCATCGTAGTCAAAGGACAAATATACACGATCAAATTGACTATCAATTTTGGCCATTAAGTCAGCTAATACGCTTTGAATACCATGTGTGTCCAAGTAGGTCATATCGTAGTTTGTAACGCTGGAGTTCGAAATAAACTCAAACTCATTAGGCATTAAGTCTCGGACACCAATATAAAAGACCTGTTCAGAACTCAACTGTGACTCTGTGGGTACTGACCAACCATTATGGCGATATTCGTTCATTAACATTGCTAGAGGCTTACCATGAAGGTTGCTATCAAGAGAGCTATTGCAATCCGCATGAGCGTCAACCCATACAACAGCTACTTTTTCATTTTTATTTTTTTGATAATGTTCTAAAGCTGCTTGCACAGTACCGACCGCTATAGAGTGATCACCTCCAATTGTTATAGGAGTTCTACCAGCTTCGAAACTATTCAATAATTTGGACTTTAGTTCGTCACAATAAATGCCTAAAGCCTTTTCATTTTGGTCATTTAAAATGGCATCATTTACACTTTTATTTGTAGTTATATCGCCAACATCTTTGATGTCCATTCCCCAACGAGAGTTACGGACATCTATCCAATTACTTAAAGCTAACCAAGTAAATTCATCAGTGCTGCGGAGCCCTTCAACTGTATTTTTTTCTGTCTTTAAGTAACCAAGTTTATTAAATGGTGCACCAATAATATCAAATTTCTTATTACCCATTCTTCCTCCAGAGCTCATGACTATCTCTTATTCACATAACAGATAATTAGACTCCCTCTCCTCAGCTAAACTTAACCTGCTAATAAATTTTTATTGGGAGTCAAACAGTTATGAATAATTCTACTATTATTGGTGTTGATTTAGCAAAAGATGTGTTTCAAGTTTGTGTGTACACAAACAATAAAGTGCTTTCAAACAATGAAATGACGCCGCAAGCATTCACATCTTGGATTGCCAATCAAACACCTACTATCGTGATATTTGAAGCCTGTGCGACATCTAATTACTGGAAGCGCCTTGTATCACAGTTTGGTCATGAAGCTCGACTAATAAGCCCTCAATTAGTTTCTAGAATA